>JAXLST010000007.1:0-421062 GCA_046330435.1 Thermoleophilia bacterium | reverse complement strand
GCGCCCACACCATCGCGGCGCTCCACGAGCTGGGCACCGCCGGCGCGCGCGAGCTGGGCCGGCACGTCCCGGAGCTCACCGCCAAGCTCCACCTGGCGGTCGGCAAGCCCTACGCCGGCACCCAGGGCGCCCACTCCCGCATCCTCCAGAACCTCGGCTTCGACGGGGCCATCATCCGCGGGCGGCCCACGGCGGGCACGTGGACCAGCGGCGAGTACGCGTGGTCGGCGGCCGGCGACTGGCTGCCCGGCGCGCTGGCCGGCATGGACCCCCGGGAGGCGGCCCGCGACCTGCTGGACCGCTATCTGCGCGCGTTCGGACCCGTCACCACCGCCGACATCCGCTGGTGGGCCGGCTGGACCGCCGCCGGCACCACCCGGGCGCTCGGCGACGTGGGCGCGGTGCCGGTGGAGACCGCCACGGGCCCCGGCTGGCTGCACCCCGATGACACGGACCCCGTGGACGACGCCGAGCCGTGCGTGGCGCTGCTGCCGTCCCTGGACCCCACCACCATGGGCTGGAAGGAGCGGGACTGGACGCTCGGGGACCACGGGGCGTTCGCCGGCCCGCTGTTCGACCGCAACGGCAACGCGGGCCCCACGGTGTGGGTCGACGGCCGCGTGGTGGGCGGCTGGGCGCAGCGGGCGGACGGCGCCGTCGTGACCCGGCTGCTGGTGAAGGTGCCGCAGCGGCGCGCGGCGCAGGTCGCCCGGGCGGCGGAGCGCCTGACCGCCCTGCTGGACGGCCAGGTGGTGCGCCCGCGGTTCCCCACCCCCCTGCAGACCGAGCTGGCGAAGGAGGCGGCATGACCGGTGATCCCGACGCCCCGTCCATCTGGGTCCGCGCCATCGCGGACGAGCGGTTCCGTGAGGCCCTGGTGGAGGACCCCCTGCGCGCCCTGGCCGAGGCGGGTCCCATCCGGGTGTCCCCCGAACAGGTGCGGCAGCTGGAGGAGATGAGCGCCGAGGAGCGCCGCGAGGTGATCACGGCGATGATCCGGGAGGCGCACTGGCGGGGGGCGCAGGCGCGGTTCGGCCGCCTGGGCGTGGACGGCCGGCTGGGCGGGCCGGACAACCCGGACATCCTCTGAGCACGGCCCGGTCCGGACCCGGTTGGCGGGCGCGGCACGCCGGGGGAGGATGACCACATGCGCGGGCTGCTGATGGCACTGGGCTTCGGGGCACTGCTCACCGCGGGGATCGCCATGGTGGCGGCCCTGGTGGTGCTGGCCCTGCTCATCGCGCCCGCCCTGGTGGCCCTCGCCTGGAACGTCCTGGACTTCGGGGCCGCGATCGGGCTGGGCACGCTGGGCTTCTGGGGCTGCGTGCTGCTGGGCTGGTTCCTGGCGGCGCCCATGGCGATCCGCCTGATCATCGTGCTGGTGGTCTTCATCGCCGACCCCGCCTGGCTGGACGGCGCAGCCCGCGTCCACTGGCCGGAGCCCACGGTGAAGAACCTCCTGGCCATCGTGATCCTGCTCGTCGTCGCCTCCATGAACCACAGCTCCTCCGGAGGGGGCGACCGCCGCCGGCGCCGGGAGACGGCCCCCGGGGCTTGACCCGCGCCCCGGATGGTCGATGATCGGAGCCATGGCCACCCGCGCCCGCCAGCTGGAGCTCGTCGAGGTCGTCTGCACGACCTGCGGGCTCATCGCCGAGCTGCACCGCCCGCGCGGCCGGCAGCGGCCCAAGCTGTGCGCCTGCCCGGAGCCCGAGAAGGTGCGTCCCTCGACCCGTCCCCGCGTCTGCGTGAGCTGCAGCACGGTGCTGAGCCGGTACAACACCGGCGTGCAGTGCAACGCCTGCCGCATGGCCGGCAGGTCCTGGGCGCCCGAGGACTGACCGCGCACACGCGGTGAGCGCTCCGGCCCCCGACCCGGAGGACGGACCCGACCGCCTGTCGGCCGCCCTCGCGGACCTCGCCGGCGGCCCCGGCGACGGCCGGCTGGACCGCCTGCGCGGCCGGGCGCTGGCCGCCGCGGAGCGCGCGACGACCTGGGGCCCGGTGGGCCCGCTCGCCGAGCTGGGCTGGCGGGTCTCGCGCCGGGACCGGGCGATCGCCGGCAGCGTGCTGGCCTCCGCGATCGCCTACCGGCTGTTCATCTGGCTCCTCCCCCTCACCCTGGTGCTCATCGGGGCGGTGGGGATTGTGGCCGACGTGCAGGGCGAACGAGCCGCCGCGTACGTGGCGGACGCCGGCATCGGGGACGTCTTCGCCGAGTCGGTGGGCGCCGCCGCCGACACCACCGGGTTCTGGGGCCGCATCGCGGTGATGGGGAGCGCCGGCGTCGTGCTGCTGTACGAGACGTACGTGCTGCTGCGGGCCCTGCGCGCCGTGTCGGCGTTCGCCTGGGGCGTGCCGGTGCGGGCGATGCGGCGCCCGGTGACCGCCACCCTGCTCCTGCTGGCGCTGCTGCTGGGCACGTTCATGGTGAGCGCGCTCACGGGGCGCATCGCGGACGCGGCGATCCCCCCGGCGGGGTGGCTGCTGTCCCTGGCCTCGCTGGCCGTGCTCCCGGCGTTCTTCGTGCTCCTGAGCGTCCTGCTGCTGCCCACCGCGGCCGCGCGGTGGACCGACCACCTGCCCGGCGCCGTGCTGTTCTACGCCGCGCTGTCGGCGATCCACCTGTTCAACGCGCTGGTGCTGTTCCCGTGGATCACGCGCAAGGAGGAGACCTACGGGGTGCTGGGCGTCGCCGCCGGCGTCCTGCTGTCGCTGTTCATCCTGGGCCGGGCCGTGGGGATCTGCGCCGCGCTGAACGCCGTCCTGCACGAGGACCGGGAGGCCCGCCGGGCGTAGCGAGGGGGTGTGCCCGGCCCCCTCGCCCGCCCCGGCGCGCTACTTGGCGGCGGCGCCGCAGTCCGGGAGGTCCGCCAGCTCGACGGCGATGACCTGGCCGTCCTCCGGGGTCACCGCGACACCCGTGCCGGTGCCCGCGGCGCCCGCCGGGACCGCCTTGCCCGAGAACTGCGGCCTGCCCGTGGGTGCGGTGAAGCTCCCACCGCCCGACGTGATGGTCACCTTGCCGTCCGGGCCCATCGTGGCCGTGGCGACCAGGACCTTGCCGCCCTTTGCGGGCCGGGCGCCCGGACCCGCCTTCCACGCGTTCCCCTTGGCCGGGGCGAGGGGGATCGCCTCGACCTCCATGGGGATGGCCCCGGTGATGTCCTCACCGTCGACGGCCGTCACGGTTCCGGTGACGGCCTTCCCGGCCGGCGCGGGCGCGACGGTGCCGGCGTCACCCGAGACCACCGTGCCGTCATCGCCGATGGCGCAGCCGATGGCGACGACATCGCCGGCCTTCGGGGCGGGGTCGTTGCCGGCGAAGGCGGGCAGGGCGGCCGCCGCCGCGACGGCCAGCGAGCATCCGGCGACGAGGGCCGCCGCACGGCGGCGCGGGCGCCGGGACCGGGCGGGGCTGGGGGAACCGAGCGTGTGCATGTGGACTCCTGTGGTGGCGCCGCGGGGGATTCCGCGTCCGCATCCACAGACTCGGCGGGCAACCTGGAGCCACGCTGAAGACCCGCGCATCTTCAGGAGACCTTCAGCCGGGCCGACAATGCTCGGGCCATGGAACCGCCCCGGATCCTCGTCGTGGACGACGAACCCGCCATCCGCGACGCCGTCGCGGGCGCCCTGCGCGAGCGGGGCCTGTGGGTGCACGCCGCCGCCGACGGCCGGGATCCCGACGCCCTGCTCGCGGAGGCCCGCCCGGACCTGGCGCTGCTCGACGTGATGCTGCCCGGGCAGAACGGCTTCCAGATCGCCCGGCGCCTGCGGGAGCACGGGGACACGCCGGTCATCTTCCTCACCGCCCGTGACGACCCGGCCTCCAGGCTGCGCGGGTTCGACGAGGGCGCCGACGACTACGTGGTCAAGCCCTTCCTGCTGGAGGAGCTCGTCGCCCGGGTGATGGCGCTGCTGCGCCGCACCGGCCGCATGGCGGGCGGCGCGATCCAGGTGGACGACCTGCTGGTGGACGAGGGTGCCGGCGTCGCCGTCCGCGCCGGGCGGGCGGTCGAGCTCACCGCCACCGAGTTCCGCCTGCTCGTGCAGCTGGCCCGGGGCCGGGGCCGGGTGATCAGCAAGACGCAGCTCCTCACCCAGGTGTGGGGCTACGACCAGTTCGACCCGAACCTGGTTGAGGTGCACGTGAGCTCGCTGCGGCGCAAGACCGAGGCGGGCGGCATGCACCGGCTCATCCACACGGTGCGGGGCATGGGGTACGCGCTGCGGCGGGGCCCGGCGTGAGCGAGGGGCTGCGCACCCGGGGCCTGCGCCGGCGCGTGGTTGGTGCGGCGCTGGCCCTCACCGGCGTCTCGATGGCCGTCGTCGCCGTCGTGCTGATGCTCACCCTGGGGGACCGGCTGCGCGCCGGGATCCGCGCCGACCTCGACCAGCGCGCGCAGACGGCGCTGCAGCTGGACGGCACGGTGCCGCCCCAGGAGATCGCCCGGCGCGTCGGCGGCAACGGCGTGTCGGCCCGCCTCGATCCGCCGGTCCGAGGCGAGGCGTCCGGGGGCGCCACCGCGGCGCCCGCCCCGGTGGCCGTCGGCACGGTGGTGGTGGACGCCACCGGCGTGGCCCCCACGCCGGCGGCCGGCCAGGTGTTCATCCCGTCCGGCGGCGACCTCGTGCTCACCGGGCCCGCATCCAGCTCGCGGTCCGAGGGCGGGCGCATCGTCGTGCGCCAGGTCCTGCCCGCCACCGGGGACACGCTCACGCTGGCCGCCTCCACCTCCCTGGTGGGCACCGCCACCGACCGGGTGCTGCAGCTGCTGGTCATCACCGGGCTGTCGGTGATGGCGCTCGGCGCGGTGGTGATGTCCCGCCTGGTGGGGCTCACCCTCGCGCCGCTGGACGGCATGACCCGGCTGGCGGCGTCCATCGCCGGCGGTGAGCGGGGCCGGCGCCTGCGCCCGGACCGCACCGACACCGAGATGGGCCGGGCGGCGGAGGCGTTCGACGGCATGCTCGACACCCTGGAGACCGCGGTCGCCGACGCCGAGGACGCGCAGGAGCGCCTGCGCCGGTTCCTCGCCGACGCCTCCCACGAGCTCCGCACCCCGCTCTCGGCCATGGCCGCCACCGCGGAGACCCTGCTGCGGAGCGAACCGGACCGGGAGCGCGTGGAGGAGCTCAGCGTCCGGCTGGTGCGGGAGAGCCGGCGCGCCGCGCGGCTGCTGGAGGACCTCACCACGGCCGCCCGCCTGGACGACGGCACCGCGGCCGCCGCGCTGCACCCCCTCCCGCTGGACCTGGGGGCACTGGCCGCCGAGGCGGCGAACCGCGCCGAGGCGCACCTGGGCCGCGCCGTGGCCGTCGCCACGCCGGAGGGCCCGATGACGGTGGCCGCCGACCACGGCCGGATCCTGCAGGTGCTGGCGAACCTGCTGGACAACGCCCACCGCTGGAGCCCGGACGGCCCCGTGACCATGACGGTGACGCGCGTCGGCGGCGCGGGTGCGGTGCACGTGGACGACCACGGGCCGGGCGTGCCGGAGGCCGACCGGGAGCGGATCTTCGAGCGGCTGGTGCGGCTGCAGGACGACCGGGCCCGGGAGTCCGGCGGGTCCGGGCTGGGTCTGGCGATCAGCCGCGAGCTGGCGCGGGCGCACGGCGGCGAGCTGGTGTGCGCATCGGGGCCGCACGGAGCGCGGTTCACGCTCACCCTGCCGGCGGCATTCCAGGCCGGGTAGCCGCGACCGCTGCTACGGTTCCGGCACCGATCGCCCGCCGTGGGAGAGACCGGCCCCGAGCCGGCGCCGAAGGAGCAACCGCCCCGGAATCTCTCAGGCAAACGGACCGTGGTGGGCGCGGTGGCGCTGGAGAGAGGATGCCGCGAGCATCCCGCCGATGGGGAAAGCCCGGGACGGCCCGGGTGCATCTCTCAGGCACACGGACAGCGGGGGCGAGCGTGCTCCGCCTGCCGTCCGACCGGGAGTCCATCCCCAATGTCCCACACGCGCCCGACGCTCGCCGACCTCGAGGACCGCGGGGGTTTCGCGGAACGCCATCTGGGGCCGGCGCCCGCCGACGTGGAGGCGATGCTCCGCGAGATCGGCTCCCCCGGCATCGACGCCCTCATCGGCGAGACCGTCCCGGCCGCCATCCGCCTGGACGCCCCCCTCGACCTGCCCGGCCCGGTCACCGAGACCGAGGCCCTCGCCCGCCTGCGCGAGCGCGCGTCCCGCAACCGGGTCGCGACCTCGCTCATCGGCCTGGGCTACCACGGCACCGTCACCCCCGGCGTGATCCAGCGCAACGTGCTGGAGAACCCCGCCTGGTACACGGCGTACACCCCGTACCAGCCGGAGATCTCGCAGGGGCGCCTGGAGGCGCTGCTGAACTTCCAGACGCTGGTGGCCGACCTCACCGGCCTGCCGCTCGCCAACGCGTCGCTGCTCGACGAGGGCACCGCCGCCGCCGAGGCCATGACCATGGCCCGCCGGTCCGTGCGCAACGCCGGCGACGTGTTCTTCGTCGACGCGGACTGCCACCCGCAGACCATCGCCGTCATCGCCGCCCGCGCCGAGCCGATCGGCGTGCAGGTGGTGGTGGGCGACCCGGCCGCCGGCCTCCCGGACGGCCTGTTCGGGGCCGTGCTGGCGTTCCCCGGTTCCTCCGGCGTGCTCCGCGACCTCACCCCGGC
This sequence comes from Thermoleophilia bacterium, assembly GCA_046330435.1. Classification (GTDB taxonomy): domain Bacteria; phylum Actinomycetota; class Thermoleophilia; order Miltoncostaeales; family Miltoncostaeaceae. The sequence goes on along the minus strand of JAXLST010000007.1, from coordinate 414,410 downwards.
GGTGGAGGCGGTGCACGCCGCCGGCGCCATGGCGATCGTCGCCGGCGACCCGCTGGCCATGGTGCTCACCCGCACCCCCGGGGAGATGGGCGCCGACATCGCCGTCGGGTCGATGCAGCGCTACGGCGTGCCCATGGGGTTCGGCGGCCCGCACGCCGGGTTCCTCGCGACCCGTGACGAGCTGTCGCGCGCGCTGCCCGGCCGCCTGGTGGGCGTGAGCCTGGACGAGGCCGGCCGCCCCGCGCTGCGCCTCGCGCTGCAGACCCGGGAGCAGCACATCCGCCGTGAGAAGGCCACGAGCAACGTCTGCACCGCGCAGGTGCTGCTGGCCGTGATGGCGGGGATGTACGCCGCGTACCACGGTCCCCAGGGGCTGCGCCGCATCGCGACGCGCGTGCACCGGCTCACCTCGGTGCTGGTCGCCGGCCTGCGCGCCGGCGGCGCGGAGGTGCCGGCGGGCACCTGGTTCGACACGGTGCGGGTGCGCGTGCCCGGCCGCGCGGACGCCGTGGTGGCCGCGGCGCTCGAGGATGGCATCAACCTGTGGCGCGCGGACGGCGACACCGTCGGCATCGCCCTGGACGAGACCACGACCCGCGAGGTGGTGGAGGCCGTGTGGCGGGCGTTCGGCGTGACCGCATCGGTGGAGGACCTGGACGCCACCGCCCCGGACGGCATCCCGGCGGAGCTGGCCCGGCGGGCGGAGCTGCTCGCCCACCCGGTGTTCAGCCGGTACCACACCGAGCACGAGATGCTCCGCTACCTGCGGCGCCTCGCCGACCGGGACCTGGCGCTGGACCGCACGATGATCCCCCTGGGTTCCTGCACGATGAAGCTCAACGCGACGGCGGAGATGGCGCCGGTCACGTGGCCGGAGTTCGCCCAGATCCACCCGTTCGCGCCCATCGACCAGGCCGCCGGGTACGTGGAGATGATCCGGGAGCTGGAGGCCGCGCTGTGCGAGGTCACCGGCTACGACGCGGTGTCGCTGCAGCCCAACGCCGGGTCGCAGGGCGAGCTCGCGGGCCTGCTGGCGATCCGCGCGTACCACCGCTCCCGCGGGGACGATCAGCGCACGGTGTGCCTCATCCCCAGCTCCGCGCACGGCACGAACGCCGCGTCGGCGGTGATGGCCGGCATGACCGTCACGGTGGTCGCGTGCGACGAGGGCGGCAACGTCGACCTCGCCGACCTGCGCGCGAAGGCGGACGCCACCGGGGACCGCCTCGCCGCGATCATGATCACCTACCCCTCCACCCACGGGGTGTTCGAGGAGCACGTCCGGGACATCTGCGCGGTCGTGCACGAGCACGGCGGCCAGGTGTACGTGGACGGCGCGAACCTGAACGCGCTGGTGGGCCTCGCGAAGCCCGGGAGGTTCGGGGCGGACGTCTCGCACCTCAACCTGCACAAGACGTTCTGCATCCCGCACGGCGGCGGCGGTCCCGGCGTGGGCCCGGTGGGGGTGCGCGCGCACCTGGCGCCGTTCCTGCCCAACCACCCGCTGGTCGCCGAGGCGGGCCCGGCCACGGGCGTGGGCCCCATCAGCGCCGCGCCGTGGGGATCGGCGGGGATCCTCCCGATCCCGTGGGTGTACATCACCCTGATGGGCGGCGAGGGACTCACCCGCGCCACGGAGATCGCGATCCTGTCGGCGAACTACGTCGCGGCACGCCTGGACGGGCACTACCCGGTGCTCTACACGGGTGAGCGCGGCCGGGTGGCGCACGAGTGCATCCTGGACCTGCGGCCCATCAAGGACGCCAGCGGGGTCACGGTGGACGACGTCGCCAAGCGCCTCATGGACTACGGCTTCCACGCCCCGACCATGTCGTTCCCGGTGCCGGGCACGCTGATGGTGGAGCCCACGGAGTCCGAGTCCCTGGCGGAGCTCGACCGGTTCTGCGACGCGATGATCGCGATCCGCGACGAGATCCGGCGGGTGGAGTCCGGTGAGTGGACGGCGGAGGACAGCCCGCTGCGGCACGCCCCGCACACCGCCGACGACGTCGCGGCGGACGGCTGGGACCGGCCGTACCCGCGTGAGCTGGCGGCCTACCCGCTGGCGTCGCTGCGCACCACCAAGTACTGGCCGCCGGTGGGCCGCATCGACGCGGCACACGGCGACCGGAACCTGGTGTGCTCGTGCCCGCCCATGGAGGCGTACGCGTCCTGACCACCGCGCGGCGGCGGGGCCCGGCCGGGCCCCGCCGTCAGCGGGTCACGGGCAGCGGATGATCGCGTCGCCCGGGGTGAACTCCTGGAAGCGCAGGCCGGCGTCCTCGGTGCCGACGATGACGCCGGTGCCGTCGGGCGCGAAGGCCGGCGGCGGGCCCTCGCGGAAGAACCCGTCGTGGTTCTGGCCGCGCCAGCCGTTCTTGTTGCGGTCACCGGCCAGGCGGCTGCCGCCGCCGGCGCCCTGCCCCTCGGCGCGCGCCCAGCCGAGGTAGGCGACACCGGTCTTGCCGAGCACGCCGGCGCCGGCCATGCGCAGGGCCTTGGTCTCGTCGCCGTAGGTGCCGACCTCGGTGGTCTCGGTGAACAGCCCGTCGGTGCCCTGCGCGGTGGCGCCCTTCACGAGCACCTTGGGGGTGCCGGGCTCGACCCAGCCGGCGGCGATGCTGCCCTCGCATGCGACGCCCACGCGCGGTTCGCCGGCACCGGCGGGCCGGGCGACGCGGCGCGGGGTGCGCCAGCCGAGGTCGGCGCGCAGGCGGACGCTCACGCCCACCCCGCCCCCGGCGGTGGTCCAGCCGATGGCGGATTCGCCGACGGCGCCGGCGTCGACCGCGAGGCGCCCCGTGGCGTCGCCGGACGGCACCCGCAGCGGCGCGGAGAACGCCTTGTCGCGGGGGCCCATCTGCGCGGCGTTGACGCGGCGGCCGGTGCGCCACGCGATGACGGCGTTGCCGCCGGATCCCAGGGCCCAGCCGGTGGACGACCCGCCGCCCCGCGGGGTCTTGACGGTTCCGGCGACGGCCCACCTGGCCGTGCGCGGCACGGTGGCGGCGACCGTGAGGGTGCATGCCCCGCCGGAGCAGGCGAGGACCCCGATGCGGGCGCGGCGGTCGGCGCCCATCGCCACCTTGAGGGCGTCGTCGGCGCTGCCGTTGCGCAGCCCGGGGACCTTGATCCCTGTGTCGACGGCCCTCCCCCACGACCCGCCGAAGCGGACGGCGGCGGACAGCTTGCCTCCCACGGCGCCCCAGACGGCGACGGCGTCGCCGCGCCCGTTCCGGGCGACGAGGGGGCCGAAGTCGAGGCGGCTCGCCTCACCCAGGCGGATGGGCTGGCCCCAGGTGGGGCCGGTTCCGGAGCGTTCGATCACCGCGGGCACCCGGCCGTTGGCGGTGTCGGCCCCGAGGCCGGCGGTGGCGGCGAAGTCGTTGGCCGCCGCGACGTCCTCGACGCTGAACTCCCCGGCGGCGGGCATGGCCTGGGTCGCGGTGCGCGACCACTCGGGCGGCGCGGCCGCCGCGATGGGCGCGACGGCGAGCACTGCTGTTGCGGCGGCGATCCCCGCGCGCACGGATTGCTTCATGGTGGGCACCCCATTCGTCAACCGGTCACCGGTGTATCGGCTGGATTGGGACGCTACATCAGGGGGAGTCTCGAGCGCTGTTGAAACCGTCCGGCCCGGGACGGTGCTGAAAAGCGATCAGTCCCTCACGGGACTGAGGGTCTCGGCGATCTCGGCGGTCCAGCGGTCGATGGCGGGCCAGTCCCGGAAGTCGCCCTCGGCGGCGTGGACGGCGGTCATGAGGGCGCGTTCGACGAAGCCCAGGCGGTGCCGTTCGAGGCGGCCGGGGAACAGGCGGTGTTCGCGGGCGCCGATGCGCTCGGGGAGGTCGCCGAGCGTGACGGCCTCCTCGGCGTCGGGGAGGGAGGGCTCCCCCACGGGGCCGCTGGAGAACAGCCACACGGGCCGGCCGCGGAGGGTGTCCGCGTGGAATTCGGCCCAGTCGCGGGCCTCGGCCATCCAGTGGCCGGTGTAGACGGCGCTGCCGATGACGACGGCGTCGAAGCCGGCGGGGTCGGGGGCGGACTGTGGCCGGAACACCCCGGCTTCGATCCCGCGTGCGCGCAGGACGTCGGCGATCGCCTCGCCGTATCCCACGGTCGCGCCGTGCTTGCTGGACACCACCACCAGGACGCGCATGGACGTTCCGCCTTCGTCTTCAGGGCACCGTGTGGTCCCAGGATCCTCCGGTGCCCGGACGGCGTCATCCGCATCGGGCCGCAGGCGCACCGGTACGATCGCCGCAAGCGACCGTGGGAGGACCGGGGATGGCGAACGCGTTCACCGTGAGCATCGACATCGACGCGCCGCCGGAGGCGGTGTGGGAGGTGCTGGGGGCGCCGGACCACGTGAGCCGCTGGTACCCGCAGTACACGTCGTGCGTGACCGACGGCGACATCCGCACGCTCACGCGGGCGGACGGCTCGGTGGTGACCGAGCGGCTGCTGGAGCGGGACGAGGCGCGGCGGTTCTACAGCTACAGCGTCATCGACGGCGTGCCGCTGAAGTCCCACCGGGCGAGCTTCGAGGTGCAGGGGCACGGCTCGGGGTCGCGGGTGCTGTGGAGCACCGAGGGGGAGCCGCTGGAGGAGGGCGCCGACCTGGAGACGCGCCTGGCGGAGCGGCAGCGGTCGGCCCTGGAGGGCCTGCGGGCGCTGTTCGCCTGAGGGGCTAGGAGAGGGCCCGGCGGGCCATCTCCCTGCCGGACAGGTCGTACGGGGACACCACGGAGTTCGCGCCGGCGCGCATGAGCTTGGGCACCGACTCGGGGTCGGCGGCCCGGGCGACGATGGTGATGTCGGGGTTGAGGCCGCGCGCCGTGAGCGCGATGAACACGTTGATCGCGTCGTTGTCGACCGCGCAGACCAGGCCCTTGGCGCGGTCGATGCCGGCCTTGACGAGCGCGCGGTCGTGGGAGGGGTCGTCCAGCACGAACGGGATGCCGTCGGCCTCCAGCTCGGCGGCGTGCCGGTCGTCGATCTCGCAGACCACGTAGGGCGTGCCCTCGCGGGCCAGCTCCTCGGCGACGGCGCGGCCCACCCGCCCGTACCCGCAGATCACGTAGTGGCCGGAGAGCTCGCTGATCTTGCGGTCGTTCTGGCGGTCACGGTGCAACCGGCCCACCTCCCCCGAGGCCAGCATGTCGGTCGCGACGGCCACCGTCGAGGCCACGCCCATGACCAGCAGGATGATGAGCGAGATCGAGAAGACCTCGGCGACGTGCCCGGACGGCCGGGTGTCCTGGAACCCGACGCCGCCGATCGTCAGGAACGTCCAGTACAGGGCGTCGATCGGGTCGGCGTCCTTCACCAGCGCCGTGTAGCCCAGCACCCCGTAGAGGATGGTCCCCACGAGCATCCCGGCGGGGACGCGGAAGCGGCGGAGCAGGAGCGAGAGCGATGCGCGTCCCTCCGGGGCGCCCCGTCAGCCGGCGAGCCGGTTCACGCCGTCGAACGCGGCGGTCTTGTAGCACTCGGCCAGGGTGGGGTAGTTGAACACCGAGTTCACGAAGTAGTCCACGGTGCCGCCCAGCGTCAGGACGGCCTGGCCGATGTGTACCAGTTCCGTGGCGCCCTCACCGAGGATGTGGACGCCCAGCAGCGCCCGCGTGTCGCGGTGGAAGATGAGCTTGAGGATGCCGGTGGTGTCGCCGGCGATCATGCCCCGGGCGATCTCCCGGTACCGGGCCTTCCCCACCTCGTACGGGATGCCGGCGGCGGTGAGGTCCTCCTCGGTGCGCCCCACCATCGAGATCTCCGGGATGGCGTAGATCCCGAACGGCAGCACGTCGTTGACCATGGGCGAGGACACGCCGAACGCGTGGCACGCGGCCAGGCGGCCCTGCTCCATGCTGGTGGACGCGAGACTCGGGAACCCGATGACGTCGCCCACCGCGTAGATGTGCGGCACCTCGGTCTGGAAGCGGTCGTTCACGGTCAGCAGGCCGCGCTCCCCGGCGCCGAGGCCGGCGGCCTCCAGGTTGAGGGAGGCGGTCGCCCCGGTGCGGCCGATGGAGTAGAGCACGCACTCGGCGAGCACCTCCTTGCCGCTGGCCAGCTTGATGCGGACCCGCTCGCCGTTCTGGCCCTCGTGGTGCTCGATGGCGTCCACGTCCTCACCGAGCCACGCGGTCATCCGCCGCTCGCGCAGGTGGTACATGAGGGCGTCGACGATCTCGCCGTCCACGAACGGCAGGATCCGCGGCCGGCGGTCGATGAGCGTCACCCGCACGCCGAGGGCAGCGAAGATGCTGGCGTACTCCAGGCCGATGACCCCGGCCCCGATCACGGCCATCGTGCGCGGCAGGCGCTCCAGGTTGAGGACGTCGTCGCTGGTGAGCACCCAGGTGCCGTCGAACGGGATCTTCGGGTTCTTGGTGGCGGACGTGCCGGTGGCGATCACCACGTGCGCGGCGGTGACGGCCCGCTCACCGCGGCCCTCCGGCTGGGTGATGCGCAGCTCGTGCGGGCCGGTGAACTCCGCGTGGCCGGTGATGATCTCCACGTCGTTGCGCATGAGCTGGCTGCGCGTCACGTCGATCTCGGACTGCACGACGCGGTCGGACCGGAACAGCAGGTCGTTCACCGTGATGTGCTGCTTGGCCTGGTACGAGCTGCCGTAGTTGCCCTGCTCCCGCATCCCGGCGAGGTACATGACCGCCTCGCGGAGCGTCTTGCTGGGAATGGTCCCGGTGTTCACGCAGACGCCGCCGACGACGGCGGCGCGCTCGCAGATCGCCGCGCGGCGGCCGAGCTTGGCGGCCTGGATCGCCGCGTGCTTTCCGGCCGGGCCCGAGCCGATGACCAGCAGGTCGAAGTCGTGTGCGGGTGACACTCGGCGGCGAGCCTAGTCGTCCAGGCCGGGGCGGCTGAATGCCCCCGCGGGCCGGAATTCGGGACGGGCGACTGGCCCTGGGGCGATGCGCGCAGGGGGTTCCATAGGCCTCCCGTCGACCGGCCCGCACCCGACTTGAGCCGGCGGGCCGCGGCGCGCCGTCCCTTATGGACCTCTCAGCCGCGGGGCCTACGGTCGCTCCCGACCCCGACCGGGAGCCGCACGTGACCACCGCAGCACGACCCCGCATCCGCCTGGAGGCGCTCCCCCGCCGCCTCCGCCTCGCCCGCCCCGAGCTGATCGCGCTGGCGGCCCTCGCCGGGGTGCTCGACCTGTGGGCCCTGGGCCGCAACGGGTGGGCGAACGAGTACTACAGCGCCGCCGTCCGCACGATGGCCTCCGACTGGCACGCCTTCCTGTTCGGGGCGCTGGACCCCGCCGGGCTCCAGACCGTCGACAAGCCGCCCGCCGCCCTGTGGGTGCAGGCGCTGTCGGTGCGCGTGTTCGGGTTCTCGGGCGAGGCGATCCTGGTACCGCAGGCCCTCATGGGCGTCGCCTCGGTGCTCCTGGTGTACGACCTCACGCGGCGCGTGTTCGGCCGCATCGCCGGGACCGTCGCCGGCGCGGCACTGGCCCTCACCCCCGTCGCCGTGGCCATGTCGCGGCACAACAACCCGGAGGCCCTGCTGATCCTCGCGAGCGCCGGCGCGCTGTGGTGCACGGTCCGGGCCCTCCAGGACGGGCGGCTGCGGTGGGTGCTGGGCGCCGGGGCCTGCGTGGGCCTGGCGTTCGAGGCCAAGATGGCCGCGGGCCTGCTGGTGGTGCCGGGCATCGCCGCCGCCTGGATGTGGGTGGCACCGGGCGGCCACGCCGTCGCGGCCCGGCGGCTGCTGGCCGGCGCCGGCGCGATGGTCGCCGTGGGCGGCGCGTGGCCGCTGGTTGTGGCCCTCACCCCCGCCGCCGACCGGCCCTGGATCAGCGGGACCTCCGACAACAGCGTGTGGTCGCTCATCACCGGATACAACGGCCTGGGCCGCATCGCCGGGCAGGCCGGCGGCCCGCAGGGCGGCGGATTCGGCGCGGGCGGCGTGTTCGGCGGCGACCCCGGCGTGTGGCGGCTGTTCAACGCGAGCCTGGGCCCGCAGGGCGGCTGGCTGGTGGGCGCCGCCGCCGTCGCCGCGATCGCGGTCGCCGCGGCCTGCCGGCTGCGCCGCGGGGACGCCCGCACCGGCTGGGTGATCGCCGTGGGCGGCGCCTTCGCGGTCACCGCCGTCGCGTTCAGCGTCGCGGGCGGCATCTTCCACCCGTACTACGTGGCGCTGCTCGCGCCGTACACGGCGGCCCTGACCGGGGCGGGCGTGGCGGCCCTGCGCGGCGCCGACCTCCCGGCCCGGGTCCTGGCACCCGCCATGGTGATGGCCGGCGTCGTGGCCGAGCTCGCGGTCATCCGCAACGGGGCCGGGGACCTCGGGTGGCTCCGCACCCCGCTGGTGCTGGGCGGCGTGGCCGCGGCGACGCTGCTGGCGGTCGCCCTCACACCGCGGGTGCGCACATGGGCGCTCGCCGGGATCGTGGCGCTGCTGCTGCTGGGGCCCGCCGTGTGGTCGTTCCAGACCCTCGGCCACGCGACCAACGGGACGTTCCCGGCGGGCGGTCCGCAGGCCTCGGCGGTCGGCGGCCCGCCCGGCGGCGGCGTCGGCGGGCCCCCTGGGGGCGGCGGGTTCGGCGGCGGCGCGCCCTCCGGCGGCGGGATGTTCGGCGGCGGCACCTCGGAGCTCTCCTCCGCCCTCGGGTACGTGGACGCCAACGGCGGCGGCACCCTGGTGGTGTCCAGCCAGAGCACCGCCGCGAGCGCCATCCTGGACGGCGACGACGTTGCGGGCATCGGCGGCTTCAGCGGCCGCGAGAGCGAGGTCACCACCGCGTGGCTTTCCCAGGCCGTGGCGTCGGGCAGGGTGCGGTGGGTACTGGCGTCCACCTCCCAGGGCGGGCCGCGGCTGGGCGGCGACGACCGCACCGGCGGCGAGGCCGCGATGTCGGCGGTGAGCGCGTCGTGCACCGCCACCGCGGTGGACGGGCTGTACGACTGCTCCGGTGCGGCCGCCGCGCTGGCGGAGGCCGCGTAGGGCCGGGTCCGCAGTTGTCCGCACGGCGTCGCCGGGCATCCCCGATGTCCCGGCGGGGCCGTGCGGACAGGATGCGGGACCATGATCAACGTCTCCTCGCTCCTGGGCACCCGCCAGTCGGCGTCCGATGCCCTCCGCTACGGGCGCCACCGCAGCGGCGAGCACACACCCCGTTCCTCCACCGACCGCCGCCCGGTCGTGGTGTGGAACGTCACCCGTGCGTGCAACCTGGCCTGCACCCACTGCTACGCCAGCGCCAAGCGCACCCCCGCCGCCGACGAGCTCACCGGCGACGAGGCCCGCGCGTTCCTGGACGACCTCGCCCGGTACGGCGTCCCGGCCGTCCTGATCTCCGGCGGGGAGCCGCTGTCACGCCCCGACCTGCTCGACCTCATGACCTACGGCGTGGAGCAGGGGCTGCGCTTCACCCTCTCCACCAACGGCACCCTCATCGACGGCATCACCGCCAAGCGCCTCAAGACCGCCGGCCTCATCTACGCCGGCGTGTCGATCGACGGCCCCGAGGAGCTGCACGACAAGCAGCGCTGTGAGGAGGGCGCCTTCCGGGCGTCCGTGCAGGGCCTGCGCAACCTCGGCGAGGCCGGGGTGCGGCGCGGGGTGCGGTTCACCGTGACCCCCGGCAACCACGACGGCCTGGGCGAGGTGCTCGACCTGGTGGTGCGCGAGGGCATCGAGCGCTTCTGCCTGTACCACCTGGTCCCCTCCGGCCGCGGCGGCTACCTCAAGGACATCACCCCGGAGCAGCGGCGCGCCGTGCTGGCCACCGTGTTCCAGTTCGCCGAGGACCACCCCGACGTCGAGGTGCTCACCGTCGACAACCCGTCCGACGGCCCGGCGCTGGTGCACTGGCTGGAGGACCGCGACCCGGAGCGCGCCGTGCGCTGCCGGGAGATGCTCACCTGGAACGCCGGCTCCAAGGGCGGCCCGGGCATCGGCATCGGCTGCGTCGACGAGCGCGGCCTGGTGCACCCCGACCAGTTCTCCCGCCACCGCGTGCTCGGGAACATCCGCGAGGAGCCGTTCTCGCAGATCTGGACCGAGGCGAAGGACCCGTGGCTCGCCGAGCTGCGCTCCTCCGAGCGGCCCCTCGCGCCGGTGTGCGAGGGCTGCCCCGACCTGGCGATGTGCGGCGGCGGCAACCGTGCCCGCGCCGAGCTCGCCACCGGCGACCCGTGGGCGCTCGACCCCAGCTGCAGCCGCGTGGAGGCCGCCGCGGTCTAGCGCGCAGTTCCCCCGCGCCACGAGGACTCCCTGGGATAACCTCCGCGTCTCAGGGAGTTCTCAGGCCCGGCCCATACGGTCGGGTCATGAACATTCCACGCACCCCCGCCGCCGCCGTGCTCGCCGCCGCGGCCGCCCTCACGTTCGCCGCCTGCGGGTCCGACGGCGCGTCCTCCCCCGCCCCGGCGACCACGGCGACCACCGCCGTCAGCACCGCCGCGGACGCCACCACCACCGCGGCCACCGCCGGGAAGGTCTCGGCGAACACCGCCAGCACGGAGGAGCTCGTCGCGGCCCTCGAGGCGAACGGCGTCACCAACGCCGACCGCTGGGCCCGCGAGATCGAGGAGTACCGCCCCTACGACACCTCGGACCCGCAGCTCACGCACCTGCAGGACGAGCTGGCCAAGTACAACCCCGACCCCGCCACCGTCACCGCGATCATCGCGTCGCTCACGCCGTGACCGCCGACGCCGCGCGCCCGCTGCGCCTGGCGCTCATCGGCCTCGCCGCCCTCTCGATCGCCGGCACCGCGGTCGAACTGGCCACGCTGCGCCACTGGAACGGCGCGGTGCAGCTCATCCCGTGGGTGATCGCCGGAGCGCTCGCGGTGCTCACCGCGGTGCTGGCCGCCCGTCCCGGGCGGGGCGCGGTGCGCCTGGTGCGGGGCGGCGCGGTGCTGGCCATCCTCGCCTCGGCCTTCGGCGTCGTGCGTCACGTTGTCGCCAACTACGACACCGCGCCGCTCGACCGCGTCGTCGGGCCGAGGTGGGACTCCATGTCGGAGCTCCACCGGTGGTGGGAGGCGGCCAGCGGCGGCGTCGGCCCGGCGCCCACGTTCGCCGCGGGCGTGCTCGCCCAGGCGGCCCTGTGCCTGCTGGCCGCCACCATCCGGCATCCCGCCACCCAACGGGAGGCCTGAGGCACACCGCGCGGGTGGCGGCTGGCAGAATCACGCCATGCCGTCACCCGCGCGCGTGATCCTCGCCGGCTACGGCCTGGCGGGCGAGATCTTCCACGCCCCGTTCATCGCGGCGCAGCCGGGCCTCGAGCTGGCGACCATCGTGACCCGCGACCCGCAGCGCGCCGCCAACGCCCGCGCCGCGTACCCCGGGGTGCGGATCGCCGAGGACGCCGAGGCGGCCATGCCCGGCCACGACCTGCTGGTGGTGGCGACCGTGAACCGGGTGCACCGCAGCCTGGCTGCGGCGGGCCTGGACGCGGGGCTGCACGTGGTGGTCGACAAGCCGGTGGCCGTCACCGCCGCCGACGCCGCGGACCTCGAACAGCTCGCCCGGCGGCGGGGGCGGCTGCTCATCCCCTTCCACAACCGCCGGTGGGACGCCGAGTTCCTCACGCTGCGCCGGCTGCTGCAGGACGGCACCCTGGGCGACCCGGTGCGCATCGAGTCGCGCTTCTGCCGCTGGCGGCCCGACCCCAAGCCGCACGTGTGGCGCGAGAGCGCGGACCCCGCCGACGGCGGCGGCCTGCTGCTCGACCTGGGCACGCACCTGGTGGACCAGTGCGTCGCGCTGCTGGGCGCCCCGGAGCGCGTGTACGGCGAGGTGACCCGGCGGCGTCCCGGTGCCGGCCCCGACGACGACGTGTTCATCGCCCTGGGCTACCCCGGCGGCGCGACCGCCCACGTGTGGGCGAGCGCGTTCGCGGCGGACGCCGGCCCGCGCCTGCGGGTGCTGGGCACGCGGGCCGCCTACGTGAACCCGCACCTGGACGGCCAGGAGGACGCGCTGCGCGCCGGCGTGCGTCCCGGTGACGGCCGCCCCTGGGGCGTCGAGCCGGAGTCCCGCTGGGGCGAGGTGGTCGCCGGGGACGAGCGGCGCCCGGTCCCGTCCGAGCCGGGCGACTGGCCGGCCTTCTACGCCGGGGTCGCGGCGGCGGTGCGCGACGGCGCACCACCGCCCGTGGACGCCGCGGACGCGGTCACGGTGCTGCGCGTGCTCGAGGCCGCGCGCAGCAGCGCCGCTCAGTCCGCGGTCGTCCGGTTGTAGGACCGCACCGCCAGCGGCGCGGCGACCGCGATGATCCCCACCATCCAGATCACCGAGTAGACCACCGGGTGCTGGATGGACCAGGGCGCGTCCGGCCCCTGGATGGCGCTCGGGTTGCCGAACAGCGTGCGCAGGGCCTCCGCGACGGCGGTCACCGGGTTCCACTCGGCGAACGTGCGCAGGACGCTGGGCAGCGACTCCACCGGCACGAACGTGCTGGCGATGAACGTGATCGGGAAGATCGCGGTGAAGGCCACGCCCTGCACGGCCTCGGGGGACGGCAGGAGGCTGCCCATCAGCACGCCAACCCAGATGATCGCGAACGAGAACCCGATCATCAGGGCGTACGCCCCCACCGCGTCGAGCACCGAGGTGTGGATGCGCCATCCCACGATGAGGCCGCAGATCGACATGAGGATGATGGGGAGCATCGCCCGCAGCAGGCTCGCCACCGCGTGCCCGGCCAGCACCGACCCGCGCGCCAGCGGCAGCGACCGGAACCGGTCGATCGCCCCGTTGGAGCGGTCGTACGCCAGGCTGATCGCCACCCCGAACGCCCCGAACACGATGGTCTGGGCGAAGATGCCGCCCATCAGGAACTCGCGGTAGTTGCCGCCCTGCACGTCGATGGCCCCGCCGAAGACGTAGGCGAACAGCAGCACGAACATCACCGGCTGCAGCGTCACGTCCGACAGGGCCTCCGGCTGGCGGCGGATGTGCTGCAGGCCGCGCTTCGCCACGACCCAGGTGTCGCCGAACAGGCTCCCGCGACGGGTCTCGGCGGGCGGGACGGACACGGTCACTTCGCCACCTCCGCGGGCTCCTCCTCGGCGATGCGCTCGCCGGTGAGGGTCAGGAACACGTCGTCCAGCGTCGGCTGGCGCAGGCCGATGTCGTCGACCACCACGCCGGCGTCTGCCAGCGCGTCGGCGAGGCGGGCCACCACGTGGGGGCCGCCGTCGGTGGGCGCCTGCACGAGGCGGGAGCCGGCGTCGATGCCGGGCGCCGCGCCGGCGATGTCGCCGACCATCGTGGCGACCCGTTCCAGGTCGGCCGGGTCCGCGGGCGTCGCGAACAGCTGGCTGCCGCCCACCTGCTGCTTCAGCGACCGGGCGTCGCCGCGGGCGATCACGCGCCCGTGGTCGACCACGACGATGTCGTCGGCCAGGCGGTCGGCCTCCTCCAGGTACTGCGTGGTGAGCAGGATCGTGGTGCCGTCGGCCACCAGCGTGTCCAGCACGTCCCACAGCTCGTTGCGGGCGCGGGGGTCCAGCCCGGTGGTGGGCTCGTCCAGGAACAGCACCTCGGGGCGCGCCACCAGGGTGGCGGCCAGGTCGAGGCGGCGGCGCATGCCGCCGGAGTACGTCTTGGCGAGCCGCCCGCCGGCGTCGGTGAGCGAGAACTGCTCCAGCAGCTCGTCGGCCCGGGCGGTCGCGACGCGGCGGCCCAGGTGGTGCAGCTCCCCGATCATGACGAGGTTCTCGCGGCCGGTGAGCAGGGCGTCGACGGTGGCGTCCTGGGCGGCCAGGCCGATGCGGGCCCGCACGTCGCGCCCGCGGGTGGCGACGTCCAGGCCGGCGACGGTGGCGGTGCCCTCGTCGGCGGTGGTGAGCGTGGTGAGCACGCGGACGGCGGTGGTCTTGCCGGCCCCGTTGGGGCCCAGCAGGCCACAGACGGTGCCGCGCGGCACCTCGAAGCTCACGCCGGCGAGCGCCTCCTTCTCGCCGTAGCGCTTGACGAGGCCCACGGCCTCGATCGCGTGTGTGGACATCACGCTCCTCTCGTGGGGTGCGCACCCTGTGGGCGGGGTGCGGCGGGGGTCAGGGTCCCACAGCCCCGCGAAAAGTTCAACCGGTGTAAACATCGCACGTCGGTAACTTCGCGGATACACTCACCCCATGGGTACCCGTTCGGGGGACGAGTGCGCCTTCCGCGGCCTGCGAGAGCGCAAGAAGGCCCAGACGCGGCAGACGATCTCCGACGTCGCCACGCGCCTGTTCATGGAGCGCGGGTTCGAGGCCGTGACCCTCGCGGAGGTCGCCGAGGCCGCCGGCGTGTCGGTCAAGACGATCTTCAACCACTTCGGGTCCAAGGAGGACCTGTACCTCGACCGCGACGCCGAGCTGCGGGCGCACCTGCTGGGCGCCCTCACCGGGCGGGAGCCGGGAACCACCATCACGGCGGCCCTCGGCGCCCTCCTCGTGGAGCACCGCATCCCCGACGGCCGGGGCTGGGGCGCGATGTACGAGCCGGCCGCGCTGGCGGGCTTCCGGCGGTTCCTCGAGGTGTGGAACGACTCCCCCGCGCTTCAGGCGCGGATGCTCGTGTGGGGACGCCGGCTGCAGGAGGACCTGCGGGACGTCATCGCCGCCGAGGCCGGCCGCCCGCCGGAGGACGAGGCCGTGCGGACGATGGCGGCCATGCTGGCCGCCGCCGTGCAGCTGCGGCACGCGACCCTCGCCGAATGGGTGCTCGCCGACCGAGCGCCCGCCGACATCGAGCGCGGCGTCCGGGCGGTGGCGCAGGAGGCGATCGCGCGGGTCGCGCGGGCGTTCCCCGACCTGGACGTGCCGCGGCCGGCCCCGGCGGAGGCCGCCGCGGGCTGACCGCTCAGGGCCGCACGAGCAGGTTCCCGGTCTTGCCGGCGTCGACGCGGCGGTGGGCCTCCGCGATCTCCTCCAGCGGCAGCGCCGCATCCCGCACGACCCGGAGCTCCCCGCGCTCCACCAGGGACAGCAGGTGCGCCATGTCCTCCGGGCGCTCCCCCGAGGTCCCCGCCGACACGTCCCCGCGGGCGCGCAGCGTCTGCGCCAGGCTCGCCGCGACCAGCAGCAACCGCCCGCCCGGCGCCAGCAGGCGCCGGCCCTCGGGGATGGTCATGGTCCCGGTGGTGTCCATGACCACGTCGTGACGCCCGGCCTCCGCCGCGAGGTCCCCCGACGCCCGGCCGATGACCCGGTCGGCGCCGAGCCCGGCCACCCGGGCCGCGGGCGGCGCACGGCAGACGGCGGTCACGCGGGCGCCGAGCAGGCGCGCGAGCTGCACCGCGTTCGTCCCGACCGCCCCCGAGGCGCCGTTGACCAGCACCGACATCCCCTCACGGACGGCGGCCCGGTCGCGCAGGAAGTACAGGGCCGTCGTGCCGCCGAACAGCACGCCCGCGGCGTCCTCCAGGGACACGCCGGGCGGCACCGGCACGGCGCGCCGCGCCGGCACCCGCACGTACTCCGCGTGCGTGCCCATGCGCATGCCGGTCATCCCGCACACGGGCGCGCCCACCTCCAGGCCCGCCCCCTCGCCCCCAGCCTCCACGACTCCCGAGAACGTGCCGCCCAGGACGCGCCGGCGGGGGCGGAGGACGCCGAACACCAGCCGCGCCGGGATGCCGAAGCCCCGGGGGAACCGCGCCGCCCGGATGCGGGCGTCGCCGGAGGTGACCGCCGCCGAGTCCACCCGCACCACCACCTCGCCGCGCCGCGGCTCCGGGCGCGGGACCTCCGTCACGCGCACCACCTCGGGTCCCCCGTACCGCCCGGCCACCGCAGCCCGCATCCCAACGCTCCTTACAGTCGTAAGTCTGTGCGGGCAGGGTAACCTTACGGGCGTAAGCTCCGCAAGCCGGATGGGGGACCGCGGTGGCGCAGCGGCGCCCGGCGCTGAGCCGGGACGGGATCATCGAGGCCGGCGTCCGCGTGGCGGACCGCGGGGGCCTGGGAGCCGTGTCGATGCGCAACGTCGGGCGGGAGCTCGGTGTGGAGGCCATGTCCCTCTACCACCACATCCCCGGCAAGGAGGCCCTGCTGGACGGGCTCGTGGACGCCGTGTTCTCGGCCGTCGCCCTGCCCGCGCCGGATGAACCCTGGCGGGAGGCGATGGCCGCCCGCGCCGCGTCCGCCCGCGAGGTCCTGTCGCGCCACCCCTGGGCGCTGGGGCTCATCGAGTCGCGGCGCACCCCCGGGCCCGCCCTCCTCGCCCACCACGAGGCGGTGCTGGCGTGCCTGCGCGCCAACGGGTTCGGCGTGGCCCTCGCGGCCCACGCGTTCTCGGCCATCGACGCCTACGTGCACGGGTTCGTGCTCACCGAGCTCAACCTGCCGTTCGAGGCGGGCGCGGACGCCGAGGCGTTCACCACCGGCATCGCGCACCTGCTGCCGCCCGACCGGTACCCGCGGATGAACGAGATGATCACCCAGATGATCGCCGGCGGGTCGTACGACTACGCCGACGAGTTCGGCTACGGGCTGGACCTCATCCTGGACTCACTGGAGCGGCGGCTCGCCGGCGAGACCGGCTGAGGCTCACGCGTGCGGCCGCACCGTGTGGCCGAAGGACTCCAGCAGCGCCGCGAAGTCGTCGAGCACCGACGGATCCTCGATGGTGGCGGGCATGTGCCACACCTCGCCGTCGGCCATCCGGCGGATCGTGCCGCGCAGCACCTTGCCGGAACGGGTCTTGGGCAGCGCCCGCACGATGCTGGCCTGCTTGAAGGACGCCACCGGCCCGATCTCGTCCCGCACGCGCCGCACGAGCTCCCTCACCACGTCCTCGTGCGGCCGGTCGACCCCGGACTTCAGCACGGCGAAGCCCATCGGCACCTGGCCCTTGAAGTCGTCCGCGACACCCACGACGGCGCACTCGGCGACGTCCGGATGGGCCGCGACGACCTCCTCCATCTGCCCCGTGGACAGCCGGTGGCCGGCGGTGTTGATGACGTCGTCGATGCGGCTCATCACGTACACGTAGTGGTCGGCGTCCATGTAGCCGGCGTCGGCGGTCATGTAGTGGCCGGGGAACCGCGACAGGTACGAGGAGATCCACCGCTCGTCCCCGCCCCACAGGGTGGGGGTGCAGCCCGGCGGCAACGGGAGCCGCACGCACAGCGCCCCGATCTCCCCGATCGGTGCGTCGTGGCCGTCCTCGTCCAGCACCCGGATGTCGTAGCCGGGCACCGCGCGCGCCGGCGAACCGGGCCTGATCGGCAGGGGTTCGATGCCCAGGCAGTTCGCGGCCATGGGCCAGCCGGTCTCCGTCTGCCACCAGTGGTCGATCACCGGCCGGCCACCCAGGATCTCCTGCGACCACAGCAGCGTGTCCGGGTCGCAGCGCTCCCCCGCCAGGAACAGGGCGCGCAGCGTCCCCAGGTCGTACCCGGCCATCATCTCCGCCCGGGGGTCGTCCCGCTTGATGGCGCGCATCGCGGTGGGTGCCGTGAACATCACGTCCACCCCGTGCTGCGCGCACACCCGCCAGAACGCCCCGGCGTCGGGCGTCCCCACCGGCTTGCCCTCGTACATCACGGTGGTGCAGCCGTGCAGCAGCGGCGCGTAGACGATGTAGCTGTGGCCCACCACCCAGCCGATGTCCGACGCCGCCCAGAACACCTCGCCGGCGTCCACGCCGTAGACGGCGGGCATCGACCAGTTCAGCGCCACCGCGTGCCCGCCGTTGTCGCGCACCACGCCCTTCGGGACGCCCGTGGTGCCCGAGGTGTAGAGCACGTACAGCGGGTCGGTGGCCTCCACCTCCGTGCACGGCGCCGGCTCGGCACCGTCCAGGAACGTCTCCCAGTCGAGGTCGCGGCCCGGGGTGAGGTCGGCGGTGTGCTGCGGGCGCTGCAGCACCACGCAGTGCTCGACCCGGTGCTCCGCGAGCTCCAGCGCGTGGTCCAGCAGCGGCATGTACTGCACGAGGTGGCTCGGCTCGATGCCGCAGGAGGCGGTCATCACGACCTTCGGCGTGCAGTCGTCGATGCGGGTGGCGAGCTCCGCGGCGGCGAAGCCGCCGAACACCACCGAGTGCACCGCCCCCAGGCGGGCGCAGGCGAGCATCGCCATGACGGCCTCGGGGACCATCGGCATGTAGAGCACCACGCGGTCGCCCTTCCCCACGCCCAGCCGGGCGAGGGCGCCGGCCACACGGGCGGTGCGGTCCAGCAGCTCCGCGTAGGTGAAGGTGGTGACCGTGCCCGTCACCGGGCTGTCGTGGATGAGCGCCGCCTGGTCGGCCCGGCCGTCGCGGACGTGCCGGTCGAGGGCGTTGTGGCAGGTGTTCAGCCGCCCGCCGGGGAACCACCGGAAGATCGGATCGGCCGAGCGGTCCAGCACCGCATCCGGCTCACGGAACCACTCGATGTCCCGTGCCCGCTCCGCCCAGAACGCCTCCGGGTCGGCGAGCCACCGGTCATAGGTCTCCTGGTACGCCCCCATGGCCCATCAGACTCCTCATGCGCGGGCCGTGTCCATCCTCACGACCGCTTGTACGGGATGCCGACCGCGGCCGGCGGGCGGGGCCGCCCGATGACGCCGGCGATCATGATCAGCGTCACCACGTAGGGGAAGGTCTCGAACAGGATCGCGGCGGAGTCCGAGTACACCGGCAGCCGCTGGGCGATCGCGCTGGAGAACCCGAACAGCAGCGCCGCCAGGAACAGGCCCTTCGGGCGCCAGTTCCCGAAGATGAGCGCGGCCAGGGCGATGAACCCGGCGCCGGCGGTCATGCGCTCGCTGAAGCTGTTGACGAAGCCGATGGACAGGAACGCGCCGCCCATCGAGGCGAGCATGCCGCTGATGATCACCGCGGTGTACCGGGTGCGGTAGACCGACAGGCCCACCGTCTCGGCGGCCCGCGGGTGCTCGCCCACGGCGCGCAGCCGGAGGCCGAACGGGGTGCGGAACATCACCACGTAGCCCACGATGACCATGAGGAACGCGACCCAGATCATGAGGTTGAGCTCGCCGAACGCGTCCCCGAAGAACGGGATGTCCTTGAGCGGCCCCAGGTCGAGCGCCGGGATCGCCGGGATGCCGCCCGGCGTGCCCTCCGGCCCGTACAGGTCGATGAACAGGAACCCGGTGAGGCCGTAGGACAGGAAGTTGATGGCGGTGCCGCTCACGATCTGGTCGGCGCGCCAGTGGATGGACACCACCGCGTGGATCCCCGCGATCACCGCGCCGGCGAGCAGCGCGCACACGATGCCCCACACCCAGTGGCCCAGGCGGTCGGCGCCCAGGACGCCGAAGAAGCAGCCGGCGAGCATCATGCCGTCGAGGCCGATGTTCACCACGCCGCTGCGCTCGGAGAACATCCCGCCGAGCGCGGCGAAGATGAGCGGGGTCGCGAACCGCAGCATGGACGCGGTGAGCGCCGACCACACGAACACCGACTCCAGGTTCTCGACGCTGGAGTTCGTGGCGAGCGCGCCCACGCCGGCGCCCAGCACCGACAGGCCCACCGCGATCAGGCCCAGGCGCTTCTGCCCCTTGGTGGCAACCCATGCGCCGGCGGCGATCCCGGCGAGGCCGACGAGGATGGGCACCACGGGGGTGCGCACCGCGATGGGCGGCGCGGCCACCCAGAACGCGAGCACGGCGAGCGCGATGCCGAGGATCCCGACCCCGCGCACCCCCCGCGGGACGATGCGCTGCGCCCACGCGGCCAGGCGCGCCCCCATGGGCGGGCCGGCCGGGCGCACCAGCTCCTGCGGCGCCTGCTCCACGAGCGTGGAGGTGGCCTCGGGAGGTCGCCGGAACGCGAGGTGCGGCATCCGGAACCGCGGGAGGCCCTTCCCGCGGCGGCTCCAGAGCCACAGGATCACCACGTCGGCGCCGATGAACAGCAGCACCAGCGCCTGGATGATCGTGGTGAGGTTGCCCGCGAGCTGCGGCTGGATGATCGACTGGTCGATGCTGCGCGTCGAGGTGCCGTACAGCAGGGCGCCGAACAGCAGCGAGGCGAAGAACACGCCCACCGCCGTGTTGCGCCCCAGCAGGGCGACGGCGATGCCGATGAAGCCGACCTGCGAGAACTGGATGTCCAGTGTCCCGAGGCGGAACTGCCAGCCCAGCATGTCCATGGCGCCGCCCAGGCCGGCGAACGCGCCGGAGATGGCCATCGCCAGGAAGTAGCTGCGGCCCACCCCGATGCCGCCGTAGCGGGCGGCCTCCGGGTTGCGGCCCACGGCGCGCACCCGGAACCCGAGGGTGGTGCGGGACAGGATGAGCCAGTACGCCACCAGGGCGAGGACGGCCAGGAAGAAGCCGATGTGCAGGCCCTGCAGGTCCTTGTCGCCCCACCAGACCGGCAGCTTGGCCGAGTCGACCACGTCGTTGCTGATCGGCACCGACGGGTTGGGGGTGTTCTGCAGCGGGCCGCCGAGGCCGAACAGGTAGGACCCGCCGTAGTAGGCGATCCAGTTCAGCATGATGGTGCTGATGACCTCGTGGGCCCCGACGGTGGCCTTGAGGATGCCGGCGATGCCGGCCCACAGGGCGCCCGCGAGGGCGGCGAGCACGATGGCCAGCACGATGTGCACGGGCCCGGCGAGGCCGGCCCACGAGGAACCCACCCACACCGACACCACGGCGCCGGCCACCCACTGGCCCTGGCCGCCGATGTTGAACAGGCCGCACCGGAACGCGAACGCGACGGCGAGGCCGGTGAGGATGAGCGTGGTGGTGACCAGCAGGGTCTGCTGCAGGTTGAACGCCGCGTTCACGCGGTCGTCGCCGCCCACCCACGGGAA
The DNA here is from genome assembly GCA_046330435.1 of Thermoleophilia bacterium. Lineage (GTDB taxonomy): Bacteria > Actinomycetota > Thermoleophilia > Miltoncostaeales > Miltoncostaeaceae. The sequence goes on along the minus strand of JAXLST010000007.1, from coordinate 393,659 downwards.
GAACCAGTCCAGGCCGGTGCCGTTGAAGATGCCCTGGTAGACGCGCAGCGGGTTGGATCCGGTGAGCAGCACCACGATGCCGCCCACCACGAAGGCCAGCACCGTCGTGATGATCGAGGTGATGAACCCGCCGCTGTGCTGCGTGAACAGCCCGCGGAAGGCCCCGCCCATGCCCGGGGCGCCCGACGGCGGGGGCCCGGCGTCCGGCGGTGCGGCCGGGGGCGGCGCGGTCGTGCTCATGCCTCCACCTTCCCGCCCAGCATGGCGACGCCCAGCTCGTCCTTGGTCACGCCCGGCCCGAACTCCGCGACGATGCGGCCCTCGTACAGCACCAGGATGCGGTCCGAGAGGCCCAGCACCTCGTCGAGCTCCAGGGACACCAGCAGGATGGCCCGGCCCTCGTCGCGCTCGGCCACCAGCCGCTTGTGGACGTACTCGATGGCGCCCACGTCGAGGCCGCGGGTGGGCTGGCTGGCCACCAGCACCTGCGGGTCACGGGAGACCTCGCGGGCGATGATGACCTTCTGCTGGTTGCCGCCGGAGAGGGCGTCCGCGTGCGTCTGCGGCCCGCCGCCCCGGATGTCGAACTCGCCGATGAGCGGCTCCGCGGCCTCCTCGAGGCGCTTCGGGGACAGCCACCCGTACCGCGATGCCGGCGGCTTGTCGAAGTCGTGGATCGCGATGTTCTCGGCCAGCGAGAAGTCCAGCACCAGGCCCCGGTGGTGGCGGTCGGTGGGGATGTGCCCCACCCCGGCCTCCAGGGCGTCGTGCGGGGACCCGCCGGCGATCTCGCGGCCGTTCACGCGGATGCTGCCCGAGGTGGGGCGCCGCAGCCCGGTGATGGCGTCGATGAGCTCAGCCTGGCCGTTGCCGTCCACGCCGGCGATGCCGACGATCTCGCCGCCGCGCACCTGCAGCGACAGGCCGCGCACGGCCTCCAGGCCCCGCTCGTCGTGGACCACCAGGTCGGCGACCTCGAGGATCGGGTCCTTCGGGTGCGCCGGCTCCTTCTCCACGGTGAGCACCACGTCGCGGCCCACCATGAACCGCGCCAGGCTCTGCTCGGTGGCGCCCTCGGTGGTCTCGGTGGCGATGTACTTGCCGCGCCGCAGGACCGTCACGCGGTCCGCGATCTCCAGCACCTCGTTGAGCTTGTGGCTGATGAAGATCACGGAGGTGCCCTGCGCGGTGAGGTTCCGCAGGATGCCCTCGAGCTCGCTGATCTCCTGCGGGGTGAGCACCGCGGTGGGCTCGTCCAGGATGAGGATGTCCGCGCCGCGGTAGAGGGCCTTGAGGATCTCCACGCGCTGCTGCATCCCGACGGTGATGTCGTGGACCAGCGCGTCGGGGTCGACCGCCAGGCCGAAGCGCTCCGAGATGGCGCGCACCCGGCCGGAGGCCTCCGCCCGGTCGAGCAGCCCGCCCGCGCGGGTGGGCTCCACCGACAGGACGATGTTCTCGGCGACGGTCATCACCGGGATCAGCATGAAGTGCTGGTGCACCATGCCGATGCCCAGGGCGATGGCGTCGTTCGGGGAGGCGATGTGCACCACCTCGCCCCGGACCCGGATCTCCCCCTCGTCGGGGGCGGTGAGCCCGTAGAGCACGTTCATGAGCGTCGACTTGCCGGCGCCGTTCTCGCCGAGGAGCGCGTGCACCTCGCCGCGGCGCAGGTCGAAGCTCACGTTGTCGGACGCCACGATGCCGGGGTACCGCTTGGTGATCCCCGTGAGCTGGAGCACCAGCTCCCCCGGCGGCACCGCCGCCGAGGGAGCCTGCGCGTGGGCGTCCGGCCCGGTCACGTCCGCTTAGAGGGTGTCCGGGACCTTGATGGTGCCGTCGATGATCTGCTGCTTGAGGCCGTCGACCTCGTCGACGAGCTCCTGCGGCACCTGGTCGCTGATCTTCCCGAGGCCCACACCGTCGTTGGCCAGGTTGAAGACCTTGTCCTCACCGCCGGTGAAGGTGCCGTCCTTCGCGTCCTTGATCGTGTCGAACACCGACACGTCGACGCGCTTCACGGCGCTGGTGAGGATGTGCGCGCCCAGGTCGGACTGGTCGCGGTCGACGCCGACGCCCCACACCTTCTTGTCCGCCGCGGCGGACAGGGCGCCGAGGCCGCAGCCGCCGGCCACCTGGAACACGACCTGCGAGCCCTTGGAGATCTGGTCCAGGGCCTTCTCCTTGCACTTCGCCTGGGCGACGAAGTCCTGGGAGTAGTCGACCAGCACCTTGATGTCCGGCACGGCCGCCTTGGCGCCCGCCTGGTACCCGGCGATGAAGATGTCGACCGTCGGGATCTTGAGGCCGCCCACGGCGGAGATGACCTTGCTGCCCTTGGCCTCGGCCATCTTCGCGGCCATGTAGCCGATCATGTAGCTGTTCTCGTTGGTGGCGAACACCAGGCCGCGCACGTTCGCGGGCTTGGTCTTGAGGGCCGCCTGGGAGAAGTCGATGATCGCGAAGTTCTGGTCGGGGAACTTGCCCGCGACGGTGTCGACCGCGTCGGCCATGAGGAAGCCCACGCCGATCGTGACGCCCGTCTTGGCCCGCGCCAGCGTCGTGAGGTTGGCGATGTAGTCGCCCGCCGCCGTGGACTCCACGGGCGTGCCCTTCACGCCGAGCTCGGTCTGCGCCTTCTGGAGGCCCTCCAGGGCGGACTGGTTGAACGACCGGTCGTTGAACTTGCCGACGTCGCTCACCAGGCCCGCGGTGAAGTCCGAGGTCGGGGTCGACGTCGTCCCGGAGTCACCCGAGGAGCTGTCGCTCCCACACCCGGCGGCGATCATGCCGGTCGAGGCCACCACAGCAACCACACTGGCCCACGCCTTCCAGCGTCGTGCTCTCATCAACAACACCTCCAACTCCCCCTTCGGCGGCGGGGGCGCCCACGGACCCCGGTCGGGCCGTGCCGATGCTTATACAGGCTGCGCCCACGGAAGGCGCGGGGCCGCGACCCCCTCCGAGGCGTTTTGCCCGCATGCAGCGCCTGACACGCGTCAGGGCGCCGCGATGCGCTCCAGCACGCGGGGCGCCGGCGCCGGTGCCGCGTCGCCGATGACCGCGGCCGAGGCGAACGCCTCGCGGCCGGACGCCAGGTGGGCCTCGTCGTCGGCGTGCAGCTCCGCGACGACCTGCCCGGCACGCACCGGATCGCCCTGGGCGACGTGGAGCACCACGCCCGCCGCGGCGCTCACGGGGTCCTCCTTGCGGGCCCGCCCGGCACCCAGGCGCCAGGCGGCGACGCCGACGGCCATCGCGTCGAGCCGGGTCACGAAGCCGTCACGGTCCGCGCGGACCTCCTCGATGTGTCGGGCCACCGGCAGCGGGGCGTCCGGGTCCCCGCCCTGGGCGCGGATCATCGTGCGCCAGCGGTCCATCGCCCGGCCGTCGCGCAGGGCGGCCGCCGGGTCGGCGTCCACCCCGGCCAAGTCCAGCATCTCCCGGGCGAGCGCGAGGGTGACCTCCACCACGTCGTCCGGCCCGCCGCCCTCCAGCACCTCGAGGGTCTCGCGGATCTCCAGGCCGTTCCCGGCGGTGCGCCCCAGGGGGGTGTCCATGTCGGTGAGCAGCGCGACGGTGCGCACGCCGTGGGCGTCGCCGAGCCCCACCATCGTGCGGGCCAGCTCCCGGGAGCGGTCCACCTGGGTCATGAACGCCCCGGAGCCGAACTTCACGTCCAGCACCAGCCCAGCGGTGCCCTCGGCGATCTTCTTGGACATGATCGAGCTGGCGATGAGCGGGATGGACTCCACGGTGCCGGTCACGTCGCGCAGCGCGTAGAGCTTGCGGTCGGCGGGTGCCAGGTCCGGCCCGGCGGCGCAGATGACCGCGCCGATCTCCGCCAGCTGCGCGATGAACTCGTCGCCGGAGAGCCCCGTGCGGATGCCGGGGATCGCCTCCAGCTTGTCCAGGGTCCCGCCGGTGTGGCCCAGCCCCCGGCCGGACAGCTGCGGCACGGCCACGCCGCACGCGGCGACCAGCGGGCACAGCGGCAGGCTGATCTTGTCCCCCACCCCGCCCGTGGAGTGCTTGTCGACGGTGGGCATGGGGACCGACGACAGGTCCAGGCGGCGGCCGGAGCGGATCATCGCCTCGGTCCACACCGACAGCTCGGACGGGGTCATGCCGCGGAAGAACACCGCCATGAGCAGCGCGGAGGCCTGTTCGTCGGCGACCTCGCCGCGCGTGTACGCGTCCAGGAACCAGCGGATCTGGTCCTCGGTGAGCTCCGCCCCGTCGCGCTTGGCGCGGATCACCTCGACGGCGGAGTGGCTCACGTGCCGGCCCTCGTGCCGAGGTCGGCGGGCCCGAACGCCCCGGGCAGCATGACGTCCATGCGCACCGGCCCCTCCGGGTCGTCGAGCAGCAGGCCGGGCCCGCCGTGCTCGAACAGCAGCTGCCGGCACCGGCCGCACGGCGCCAGCGCCGCGCCGTCGCCGGCGACCACGGCGATCGCCACCAGGCGCCCGCCGCCCGTGGCGGCCAGGTCGCTCACCAGGCCGCACTCGGCGCAGAGGGTGAGCCCGTAGCTGGCGTTCTCGACGTTGCAGCCGCGCACCAGGCGGCCGTCGTCGGTGAGGGCGCACGCCCCCACCAGCACCCCGCTGTACGGGGCGTACGCCCGGCGGGTCATGGCCACGGCCTCGCGCCGCAGCAGGTCCCAGTCGACGTTCACGCCGCCCATCGCTCCGCCTCCAGCGCCGCGATCGCATCCGGCACCTCGCGGATGCCGGCGACCCCGGCCATCCGGGGATGCCCCAGCTCCACCTCCGCGTGCTCCAGCGCCCATGTGACGTGGTACGGCACGTGGATCCCCGCGCCCCCCAGCTCCAGCACCGGCACGATGTCGGACCGCACGGAGTTCCCGACCATGCAGAACGCCGCCGGGGCGACGCCCATGCGGGCCAGCACGCGGGCGTAGGTGGGGACGTCCTTCTCGGCGACGATCTCGATGCGCTCGAACCGCTCGGCGACGCCGGACGCCGCGACCTTGCTCTCCTGGTGGAACAGGTCGCCCTTGGTCACCAGCACCAGCCGGTACCGGCGTGCGAGGACCTCCAGCGTGTCGGCGACACCGTCCAGGAGCTCCACCGGGTGGGCGAGCAGCTCCTTGCCCAGGCCGATGATCTCCTCGATGCGCCGGCCGTCGACGCGGTGGTCCGTGAGCTGCAGCGCGGTCTCGACCATCGAGAGCGTGAAGCCCTTCACCCCGTAGCCGAAGTGCCGCAGGTTGCGGCGCTCGGTCTCCAGGAGGGTGGCGTGCACCGTCTCGGCGTCCACCCAGGGGGCGAGCAGCTCCGTGAACCGCTGCTCGGTGAGCACGAAGTGCCCCTCGCTGTGCCACAGGGTGTCGTCGCCGTCCACCCCGATCACCGTGAAGTCCATCGGGCGAGTGTACGCCCGGCCCCCGGGTTCCAGATGCAACAGCGCGTGCGTGGGCGACCGTCATCCGGTGGTCTACGCTCGTGGACATGACGATGAACATCGAAGACATCACGAGGGCCCCGAAGGTCCTCCTCCACGACCACCTCGACGGGGGCCTGCGTCCCCAGACGATCGTGGACCTCGCCGCCGAGGGCGGCTACGACGGGCTCCCCACCACCGACCCGGACGAGCTCCGGGAGGTCATCAGCCGGGGGGCGAACCGCAACGACCTGGTCCTCTACCTGGAGACGTTCGCGCACACCGTGGCGGTGATGCAGACCCGGGAGGCGCTGGAGCGGGTCGCCGCCGAGTGCGCCCAGGACCTCGCGGACGACGGCGTCGTGTACGCCGAGATCCGCTTCGCGCCGGAGCTCCACCAGGACCGCGGGCTGGGCCTGGACGAGATCGTCGAGGCCGTCCTCGCCGGCTTCGAGCGCGGCGGCAGCGGCCGCGGGATCACCCTGCGGGTGCTGTGCTCCGCGATGCGGCAGCGCGCCAGCAGCCGGGAGATCGCCGAGCTCGCGCTGCGCCACCGCGACCAGGGGGTGTGCGGGTTCGACATCGCCGGGCCCGAGGCCGGGCACCCGCCGGCCCGCCACCTGGACGCCTTCTCGCTGGTGATGCGGGAGAACTTCCACATCACGATCCACGCCGGGGAGGCCTTCGGCCTGCCGTCCATCGCGGAGGCCCTGCACGTGTGCGGCGCCGAGCGGCTGGGCCACGGCGTGCGGATCATCGACGACATCACCACCGGCCCGGACGGCGAGTACCACCTGGGCCGCCTGGCGGCGTTCGTGCGCGACCGGCGCGTGACGCTGGAGATGTGCCCGTCCAGCAACGTCCACGTGGGCGCGGTGCCGTCCATCGACAAGCACCCCATCGGGATGCTCGCCGCCCTGCGGTACCGGGTGACGGTGAACACCGACAACCGGCTCATGAGCAACACCACGCTCAGCAACGAGTACCGGCTGCTGGGCGAGGCCTTCGGCTGGACGCTCAACGACGTGCGGTGGTCCACCATCAACGCGATGAAGAGCGCGTTCCTGCCGTTCGACCAGCGGCTGGCGATCATCAACCGGGTCATCAAGCCCGGCTTCGCGATGCTGGGGGCCGACGGCTGACCGGCGGCCCCGTCACGGTCCCCGCCACCTCGCGGGGACTGCCGGCGATCGAGGTGACCTGCGAGACGCCGTGCCTGGTGTCGGCGCGGGTCACCGCCCCGCCCTCGGCGATCCTGCGGGTCGTCGCGGGCACCCGCGGCGGGGCCGAGCTGGGACGCACCCGCGTGCTGCTGCAGGGCGCGCCCACGCCGCAGACGGTGCGGATGGTCCCCACCGCCGCCGGCCGGCGGCTGGTGGGCGACGCGGCCCCCGGCCGCATCTCCGCGGCGGTCGCCGTCACGGTGGAGGGCGGCGTGGCCATGGACCTGTCGGCCACGGTGGCGATGGGCCCTGCCCGGCCGTACCCGTACGTGTTCGGGCGGTCCGTCGAGGGCCGCCCCATGACGGTGCGGCTCCCCGACGGGGACACCGGCCTGCTGGTGATGGGCGCGATCCACGGGGACGAGCCCCAGGCCGCCTGGGCCCTCGCCCGGGGCCTGGCCCGCGTGCCGCAGGGCGGCCTGCGCGCGGCGGTGGTGACCATCGCCAACCCGGACGGCTACGCGCGCCGCACCCGCCGCAACGCGCACGACGTGGACCTGAACCGCAACTTCCCGTCGCGCAGCTGGGGACCGGCGGTGCGTCCCGGCCCGCGGCCCGCCTCGGAGCCCGAGACCCGGGCGATCCTGGGGCTCATGCGCCGCCTGGCGCCCACCTCCCTGCTCAACCTCCACGCGCCGCAGCGGCTGGTGGAGGACCCGGACCTCGGCCCGCTGGCGCGGTGGATCTCCCGACGCACCGGCCTGCCGCTGGCCCGGTCGGTGGGCTACGCCACCCCGGGGTCGCTGGGCGACTGGTCCGCCGACCGGCGGCTGCCGGAGGTCACCATCGAGCTGCCGCGTGGCGGCCCGTCGCCAGCCGTGGTGGCCGCGATGGCCGACGTGCTCGCCGGCCGCGCCCCGGGCTGAGCGCACACCGCCGCCGCCAGCGCGCACGCCGCGCGCAGGGCGGCCTGCGGGTCCCGCCCGTCCGCCCGCGCCGCCAGGAAGGCCGCGGCGAAGGCGTCGCCCGCGCCCGTGGTGTCCACCACCGGCCCCGGCAGGGCCGCGGCGGGCACCTGGGCCACCCGCGCCGCCCGGGCCGTGCCACCTGGCCCCCGCGGCGCCCAGCTTGAGCACCACCTCCCGGTGGGCGGCCAGCAGGTCCGCGGCCGCGCGGTCCGGGTCGCGGGTGCCGCACAGGACCTCCGCCTCGTCGGGCGTGACGAACACCAGGTCCACGCCCGCGATGAGCGACCGGAACGCGGCGGCGCCCATCGCCGCCAGGGGCGCCGCGGATGCCGGGTCCACGGAGGTGGTCATGCCCGCCGCGCGGGCGGCGGCCAGCGCGGCCGCCCCCGCCGGGCGGCTGCCGGGGTTGAGCAGCGTGTAGCCGCTGGCGTGCAGGTGGCCGCCGGGCACGACCACGTCGGGCGCGGCGAGCAGGGTGTTGGCGCCGGCGTCCGGCAGCATCGTGCGCTCACCGGTGTCGTCCACGAGCACCACGCAGGTGCCGGTGGCGGCGTCCGGCGCCACCTCCAGGCGGGCCTCCACCCCCAGTGCGCGGAGCGCGGCGGCGGCGTCCCGGCCCAGGGCGTCGTCGCCGACGCACCCGCAGAACACGCACGCGGCGCCCAGGTGCCCCAGCCACGCCGCGGTGTTCGCCGCCGCCCCGCCGGGGCGCAGCACGACCTGTGCGGCCGTGTCGCTGCCCACGGCGAGGACGCCCGAGTAGCGGGCGATGACGTCGGTCATGACGTCGCCCAGCACCACCACCGTGGCGCCCGGCGAGGGGGTCATGCCCCGTGCATCGCCGTGGCGATCCGGGCGGCCAGCTCCGCGTTGCGCATCACCAGCCGCACGTTCGCGCGCATGCTCTCGCCGTGCGTGTTGTCGTGGAAGTGCGCCAGCACGAACGGCGTGGCGTCCTTGCCGCGCACGCCCTGCGCCTCCGCGGCGGCCAGCGCGGCCGTCAGCACGCGGTCGTGCAGGGCGGGGTCCACCTGCTCGCCGGCGGGCAGGGGGTTGGCGACCACGATCGCCTGGGGCATGCGCAGGCGGGTGCGGTACTCGGCCATCGCCGCCACCTCCTGCTGGGTGTCGACGCGGCCCGGCGCCGGGTGCCCGGAGTCCGCCAGGTAGAAGCCCGGGAAGCGGTCGGTGCCGAAGCCCACCACGGGGATCGACAGGGTCTCCATGCGCTCCAGCGTCGCCGGCACGTCCAGGATGGACTTCACCCCCGCGCACACCACGACGATGGGGGTCTGGGCGAGGGCCGGCAGGTCCGCCGACTCGTCGAAGGTGTCCGACGCCCCGCGGTGCACGCCCCCCAGGCCGCCCGTCGCGAACACCCGGATCCCGGCCAGGTGCGCGATGTGGGCGGTGCTCGCCACGGTGGTCGCCGCGCTGCGCCCGCCCGCCACCACGCCGGGCAGGTCGCGGATGCTGGCCTTGGTGATGTCCTCCCGCCGGGCCACCTGCTCCAGCAGCTCCGGTGCGAGCCCCACGTGGATCACGCCGTCCAGGACGGCGATGGTGGCCGGCACCGCGCCCTGGTCGCGCACGCACCCCTCGATGCGGCGGGCGATCTCCAGGTTGTCGGGCCGCGGCAGCCCGTGGGCGATGATCGTCGACTCCAGGGCGACGACGGCGCGGCCGGACGCGAGGGCGGTTGCGACCTCGCCGGAGAGCTCGATCACTCGGGGGACCTCAGATTCTCGCGGGGTGCCAGACGGTGCGGATCTCGCAGAACGCCAGGGCGGTGCGCAGGTCCTCGGCGCCGCGGGTGTGCGAGGCGCGCTTGAGGTTCTCCGCCGTGCGGGCGCGCAGGTCGCCCAGCAGCGCCTCGGGGGCGCCGGAGAGGTCGATCTGGTCGACGTCGTCGTGGTCGGCGAGCCACGGCAGCAGCTGGGCGTGGTCGCCGGTGAGCAGGTTCACGACCCCGCCGGGGACGTCGGAGGTCGCGACGACCTCGCCCAGCGTGCTGGTCACCAGCGCCGCCGGGCCCCCGGCGACGGCGACCACCGCGTTGCCGGCCATGATGGCCGGGCACACCAGGCCCAGCACGCCCCGCACCCCGCCGTCGTCGGGGCAGGCGAGGGCGCAGACGCCCATGGGCACGGCGTTCGAGAGGTTCAGGAAGGGTCCGGCCACGGGGTTGACGCCGCCGACGAGCATGTCGAGCTTGTCGGCGAACCCCGCCCAGTAGACCGCGCCGTCCACGGCGGCCTCCACGTCCGCCCGGGCCGCGTCGGCGGGCGCGCCAACGGCCTCGAGCTCGGCGGCCAGCTGCGCGGCGCGGCCCTCCAGCACCTCGGCGATGCGGTACAGGATCTGCCCCCGGTTGTACGGGGTGCGCCCGGCCCACGACTCCTGGGCGCCGCGGGCGGCGCGAACCGCGTCGCGCACGTCCTTGCGGGACGCCTGGGCCACGTGCGCCAGCACCGCGCCGTCCGGGGCCGCCACCGGGAACGTGCGGCCCGACTCGGACCGCGGGAACGCGCCCCCGATGAACAGCTTGTACGTCTTGCGGACCTCCACGCGGTCGCTCATGCGCCCACCGGCTCCAGGCGCAGGTACTCCTGCAGGCCCTGCCGGCCGCCCTCGCGGCCGAAGCCGGACTCCCGCATGCCCCCGAACGGGCTCGCCGGGTCGAACCGGTTGAAGCTGTTGGCCCACACCACCCCGGCGCGCAGGCGCTGCGACATCCACAGGATGCGCGAGCCCTTCTCGGTCCACACGCCGGCCGACAGGCCGTAGCGCGTGGCGTTCGCCCGGGCGACGGCCTCCGCCTCGGTGCGGAACGTCTGCACGGCGAGCACCGGCCCGAAGACCTCCTCCCGGCAGATCGTCTCGGAGCCGCCCAGGCCGGACACGATCGTCGGCGGGAAGTAGAAGCCCCGCTCCGGCAGCGCGCGGGAGGACTGGGTGATCTCGGCGCCGCCGTCGCGCGCCTCGTCCACGAAGCCGCGGATCCGCTCCAGCTGGGCGTGGGAGTTGATCGCCCCGACGTCGGTGTTCTTGTCCAGCGGGTCCCCCACGCGGAGCTGCTCGATGCGGCGCCGCAGCCGGCCCAGCAGCTCGCCGGCGATGCCCTCCTGCACCAGCAGGCGCGACCCGGCGCAGCACACGTGCCCCTGGTTGAAGAAGATCCCGTCGACGATGCCCTCCACCGCCTGGTCCAGGGCGGCGTCGTCGAACACGATGTGGGCGCCCTTGCCGCCCAGTTCCAGCGTGAGCCGGGTGCCGCGCTCCGCGGTGGCGCGCCGGATGGCCTTCCCCACCTCGGTTGAGCCCGTGAAGGCCACCTTGTCGACGCCCGGGTGCGCCGCGAGCGCCTGGCCCGTCGCCCCCGCCCCGGTCACCACGTTGAGCACGCCGGGCGGGAACCCGGCCTCGCGGGCGAGCTCGGCGAGCAGCAGGGCGGTGAGCGGGGTGGTCTCGGCGGGCTTCAGCACGACGGTGTTGCCGCACGCCAGGGCCGGGGCGATCTTCCAGGCCACCATCAGCAGCGGGAAGTTCCACGGGGTGATCTGCCCCACCACGCCCAGCGGGCGCCCGGTCATGCCCGGCACCGCGTACTCGAGCTTGTCGGCCCAGCCCGCGTGGTGGAACAGGTGGGCCGCCGCGAGCGGCACGTCGACGTCGCGGGACTCCCGGATGGGCTTGCCGCCGTCGATCGTCTCCAGCACCGCGAACTCGCGGGAGCGGTCCTGCAGCAGCCGGGCGAGGCGGAACAGGTACTTGGCGCGGGTGCGGCCCGGCATGTCGCGCCAGGTGGTCTCGTACGCCCGGCGGGCCGCGGCGACGGCGTCGTCGACGTCCTGGGCGGATCCCTCCGCGACCTCGGCGATGTGGTCCCCGGTGGCCGGCTCGATGGTCGCGAACGCCGCGCCGTCCCGCGCCTCGCGCTCCTCGCCGTCGATCAGCAGCCCGTACCGGGGGCGGATCGCCACGATGTCCCGTCCCTCGATGGACGGGGCGTAGTCCGCGAACGCCGCCGCCAGGTCCTGCGTGCCCGCGTCGTTCTGGGGAGTGGTCGTCATGAGGTCACCGATCAGTCCACCGGGAGGTCGCCGGGCCGCGGGTAGCGGCCGGTGCGCTGGAACCGCAGCTGCAGCACCAGGTCGTTCAGCAGCGTGGAGGCGCCGAACCGGAAGCGGTCGGGCGTGAGCCAGTCGGTGCCGAGGGTCTCGGCCACCAGGGCCAGGTACCCCAGCGCCTGCTTGGCGGTGCGGACCCCGCCGGCGAGCTTGAGCCCCACCACCCGGCCGGTCTGGTCGCCGAAGTCGCGGATGGCCTCGGCCATGCACAGCGCCACCGGCGGCGTCGCGCTCACCGGCAGCTTGCCGGTGGAGGTCTTGATGACGTCGCTGCCGGCGGCCATGGCGATCATCGAGGCGAGCCGCACCATCTCGTAGGAGCCCAGCTCGCCGGTCTCCAGGATGGTCTTGAGGTGCGCGTCGCCGACGGCGGCCTTCGCGGCGGCGATCTCGTCGTGCACCACGTCCAGGCGGCCCGACAGCAGCGCCCCGCGGTTGATGACGATGTCGACCTCGTGGGCCCCGTCCTCCACGGCGCGGCGGATCTCCTCCAGGCGCTCGTGCAGGTGGCTCTGCCCGGACGGGAACGCGCCGGCCACGCTCGCGACCTTCACCGGCCCGTCGCCCAGGGCGTGGCGGGCCTCGGTCACCAGCGAGCCGTACACGCACACCGCCGCCACCGGGTGCAGCGACGGGTCCTCCGGGTCGGGGCGCAGCGCGCGGGCGCACAGCGCGCGGACCTTGCCCGGCGTGTCCATGCCCTCCAGCGTGGTGAGGTCCACGCAGCGCACCGACAGCTCCAGCCCGGCGACCTTGCTGGCCTTCTTCACCGACCGGGACACCAGGCGGGCGGCCCGCTCCTCCAGGGCGAGGGCGTCGACGGCCTGCACCCGCAGCGGGGTGTCGAGGGCGACGCCGTCCAGGACGAGGCCGCGCAGGTCACGGGACACGGTGGTCACCCGGGAAGTGTGGCACGCCTCCGGCCGCCGGGCACCGTCTCAGCCCAGCAACAGCGGCGTGAGCGACGCCCGGATGCCCGTCAGGCGGCCCCTGGCCCGCGCACGGGCGGCGTGGACGTCGCCGTCCGGCGCCGGCTCCACCGCCTCGCAGTAGCACTTGAGCTTGGGCTCGGTGCCGCTGGGCCGCACCACCACACGGGAGCCGCCGTCCAGGCGGATCCGCAGCACGTCGGCCGCCGGGGCGTCGACACCGGTCACCGCGGCGCCGCCCAGCTCCGAGGGCGGGGCGGCGATGAGCCGGCCCACCAGCGCGGCGCGCCGGGCGGCGCCGTCCGGGGACTCGTCGCGCAGCGAGAAGTTGTCGGTCACGTGCGCGCCGTGGCGGCGGTGCAGGTCGTCCAGGCGGTCCAGCAGCGTCGCCCCGGCGGCGTGCGCGGCCGCGGCCATGGACGCCACCGCGACGGCGGCCGACAGGCCGTCCTTGTCCCGCACGTCGGGGCCGATGGCGTAGCCGATGGCCTCCTCGTAGGCCAGCACCTGCACCAGCGACGGGTCCTCCATCGCGGGCCGGGAGAGCCACTTGAACCCGGTCAGCGTCTGGGCGAACTCCGCCCCGTGGGCCTCGGCGATGCGCCCCAGCAGGGAGCTGGACACCACGCTGCACACCACCAGCCGTCGCGGCCCGGAGGTGACCTCCGCCAGCAGCCACTCCCCGAGCAGCGCCCCGACGTCGTCGCCGGTGAGCTGCAGCGGCGCGCCGTCCCGGGTCCGCACCAGCACCGCCACGCGGTCGGCGTCGGGGTCCACGGCCAGGCCCAGCTGCGCCCCGGCCTCCAGCATCCGCTCGGCGAGCAGCCCGGTGGCGCCCGGCTCCTCGGGGTTCGGGAAGGTGACGGTCGGGAAGTCCGGGTCGGGCGCCTCCTGGGCGGCCACCGGGAACACCTCGTCGTGGCCCGCGGCGGCCAGCAGGCCGGCCAGGGGCGCGCCGCCCACCCCGTGCATCGCGGTGGTGGCGATGCGGATGGGCGCCGCCGGCGGGGGGACCCGGCCAAGCACGGCCGCCCGGTACGCATCGACCACGGCCCCGGGCAGCGGCGTGACCGGGGCGGGCGCGACGCCGTCCGGCACGATGACCCCGTCATCGGCGACCGCGTCGATGGCGGCGGCCACCAGGCCGTCCACGGGCGGCACGATCTGCGCCCCGTCGCCCATGTAGAGCTTCATGCCGTTGTCGGCGGGCGGGTTGTGGCTGGCGGTCACCACGATGCCCGCCGCGGCGCCCAGGTGGCGGATCGCGAACACCCCCACCGGCGTGGGCTGCGGCCCGTCGGACAGGACCACCGGGATGCCGTGGCCGGCGAGGACCTCAGCGCAGTCGGCGGCGAAGGCCGCGGAACGGTGGCGGGCGTCGTGGGCGACGACGACCCCGCGCCCGGAGGCGTCCGGGACGTGGTCGCGCAGGTACCGGGCGATTCCGGCCGCCGACTGGCGCACCACCAGGCGGTTCATGCGCATGGGCCCGGCGCCCATGCGGCCACGCAGGCCGGCGGTGCCGAACGCCAGGCGGCCGGCGAACCGGGCCGCCAGCTCCGCCTCGTCGCCGGCGGCCAGCAGCGCCTCCAGCTCGGCCCGGGTCTCCGGGTCGGGGTCCCGGGCGATCCAGTCCCGGGCCGGGGCCGCGGCGCCGGGCATCAGATCGCGGCGGTCACGGCGCGCAGCAGCTCGGCCAGGCGCCCCACGGACGCCTTGCCGGTGGCGAGCACCTCGCCGTGGTCCAGGGCCGTGGCCGACAGGCCGGCCGCCAGGTTGGTGACCAGCGACACACCGAACACCTCGGCGCCCAGGTGGCGCGCGGCGATCGCCTCGAGCACCGTGGACATCCCCACCAGGTCCGCGCCCAGGGCCCGCAGCATGTGGATCTCGGCGGGCGTCTCGTAGCTGCCGCCCAGCATCCCCGCGTAGACCCCCTCGGCCAGCCCGGGGAACGCCGCGTGCGCGGCGGCCCGCAGGCGGGGGCTGTAGAGGTCGGTGAGGTCGGAGAACCGGCCCGGGTACCCGGCGGGCGGCTCCGCACCGGTCATGGGGTTGGCGCCGGTGAGGTTGAGCTGGTCCCGGATGAGCACGGGCGTGCCCGGGCCGTTGGCCTCCACGAGGGAGCCGGCGGCGTTCGTGAGCATCACGACCCCGCAGCCGGCGAGCACCGCGGCGCGCACGCCGTGCACCACCGTGGCGACGGGGTGCTCCTCGTACAGGTGCGAGCGCCCGGCGAGCACCAGCACGCCGGTGCCGTCCACGTCGACCGAGTGGGCCATCCCGGAGTGCCCCTGCACCACGGGCGCCGGGAAGCCCGGCAGCTCGTGCATCGGCAGGCCGCCGCGGACCTCGCCCAGCAGTTCGGCGACCTGGGCCCAGCCGGAGCCCAGCACCAGGACGGCGCGGTGCTCCCCCAGGCGGTCGCGGATGGCCGCCCCGGCGGCGGCGGCGCGTGCGTACGGATCGTCGGACATGGGGCGGACTATGGCAGCCCGCACGGGCGGATACGCTCCGGCGGATGCGGACCGTGCTGGCCACCCGCTACGTCGAGCCCCTGCGCGAGGGCGGCTCTTTGCCCGCCCTTGTGGAGGGCGACGACGACGGCCTCTACGTGCTCAAGTTCCGCGGCGCCGGGCAGGGCCCGCGGGTGCTGGTGGCCGAGGTCGTGGCGGGCGAGGCCGCCCGGCGGCTGGGCCTGCCCGTGCCCGAGCTGGTGTACGTGGAGGTGCCGCCCGAGCTCGGCCTCGCCGAGCCCGACCCCGAGATCCAGGACCTGCTGCGGGCCAGCGTGGGCCTCAACCTGGGGATGGACTTCCTGCCCGGCGCCCTGGCGTACGACCCGGCGGCGGGGAACCCGCCGGACCCCGCGTTCGCCGCGGACGTCGTGTGGTTCGACGCGCTCATGCTCAACGTGGACCGCACCGCCCGGAACCCGAACCTGCTGGTGTGGCACGGCCGGCACCACCTCATCGACCACGGCGCGGCCCTGTACCCGCATCACGCCGACCCGCACATCGCCGCGGCGTGGGACCGGGTGCTGCCGCTGCCGGGCGACCACGTGCTGCTGCCGGACGCCGGGTCCGTCATGGAGGCCGACGCCCGCCTGGCGGGGCGCCTTGGCCCCGATGACCTGGCGGAGGTCGTCTCCCTGATCCCGGGTGGATGGCTGGAGGACGACGCCCTGCGGGACGAGTACGCGGAGTTCCTGCGGCGGCGCCTCGCCGGGCCGCGCCGGTTCGCCGAGGCGGCGGAGGAGGCCCGTGGGCGCGGGTGACCCCTTCCAGTACGCCGTGTGGCGGGTGGTGCCCGACGTGGAGCGCGGGGAGCGCTTCAACGCCGGGGTGGTGCTGTTCGCCCGCACCCGGGAGTTCCTGGGCGCGCGCGTGGCGCTCGACCGCGCGGTGCTGGCCGCGATGGCGCCGGGCTGCGACCCCGAGCCCCTGGCGCGCCAGCTGGAGGGCCTGGCCCGCGTCGCGGCCGGTGATCCCGGCGCCGGGCCCATCGCCCGCATGGACATGCACCGGCGCTTCCATTGGCTCACCGCGCCGGCGAGCACCATCGTGCAGCCGTCCGACATCCACACCGGCGTCTGCGCCGACCCCGCGGCGACCCTGGACCGCCTGTTCACACGGTTGGTGGTGCGGGGCCCGTCCTGAGCCCCGCACCGCGCCGGGCGGGGATCAGCCCCCGGCGGCCGACGACACGTATGCCGCGACGTCGGCGATCTGCTGGTCGGTGAGCTTGCCCTGGAAGGCGGGCATGGGGCCGCCGCCGTTGATCACCTGCCGCTGGACGGTCGCCTCGTCGGGCGTGAGGTCGTCCAGGTTCGGACCCACCTGGCCCGTCGCGCCGGCATCGGCGAGCGTGTGGCAGCCGGAGCAGTTCGCGGTGAAGACCGCCTTGCCGGCGGCCGCGTCGCCCGCGCCCCCGGACGGCGCCGTCGCGGCGGTCGTGGCAGGGGCGGCGGCGGTGGTGGTGGGCGCCGCGGGCGTCCCGGAATCGGCGGAGTCGCCGCCGCATCCGCGGCGGCGATCCCGCGCGGCCACCGCCATGAGCGCGGCCGCGGCGTCGTGCCTGCATGTCCATCCCCCTCGTTCGCGGACGGTCCGGTTCTCCCACAACCGGACGCCGATCCGCAATCGCGAAATTCTGGATCGCGCCGCGGGACGGGGACCCCGTCCCCGCACGCGCGTGGATCAGCCGCCCGCCTCCGAGGAGACGTAGGCGGCGACGTCCGCGATCTGCTGGTCGCTGAGGGTCCCCTTGAACGACGGCATCACACCGCGCCCGTTGGTCACGGTGGTCTTCACCGTCGCCTCGTCGGGCTTGAGATCGTCGAGGTTGGGGCCCACCTGGCCGGAGGCGCCGGCGTCGGACAGCGTGTGGCACCCGGCGCAGTTGGCGGTGAAGACGGCCTTCCCGGCGGTCGCGTCGCCCGAGCCGCCGGACGGCGCCGCGGTCGAGGTCCCGCCGCCCGACGGCGCGGTCGCCGTGTCGGTGAGCGGCGCCTGGGTGGCGGCGGTGCTGGCGGCCGGCGCGCCGGAGTCCCCCGAGTCGCTGCCCCCGCAGCCCGCGGCGGCGATGCCCAGTGCGGCGACGGCCATCAGCCCTGCCGCGGCTCGGCGTGCTCGCATGTCAGTTCCCCCTGGATCGTGGACGTGCCTCCCTCTTCCCCGCACCGGCGATCCGTACGCACGCGGGGGCGCCGCGACGTGCGCGCCGGTCGATTTCGCCCATGGCATGCCGATACGCACGCGGTAGGCACCACGAGCGACAAGCGGAGGCCCCGGACGCGGGGACACGCAGACAACCAACGGAGTTCTGCCGGAGGGGGCGAGGCTGCGCTGACGCGCGGCCTACGTGTCGTTCGGGTGGTGCTGTCCGCCGTCTTCCTGGCACTGATCGCATCATCGGTGTCCGGCGAGGCGGTCGTCGTGCCCCGGGACACCGCCCTGGCGGTGGGCGTCCTGGCATGCCTGAACGTGCTCGTGAACGGGGTGCTCGCGCTGCGGCCGCCCCGCCGCGAACACGTCGCCGCGACGGTCCTGCAGCTGCTGGTGGACGGTTCGCTCGCCGTCGTCGCCGCGCTGATGCTGGACCCGAACGCCACCCCGCTCGCCTGGGTGGCGCTGCTGGTGCCCGTGCTGGACGCCGCGGTGCTCTCCGGCCCGCTGCTGGCCGGTGCCGTGTGGCTCGCGCTGGGCCTCGCCTACATCGGCCTGCGCGTGGGCACCAAGTCGTCCGACGGCGACGAGGCGGAGATCCTGCGGCTGGGCCTGCAGCAACTCGCCGCCGCCGCCGCGGTCGCGATCCCCACCGGGTACCTCGCCGCCCGCCTGCGGGACGACCTGGACCGCGCCCACGAGACCCTGCTGGCCGCCAGCCGGCGGGCCGACGAGCTCGAGCGCGTCGCGACCCACGCCCGCACGCTCACCGAGACGGCCGACCCCGGCCGGGTGCTGGAGGAGGCGGCCGCTGCCGCCCTGGACCTGGGCTTCATGCGGGTCGACGTGTGCCGCCGGGACGGATCCGGCAGGTGGCGCCTCGCGCACGCCGCCGGGGAGGGCCGCTCCCCCGACCCGGGCGCCGACCGGGCGCTCGACCGGGCGCTCGCCGAGAACCGGCCGGCGCTGGTGGGCTCCGGCGCGGGCGCCGCCGACGAGCTGCAGTGGCTGCACCTGTCCGGGTTCGCGGGCGGGGTGGTGATCCCGGTGTGGCAGCAGGACGGCCGCGCCGCCGCGATCCGCGCCTTCACGGACCGGGAGCTGGACCCCCGGGACACGGGCGTGCAGGCCCTCGCCCTGCTGGGCACGCAGGCGGCGGCGGCGTGGGGCAACGCCCTGCGGTACACCTCGCTCGCCGGGTGGTCGCAGATGGTCGCGTACGAGGCCGCGCACGACGCCCTCACCGGCCTCGCGAACCGCGCCCAGCTCATGACCCGCCTCACCCACGCGCTGGAGCGCCGGCGCGCCGGCGGCCCGCCGTTCGCCCTCCTCTACCTCGACCTCAACGGCTTCAAGCAGGTCAACGACACCCTGGGCCACGACGCCGGCGACGCCGTCCTCATCGCGGTCGCCCAGCGGCTCACCCGGGTGGCGCGGCCCACCGACACCGTCGCCCGCCTGGGCGGTGACGAGTTCGTGCTGCTGCTGGGCGACATCAGCGACCTGCGCGGCGCGGTGATCGTCGCGGAGCGCGTGTGCGCCGCCCTGTCCCGCCCCGTCGCGGTCGGCGAGCACCGGGCGCCCATCGGCACGAGCGTCGGCATCGGCTGGGCCGACGGGTCGCTCGAGGTCGACGAGATCCTGCGGCGCGCCGACGAGGCGATGTACCGCGCCAAGCGCCGCCGCCGCACCGGGTACGCCCTGGCCGAGGGCCTCGCCCCGCCGGACCCCTCCGCGCAGCTTCCGCCCGCCGCCTGAGCCGGTCGCGGCCCGGCGCCCCGGGCACACCCGCCCCCGGTGCTCAGATCCGGCATGCCGATGCCGAATGCGGGGGCATGAGACCCGGCTCGCATCGGTTGCGCCCGCCTGTGCGCGGGGCGCGGCGCCGCGCGGTCACCGTCGCCGTGGCCTGCGGCGTGGTGATCGTGCTGGTCGCGGCTGCCGTGTTCTCCATCGGGTCGCGGTCCCGTGCGGTGGTGCGCCACGCCGGCGACCTGCACGCCGTCAACGAGTCGCTGCGGGCCATCACCGTGGTGCGCTCGCAGGTGGGCTTCGCCGCCTTCCTGGCGAGCGTCGACGAGCGCTACAGGACCGATTCCGGCGACATCATCCGCACCGCCGTGATCGACGCCCGGCGCGGCCTCTCCGACACCCGCTCCACGCTGGAGGCCGCCGACCCGGCGTCCCCGCTGGGGGCGGACCAGCCGCAGGAGCTGGTGGGCGAGTTCGCCGGCCAGGGCGAGCGGGTCATCCGGCTCATCGAGGCGGGCGACGCGGCACGCGCACGCAACGCCACGGCGGACCTGGACGCGAGCTTCGACCGGGCCCGGCAGGAGCTGGTGCGCCGGCGCGACGCCCAGCTCGCGCTGCTCTCCAGCGACGACGACAGCCTGTGGCGCCTGGGCCTGCTGGCCAGCTTCGTGGTGGCCTTCGTGGTCCCCGCGGGCGTGGTGCTGCTGTACCTGAGCCTCACGCGCCGGCCGCGCCGCGAGGTGCACGAGGAGCTCGACGCCCTCCAGCGGCGGCGCCTGCGAACCCGGCGGGTCGCGGCCGCCGAGGCCGCCATCGTCTCGCTGCGCGAGGTGATCCGCAGGGGCGACGGCGGCTCCGCGCTGGCGACCCTCGACGACCTCGAGGTGCTGCTGCGCGTCGCCGGCGACCACGCCGGCCAGCGTTTCGCCGACACCGCCCTGCGCCCCGTGCTGGACGAGGTGGCGGCCAGCGCGCGGGGACCGTCGGGCGCCCCCGAGGTGCACTGCGAGGACGAGCGGGCGTGGACCGACCCCGAGGGGCTGCGCCACCTGCTGGGCAACCTGCTGCGCCAGGTCGCGGCCACGGGCGGCCGCGAGCCGCGGCTGGTGTGCACGCGCTCCGGGGGGAACCTGCAGCTGGCCGTCGCCTACCGCGGCGCCGCGCCCGGCGCGGACGTGGAGGTGCTGCTGGGGCAGGGGTCGTGGGCGGACGACGCCGCGCCGCCGCCGCACCTGCTCACCGCCGCCGCCCTGGCCGAGGGCATGGGCGCCCGCATCGGGGTGCTGCGGGACCCGGTGCCCGCGTTCGCCGTGCAGCTGGAGGAGTCGGCACCCGAGGCGGTGCCGGCGCCGGCCCCGCCCGGGCCGGTGCCCGCGTGAGGCGGTTCGCCGCCGTCCTCGCCGTCGCGGCCCTGGCGGCGGCCGCGGTGCCGGCCGTCGCGGCCGGCGCGACGATCGTCGTGAACAGCTCGGGGGACGCCGCCGACGCCGATCCCGCCGACGGCCGCTGCGACACCGGGGCCCCCACCGCCGACGGCGCCCCCGAGTGCACCCTGCGCGCCGCCATCGCCCACGCCAACGCCCTGGCCGGGGAGGACACGGTGGTGTTCGCGGTGCCGGCGTGGATGCCGGGCGGCCCCGGCCCCACCGGCGAGACCCGCCTCATCCCGGCCAGCCCGTACCCGTCGATCGACGACCCCCTGGTGGTGGACGGCTCCGGGGACCCCGCCACGCCGTCGCTGGTGCCGCACCGGCTGGTGCTGGACGGCAGCCTCCTGGCCGGCACCACCGGCCTGGTCGCCACCGCGCCGTCGCGCCTGCGCTCCACCACCCTGGAGGGGCTGGCGCTCGCCGGCGACATCCTGGTGGAGACGCCGCCCACCGCCCCCGAACCGCCGGACACCGAGCCCGCGCCCGACCCGGCGCCCGCCCCGGACCCCGGCACCACGCCGGTGCCGCCCACCGCACCCGACCCCGCCACCCCGGACCCCGGGGTGCCGCAGCAACCGGAGCCGGACCCCGTGCCGGTGCCGCCGACGGCCCCCGAGCCCGCGGCCGCCCCCGGCCCCCTGGTGGCCCTGGGCCCGCTCGGCATCGCGGTCGTCGTGAACAGCACCCGGGACCTGCCGGACGCGGACCCCGGCGACGGCGTGTGCAGCACCGGGGAGGCGGTCACCGTCGCCGAGGCGGAGTGCACGTTCCGGGCGGCCCTCATGGAGGCCGACGCCAGCCCCCTGGTCGACACGGTGGGCTTCGCGATCCCGGACTCCGACATCGGCCGCGACGACGACCCGTGGCGCCACTGGGTGATCCGCCCCGGCGCGCCCCTGCCGGAGATCACCACCACGGTCACCGTGGACGGCACGACCCAGCCGGGCGCCACCTGTGCGACGGCCGAACGCGCCCCGTCCCCCGCCATCCGCATCGACGCCTCCGGCGCGGGCGCGGCGGGCCTGCGCGTGACCGGCGGCAGCCTCACCCTGCGCGGGGTCGCGATCGGCGGGTCCCCCGTCGCCGTCGAGCTCGACGCACCCGCCCGTGGCGCCGTGCTCACCTGCGACCTGCTCGGCACGGACCCGGCGGGGACCGCCCCGTCCGAGGGGCTCGAGGCCGCCGTGCGGATCGCCGGGTCGGAGGACGCCACCATCGGCGGGACCGCCCCGGAGGACGGCAACGTGCTGGGCGTCGGCTCCGTCGCCGCGGTCCGGGTGACCGGCGCCGCCGCGGTGGACGACACCGTCCTCAGCAACCGCTTCGCCGGCCCCGGCCGCCTGGTCGACCTGGGGCGTGCCGGCGACCAGGCCAACGACCGCGGCGACGGCGACACGGGGCCCAACGGGCTGCTCAACCACCCGGAGATCACCTCCGCCACCGTCCACGGCGACACCCTCACCGTGACCGCCCGGGTGGACGCCGCCGCGGGCCAGTACCGCGTGGAGCTGCTCGGCGTGTCGGACCCCGGCACGCCCGACGCGACGGTGGTGCCGCTGTCCACCGAGCGCCTGCTCACCACGGGCGGCGTCGTGCCGCTCACCGCCACCTTCGACGGCCCGGCCCCCGACGGCATCGTCGCCACGCTCACCGCCGAGGAGGGCGGGGCCCCCGGGCCCGGCTCCACCAGCGAGGCGAGCCCGATGGTGACTCCGCTCGCCACCCAGGTCATCTCCGGCTCGGTGATGGAGGACGTCGACGGTGACGGCCAGGTCGCCGACGACGGCGCCGGCGTGGCGGGCGTCGACGTCTGGGTGTTCGCCGACCAGGGCAACGGCGTGCCGGACGCCGGCGACCCGGTGAGCCGCACCACCCGCACCGACGGCGTCGGGAACTGGTCGGTCACGGTCCCGGGCGACGGCACCTACTGGGCGGCGGTCGACTCCCGCGACATCACCCCCGCCGCCGGCCTGCGCGGCGGGTACACGTGGGAGGACGTCTGGGCCGAGCAGACCTACGCCTCGGCGGGCGCGGTGCGCGACGCCGGCGGCGGGTCCTTCACGTTCACCGGCTCTGCCGGGGCCTTCTACGGCGGCGCGCGGCCGGACCGCGGCGACGGGTTCCCCGTGCTGTCGTCCGCCGAGCACGTGCAGCGGGCGGTCGTGGCCGGCGCCGACGTCACCGGCCTGGTCACCGGGTTCAGCTTCAACGCGGTCACCAACACCGGCGACGACCCGGCCGCGGGGGGCTTCGCCACCGCCGGCTCATGGCAGGACTTCGACGCGGACGGCGCCGGCATCGGCGTGAACCCCGAGGGCTACGAGCACCAGGTGTTCGACGGCCGGTACGTGTACTTCGTGCCGTCCCAGCGCTCCGGCGGCCGGCACGGCGAGGTGCTGCGCTACGACACCACCGGGGCCTTCACCGACGTGGGCTCCTGGGCGAGCTTCGACGCCGGCGACAACGGCATCGGCAGCGACCCGGACGGCTACATCGGCGCCGTGTTCGACGGCCGGTACGTGTACTTCGCCCCGGACGACAACGGCACCGCCCGGCACGGCGAGGTGCTGCGCCTCGACACGCAGGGCGACTTCCAGGACGCCGGCAGCTGGGACGCCTACGACCCCGGCGACGACGGCGTGGGCGTCGACCCCGACGGCTACCGCGGCATGACCTGGGACGGCCGCTACGTCTACCTCGCGCCGTTCAACAACGGCACCGGGCCGTCCGGCGAGGTGCTGCGCTACGACACGCACGCGGCGTTCGGGGCCCCGGGCGGCTGGACCACGTTCGACCCGTCGGCGAACGGCGTGGGCACCGACCCGCGCGGGTTCTTCGACGTGTTCTTCGACGGCCGGTACCTGTACTTCGCCCCCATGAGCAACGGCGGCGGCAACGACGGCGAGGTGCTGCGCTACGACACCACCGCCTCGTTCACCGCGGCCGGCAGCTGGACGACGTTCGACCCCGGCGCGAACGGCGTGGGCGCCGACCCCGACGGCTACGCCGCCATCGCCGGCGACGGCCGCTACCTGTACCTGGCGCCGTACTTCAACGGCGGCGCGTACAGCGGCGAGGTGCTGCGCTACGACACCCAGGCCGCGTTCGCCGCGGCGGGCAGCTGGACGGTGTTCGACCCGTCCACCGCGGGCCTCGGGGCGAACGCCGTGGGCTACCGCACCGCGACGTTCGACGGCCGGTTCCTGTACCTGGCGCAGGACAAGGACGCCTCGGGCACCCCCGCCGGCAACGTGCTGCGGTACGACACGCGCGCCGCGTTCGGCGCCGCCGGTTCCTGGGACCTGTACGACCCCGGCGCGGCGGGCGTCGGCACCGACCCCGACGGCGCCCTGGGCGCCTCGTTCGACGGCCGCTACCTGTACGTCTCGCACTGGTACAACGGCACGGACTTCTCGTCCGAGGTGCTGCGCTACGACACCGCGCGCACCGGCCAGGGCTCGCTGCGCCGCTTCATGCGCAACGCCAACGCCATCGCCGGGACCCAGTCCTCGGTGTTCGCGATCCCCACCTCCGACGGCGGGTACGCCGCCTCCCCGCTGGGCTTCACGGTCACGCCGGGCGCGGCCCTGCCGACCCTGGTGGACCCCCTCACGCTCGACGCCTCCACCCAGTCGCAGGCCGGCGCCCAGGGCCGGCCCGTCGTCGCGGTGGACGGCTCCTCCGCGGGCGCCGCCAACGGCA
This sequence comes from Thermoleophilia bacterium, assembly GCA_046330435.1. Lineage (GTDB taxonomy): Bacteria > Actinomycetota > Thermoleophilia > Miltoncostaeales > Miltoncostaeaceae. The sequence continues at coordinate 369,512 of JAXLST010000007.1, read as the reverse complement.
TCACCCTGGGCGCGGGCAGCGGGGGCAGCACGGTGCGCGGCCTCGCCGTCCACTCGTTCGCCGGGGACGGCGTCCGCGTGCTCACCGACGGCGACACGGTCGCCGGGAACCGCGTGGGGATCGGCTTCGACGGCACCACCGCCCGGCCCAACACCGGTGACGGCATCCACGTGACCGGCTCGAACACCCAGGTGGGCGGAACGGGCGTCACGGACGGCAACGTGGTGTCCGGCAACGGCGGCGACGGGGTCGTGCTCGCCGGCGGGGCCTCCAACACGGTCGCCCGCAACCGCATCGGCACGAACGCCGCGGGCACCGCCGCGGTCGCCAACGCCGGCGACGGCGTGCGCGTGAACGGCTCCTCCGCCGCGGTCGTGGGCGGGAGCGGCGCCGGCGAGGGCAACGTCATCTCCGGCAACGGCGACGACGGCGTGAGCCTCGAGACCGGCAGCGGCGGCGCCAAGGTGCTCGGCAACGCCATCGGGGTCGGCTCCTCGGGGGCGGTGGTCGCCAACGGCGACCTCGGCGTCTGGGTGGCGAGCAACGGCAACGCGGTCGGCGGGACCACCGCGGGGAGCGCCAACACGATCTCCGGCAACACCCGCGCCGGCGTGCTGGTCAACGGCGGAGCCACGGGCAACGCCATCCTGCGCAACGCCATGGCCGGCAACGGCGGCCTCGGCATCGACCGCAACGCGACGGTCATCACCTCCTCCGCGGCCTCGGACGGGGTCACCGCCAACGACCCGGGCGACGCCGACGGGATCCTCAACACCCCGGACATCACCTCGGTGGTGGAGCACACGGTGAACGCCACCGTCACCTACGACCTGGACGTGCCGGCGGGCACCTACCGGGTGGAGTTCTTCGCGAACCCCGCCGGCGCCGACCCGTCGGGCAGCGGCGAGGCCGGGGTGTTCCGCACCGCCGCCACGGTCGTTCACCCCGGCGGCACCGCCACCTACACCCAGACGATGGCCGCGGCCGCGGGCGAGGTGATCACCGCCACGGCCACCGAGGACACCGGCGGCGGCGGCTTCGGCCAGACCTCCGAGATCTCCCAGGCGGTCACCGCGGTCGCGGGCAACGACCCGCCGGTCAACACCGTCCCCGCCTCCCAGACGATCGCCGAGGACGCGCCGCTGGTGTTCACCGCCGGCGGGCCCCTGGAGCTGTCGGTGGCCGACCCGGACGCCGGCGCGGGCGCCATGGACGTGACGCTCACCGCGACCAACGGCACCCTCACCCTCTCGGGCACGGCCGGCCTCACGTTCTCCACCGGTGACGGCACCGCCGACGCCGCGATGCGGTTCACCGGCACGCTGGCCGCCGTGAACGCCGCCTTCAACGGCGCGCAGTTCATCCCGACCCTGGGCTACGCGGGGCCCGCCTCCCTGCAGATCGCCACGGACGACCAGGGCAACACCGGCGTCGGCGGGCCGCTCACCGACACCGACACCCTGGCGATCACGGTGAACGCCCAGAACGACCCGCCGCTGCACACGATGCCGCCCGCCCAGACGGTCGCGGAGGACACGCCCCTGATCCTGGGCGGCGCCTCGGCGATCCAGGTGGCCGACCCCGACGCGGGCGGCGCCGCCGTGCGCGTCACGCTCACGGGCGGCAACGGCCTGCTCACCCTGTCCGGCGTGGCCGGGCTCACGTTCACCACCGGCGACGGCGTGATCGACCCGCTGATGACCTTCACCGGGACGCTCACGGACGTGAACGCCGCCCTGGACGGGCTCACGTTCTCCCCCGCCGGCGACCACGTCGGCGCCGCGTCCATCCGCATCGTCACCGACGACCAGGGCAACACCGGCGCCGGCGGGCCGCTCACCGACGACGACACCCTCCTGATCACCGTGACCGCGGTGAACGACCCGCCGGCGATCGCGCTGCCGGCGCCCGTGACCGCACCGGGCGGCACGCCCCTGGTGCTGTCGGTCGCCGGCGGGGACGCCATCACGATCGCGGACCCCGACATCGGCACCTCCCCGGCGCGGGTCACGCTCGCCGCGACGCGGCTCGCTCACCCTGTCGAGCACCGCGAACCTCGCGTTCGTTGCCGGTGACGGGTCGCTGGACACCACGATGACCTTCACCGGGTCCATGGTCGACGTGCTCGCCGCCCTCGACGGGCTCACCTTCCTGCCCACGCCCGGCTACAGCGGGGCCGCCTCCATCCAGGTGGACGTGTCCGACCAGGGCGCGACGGGCGCCGGCGGCCCGCTCACCGACACGGACACCCTGGCGATCACCCTCACCCCCAACCCCAGCGCACCGGCGCTCGACCCCATCCCGGCGAAGACCGTGCCCGAGGGGTCCACCCTGTCGTTCACGGCGACGGCGACCGACCCGGACCTGCCCGGCGACACCCTCACCTGGTCGATGATCGGCGCCCCGGCCGGGGCGGCCATCGACGCCTCGACCGGCGCGTTCACCTGGACCCCCACCGAGCAGCAGGGCCCCGGCACCTACACCTTCGCGGTGGTCGTCACCGACGCGGGGCTGGCGTCCGACTCCGAGCCGGTGCAGGTGGACGTCACCGAGGTGAACGCCGCGCCGCTGGTGGACCCCGTGGCCGACCAGTCGAGCGGCGAGGGCGACCCCGTCTCGCTGCAGGTCACCGCCACGGACCCCGACGTCCCCGCCCAGGCGCTCACCTGGTCGGCCACGGGCCTGCCGCCCGGCCTGTCGATGGACGCCTCCACGGGGGCGATCACCGGGACGCTGGCCACCGGCGCGGCCGCGGGCAGCCCGTACGCAGTGACCGTCACGGTCACCGACCCCGACGGGCGCGTCGGGCCAGGTCACCTTCGCCTGGTCGGTGGCCCTGTCGAACTCCGCGCCGGTGCTCCAGCCGCTCCCGGACGCCGCCGTGGACGAGCAGGACCCGTTCACCGCGACGGCGTCCGCGACCGACGCAGAGGCCCAGGCCATCACCTTCTCGCTGCGCCAGGCACCGGCCGGCATGACCATCGACCCCGCCACCGGCGTCATCCGCTGGACGCCCACGGAGGCGCAGGGCCCCGGGACCTTCACCGTCAAGGTCGCGGCGACGGACGCCGGCGTCCCCGCGATGGCCGCCGAGCGCGCGTTCACGGTGAAGGTGGCCGAGGTGAACCGCGCGCCCGTGCTCGCCCCCATCGCCGACCAGCAGGCCAGGGCGGGTGCCGCGATGACGGTGGTCGCCGTGGCGAGCGACCCGGACATCCCCGAGAACCTGCTGCGCTTCTCGGTGGACGGGCCGGCGGGCATGACCGTGGACGACTCCGGGACCCTCACCTGGACGCCCGGCGACGCCGACGTCGGTCCCCACCAGGTGACGGTGCGCGTGCTGGACGACGGCGCGCCCCGCAAGCAGGACGAGCGCACCTTCACGGTCACCGTCACGGCGGCCGGCGGTGGCGGCGGCGGCGGTCCCGCCCCGGCGCCCGGCCCGTCCAACGGCGGCGACGGTGGCGGCGGCATCCCGCCGCTGCCCGGGCCGGGGTCCGGCGGCGGCCGCACGCCCCGCCCACCCCGCAGCCGCCCAAGCCCTCCCCCGGCCCCGGCGGCGGCGTGACCCCGGCGCCGCGGCCGCTGACGCCCGTGCAGGCGGCGGCGCGCGTCATGCGGTTCGAGCCGCCCGCCCCCAACCTGCCCCCGGTGGTGGACAACCGGGTGACGGTCACCCTGTCGGCCCCGCTGAAGGCGCTCACCGCCGTGGCCGACCTGGACGTCCCCGTGCAGCTGCTGTCGATGGGCGGCGCGTGGACCGTGATGTTCATCTCGCTGGCCGGCGTGCGCCGCCGCCGCAGGCGCCCGTTCTTCGTGGTCGACGTCCCGCCCGGCCGCGTCCTGCGCGTGCTCACGGCGCCGAACCCGGCGGCGGAGCTGCGGTTCATGCTGCGGCCGGACGCCGGGCCGGTGTGGTCCCGCAGCCTCCCGCGCCGGCGGCGCGGCGGGCGCTGGGTGGAGGTGGAGACACCCGCGGGCCCGGGCCACGTGGAGGCCCGCCACCTGCGCGACGCGACGCCCGACCTGGAGGGTTAGGCCTCCAGCGCCGCCCGCAGGGCCGTCCCGGCGCCCTCCAGGACGGGCGGGCCGTGGCTCAGCAGCAGGCGCTCGGCGCCCAGTTCGAGCAGCGGGGCGAGCTGCTCCCGCAGCAGGGCGTCGGAGGACCCGTCCGGGAGCCAGTCCGGCGGGCACCGCCGCACGCCCCCGGCGCCGTCGCCCAGGAGCGCGTCGCCCGGCACCAGCGCGCGGTGGCCGGGCATCCACACCACCACCTCCTCGGCGGCCGGCGCGGGCACGAGCACCACGCCCTCCGGGGCGTCGCCGTCCTCCCCCGCCCCCACGATGCGGGCGCCCGGGTACCGCGCGGCCAGTGCGTCGGCGCTGCGCCGGTGCCAGGACACGGTCACGACGATCACCACCGGCACGCGCAGCCGCTCCACGTCCCCGTCGAGGTGCACGAGGAACCGCTCCGCCTGCACCGGGTCGGTGGGCACCAGCGGGTCGACCAGCACGATCGCCCCCGGGACCTCGGCGTACACGCTCGCCACCTCGGGGTCCCAGTCCGCACCCTCCCGCCAGTCCGGGTGCGGGCTGCTCCAGCGCCAGAGCCCCTCGTCGATGCGGGCGACGTTCACGGGTCCAGCGGCTCCAGGGTCAGCAGCAGGCGCTGGTTGCCGGACTCCAGGTAGTTCACGCGGTACCGGACGCCGTCCTTGAGCACGCCGTGCCGGATCCCGTCGATCTCGAATTTGACGTCCCCGAACTGCGCGGCCCAGGTGGAGTAGTCGTCGCTGAACGTCGGCCAGGTCTTGAGGACCCCCTCGGCGCTCGCGAGCCGGTGCTCCTCGAACATGGTCCGCATCCGGCGGTTGCGACGCGCGAAGATCCACAGCAGCAGCAGCATCGCGGCGAACGCGCCCACGGGGACGAGGATCGCCACGGGTTCGGTGCCGCCGGGCTGCGTGGCCATGGCGTAGGCGACGACCACCGCGGCGGCGCCGAACACCAGCACGACCAGCTTGCCGGACCTGCGGCTGTACCGGCGGTTCACCTCCGCCGTGCGCCGGAACCCCTCCTCCTGCTCGGGGGTGAGGCGGCCCGCGTTGTTGGCGGCGAGGTCCTCGGCGGTGAAGAACCACTCGGCGCCGAGCTTCGGGTCGAAGGCCATGCCCAACCCTATCCCGGCGCCGGGGCGTCGCCGCGCGGCGGGACGCCGCCCCGCGCGGGGGCGCCCAGCAGGCGGACGCCCGCCGCCATCACGGCCACCGAGCCCAGCGCCGCGGCCATCACCGCCGCACCCTGCGCGGGGCTCAGGGTGCCCTCCCGCAACCCCAGGGCCACCGCGGCCGCGGGCACCCCCATGGTCGCGACGGCCACGAGCCCGGCGGCGGCGGGCATGCGGCCCGCGAGCGCCGCACCGGCGTGCACCGCGACCCCGCCGGCCAGCAGCAGCCCGGCGAGCAGCACCTGCCGCGGTTCCTGCGCCAGCGCACGCAGGTCCAGCTGGGCGCCGAGGGTCACGAAGAACAGCGGCACGAACAGCCCCTCCGCGAGGCCCAGCACCTCCCACGCCAGGCGGCGGGGCCGCCCGATGAGGGCGACCACGACCCCCGCGGAGAACCCGGCGACGAGGATGCTGGTGCCGAAGGTGACGGCCAGCCACGCCAGCAGGAACAGGATGGCCAGGGCGATCCGCAGGTCCAGGCCCCAGCGCCGGCGCTTGGAGAGCCGCCGGTACCGCTTGAACCACGCGTGGCGCCGGGCGTCGCGCCACAGGATCCAGACCACCACGGTCACCCCCGTCACCATCACGCTCCCGGCGAGTGTGCGCCACACCGATCCGGAGGTGGTCACGAGCGGCAGCGCCATCACCACCACGACGTTGGCGATGCTGGACCAGGCGACCATCGCCATCCCCAGGGCGGTCCGGTCGAGGCCGCGCTCGGTGAGGGCGGGCAGTGCGAGCGCCGCGGACGTGGAGGCGAGCAGCATGACCGCCACCCAGGGCCGGCCCAGGCCGCCGCCGGCGGCGACCAGGTACCCGGCGGGCACGGCGAGCACCAGCGCGGCGCCGGCCGCGATGCAGCCCCGCCCCAGCGCGGCCCGCAGGCCCGGATCGCGCAGCGGGAGGGCGGCGCCCAGCGAGAACATCAGCAGCGCGAAGCCCATGTCGGACAGGAACCGCAGGGTCGGCTCGCCCGGGTCCACCCAGCCGGCACCCGTGTGGCCCACCAGCACGCCGGCCGCCAGCTCCCCCACGACCAGCGGCGGGGCGAGCCGGGGCATCCCGGCCAGCAGGGGCCCCGCCAGGCCGCACGCGATGATCAGCGCCAGCGTCCCGAAGCCCACGGCCCGGACGGTACACCCCGGCGGCGCGCGCGCCGCGGTCAGCCCAGCAGGCCGGGCACCCAGTCCAGGTCGCCGTCGCGCACCGCCTCGATGAGGCGCTGCAGGGGCAGGCGCTCCGCGGCCTGCCGCAGGAGGAACTCCGTGGGGCCGTTGATCGCGTCGGCGCGCTCGGCGTCGTCGACGGCGCGCAGGAGCCCCTTGCGCAGGGCGTCCTCCACGCGGCCGTCGTCCAGGCGGTACGCCGAGGTGAACTCCCGGAAGCGCGCGTCGCTGGTCACCGCGAGCGCCAGGGACTCCCGCGAGACCCCCAGGTCGCAGGCGGCGCCGTCGAGGGCGGACAGGGCGATCTGCTCGGCGACCGCCTGCGTGCCCTCCGGATCGCGCCACTCCCGCGGCTGGCACGGGTCGGCGACCGCGAGGGGGTCGTACCGGCCGCCGCCCAGCGCCACGTAGACGCCCACCAGCAGGATGCCGAGGGCCGCCACGGCGGCCACCAGCAGGGGGCCCGGGCGCCTCACAGCCGCACCCGCCCCCGCGACACGGCGACCGGGACCAGCGCGAGCAGCGCGAACGCCGCCGCGGCCAGGAACGAGCGGGCCACCGAGCTGGTCGCCGCCCGGTCGAGCTGGTCGCCCAGGGCCCGGCGCAGGTTCTCGAACTCCGCGCGGTCGCCGGGCGCGGGGGTCACCTCGCGGAAGATCGGCGACAGGTCCGGCACGCGCCCCTCGGTGCCGGCGAGCACCCGCTCCCCAGCCTGCGCGAGCTCGATCTTGGTGGACGGCGCGACGCGGCTGTCCAGCAGGATCGCGGTGACGGCGTCCTCCGCGCGGGCCTGCTGGCGGTCGAGGTCCGCGACGAACACGGGGGTGAGCAGGAGGATCCCGAGCACGACGCCCAGGTGGCGGGATGCGAGGGTCCAGCCGCCGTGCACGCCCTGGGGGCTGCGCCCGGCGAGCGCCGCCTCGGTGAGGGCACCCACGGTGAGTCCCAGCCCCAGGCCCACCAGCACCTGCGGGGCGAGCGTCCATGCCACCGAAGCCCCCGGCATGAGGCCGAGCGCGGCGAGGCCCGCGGCCACCCCCAGGGCGCCGGCCGCGGCCCGGGCGGCGGGCCCGCCGCGGCCGCCGAGCCAGCGGCCGGAGACCAGCGCGGCGACCGGCATCACCGAGACGCCCACGGCCGCCTGCACCGGGTCCAGCCCCCAGCCGTTGATCATCAGCAGCACCACCAGGAACAGGGCCGCCGTGAGCGCCGCGGACACCAGCACCAGGGCGGCGTTCGCGGCCAGGTGCGGGCGCCCGGCGGGCGCCGCGGTGCGCACCGGGCGGGTGGCGGCGACCGCCGCCGCGGCGGCGACGACGGGCACCTGCGCCACGAAGATCGCCTCCCAGGAGATGAGCTGGGTGAGCAGGCCGCCCACGGCGGGCCCCACGGCCGTCCCGAGGGCGCCGGCGGCGGCCCACCGGCGCGCGGCGGCGGCCTCGGAGCCCAGCAGGCCGGGCAGGAGCTCGAGGGCGGCGGTCACGGTGAGCGCCCCGCCGAGGGCCTGGACGCACCGTGCGGCCAGCAGCGCCCCCAGCGACGGGGCGAGCGCACAGCCCAGCGACGCCGCGGCGAACACCGCGATCCCCGCCGTGAACACCGCCCGCGGGTGGCGGCGCGCCGCGTGGGCGGCGGGGACGGCGGCGAGGCCGAGCACCAGGTTGTAGGCGGTCAGGACCCACGCGACGGTCGCGACGGTGACGTCGTACCGCAGGAGGATCTCCGGCAGCGCCAGGATCACGACGGAGGAGTCGGCGAGGACGACGCCGACGGCGACAGCGATGGCCGCGACGGCGGCGGTTCGTGGCATCCCGGTGGGCACCCGGTTGTTGTAGCCGCCGGAGGGCCCCGGGGCCCTGTCCTTTGGCCGACCCTGAACCGTAGACTCGGATCCCCCCGAACAAGGAGATCCAATGGGACTGCTGGAGGACCTCGCCGGCGGCGCGGTCGGCAAGCTGCTCGGCGGCGGTAACAGCGCGAAGCTCGTCGAGGTCGCGATGGGCATGCTGGGCGGCGCGGGCGGCATCGGCGGCCTTTCCGGCCTGCTGTCGAAGTTCCAGGGCGCCGGCCTGAAGGACCAGGCGGACTCGTGGGTGTCGACCGGCGGCAACCAGGAGATCACCGCGGACCACGTCACCCAGGCCCTGGGCCACGACGAGGTGTCGCGCATCGCCAACGAGGCGGGCGTGTCGCACGAGGAGGCGGCGGGCGGCCTCGCCAAGCTGCTCCCGGAGCTCATCGACAAGCTCACCCCGGACGGCAACGTCCCCGACCAGGGCGGCCTGCTGGACAAGCTCGGCGGCCTGGGCAAGCTGCTCGGCTGAGCCGTGCCGCACCGGTCCCGGGCGCCGTCCGGGACCGGTGCCGTCGTGGGCGGCGGCTACGGTCGCCGTGATGGACCGTGCCGCCGCCACCGACGCCCTGCGCCGCGGACGCGACCTCGAGCGGGTCGTGGCCGATCTGTTCTCCGCGCATGGGTACAGCGTGACCACGAACGTCCTGCTCACCGGGCGTTCCGGCGCGCGCCACGAGGTGGACGTGCTGGCCCGCCGCCCGGATGGCCTGGTGACCCACCTGGTGGGCGTCGAGTGCAAGCACTGGGCCGAGCCGGTGGGCACCGAGGTGGTCGCCCGCGCCCGGCTGCTGCGCGACGACCTGGGGCTGTCCCAGGTCGTGGTGGCCTGCCCGGGCGGGGCGGGGCCCGCCGCCCGCAGCGCCGCGGCCGAGCACGGCGTCGAGCTGTGGGACCGGGACGAACTGGGCCGGCGCCTCGCCGCCGCGGCGATGGCGTCGCTGGAACCCGCCGCCGCGCGCGAACCGGCCCTCGGGATGGCCCGCCGGCTGGGCGGGGAGGCCGCCGCCGACCGGCTCCGGTCACGTGCCCGCGGCCCGTGGGGTGCCCTGCGGGAGCGCATCGCCTGGGTGCGGGACGCCTGGCTGCCGGTCCACGAACTGCCGCTGGACTGCGCCCGGGCGACGGGCCGCCGCCGTCACGCGGTGGAGGTCACCCGCACGTACGTCACGTTCGAGGCCGTCACCGGGTCGGCGCTCGCCGGCTGGCCGTCGGAATGCGCAACCGAGGCGGTCGACCTCGCGGGCGCCGGCCTGCCGGCCCTCGTGGCCGGCTCCGCCGTCGCGGACCGCATCGCCCGGGCGTTCGAGCGTTCCCGCACCCTCAGCCAGCCCGCGGCACGGGCACGGCACGCCGCCACGCTCGCCGAGTCGCTCGTGCCCGACGGCCTCGAGGACCTCGCGATCGGCGAGCCCCGCACGTACGCGTGGCCCGTCACCGTCGCGCTCCTGGAACGCGGCGACGTCCAGCGGCTCGCCGTCCTCGACGGCGTCTCGGGGGACGGCGACCCGGACCTCGCGGGACGGCTCACGACGCGGCTGGCCGTGGTGTCCCGCGCGCTGTCCGGGCCGCCGCCCCCGCCGTCAGACCGCGGCCTCCGGGATCGACGTCGCCATCGCGACGCCCCCGGCGATGACCCCGGACAGGCGTGACGCCGCCCGGGTGACCGCGCCGCTCAGCTGCGCGCCGCGTTCCGCGTCGCCGTTGTACGCCACGTGGATGACGCTCACCGCGCCCAGCGGCAGCCCGTCGCGGGCGACCACCGCCGCCGCGATGCACCCAACACCGGACCCGAACCCGCCGCCGTCCTGCGCGTACCCGGCGGCCCGGACCTCCTCCAGCCCCGACGGGTCACCCCACTCCCGCGGCCCCGCCCGGTTCGCGGGGTCCGGCATCAGGCGCGCCTGAGCGGGCGGCAGCGTCGCCATCATCGCCCGGCCCGGCGCCGTGCCCACGATGGGCAGCCGCGTCCCGGTCTCCACGCGCATCGCGGCCCGCACCCCGTCCGGGGGCACGCACTCGATGCACACGATCTCGGACCCGACGGGCGCCCACAGCTGCGCCGACGTCTCCGTCTCGTTCGCGAGCGCCGCGAGCTCCGGGCGGGCGATGCGCTCCATCGCCCCGGCCCGCAGGTACGCGGCCCCCACCTCGAACGCGCTCGGGCCCAGCCCCCACGCGTGATCGGTGGGGTAGTACGACACGAACCCGAGGGCCCGCATCGTGTTCAGCAGATTGTGGGCGCTGCTCTTGGGCACGTTGCACGCCCTGGCAATCGCCATCGTCGGCATCGGCCTGGCGTGGCGCGCGAGCGTCTGCAGCACCCGAAGGGCCCTGTCGGCGGACTTCATACGGGCGGTCCCCCCTCCATCCCGGACAACTCGATGCCGTTTACCCGCCCGCCTCCAAAGTCATTCACGCCCGCCGCGGAGATCTGTCCCGAATGGGGTACCGAAACGCCGAGTTGGTCCAGATCTCGGCGATGGCTTTCAGAACCGTCCCGGCCCGGCTTCTCACCACCGCCCGGCCCGGCAGTCGTTTGGCGCTGATGGCCCACGGCGGGTTTGGCCCCTGGAACCGCGCCTTTCGGCTGCTCTGGCATCAGCTTTCAGGTCGGCATCCATGCCTCCCGGCATCCAACCCTCGCCATCCACACTCTTCTGCTCTGCGGCTCACCTGGCAGGCGTCCTCACGGGTACAGATAGGCGACTCCTGCGCATCAACTCGCTGACGTCCCTGCGCGCCAATTGACCGCTTGTCCTCCGCCCATGGATGGGCGGTATCCCCCCACGACCACGAGTCCGGTCAGCTCACCGGGAAGCGACTCTCAGTACCCGTGAGGACGCTGACCCCGGCAAGGCGCACCACAAGAAAATGTGGACGGCCAGGTTTGAGCAGCTGGGAGCCATGGATGGCGACCTGAAAGCTGATGCCGGGCAGCCGTCAGGCGCGGTTCCAGGGGCCAAACCCGCCGTGGGCCATCAGCGCCAAACGATTGCCGGGCCGGAACGGTTCTGAAAAGCAAGGCGCGACAACAGTTCCGAATCACTGAGCGCCCGGATCACTGAGCGCCCGGATCACGCCAAGCGCCAAACGACTGCCGGGCCGGAGCGGTTCTGAAAAGCCGCCCCTGAGAACGTCTACGCCAGAACCGGGGCGGTTCCGAGGACGGACCACTGGAGGTCGGCGACGGCGGCGACGAGGTGGCCGGTCGGGAGGTACTCGCGGGAGGTGCGGCCCATGCGGGTGCGTGCCTCGAGGAGCCCGGCGCCGACGAGGCGCGGGAGGGCGTGGTCCCAGACGTGGCCGGCCTCGTCCCAGTCGAGGTCGCAGTTCGCCTTGATGTCCCGCATCGTCACCCAGCGTCCACGGCTCTCGGCCAGGTAGGACTCCAGGCGAAGTTCTGCCCGTCGCATGCGTCTCCAGGTTCCACGGCGCACCGGCCGTCGATGCCGCACGTCGGCATCGGCGCGAGGGGACGCCACTTGAGGGTGGGCGGCCCTGGGGCGGGGGAATCGCCTGGGCCAGCGCGGGATTTCAATGCATGGATACGTGCGCTGTCAAGGGCTTTGGACGAGCTGCCCGGTGGGTGACGTCCGGGCGGGTGGCGACGGAGGTCACCGCGAACGTCCGGGGGTTTGCCGCCGCCCCGCCGCGCCGATGGGGGTCGTGTCCCCGGGGCCGCATTGGGGCGGTCCGGTGCTGCGGACGAAACCGCCGCGTCCGCCCAGGGAACGAGCACGGCGGGACCGGAGGCGGCGAGCCCTCACAAATCGCTTACAGAGTAGGCGGAACTCTTGGCCGCCTGCTCCGTTCTCACAGATAGAGCGTCGAGATTGAGGCAGGAGGTCACCACCATGCCCGGCAGCATCCTCATCATCCCCGCGGAGTCGATGGTCCCCGAGTGGGCGGACCGCGGCATCTCGCGGTTCGAGGAGTACCTGGCGAACCACGCGGCATTCGAGGAGTGGCTCACCGGCCGCCGCGAGACGCTGCTGGCGGCGGCGTGAGCCCGCACCGCTGGGCGGGGCTCGCCCCCGCCGACGTCACTGGCCGGGCAGGTTCGCGATCTTCCAGTCGCCGAACCGCCGCACAAGCCGGATCTCGTTCGGCACGCCGACCACGGTCAAGCGCCCCGCCGCCGTGTCCCCGGACACGCTTAGGCGATCGATGACCGCACCGCGGAACGCGTCCCGCTGCTCCTGCGGCACCTGGCGCGTGACCGCAGTGAACGCGTCGGCGCAGGTGGTGGCGCCGACGCCCGGACCGACGTCCGCAAGGAAGGCCTGAGCGGACTCCTCGGTGAGCAGGCCGCAGGCCGTGGCGCCGTCCGCGGCGATGAACGCGTCGATGTAGCGCTGCAGCACGACCCGCACCGCCCCGACGTCCGCGCCGGTGGTGACCGCGGGCGGGGCGGCGGGCGCCGTCCCGGTGGGAGCCGGCACGGTCGGCGGGACGGTGGTGACGCCCCCGTCGACCGATGACGGGAAGGTCTCCGCGGGCGCGGTGGAGACGGCCGGGCCCGCATCCGACGTCGTGCCGTCGCCGCCGCAGCCCGCGGTGAGCAGGGCCGCGGCGGCCGCCGCCGCGGCGAGGAGTCGCCGTCCCCGGGTCATCGGGCGGTGGACCCGGCCACGGACGCCCGCCGGCGGAGCACCGCCGCCCCCGCGCGCCACCCCACGATCAGGACCGCGAGGGTGACGACGGCGACCACCATGAAGCTCGGCGCGAGGCCGCGGCCGAACACCGCGCCGCGCAGCGCCAGGCCGGCGACGGCGGCGCCCAGCCACACCGCGACCCCGGTGCGGATTGCCAGCGGGTCGCGCCAGGCGCGGACCGCGAGCCATCCCAGCGCCGCACCCATCGCGAACGGGGCGGCCACCAGGATGGTGCCGGCGAGGGCCTCCCCATGGGAGCGGCGGCCCAGGGCGGCGAACGCCGCGACCGCGACCAGGTCGAGCGCGGCGGCGCGCACCGCGGTGCCCCGGGTCACGCGCGGCCCGCCCAGTCGACGGCGAACTGCCGGGCGGTGCGCGGGCTCATGCCGTGCCCCTGGCGGGCGAATCGCAGCGCCGCGGCCGGCGCGCCCTCCCGCGGCCCGCCGAACCGTTCCACCAGTCCCATCGCCACCTCCAGGTACTCGTCCTGCCCAAGTCCCGGGAACGGTACCCGCAGCCCGAACCGCGTGGCGAGCGCCGCCTTCTCGCCGCGCCCCAGGGCCTCGTCCAGGTCGTCCTCCCGCTCGGAGTGCGTCTCGCGAAGCAGCTTGAGGCGGTTCGAGGTGGCCCACACCAGCACGTTCGGCGGGCGGCCGGCGGCGTCGCCCTCCAGCGCGGCCCGCAGCTCCCGGTCGGTGCGCGCCTGGTCGTCGAACACCAGGTCGTCGAGCAGCACCAGGCAGCGGGGTCCGTCGCCCGCGAGCCGGGCGAACAGGGCGCCGATCACCCCGGCCTCCGCGCGGTCGACCTGCACCAGCCGCAGCCCGGTGTGCGCCAGGCCGGCGGCAAGGGCCCGCACCGTCGCCGACTTCCCGGTGCCCGGCGGCCCGTACACCAGGGCGTCGTTCGCCGGGCTCCCGGCCGCGAAGCGCTCCAGGGCGTCCCGCAGCGGGGCGCGGCGGGCATCGCCGCCGATGAGGTCCTCCGGGGCGATGGGGTCCGGGTGGTCGATGCCCGTGAGCCGGTGGTCGGCGAATCGCAGGACCCGGTGCGTGGCGAGCGCGCCGGTGCCCTCCGCCGCGTGGAACGCCGCGATGTCAGCCGCCCGGCCGCCCCAGCCCGCATCGGCGGCGAGCGCGGCGGTGAGCTCCCGCACCGCGGGCGGCGCGTCCTCGGGATGCCCCTCGCCGGCGGGCGCCGCGGCCTCCAGACCGTGGTGCCCGAGCGCGGTGGCGATGTCCGCGTGCGCGAGCTCCCCCAGGGCCTCCAGCTCGGCCGCGGCCTGCGCCAGCCGCCGGTCGCCGGGGGCGAGGCCGGCCCGGGCGAGCCGCGCGAACGGGCCCTCCGATCCCAGCACCAGGCGCGCGACGGCCCGCGGCACGCCCGTCCGCAGACCGAACACCGCGCGCGCGAGCCCCGCCGCCGCCGCGGGGTCGCCGGCGTGCCGGTGCACGTCGGCGAGCGCCCGGACGAGCGGGTGCCCGTCCAGGTCGGCGTACGCGATGCGGTCCGTCACGTGCGGCCTCCCCGGCGGCGGACCCTGCGGAGCCGCAGGGCGTTGAGCACGACGCTTACCGACGACCCGGCCATCGCCGCCCCCGCGATCGCGGGGTTCAGGACCCCGGCCACGGCCAGGGGGATCGCCGCGACGTTGTAGGCGAACGCCCACCCCAGGTTCTGGGTGATCGTGCGGTGGGTGCGGCGGGAGATCTCCAGGGCCGCCGCGACGCCCTCCAGGTCGGGCCGCACCAGCGTGATGTCCGCGGTCTCCATCGCCACGTCGGTGCCGGTGCCCAGGGCGACGCCCAGGTCGGCCTGGGCGAGGGCCGGCGCGTCGTTGACGCCGTCGCCCACCACGGCGACCCGCTCCCCGCCGGCCTGCAGGCGGGCGACCTCGTCCCGCTTGCCGTCCGGCATCACCCCCGCCAGCACGCGGGGGATCCCCAGGCGCGTTCCGGCGGCGGCCGCCGCACGCGCGTTGTCGCCGGTGAGCAGCACCAGGTCCAGTCCCTGGTGGCGCAGGTCCGCCACGGCGCGCTCCGCGCCGGGCCGCGGCGGGTCCTCGAACCCCAGCACCGCCTCGGCCGCACCGTCCCACCCCACCAGGGAGGTGGTGAGCCCGCGCTCGCGCATCGCCTCCTCGGCGGCGTGCAGCTCCGGCGCGACGTGCAGGCCGGCGTCGGCCCCCGGCCGCACCACCATCACGTCGCGGCCCTCGACGTCGCCGCGCACCCCCACGCCGGGGACGCCCACGACATCCTCCGCCGCCGGGACCGGGAGATCACCGGCGCCGGCGGCCACGGCGCGCGCGAGGGGGTGTTCGCTGAACCGCTCCACGGCCGCCGCCATGGCCAGCGCGCGGTCCCGGTCGCCGCCGGGCGCGACGGCGACGTCCACCAAGGCCGGCGTGCCGGCGGTGAGGGTGCCGGTCTTGTCGAACACCACGGTGCTCACGCGGCGCACCCGCTCCAGCGCCTCCACCCCGCGGATCACGATGCCGAGCTCCGCGGCCCGCCCCAGGCCGGCCATGAGCGCCACCGGCGTCGCGAGGCCCAGCGAGCACGGACACGCCACGACCAGCACGGCGACGGCGGCCCGGAACCCGTCGGCGGGCTCCCCGGCGAGGAGCCACCAGCCCGCGAACGTCGCGGCCGCGATGGCGAGCACCACCGGCACGAACACGCCCGACACGCGGTCCGCGAGACGCTGGGCGCCGCCCTTGCCCGCCTGGGCGGCGGCCACCTGGGCGGCGATGCGCGCCAGGGCGGTGTCGCCCCCCACGGCGGTCGCCCGCACGGTGAGGGGGCCGGTGAGGTTCACGGTGCCGCCCGCCACATGCGTGCCGGGGCCCGCCTCGACCGGGATCGGCTCCCCCGTGAGCATCGACGCGTCCACCGACGACGCCCCCGCGGCGACCTCGCCGTCGACGGGAATCCGCCCGCCCGGTCGCACCAGCACCATGTCCCCGGCACGGACGGCGGCCACCGGCACCACCGACGCCTCACCGTCCTCGGTGAGGAGCGTCGCCTCCGTCGCCCGCATGCCGAGCAGCGCCCGCAGGCCCTCCCCCGCCCTGCTGGTGGCCCGCGCCTCCAGGTACCGCCCCAGCGATACGAACGCGATGACCACCACCGCACTCTCGAACCACAGGTGGCCGGGGTGGGTCATCACCTGCGCCGCCGTCTCGGCGTGGTCATGGGCGCCGGCCGCCGGGACGGCCTCGGTCCCGCCGCCGCCCAGGTCCGCCCAGCCCAGCAGGGCGGCGACGCTGGCCAGGTAGGCGGTGAGGGTGCCCACCGCGACCAGGGTGTCCATGTTGGCGCCCAGGTGCCGGGCGCGTCGGGCGGCCTCCGCCAGGAACGGCCATCCCACGCCGAACTGCACGAGCGTCGCCAGGACGAAGGACGTCCAGCGGTACCAGTCGGCGTCCATGACCCGGTCGCCGGCGGCCATCCCGGCGATGAGGAACGCGGCTGCGGGCGCGGCGGCCGCGGCGCGCAGGCCCCATGCCCGGCGGCGCGCGGCGTGGTCGTCCTGCGGGAGTTCGCCCTCGGCGAGCGGCACCAGCTCATAGCCGGCCCGCTCGACCGCCGCCATCAGCGGCGCGTCGTCGGCGCCCGCGGCCAGGTGGGCGACCGCGGTGCCGGTCGCCAGGTTCACCTCGGCGCCCGTCACGCCGTCCTGCTTCTCCAGCACCCGCTGCACGCGGGCCGAGCAGGCACCGCAGGTCATGCCGCGGACCGCGTAGCGAACCTCGGCGTCCTGCGCGGCGGTGCCGCGGGGCCGGGTGGTGGTCATCCGCCCGGCCGGCCGCTACCGGCCGGCGGGGACGTCGTACCCGGCGTCCTCGATCGCCGCGACGGCGGCGGCGACGGCGTCGTCACCCGACGCCGAGAGCGTGACGGTGCGGGACTCCACGTCCACCTCGGCGCCGGCGACGCCGGGCACGCCGGCGAGGGCGCCCTCGATCGCGCGCTTGCAGTGGCCGCAGCTGATGTCGGGGACGGAGAGGCGGACGGTGGCGGCGGGTTCGGTCATGCGGTCAGCGTACTCCTGGCACCGGTGGGCGGGCCGCGGGCACTGATTCCTGCGACCCGCCCGGGCCCCGATCCCCCGCGACCGGGGCCACCTCGATCATCACCCCGGCCGGTCCGGTGTCCAACGGGGAACCGGGCACCCGCGCTTCACCGAAACACGGAACCGCCGGACCATCCGTGCGCCGTGACCTTCCGGAAACCCCGTAACGACGGATCAATGCATATGGCCGTGATGGCCGCCCGCTGCGGGCACCGCCTCCGGCGGCATCCGCGCGGCGAGCGCCGCCGCGATCCCCGTCGCCAGGGGCACCGCGGCGATGAGCCCCATCGACCCCACCAGCGTCGCGACCACCTCCGCCGCGACCGCCTCGCTGTTCAGCGCCTCGGAGAAGGAGGTGTCGGCCAGCGCGAACACCAGGAGCACCGGCAGCGACGCGCCGGCATACGCCAGGACGAGGGTGTTCACGACGGCGACGATGTGGTCGCGTCCCACCTTCAGGGCCTCGGTGAACAGCACCCGCGCGCCGTACCCCGGGTTCGCACGGCGCAGCGCCAGCACCGCGGAGGCCTGGGTCACCGTGAGGTCGTCCAGCACGCCGAGCGCGGCAATGACGATGCCGGCGAGCAGGAGGCCGCGGATCGACACATCCGATCCGGACGCCTGCAGGAACGCGGCCTCCTCGGAGCCGAAGCCGGTGATCTCGGCCGCGCCGGTCGCGAACCTGCCAAGCATCAGCGTGAGCAGCAGTGCGGCCGCGGTGCCCAGCGCCGCCGCGACGGTCTTGGGGCCCAGGCCGTGCGCCAGGCCGAGGGTCACCAGGAGGATGGCCAGACTGCCGACCAGCGCGACCCCCACCGCGTCGCGCCCGTCCAGGATCGCCGGGACGATGAAGGCGACGATCACCGCGAGGCTCAGGACCAGGCCCGTGAGCGCAAGCAGCCCCCGCCAGCGGGCCGCCAGCACCACCAGCAGCGCGAACCCCGCGGCCAGCCACATCAGGCTCCCGCGCCGCTCGAAGTCGGCGAAGGAGTAGGCGTCCGCCGCCTGCCCGCCGATGGTCGCCCCGTCGGCCAGGTTGTTGTCGACCACCCGGATGCGGTCGCCGACATCGATGCCGAATCCGGGGCCGATGTCCATGCCGATCTCGACGCCGGTGTCCACCCCCGTCTCCACGACCGCCAGCACGCGCCGGCACCCCTCGGCCCCGGCCCCGGCCTTGCAGGCGCCGTCACGGACGGCGGTGACCCGCGCCCGCTGGGTGTCCATCGACGCCGACCCGCCGCCCGCCGGCGGGTCCCCGGTGGGCCAGAGCGCCGCCATCGCGACGACCACCGCGGCGGCGAGCACCACCAGCAGCGCGACCATCCCCGCGGCGAACCGGGATTGCAGGAACCAGGGGCGTCGGGGGCGCGCGTCCTCCATCGGCGCGAGTCTCGCAGGGCCGCCGGACCCCGGTCCGGGACCTCCCTCGCCGGAACCCGGCCGCGCTGGGGGATCGAAGCGGGCCCGGTCCCCGAATCGGGGCTCCGCACCCGCCCCGGATCCTCGGGATGGAGACAAACCGCACGAAGCCCGGGTATCGTCACCCGCATGTCCAAGCTCTCCGGTGACGCGCTCGAGCACCGCCTGGAGGAGCTCCTGAAGACCGGGAGCTTCCCCCCGCCGTCCGAGTTCGCGCAGAACGCAATCTGGAATGACCCGTCCGTCGTGGCGCAGGCCGAGGCGGACCCGCTGGCATGGTGGGAGACCCAGGCCGACGCCCTCCACTGGGAGCGGCGCTGGGACACCGTCCTCGACTGGTCCGACCCGCCGTTCGCCAAGTGGTTCATCGGCGGCCGCATCAACGCCTCGTACAACTGCCTCGACCGGCACGTGGAGGCCGGCCTGGGCGACCGGGTGGCGTTCCACTGGGTGGGCGAGGAGGGTGAGGAACGCACCCTCACCTACGCATGGCTGCACGAGGAGACCCAGAAGGCCGCCAACGCCCTGAAGGCCCTGGGGATCGGCCCGGGCGACGTGGTCGGCATCTACCTGCCGATGATCCCCGAGGTCGTCGTGGCGATGCTCGCCTGCGCCCGCATCGGCGCGCCGCACAACGTGGTGTTCGGCGGGTTCTCCGCCGAGGCGGTCCGCGAGCGGATGGAGTTCAGCGAGGCGAAGGCGCTCATCACGGTCGACGCCGCCCGCCGCCGCGGCAAGGCGGCCCCGGTGAAGTCCGAGGTGGACGGCCACATGGCCACGCTCGACCGGCTGGAGCACATCGTCGTGGTGCGGAACACCGGCGCCGACTGCCCCATGACCGAGGGCCGCGACGTCTGGTGGGACGAGATCCTGAGCGCCGCGGACCCCGTCTGCCCCGCCGAGGGCTTCGACGCCGAGCACCCCCTGTTCGTGCTCTACACCTCCGGCTCGACCGCGAAGCCGAAGGGCATCCTGCACACCACCGGCGGCTACCTCACCGGCGCGGCGTACACCCACCGGCACGTGTTCGACCTCAGGGCGGAGTCGGACGTCTACTGGTGCTCCGCGGACGTCGGCTGGATCACCGGGCACACGTACATCGTCTACGGGCCGCTGATGAACGGCGCGACCAGCGTGATGTACGAGGGGGCGCCGGACTACCCGCACCGCGCCATCTGGTGGGAGCTGTGCGAGCGCTTCGGGGTCACGATCTTCTACACGGCGCCCACCGCCATCCGGGCGTGCATGAGCTGGGGGGCGGAGGAGCCCAACAAGCACGACCTCTCGAGCCTGCGGCTGCTCGGGTCGGTGGGCGAGCCCATCAACCCCAAGGCGTGGCTCTGGTACCACCAGGTGATCGGCGGGGGCCGGTGCCCCATCGTCGACACGTGGTGGCAGACCGAGACCGGCGCGATCATGATCTCGCCGATTCCGGGCCTCACGGCCGCCAAGCCGGGCTCGGCGATGCGCCCGCTGCCGGGGATCTCCGCCGAGGTCGTCGACAACGACGGCAACCCCATCGAGGAGGGCCAGGGGCTCCTCATCATCCGCCGGCCGTGGCCGTCGATGCTGCGGACGCTCTACAAGGACCCGGACCGGTACGTCGAGACGTACTGGAACCGCTTCGGGCGGGACACGTACATCGTCGGCGACGCCGCCCGCATGGACGCGGACGGCGACATCTGGATCCTGGGCCGCATCGACGACGTCATCAACGTCTCGGGCCACCGCCTCTCCACGGCGGAGGTCGAGTCCGCGATCGTGAGCTACCCGCACGTCGCCGAGGCGGCGGTGGTCGCCCAGAGCGACGACCTCACCGGCCAGGCGATCGTCGCGTTCGTCACCCCGGAGGAGGGCCTCGACACCGACGGCCTGGACGACAAGATCCGGGAGCACATCGCCGTGGTCATCGGGAAGCTGGCCCGGCCGAAGCGCATCATCTGGACGCACGACCTCCCCAAGACGCGGTCGGGGAAGATCATGCGCCGCCTGCTGCGGGACATCGCGGAGGGCCGCGAGCTGGGTGACGTCACCACGCTGCGCGACCCCACGATCATGGCGAGCCTCACCGAGCGCATCGCCGCCCGCCAGCACGAGGAGGACTGACACCCCGCGCCCGGGACCGCCCGCGGGCGGTCCCGGGCGCGGACGTCAAGCCGTCCCCCGGGGGGACCGATCCACCCCCCTATGACCCCTCGCCTCGCGTGGCGCCGCACCCTGCTCGCGGCCGCCCTCATCGTCCCGGCCCTGCTGCCCGCCGCCGCACCGGCCGCCACCCTGTGGCCGGCGACCGTGAAGCCGTCCAACACGGGCTGGTGGCCGTCGCTGGTGATCCCCGGGGACGGCCTGCCGGTGATCAGCCACTACGACGGCACGAACGGCTGGCTCCTGGTGTCGCGGTGCAACGACCGCACCTGCCGCGGCGGCGACGAGGACATCTCGGTGCTGGACAACACCTTCCAGACGGGGCGGGAGTCGGCGATGGCGCTGTCGGGCGGCACGCCGGTGGTCGCCTACCAGTACCTCACCGGCAACGACCTCGAGGTGGGGCGCTGCAACGACCTGGCCTGCGCCGGCGGCGGGGACACCGCGGGCACGGTGGACGGCACCTCCTTCGTCATCGGGAACGTGTCGATCGCGGTCCCCGCCGACGGGTTCCCCGTCATCGCCTACCACGACGCCACGGCCTACGACCTGAAGGTCATGAAGTGCAACGACGCGGCGTGCGCCGGCGGCGACGAGACGGTCACCACCGTGTATTCGACCGACGCGGCGGGGTTCGGGAACGCCATCGGCATCGGCCAGGACGGCAAGCCGGTGATCGCCTTCAGCGTCCTCAACAGCGGCAGCGCGGACCTGTTCTTCATGCGCTGCAACGACGCGGCGTGCACCGGAAACGACGAGACGGTGAACCCGGTCGCGACCACGGGTGACGCCGGCGACGCGCCGGCGATGGTCGTGCCCCCGGACGGCCGGCCGATCATCAGCTACTACGCCGACGAGACCCACGACCTCCGGGTCGCCAGGTGCGCCGACGCCTCCTGCACCCCGGGCGCGCCCGGCCCTCCGGTGGCCGCCGACGCACCGGGCGACGTGGGCGACCACAGCGCGATCACCGTGAACGCCGCCGGCAACCCGGTGATCAGCTACCACGACACCACCAACGGCGACCTCAAGCTGATGGAGTGCAACGACCGGGCGTGCACCGGCGGCGACGAGACCATCACCGTCGTGGATGCCGACAACGCGGGCGACGCGAGCGCAATCGCCATGGACGCCCACGACCGCCCCGTCATCGCCTACCACAGCACGGGCGCGAACGGCCTGCGCGTGGCCGCCTCCGATCCCGCCGCGACCGCCGCCGCGGGGGCCGTGGACCTGGGGCCCGTGGACGCCGCGACGGGCGGTGCCGTGAGCGCCACGCTCACGGTCACCAGCTCCGGCACCACCCCCATCACGTTCGGCACGCCCACCGTCACGGGCGCCGACGGCGCGGTGTTCTCGGTGACCGGCGGCACCTGCGCCGGCGCCGTGGTGAACCCGGGGGCCACGTGCACGGTGACGCTGTCGTTCGACCCCGTGGAGGTGGGCACGGTCACCGACACCCTCACCCTGCCGAGCGACGACCCCGCCGGATCGCTGGTGCGCACGGTCACGGGCGAGGGCACGTTCACCGGTGCCCCGCCCACCGACCCGGGGTTCGACCCGCCGGCCTCCGCGCCGGGCCCCGCGCCCACCACCCCCTCCGCTCCCGGCACGGCACCGGCCCTCACCGCGCTGACCGCCGCGAAGGGCGTCATCACCGTCCGCGCGTCGAACGCGACGAGCGCCGCCCTGGTGATCGCCGCGCAGCGCCCCAAGGGCGCCGCGCTCACCCGGGCGCTCGCCGCGTGCGCCATGCGGAAGGGCACCGCCAGGACCCGCTGCACCGACGCCGCCAGGTGGAAGACCGTGAAGCGGGCGACGGTCACCCTCACCGCGGGCACGGCGACCCTGCGGATCGGGAAGGCCGCAGGGACCCACCGGATCACGGTCACCCTCACCGGACCGGGCGGCACCGCCACCGCGACCCGCACGCTGCGCCTGCGCTGAGCGTGCGGGCCGCGCGGACGGCCCGTCAGGTGCGGACGCCCACCAGCACCAGGCGCTGGGCGCCGGGCACGTAGGGCTCCCCCGCCCACCCGCCGTGCAGGGCGGTGGTGCGCACGCCGTTCACGGCGAGCAGGCGCACCAGCTCGCCGGCCGTGGGCGTCCACTGGGAGAGGATGCGCGTGACCGGCGGCTCGCCGTCACGCAGGAACCGGAAGGCCGTGACACGGGCCCCGGCCATCACGTCCCAGCGGTGCCGCAGCTCCATGGTCACCGCGCCGGCGGTGTGCCGGTCCTCGGAGGGCGCCGCCGGAGGGGCGCATTCCACGGTGGCGCCCAGCTCGAGCACGAGCCGGCCGCCGTGCCGCAGCGACCCGGCGAGCGCCGCGGCCATGGCGGCGGCGTCGTCGAACCCCCCGTACCCCAGGCTGTTGCCCAGGCACACGGCCACGTCCGCGTCGCGGACGTGCACCGCCCGGGCGTCGGCGCGCAGGAACCGCACCGCCAGCCCCCGGCGGCGGGCGTCCCGGCGGGCCGCCGCGATCGCCTGCCCGGTGATGTCCACCCCGGTCACCTCCGCGCCCAGCGCCGCCAGCGCCAGGCTGTGGCGGCCCAGGCCGCAGGGTGCGTCGAGCACCCGCGTCCCCCGCCGGATGCCGGCGAGGGCGCACAGCGCGTCCACCTCCGCCCGGGTCACGCACTCCGGCACCGCCGCGGCCCAGAAGTCCAGGGCGGCTCCGGTGAAGAACACCTCGAGATCGTCGCCGTGTAGCAACGCATCGCTCCCGTCGTCGGCCCGCGCGCCGTCGGGCGCCGCGGGCGGCTCAGATGACCGAGGCCGCCGCACCGGCGGATGCCGGGGCGGCGGTGCGGGAGGCCGTGACGGCCGGGATGTGTGACGGGTTGCGCGTCAGAGGCGTCGCGGCGAGCCTACCGCGGCACCCGCACTGGGCGCAGCACCCAGCCCGCGAAGCCCAGCATCATGATCCCCGCGGCGGCAAGGACGCTGGACGGCGGCAGGGCCGCCGCCACGAGCAGGCAGCCCAGCAGGCCCGCCACCGCCAGGGCCCGCGGCACCCCGAGCCGTCCCGCGGGAAGCCCCAGCGCCGACGCGTTCGCCAGGGCGTAGTAGACGAGCACCAGCACGCTCGAGAATCCGATGGCGCCGCGCACGTCGGCCACGGCGACCACCGCGGCCACGGCCACGCCCGCGGCGAGCCCGGCCACGTGCGGCACGCGCCGCCGCCGGTGCACGGTGCGCAGCGGCCGGGGCATGTCGCCCTTGCGCGCCATGGCGAACACGGTGCGGCTCACGCCGGCCAGCAGGGACAGCAGCACCCCCAGGCTGGCCACCGCGGCCGCCGCGGACACCACGGGGGCGAGGGCGTCGAGGCTCCCGGCGTTCACCGCCGCCACCAGCGGGCGCGGCGAGGCGGCCAGGACCTCGGGGCGCACCGCCATGAGGGCCGCGGTCATCACCACCGCGTACACCGCGAACGCGATGGCCACGCTCAGGGCGATGGCACGCGGGATCGTGCGCTCCGGGTCCCGGACCTCCTCGCCGAGGGTCGCGAGCCGCGCGTACCCGGCGAACGCGAAGAACAGGAAGCCCGCGGCCTCCAGCACCCCGCCCGGCGTCGCGGTCCACGCGTCCGCGATGCGGCCCGGGTCGGCCTGCCCGCCGGCCAGCGCGCCCACGACGGCCGCCACGAGCCCCGCCGCCACCAGGGCGAGCACGGCCGCGGTCGCGCCGGCGGTCTTGGTGATGCCCATGTGGTTCACGGCCGTGCAGGCGGCGATGGCCACCAGCGCCGGCACCCGCGGATGCTCCGGCCACACGTGGTTGCCCAGCACCAGCGCCATCGCCGCGCAGGAGGCGAGCTTGCCCGCCGTGAACGCCCACCCGGCGGCGAACCCGTACGGCGGCCCCAGCCGGCGGCCGGCGTACGCGTAGGCGCCGCCGGACTCCGGGTACCGGGCGGCGAGCCGCGCGGAGCTTGCGGCGTTGCACGCGGCGACGGCCCCGGCCAGCACCAGCGCCAGCAGCAGGGCGGACCCCGCCGACCCGGCCGCGGGCCCCACCGCGCCGAACACCCCGGCGCCGAGCATGGCCCCCAGGCCGGTCACCAGCGCCCAGCCGGGTCCCAGGCGTCGCGAGAGGCGGTCCCGTGTCGTCATCGCCGCACATGCTCCCAGCCGGCGGCGACGACATGCCGGGTTGCGGCATCATCGGTGGCGGGGATGTAATCGACCCACGATCCGAGGGGGCCGCATGGCAGCCGACGACCCGCGCGACGCCGAGTGGCGCGCGCGCCTCAGCCCGGAGCAGTACGCCGTGACCCGGCAGGGCGCCACGGAGCGCGCCTTCACCGGCCGGTACTGGGATTGCCACGACGACGGCGTGTACCGCTGCGTGTGCTGCGGAGAGCCGCTGTTCGACGCCGGCGACAAGTTCGACTCCGGCACCGGGTGGCCCAGCTTCACCCGCCCGGTGGCGGACGGCGCCGTGGAGGGCCGCACCGACACCTCCCACGGCATGACGCGCACCGAGGTGGTCTGCGCGTCCTGCGACGCGCACCTGGGGCACGTGTTCCCGGATGGCCCGCAGCCCACCGGGCTGCGCTTCTGCATGAACTCCGCGTCCCTGGAGCTCGCCCCGCGCGAGGACGGGGAACCCGGCTGAGCCGCGGCGACCCGGATCCGGAGGCGGCCGCCCCGGCCACGACCGCCGCGATCACGCTGGGCGTGGTGGCGGCGACGGCCGTGGTCGTGGGCGCCGCCACGGGGTCCGGTCGGGTGGAGGGCGCCGCCTGGCTGGTCGCCGGAACGGCGGCCGCCGCCCTGGTGCTCCTGGTCACCGCCGCCCGGCTCGTCGCGGCGGTGCCGGCGCCGCCCCGGCGTGACGGCGCGGCCCTCGCCCGCGAGCTGGGCGCCGCGGGCCCCGGCCTCCTGCGGTTCCACGACGACGAGGCGCGGCGGCGGGAGCGCGCCCTGGCGGCCGTCGCCGACCTGCTGGAGCGCCGCGCCTGGTGGATGACCGCCATCGGCGGGCTGGGCCTGCTGGCGAGCGCGCCCGTGTGGCTGCTGCCGGGGCCGGACGGCATCGTCGCCGGCGCGTGCGGCACCATCGCCCTGCTGCTGCTCACCGCCGCGCCGGTGGCCGGCCTGGGACTGTGCCTGGCCGCCGTGACCGGCGAATGGGCGCCGCCACTGACCGCCCCGCCCGACCCGGGCCACCCCGACCCGCAGCGCGCCATGGCCGCACGGCGGGTCGCCGCCGGCATCGTGGGCGAGCTGGTCGTCGCCCGGCGGCGGGCCGTGACGGCGCTCATGGGCTGGCTGCTCGCCACCGAGTTCGCCCTCGTCCTGGCCGCGACGGTCGCGGGGGCCGGGCGGTGGTGAGCCGCGACGACCCCCGGGACGCGCTCGGCGCCGTCCTCGCCGCCGCCCTGGGCGACGAGGGGGCGCTGGCCCTGCTGGCCCTCATGGGCGCCGGCGACCCGGTCGCCGCGCTGGGCCTGCAGGGCCTGCCGGTCGAGATCAGCGCGCCGCCGCCGGAGGGCTGACCTCCTCCCGGTGGTCGTCCGGGTCGCCGCGGGTGTCGAGCAGCGACCAGACGATGCTCACCGCCAGGGTCAGGGTGATGACCGACAGCGACAGCCACACGGGCAGCTTCCCGACGGGCGTCTCGGAGAGGATGAGCTTCACCCCCGCGAAGGCCAGCAGGAACGCCAGGCCGTAGTGCAGGTGCACGAAGCGCTTGAGCAGGCCGGCGAGGCAGAAGTACAGGGCCCGCAGGCCGAGCACCGCGAGCGCGATGGACGCCCACACCACGAACGTGTTGGTGGTGATCGCCAGGACCGCCGCCACCGAGTCGATGGCGAACACCAGGTCGCTCGCCTCGATGGCGACCAGGGCGACCAGCAGCAGCGTCGCGACGCGCTTGCCGTCCCGCCGGATCACGAAGTGGTTGCCGTGGTAGCGGGGGTCCACCTCCATGACCCGCCGCACCAGCCGGACCATGGGGTTGCGCTCGGGGTCGGTGGGCTCGTCGTGCCGGAAGGCCATCTTGTAGCCGGTGTAGACGAGGAAGACGCCGAACACGTAGGCGGTCCAGAAGAACGCCTCCAGCAGCCCGGCGCCCACGAAGATGAACACCAGCCGCAGCACGAGGGCGCCGATGACGCCCCAGAACAGGACGCGGTGCTGGTAGCGGGGCGGCACCGCGAAGTACCCGAAGATGAGCGCGAAGATGAAGACGTTGTCCACCGACAGCGCCTTCTCGATGAGGTACGCGGAGTAGTAGGTGGCGGCGACCTCGCCGCCCTGCCAGGCCCACAGCACCACGCCGAACGCCAGGCCGGCGCCGATCCAGATGCCGCTCCAGATGGCGGCCTCGCGGAACGACACCTCATGGTCGTCCCGGTGCAGGAACAGGTCGATCGCGAGCATCGCGACGATGGCGGCCGCGAAGGCGATCCAGACCCACAGGGGGACCGCGAAGTCGAGTGGTCCGTTCACGGAGGAGGTTCTCCCGGTCTCGTGTGACGACGAGCCGAGGTCTCCCCCACCCCGGTCAGGGCGGCGCGGCCGGGCCGGAGCCGTACTGGCGACCGCGCGCTCATGGGGTACTCCCCTCTGCGGGGGCACACTATCAGGCGATCAGCGAAACAGGAAACCCACAGCGCCCATTACGGGCGCGCGGGCGTCACAGCGCGGCGCGGAACTCGTTGAGGCGCCGCTGGATCTCGTTGGCCAGGCGCCGCGCGGAGGTGACGTTGCCGTCGCGGACCGCGTCCAGGAAGTCGCTCATCGCGCGGGCCAGCGGAGGGCCCAGACGGCCCAGGCGGGCGCGCTGCGCGTCGAGGGTCGCGCTCTCGAGCTGGTAGCCGCGCAGCCGGCGGATCGCCGCGTCGAAGATCTTCAGCTCCGTGCGCAGCAGGCGCAGGCTGGAGCGGAACTCCGACGGGGTGTCGATGGCCCGCAGGGTGTTCGAGAAGAGGGTGAGCGCCCTGAACGCCAGGGTCGTGTCCCGCGTGTACCGGACCGATGAGGCGACGGGCACGCCGGGCCGCAGGTTCCGCTGCGGCGGACCGGGCGGGGCGGCCTGGGTGGTCACGACGGTCACCGTCACCGGCGGCGCCGTGACGACCGGGAACGTGGTCGCGGGGGGCGCCGTGACGGGTGCGACGGCGGTGGTGGGCGCCTGCGCGACGGTCGCGGGCGGGGTGTCCACCTTCTTGGCGGCGCCGCCGCCGCATCCGGCCAGGAGGCCGGCGGCGAGCAGGGCGGGGAGGATACGGCGGGGCACGTCCATGGGTCGCCGATCCTACCCCCGGGACGCCGGCGCCGTTACGGCGCCCCGGACCCGGGGTTTGCCCCCGCCCCCCGGCGGCTGCGAGGCTAGGGCGATGACCCGGCACGGAAGCCCCCGGCACGACGCGCCTCCCGCCCACGAGACCCGGCTGGAGCGCGACGCCCTGCGCATCGCGATCGGCGTGCTGGCGGGCAGCCCTCCCCCGGAGGAGGCCCTGGCGCGCGTGGCGGCCGCCGCCCTCGCCGGCACCGGCGCCGATCTCGCGGTGGTCGTGGAGCGCGGCATCGAGGGGATCCTGCGGGTCCGCACGAGCGCCGGCGAGCAGGCGATCATGCCGGGCACCCGGGTCGCCGCGCTGCCCGGCGGCGCCCTCGAGCGCGCGATGAACGGGCGCGTCGCGCACGCCGCGACCGTGCCGGGGCAGCCGGAGATCATGGAGGCGGCCGTCCCGATCGTGGTGGACGGCCGCAACGCGGGCGCCCTGGTGGTGTCCGGCCCCCGCCTGGCCGACGGCACCGAGGAGCGGCTGCTGGCGTTCGGGCAGCTGCTGTCGATGGTCCTGGTGCGGGTGGAGGACCGGCGGCGGCTGTCGGCGCTGGCGAGCACCGACCCCCTCACCGGCCTGGGCAACCGCAGGCACTTCGACGAGCGCTTCCACGTGGCGGTGGAGCAGGCGCAGCGCCACCACCAGCCCCTGTCGCTCGCCCTGCTGGACGTCGACCACTTCAAGCGCATCAACGACGAGCACGGCCACCAGCGGGGCGACGACGCCCTCGCCGAGGTCGCCCGCCGCCTGGCGGCCACCTGCCGCATCGGCGAGTCGGTCGCCCGCATCGGCGGGGAGGAGTTCGCCTGGATCCTCCCCCTCACCTCCGGCGACGGCGCCGAGGCCGCCGCCCGCCGGGCGCGGGCCGCCGTGCGGGAGGAACCGTTCGCGCGGGTGGGGCGGCTCACCGTGTCCATCGGCATCAGCGAGCTGTCGCTCGCCAGCGACGCCTCCGACCTGGTGCGCCGTGCCGACCGCGCCCTCTACCGCGCGAAGGCCGCCGGCCGTGACCGCATCGTCCGCGACATCGGCGAGGAGGCCGTCACCAGATGACCCACGAGCACCTGTTCCCCCTGTTCCTGGAGATGGGGATGGGCGTCGACCTCCTGGGTGAGGACATGACGAAGGCCGCCCAGCGGGCGGTGCGGGAGGCGATCAACCGCACCTCCCTGCCGGGCATCGGGCACCTGGTGCCGGACGGCGACCGGTCCCACATGCGCGTGGACGTCACCGTCGCGGTGCCGCGCCCGGAGGAGGTGGACCGGGACGCCGTGGCGGCCGAGTTCCCCTACGGCACGGTCACCGTCACGTCGGTGCAGGGCGGGCTGCGCACCCCGAACGGCACGGACTACGGCCCCGGCCGCGACCACCTCATCGTGGCGGTCGCGGTCGTGGCCGTCGGAACCTGAGCCCGGGCCCTACCCCGCCATCACGAGGTCCCGCTCGGGCGTGATGCCCCAGCGGTCCGCGATGCGGCGCAGGTCGTCGTCGAGCGGCCAGGCGTCGGCCGCCTCCGGGCCGGTGTGCGCCGGGGAGCCGCCCTTGAGGGCCATGCACCCCGTGTTGTCGCCCACCTCGGCGATCTCCGCGAGCTCGTCGGAGGTGAGCACCACCTCGCGCGGCACCGCCGCGAGGTCGGCGCGCTGCTCCTCCGCGGACTTCGCGCCCGGGGAGGCCTCCTGGATGAGCGTGGGGACGACGCTGCGGACCATGTCCTGGGCCAGCGTCCACTGGCAGGACAGCTGCAGCGGCGTGAGGCCGTGGCGGTCCGCGATGGGCCGGATGCGCTCCAGCCGCTCACGGGCGGCGGCCACCCAGCCGTCCGGGCGGAACGCCCGGTGGTCGGTGGCGCCCAGGTCGCCCTCGGCCTTCAGGTCATCGTGGAACACCCCGCCGTAGTCCACCACGCGGGCCAGCACCTTCACGTCCTGGTCCACGCAGGCGGGCAGCACCATCCGGCCGGGCCACGGCTCGAACGGGTTGAGGATGATCATCGCCCAGTCCAGCAGGCTGCCGAACCGCTCGACGCAGCGGATGATGTCCAGCGTGAAGCCGTTCGCCGGCCCGGGGGCGACGCCCAGCATGCGGGTGAGCCCCTCCTCCTTGAGCCGCGCCATCCCCTGCTCCCACACCACGGGGCTGCTGTAGCCCACGCGGTCCGGGTTGTGCAGCATGAGCAGGTCGAAGTGGTCGACGCCGCACCGCTCGAGGCTGCGCTCGGCGGCCATGCGCAGGTAGTCGGCGTACTTCTCCGGCGCGCGCAGCTGCGGGTCGGTGAACCGCGGGAACCCCTTCGAGCCGGCCCGCTCGCCACGGTAGAAGTCGTGGCCGATCATCCCGACCAGCGCGTAGCTGCTGCGGGGCAGGCCCTGCAGGGCCCGGCCCACCGCGCTGTCGGCGGCGCCCTGCCCGTAGACGTCCGCCGTCACGACGGTGTGGATGTCCTCGCCGGGGCGGATGAGGGCGAGGTAGCGCTCGTCGTCGAGGGCCTCGCCGAAGTGCATGAAGCGCCCGCCGCTCCAGGAGCCGAGGGCGACGTGTCCGAGATCAGTCATCGCGGGAAGCGTCGCATCCGCGGGCCCCGGGAGGAAGGGCCTGAACGTCCGGGGCTGCGGCCGCTACCCTGACCGGCCGTGGATCCGGGTGACCACACCGTCGCGCTCGCCTGCCAGGGCGTCGTGAAGCGCTTCGCCGGGGACGTCCAGGCGCTGGACGGCCTCGACCTCACCGTGCCGCGAGGCGCGTTCTTCGGCCTGCTCGGGCCCAACGGCGCCGGCAAGACCACCCTCATCCGCAGCATCGTCGGCCTCACGAGGGCCGATGCGGGGCGGATCGAGGTGTTCGGGCGCCGCACCGACGGGCCCACCGCCGCCGAGAGCCGCCGCCTCATCGGCTACGCCCCGCAGGACGCCGGGCTGGACCGCTTCGTGACGGTGCGGCGCGTGCTGGAGCTCCACGGCCGGTACTTCGGGATGTCGCGCGCGGACGCCGCGGCGCGCACCGACGAGCTGCTGGAGGTGTTCGACCTCGCCGACAAGGCGACGGTGCTCCCCAACCGCCTGTCCGGCGGCATGCGGCGCCGCCTGGTCCTCGCCCGGGCCCTCGTGCACCGGCCCCCGCTGGTCATCCTGGACGAGCCCACCGCCGGCGTGGACGTCGAGCTGCGCCTGGACCTGTGGGAGTACATCCGCCGCCTCCACGCGGACGGCACGACGATCCTCCTCACCACCCACTACCTGGAGGAGGCCGAGGCCCTGTGCGAGCAGGTGGCGTTCATCCAGGGCGGCCGCATCGCGGCGCAGGGGGAGCCGCCGGAGCTCATCAGCCGGTTCGGCGCCGACCGCCTCGAGGACGTCTACCTGCGGCTGGTGGGCCGGTGAGCGGCGGGGACCTCCGGCGCGGGCAGTGGCTCGGCGTGCTCGCGCTGGTGGAGCGCGAGGTCGTCCGCCGCGTCGTGCGCCTGTGGCCGCAGACGATCGCCCCGCAGGTGATGGCCTCCGCCCTGTTCGTGGTGGTGTTCGGGCTGGCGCTCGGCAACTCGATCCGCACCGTCGGCGGGGTGCCGTACGAGCAGTTCATCGTCCCGGGCCTCACCCTGATGGGCGTCGCGACGGCGGCGTTCGCGAACAACGCGACCACCCTGTTCCAGGCCCGCAGCGACGGCTTCATCGAGGACCCGGTCTCCAGCCCCATGACGCCCGTGCAGCTCGCGGTGGCGTACACCTCCGGCGGGGTCATCCGCGGGCTGGTCATCGGCCTGCTCACCCTGGGGGCGGCGCGGGTCTTCGTGGACTTCCCGCTGCACCACGCGGCGGCCTTCCTGCTGGCCCTGCTGCTCGCCGCGCTGGCGTTCTCCGGCCTGGGGACCGTGGTGGGCCTGTACTCCCGCAGCTGGGAGCTGCAGTCGTTCGTGGGCAGCCTGGTGATCCAGCCGCTGGTGTTCCTGGGCGGGGTCTTCTACTCGGTGCAGGCGCTCGACGCACCGTGGGAGGCGGTGTCCCACCTCGACCCCATCCTCTACATGGTGGAGGCCGGCCGGTGGGCGCTGCTCGGCCGCGCCGACATCGACCCGTGGATCAGCTTCGGGGTGTCGGGCGGCCTCGCCGCGCTCATGCTCGCCTGGTCCTGGTGGCTGTTCGAGCGGGGCGAGGGCCTGCGCACCTGACGCTCAGGCGCCGTCGCCGCCCTCGGGCTCCCGCACCCACAGGTACGTGCAGTTGCGGCAGCGGACCACGTCGTCCTCCACCTCCTCGAAGTCCACGGCCCCGCAGGTGGGGCAGCGGTCGATGCGCCTGGGTTCCTCGTCCACGCTTCCTCCCGGTCCGGACACCGCATCCTTCCACGCGCCGGGGCGGCGGGGGCCCGCGCTATCCTCCGCCGCGATGATCAGCCGCCGAAGCCTCCTCGCCGTCCTGCTGTCCGCAACCGCCGCCGCCGCCCTCGCGGGCTGCGGGTCCGACTCGGCCGCGGGCCCCTCCACCGACACGGGCCCCAGCCTCGTGCAGGGGTGCACCACCACCCCGCCCACCACCGAGAACGCCGCCAAGCAGTACGACGCCCCGCCGCCGATGACCATCGACGAGTCGAAGACGTACACGGCGACGCTGAAGACCTCGTGCGGCGACATCGTCATGCGGCTGGACCCGAAGGCCGCGCCGAAGACCGTGAACAACTTCGTGTTCCTGGCCCGCGAGAAGTACTACGACGGCACCACGTTCCACCGCGTCGTCCCGAGCTTCGTCATCCAGGGCGGAGACCCCACGGCCAGCGGCAGCGGCGGCCCGGGGTACGAGTTCGACGACGAGCTGCCGACCGACGGCTACAAGATCGGCTCCGTCGCCATGGCGAACGCCGGCCCCAACACCAACGGCAGCCAGTTCTTCATCGTCACCGGCATCAACGGGACCCAGCTGCCCAACGGCTACTCCCGCTTCGGCGAGGTCACCCAGGGCATGGACGTCGCCCAGCGCATCGAGTCGCTGGCGCCGCCCGGCGGCGACGCGAGCGACCCGGCATCGGAGATCCCGCGCCAGACGGCGTGGGTCTACTCGGTCACCATCGACGAGAAGTAGGGGTCGGCGGCCGGGTTCCTGGCCCGGCGTCCATTTGCCAGAACGGGGAAACGCTGCTCTGATTTAGCCATGGCTAAATCACCGGAGGCGGACGGCGGCGTCCTCGCGCCCCACCACGGCGACCCCGACGTCCCGGTCGAGGCGGTCCTCCCCGGCGAGGCGCGCGTCGCCGAGGCGGCGGAGCGGTCCCTCAACGCCGAGGCCCGGGGCCTGCGCGGCCTGTGGCCCTTCCTGGGGCCCGCCTTCGTGGCCGCGGTCGCGTACGTCGACCCCGGCAACTTCGCCACCAACGTGGCGGCCGGCAGCCAGTACGGCTACATGCTGCTGTGGGTCGTCCTGGCCTCCAACCTCATGGCCATGCTCATCCAGACGATGAGCGCCAAGCTCGGCATCGCGACCGGCATGAACCTGCCGGAGGTGTGCAGGGAGCGCTTCCCGAAGCCCGTGAGCCGGCTGCTGTGGATCCAGGCGGAGGTCATCGCCATGGCCACGGACCTCGCCGAGATCATCGGCGCGGCCCTCGGCCTGTACCTGCTGTTCGGCATCCCGCTGTTCCCCGCCGCGGTCATCGCCGGGGCCTTCTCGTTCGGGATCCTGGCGCTGCAGACCTACGGCGGGTTCCGCCGCCTGGAGGCGGTGATCGTCGGGTTCGTGGGGATGATCCTGGCGGGATTCGCCGTCCAGGTCGCGCTCGCGGAACCGTCCGGTACCGGCGTCCTGGAGGGGCTCACCACGCCCCGGTTCGACGGCACCGACAGCGTCCTGCTGGCCGTCGGCATCCTCGGCGCGACCGTGATGCCGCACGTCATCTACCTGCACTCCGCGCTCACCCAGCGCCGCATCCGCGGCCGGAACGACCGGGAGCGCCTGCGGATCTTCCGCTTCGAGCGCACGGACGTGATCATCGCGATGCTCATCGCCGGCGCGGTGAACATGAGCATGATCGTGATGGCCGCCGGGGTGTTCAACAGCCGCGGCCTCACCGGCGTGCAGGACATCGACCAGGTCTACGACGGCCTGCGGGACATCATCGGCCAGCACGCGTCCCTGGCGTTCGGCATCGCGCTGCTCGCCTCGGGGCTCTCGGCCACGTCGGTCGGGACGCTGGCCGGCCAGGTGGTGATGCAGGGCTTCATCCGGCGGCGCATCCCGGTGTTCGCGCGCCGGGCGATCACCCTCGCCCCCGCCCTGCTCATCGTCGCGATCGGCGTCAACCCGTCCGAGGCCCTGGTGTGGAGCCAGGTCGCCCTGTCCTTCGGCATCCCGTTCGCCCTCATCCCCCTGGTGATGTTCTGCAGCAACCGGGGCCTCATGGGGAACCTGGTGAACCGCCGGGCGACCACCGCCGCCGCGGTCGTCGTGGTGGCCCTCATCGTCGCCCTCAACGCGTTCCTGCTGCAGCAGACCCTGCTGGGGTAGCGCCCTCTACAATCACCGCGATGGCCACGCGCACCCACTCGGTCGAGGACTACCTGGAGGCCATCTACTTCCTGGCCTTCCCGGTGGGCGAGTACGGCCCGGTGGTCAAGGCGGGCCCGGCGCCCGCCGCCCGCGTCGCGGAGATGCTCAACGTCACGCCGCCCACGGCGAGCGAGATGATGAAGCGCCTGGAGGCCGAGGGGTACATCGAGCGCACCGGCCGTCGTCCGCTGCTCACCGACAAGGGCCGCGCCGAGGCCGAGCGGGTGGTCCGCAACCACCGCATCATCGAGCGCTTCCTCACCGACTTCATGGGCTACAGCCCGGCGGAGTCCCACGAGCACGCCGACGCCATGGGCGACGCCTTCACCGACGAGATGGTGGAGCGCCTCGCCGAGCGCCTCGGCCACCCCGACCGGTGCCCGCACGGCTGGCCCGTCGACCCCTCCCACGAGCAGAGCGAGAACCAGGAGCTGCGGCCCCTGTCCGCGGTCCCCGCCGGCGGCACCGCCACCATCGTGCGCCTCGCCGAGCACGACGGCGACCTCCTGCACTGGTTCTACGAGCGCGGCCTGGTGCCGGGCACCCCCGTGCGGGTGGAGGAGGTCGCGCCCGCCGCCGGCGAGCTGCGCATCCGCTTCGGTGACTCCGCCCAGGTGATCGGCGAGAAGGCCGCCGCCGGGCTCTTCGTTCGGGTCGGCTAGACCCGGGCGGGCGGCGCCGCCGCCAGGAACCCGGGGTTCGCGCAGTCCCCGTGCGGGCGGTGCTCGAACGTCCGCTCGATCTCGCAGCGGCAGATCGCCAGCGGCTCGCGGCGCACCCGCAGCGCGCCGAACCCCGCGCGCGTGCGCTGCATGGCGGTGAACGCGTCCACGTCGATCTCCACCGAGAACACGCCCTCCAGGCAGCCCATCACCTGGCGGCCGTCGCGCTCGTACGCGTACAGGCGCGTGCAGCCGGACTCCAGGCACCCGGACGGGTACACCAGCCGTTCGCACGCCACCGGGCAGAGCCGGCACGAGCCGGCGCTGTCGGCCACGGTGGGGCCCCCGGCGATCGGCGCCGGCCCCTGGCGATGTGTGGGTCCGTCATCCCGCAGCGCGGTCCTCCCGGAAACGTCGAGCGGCGCCCTCTCAGCGCCGCACGGCTGACGGTAGCGGACCGCTTCCCGGCCCGCCATCCGGGCAGTCCGGCATCCGTGCCAACCCCGGATGCGGGACCCCGGGACCGCCACTACCCTCCCGGAATGCTGCAGGACGCCCAGGCACTGGCGGTCCGGCGGGCCCTGGTCGCCGCCGCCGCGCTCGCCGCCACCGTGGCGGCCCACCACGCGGCCACCGGGCACACCGCCGTGTACGCCGGGACGCCCGCCCTGTGGCTCGGCATCGTCGCCGTGGCGGCGCTGGTGGGCCCCCGCGCCCGGCGGTTCCGGCCGCGCGGCCCCGCCGCGACGACCGCCGCGCTCGCCGCGGCGCAGGTCGCCGCCCACGCCCTGCTCACGCAGGCGCCGTGGGCACTCGGACTCGCCGGGCACCCCGGCGCACCGCTGGTGACCCCCGGCGCCCTGGTGGCGCACGCCGCCGCGGCCCTGGTCCTCGCGGTGCTGCTCACCGGCACGGACGCCGCGCTCGCCGCCCTGTGCGCCGCCGCACGCCGCATCGCGGCCCGCCTGCGGGGCGCCCGCCCCGTGCCGCCGCCCCGCGGCGACCGCCTCACCCCCGCGGCGCGCCCGGAGGCCGGCCGCCGCGCCCTCCCGGTCCGCAGTTCCCGCGGGCCCCCCGTCCCCGCCGTGGCCTGACCCGTTCCGCCCGGCGCGACCGCCGGGCATCCACGATCACGAGGACGAACCCCACATGACCCGCACGATCCGCACCGCGGCGCTCGGCGCCGCCGCAATGCTCGCCGTCGCCGCCCCCATCGCGATGCCGCACGCCGAGCTCACCAAGACCAACCCGAAGGCCGGGAGCACGGTCAAGAAGCTCCCCAAGGTCATCACCCTCACCTTCGGCGAGGCCATCGGCAAGGCGTTCCCCGCCACCGTCAAGCACGACGGCATGAACCACGCATCGCGGACCCGGGTGAACCCGCGCAACCGCAAGCAGGTGCAGATCTTCACGTCCGGTTCGATGGACGCGACGTACCGCGTGACCTGGCGCGTCGTGTCCGCGGACGGCCACGCCGTCCGGGGCAGCTTCCGCTTCACGGTCAAGAGCTCCTGAACCGCGCGGGGCCCGGCGCCGCCGGGCCCCGCCGCAGGATCAGCGGACCAGGCAGCCCTCGCCGAAGAGGGTCTTCAGGGACGCCTGCAGGCTGCCGTGCTGCGGGTCGACCCGGTAGGCGCTGCCGAAGCGGTACCGGATGGGCCCGTCCTCGGTGTCCATCACCATCACCACCGGCGCGTCGCCCGGGTGGTCGATGAGCAGCTGCCGCAGCTGCGGGAGGGTGCTCGAGCGGAGCCGCGACGCGTGCACGCGCAGCGTGAGGCGGTCCTCCTCCAGGTCCGGGTCGGGCTCGAAGGGCGTGACCGTGCGGGCCACCAGCTTGGTCTCACCCTCCCCCTTCTGGTCGACGCGGCCGCCGATGAGGACGATCGCGTCCTCGCGCAGCAGCTCCCGGGCCTCGGTGTAGACGTCGGGCACCACGACGATCTCGACGCTGCCCTCCAGGTCGTCGAGCCGCAGGAACAGCATGGGCTCGCCCTTGCGGGTGGTGATGGCCTTCACCGAGCCGATGATCCCGCCGACGGTGATGAACTCCCCGTCGCCGCGCTCGCCCAGCGCCCCCAGACCGCACGTGACCGACCGCCGCAGCTGCTTGCGGCAGTCCTGCAGCGGGTGGCTGGAGACGTAGAGGCCCAGGGCCTCCTTCTCCAGCAGCAGGAGCTCCTCCTTGGGCATCTCCTGCTGCGAGACCGGCGGGTCGAGGTCGAGCGCGGGGGCGTCGTCGGACGCCATCAGCAGGCCGAACAGCGACTCCTGGCCGGCGGCCGCGTCGCTGCGGGCCTTCGCGGCGGCGCCCATCGCCTGGGGCAGGGCCTCGAGCATCCCGAAGCGGGTGTTGCCCGTGGAGTCCAGCGCCCCCGCCTTGATGAGGCTCTCCAGGGCGCGCTTGTTCACCTGCGCCTGGTCGACCCGGCGGCAGAAGTCGTAGATCGAGTCGAAGCGCCCGCCGCCCTCGCGCGCCGTGAGGATCGCGGTGACCGCGTTGTCGCCCACGCCCTTCACGGCCGTGAGGCCGAACCGGATCTCCCCGGGGGCGGTCACGGCGAAGTCCGCGCGCGACAGGTGCACGTCGGGCGGCAGCACCGACAGCCCCATGTCCTGGGACGCCGACACGTAGAACGGCACCCGGTCCTTGGTGTCCATCACCGACGACAGCAGCGCCGCCATGTACTCGGCCGGGTGGTTGCACTTCAGGTACGCGGTCCGGTACGCCAGCAGGGCGTAGCAGGCGGCGTGGCTCTTGTTGAACGAGTAGTCACCGGCGGCCTCGCAGAGGGCCCACAGGTCCTCCGCCACCTTCTTCTGGGTGCCGTTGCCGATGCAGCCCTCGATGAACTCGTCCTTGAGGGACGCCATGAGGTCCTTGTCCTTCTTGCCCACGGCCTTGCGCAGGTCGTCCGCGCGGGAGGGCGTGAAGCCGGCGATCGCCCGGGAGATCGCCATGAGCTGCTCCTGGTAGATCGCGACGCCGTACGTGGGGCCCGTGATGGGCTCCAGGCGCGGGTCGGCGAACTCCACCTTGGAGGGGTCGCGCTTGTTCCGGGCGTACGTCGGGATGAACGCCATGGGGCCCGGGCGGTACAGGGCGACGAGGGCGATGAGGTCCGCGAACTCGGTGGGGCCCACCTCGCGCAGGGCCTCACGCATGCCGCTGGACTCGAACTGGAACACCCCGAGGGCGTCGCCCCGGGCGAGCATCTTGTAGGTGGCGACGTCGTCGAGGCTCACCGCCTCGATGTCCACCACCTGCCCCGTGGTCTCCTCGATGAGGGCGAGGCAGCCCTGGATGACGTCGAGGTTGCGGAGGCCCAGGAAGTCCATCTTGAGGAGGCCGAGGGCCTCCACGTCGTGGTCCGGCACCTGGGTGACGACGTTGCCCTCGTCGTCCAGGCGCACGGGGATGTAGTCCGTGACGTCCCCGGGGGCGATGACCACGCCGGCGGCGTGCACGCCCTCGTTCCGCACCAGGCCCTCCAGGGGCCGTGCGGTGTCGATGATCGTGCGGACGGCCTCGTCGGCGTCGTACGCGTCGGCGAGCTCGCTGCCCGCCTTCATCGCGTCCTCGAGCTTGATCCCGATGGGGCGCTCGGGGACGAGCTTGGCGATGCGGTCCACCTGGCCGTAGCTGAAGCCCAGCACCCGGCCCGCGTCGCGCACCACCGCGCGGGCCAGCAGCTTGCCGAAGGTGCCGATGCGGGCCACCGCGCCGTCGCCGTACTTCTCGGTGACGTACTTCACGACGCGGTCGCGGCCCGCGACGGCGAAGTCGGTGTCGATGTCCGGCATGGACTTGCGGCCCGGGTTGAGGAACCGCTCGAACAGGAGGTCGTGCTCCAGCGGGTCCAGGTCCGTGATCCGCAGCGTGTAGGCCACCAGCGAGCCGGCGGCCGAGCCGCGGCCCGGGCCCACGGCCACACCGTTCTCGCGCGCCCAGCGGATGTAGTCCCACACGATGAGGAAGTACGAGGAGAAACCCATCTCCTCGATGACCTCCAGCTCGAACCGCAGGCGCTCCTCCGCGCCGTTCGGCAGGTCGTTGCCGTACCGCATCGCCATGCCCTCGCGGCACAGCCGCTCGAGGTACACGGTGGGGGTGGAGCCGTCGGGCACCGGGAACCGCGGCAGGCGGGTCTCGCCGATGGGCAGCTCGAGCGACTTGCAGCGCTCCGCGATCTCGCAGCTCACCGGGATGGCGTCCACGAAGTCCGGCAGCGCGCGGACCATCTCCTCGGAGGTCTTGAGGTAGAACTCCTTGGTGCTGAACCGGAACCGGTTGGGGTTCGAGAGCACGTCGCGGGTCTGGATGGCGAGCAGGGCCTCGTGGGCGTCCGCGTCGTGCTGGCACACGTAATGCGCGTCGCAGGTGGCCACCATCGTCTGGCCGGCGTCGCGGGCGATCTTCGCGAGCTCCGCGTTGATGCGGTCCTGCACCGGGATCCCGGAGTTCTGGATCTCGACGTACACGTCCTGCGGCCCGAAGATCTGGACCAGGTTGTCCAGCTCGCGGCGGGCGCCCGGCAGGTCGTCCTGCTCCACCAGCCCGCACACCGTGCCGGACAGGCAGCCCGTGAGGGCGATGATGCCGTCCGCGTGCTGGGACATGAGCTCGTAGTCCACCCGGGGCCTGCGGTGGTACCCCTCGAGGTAGCCCTTCGAGCAGAGCTTGATGAGGTTGTAGTACCCCTGGGTGGTCTCCGCGAGGAGGGTGATGTGCGCGCGCTTCTCGCGAGTGGGGCGGGCGTGCCGGTCGGGGACCAGGTACGCCTCGAGGCCCACGATGGGGGTGATCCCCCGCTTCTTCGCGGACCGGTACAGCTCCACCGCGCCGCTCATGACCCCGTGGTCGGTGAGCGCGGTGGCCCACTGCCCCATCTCCTCCACCCGGTCCAGCAGGCGCCCGATCTTGCAGGCCCCGTCCAGGATCGAGTAGTCGGAGTGGACGTGGAGGTGGACGAAGGGAGGTGCCGTTGCCATCGGTCGCAAGGCTAGCTCGCTCCTCGGACCCCAACAACGGCGAAGAACGCTAGATGCGGGGGATTTTGCGGGTCTCCGCCCCTACATGTGGGGTGCGCACTGCCGTGGCCGGACTACCCAGGCCGCCGTCGGCGCGGCCTCGAGGCGAACACCACGTTCCGTAGGGCTCGGGACCTCCGTGACACGGACCAACGGCTTATGAGCCCAGGGGCCCGCCCCCTCTCGAACGCTCGCAGCACTGCTGAGTCCAGTGCACCGCGCACTCGGAGGCCATGGCCGTAGACCACGCGGATCCGACGCTTCCGATGCACCCGTACATCCACTCTGGACCTGCAGAGCAAGTGAACGGCTCTTGCCGTCCGTCGTTGCCATGTAGCCACCCCGAGCAGACCACTGCCATGGCCCCTTTAGCTCGGTCCCAACTGCTTGGCCGCGTCCCTGCTCCCACGGCGCGCTCGTCCCGCACCCTGTCCTGCTCCGCACCTCGAGTCGGCGATCCAAGCCGATGTCTCCACGGAGCCCGCACTTCGAACCCGTAACCGTGCAGCTGCACCGCTCTCCGCGTCACCAGCACGCAAGAGCTTCAGCACTCTCTTGACTCCGCCATTACGTCCAGAGCCCCCTGAGCTCGCGCATCGGGAAATGGTCGGCCGTGCCGCCCACGCGCAGAAGCAGGACCCGCCGCGCGAAGCCGGCAACGCTGCGGAAGCGAGAGACGCCAAGCAGAAGCACGGCCCTCCCCAGAGAGGTCGAGAACTGCCACCCCCGGCGCTTCCTCAACACGTCCGTCGTGGTCGATTCGAAGCGCTGTCGGGACAACAGACCTGTCCGCTCAACGACGTCAGCCGCTTCCGAACACTTAAGTGCCCTCGCGTCGTCCAGGCACCTGGCTTCACCCACTCCCGAATCCCTATCGCCAAAGTCGGTACCGGAACCCATCGCAATGTGTCGTGCGGCCATAAGTATGTGCCAGCGTGAGCTTCAGCTTGGTATCCAACTTGCGGTCTTCAGAAACAAATCCAGACGGTAGTGCGCCGAGGCCGCCGCGTAGCACCACGGCTCACTGAGAAAAGCGCCTTCCGAATAGTGGCGCCTGTCGCGACCTTCCCCCCCGAGGCCTATTGCACGCCGTAACCTGTCGCGGGGGCTCATCCAAAGGCGGAGCCGTTGCCCGCGTGCGGTCTACTCGCGCCTTGACCAGGGTGTCTCTACTCTTCGCTCGACGCTCATACGGTTCCCGGGTGGCTCCTGGCCGCAAAGCAGCTCTCACGTTTCTTTCAGCAGCGCGCGGAGTTCCTCAAACGCACTTGGCTGACTTGGTACCACCGGTGATAGCTCTTCGTCCTCCGTCTGATCGCGGATCTCGTCTGCACGGTACGTCGGCCTCGGGCTCAGTTCCGATTGTCGAATGAACATTGACGTTTGCGCCCGTGACGATCTGATAATCGATGAGGGAGGAGTTGGCCCGCAGTTCACGAGTACGATCGTTACGCCATGTTCAGACGCGAAGCTCGTGCGGAGCAGAGCATCTCCGATCTGTGCCACGGCGTGAGCCCGTAGCTCGGACTCTCGAACACCGACCACAGGACTTCGTCGCGGGCGATCACAGCGCTTGAGCACGGTCGCCGGAGCAGGTATGCTTCCTCCTTCGATGGTGCAGCATCCCTCGAGAGAACTCAGGTGGCCGAGTGCCGACGTCGCCGCAGGCGGGCGACCGCGCTCGATCGCGACTCGCATCGATCGCGGGACGCCCCGTAGACCCCGCGAGTTCTGCAGGACCTGCGCCGCGTCCGGTCACCTGATCACAGGGACGCGCCGAGGTTGTCTCGAGGCGAGCAGCTCTTCACCAGCCCTGTTGTCTGCGTCCGCCTCTACAACCGCGTCGTCCGCGCCCTCGCCCGTCGGCGATGAACTCGCGCGTGCGGTTCCACTCTCGGACGTCGCCTGAACAGCATGACGACGCTGACACGATGACGTCGCGGCCTCTCTTGAACATCGGCGGCACCATCGCGTTCCGTTCCGAGATGGCTCGGCGTCGGACCTCTCTCCGTCACCCGTCACGCTCTGGACTGGTCCACGCCGGCGCAGGACGCGTACGAGCAATTCAACCGTCGCTCGGACAGCTCGTGTAGCTCTTCGACTCGGGTCTTAGGAGCGGTACGATGGATCATCTTTCCCTTCGGGGCAGAGAGTTACGGAGTCCCGCGCTGTGCCCATGAATTGCGGTTTCTGGTGTTTGCGGCTTCATAAATCGCATGTGAGGCAGAGCGTGCTAGTCGGTCTCACCGATCGCACGTTGTTCTCGGATTCCGGTTGCACGAACCTTCAACGGGTGTCAGCAACGCGACCGCTGCGATGTACCCGGCGGGGTCCTTCAGGCGCGAGACGATCCGGCCGGGAGGGGCGACCCCTCAGCGGGGCCGCCCCGCCGCGCTACTCGGCCGGCGGCGTGTGGTGCACGAGCGCCAGCAGGCCCCACTCGCCGCCCACGACCAGCGTGCCGCCGTCCTCGGACCAGGCGCCGCAGCGGGCGAACCGGATGAACCGCAGCACGGCCCGGTCGCTCACCCGGACGATGGCCAGGCCGTTGTACCGGGGCGGCTCGACCACGCCGACGGCGGCGTAGACCCCGTCGGGCGACAGCACCGCGGTCGCCGGCAGGTCACCCTCGGCGAGGTCGTCGATGAAGACGTCGGGCTCCAGGCCGGCGGCGGGGTCCTCCTGCGGGCGCTCCTCGGCGGTCACGCCGAGCCCCGGCACGGCCCAGCTGCGCCGCACCATGCGGCTCACTCCGGAGACGCCGCCGGGAACGGTGGCCAGGCGCAGCGCGGGCTCGCGCGCGCCGGTCA
Organism: Thermoleophilia bacterium; assembly: GCA_046330435.1. GTDB lineage: Bacteria > Actinomycetota > Thermoleophilia > Miltoncostaeales > Miltoncostaeaceae. The sequence goes on along the minus strand of JAXLST010000007.1, from coordinate 326,622 downwards.
CGACGCGCACCGGGCCGGCGCCGGCGACGGTGGCACCGGACTCCAGCCCCTCCAGCACCAGCGACGTGCGCGGCGGCGGGGAGATCATGAGGCCGTTCGGCGGCTCCGCGCGGCGGCGGCCCGGCAGGCCGCCGCGGCGCTGCAGGACCTCCAGGACCCCGGACCAGGGGCCCGGGTCGTCCGGCACGGTGGGCGGGGGCTGCAGCGGTCGGGTGCTCATCGTTCCTCCACGGTTCCGGCCAGGGCGAGCCCCCACGGCCCGCCGATCGCGATCTTCCCACCGGCCGCCAGCGCGATCGCGGTGGCGCCCGAGATGCGTGCGGCGACGGCGCCGTCCGCGGCGCGGACGACGGCCGACGCGTCCTCCCCGGCGATCGCCGCCCAGCCGCCGTCGGCGCTGAGCGCGACGGTGCGGGGTGCGCCCACCGGCGACGTCCACGCCTCGCCCGGGCCGTCCGGCCCGTGCAGCCGCAGGGCGCCGTCGTCGTGCACGGCCAGCGCGAGCGGGGCCTGCGACGCGCCGGCGAGTATCCGCACGGCCGGCAGCGGCTCCCCGTCGCCGAGGCGGCCGTTCCGCGCGATCACCAGGCCCAGGTCGCCGGCGTACGCCAGGGCCTCCGCCGGCCCGGGGTGCTCCGCCAGCCGCTGCCCGTCGGCGATGCCCACCTCGCGCACGACGTCGCCGTCGGCGACGGCGATGCGCAGGCCGTCGGGGGCGATCGCGACGGGGCCGTCACCGAGGTCGGAGAGACGGTCGCCGATGGAGGGCAGCACCACGGCGCGCCAGCCGTCGTCGGCCTTCAGCAGGGCGGCGTTGGCCTCGGCGGCGCCCAGCGCGTCGGACATCCCCGGCGGCCGCCGGTCGAACGCCTGGGCGAGCTCCGGGACCAGCACGGTGCGGGCCATCCCCGGCCCGTAGGTCACCAGGATCCGCCCCGAGGCGGTGGGCTGCATGGCCTGCGTGGGATACGGCCCGGCGACCTGCAGCGCGATGGGCGGGGTCTCCAGCACCGTCATGCCCTCGGGGGCGGCCACCGGGGTGAGGCGCAGGCCGTCGGGGCCCGGCTCCACGCGGCAGACGGGGCTCGAGGCCCCCTGGTGCACCCGCAGGCGCGCGGGCGGCGCCATGCGCCTCATGCGCGGCGCCCCATCCGGTCGCGGGCGGGAGGAAGTTCGGACACGGCGGCGTCCCCGGGTCGGTTTGCGGCGGCGGAAGTCTAGGGCACGGTGGGGGCACCCGGACGTGCGGCCCGTCCCGCGAACCGGACGAAGGTCCTGGTCGGAACCCCTCCAGGGTTCGGGCCGGACGCCGATACCATGCATGTGGCCTCCCACCGCGCATCCTCAGGACCGATGAGCAACGACGCACTTGTCTCCGCCTTCCGGGTCCCCGCGAGCCTCTCCTCGCTGGCGTTCGTGCGCGGCGCCGTGGCCCTGGTCATCGACCGGGAGTTCTGGAACGGCGACAGCGCCGGCCGCATGCTCCTCGCCGCGAGCGAGGCGGTGTCCAACGCCATCGAGCACGGCTCGCCCGCAGACGGCGGCGGCGAGGTCGAGGTGCGCATCGCGATCACCCAGGCGGGCGCCACGCTGGTCGTCACCGACCAGGGCCGCCCCGGGGAGCGCTCCTTCATCGACGTGCTGGCGCCCACGCCGGAGCCCACCAGCACCAGGGGCCGCGGCATCGTGATCATGCGCAACCTCGCCGACGACCTGCGGGTGGAGCCCGCCGGCGGCGGGATGCGCGTGACGATGGACTTCCGCATCGCCCGCGCGAACGCGAACGGCGCGCACGGCGACGGCCGGGTGGCCGCCGCCGCCTGACGCCGGGCCGGACGCGCGGACCCCGGAGGGCCCGCGCGCGCCGCCGCTACTCGTTCGCGATCGCGGCCAGGATGTTGAGCCGGGCCGCGCGGCGGGCCGGGAGGATCGCGGCGATCACCCCGAAGATGCCGGCGACCACCAGGAACACGATCATCGAGCCCCACGGGATCACGGTGGCGTTGAACTCGGGGATCGCCGACACGCTCACGACGCCGAGGAACACGCCGAGCACCAGGCCCACGACCGCCCCGATGAGGGCGACGATGATCGCCTCCCAGCGGATCATCGCCCGCACGTTGCGGCGGGAGAGCCCCACCGCGCGCAGCAGGCCGATCTCCCTGGTGCGCTCGAACACCGAGAGCGCCAGGGTGAGGACGATGCCGAACACCGCGATGAGGATCGACAGCGCCAGCAGCCCGTAGAAGATGTAGAGGACCCCGTTGATCTGGTCCCCCACGAAGTTCTTGTACTCGGCCTTCGTGTAGATCTCGAGGTTCGGGAACTGGGTGAGCTGCGCCCGCGCGGCGGCCTTCGCCGCGTCGGGGCTCACGCCGGTGTCGCCGGTGGCGAGCAGGACCGAGTCCTGACGGCCCGTGAAGTTCCGCTCGTACTCCTCCAGCGACGTGAAGAAGTCCGAGAACGTGTTGTCGCGGTAGATCGCGACCACACGCATGCGCTGCTGCCCGGACTTCGCGAAGAGGGCCGGCAGCTCGGAGCCCACCGACAGGTCGTGCTCCTTGGCGTAGTCCTCGTGCACGGCCACCGTGCCGGGGGACGCCAGGTCCTCGATGGCGCCGGACTCCACGCCCGGGTCGTACACCCGCAGCAGCTGCCGCGGGTCCACGCCGGAGACGTTCTGGACGTCGCCGCCGGCGTCCTTGAACTGCCCGTCGCGCCAGGCGGTCACGCCGGACAGCTGGGGGCTGCCCGCCAGGCGCTCGGCCGCCACGGGGCTGAACGGCTGGCCGTTGGAGGTGAAGACGAGCACGTCCGCCCTCACGCGCTTGTCCAGGGTCCCGATGAACGTCTCGTGGATCGACGCGGCGAACACGGAGCCGCAGGTCACCAGGGCCACGCCGATGGTGAGCGCGGCGGCCGTCTGCGCGGTGCGGGACGGGTTGCGCATGGCGTTCCCCTGCCCCAGCTTGCCGGCCAGGCCCAGGCGCGTCATGGGCGCCCCGATCACCCGGGCCAGGGGCCGGGCGACGTACTGGGTGAGCATCGCGGCGCCGATGAACAGCAGCATCGCGCCGAGCCCGATGAGGCTGAACCGCTGCGCGAGCCCGCCGGACGGGCCCAGCATGCCCAGCAGCACCAGGCCCACGCCGCCCACGGTGAGCAGCACGGAGAGGATCAGGCGGATGCGGCGGGAGCTGTGCACCTCCTGCTCCCGCAGCGCGGCCACGGGCGGCACGCGGCTCGCGCGCCACGCCGGCCCGAAGGCCGCCGCCAGCGTCACCACCAGGCCCACGATGAGCCCGACGATGAGCGACCGCGACTGGACCACCAGGCTGTTCTGGGGGATCGACGCCCCGATGGCGTTGAACACCTCACGCAGCGCCCATCCGCCGGCGATGCCGGCGATCACGCCGGCCACCGACGCCGCCAGCCCCGTGATGAACGCCTCCAGCATCACCGAGCGCACCACCTGGCCCCCGGAGGCGCCGACGGCGCGCAGCAGCCCCACCTGCCGGGTGCGCTGGGCCACCGTGATCTTGAACGCGTTGAAGATGATGAAGCTGCCGACGAACAGCACGATCACCGCGAAGGCCAGCAGCACGTTCCGCAGGATGTCGACGATCTGCTTGAACTGCTTGCTGTCCTGCTCGGTGGCGGCCTGCCCGGTGATGGCCTCGTAGCCCCTGGGCAGCACCGCCTGCACTCGCTCGGCGAGCTGCGCGTCGGAGACGCCGGGCGCGGCCGCCACGTCGACGGTGACGAACCGGTCCTCGGAGTCGAACGCCCTCGCGGCCGTCGCGGGTGCGAACGAGGCGATCGTCGCCCCGGCGAGGTTGTTGGTGTCGCCGAAGCCGACGACGCCCACCAGCGTGTACTCGTTGCTGCCGGAGTCGGTGATGATCCGGATGCGGTCGCCGAGGGCGAAGTCCTCGCCGTCGAAGGTGTTCTTGTCGATCACCACGTCGTCGGGACCGGTGGGGGCGCGCCCCTCCAGCACCTTCAGCGGGTTCAGCTCGGCGTTGTCGGTCCACCCGAACCCGAGCGCCGGCGGGCCCTGCAGCCCCGCGGGCTTGCCGTCCTTGCCGATGATCTGGGCCGAGCCGGCCGTGGTGCCGTCCGCCGAGGCGACCCCGTCGACCGCCCGGATCGCGGGCAGCAGCGACGCCGGCACCGGCTGCCGGTCGAGGTCGGACACGGTCTTCACGCCCTGCACGCGCACCGACACGTTCTGGTTCGCGGTCGACAGGACGTCGTCGAACGCCCGGTTGATGGTGTCGCCCAGCACGAAGGAGGCGACGACGAACGTGACCCCCAGGAAGATCGCGATCGACGTGAGGGCGACGCGGAGCTTGCTGCCCGTCAGGTTCCGGAACGCGAGCTTCCAGGTCATGTGCGCGGCCCCGCCCCGAGCACCTTCATGCGGTCCAGGATCGACTCCGGCGTGGGCTCGGTCATCTCGTCCACGATGCGGCCGTCGGCGAGGAACAGCACCGTGTCCGCGCGGGACGCCGCGCCGGGGTCGTGCGTGACGATCACGATGGTCTGGCCGTAGTCGTCCGCGGCACGGCGCATGAAGTCCAGGAGCTCGGCGGAGGAGTGGGAGTCCAGCTGCCCCGTGGGCTCGTCGGCGAAGACGATGTCGGGGCGGGACACCAGGGCCCGGGCGGCGGCGACACGCTGCTGCTGGCCGCCGGAGAGCTCGCTGGGCCGGTGGCGCAGGCGGTCGCCCAGGTTCAGGGCGGAGATGACCTGGTCCATCCACCCCTCGTCGGGGTCACGCCCGGCGATGTCCAGCGGCAGCCGGATGTTCTCCAGCGCGGTGAGGGTGGGCACCAGGTTGAACGCCTGGAAGATGAAGCCCACGCGGTCGCGCCGCACCCGGGTGAGCTCCTTCTCGGAGAGCCCGGTGAGCTCGATGTCACCGATCCACGTGCTGCCGGAGGTGAGCCGGTCGAGCCCCGCCATGCACTGCATGAGCGTCGACTTGCCCGACCCGGACGGCCCCATGATCGCCGTGAACCGCCCCGCCGGGAAGCTGTGCGACACGCCGTTGAGCGCGCGGACCTCCGCGTCGCCCTCGCCGTACACGCGGTACGCGTCCTTGATGCGCGCCGCGACGCCCGTGCCCCGGGTGGACGCCGTCGTCCCTCCCCCCATGGATCCCTCCGCCATCTCGACTCCTTCGTCCGCCGCGCGGGGCGGCTCGGTCGCCGTCAACGATCCCGCGTCACCCGCCCGCGGCCGATCCCGCCCTCCGCCCAATCGATGGTGGGGACAGCCCTACCCCGGGGCGGTTCACGGGCCCAGCATCCCACGGTCTCCGGCCGGACCGACACCCCGCCGGAGGGATCCTTGGCCGTGCCTTTACGCCGTAAGTTGCGGGATGGTCTCGCGCAGCGCGGCGAGGACCGCGTCCAGGTCCTCACGGCCGATCACCAGCGGCGGCAGGAAGCGGACCGTCCGGGGGCCGGTGGCGTTCACCAGGATCCCGCGGGCGAGCATCGCCGACACCAGGTCCGCGGACCGCGCCTGCGGCAGGTCGAGACCGCACATGAGCCCCCTGCCGCGCGCCTCGGTGGCGAGGCCGTCGCGCACGAGCCCCTGCAGCCCCTCCAGGAAGCGGGCGCCCTCCTCGCGCACATGCGCCTGCAGGGCGGGGTCCCCGAGCACGGCGGTGGACGCGAGGCCGGCGGCGCACGCCAGCGGGCCGGCGGCGAACGTGGAGCCGTGGTCCCCGGGCTGGAACGTCGCGTCGATCCCCGGCCGCGCGGTGATGGCGCCGATGGGGACGCCGCCGCCGAGGCTCTTGGCGAGCGTCATGACGTCCGGTTCGATGCCGAGGTCCTGGTAGGCGAACGTGGGCCCGGTGCGCGCCAGGCCGGTCTGGATCTCGTCGAAGACCAGCAGCGCGCCGTGACGGTCGCACAGCTCGCGGGCGAGGCGCAGCATCTCCGGCGGGGTGGGGTGCACGCCGCTCTCGCCCTGGATGATCTCCATGAAGACGGCGGCGGTCTGCGGCCCCACGGCGGCCTGCAGGCCCTCCATGTCCTGGCGGTCCACGTGCACCACGCCGGGCAGCAGCGGCCGGAAGGCGTCCTGCTTGCCGGGCTGGCCGGTGAGGGTGAGGGCCCCGTAGGTGCGGCCGTGGAAGCTGTCGATGAGGGCGACCACCTCCGGCCGGCCCTGGCCGTGCTTGCGGCACAGCTTGAGGGCGGCCTCGACGGCCTCGGTGCCGGAGTTGCAGAAGAACACCCGGCCGCCCATCGAGTTGTCCCGGATCCACTCCGCGAGCGCGATCATCGGCTCGGTGTAGTAGAGGTTCGAGACGTGGATGAGCCGGGCGGCCTGCTCCTGGACGGCGGCCACCACCGCGGGGTGGCTGTGCCCCACGTTCATCGTCGAGATGCCGGCCACGCAGTCGATGTACCGGCGGCCGTCCGGGTCGAACAGGCCGGCGCCCTCGCCCCGCACGAACTGCACGGGCTGGCGCTTGTAGTTCGACATGAGCGCCTTCTGCTCGCGCTCGATGATCCGTTCGTCGATCATGCGGTGATCTTCGTTCCGATGCCGGCCTCGGTGAACAGCTCCATGAGCACCGAGTGCGGCACCCGGCCGTCCACGATCTGCGCCGCCTCCACGCCGTGGGCCAGCGCGTCGCGCACCCCGGCGAGCTTGGGCAGCATGCCCCCGGTGATGATGCCCTGGGCGATCATCTCCTCCAGCTCCAGCAGCGTGCACTCGCTGATGAGGGAGGACGGGTCCTTCGGGTCGCGGTAGAGCCCCTCCACGTCGGTGAGGAACAGCACCTTCCGGGCGCGCAGGGCCCCGGCCAGGCTCCCCGCCACCGTGTCGGCGTTGAGGTTGTAGCTCTGCCCCGCGGCGTCCACCCCCACGGAGGCCACCACCGGCACGAAGTCCGACAGGTGCTGGAGCACGGCGGGGTTGATCGCCTCGACCCGGCCCACGAAGCCGATGTCGTGGCCGTTGGGCGTCTGCTTGGACGCCCGGATGAGGTTGCCGTCATCGCCCGCCAGCCCCACCGCCGGGACGCCGGCGACGTGCAGCTGGGCGACGATCTCCTTGTTGATCTTCCCCACCAGCACCATCTTGGCGAGCTCCATGGTGGGGGCGTCGGTCACCCGCAGCCCCTCCACGAACCGCACCTCCAGGCCCAGCAGGTCGGAGTACCGGGAGATGTCCGGCCCGCCGCCGTGGACCACCACCGGGTTCATGCCCACCAGCTTCAGCAGCGCGATGTCGCGCGCGAAGGAGGCCTTGAGCTCGGGGGTGATCATCGCGGCCCCGCCGTACTTGACGACGATCGTGTGGCCGGCGAAGTCCCGGATGTACGGGAGCGCCTCCAGCAGGACGGCGACGCGGGCCTCCAGGCCCTCCCGCCGGTCCGCGAAGCTCGGTGTGCCCTCGGTGTTCGTGCCCATCAAACAGGGCACCCTAGTGGACGCGGGGCGAACCCTCCACGCCCGGCCCCGGCGCGGCTACCGGGGGCGCAGCGCCACGGACACCCGGCCCAGCGCCGGGCGCACCACCAGGGTCGCGCCGACGCCGCGGAGCCGCACGTCGTACCGGCCGGTGCCCAGCGCCACCCGGCCCACGCGGGCGGGCAGCAGGAACGTGTTCCGCCCGGCGCGCGCCCGGTAGGTCTTGGAGGCGATCACCTTCCGGGACCCCCGCCGGGTGATCTCCACGCGCACGGTGACCCGGCTCTGGGCCCGGAAGGTGACCCGGATGCGGCACGGCGCCCCCGGCCGCGCGGAGCGGACGCACGCGGTCCGGAAGGCGGTCGCGGTGACACGGCGCAGGTTGGCGTTGCCGCCGGCCGCGCCGGAGCCCTGCACGTCGAGGGTGACCTCGTCGCTGTCGGCCCCGGCGAGGTCCACCATCGTCACCGTGTAGGTGCGCCGGGGGGTGGCGATGAGCGGGGTGCCGGAGATGACGCCGTTCGACGGGTCGATGGAGAGGCCCGCCGGCAGGGCGGGGGTCACGCTGAACGCGGCCGCACCGGTGCGCCGCACGGTGCCGGGGCCCAGCGGGGTGAGCGCCGAGCCGACCCGGGCCGAGATCGCGCTGGAGGTGTAGTTCACCTGCGTGGTGCCGTACCCGAGGATCACGTCCTGGGTGCCGGCGTCCGTGCGGCCCTGCGGGTCGGCGTACTTGGTGCCCACCAGCGCGTCGGGCCGGCCGTCGCCGGTGAGGTCCCCGGTGCCCGCCACCCAGGAGCCGGACTGGTCGCCCGCCGCGCCGCCGCGGATCGCGATGGCCGCGCCGTCGGGCTGGGCGAGGTTGAGCCGGCCCGCAGTGGGCAGCGCGGTGATGAGGTACGCGGCGCCCACGTTCGAGATGCCGGGCGCGTCCACGCCGTTGGCGCCCACCAGGATGTCGCCGCGTCCGTCGCCGGTGAGGTCCCCCACCGACGCCACCGACACGCCCAGCTGGTCGCCGCCCAGCGCCCCGTCCACCCGCACGGAGCGGGTCCCCAGGTCGGACAGGTCGACCGTGCGGGTGTCGGCGGAGCCGCGCACGAAGAACACGGCGCCGCTGTCGATGCGGCCCGGCGCGTCGGCCTTGTGCGCGCCGATGAGCATCTCGCTGCGCCCGTCGCCGTCGCTGTCGGCGACGGCGCCCACCGAGATGCCGAGCTGGTCGCCCGCGGCAGCGCCGTCGATGCGCGCGGCGCGCGTGCCGGCCTCCGGGCCGCCCAGGTCGAGCGTGGTGGACGCGCCGCCGCCGAAGACCACGTAGGCGGCCCCCGCGTCGACGCGGCCCCCGGCGAGCCCGCCGGGGTCGAAGAGCGGGGCCGAGACCAGGACGTCGGGGCGTGTGTCGCCGTTCACATCGCCGCCCGCGGCGATCCGGCTGCCCAGGTTGTCGCCGCCCGCCGCGCCGTCGATGCGCATCACGCGGCCCGGCGGCGGCGCCGCCAGGTCGACCGGCGCGGGCGACGCCGACCCGAACACCACGTACGCCGACCCGGAGTCCACCCGGCCGTTGTTGTCCGCCGCCGGGGCGCCCAGCACCACGTCGGCGAAGCCGTCGCCGTTCATGTCCCCCACGCCGGCCACGGCGGAGCCCAGCAGGTCGCCGGCGACTGCCCCGTCGATGCGGATGCCGCGGGTGCCCAGCGAGGCCAGGTCGAGGGGCGTGCGGGCGCTGCCGCCGAAGACGATGTACGCGGCGCCGGCGTTCACGCGGTTCACGCCGTCGGCCTGGTACGCGCCGATCACGATGTCGGTCTTGCCGTCGCCGTTGACGTCGCCGGCGGACGCCACCGACACGCCGGTGAAGTCGCCGGGCGCCGCGCCGTCGATCCGCACGACGCTCTGGGTGCCGGACAGGTCGATGCCGCCGGGGCGGAACGGCCCGAAGGCCAGGTAGGCCGAGCCGGCCCGGGCGCGCCCGAACGGGTTGGCCTGCCAGGCGCCGATCAGCAGGTCGCGGGCCCCGTCGCCGTCGATGTCGCCGACGCTCGCGGCGGCCTCCCCCACGCGGTCACCGGGGGCGGCCCCCGAGATGCGCGAGACGCCCGCCCCCGGGCTCCCCAGGTTGAGCAGCCCGGTCTGCTGCGGCAGCACCGCGACGGCTCCGGCGGCGGCCGTCAGCAGCGCCGCGGCGGCCACCGGGAGCGGTCTCAGACGGCGTCGGGGATTGCGTCCTCGCACACTCACGGGGCCACGCTACCAGCGCCGCCCGACGATGGACTACACCTTTTGTGAGGAGGGGAGCGCATCCCTCCTCACAGGTGTTTCAGATTGGTTCGGTGTGCGGTGCGCGCAGCGCCGCGACATCCGCCCGGTCGAGCACCGCGGCGTCCCCCACCAGGTCGTCATCCGGCGACTCGGCGATGGGACGGCGGGCCAGGACACGGCTCAGGAGCGCGGCGATCTGGGGGAGGAGTGACAACGGATCCGCCGGAGGTCGGTGACGGGGTCACCCTCCCTATCGGCAGCCGGGCGCGGCGGGTGCACCCGGGGGATCCGCTCAGGTCCGGTATTCGGCGTTCAGCGTGACGTAGGCGTGCGTCAGGTCGGACGCCCACAGGGCGTACGAACCGCTGCCGCGGCCCAGCGAGACCTCGACGTCGTACTCGGCGCGCGCCATCACCTGGGGCGCCCCGGGGTCCGACAGCGCCAGGCCGTCGAGGGTCACGCCAAGGTCCGCCGGCACGCCGGGCGTGCGCGACAGGGCCTGCCCCACCGCCTGCGAGATGCGCCCCCAGTTGGGGTCCCGGCCGAAGATCGCGCACTTCACCAGCGGGGACTCGCCGATGGCGCGGGCGACGCGCTCGGCCTCGGCCGCGTCGCGCGCACCGGTCACGACGACCCGCACGGCGTGCTCGGCGCCCTCCCCGTCCTTGACCATCTGGATCGCCGCCCACCGGCACACCGCCACGACCGCGTCCGAGAAGCGCTGCAGGTCACGGCCGCGCAGCGGGTCGCCCTGGCCGTTGGCGATCACCAGGAGCGTGTCCGACGGGCTCATCTGGCCGTCGACGCTGATGCGGTTGAAGCTCTCCTCCGCGGCCCGGCGCGTGACGGCCCGGATGTCCTCGGGCAGCAGCGAGGCGTCGGTGGTGAGGTAGGCCAGCATCGTGGCCATGGTGGGCCGGATCATGCCGGCGCCCTTCGCGGCCATGCCGATGTGCACGTCCCCGCCCGGCAGCTCCAGGCGGAACGCGCCGCCCTTGGGCGCCCGGTCGGTCGTGCAGATCGCGCGGTTGAACTCGCCGCCGTTGCCGGCGTCCTGGGCCGCGCAGGCCGTGTCGATCGCGGGCAGGACCTTGCCCAGGTCCACGCGCTCCCCGATGGTCCCGGTGCTGCACACCGCCACGTGCGCGGGGTCGAGCTCCAGCCCGCGGGCCGCCCGCTCGGCCATCTGCCGGGCGTCGTCCAGGCCGGGGGAGCCGGTGGCGGCGTTCGCCGTGCCGGCGTTCACGACCACGGCGTGCAGGGCAGACCGGTCCCGGGTGCGGTTGAGGCGCACCGGGGCCGACGGCAGCGCGTTGGTGGTGTCGACCATCCAGGAGGCGACCGGCCGGACGCTGCGCAGGATGCCCAGGTCCAGGGCGCCGGACGGCTTGAGGCCGCAGGAGGTGGCGCCGGCGGTGAACCCGCCCGGCGTGGTCACCGACCCGCCCGGGACCGGTGCCAGGCCGTCGGGGGCGCCGAGCCAGTCGGACCGCTCGATGGGCGGGAAGTCGCTCACAGCCCCTCCGTCTCCGGGCGCCCGGCCATGAGGTTGAGGTTCTGCAGCGCCTGGCCGGCGGCGCCCTTGCCGAGGTTGTCGATCACGCCGAACGCGATGACCCGCCCGCGGGCGGCGTCCAGCACCGGGTGCACCTGCGCGAAGTTGGTGCGCTGCACGGCCCGCATCCCGGGCGGGGCGTCCACGACCTCCACGAACGGGTGCCCGTCGTAGAACTCCCGGTACAGGTCCATGAGCCCGGCCTGGGTGGACGGGGCGTCCCCGGTGAGCCGGGCGTAGCAGGTGGACAGCAGCCCCCGGTCCACGGGCACCAGGTGCGGCGTGAAGATGACGTCGGTGCCGAGCTCCTGTGAGATCTCGGGGGTGTGCCGGTGGCTCAGCACCTTGTAGGCCGACACGCTCTCGGTGACGGTGCAGAAGTGCACGGCCTCGGTGGCGGTGCGGCCGGCGCCGCTCACGCCGCTCTTGGCGTCGATCACCACGTCCGACAGCCGCCCGGCCAGGGGCAGGAGCGCCAGGATGCTCGCCTCCGGGTAGCAGCCCGGGTTCGCCACCACGCGCGCGGTGCGGATGGCGTCGCGGTACCGCTCGGGCAGCCCGTACACGGCCTCGGCGAGCAGGTCGGGCCGGGGGTGCTCGAACCCGTACCACTCGGGGTACAGGGCGGCGTCCCGCAGGCGGTGGTCGGCGGACACGTCGACGACCCGGGCGCCGCGGTCCACGAGCTCCGACACCAGCTTCGCGGCCTCGGCGTGCGGGTAGCACACCGCGGCGAAGTCGCCGGGAGCGACGGCCGCGGGGTCCGGCTCGGTGAGCACCTTCGTGACCCGGTACTGCGGGTGGATGTCCACGATCCGCCGGCCGGCGTCGCCGCGGGCCGTCACGGTGCCGAGCGTGAAGTACGGGTGGGCGTCGACGAAGGCGGCCAGCTGGGAGCCGGCGTAGCCCGCGGCACCCAGGACGTGGACGACGGCGCTCATCCGCGCAGCTCCGCGCCGTGGCGCTCGCCCAGCGCGGCGCGGACGGCGTCGACCGCGCCGGTGATCTCCTCGTCGGTGAGGGTGCGGCCGGGCTCGGCGATCGTGAGCCGCAGCGCGAGGCTCACCCGGCCCTCCCCCACCTGGGCGCCCGCGTACCGGTCGAACACCCGCACGTCGCGCACCAGCGCGCCGCCGGCGTCCCGCGCGGTCCGCACCAGCTCGGCGGCGGTCACGTCGTCGGCCACCACGACCGCCAGGTCGCGGGGGGACGCCGGCACGGTCAGCAGGTCCTCGAACTGCCGCGGCTCGGTGGGCGCGGCCGCCAGCAGGGCGGCGAGGTCCAGCACCACCGCGGCGGCGGGACCGGTGACGTCGAAGTTCCTGAGCACCCGCGGGTGGATCTCCCCCACCCAGCCGACGACGTGCTCACCGCTGACCAGCCGCGTCTGCCGCACGGGGTGGAAGTACGGGGCGGCGTTGGGCGCCTGCTCGGGCCGCACGCCGGCGGCGGCGCACAGCGTGGCGGCGAGACCCGTCGCGCCGTGGATGTCCACGGCCGGCGCCGGGGTGCGCCAGTGGTCCTTGCCGGGGGTGCCGAACGCCAGGGCGGCGAGGAACTCGCGCTCGTCCGCCAGGCCGTCCTCCCGGGGGGCGTAGGTGCGTCCCACCTCGAACAGGCCGCCGCTGGGCCGCTGGTGCCGCTGGTTGCGGGAGGCGGCCCGCAGCAGGCCGGGCAGCATCGACCGCCGCATCACCGCCATCTCCTCGGAGATGGGGTGGTCCAGGCGCACCACGTCGCGGCGCGGGTCGTCGTCGGCCATCTGCAGGCGGTCCGCGTCGTCGGGCGGCACGAACCGGTAGGTGACCGCCTCGCTCAGGCCCAGGTCGGCGGCCAGGCGGCTCAGCCGCACCACCAGCTTCTGCGCGGCGGTCCGGCGCCCGTCGCCCACCAGGCGGGGCAGGAGCTCCGGGACGTGCTGGTACCCGTGGATGCGCCCGACCTCCTCGATGAGGTCGGCCTCGCGGCTCACGTCCTTGCGGCGCCAGTACGGCACCACGGCGTCCACGGCGTCGGCGTGCTCGGTCACCGCGAAGCCCAGCCGCCGCAGCGTGGCGGCCGCCTCGTCGGCGGGGACCTCCATGCCCAGCAGGGCGGTGGCCCGGGCGTGCCGCATGCGCACGGTCACCGGCTCCGAGGATGCCGTCGCCGAGTCCAGGGTTCCCGGCACCAGCCTGGCGCCGCAGATCTCGGTCATGAGCCGGCAGGCGATGGTCATCGCCACCTCGGGGAGCTCCTGCGGCAGGACCTTCTCGAACCGGGAGCTGGACTCCGACCGCAGCCCCAGGTTGAGCGACGTGGTGAGGATGTTGGGGCCGTCGAAGCAGGCGGCCTCCATGAGCACGCGGACGGTGCCGTCGTGCACCTCCACGTCCTCGGCGCCCATGATCCCGGCGATGACCGCGGGCCGCTCCGCGTCGGCGATCACCAGCATGTCCGGCGTCAGGACCCGCCGCTGGCCGTCCAGCGTGGTCACCGGCTCGCCCTCGGTGGCGCGGCGCACCACCACGCCCGGGCCGGCCATGCGGTCCAGGTCGAAGGCGTGCAGCGGCTGGCCGGTGAGGAGCATCACGTAGTTGGTGATGTCCACGACGTTGCTGATGGACCGCATGCCGGCGGCCTCGACGCGTGCGGCGAGCCACGCCGGGGACGGCCCGACGGTGACGTCGGTGAGCACGCGGGCCATGTACCGCGGGCACAGGTCCGGGGCCTCGACCCGCAGCCACACGTGGTCCTCGACCCGGCCCGGCCCCTCCTCCGGGGCCTCGGTGAGGTCGAGCGGCGTGAGCTCCGCGCCCGTGACGGCGTGCACCTCGCGGGCCATCCCGAACACCGACAGGCAGTCCGGCCGGTTGCTGGTGATCTCCAGCTCCAGGACGGTCTCGGCGATGGGCAGCACCTCGGCCAGCGGGGTCCCGGGGGCGGCCTCGGGCAGCTCCATGATCCCGCCGCCGTCGGAGCCGAGGCCCAGCTCGGTGTCGCTGCAGAGCATCCCGAAGCTCTCCACCCCGCGGAGCTTCGCGGTGCCGAGCGGCGGGCGCCCGGGGAGCACGGCGCCCGGGAGCGCGACCGCGACGGTGAGGCCCGCGCGGGCGTTCGGGGCGCCGCAGACGATCTGGCGCGGGGCGTCCTCGCCCACGTCGACGGTGCAGACGCGCAGCCGGTCGGCGTTGGGGTGCTGGACGGCCTCCAGGATGGCGCCCACCCGGAAGTTCCCGAGGTTGCCGTCCGCCTCGGGGACGCGCTCCTCCAGGCCCTCCACGGCGGTCCCGGTGTCGGCCAGCCGCTCCGCGAGCTCGGCGGCGGGCAGGCCGGGGTCCACGTGGTCGCGCAGCCACGACAGGGGGAGCTTCACGAGAACTGCTCCAGGAACCGCAGGTCGCTCTCGAACAGCAGGCGCAGGTCCGGCAGCCCGTGCCGCACCATGGCGATGCGGTCGAGGCCCATGCCGAACGCGAAGCCGGTCCAGCGCTCCGGGTCGTAGCCGGCGAAGCCGAACACGTCGGGGTCCACCATCCCGGCGCCCAGGAGCTCCAGCCACTGGTCGCGCCCGTGGCGGTCGCGCCACCGCACGTACAGCTCCACCGAGGGCTCGGTGAAGGGGAAGAAGTGCGGCCGCAGGACGTACTCGATGCCGTCGCCCAGCAGCTCCTTGGCGACGTGCACCAGCGTGCCCTTCAGGTGCGCCAGCGACAGGCCCTCGTCGACGGCGAGGCCCTCCAGCTGGTGGAACATGGGGCTGTGGGTGGCGTCCACGTCGTCACGCCGGTACACCGCGCCGGGCGCGATGACGTACACGGGCGGTTCCTGGGTCTCCATCACCCGGATCTGCACCGGGGAGGTCTGCGGGCGCAGGGCGGCGTGGGGGTGGCCCTCGATGTAGAAGGTGTCGCTGGACGACCGCGCCGGGTGCCCCGCGGGCACGTTCAGCGCCGTGAAGTTGTGGTACTCGTCCTCGATCTCGGGCCCGTCGGCGATGCGGTAGCCCAGCGCCAGGAAGATCTCCTCGACCTCCAGCCGCACCTGGGTGAGCAGGTGCAGGGCCCCGGCCGGACGGCCGTCGCCGGGCAGGGTGATGTCGGTGCGGTCCTCCAGGAGCTTCCGGCCGAGCTCCTCGCCCTCCAGCTCCTCCTTGCGGGCCGCCAGGGCCGCCTCGACCGCCTTGCGGGCCTCGTTGGCGGACTTGCCCATGGGGCCCCGCTGCTCGGGCGCGAGCCGCCCGATGCCGGACAGGAGCTCCGCGAGGCCGCTCTTGCGGCCGGTGTGCGCGACCCGCGCCTCCTCGAGGGCGGCGAGCGTCGACGCGCCGGCCACGTCGGCCAGCGCGCGGTCGCGCATCGCGGTGATGTCCTCCGGCGTCGTCACCGACGCGTCAGGCTACAGGACACCCGCGTCCGGGTTCCGCGTGCTCCGCTGCCGGAGTGCCTCGGCGAGCAGCACGGCCCCCGCGGCCGCGACGTTGAGGGACTCGGTGCCGGCCGCCTGCGGGATCCGCACCCGCCGCACCTCCAGGCCGCCGCCGGCGAGGACCGCGTCGAGCGCCTCGTCGTGGCCGGTGCGCTCCGCGCCGAGGGCGACCACGAGCGGGCCGGCGAGGTCCACGTCCCACGGCGGCACGCCCTCCGCGGCGTCGGCGACGACGACCGCGAACCCCTCGCGGGTGGCGATGTCGTCGGCGCGCACGCCCTCCAGCAGCGGCAGCGTGAACGTGGCGCCCATCGCGGCGCGGACGGCGCGCGGGTGGAACGGGTCGGCCGAGCCCGGGCCCAGGGCCACCCAGTCCGCACCCAGGCCCGCGGCGGACCGCACGAGTGTGCCGACGTTGCCGGGGTCCGACACCCCGCCCAGCCACAGGCCCGCGACCGGCGGCCACGCCACGTCCCGGAAGCCCACGGGCCCGGGCTGCGGCAGCACGGCGATCACGCGCGGGGCGGTCGCCAGCGTCGCGCTGCGCGCCATGAGGTCGGCGGGCACCGCGTAGCGCTCGTCCAGGTCGCCCAAGCGGTCGAGCAGCCCGGCGATCTCGGAGGCGCGCGCGGCGTCCACGAGGACGGCGGCGGGCCGGACGCCCCGGTCCAGGGCGGCCTCCAGCAGGTCCTCGCCCTCCACGACCATCAGGCGCCGCTCACGGCGCACCTTCTTGGCCTCGAGGGCACGAACCAGCCGCAACCAGGGGTTGCGGCCGGATGTGACGGGACGCAGTGCCGGCCCGGAGCCGGCTCCGCGGTGCCTAGGCGGCGACGGCGCGGGCCTCGCGGACCCGCGCGCAGAGGCCGGCGAACGCCTCTGGCTCATGGACGGCGAGGTCGGCGAGGACCTTGCGGTTCAGCTCGATGCCGAGGCCGCCGAGGCCGTGGATGAACTCGCCGTACGTGAGGCCCTGCTCACGGGCGGCGGCGTTGATGCGGGCGATCCACAGACGGCGGAACTCGCGCTTGCGGACGCGGCGGTCGCGGTACTGGTACCGCAGCGACCGCTGCACCTGCTCCTTCGCGCGGCGGTAGCTGGAGTTCTTGGTGCCCCAGTACCCCTTCGCGATGCCAAGGACCTTGCGGCGCTTCTTGCGGGCCGCGACGGAACGCTTCACGCGAGCCATGTCAGCGCTTCCCCAGGAGACGGAGGGCGGTACGGGCGTGCTCCGGCGCCAGGACGCGCTCGCCGTCCTGCTGACGCTTCTTCTTGCCCGACATGTTCTCCATGTTGTGGCGCAGACCGGAGGGCTGGAACATCACCTTCCCCTTGCGCGTGACCCGGAACCGCTTGGAGGCGGCCCGGCTGGTCTTCATCTTGGGCATGTCAGGACTCGTCAGACGTTTGGCGTGCGGGCGCTGCGGAGGCGGCCCCTGATTCCTTCGCGGGCGCGGCGGTTTCCTTCACCGGCGCGAGCATCATGATCATGTTGCGGCCATCGAGATTCGGTCGGCTCTCGATGATCGCCAGATCCTTGAGCTCATCCGCGAGCCGCAGAAGGATGGCCTCTCCGCGCTCAGGATGCAAGAGCTCACGGCCACGGAACATGATCGTGACCTTGACCTTGTCCCGGTGCTTGAGGAACCGCTCGACGTGCCCCTTCTTGGTGGCGTAGTCGTGCGGGTCGATCTTCGGCCGGAACTTGATCTCCTTGATGACGATCTGGCTCTGGTGCTTTCGGGCCTGCTTGGCCTTCTGCTCCTGCTCGTACCGCCACTTGCCGTAGTCCATGATCCGGACGACCGGCGGGCGCGCGTCGGGGGCCACCTCGACCAGGTCCAGGTTCGCCCGCTGGGCGATCTCCTGGGCACGGGCGATCGGGACCACGCCGACGTTCTCGCCGGACGCGTCGATCAGACGGACGGACTCGACACGGATCGCTTCGTTGATCCGCGTGGACGGCCCGGCCGGCGGCCGCGTATCGGGTCCCCGCCTAGGAGGCAACCAACATCCCGGACGTGCTCAGGCCACACCCCGCAGATGGGCGGCGTGGCGGCGCGTGATGAGGGCGGATGAGAAGACGGGCACTCCGGTGAGCCATGCGTGTCACAAAGGTGCCGCGGGGCGCGGCGGAGGGGGAGGATAGCAGGGCGCCCCGGACGCGTGTAGGCCGGACCCGACTTCTCACCACGCGTCGGCGTAGATGCCGCGCAGCGCACCGGCGGAATCGGGCCCGGGCGTGTCCGCGAGCTCCGGGCGCCGGGCCGCCTCCGCCGCGAGGAGCGGCAGGGCGTCCTCCGTCACGCCGAGATCCCGCAGCCGCACCGCGCCCGCCCGGCGGGCCCCCGCCTCGGCGGCGGCGACCAGGTCGAGGCCGGGCGGCCACCGGTCGCCGGCCTCCGGCGCGAGCACCCGCAGGGTGTGCGGGAGCATCGCCGCGTTCGCGGGGCCGTGGCCCACGCCGGCGTGCCGGGCGAGCGTCTGCGCCATCACGTGGTGCAGGCCGTACCCGGCCGAGCCGATCGCGTAGCCGGCCAGGATCGCCCCCAGCGACAGGGCATCCCGGTCGGGGTCGTCCCCCAGCCCCGCCACCAGCAGCTCCGCGGCCCGGTGCGCGGCCATCGACGCCACGGGGTTGGCCCGCGCGGTGAGCGGCGCCTCCGCGGCGTGGCCCAGGGCGTTCATCGCCGTGGCCGCGAGGGCCTCCGCGGGCGGGGACGCCATGACCAGCGGGTCGGCGAGCACCACCGCGGGGCGCACCCGGGCCCGGCCCGGCGGCAGCCCGGGGATCATGCGGTGGATGGCGGTCATCTCCGCGCCGGAGAGCGTGGTGGGGATCGCCACCACCCGCCGCGGCGGGTCGGCGGCCGCCAGCGCCTTCGCGACGTCGATGACCCGGCCGCCCCCCAGCGCCAGCAATGTCCCCCCGCGCACGCGCGCGCGAAGGGCCCGGGCGAGCTCGTCGACCGGGCCGGGCGGGACCAGGTGCACCTGGTCGGCGGCACGCACCAGCCCGGGCGCCTCGTCGAAGCCCCGCCCCGTGGTGAGGAGCGTGAAGTCGCCCTCCACCGCGTCGAGGGCGGCGGCGGCGACGCCGCGGCCGAACCGGATGGTGCGTTCCCCGTCACGCCACGTGAAGGACCGGGCGGGGTCCCACTGGGCGATGTGCGCGGAGGTCGACACGAGGGTGGTGGCCCCGGGGGGAGCCGGGCGGGCGGGACGCCCGCCGGCTCACCTCCTGGAGCGGGGACCGGCCGGCCGCGTCATGCGCGCCGTCCGGTGCGCGGCGCCGCCCGGGCGGCGCCGTGGGGACTACTTCTTCTTCTTCGCGGCGGGCTTCTTGGCGCCGGCCGCCACGGACTCCTTGAGCACGGCACCCGGGGTGAACCGCGGCACGACGCGCGCCGGGATGGTCACCTTCTTGCTCGGGTCCTGCGGGTTCACGCCAACGCGCTCGGCGCGGTGGCTGATGGAGAACTTGCCGAAGCCGGCGAACGCGACGTCCTCTTGGCCCTTGAGGGCGTCGGAGATCTCGTCGAGGACCGCGTTCACGAGTGCCTGGGCCTGCGCGTTCGGGATGTCCGCGCGCTTGGCAACGCGACCCACGAACTCCGTCTTGTTCATTACGACCCCCTGGTGTGGTGTCTTAGGCGACGCACTGGTTCCGCAACCTAGCACCAGGTTCGGATGAAATCCCGCATCCCGTGGGGGATCTCGCGCAGGGGGGCTCTGACGGGGGCCGTCGGGGGTGTCCCCCGGCATCCCCCGGACGGGGCATCGGGCTCCCTCCCCCGGGTGTCCGCACTACCCCATTCCGGGGGTCGTGTTACGCGAAATAGAGATTTTGCCTACACGGCCGCGGGCGCCCCCGGACGACATCAGGGATGTGCGTCGATTCGCGACATCGTGCCGACACCCGCGGTTCGCCGCACTCGCCGGCCTCGCGTCCCTGGCGGTCTTCGCCGTCCCTGCACCGGCTGCGCCCCCGGTCTCGGACACCGTGCTGGTGAAGGTCGCGGGGGACGCGGGACCGGAGGCCCGCGCGGAGATCGCCACCGCGATCGACGCCGAGGACGTGACGACCCTCCCCGGGGGATGGCGGGCGTACAGCCTCCCCCAGCCCCAGACCGCCGACGAGGTCCGTGCCGATCTCGCCGGCGCCGAGGCGGCCGTGCGCGTGCAGCTCCCCGCGCGCGTGCGGGCCCTCGGACCCCCCAACGACCCGCTGTTCGCGCCCGTGGACAACGGCTACCAGTGGGGCCTGCGGAACGTCGGCTACTGGGGCGGCGACGTCCCGGGGGCCGACATCTCCGCCGTCGAGGGGTGGTCGCGGGTCTCGGACCCCGCCCCGGTCACCGTCGCCGTCGTCGACACCGGCGTGCAGATCACCCACCCGGACCTCGCGGACCGCATCTGGACGAACCCGGGCGAGATCCCCGGCAACGGCGTCGACGACGACCACGACGGCAAGGTCGACGACGTCAACGGCTGGGACTTCTCCGGCAACAATGCGTCGGTGTTCGACGACCCCACCGGCGACCGCCACGGCACCCACGTGGCGGGCGTGATCGCCGCGCGCCGCGGCAACGGCGTGGGCATCGCCGGCATCGCCGACAACGCCCGCATCATGCCGCTCAAGTTCATCGGGGCGGACGGCAGCGGCTGGAACGTCAACGCGATCTACGCGATCCAGTACGCGGTCGCCAAGGGCGCCAAGGTCATCAACGCGTCCTTCGGCGGCAGCACCTACGACCCCGCCCTGTGCGACGCGATCGCCTGGGCCGGCTCCCAGGGCGTGCTCGTCGTCGTCGCGGCCGGCAACACCGGCCAGAACCTCGACGCCGCCGACACCTGGCCCGCCAAGTGCCCGAGCCCCACCATGCTCACGGTCGGGGCCATGACCCACACCGGCGGCCTCGCGTCGTTCTCCAACCGCAGCGCGACCCAGGTGGACATCGCCGCGCCCGGCGAGTGGATCGTCAGCACCGTCCCCGGCGGCTACGACACGATGTCGGGGACCTCCATGGCCACCCCGCACGTCGCGGGCGTCGCCGCCGCGGTGCTGGGCCAGTCCCCCGCCCTCACCCCGTCGCAGGCCCGCCAGGTCATCCTGGACGGGTCGGTCCCCATGCCGGCGCTCGCCGGCCTGGTGGCCGGGGGCCGCCGGCTCGACCTCGACGGCGCGCTGGCGCAGGCCGGCATGCCGCGCGGAGCGGACACCGAGGCGCCCGCGGCCTTCGCCCTCGGGGCCCCTGCTGACGGGACGGCCCTGGCCGACCGCCGCCCGACGTTCCGGTGGGAGGCGTCCTCCGACGCCGGCTCCGGGCTGGCCTACTACCGGGTCACCGTCGACGGCCGGATCGTCGCCGACCGGGTCACCGCCCTGCAGGCGCGCGTCGCCCAGCCACTGGCGGCCGGCACGCACACCTGGTCGGTCGAGGCGGTGGACGCCGAGGGGAACGCGACCCGCAGCGAGGCGCGCACCCTCCGCATCGACACGCTGGCGCCGTCCCGGTTCTCGCTCCTGCAGCCCGCGCCCGGCCTCACCGCCGCCGCCGGCCGGGTCACCGTGCGCTGGAGCGCCGCGTCGGACGGCGGCTCCGGGCTCGCCCGCTACGAGGTGCTGGTGGACCGCCGCGTCGTGGCGAGCGTGCCCGGGGACGCCACGTCGGCGCCGGTCACGGTGGCCGCCGGCCGCCACGCGGTCGCGGTGCGCGCGGTCGACGGCGCGGGCAACCAGACCAGCACCGCGTCGCGGGCCCTCACCGCGCTGCGCGCCGGGAAGGCCGACGTCCGCGTCGCCCCGGCCCGCGCCCGCGTCGGCTCGCGGCCGGTCATCCGGGTGCGCTCCCCGCGTGCGGGCAGCGCGTCCCTCGACGTCCGCGCCGCGGACGGGACCGCGATCGGGGGGCTGCGGGTGCGGCTGCGGCGCGGGGAGACCGCCGTGACGCTGCCCGCCGCCCTCTCGTCGCGGCTCGGCTCCGGCGCCTACACCGTGGTGCTGCGCCCCGACGCGGCGTCCACGGCGAGCGGGACGCTGCGCGTCACGGGCTGAACGTGGTGAGGAGGGCCGGCGATCCGGGACCAGGACGGTGCCGGCCCCCCTCGCGTCGATACCGTACCACTAAATCCTGATTTCAAAAACAGGTAACGCACAGCGTCCTGTTTGGGGTGGCCCTCAGGCGAGGAACGCCACCCGCACCACCGGGTCGCCGTCCTCGACGGCCACCTGGTGGAAGCCCACCAGGCAGGGCAGCGAGTCGCGCATCTGCATGACGTCGCCCTCCTCCAGGGTGCCCCCCGCGAGCACGTAGCCCGCGAGTTCCTTGATGAGCTTGATGCCGGGCTCCAGGAACATGGTGGGCAGGTTCAGGAGCTCCAGCTCCGGGTGCGCCGCGTAGACGCGCAGGCCCACGGTGGACAGCCGGCAGCCGTGGGTGTGCTCCAGCTGCGTGAGCCACGGCGCGGCGGCCAGCTCCGGCATGGGCGGGCGGCCCTCGCCGCTGCCGATCGCCTGCAGCTCCTCGTGGCCCGGGGCGCCGGGCACGTTGGGGGGTTCCACCGCCACCTGCACGCGGGGATCGTCGATGCGTGTCGTCATGCCCGTAGGGTCGCACGGCGGGACCGGTCCGTGGGGCGGGGTCTGATGGACTACCGGCATGACCGACGACCGCACCGGGACGCCGCGGCGCATCGCGGCGGTGGGGCTCGCCCACCACACCGCCGACGTCGCGGTCCGGGGCGGTGTGGCCGCGCGCGCCCGGCCGCGGGACGTCGCCGCGGCGCTCGGCGAGGGCACCGGGTGCGTCGTGCTGGCCACCTGCGACCGCCACGAGGTGTGGGCCTCGGCGGCGGACGACCCGGCGCCGCGGGTGGTGGCCGCGCTCGAGCGGCTGGCCGGGATCCCGCCCGCGATGCTCACGGTGCGTCGCGGCCGCGACGCCGTGCGCCACCTCATGCGGGTCACCGCCGGGCTCGACGCGCTGGTGACCGGGGAGCACGAGGTGCAGGGGCAGGTGGGCCACGCGTGGCGTCAGGCGCGGAGCCACGGCGCGACGGACCCCGTGCTCGACCGGTTGTTCCAGGACGCCCTGGCGACCGCGGGCCGTGCCCGCGCCGGGACCGGGCTGGGCCGGGGGCGGACGTCGCTGGCCTCGGTCGCGGTGGAGCTCGGGCTCGCGAGGGCGGGCTCCGACGTCGGATCGGCCGTGGTCGTGGGGGTGGATCCCATCGCGCGCGGCGTGGCCCGCCGCCTGGCGGCCGCCACCGGCGGGCGCACCGCCGTGCTCGGCCCGCACGGCCCGGCCGCACGGCTCGCCGACGCGGTGGGCGCAACGTCGCCGCGCGGGGCGGACGCCCTCGCGGCGGTCGCGGCCGCGGACCTGGTGGTCGCCTGCGCCCCGCCGGAGCCCCGCGTGGCGCAGGCGCTCGCCAGCGGCTCGCGGGCGACGGCCCGCCGGCGTGCCTGGACCTCTGCGTGCCGCGGGTGGTGCCGGGACCCGGCGTGCTCGACCTCGACGACCTGCGGCCGGTGGTCGCCCGCGGGCACCGCGTGCGGTCCGCGGATGCGGCGGCGGCCGAGCGGATCGTGAGCGCCGGGGTGGCGGCCTTCGGCGACTGGCTCGCCGGGCGCGTGGCCGCGCCGGCGATCACCGAGCTGGCCGGGGCCGTCGAGCGGCTTCGCAAGGAGCAGCTCGACCGCGCCCTGCGCGGTGTCGCCGACCCGGAGGTGCGGGCGCGGCTGGAGCGTCTGAGCCGCGGGCTGGCGGGGGCGTTCCTCCACGACCCGGTGACGCGGCTGCGCCGCTCCGCCGACCCCGCGGCGGACGTCGCGGTCCTGCTCCGCCTGCTCGGGTCAGCGGACGCGCCGGGCTGACCGGCCGGTCCCGGAGGCGGGACGCGGAGTGCGGAAACCACCGGAACGCGCCCCGGATTTGCCTGTTCAGCGGCTCGGCCCGCTATCGTGGTCCCTGCCGGTCGTATGGGCCGGCGAGAACTGCGAGTGGTGGACCACCGGAGGCCCAAGGGCTTGGCGGGGTCCCGCGACTCGCCGAGCAATGAGGAAACGCATGCCCGAAGGTACCGTGAAGTGGTTCTCCGCCGAGAAGGGTTTCGGCTTCATCACCCCGGATGACGGGGGCAAGGACCTCTTCGTCCACCACACCCAGATCCGCGCCGACGGCTACCGCAGCCTCGACGAGGGCCAGCGGGTGAGCTTCGACGCCGAGTCCGGCCCCAAGGGCCCGCAGGCGGCGAACGTCCAGAACATCTAGGCAGGCGGTTCCTGCAAAGGGGGCCGGGCGGTCATCCGCCCGGCCCCCTTTTTTTTTGCCCTCAGACGGTCCGGGAACCCCGCCGGACGCGGTTGGTGCCCGGCGTGGCCGGGGGCCGGGGGCGCGCCGCGGCGGCGGGACGCGCGGCGGGGCCGCGGCGGCCGCGCGAGCGGTACACGTTGCGGGGACCCGAGGCGGCGTAGCCGGTGCTGGCCCAGTGCTCGTCCAGCCCCAGCCGCTGGGCGATGCGCCCCACGTCCGCGGCCTGGTCGGGCGTCACCAGGGTGACGGCCCGGCCGGAGCGGCCGGCGCGGGCGGTGCGGCCCACGCGGTGCGTGTACGTGTCGTGGTCGTCCGGCGGGTCGAAGTTCACGACCAGCCCGAGCCCGTCCAGGTCGATGCCGCGGCTCGCGACGTCGGTGGCGGTCAGGACGCGGGTGCGCCCCTGCGCGAAGGCCTTCAGGGCCCGCTCGCGCTGCCGCTGGGTGAGGTCGCCGTGCAGCGACCCCGACGGCAGCCCGGCCTTGGTGAGCTTCTCCGCCAGGCGGGCCGCGCCGCGCTTGGTGCGGCAGAACACGATGGCCAGGTCCTCCTCGCCCCGCAGGAAGTCCATGAGCGTGTCCGTGCGCTCCGCGTGGGAGCACGCGACGAACGACTGGTCGAGCCGCTCCGCGATGGGGGCCGAGTCGCGCGGGTCGCCCGGCGCCTCGAGGCGCATCGGGTCCTCGGTCAGGCGGTCCGCCAGGTCCCGCACCTGCGGGCCCAGGGTGGCGGAGAACAGCATCGTCTGACGGTCCTGCGGCAGCTTGGCGACGACCTCGTTGACCTGGGGCAGGAAGCCCATGTCCAGCATCCGGTCGGCCTCGTCGAGCACGAGCAGGTCGACCTCGCGCAGGTCGATGAGACGGCGGCGCAGCAGGTCGTTGAGGCGGCCGGGGGTCGCGATGATGACCTGGGCGCCGCGGGCGCCCTTGCTCTGCCGCACGAGGTCCACGCCGCCGACGATGACGGCGGTGCGCAGGCCGCCGGCGGCGGCGAGGGGGCCGAGCTCGGCGGCGATCTGCGTCGCGAGCTCACGGGTGGGGGCCAGCACGAGGGCCCTGGGGCCGTCGGGCGTGCCGGGGATCCCCTGCACGAGGGGGAGGCCGAAGGCGAGGGTCTTGCCGGAGCCCGTGGGGGCCTTGACCTGCAGGTCCGCGCCGTCGAGGGCGTGCGGCAGCACGAGCTCCTGGACGGGGAAGGGGTGTTCGAATCCGCGCGTGGCGAGGGACGCGCACAGGCGGGGGGCGACGCCGAGATCGGCGAAGGTGGTGGTGCTCAGATGCACTCCTTGGCGGCCGGCGGCCGCGGTCTGGACGGTCGATCGTCCACCGCGAATCGCAACCGGGGCCAGGACGCTCTTCCACCGGGTGCGTTGGTGCACCCGTGCCCCGTCCGGCCGTGATGTGGCCCCGGGGTTGCGCCGAGGATAGCGGGTCGCGGCCCGGACGCGGCATCGGGGGGCCCGGCGGTGGCGAACATGCCCGGCATGTGGCAGGTTGTCGGCATGTCCGATGCCGAACAGGGGACCGAGGCCACGCCGCCCGATTGCGAGCGCTGCGGCGTGCGGACCTACCCCACCACCCGCGTCATGCGCTCCCACGACATCACCACCGGGCGCGCCATCCCCAAGGACGAGGCGTTCCCCGTGTGGCGCTGCCCGGCCTGCAGCAGGGAGATGCCCCGCACCGCCTGACCCCGCGGCCGCCCGCCCTCAGGCGGGCGCCACCTGGTGGTTGGCCAGCAGGATCCCGTCCGGGTCGTACGCCGACCTGACGGCCCGCAGCCGCGCGTGCACGTCGACGCCGAACAGGCGGTCGCCGTGGCACGGGGTCTCGGCGAAGTTGAGGTACGACCGGCCGGCGTCCCATGGGGACAGGGCCTCCCCCACCGCGGCGATGGTGCCGTGCACCACGCCCGCCGCCTCCGGCACCGGGATGGCGCCCACCGCGAACCACGCGAACGGGGCGGGCACCGCCGCGAGCGCCCCGGCGCCGTCGCGCGCCTCGGCGAGCGCGCCGCCCAGGTGCCGCACCTCGACGCTGATGAGCGGCGAGCCGGTGCCCGGGCCGTGCACCGCCAGCAGCGCGGTGACGGCATCGTCGGGCATGCCGGTCAGCAGGCCGCCGTCGCCGGCGTACGGCAGCGGGTCCGGCGGGTCCATGTTGATGGCCGCCAGGCCGCTCGGCGCCATGGGCGCCAGCGTGTCGATCTCGGGATCCAGCTCCCGCATGGGCGCCCACAGCGCGGCGCCGTCGGCCTCGGACCCCAGGAACGCGCCCTGCACGTTGGCGAACGCCCGCCCGCGGAACGGCTCGGGGATGTCGGGGATGGGCGGGAACATGAGGATGCGGGCGGTGGAGGTGAGCTCCGGCGGCGCGCCGGCGATCCACTCCCGCCAGGCGGCGAACACCTCGGGCGCGCGGGACGCGTCCCAGAACAGGGCCCCCGCGTACAGCTCGGGCGCCGGCACCGCGGCGAACTCGATGGCCGTGACCACGCCGAAGCTCCCGCCGCCGCCGCGCAGCGCCCAGAACAGGTCCGGGTCGGTGCCGGCGTCCACGCGCCGCAGGGCGCCGTCGGCGGTGACGAGCTCCACCGCGAGCACGGCGTTGCACGCGAGCCCGTGGGCCCGGCCCAGGAAGCCGATCCCGCCGCCGAGCGTGTAGCCCGCCACGCGCACCGTCGCGGAGGTGCCGGCGAGCGCGGCCAGGCCGTGGGGGTCGAGCGCCGCCGCGACCTCGGCCCAGCGCACCCCCGCCCCGGCGCGCACCCTGCGCGCGGCGGGGTCGACCTCGACGCCGCCCAGGTCGTCGGTGCGCACCAGCACCGCGTCCTCCAGCGAGGCCATCGGCCCGCAGCCGTGCCCGGTGCCCTGCGGCGCGACCCGCAGCCCCAGCTCGCGGGCGGCGCGCATCACCGCCTGCACGTCCTCGGCGCACGCCGCGCGCACCACGGCCCGCGGGCGCTGGTCGACGGCGAGGTTGTAGGCCGCGCGGGCCGTGTCCCAGCGGGCGTCCCCCGGCAGCGTGACGGTCCCACGGACGTGCGGGACCAGCAGGTCCTCCAGCGTGCCCGGCATGTGGCTCCTCTCCTCGCCGGCCGCGGCTGCGGGCGCCGCGGTCCGGCGGATCCTGTCAGCCGGAGGGGACGGCGTTCGCCGGCGCGCGGCCGCGCAGCAGCACGTCCTCCAGCGCGTCGGCGCAGAGCATCCCCATGGCGGTGCGGGTGCTCAGCGTCGCGGACCCCAGGTGCGGCGCCATCACGACGTTCTCCAGGCCCAGGAGCCCGGGGTGCACGCGCGGCTCGTCCTCGAACACGTCGAGGGCCGCGCCGCCGATGACGCCCTCGCGGATGGCGTCGACCAGGGCGGCCTCGTCGACGACGGCGCCGCGGCTGGTGTTCACCAGCACGGCGTCCGGCTTCATCGCGCGCAGCGCCGCGGCGTCGATGAGGTGCCGGGTGTCCGGGGTGAGCGGGCAGTGCAGGCTCACCACGTCGGCGCGCGCCAGCAGCTCGCCGAGGGTGCACTCGCCCGGTTCGCCGGTGGGGCGCCGCGAGGTGTGCAGGACCTCCATGCCGAGTGCGGCGGCGATGCCCGCCGCGGCCCGGCCGATGCGCCCCATGCCGACGCACCCGAACACCAGGCCGGCCGCGCTGCGGCCCAGCATGAAGTTGGGGGTGAGCGCCCACGGGCGTCCCGCGCGGATGAGGCGGTCGCCCTCCGAGACGCGCCGCAGCAGCGACAGCATCAGCGCGATCGCCATCTCCGCCGTGGCGTGGGTGAGCACGTCGGGGGTGTACCCCACCGTCACCCCGCGCGCCCGCGCGGCGGCGAGGTCGACGTGGTCGAGGCCCACCGACAGCGTCGCCACGACCCGCAGCCCGGGCCCCGCCGCGTCCAGGAGCTCCGCGTCCACGCGGTCCACCGGGGTCACCATGATCCCCGCCGTCCCGGCGGCCCGCCGCAGCAGCTCCTCCCGGGGAAGCGGATCCTCCGTCGTGTTCTCATCCAGGGCGAACAGTTCGGCCAGCCGCGCCCGCACCGCGGGGGCGAAGCACCTGCTCGCGAGGACCCGCGGGCGGTCGCTCACGCGCCGGGCAGCCGCACCGAGCCGTCGTCGCCGAGCGGCCAGAACGGGTTGTGGGCGACCTCCCAGGGGTGGCCGTCCGGGTCGATGAACACGCCCGAGTAGCCACCCCAGAACGTCGCGGCCGGCTCGCGGCCGATGACCGCCCCGGCCGCCCGCGCCGTGGCGATCACGGCATCGACCTCCCCTGGCGAGCGGACGTTGTGGGCCAGCGTGACCCCGCCCCACCCGCCGCCGTCGGCCACGGTGCTGTCCTCCGCGAGACGGGCGCGGTCCCACAGGGCGAACGCCATGCCGCCGGTCTGGAAGAAGACGACCTCGGGCGTCTCGTCCGCCGCCCGCCAGCCCAGGCCCTCGTAGAAGGCGCGCGCCCGGGCGAGGTCGGCGACCCCGAGGGTGACGAGGCTGATGCGCTGCTCCACGGGCTCAGGCCCCCTCGGCCGGCGGCGGCCAGCGTTCCTCGGGACGTGCCTCGGGGATGGGCGTGCCCAGCAGGCGGCGGCGCGAGGGGTCCATCGCCTCCAGGGGCCGCACCGCCGGGGCGCGCCAGGCGGTGTACGCCGCGCACGCGGCGTCGGCGTCGGCCGGGAACATGCCGATGGCCTGGGCGAGGGCGTGGGCGTCCGCGATGCCGATGCCGGCGCTCGCGCCGGTCTCCGGCCCCAGGAAGTGGGCGGCGTCGCCGATGAGCGCCACGCCGGGCGTCCACCACTCCGGGCAGCTCAGCAGCTCCTGCTCGCCGTAGTGCAGCTCGTCGGTGGAGGTGAGCCCGCGAACCCCGTCGGCGGACTCCGGCAGGAGCCGCGCCCAGGCCTCCGTGAACGCCGCGATGCCGGGCGCGACCGCGGCCTCCCGGCCGCACCGGTCCATGCTGCGCCAGCCGAAGGATCCCTCGGGCCACGAGAAGAAGCCGATGTGCCCGCCGTCGGAGAGGTACTTCATGGAGAAGACCTCCTCCGTGGGCACCGGGCTCATCCACTCGACCTTCGCCTCGGCCAGCGGCGCGAACTCGGCGGCCAGCCCGGCCATGCCGCGCACCCGCGAGCGCATCCCGTCGCATGCCACCACGAGATCGGCGTGGAGCTCCTGGGCGCCGTCGGGTCCCTCGGCGGTGACCCCCGCGACCCGCCCCGAGGCGTCCCGCAGCAGGCCGGTCACGGTGTGGCGGTACCGCACGGGGACACCCTCGGCGAGGCGGTGCAGCAGGCGGCCCACCTCCACGGCGATGGCGGCGGAACCGCCGTCCGGGGTGGGGGCGATCGCGCGGCCCCGCGCCCGGATGTCGGCGAGCACCCCGAGCTCGTCGAGCGCGTCGTAGGCGTGGTGTCCCAGCATGAACCCGCGCCGGACGTAGTCCCCCGGTTCCATGCGCTCCAGGACCACCGGCTCGGCGCCGCGGCGGTGCAGCAGGCCGGCCAGCGTGAGTCCCACCAGGCCGCCGCCGGCGATCACGACCCTCATGTCAGTGCCCCCTGGGCTCGTGGCGCTGGATGAGGTCCCAGCGGTTGCCGTACATGTCGAGGAACTGCGCGACGGTGCCGTACGGCTCCTCGCGGGGCCGCTCCCGGAAGTGGACCCCCGCCGCCGTCATCCTGGCGTGGTCGCGCTGGAAGTCGTCGGTCTCGAGGAACAGGAAGACCCGGCCGCCGGTCTGGTCGCCCACCCGGTCCAGCTGGGCCTCCGACACCGCCTCGGCCAGCAGGAGCGCGGCGCCGCGGCCGCCCTGGGGCGCGACCACCACCCAGCGCTTGCCGTCGCCGAGGTGGACGTCCTCCACCAGATCCATGCCGAGGTCGTCGACGAAGTGGGCGATGGCCTCGTCGTAGTCGCGCACGACGAGGGTGACGTGGGTGATCGCGGGCATGCCGGGAGCCTCCCACAGGCCCCCGACGGAATCCGCGGACGGATGGAAGCCCGACGTGGGACGGCCACGGATGCGCGCCCGCCATGCGGGGCGGACACTGGGTGCGACATCGCATTGGAGGTGTCCGCGATGCGTGAACGGACCGGGACGGAAACGCGCGAGGAGCTGCTCGCGCACGTGCGGGAGGCGCTGGCCGATGGCCGGATCGCCCCCGCCGACCTCGCGAGGCTGCTGCCGCGGCCGACGGCACCCCCCGCCTCCGGCGGGCCCCGCGCCGGGCGGATCGCCGAGGCCCTCGGCATCGTCGTGGTGCTGCTGGGCGGCGCCCTCGCCTACGCGACGCAGTTCGGCGACCTCTCCGACGTCGCCAAGCTCACCACCCCGTTCGTGTTCCCCGCGGCGGTGTTCGCGGTGTTCGCGCTCATGACCGCCCGCGGACGGCCGCGCTGGGAGCTCGAGGTGGCCGCCGCGCTCGGGCTCGCCGCGCTCACCGCCGCGCTGGCGGCGGCATGGGCCGGCTCGGGTGACGTCGCGGTCGACGGCTGGGGGACGGGGTCGGCGGCCGTGGTCGCGGCCGTCAGCGTCACGCTGCTCACCGTGGCGCCCCGGCCGTACGCGGCCGGGGCGTTCCTGACCGGCGCCGCGGTCGCCGGAGCCAACTTCGGGGCGTCCGTCCTCGGGATGTCGTCCCCCGGCGCGTTCCGGTGGCTGGAGTTCGCCCTCGCCGGTCTGGCGGTGGCCGTCGGTGCCGGCGCCCTGGCCGGGCACCAGGACCGGGCGGACCTGGCCCTCGCGGTCGCCACGCTGCTGTCCGTGGCCGGCTCGGTGCTCGGGTTCGTCGCCATGGACCGCGACATCACCGGCCTCACGCCCTGGCACCTGGTCCTGTCGGTGACGGTGGCGGCCGCCGTCGTCATGGCCGGCGCGCTCGGGATGCCCGACCTCATGGCCGCCGGCGCGGCGGCCGGGGCGGTCTGGCTCGTGTTCGTGCTCCCCGTCGCGGGGAGCAGCCCCGGCTGGGCCCTGGTGGTGGTGCTGATGGGCCTCGTGCTCATCGCCGCCGGCGTCGGCGGCACGCGGTTGCGGGGTGCCGCCGGCCACCGGTGAACCGCGTCCGTGCCGGGGGTGCACCGCCCCCGGCACACCGCGCGGTCACCTCGGGTTCACGGCCCCGGGCGGGGCGGGACCACCGGGGTGACGATCTCGGCGAGGGTGCGCCGCAGGCGGGTGGCGAGCTGGATCAGCTGCCTGCGCTCGCCTGCGGTGAAGGCCTCGCCCATGAGCCGCTCCTGGGCGTCGCGGATGCGGGGACCGGCCCGGTCCACCACCTCGAGCCCCTCGGCGGTGAGATCCAGCAGGCGCCGGCGGCGGTCCGCGACGTGCATCCGTCGGGCGATGTACCCCATCGCCTCCAGCTGGTCGAGCACCTTGGCCATGTGGTTGGAGCCCACCTGGATCACCCGGCCCACCTCCAGTGGCTCCAGCGGGTCCGGGTGCGCGAGCGCCAGGGTGGCGAGGGCCCGGTACTGGACCAGGGTGAGCCCGGCCTCGCGACGCGCGATGCGGTCGAACAGGCCGTGGATCTCGGCGCCCAGGGCGGCGAGCTCGGCGTAGTCGTCCGGGGTGTCCCGCGGCATACCCCGAGTGTAGGCTCACGCGGATTCACTCACCAGCGAGTCTTCCGTGAGGAGCGCCCATGCGTGGTCTGGTCTTCAACGCACCCAAGAACGTCAGCGTCACCGACGTGCCGGATCCCAGCGTCGTCAACCCCACCGACGCCGTCGTGCGGGTCACCAAGGCCGGCATCTGCGGCTCCGACATGCACATCTACAACCATGGCGACGCGTTCGGCTTCGACGCCGGCTGCCGCCTGGGGCACGAGTTCGTGGGCGTGGTGGAGGCCGTCGGCCCCGAGGTCAGGACCGTGAAGCCGGGTGATCGGATCGTGGCGCCCTTCTGGCTGTCCTGCGGGGAGTGCCACTACTGCAGGAAGGGCCTCACCACCTCCTGCGTGCAGGGCGGCTGCTTCGGGTTCCAGGCGTTCTGGGGCTTCGGCGGCAACGTCGAGGGCGGCCAGTCCCAGTTCGTGCGCGTCCCGCTGGCCGACGGCACGCTGGTGAAGGTGCCGGACGAGCTCGCGGACGTCGACGACAAGGTGCTGCTGCCGCTGGTGGACGTGTTCACCACGGCGTACCACGCCGCCAAGGGGTCCGGCGTGAAGCCCGGCCAGACCGCCCTGGTGATCGGCGACGGCGCGGTGGGCCTGCTGGCCTGCCAGGCCGCGAGCCTGCTGGGCGCCGGCAACATCGTGCTGTCCGGCCACCACGACGACCGGCTCGCGGTGGGCGCCCGCCTGGGTGCCACCCACACCGTGAACTCCAAGACGAACGCCGACCACCTCGCCGAGCTCCTCGGCGACCTCACCTCGTCGTACGGCCCGGACGTCGTCATCGACGCCATCTCCAGCGCCGACTCGATGGTGCACGCCGCGAACACGGTCCAGCCCGGCGGCACGGTCTCGTGGGTGGGTATGGAGGTGTTCCTCGGCGCGCCCCAGCTGCCCTGGGACGTGTGCTTCCTGCGCAACCTCACCATCCGCGGCGGCGTCGCGCCGGTGCGCACCTACCTGCCGGAGCTGTGGCCGCTGGTGGCCTCCGGCAAGCTGGACCCGTCGCCGGTGCTCACCCACGACCTCCCGCTGGAGCGCGCGGCGGAGGGCTACGAGATCATGGCCACGCGGGCCGAGGGCTCCGTGAAGGTCTGCGTCTCCCCCGGCCACTGATCCCCGCGCCGGGCGGGGGCGCGCCCCCGCCCGGCCGTGCGGCATGCTTGGCGGCATGGACGACGCCGCGTTCTGGGCCCGTGTGGAGGATCTCGGGCTCGGTGAGAGGCCGCCGGTGCCCCCCGCGGTGAGCGCCTTCCTCACCTCCGGTCCCCACGACGCCCCGGTGGAGGGCGGCACCCGGCCCTAGTGGCCGGCGCTCAGCAGGAACCAGGCGGCCAGCAGGGCGACGGTCCCTCCCGCCCCGGCGCCCATGGCCGCGCGACGCCAGACGCTGCGCGGGCCGCTCAGCGCCGCGGCCGCGGCCACGGCGAGCGCCGCGACGGCCACGGCACCGGCCGCCACGACCAGCCCGCCCCGCCCGTTGCGGGTCGCGAAGTCCCAGCGGCTCACGTCACCGGCGCCGAAGTACGTGTCCGTGGATCGGGCGTGGAGCGGCAGCCACACCATGCCCGCGGCGAGCAGCGCCGCGACGGCGAGGGACGTGACGCGCCGGTGGGTGAGGGCCCCTCCGGCCACGGGGACGGCGAGCGCGAGGGACGCGAGGCATCCGAGCGCGAGCAGTCCGACGATGACGCTGTCGACGGCCTCCATGCCGCCGAGACTAGCTCGCGACGGGCTCGCCCTCGCGGCCACCGCGCCGCCCGTCGGGCATGAGGCGCGGGCCGAAGCAGTCCTTCGGCGGGCGCATGGCCAGCAGGCGCAGGCCGTTGAGGGTGACGATGACCGTGGACCCCTCGTGGCCGAGCACGCCCAGCGGCAGCGGCAGCGACCCGACAAGCGTCGCGATCACCAGGATGCAGATGGTGCCCAGCCCGATGATGTAGGCTCGCCCGCAGGCGCCTCCGGGTCGCGCGGGCGACCTGCACGCCGAACGACAGCCGCTCGATGCGGTCGGACATCAGCACGACGTCACCGGCCTCGAGGGCCTGGTCGGCACCCCGCCCGCCCATGGCGATGCCGACCTCGGCGGCCGCGAGCGCGGGGGCGTCGTTGATGCCGTCGCCGACCATCATCACCCGCTCGCCGCCGGCCTGCAGGCCCCGCACCATCGCGATCTTGTCCTCCGGCGACATGTGGGCGTGGGCGTCCTCGATGCCCAGCCGGTCGCACACGAAGCGGACGGCCTCCTGGTGGTCACCGGACACCACCACCGGCCGGCAGCCGGCGTCGCGCATGGCGGCGATCGCCGGGCCCGCCTGCGGCCGCACCTGGTCGGCGGCGCCCAGCACGCCCACCGGCACGCCGTCGCGGCACACCACCAGGCGGTGGCGTGGGCCGGCAGCGTGTCCTGCGGCACCTCGATGCCGCGGGCGGCGACGGCCGACGGCGAGAGCACCTCCACGACCGCCCCGCCGACTCGGCGCGCACGCCGGCGCCCGGCAGGGCGCGGTGGGCGGCGTGGTCGGGGACCGCGACGCCCGCGTTGGCGGCGGCGCGCACCACGGCGCCCGCCAGGGGTGCAGGGAGCCGGCCTCGGCGGCGGCGGCGAGCGCCAGCACCTCCTCGCGGGTCGCGCCGTCCAGCGGCGTGCAGCCCACCACCTCGGGGGTCCCGACGGTGAGGGTGCCGGTCTTGTCGAGCAGCACCACGTTCGCGGTGCCCAGCTGGTCGAGGGCGTCGGCGCCCTTCACCAGCACGCCGGCGCGGGCGGCGGCGGCGAGCCCCGCGAGGGTGGTCGCCGGCAGACCGATCGCGAGCGCGCACGGGCTCATGACCACCAGCAGCGTCATGGCCTGCAGGAACGCGTCGGGGAAGTCCCGGCCCAGCGCCAGGAGGCCGAGCAGGCGAGGGCGGTCACCGCGAGGACGGCCAGCACGTAGCGGCTGAGCCAGCGCTCGACCACGGAGACCACGCCGGTCTGCGCTGCTCCCGGGCGTCGGCGACCAGCCCGATGATGCGGGCCAGGGTGCTCTCGTCGGCGGCGCGCTCCACCACGCACTCGACGGCGGCCTCCAGGACGATCGCGCCGGCGGGGACCGCGGCCCCGGGAGCCAGGGGGACCGGGTCGGCCTCGCCGGTGAGGGCCGACAGGTCCGCGGAGCCGACGCCCTCCGCGACCCGCGCGTCCACGCCCAGGCGCTCACCCGGCCGGACCCGCACCCGCATGCCGGGCAGGACGTCCTCGATGGGCGTGTCGCGGTCCACCCCGTCGTCGCCGATCACGCGCGCCGCCTCCGGGCGGAGGTCCATGAGGGACCGCACGGCGCCCTCGGTGCGGGCGAGGGAGATCTCCTCGAGCACGCTGCCGAGGCTGAACAGGACCAGCAGGATCGCGCCCTCCGGCCACGCCCCGATGGACGCGGCGCCCGCCGCGGCGAGCAGCATGAGCGCGTCCACGCTCACCGGCGGTCGCGCGCCGCCTCGATGGTCGGCATCACCGCGCCGGCACCGCCGGCGACGAGGGCGACCACGAACAGCGGCCAGCCGGGGAGGTCCACCAGCGGCGCCAGGAAGCCGAGGCCCGTCGCGATCACGGCGACGACCACCCGGATCACGCCGCCCCGCACCTCGGCGATCGCGTTCGCCAGGGGAGCGCGGGCCTTCGGGCGCTCCTCGGTGCAGGCGCAGGTCCCTGCGGGGGCTGCGGGTGCGGTGGTCACGATCGGTCCTTCGGCGCGTGGGGCGGTCCGCCCGAGTGTAGGCGCACCGTGCGCCGCCCCGGCGGGGTCCTGGGGAAACGTTTACCCCTCGTCACGCCTCCGCGCGAGTCCCGTGCGCCGCGCGTCGCGGTCAGGAGACCGGGAGGGCGGCCGCGACCCGCCACGGGGTGGCGTCCGCCGGGTCCTGCAGCGTCATCGTCCAGCGCTCGGTGAACCGCGACGGGCGCATGTCGGATCCCGCGAAGGCGTCGGCGGTGTCACGGTCCTGGATGAACCGGACGCCGTGCAGCCGCACCTCCACGTCCACGCGCGCGGGGGTCGCCGCGGCGTCGAGGCCGGTGATGCGGATGGCCTCGACCCGCGGGCCGCGCACCACGAGGCGGTGGCGGTCGTCCCCGTCCGGGCGCAGCAGGTGCGCGGCGGCGTCCGGCGTCGCGACCTGCAGCAGGGCGTCGTCGTCGCCGTCGACCGCCGCGGCCCAGGCCGCGACCGCCCGCCGGGCGGCGGCCTCGATGACGCCGGGGTCGAACCGCTCGTCACTCAGCGACATGTCGCGTGCCGCCGCCAGCGCCGACCCGTCGAAGTCGACGTCCGCGACCTCCGGGAGGGTGAACCCGTCGGGCAGGCGATCCTCGACGGCCAGGCCGGTGAGTTCGCGGTCGGACATCGCCGGGTCGTCGGCGGGGTCCGCCACGACCGGGTCGGTGAGGTTGTGGGCGCCCTCCCGGTCCTGCTCGATGGATACCAGGATCCATCGCTCCGCGGAGCGCTCCAGCGTCCAGTACTCGCGCAGGCCGGTCTCGGTCGTGTCCGAGCCGTCGTGGTTGACGGTCGCTCCGGCGCGGTCCACCACGTAGTCGTCGAGCGTCGCCGAGACGCGGACGACGACGCGGTCGTCCCCCGTGCCCTCAAGGTTGGTGAGGCCCACGTACTCGACGCCGACGGCGCCCTTGACCCGCACCACGTTGTGCCAGCCCTTGGCGGCGAAGTCGTCGAGGCGCCGCTTCCACTCCACCAAGAGGTCCTCGCCCACCATGGAGGACAGCGCCGCGGTGTCGCGCCCGGTCCACGCGTCCTGGATCCGGCGGAACAGCGTCTCCGCACCGGGGATGACGCGCTCCGGCGCGAAGGCGGGGTCGTCCTCCGCGGCCACGCGCGCTTTCCCCGCGACCTCGGCGGTGCGCTTCCCGCGCAGGCCGGCCGTCGCCCGGTCGGCGGCCCTCGCGGCGGCGACGGTCCAGCGGGCGATCGTCCGGCGCTTGTAGTGGCCGTACACCGCGAAGGCGACGCCGCCCGCGATGAAGATGACGAGCACGCGGGGGTCGCCGTCACCGGAGCCGCCGCCGCTGCCCCCGCCGCCGCTGTACCCGCCGCCACCGCCGCCGCCTCCCCCGCCGCCCCCGAAGCCCCCGGAGCCGCCGCCGGCGGCGCCGAGCAGGCGGGCTGGCGCGGTGGTCACGAGCAGCGCGAGGGTGACGGGGAGCAGGCGGAGGAGTCTCATGTACTCACCGATCGGCGACGGGCCGCGGGCGTTACGGCGCGGGGGCGGGCAAGGGCTCCCCGATCGTGCCCCACGCGGCGCGTTTCGTCGAGGCCCGGAGGCGGCACCGGCCCGTCCCGCATCCGGTCTGGCGGTCCCGACGGACGACGCCCGCCCGCCGGGGGCGGATGCTGGTGGCGGAGGGAGGGCGCGATGCGCGTGACGGCCGTGGTGCTGTGGGCGGTGTCGGTGGTGCTGGTGGTGCTGTCCGGCGTCCAGAGCGCGCTGCTGTGGCTCACCGGCCCGGGTGACGGCCCCGGCGAGCCGGTCTTCACGGTGTTCATCTTCGCGCCGGTCGCGGTGGTGCTGTCGCTGATCGGCCTGTGGCTGTGGGCGGCGGGGTCGCCGGGCCGCGTGCGCCGCCGCGGGCCCCTCGGACGGGCCGCGGTGTGGCTGTGGCTGCTGGCGGGCGCCGTCGAGCTGGTCCACCTGCTGTTCCTGGTGGGCCCCGCCGGGCCGCTGGCCGTGGTGCTCGCGCTGTGGGCCCTCGTGATGTGGGTGCTCGCGCGCGCCGACCGCCTCGCCGGCGGGCGGGGCGGCGATGCGGGAGCCGAGCTGAGGGGGTGCGGTGATGTCGACGACGTCCACGCGGTTGCCGCCGAGGTGGTTCATCCGGCTGTTCTGGGTGGCGCACCGGGCGGTGTACCGGGCGACCCGCGGCCGCATCGGCCTGTGGCGGGCCCGCCCCGGTCGCTGGGGCACGATGCGGATCACGACGACGGGGCGGCGGACGGGCCGTGAGCGGCGGGCGATCATCGCCTACCTCGACGACGGCCCGAACCTCACGGCGCTCGCGATGAACGGGTGGATGCACCCCGACCCCGCGTGGTGGCTCAACCTGCAGGCCCATCCCGACACGACTGTC
Organism: Thermoleophilia bacterium; assembly: GCA_046330435.1. GTDB lineage: Bacteria > Actinomycetota > Thermoleophilia > Miltoncostaeales > Miltoncostaeaceae. Next base: position 288,893 of record JAXLST010000007.1, on the reverse strand, counting down.
GTGCTCCCGGACGGCCCGCGCCGTGTGCACGCGCATGCCGCCGAGGGCGCGGAGCGCGAGCGGCTGTGGGCCCGGTGGGCGGAGCTCGACGGTGACCTGGACGGCTACGCGGCGCGCAGGTCCCGCCCGACCGCGGTCGTCGTGCTGGAGCCGGTGGTCGGCGAGGCCTGACCGGGAGCCGCCGCGGGAGCGGCGGGGTGGTTCGGATCCGGTTCCACGGGCAGTGGGTGCCCAATGGATTCCTGGCCACCGGCCCCCCGCCTCCTCGCGAGCTGCAGCTGGAGGTCACGGGGGCGTGCAACCTGGCGTGCCCGCGTGTGCCCGGTGCGGTACCGCCCCAAGCTCGGCCGGGCCGAAGGACGCATGGACGCGCGGCTGGTTCTGAGGCGCTTCACGCCTGCGATTCGACGCCTACGGATTGACCGCTGCTGCGTCCAGGAAGTGCACGACGCGGATCGGAAGGAGCTGCCGGCCTTCCTCGTCGACTTTGCCGTAGTGCTGGGTCCATAGCCTGATGAGCCCGTCTGCGTCGATCAGCGTGATGCGGCGGGAACTGCGACGGCTGAGCGCCGCGGCATCGTTGGTGAACCCTCCTAATGACACGTAGACGCCGACGTCATTCGCCTCGACCAGTGAGAGGAAGGCGCGGACCTCGTCCTCGGTCGTCTTGGAGTCAGGCCTGCGCTTGACCTGTCCCTTGATTCTTGGTCCCTCGACCCCGAGCGGATCACCTTGCGCTACAAGGTCGAGGCCCCCGTCCCGGCCCTTCGGGGCGATCCAGACCACGTGGTAACCCATCGCCTCAAGGAGCTTCCCAACGAGGTCCTGGAAACGGTAGGGATTCATCGTTGCCAGGTAGTCAATGATCGACTGGCGTGCGGCCTCCTCAGCTTCTTCCAGGTCGGCCGCCGCTAGTGGACCGGCCACCGACTCGTCACCGTCAGCTAGCTCCGGACCTACTGCAACTGCGTCCTCCGGCTGGTTGGCCTTCCATTCCCGGTACAGCTGGGATGCGGTCCGAAACAGCAGTTCGGGATCGGATATCTCTCGAAGCGCTGCACGCCCCTCGTCGGTAATCGTCCAAACACCGCTCTTCTTCTGCATCCAACCGGCTTTCACCGGACCAATGGTGGAGAAGCGCAGAATCTTCGGGAACCGCACAACGTCAGTCCCGGGGTAGGTGGCCTTCTCGAAGGCGGAGAGTTCTAGCCTTTCCTCCACCTGAGCGATTGCATCCTTCGCCTGGAGCCCATCAGGATGCGCGGAAAGGATCATGAGGAGAGTCCTCACGATCTCGCCCTGTCGCTGTCGCGTGATCTCTGCCATGCGCCGGATCGTAGACCAGCCCCGGAAGGCGCCTCGGCGAGGGACAGTCGTTCGCTGAACGGCTGGCGGAGGTTCTGGGTCTTTCGTAGGCCAGAAGGGACCTGGCACCCTCGGCAAGGGGATGCCAGTACCCGACCCCGGGGCTAGCGGCCCGGCGGGCGCGGGATGGGCGTCATGCCGCCCGGGCCGCTCTTGTCGAGTCCGGGGGGCGCCGTGAGGGGCGCGGAGAAGACGCGGGGCGCGTCCCCGCCGCACTCCGGGCAGAGGGCGCTGGAGGGCTGGGTGCCGAGCGGCATGGTCAGCTCGAACACGCCGTCCTTCTCGCATCGGTAGTCGTATCTCGCCATGCGGGGCAGCGTACCTGCTCGCCGGGGGCTCCGTCGGCCGCGCCCGGCACGGGACGCGCGAGGTGCCGTCGCTCCGCCCGCGTGGCACGATGCGCCCCATGGACGAGGTGTCGAGGTTCTACACCGGCGCCGGCGGGCTGGTGACGGCGATCGCCTCCGCACTCGACGCGGCCGGCATGGACCGCGCGGCGCTGCGGCCGGCCGACCTGACCGCGGTCGACGAGTTCCACATCCGCGGCCGGGCGGCGACGATGGAGATCATCGACGCCCTCGCCCTCACGGACCGTTCCCATGTGCTGGACCTGGGCAGCGGGCTGGGCGGTCCCGCGCGCACCCTGGCCGAGGTGGCCGGCTGCACGGTCACCGGCATCGACCTCACGCCGGAGTTCTGCGAGGCGGCGACGGCGCTCTCGGAGTGGACGGGCCTGTCCGGCCTCACGCGCTTCCGGGTGGGGGACGCCACGGCCACCGGGCTGCCGGACGGCGCGATGGACGGGGCGCTGATGGTGCACGTGGCGATGAACATCCCCGCCAAGCCCGCGCTGTACGCCGAGGCGTTCCGCGTCCTGCGGCCGGGCGGCCGGTTCGTGGTCTACGACGTCCTGCAGGGTGAGGGTGGCAGCGTCCGCTACCCCGTCCCGTGGGCGAACGACGAGACGACGAGCTTCCTCGCCACCCCGGACGAGATGCGCGAGATGCTCGCCGCGGCCGGGTTCGACCTGGTCTCGGAGGCCGACTCCTCGGACGCCGGCCTCGCCTGGTTCCGGAACGTGCGGGACCGCATCTCACGCGAGGGCCCGCCGCCGGTCACCTTCGCTGCGTTCCTCGGCGACGCGTTCGGGCAGATGGCCGCCAACCAGGTCGCGAACCTCGCCGAGCGGAGGATCCGCACCGTCATGTTCACCTGCAGCAAGCCGTGAACGAGAACGGGGAGCGCCCCGAATGGGACGCTCCCCGATAGGTGGACCCGGCCGGCACTGCCCCGGCGTCCGAAAGCCCTCAAGTGTCAGCTTCTCCGAGCGCAGCCGTCGGGAAGGTCTCGTGAGAGGCGGCCCCGTCGGCCCACCGTCCCCTCACCAGATGCTCCTGAAATCTCACCCGCCGGCCGAGCGTCGTTGCCGGACGGGCCAGGGCCACTGGCTGACACCGGTGATCTCCCCCGTGACCCGGAGGGAGGCCGATGGCTCTCAATTACTGCTGATTAGGCAGCGAGAGCGAGCTTGGGAGAAGTCTCCGCAGCTACTTTGTTGTCCCGGTTGGTAACGCGGTCCACCGGGTCCGCGGCTCGCTGACCGACACCCTCCGACTCCGTCGAAACTGGATCGGGCCCAGATGCGTCCAGGGTAGCACCGGCGGGACGGATCGCCAGGGGGTGGGTTGAGCGTTCCGGGCGACGCGTCGATATCAAGGTGCCGCGCCCCCGATCCGCGGCGCCTCCCGTACCCACGCCAGCAAGGATGCCCATGGGACGCCGCCGACTCGCCCGTCTGCTGTGCGTCGCGCTCGCCGCGACCGCCGCCGCCCCCGTCGCCGCGAACGCGGCGGTGCAGACGTGGCCGGCCACCGCCGCCGACAAGGTCTTCCCCGACAGCACGGTCCCCGCCGCCCCCGCGGCCGGCGTGGAGATCTCCGCCGCCCGCAACGAGTACGAGGGCGCGCAGATCGCGATCCGCAGCGACGGCGCGCTGAGCATCAGCCCCGTCGTCTCCGACCTCACGGGGCCCGGCACCATCCCGGCGTCCGCCGTGGAGGTGTTCCGCGTGGGCTACGTCCAGCTGAGCAAGCCCAGCACGGGCGTCGACGCGCTCCACGGCTCCGGCAAGTACCCGGACCCCCTGTTCCCCGTGCAGGGTGCCGTGAGCATCCCGGCCGGCGAGACCACCAGCCTGTACGTGCTGGTCCACGTCCCCGCGGACGCCCCGGCGGGGACCTACACCGGCACCGTCGACCTTGGCGCCGCCGGGACCGTCCCGGTCAGCGTCGAGGTCGCCCCGGTCACGGCGAACCGCTCGGACTACAAGATCACCGCCCGCCTGTCGGTGCTGAGCCTGGCCGAGGTGCTCGGCACCACCCAGGACGACCCGGCGTTCATCAGCGGCGTGTACGACAGCCTGCTGCCGATGCTCGCCGAGCACGGCATCAGCCCCGGCCGGCCGCCCGTCGCCTACCCGGACATCACCGACGCGTGGTCGATGACCTGGAGCGGGAACTCCTCCACCCGCCTCGACCGGTTCCTCGCGACGCCGTTCCCCACCCTCGAGGTGCCGTTCCTGCCGAACTACCCGGACGTCGGCGGCGAGGACCGCACCTACCTCCAGGACGCCAAGCGGAGGACCGCGGCCCAGAGCATCGCGACGCGCTTCGGGGCGGCCAACATCGCCCGGAGCTACGCGCTGGTGGTGGACGAGCCGCGCACCGACGAGTACCCCGTCGTCGTCCGCGGCGCCAAGCAGCTGCACAGCGCCAGCCCGTCCATCCCGGCGATGATCACCGAGGCGCCCACCAAGGACGCGTGGAAGGCGCTGAGCGGGTCCGTGGACATCTGGACCACCCCGCTGTGGGACCACTACAAGGACCCGGCGGCGTCGAGGAAGGTGCTGGACGCCGGCAAGGGCCTGTGGTGGTACACGTACGGCAGCGACACCCAGCGGTTCACGCCGAACGTGCTGATCGACAAGCCCACCACCGAGCCGCGCGTCATCGGCTGGCTCGCGGAGGGCGCCGGCATCCAGGGCTTCTTCTACTGGGGCCTGAACAACTGGAAGGACAAGGTCGGCGACACCCAGGTCGTGCGCGGCCCCAACGGCGACCCCTGGTACCTGAGCCACACCAAGATCGACGTGGAGTGCGGCGACGGCAAGACCAAGCGCGCCGTCGGCGGCAACGGCGAGGCCAGCCTCATCTGGCCCGGCCCCACCCCGTCGGAGCCGGCCTACGGCTCACTGCGCCTGGAGGCCCTGCGCGACGGCGCCGAGGACTATTCGCTGCTGCAGGCCCTCAAGCGCACCGACCCCACGTTCCACGACCGGGTCCTCGCGGGCCTCGTGAGCCCGTACACCGGGTCCTCCGACGGCCAGAACGCCTGCCTCGACGCTTCCCGCCCCGGCTACCTGCCGGTGGTCGAGACCGACCCGGAGGCCATCGACTCCGCCCGCCACGCGGTGCTGGACCGCCTGTCCGGCAAGGCGCTGCCCACCATCCGCGGCCGCGTCGTGTTCGCGGGCACCACGAAGTCCGGCGCGAAGGCGAAGGGCCTCGGCCTGGCCGGCAAGGGCGTCCCCAGCGCCACCGTCCGGTTCGCGGGCTTCGAGACCACCACCGACCGGAACGGCAACTGGACGCTCGAGAACGTCCCCAACACCCCCGGGGTGCTGCGCGTGAGCCGCGACCCGGTGGGCAAGGTCGACCTCGTCGAGGTCCCGGTGAGCACCGCGGACCTGGCCGCGGGCACCGTCACCGTGCCGGCGATGCCGAGCCCCGAGGGCCGTCCCGTGACCGGCCTGGGCCTGGGCGCGTTCCGGGCGGCGATGAAGCCCGCCACGGTGCGCTCCGCCAAGGGCGGGGTGCTGACCATGCGCCTCGCCAACGCCTACGGCCAGAGCGGCGAGTCGAAGTTCGCCGCCGGCGGGACCACCCCGTCGGTGGAGGCCACCTACCCGCGGATCGCCAAGACCAGGGCCGCCCGCGACTGGCGCGGCTACCGGTACCTGGACATGACCGTCGAGGTCCTGAAGGACGCCGCCCCGGGCCAGCGCTGGTACCTGATCGTCACGCCCGGCGGGCACTTCGCCAACAGCCGGAACCTGGCGATCGGGCGCAGGGTCCAGCACGTCCGGATCGACCTGAAGGCCGCGCATCCCGAGAAGGGCCTCATGAAGCGGATGAACGACGTTCGCTACATCCGGTTCGGCCTGCAGAGCGCCCTCCCCAAGCAGTGGCGCGGCGGGCACACGCCCACCGTCACCCTGAAGATCAGCGACCTGCAGCTGGTCAAGTAGCTCCGGCGGGGACGCCGGCCCGCGCATGCGGGCCGGCGGTCGGAACGCGGCGGTGTCGCCCGGTCAGCCGCGCAGGCGGAACCGGGCGACGCTGTCCGCGAGGCGCGCGGCGTGCCGCCCCAGCTCCGCGACGGCGCGGTCGATCTCCTCGGAGGACTCCGCCGCGGACCCCGCGGAGGTGCTCGCCCCGGACGAGGCGTGCACCGCGGTCTCCGCGACCATCGCCACCTGCTGGGAGATCTCCTCCAGCGCGCCCACCTGGCCGGCGACCTCGGCCACCGTCTCCCGGATGCGTGAGAACGCCCCCAGGGAGCCCTCCAGCACCTCGGCGCCCGACTCGGAGCTGCGGGCGCCCTCGCCCACGATCTCCACGGCGCGCGCCACCTCGTGGCGGGTGCCGGCCACCAGCTCGCCGATGCGGGCCGCCGCGGCCTGCGCCTGCCCCGCCAGCTCGCCCACCTGGTCGGCGACCACCGCGAAGCCGCGCCCGGCGTCGCCGGCGCGTGCCGCCTCGATGGCGGCGTTGAGGGCGAGCATCCGCGTCTGCTCGGCGATCGCGTCCACCTCGCCGACGATGCCGGCGATGTCCGCGGAGCGGGCCTCCAGCTCGCCGATGGCGGCGGCGGCCTGCGCGGAGGCGGCGGCGATCCCCAGCATCACCTCCCGGGTGCGCTCGGCGAACGCCAGTCCCTCCGACGCCGAGGCGTCCGCGTCGGCAGCGGTTGCGCCGGTGCTGCGCACCGCGTCGGTGGTGGCGGCCACCAGCTCGCGCTGCCGCTCCGCGCCGCCGGAGACCTGCTCCACCGCGGCGTCGATCTCCGCCAGGGCGCGGCGGGACTCCCGCACGCCCGCGTCCACGCGCCCGGCCGTCCCCGCGACCGCCTCCGCGCTCTCGGCCAGGTCCCCCACCAGGCCGCGCAGGTCGCCCACCATGTCGCGCAGCGACTGGCCGAGCACGTCCCGGTCGGACCGCACGGCGGGCTCCACCGTGAGGTCGCCGTCCGCCACGCGGCGGGCCACGTCGGCGTGGTCGCGCAGGTAGCCGGCCAGGTGCTCGAAGGCCGCCACGACCTCACCGACCTCGTCGCGGCCGGCTGCGGGCAGCGGCGCCTCGGTGTCGCCGGTGGCGATGCGCGTCGCCGCCTCGCGCAGGCCGCGCAGCGGCCGCAGCAGGCGGGTCACCAGCAGCAGGACGCCCAGCGCGATCACCGCGGCGGCACCCACCGCAAGCAGCAGCAGGGTGGTGCGCAGGCTGGCGGTGGGCGCCAGGATCTCGTCGCGCGGCGCCACCAGCAGGTACGTCCAGCCGGAGTCGCCCACGGGCGCGGCGAACACCACGGCGTCCCGGCCCCGCACCGGGTCCTTCGCGGTGGTGTGGCGGGCCGCCCCGTCACCGGCCACCTCGCGCACCATCGCCACCAGCCGCGGGTCCACGCCCTTCAGGCCGGCGAGCGTGCCGGTGCCGGGCTTCACGGACTTCGGGCCGGCCAGCACCAGGCCGCCGCGGGACACCACCAGCGCGTACCCGGAGTCCAGGACGTGCGCCCGCGCGACCGCCGCGGAGAGGTCCGCCAGGGACACGTCGACACCCGCGACGCCCAGGAGCCGCCCGCCGCGGCGCACCGGCGCCGTGAACGAGGTCATCACGGTGTCCACGGACTCGTCGAGGTACGGCTCGATCACCTCGGGGCGGCCGGACTCCGCCGACGCCCGGAAGTAGTCCTCGCCCCACTCCGCCGAGACGTCGTCGGTCTGCTCGAGCCCCAGCTTGCCGCCGGAGCGGGCGAAGTACGGCGAGAAGCGCCCCTCGGCGTCGGCCCCCGGGCCGCCCGCGTTGGCGGCGTCGGCGCCCGGCGCCCGGCCGGCGCGGTAGACGATCCAAACGCCGAACAGCGACGGGTCCGCCGCGGCCGTGGCCCGGAGACCCGAGAGGACGACCCGGCGGTCGTCGCCCTCGTACGCACCCGCGAACGAGGCGATGCCCGTCGCGGTGGCCAGGCCCCCGCGCACGTCCTGGGCGAGCTCTGACGCCTGGGCGCGGGCGAGGTTCGCCGCCTCACGTTCCACCGCGGCGCGGTTGGTGGAACCGCTGCGGGTGATCGCCGCGAACGTCATGACCGCCAGCGCGGCGATCACCAGCGCGCCGACGGCGCAGATCAGCTTCGCGCGCAGGCTGCGCGGAAGTGGCAGGCGCATCCATGGCCTCCGGGGGTCGGGGTCCTTCCAGTATTTGGATCGACCCCAGAGGGGCCGAATTGAGCCCCCGGAACTACCCGCGCTTCATGGCGCGGGCCACCTCACGCCTGGTCTCGCGCTCGATGATGGTCTGGCGCTTGTCGTGCTTGCTCTTGCCGCGACCCAGGCCGATCTCGACCTTCGCGCGCCCCTCGTGGAAATACAGGCGCAGCGGGACCAGGGCCAGGCCCTTCTCGCTGAGCCGGTTCGCCAGGCGCTCGATCTCCCTGCGGTGCAGGAGCAGCTTGCGGGTGCGGTGCGGGTCGTGGGTGGTGTGCGAGGCGTTGGCGTACTCGGGGATGTTGGCGTTCACCAGCCAGGCCTCCCCCGCGCGCATCACCACGTAGGCGTCGCCGATGCTCGCCCCGTGGTCGCGCATGCCCTTCACCTCGGTGCCCTGCAGCACCAGGCCCGCCTCCAGGCGCTCGAGGATCTCGTACTCGAAGTTCGCGCGGCGGTTCTGGGCGACGTCGCGGAACCGCTGGTCCTTGTCGCCCTTCTTGGTCTTCTTGCCCGGAGCCATGGGCCGGACATGTTAGGGCACGGGCGTCAGGTGCCCCGGTACCCGCGGGCGAGCTTCTTCCGGGCGCGCGCCCGGTTCATGTACGCCGGGGTGCGCGATTCGGCCCGCACCAGGCGCGTGCGGCCCCGCAGCGGGTCGATGGAGATGACCCGCACGGGCAGCACGTCGCCGATCTTCGCGACGGTCTTGCCGGAGTGCCGCTCCAGTGCGACGCCGGTCGCGTCCAGGGTGAGCTCGGCGTCGTCGAGCTCGCGCACCGACATGAACCCCTCGAAGGCGGTCCCGAACCCGATGAACGCCCCGCCGGGGATCACGCCGGTCACCTGGCCCTCGAAGACCTGGTCGAAGCCGTGCTCCAGCAGCTGCCGCTCCAGGAACAGGGCGGCCATGATGCGGTCGGCCCGGCGCTCGATGTCCGCGGCACGCCGCTCGGCCTCGGAGCTGTCCACGCCGGCCGCCTCCAGCTCCTCCCGGTCGGGTCCGGGGTCGCCGATGCCCAGGGCGTCCAGCAGGGTGCGGTGCACCAGGAGGTCCGGGTAACGGCGGATCGGCGAGGTGAAGTGCAGGTACGCCGCGCTCGCGAGGCCGGAATGCGTGACGGCCCCGGGCGTGTAGTACGCCTGCATGAGCGACCGCAGGACCAGCGCCCACATGGCGTCGCCGCCCGGGTGGCCCTTCGCGCGCTCCGCCGCGAGATGCCGGCCCAGGGCCCTCCCCGCCTCCCGCGCCGCCTCGCGCAGCTCCGACGGCCCCATCGCGCGGTCGGGCAGCGGCGGCGTGGCGATGCCGAGGGTCGCCAGCTGCTCGTACATCCGCCCGATGCGAATGGGGTCGGGGTCGGGGTGGTGCCGGAACAGGGTCGGGCGGCCCCGGGCGATGAGGTACCGCGCCACCGCCTCGTTGGCGGCCACCATGCAGTCCTCGACGATGCGGTGGGACTCGGTCTGGTGCTCGCGCTCGACGTCCTGCACGGCCTCCTCGCCCAGCTCGAACACGGCCTCCTCGGCGCCGATCTCCAACGCGCCCCGCTTGGTCCGCGCGGCGCGCAGGCGGCGGGCCGCCTCACGGGCGGCGGCGATGGTGCGCTCCATCCCGGCGGCGCCCAGCGGGGCGCCCGCGAGGTGCGCGTCGACCTCCGGGTAGGTGAGCCGGCGCTCCGACCGGATCACCGACCGGTAGAAGCGCGTGTCGGTGACCTCGCCGTCCGGGGCGACCAGCATCTCCACCGTCACGGCCCGGCGGTCCGCGTCGGGGCGCAGGCTGCAGAGGTCGGTGGACAGGCGCGCGGGCAGCATGGGCTCGACCGTGCCGGGCACGTACACCGAGCAGCCCCGGCGCCACGCCTCCTGGTCGATCTCGCCGCCGGCGGTCACGTAGTGGGCGACGTCGGCGATGTGCACCCACAGGCGCACGGCGTCGCCCTCGATCTCCGCGGCGATGGCGTCGTCGTGGTCCTTGGCGCCCATCGGGTCGATGGTGACCACGTCCTGCGCGGTGAGGTCGTGCCGGCCGGGGTCCTGCCGGGGGTCGCCCTCCTCCAGGGCCGCCACCTCGCGCTCCACCGAGCGCGGGAAACCGTGGCCCATCCCCTCCGAGGCCAGCAGCCCCGCCATCGCGACGGCCGGGGACCGCGACGGGCCGAACACCTTCACCACGCGGGCGGAGCGCCCGCGCACGCTCACCAGCACCAGGTCGCCGGTGCGCGCCTCCCCGCGGCTCTTGGCCGCCATGGGGATCTCGATGCCGTGCTCGAACGCCGGGCGCGCCGCGCCGCCGCGTCCCGAGCTGACCATCTCCGCGACGAGCTCGGTGGTGGGGCCCCCGCGGCCCATCAGCGCGCGGCGGCCGCGGCGAGCGCCCGCTGCAGGGCCTCGTCCACGGTGGTCGCCGGGTCGTCCTTGGCCACGATGTCGGGCTTGAGCCCGTTCTTGCTCACGTCGACGCCGTCCGGGGTGAGGTAGCGGGCGGTCGTGTAGTGCAGGGCCCCGCCGTTGCGCAGCTCCCGCGTGGTCTGCACCAGCGCCTTCCCGAACGTGCGGGTGCCCACCACCACCGCCCGGTCGTTGTCGCGCAGCGCCCCGGACACGATCTCGCTGGCGCTCGCGCTGTTGCGGTCCACCAGCACCACGAGCGGCAGGGAGGTCGCCTGTGCGGCGTCGGTGCGGAGCGTCTCCTTGGAGCGGTGCAGGCCCTTGGTGGTGACCACCGGCGACCCGGGGCGCGTGAACACGCCCACCACGCCGACGGCCTCGTCCACCAGCCCGCCGGGGTCGCCGCGCAGGTCGAACACCAGGCTCGTCACCTTCTGGGACTGCAGGGACTTCACGGCGTCCCGCAGCTGTGAGGACGCGCCGCGGTCGAACTCCGCGAGGCGGACGTACCCGATCCTGCGGCCGCCGGAGGTCTCCACGCGGGACGTGACCAGCCGCACCTTGATGCGGCTTCGGGTGAGCGTGATCGCCCGGGGCCGCTCGCCCTTGCGCACGATGCGGACGGTCACCTTCGTGCCCTCCGGGCCCCGGACCGCGGCCACGACCGTGTCCAGCGGCTTGCCGACCACCGACGCGCCGTCCACCCCGGCGATGATGTCCCCGGCCTTCACGCCGCCGCGGGCGGCCGGGCTGTCGGGGTACACGTCGGTCACGACCGTGTACTTCCCCCGGGTCGCGACCTGCATCCCCACGCCGAAGAAGATGCCGTCGGTCTGCCGCTGCAGGGCCGCGTACTCCTCGGGGTCGAGGTAGTAGGTGTACCGGTCGTCGAGGGAGCGGACCATGCCGTCCACGGACGCCCGCTCCAGCTTCGCGGCGTCGACCTTCTCGTAGTAGCCGTCCTGCAGCAGCCCCAGGACCTCGTCGGCCACCGGGTCGCCGGTGGACCCCTGCAGCACCCCGCGGACGCCCTGCGGCAGGTCGTTGATCCCCGTGGAGCGCGGGTGCCCGCCCACGACGACGCCGGCGCCGAAGATCACGACGGCGCCGAGGACGCCGAGCAGGACGCTGCGCAGGCGCGGCCCGCGCCGTGGAGGGGGACTGATCACAGGACCCGAAGGATGACGCACGCCGCGGCCGTTCCGCGGCGCACCGGTCGCGTCGTCGTCAGACCTTCAGGAACCGTCGCAGCGTGATGCCGCTGCCCAGGGCGCCGACGAGGCCGCCGGCGACGATGAGGATGAGCCCCAGCCACACGAACCCGATGGTCGTCGCCTGGTCGCGGGTGAGCGAGCTGTCGGTGTTGTTGGTGACGAAGTCGTCCACCACGGTGATCTTCGCGGCCCAGATCAGCAGGATCGCGGCGGCGGCACCGACGACACCGCAGATGATCCCCTCGATCACGAACGGCCAGCGGATGAACCAGTTGGTGGCCCCCACCAGCCGCATCACCTCGACCTCCCTGCGGCGGGCGAAGATGGACAGGCGGATGGTGTTGCCGATGAGCAGCACCGACGCCACAAGCAGCACCCCGATGAGCACCACGCCGGCGATCTGGATGACCTTCAGGATCTTCAGGAGCCGGTCGGAGGTCTCCTTGGCGTAGGAGATGCCGTTCTCGAGCGTCCGGTCCAGCGCGGGGCTGTCGTTGAGCCGCCCGGCGATGGTGGGGTTGTCCTGCGGGTCCCGCGGCTGCACCTTGAACGACGCGGGCAACGGGTTGCTGGGCAGCAGCTCGATGATGTCCGGGTTGTTGAGCCGGCCCTTGAGCTCCTTCAGCGCGTCGTCCTTGGACACGTAGGTGTAGGACTTGACGAGCCCCTCGCCCTTCATCTGCTCCAGGCGGTCCGACAGCCCCTGCACCTGCGCGTTGGTGGCGCTGTCGGAGATGTAGACGCTGATGTCCAGCCGGTCCTTCTGCTTGTCCACGGTGGACTGCACGTAGAGGAACGACGGGATGACCGCGCCGAGGATGAACACGGCGATCATCACGGTCACGGTGGCGGCCACCGAGATGGCCGCGTTGGCGCGGATCGACCGCCACGCCTCGCGCAGGAAGAACCCGGGTCGCATGTTCCCGCCCATCGGCGTCACGGCTCCACGGTCGCGTAGCGGGCCTGGCGCTCGTCGCGGACGACCTTCCCGCGCTCCAGCGCGATCACGCGCATCTGCATCTTGTCGACGAGTTCGCGGTCGTGCGTGGCCATGATCACGGTCGTCCCGGTGCGGTTGATGCGGTACAGCAGCTGCATGATCCCGATCGAGGTGTCCGGGTCGAGGTTCCCGGTGGGCTCGTCGGCGATGAGCAGCCGCGGGTGGTTCACGAACGCGCGCGCGATGGACACGCGCTGCTGCTCGCCGCCGGAGAGCTCGTTCGGCAGGCGCTCGCCCTTGTCGGACAGGCCCACCAGGCTCAGGATCTCCGGCACCTTGCGGCGGATCGACCGCGGGTTGTCGCCGGTCACCTCGAGGGCGTAGGCGATGTTCTCGTACACGGTCCGGCCCGGCAGCAGCTTGAAGTCCTGGAACACGCAGCCGATGCCGCGGCGCAGGTACGGGACCTTGCTGCGGCGCATGCGGCCCAGGTCGCGGCCCCCCACGATCACGCGGCCCTCGGTGGGCTCCATCTCCCGGTTGAGCAGCCGGATGAAGGTGGACTTGCCCGACCCGGAGGCCCCCACGAGGAACACGAACTCGCCGGCGTCGATGGACAGCGACACGCCGTCCAGGCCCACCGCGTCCTTGCCGTAGCGCTTCACCACGTCCTCGAACACGATCATCGGCCCGTCGCCCGGGCGCAGCAGGCTGCGCCGGTCGATGCGGCGCTCGGTGTCGCGCGACCGTCGCGACGCCCTCGCGTTGGCGGGTGCCGCCTGCTGGTCGGCGGCGCTGTCGGTGCTCATGGGCTTCGACCTTGGGCCGGGGCGGCGCAGGGGGCCGCCGATTGGGGGAACCGCTGACGTGGTTCTCGGGTGCTTCGGCGCGAAGGGGGGCGTCCGTGAAGCGCGCGAAGGCTACTGCGCCTGCGACCGCGATGTCAACGGAACAAAACCCCTGGAAACGCGCAGAAACGGTTCCGAGTTGACCGGGACATGTTCGCCCATGCGGGGGAAAGTCCTTGCGCGGCCGGTTTGTAACTGGTTATGTGGTTACCGTGGAACGGCGGATGATCACCCGAGCGAGGGACCTTCCGGAGGATCTGGAGCTTCCGCTCCGCACCGGACGGGACTGGTGGTACTGGACCGCGGGGCGCCCGGCGCTCGACCTGGTGAACACGCTCCGGGAGCGGTGGCGGCGGCGGGTGGAGTGCCTGTGCGGCCCCGACGACCTCGCCGAATGGCTCCGCCGCGCCGGGCTGCTCGCCGGCCCGGTGGACGTGGGCGGCGGCCTGGTTGAGGAGGCGCGGGAGCTGCGGGAGGCGATCGACGCCGCGGCGTCCGCGGTGGTGGCCGGCGGCCCGGCACCCGAGGGGGCGGTGGCCGTGATCGGCCGGTGGCTGGCCGCCGCCGCGCCACCGGCGCTCGAAATCGACGCCGGCGTTCCCGTGCTGCGAGAACAGCCGGGTGCGGATCCCGTTCGCCATGCGCTTTCCGCGATCGCACTCGATGCGGCGCGCATGCTCGGCACGGCCGAGCGGGAGCGCATCCGGGTGTGCGCGGCGCCCGATTGCAGCGCGAGGTTCTACGACGGCTCCCCGGCGGGGCGCCGCAGATGGTGCTCGATGAGCGGGTGCGGGAACCGCGCGAAGGTGCGGTCCCACCGGACCCGGCAGGGCACCCGGACAGGAGGGTGAGGATGGCGTACCGCGTCCTGGAGGCCGGCGATCAGCACTGGCGGCGCTCCAATCAGATGGGGGTCCTCAACACGGACCTGGCACGGCAGCTGGGCGCCTCCGCGCTCGGCGCCCGCCTGTGGCGCATCGAGCCGGGCCAGGCGTCCACGAAGCACCGTCACCGCGACACCCACGAGCTCTACGTGGTGCTGGAGGGGACGGGCCGCATGCGGGTGGGTGACGAGGTGCTCACGCTGCCCCCGATGTCGGCGGTGTACGTGGAGCCGGAGGACGTGCGCCAGCCGTTCAACGACACCGGCGCGGACCAGCTGTGGCTGGTGGTGGGCGCGCCGAACGAGGCGGCCAACACGCTGGAGATGACCGCCGAGCAGCTGGCGTTCCACTACCCCGACGGGCCGAAGGCGCTGCCGCCGGAACTCGGCGGATGAGCACCGGCCCCGCCTGGGGCGCCGTGGCCGCCGCGTACGCCCGCTCCCGCCCGGGCTACCCGCCCCAGGCGTTCGCCCTCCTGGCGGCGGCGGGCGCGGGCCTGCCCGGGCAGGCGGTGGTGGACGTGGGGTGCGGCACCGGCGCCCTCACGCGCGGCCTCGCGGACGCCGGCGCCTCGGTGACGGGCGTGGACCCGTCGGAGGGCATGCTCGCCGCCGCGCGCGCCCTGGGCGGCGGGCCCGTCTACCTCCCGGGGTCGGCCGAGGACACCGGGTTGCCGGCCGCCTCGGCCGATGCGGTCACCGCCGCCCAGTGCTGGCACTGGACGGACCGCCCGCGGGCCGCCGCCGAGGCGCTGCGCGTGCTGCGCCCCGGCGGGGTGCTGGCGATCCTGGGGATGGACTGGGCCGGCCCGGACGCGGTGCTCGACGCGACCGCGGCGGCCGTGCGGGCCCATGCCCCGGGCGCATCGTGGTCGCCGGCCGTCCCCGCCGCCGCGTGGGCGGAGGAGCTGGCCGAGGCCGGGTTCGGGGACGTCCGGGCCGCCGGCGCGGACGTGACGCTCCGCTACGCCGTGGACGCATGGGTGGAGCGCATCCGCGTGAGCGGGCCCGTGGGGCCGTCCATGGACGCCGCCGCCGCGGACGCGGTGTGCGCGTCGGTGCGTGACGCCGTCGCCCCGCTCACCCGGGACGGCCTGCTGGCCGTCCCCCACCGCCTGGAACTGCTCGCCGCGCGCGCCCCCGGCTGAGCGGGGCCCGTTCCTACGACGCGGTGGCGGCCTTCGCCCGGCGCTCGAGCTCGGCGCGGATGAACCCGTCCAGGTCCCCGTCCAGCACGCCCTGCGCGTTGCCGACCTCGTGGCCGGTGCGGAGGTCCTTCACCATCGTGTACGGGTGCACGACGTAGCTGCGGATCTGGCTGCCGAAGCCGATCGTCATGCTCTCCCCACGGGCGCGGGCGGCCTCCTCCTCGCGCTTCTCGATCTCGCGCTGCACGAGGCGCGACCGCAGCATCGACATCGCCGTCGCGCGGTTCTGCATCTGGGAGCGCTCGTTCTGGCACTGCACCACGATCCCGCTGGGCAGGTGCGTGATCCGGATCGCGGACTCCGTCTTGTTGACGTGCTGGCCGCCGGCGCCGGACGACCGGTACGTGTCGATGCGGAGGTCCTTGTCGTCGATCTCGATCGCCACGTCGTCGCTCACGAGCGGCGCCACCTCGACCGCCGCGAAGGAGGTCTGGCGGCGGTGGGCCGAGTCGAACGGCGACAGGCGCACCAGCCGGTGCACGCCGCGCTCCGCGGACAGCAGGCCGTACGCCGACGGGCCGGTGACGGTGAACGTCACGCTCTTGAGGCCCGCCTCGGTGCCCTCCTGGGCCTCCTTGACGTCCGCCGTGAAGCCGCGGCTCTCCGCCCAGCGCACGTACATGCGCAGCAGCATCTCGGCCCAGTCCTGGGCGTCGGTGCCGCCCTCCCCGGCGTTGATCGAGACGATCGCGTCGCCGGCGTCGTGCTCGCCGGAGAACAGGCGGGCCTCCTCCAGGCGCTCCAGCTGGGCCTCCACGCGGGCCAGGCCGTCGGCGATCTCCTGGACGAAGTCCGGGTCGTCGCCCTCCCCGCCCTCCTTCGCCATCAGCACCAGGTCGGCGAGGTCCGAGACCTCCTGGTCCAGCGACTCGTAGGTGGAGAGGCGGTCGCGCACCGACGCGTGCTCCGTGCTGACCTTCGACGCGTTCCCCGAGTCGTCCCAGAACCCGGGGGCCTGCATCACGTGCTCCAGTTCCTCCTGGCGCACCCGCAGCGTGTCCGGGTCGACGTAGGCGTGCAGCGCGTCCACGCGCTCCCGCAGGCGGGCGGCGTGCTGTGCGAGCGGCTCGAGTTCCAGCGTCATCCCGTTCAGATTACGCGTTCGCGCCGTGGCACTTCTTGTACTTCAGCCCGGAGCCGCACCAGCACGGGTCGTTGCGCCCGATGCGCTCCTCCTCGGAGACGACGCGCTGCTCCACGGCCACCGCCGAGCCGTCCTCCTCCTCGTCGGCGAACTCCAGCCCGTCCTCGGCCGCGGCCTGCTGCTCGATGGCCCGGAAGCCCTGCACGGGCTCGTCCTGGTAGGTGTAGTCCACCTCCGCCGGGGCCGTGGCCTCCAGCTCCGGGGTGGGCGCCGCCTGGACGTGGAACATGTACCGCACGAAGTCGTTGCGGATGAGCGACATCGTCTCGTCGAACATCTCGTGGCCCTCGAGCCGGTACTCCGACAGCGGGTCCTTCTGCCCCAGCGCCCGCAGGTGGATGCCCTCCCGCAGGTAGTCCATGGAGTACAGGTGCTCGCGCCAGTGCACGTCGACGAGCTGGAGCAGCACGTACCGCTCCCACTCGCGCATGTTCTCGGCGCCCAGCTGCTGCTCCTGGCGCTCGTACGCGTCGATGGCGTCGTCCTCGAGCTTGTTGAGGAAGTCCTCGCGCGTGAACGGGTTCGCCGTGTCGTCCAGCGGCAGGTCCCTCGGGCCGAACGAGATGGGGTAGTACGACCGCAGGGCCGCGAACAGGCTCTCCAGGTCCCAGTCGGCCGGAAGCGAGTTGTCGTCGTCGCCCGAGTACTCGTCGACGGTGTCGACCAGCACCTCGGCGATCCAGTCCTTCGCCTGCTCGGCGAGGTCCTCGCCCTCCAGCACCCGCCGGCGCTCCCGGTAGATGACCTCGCGCTGCTTGTTGAGGACGTCGTCGTACTCCAGCACCCGCTTGCGGATGTTGAAGTTCATCTCCTCGACCTTCTTCTGCGCGCCCTCGATCGTCTTGGTGAGCATCTTGCTCTCGATCGGGAGGTCGTCGCCGGGGCCGAGCTTGTCGAGGATGCGGTAGATGCGGTCGCCGGCGAACACCCGGATGAGGTCGTCCTCGGCGGACAGGTAGAACCGCGACGCGCCCGGGTCGCCCTGACGGCCGGACCGGCCGCGCAGCTGGTTGTCGATGCGGCGGCTCTCGTGCCGCTCCGTGCCGACCACGTACAGGCCGCCGAGGTCCGCGACGCCCTCGCCCAGCTTGATGTCGACGCCTCGCCCGGCCATGTTGGTGGCGATGGTGACGGCCTTCTGCTGGCCGGCGTCCTTGATGATCTCCGCCTCGCGCTCGTGGTGCTTGGCGTTCAGCACGTTGTGCGGGATGCCCTTGCGGGTGAGGTACCCGGACAGCTGCTCGGAGATCTCCACCGAGATGGTGCCCACCAGGACGGGCTGGCCCCGGTCGTGGGCCTCGGCGATGTCCTCGACCACGGCGCGGAACTTCGCGTCCTTGGTCTTGAAGATGTAGTCCTGCTCGTCCTTGCGGGCGGTGGGGCGGTGCGTCGGGACGCTCACGACGTCCGCCTCGTAGATCTTCGCGAACTCGTTCGCCTCGGTGGAGGCGGTGCCCGTCATGCCCGACAGCTTGTCGTACATGCGGAAGTAGTTCTGGAGGGTGATCGTCGCGAGGGTCTGGTTCTCCTCGCGGATCTTCTGCCCCTCCTTCGCCTCGATGGCCTGGTGGAGGCCCTCCGAGTACCGCCGGCCCTCGAGCACGCGCCCCGTGAACTCGTCGACGATGAGCACCTCGCCGTCGCGGACGATGTACTCCTTGTCCTTGTGGTACAGCGCGTGGGCCTTGAGGGCCTGGATGAGGTGGTTCACCAGCTGGCCGTTGACGTCGAGGTAGAGGTTCTCGATGCCCAGGGCCTTCTCGACCTTGTCCACGCCGCTCTCGGTGGGGGACGCGGTGCGGTGCTTCTCGTCGACCTCGTAGTCCTCACCCTTGCGCAGGGTCGGGATGACGCGCGCGAAGCGGTAGTACGTGTCGGCCGCGGCCTCCGGGATGCCGGAGATGATGAGCGGCGTGCGCGCCTCGTCGATGAGGATGGAGTCGACCTCGTCCACGATGCAGAAGAAGTGGCCGCGCTGGACCGTGTCCTCCAGGCGCACGGCCATGTTGTCGCGCAGGTAGTCGAAGCCGAACTCGCTGTTGGTCCCGTACGTGACGTCGCAGGCGTAGGCCTCGCGCCGGTCGGCGGGGTCCATCTGCGCCTCGATCACGCCGACGCTCACGCCCAGGGCGTTGTAGACCTCGCGCATCCAGTCGGCGTCACGGCGGGCCAGGTAGTCGTTGACGGTGACCACGTGGACGCCCTTGCCGGCGAGCGCGTTGAGGTACACGGCCGGGACGGCGGCGAAGGTCTTGCCCTCACCGGTCTTCATCTCGGCGATCTTGCCGCTGTGCAGCACCTGGGCGCCGATGAGCTGCACGTCGTACAGCCGCATGCCCATGATGCGGTTGCCCACCTCGCGTGCGAGGGCGAAGGCCTCCTCCAGGAGGTCGTCCAGGGACTCGCCGTTCCCGCCCCGCTCCTTGAGCGCGGCCCCCAGCGCGCGGAGCTCCTCGTCGGAGAGCTTCTGCAGTTCGGCCTCGCGCTCGCCGATCCGGGCGACGCGGGCCTGCATCTGCTTCATCGCACGGCCTTCGCCGATGCGCAGGACCCTGTTGATCAGGTCGGTGGACATGGGGCCTCAGCTGGTAGGGCGATATACGGGCACGATGCTCGGGATCGTAGCAACGGCCTGTCCATCGGCCCTCGCCGCCCAGGTCTGAGGTCCCGGCCCGTCCCCGAGGACGTCTCACGGGCGCCACCGATGCGTGCCCGGCCGCGCCCGCGGTGTCCTCGCACCGGATCCCCCGTCCCCGAGGAGCCCCCCATGCGCCGCCCCGCGACCCGCGCCCTCATCGCCTCCGCCGCCCTCCTCACCGCCCTCGCGCCGGCCGCCGCGGCGTCCGTGCCCGTGCTCCCGGGAAGCTGGCGCGCGGTCCCGCCGGCCCCGCTGGGCGGCGCGGACGGCACGGCGGCCGCCTGGACGGGACACCGCCTCATCGTCATCTCGGAGGGCTCGTCCGGGGGCGGGCCGTGCACCGTGCACGCCGCCGCCCTGGACCCCGCCACCCGCCGGTGGACGCGCCTGCGGCCCGCGGGCGGCGTGCCCGTGTGCCTGCTGGGGGTCACCGCCACGTGGTCGGGCGGGCGGGTGCTGGTGTGGGGCGACCTGAACGCCGCCTACACGCCGGCGACCGGCACCTGGGCGCCGATCCCCGCGGCACCGTCCGCGCCGAGCCGCGGCGTGCTGGCCTGGACGGGCCGCGAGCTCATCGGCTGGGGCGGGGGGTGCTGCGCCGAGGACCTCCGCACGGGGCAGGCCTACTCCCCCGCGGCCGGCCGGTGGCGCACCCTGCCGCCCGCCCCGCTGCCGCCCATGCAGGCGCCGGCCGGCGTGTGGGCCGGGCGTGAGCTGCTGGTGCTGGGCGGCTACCGCGTGGGGCTCGCCGGCACGCGGCGGTCGCCGGTCGTCCGCACCGCGGCGGCGTACGACCCCGAACGTGACGCGTGGCGCCGGCTGCGCCCCGTGCCGGGTGGCGGCGAGGGTGCGCGCGCCGTGTGGGCCGGCGACCGCGCCGTGGTCGCCGGGTTCACCACGCGCACCGGACGGCCGCTGCGCCGGGTGCTGTCCTACCGCCCCTCCACGGACCGCTGGGAGCGGCTCCCGGACGCCCCCGGCGGCCGGGCGTTCGCCGGATGGGCGTGGACGGGGCGGTTCGTGATGGCCTGGGGCGGCCGCCGGTCGGCGGCGGAGGTGCCCGCCGGCCTCGCGCGCAACGGATTGGCCTACGACACGCGCGCCCGGCGGTGGGCGCTGCTGCCGCCCGCGCCGGTCCCGTCGCGCATCGACCCGTTCGTGGTCTGGACCGGCCGGTCGCTGCTGGTGTGGGGCGGGTTCGGCCGCACCGACGGGGCGGTCTTCACTCCCTGAGGGGTACCGGCGGCGGGACCGGCCGCTCATCGCGTCCCGCCCGCGTGTCGATAGGGTCGGCGGGACGCTGCGCGTGACGACGCCTTGACCCGGGTACGGCCCGGGTCCTTCTCCGCGGCGGATCCCGGTCCACGAGCCAACTGCCCGTGGGCACCGGAACCGTCAGTCCGAGATGCAGGAGGCCCGTTTGCCAGAGGTATCGGTGCTGCTCACGTGCTCGGGGCAGCGCGTGGACATCGTCCGCGCGTTCCGCGCCGCGCTGGACGCCGGGCCGCACACCGGCCGGGTGCTGGTGTCCGACGCCGACGAGCTGAGCCCCAGCCGGTACGCCGCGGACGCCGTGGTGGAGCTGCCGCTGGTGGACGACCCGTCCTACGGGGCGGCGGTGGCGGAGGTGTGCCGGCGCAAGGGCGTGCGCGCGGTGGTCCCGCTCACCGACCTCGACCCGGTGATCCTCGCCCGCGCGAAGGACCTGGTGGAGGCCGCGGGCGGGCACGTGTTCGTGCCGGACCCTGAGGTGGCCCACGGCTGCCAGGACAAGTGGCGGTGCCACCTCATGCTCACGCGGCACGGGCTGCCGTCACCGCCCACCTGGCTGGGCGGCGAGGCCGACCTCGCGGACCTGCCCTACCCGGTGCGGACGAAGGCCGTGTTCGGCTACGCGGGCCGCCACATCCACCGCTGCGACGACGCGGCGCAGCTCGCGTTCTTCCTGGACTACATCCCTGAGCCGGTCGTGATCCAGGCCGACCTCTCGCACGCGACGGAGTTCAGCATCGACTGCCTGGGCGACCTGTCCGGCCGGCCCCTGGGCGCGGTGCCGCGGTCGATGATCCAGGGCAACGGCCGGGAGCAGATCAAGGGCGAGACCCTCGACGACCCCCGGCTGGTCGAGCTGGGCGCGACGGTCGTGGAGCGCCTCGGGATCGTCGGTCCCTGCACCATCCAGGGGTTCCGGGACGACGCCGGCGAGATCCTCGGCATCACCGACATCAACACGCGCTTCGGGGGCGGCTTCCCGCTGCCTCAGGCGGCCGGCGCCGGCTACCCGCAGAAGATCATCGCGATGGCCGCCGGCGAGACCGTGCGGCCCGCGCTGGGGGAGCACCGGGCCGGCGTGGTGATGACCCGGTTCCTCGACCAGACGTTCCTGCTGCGGGGCGACGGGGGGCTCACCCGGATGTGAGCGCCCGCGGGCGTCGGGCCGATCCCACCCGGCGCTCCGGCACGGGACATGCCCGGGGGTGCGGTGGTCCACGGGTCGCACGCGGGATCATCCTCACGGTGGACGTCCCCGCCGCGACCCGCTGGTACCGTCCGCCGGGTGGGCGCCCGCACCATCGGCCGGCTCCGCCGCCACGTCGACCTCCTCGTCGCGTTCGTGCTCGCGGGTGTCGCGCTGCTCCCGCCCGACCCGGACCCGGACACCCGCACGCGAGGGCTGCTCGGGGTCGCGCTGCTGCTGGCCGCCACCCTGCCCATCGCCGTCCGGCGGCGGTGGCCGCTGCCGGTGCTGGTCACCGTGTCGGCCGCCCTCGCGGCCTACGGTGCCCTGAACTACCCCGACACGGCGGCATGGCTGTCGCTGGGCGTGGCGGGCTACACGGTGGCCGCGGCGCACGAGCCGAGGGTCTCGCTGCCCTGGGTCGGCGTCTGTGCGGTCGCGGCCCTCACCGCGCCGGTCCTGGGCGGCGTGCCCCTGAAGAGCGACGCGGTGGTCGGCGGCCTGCTGCTCTTCGCGCTCCCGACGCTGCTGGGCGACCGCGTCTCGGCCAGGCGCGAGGCCGCCCAGCTGGCCGCCCGCGCAGAACGGGAACGCATCGCCCGCGAGCTGCACGACTCGGTGGCCCACGCCCTGAGCGTGATCGTGGTGCAGGCCGACGCGGCGGACGCCATGCTCGACCGTGACACCGGGAGGGCGCGCACCGCACTGGAGGCGATTCGCGACACCGGACGGCAGTCGCTGGACGAGATGCGCCGTCTGGTGGGCGCACTCCGGGCCGAGGAGACGCTCGCGCCGCTGCCCGGCCTGCGGGAGCTGCCGGCCCTCGTGGAGCAGCTGCGCACGAGCGGGGTCGACGCGGAGCTCGTGGTCGAGGGCGACCCGTATCCGCTGACCCCGGTCGTCGAGGCCTCGGCGTACCGGATCGTCCAGGAGGCGCTCACGAACGTCCGGCGTCACTCGGGGGCCCGGCGCACCCGGGTTCTGGTGCGCTTCGAACCGGGGGATCTGGTGGTCGAGGTCACCGACGACGGGCGCGGCGCGCATCCGGCGGGGCCCGCCCGGGGGAACGGCCTCGTCGGCATGGGCGAGCGGGCCCGGCTCTGCGGGGGCGTCCTCCGGGCCGGTGCCCGCGATGAGGGGGGCTTCGAGGTCGCGGTCAGGCTCCCCGCCGGGGCCGCGCGATGACGATCCGCGTCCTGCTCGCCGACGACCAGGAGCTCATCCGCACCGGCCTGCGGACCATGCTCGAACCCGAGGACGACCTGCGCGTGGTGGGCGAGGCGGCGAACGGCCGCGAGGCGATCGACCGGGCGGCCGAGCACCGCCCCGACGTGGTGGTGATGGACGTGCGGATGCCGGTGATGGACGGCATCGAGGCCACGCGGCGGCTCATGGACCTGCCCGGGGCCCCGCGGGTCCTGGTGCTGACCACCTTCGACCTGGACGAGCACGTGGCGGCCGCCATCGGCGCCGGGGCCAGCGGCTTCCTGCTCAAGGACGCCGGACGGCGGCAGCTCGCGGAGGCCATCCGGGTGGTGGCCGCCGGCGACGCCCTGCTCGCCCCGTCGGTCACCCGCCGCCTGCTGGAGCGCTTCGGCGGCCACCTCTCCCCGCCGGCCCGCCCGCAGGAGCTCGACGCGCTGACCGAGCGTGAGGCCGAGGTCCTCGTCCTGGTGGGCCGGGGACTGTCGAACACCGAGATCGCCGCGCTGCTGTTCATCTCGGAGCCCACGGTCAAGACCCATGTGAGCCGCGTGTTCACCAAGCTCGGCCTGCGGGACCGCGTGCAGGCGGTGGTGTTCGCCTACGAGCACGGACTGGTGCGCCCGGGGTCCTGACCCGGATCAGCCCGTGGGCGCATGACGGATCCGCCCCCGGTCCGACGCCACCACGGCGACGCGCGCCTAGCGTCGGGACATGACCGATCTCCTGCGGCGGCGCCTCACCGCCACCGGGCACCTCCTCGCAATGGGTGCCGTCTCCTGGGTGTTCTCCGAGGGGATGTTCTGGGCCCACTGGCGTGAGGACGCCGGGGTCGCGGACCTCCTCGCCACGTGGCTCGCATACAGCGTCGTGACCATGCTGGCGCTCGCCGCCGCCCGGCGGTTCGCCGTCTCCACGATCGCTGGGCTCTTCCTGGTCGGCGCGCTCTTCGGCTGGCTCGTCGAGGGCGCCATCGCCGGCACGACGTTCGCCGAGTTCCCGGTCGGCCTGTCCTGGACGGGCCTCGCCTGGCATGCGCCACTGACGGTCTGCATCGGCTGGTGCCTGCTGCCCGCCGTCCTGCGGCGGCGGCGTCCCCCGGAGGTGCTGGCGACGGTCGGCGCCCTGGGCATCTGGCTCGGTCTCTGGACGGCGGGGTTCGTGCACGGCCCGGATGAGCTCGGCGCGCCCCCGGTGTGGGCCGTCACGGCCTACGCGGCGGGGCTCGCCGCCGCGCTGGCGATCGCCTACCCGGCCTGCGACCGGCTGGCCGCGGCGGCGCACCGGCCCCCCAGCAGGCTGGCGCTGGCCGTGGCGGCGCTCGCCACCGCGGGGTGGTTCGCCCTGGCCGTCGTGCCCGCCGTGCCGCCCGCGGCGGTCCTGCTTCCCGCCCTGCTCGCGCTGCCGCTCCTGGCCCTGCGCCGCGGCCGGGTGCGGCCGCCGGGGACGCCGCTCCTCGATCGCGTCGCGGAGCCGCTGCGCGCTCGCGACACGCTCCCGCTGGCGCTGCTCCCCGTGACGGTGGCGCCGGTGTACGCGGCTGCGGAGCCGTTCGCCGGCATCGCCCCGGTCGTCGTGGTCTACGTGCTCTGCGTCCCCGGGGGCGTCGCCGCCCTGGTCTGGAGCATGCGCCGGGTGGCACGGGTGGGCGCATGAGGCCGCCTCCGGCCCTGGCCCTCCTGGTCCTCGCACCCTTCATCGGCGAGGTCCTGTCGCTCAGCACGCCGCTGTCCGCCTTCCCGCTCCCGCAGTACCTGCTGTTCGAGGCCGCGCTCTACGGAGGCGGGGCCCTCGTCATCCGTGAGGTCGTCCGCCGGAGGGCGCTCGGCCTCCGCGGGATGCTGCTGCTGGGTGCCGCGTACGGGGTGCTCGAGGAGGCCCTGGTGGTGCGCAGCTGGTTCGCCCCGGAGTACTTCACCGATCCCGCGGCGTCCGCCTACAGCCGGGTGTGGGGCACGAACGTCCTGATGGCGTCGCACCTCACGCTGTTCCATGCGGTGGTGAGCGTGTGGTGCTCGATCACCGTGGTGGAGCTGCTGTTCCCCCGGCGGCGGGCGACCGCCTGGGCGGGCCGCCGGGGGCTGGGCGCCGCGGGGCTGGGCATGCTGGTGGTGCTGGGGCTCTCACTGGGCTCCGGCGCGTTCTTCGCGGTGCCGGTTCCCCAGTTCCTGGCCGCGGCGGGGCTCATGACGGTGCTCGGCGCGCTGGCGATCCGCTCACCGGGCGGACGGGGCCGGGCACGCGCGCCGCGTTCGGCGTGGCGCCTGGCCGGGGTGACCGGCCTGGCCGTGACCGCCCACTTCCTCACCGTCTGGACGTTGCCCTCGGCGCCCGTGCCGTGGCCGGCCGGGCTGGTGCTGGCGCTGGTCCCGCCCGCCGCCGCGCTCGCGTGGGGGCATGGACGGGTGCACACCGATCACGAACGGTGGGCGGTCGTCGCCGGACTCGCCGGGCCGTTCATCCTGCTGCAGGCCGTGGTGGGCACGGCCCGGCCCGACGCGCTCGCGACCGCGATCCTGGCAACCGCCGGGCTGATCCTGCTCCGCCGCCGTGTCCGCGGCGGCGGAGCGCGGATCGCGCGGGGTCAGCCCTCGGGGACGATGAGCCCGAAGTCCCCGTCGCCGCGGCGGTAGACCACGTTGACCTCCCCGCTCTCCGCGTCGCGGAAGACGTAGAAGTCGTGGTGGAGCATGTCCATGTGGAGGGCGGCGTCCTCCGGGGTCATGGGCTTGAGCTCGTGGCGCTTGGTCTTCACCAGCTTCGGCGCGTCGGCCTCGGCCTCGTGCTGCAGCTCCGGCACGACGAGCTCCACGGGCTCCGGGGCCTGCTCGTGCGCCGGGCGGTGCCGGCGGCGGCGCTCCCGGTAGCGGGCGGCCTGCCGCTCGAGCTTGCGCGCGGCGCGGTCGATCGCGATGTACATGTCCTCCGCGCTCTCGCGCACGCGCAGCACGGTGCCCTTCGCCCGGACCGTGACCTCCGCGGTCTGCGGGCGGTCGATCTTCGGGTTGCGCTCGATGGACAGCTCCAGCTCCACGAGGGGCGCCTCGTCCCACGGGGGCAGGATCCTCGTCAGCCGCTCCAGCTTCTTCTCGGCGTGCTCGAACAGGGCATCCGTGACCGGCATGTTCTTGCCCTTCACCTGCAGCTGCATCGCGTCCCCCTCAGCGGAAAAACCGTGTCCTGATCCTATCGGTGCGCGCGACCGGCACGGTGGTCAGGGACGCATGGCCCGGGCCACGGCGACGGCGCACACCCGCCGGACGCCCGCCCTGCGAAGGGCGGCGGCGCACGCGCCGAGCGTGGCGCCCGTCGTGATGACGTCATCGACAAGCCAGACCTCCTCCGGGAGGGGCGCGGACCGGGTGGTGGCGAACGCCCCGGACGCCTGGCGGGCGCGGGCGGTGCGGCCCGCCCCGCGCTGCGGCGGCTCCTCCCGGGTGCGGGCCAGGATGCCGGCACTCACGGTGGCCCCCCACGCCGCGGCCAGATGCCCTGCCAGAAGAGCGCTCTGGTTGTAGCCCCGCTCCCGCAGCCGGCGGGGCCCCAGCGGCACCGGGACGAGCGTCGCACCGGGCGGCGGCGGCGCGCAGCGCGCGACCACCAGGCGGGCGAGCGGCGCCGCCAGGTCCCGGCGGCCCCGGTCCTTGAGGCCGCGCATCACGGCGGCCCCCACCGCCTCGTACGCCGCCGCCTGGCGCGCCCGGGCCAGCGAGGGGCGGCACTCCGGGCACCGGGACACGGGCAGCGGCTGGGGGCATCCGCACCCGTCGCAGCGCGGCCAGACGGGCGCCGGCAGCGCGGCCAGGCATCGGGCGCACAGCGGCGCCCCCGGCAGGCCGCACACCGCGCAGGTGACCGGCGCCAGGACCTCGGCGATCGACGTAACCGCACGGCGTGCCATCCGGTCCAGGGTGACGGCGCACCGCGCACCCGTGGCGCACGGAACGCGCCGCACCCGCGCCGCCTCGCCCATGCCTTCATCATTTGCTTACAAATGGCCCGGCATGGATCAGGGGCCGGCGGCGTTCTGAAGGGTGAGCGCACAGAACAGGAGCCCACGAAGTGACCGCCCGCACCGCCCGCCGCATCCCCGTCCTCGCCGCCGTCCTCGCGGCCCTGCTCGCGACGGCCGTCCACGCCTCCGCCGCGACCGTGGTGCCCGGCCCCGGCGGCATCGCGGTCACCGACCCGCGCGGCACGGCCGACGACCTGGTGATCGGGTTCCCCGCCCCCGAGACGGTCCGCGTGCACAGCGCCGCGGGCCCCCTGGCGCTGGACCCCCGCATCGAGGCGGGCTTCCGCGGCGTCGTGTGCAACCGCACCGACGCCGCCACCGCGGTGTGCCGTCCCGACGACGCGACCGCCGGCATGCGCCTGGAGATCCGCACCGGGGCCGGCGACGACCGGGTGCGGTTCACGCGCCCGTCCAGCGCGCCCGGCGGGATCCTGGCGCCGCGGGTGGACGCGGGCGCGGGCGACGATCTGGTGGTCGCCGACGGCCTGGTCGAGGGCGGCGCCGGGGACGACGTCCTGCGGGTGGTCGCGGGCGCCCGGACGGCCGCCCTGCTGGGCGGGGCCGGCGACGACCTGCTGGTGGGCGGCCGCGGCGACGACGTCCTGATGGGCGGCGCGGGGCGCGACCGGATGTTCGACCGATCCGCGGGCAACCGCTTCGTGGGCGGTCCGGGCCGCGACCTCGCGGTGATCGGGAAGGTCGTGCGGGCCAGCAGCGCCAGCCTGGACGCCGGCGGCGCCGAGGAGCCGCCCGGCCCGGTGGCCGACGTGATCATCGGCCTGGAGGACGTGCGCTCCTGAGCGCGCCGCCCGCCGCGGGCGTCAGCCCCCGGTGCCGGCGGCCGCCACGGCGGCGGCGAGGGTGCGGTCGTACGGCGGGCGGTGGACGCCCTGCTCGGTGACGATGGCCGCCACCAGACGCGCCGGCGTGCGGTCGAAGGCCGGGTTCGCGACCGGGGCGTCTTGCGCGGCCGCCGGTCGCCCGAACAGCCCCACCCCGCGCACCTCGTCGGCGTGGCGCTCCTCCACCGGCACGTCCGCCCCGGTGGGCGTGGAGAGGTCGACGGTGGTCGTGGGCGCCGCGACGATGAACGGGATGCCGTGCTCGCGGGCCAGCACCGCCAGGCCGTAGGTGCCGATCTTGTTCACCACGTCGCCGTTGGCGGCGATGCGGTCCGCCCCCACCACCACGTGCGTCACCCGGCCCTCGGCCATGAGCGCCGCGGCCATGTTGTCGGCGATGAGCGTGAACGGGATCCCGTCGCGGTCCAGCTCCCAGGCGGTGAGGCGGGCGCCCTGCAGCAGCGGCCGGGTCTCGTCCACCACCACCCGCACCGTCGGGTCCTTCGCGTGCGCCGCCCGGATGACCCCGAGCGCGGTGCCGTAGCCCCCGGTCGCCAGCGCGCCGGCGTTGCAGTGGGTGAGGATGCGGGCGCCTCGGTGGATGATCGTGCGGCCGTGCGCCCCGATGGCGCGGCAGCGCAGCACCTCGTCGCGGTGCAGGTGCAGCGCGAACAGCCGCAGCGACGCGGTGAGCGCCTCGGTGGGCCCCGGGTGGTCCGCGGCGATCCGCAGCTGCCGGTCGACCGCCCACATCAGGTTCACCGCGGTGGGGCGCGCGTCGCGGATGACGGCGGCGGCGCGGCGGATCTCCGCCAGGTGCCCCACCGGGTCGTCGTGGTCGGCGTGCTGGGCCGCCAGCGCGACGCCCATTGCCCCCGCGATGCCGATGGCCGGGGCGCCCCGCACCACCATGGTGCGGATCGCGTCCACCACGTCCTCCCAGTGGACGCACCGGCGGTGCGCCACCTCGCCGGGCAGGAGGGTCTGGTCCAGCATCAGGACCTCCCCGTCGCCCAGGTGGATGATGTCCTGCGGCTCCAGGCCGGCGCCGGACGGCGCGTCCATGGTCACGTGCCCTGGTCCCACGAGGCGAGGTAGTCGCGCTGCTCCGGGGTGAGCTCGTCGATCCCGATCCCCAGGGTGGAGAGCTTGAGGCGCGCGATCTCCCGGTCGATGTGCGGCGGCACGCGGTGCACCCGCACGTCCAGGGCCGGCCCCTCGCGAACGATGTGCTCCACCACCAGGGCCTGGTTGGCGAAGCTCATGTCCATCACGGCCGCCGGGTGGCCCTCGGCGACCGACAGGTTCACCAGCCGCCCCTGCGCCAGCAGGAACACCGACCGACCGTTGCGCAGGCGGTACTCCTCCACCGACGGCCGCACCTCCCGCACGCCGTCGGCGAGGTCCGCGAGGGCCGGCAGGTCGATCTCCACGTTGAAGTGCCCGGCGTTGGCGATGATCGCGCCGTCTTTCATCACCTCGATGTGCTCCCGCCGGATCACGTTGACGTCGCCGGTGGCGGTCACGAACAGGTCCCCCACACGGGCGGCGTCGGCGAACGGCATCACCTCGAAGCCGTCCATCACGGCCTCCAGGGCGCGCAGCGGGTCGACCTCGGTCACCACCACCGCCGCCCCCATGCCGCGCAGGCGCGAGGCGACGCCGCGCCCGCACCACCCGTAGCCGCCCACCACGGCGCGCTTGCCGGCCACCAGCATGTTGGTGGCGCGCAGCAGGCCGTCGACCGTGGACTGCCCGGTGCCGTAGCGGTTGTCGAACATGTGCTTGGTGTCGGCGTCGTTGACCGACACCACGGGGAACGCCAGCCCGCCGCTGCGCTCCAGGGCCCGCAGGCGGACCACGCCGGTGGTGGTCTCCTCCGTGCCGCCCACCACCCCGTCCAGCATCTCCCGGCGCTCGCCGTGCATCACGCCGATGAGGTCGGCGCCGTCGTCCATCGTCACGTGCGGGGCGTGGTCGATCGCCGCGTCGATGTGGCCGTAGTAGGTCGGGGTGTCCTCGCCGCGCCGCGCGAGGACCGCCACGCCGTGATCGGCGACCAGCGCCGCCGCGACGTCATCCTGGGTGGATAACGGGTTGCTGGCGACCAGCACCACGTCCGCCCCGCCCGCGCGGAGCGTGCGCATGAGGTTCGCGGTCTCGGCGGTCACGTGCAGGGACGCGGCCACGCGGATCCCCGCCAGCGGGCGCTCCGCCGCGAACCGCTCGCGGATCGCGGCGAGCACGCGCATGTCGCGGTCGGCCCACTCGATGCGCCGCCGGCCCGAGGGGGCCAGGGCGAGGTCCGCGACGTCGTGTCCGGCCCCGGAGGACACGGCTATGCGGGGCCCTGCGCCCGCCCGTACCCCGTGTCCGCAAGACGGCCCTTGAGCTTGCCGATCATCTCCACCGGGCCCGGGTCCACGCCGCGCAGCAGGCCCAGGTACAGGGACGCGTAGTCGCCCAGCATCACCAGGTCCATCACGCGGGCCAGGGCGGTGTCGCCCTCGGCGGCCAGCTCGATGACCCCGCCGGTGTGCTCGGCCACCAGGTCGCGGGTGAGGTCGAAGCGGCGCTCCACCTGGCGGTGGTGCCGGGGGTCGCGCAGCAGCACCAGGCGCGACAGCGGGCCGAACGCCCCCATGCCCTCGAAGCCGCAGATCTCGTTGTGGTCGAGCTCCGGCAGCACGCCCCAGTACGCGGGGGCCTTGGCGTTCTCGTTGATCTGGCCCTTCCAGCGCTGGGCGACGGCGGCGGTCGCCTCCGCGCCCCAGAACACCGGCACGGTGTCCTTGAGCATCGTCGCGACCTGCTTGGCCAGGTTGTCCGCGTACGGCACCGCGGGGTTGAGGGCGTCCATCGCCCGCTGGACGGCCCCGCGGGCGTCGTCGAGCTCCGCGGCGGCGTCCGGGATGACGCCGAACCGGCTCAGCACGACCACCAGCGGCACCAGCAGCCGCAGGATCGCGGCCCGGGGCTGCAGCCCCGGCGGCAGGTCGATGACCGGGATGCCCTCGTCGCGGTAGAAGCTCCCGAGCTTGCCGCCGCTGGTGATCGCCACGCACAGGGCGTTGCGCTCCAGGGCCTGCATGGCGGCGGTCAGGGTCTCCTCGGTCCCCCCCGAGTAGGAGGACAGGATCACCAGGGTCTCCTCGCCCAGCCATCCCGGCACGTAGTAGTCGCGCAGCACGCTCACCGGGTGGCGCAGCCGCTCCCGCCACGTCCCCGCGACGATGTCGGCGGCGATCGCCGAGCCGCCCATGCCGCAGATCGCGACGTTGCGGACGGCGTCCGCGGGCCACACCAGGTCCACGGCCTCCGCCCCGGCGCGGGCCTCGTCCCACGCGGCGGCGGATCCGGCCATGCCCGCGATGAGCCCGAGGGTGTCCAGGCCGTACGCCTCCGCCCCGTCCAGGATCTCGGCACTCACGACGCCACCTCCGCGGTCTCGGCGACGTGCTCGCCGGTGTCGATGCTCGCCGGCCCGGTCACGTGGACGCCCGGGCCGATGCGCGCCCCGTCGCCCACCACCACCAGGCCCTCCAGCACGGCGCCGTCGCCGACGGTCACCCCTGCGCCCAGCACGCAGCCCGAGAGCCGCGCCCCGGCGCCGATGTCGGCGCCGTCGCCGGCCACCGCGCCGTCCACCACGGCCCCGTCCGCCACGCGGCTGCCCGCGCCCAGCACGGTTCCGCCGGTCACGCTCGCGCCGCCTGCGACCTCCGTGCCCTCGCCCAGGTGCACCGCGCCGGTGGGGCTGTCGGTGCGCACCCGGCCGGCGAGCACGTCGGCGTGGGCCTCCAGGTACGACGCCGGCGTCCCGATGTCGCGCCAGTAGCAACGGCTGGGGTAGCCGAACAGCCCGCCGCCGGCCGCGACGTCCGGGAAGATCTCGCGCTCGATGGAGACCGCCCGCCCCGTGGGGATGGACGCCACCACGGCACGGTTCAGCAGATAGGTGCCGGCGTTGATGAGGAACGGCTCGCCCGGCATGAGCTCCTCGCGCGAGGGCTTCTCCAGGAACTCCAGCACGGAGCGGTCCGGGTTGAGGCGCACCAGGCCGTAGGCGGACGGGTCGTCCACCGGCGTGAGGGCGATCGACGCGCGGGCCCGCACCTCGCGGTGCGCGGCGATGAACGCGTCCAGGTCGAGGTCGGTGAGGATGTCGCCGTTGAACACCAGGACGTCCTCGTCACCAAGCAGGCCGATGGCGTTCGCGACGGCGCCGGCCGTGCCGAGCGGCATGGGGTCGACCACATACGACAGGCGCACCCCGATGGACGCGCCGTCGCCGAAGTGCGCCTCCAGGGCGTCCGGCCGGTAGCCGCAGCTGAACACCACGTCGGTGATGCCGTGGCGCCGCAGGTGGTCGAGCTGGTGCGCCACGAACGGGCGGTCCACCAGCGGCATCATCGGCTTGGGACGGGTCGCGGTGAGCGGCCGCAGGCGGGTCCCCTCCCCGCCCACGAGGATCACGGCCTGCACGCTCAGTCCTGCCCGGTGCTGCCGATGCCGAGGCCCGGCAGGCGCCCGATGCCCTCGTAGGTGTAGCCGGCGACCGCCATGAGCTCGGGGTCGAGGGCGTTGCGGCCGTCGATGACCACCGGGCGGTTCATCGAGCCGGTGAGCCGCGTCCACTCCAGGGCGGACACCTCCGGCCACTCGGTCACCACCACCGCGGCGTCGGCGCCCTCCAGGGCCTGCTCGGCGGTGGCGGCGATCTGCACGCCCGACACGCCGTCCAGGGACTTCACCACCGGGTCCCAGCCCACCACGTGGGCGCCCTCCGCGATGAGCCGGCCCGCCAGCACCAGGCTCGCGGCCTCGCGCATGTCGTCGGTGCCCGGCTTGAACGCCAGGCCAAGCAGCGCGATGCGGGACCCGCGCAGGTCGCCCAGGTGCTTCTTGAGCTTGCCGATGACCCGGCGCTTCTGCAGCTCGTTGACCTCGATCACGCTGGTCAGCAGCTGGAAGTGGTACCCCGAGTTGCCGGCCAGCTGCTTGAGGGCGGTGACGTCCTTGGGGAAGCACGACCCGCCGAACCCGATCCCGGCCTTCAGGAACGCCTTGCCGATGCGGGAGTCCATCCCCATGCCCTCGGCCACCACCGCCACGTCCGCGCCGACCTCCTCGCAGACGTTGGCGATCTCGTTGATGAAGCTGATCTTGGTGGCCAGGAACGCGTTGGAGGCGTACTTGACCATCTCCGCCGTGGGCACCGAGGTCCGCAGGATCTTCGCCTGCAGCGGGTCGTACAGCCCCGCCACCCTGTCGGCGTGATCCGGATCCGAGGCGCCGATCACCACCCGGTCGGGGTTCATGAAGTCGGCGATCGCATCGCCCTCCTTCAGGAACTCCGGGTTGCTGACGTACCCCACGTTGTGCAGGCCGCGCGTCTCGAGCATCTGCCGGACCCGCCGCCCGGTCCCGACCGGCACCGTGCTCTTCATCACCAGGATCTGCCGGGCGTCCGGACCCAGGTTCGCCAGCTCCTCCACGAAACCCATCACCCGCGACAGGTCCGCATCACCGGAGTAGCTGGGCGGCGTGTCGACGGCGATGAACACGATGTCGCTGCGCTCCAGCAGCCGCTCCAGCGACAGCGTGTAGGTGAGCCGCTCCGAATGCTCGGCCATCAGCTCGTCCAGGCCCGGCTCGTAGATCGGCACCTGGCCGTCGTTGAGGGCCGCCACCTTGCGCGCGTCGATGTCGCGCAGCGTGACCTGATGCCCCAGCGCCGCCATGCACACGCCCGTCACCAGGCCCACGTACCCGGCACCGATCACCCCGACGCGGGCCGGTGTGAACGACGGGGACGGCTCCACGGCGACGGTCGCCTCGGCCGGCGCGTCGGCCGTCGCGGCCGTCTCGTCGGTCTGGTCCTCGGGCAGGGCGTGGGGTTCGGTCATCGATTCGGTCCCTTGGGGGCTCGGGGTACGGGAGGTCGGGCCGGGGTCAGGGCGTCGGCGCGTCGTACTCGACCGACAGTCCGGCGTCGGTCGCGCCCTTGGGCAGCTTGGCCGTCGCCGCGGGGCGGAACGACCGCGAGATGTCGTGGATCGTCTCGGCGGACAGGGCCCGGTCCTTGTCCAGCGAGTTCGAGACCCAGTAGTTCACGCCGCGGAACGAGAAGGCCTCGCGGGTGAGGAGCTTGCCGTTGTAGTAGGTCTGCAGCGGCACCAGCCCGGACCCCTTCTTGAGGGTGCCCGTGGCGCCCTCGAGGATCGGCGGGTTCTTCATCTGGGTGGCCATGATCCCCCAGTACTGGTTGCTGCCGCCGACGTACCGGTGGAACACGATCTTCACCGCCCAGGGCTTCTTCCCGCCGGGCGCGTCGATCCTGTACACCTTGATCTGGCGCACCTCGGAGCCGCGGGCCACCTTGAGCGGCGCCATGAGCTTCATGCCGGTCTGGCTCGAGATGTTGCGGAAGATGGTGACGAGCCGCGCCGTGCTGACGGTGTCCGGGGGCGCGGGCTTGTCGGGCGGCGGCGGGGTGTAGAGCGAGCCCGCGAAGTCACCGCCCACGACCACCACCGCGTCCGCGCCGGCGAGGCGGCTCTTCGGCGCCGGTGAGAGGGCGGTGCTGGGGCCCACCAGGGTGCGCAGCGCGCGGGCGGCCGCCAGGCTCTTCTGGGACTTCTCGTCGAACAGGACGGCGCTGCTGGTGTACCCGAAGCTGTCGGCGTTGCCGCCGGACTGGGCCCGGTAGCCCTTGCCGCGCAGCAGCCCGGCGAGGTCCTCGCCCACGAGCGAGCGCCCGGAGCCGTTGAGCACGGTGACGGTGGTGTTGGCGGGCACCACCCTGGGGCCCGCGTTCGCGTTGTTCAGGAACTCCGGGTTGAGCCACTGCTGGATGGAGTCCTGCAGCTCGGTCTGGCTGAGCTGGTTGAGCGAGACGCCGTTGACCATCGTCGGCGAGCCGTTGACCTGCACGCGGAACACCCGGTTGTCGGGGGTGTCGATGGCGCGGCGGATGATGTTGAGCAGCTGGCCGGAGTCGCGGATGCTGGTCTCCGCGTTGTCGGCGATGAGCCGCACGAAGCGGGGACCCTGCGTGAGCTGGCCCTTGGTGCGGCGCTTGAGCTCCGACAGGAACGACTGCTGACGGACGATGCGCGCGAAGTCCGAGTCGGTGTGGCGGTAGCGCACGTAGTCGAGCGCGTCGTCGCCGTTGAGCTTCTGGTACCCGGGCTGCAGGTCGATCATGTCGTACTTCTCGGGCCCGGAGTTGTCGTTGAAGTACCGCCGGTCGACGTCGATGTAGACGCCGCCGAGGTCGTCGACCATCGTGGCGAAGCCCTTGAAGTCGACGTTCACGTAGGCCTGTACGCGCTGTCCGGTGAGGTCCTGCACGGTCTCGATGACCTTGGCAGGCCCGCCCTTCCCGCTCTGCTCACCGTAGGTATAGGCCGAGTTGATCTTGTCCTGGCCGACCCCGGGGATGTTCACCCACAGGTCGCGGGCGAAGGACAGCATCGAGATGAACCCGAGCTGGTTGTCCATGTGCACCAGGATGATCGAGTCGCTGCGACCCGGGTCGCCCTGTTCCTTGCCGCGGCTGTCGGAGCCGATGAGCAGGATGTTGATGGGCTTGCCGGGCTCGACCGGGTCCACGACCTTGCGGGCCTCGTTGACCCGCTTCGTGTTCGGGCTGATCGTGGCGATGGTCTGCTCGACGAAGGTGTAGCCGGACCAGAGCACGCCGGCGGTGACGCCGATGCCGATCCAGGCGGCCCACATGCCCAGGGTGAGCCAGCGCGGGGTGCGCCGGGGCATCCGGTAGTAACGGGCCTGCCGGTGCAGGTCGGGCGCCCGGCGCCCGCCGCGCCCGGTCGGCGGCATGGTGGGCTCGCGGCTGCTCACGCGCCCGCCGCGGTCCGCTCCACGCCCGTCGCGGCCACCGCGCCCACGAACTCGACCAGCGCCCGCCGGTACCGGCCGAGGCTCTCGATCTCCACGTACTCGTGGGGGCCGTGGTGGCCGGCGCCCACCGGCCCGAACTCGACCGCGGGCACGCCCACCTCCAGGAAGGGGATCGCATCGGACGACCCGTCGCGTCCCACGGCCCGGGCCCCGGGCTCCAGGGGCCGCACGGCGCCGAGCAGGGCCTCCACCATGGGGTGGTCGGCCGGCACGTCCGCCGCGGCCTTGTCGAGCAGGACCTTCACCTCGACCTGAGGGTCAAGGTCGCGGATCTGGTCGAGCACCTCGGCGGTGTCCTGGCCCGGCAGCGTGCGCACGTCGATCCACATCCGGCACTCGTCCGGCACCTTGTTGAGCGCGTCACCGCCGGCGATCCGCCCCATGTTCAGCGACGACGAGGCGAACAGCTCCGTGGAGGCCGTCATGAACGGCAGCAGCCCGATCTCCCGGTAGAGGTCCATGGCGCGCAGCACGGCGTTCTCGCCCAGCCACGGGGTGGAGCCGTGGGCGGCGAGGCCGGGCACGTCGAGTTCGAGCAGCAGCACGCCCTTGGCCTGCACGCCCACGTGCAGGTCGGTCGGCTCACCGCAGATCACGAAGTCGGCCCGCAGGCCGTCGCGCACCAGCATCTCGGAGCAGTTCGCCCCGGGGTCGGCGCGCTCCTCGTCGGGCACCACCATCATCTCCAGCTGGGCGCCCTCGAGCCCCCGGGCGCCGAGCTCGGCGGTGGCCATCATCATCGCCCCGAGGGCGGCCTTCATGTCGTATGCGCCGCGGCCGTACAGGCGCCCGTTCTCCCGGACCGGCACGAACTGGTCCGGGTGGCCCGGCACCACGTCCAGGTGCCCGTTGAAGAGCACCTTGACCGGTCCGGCACCGACGGTCGCAAGCAGGCAGCGGCGGCCGTCGAGCCTGACCTCCCGCACGTGCACGCCGCGGCCGTCGAACCATCCGGCCACGAAGTCGATGGCACGGTCCAGACCCTCATGCTGCGACGTGTCGAGCGAGATCAGCTCTTCGGCCAGATGGGCCTCGTCCACCCGCCAAGTCTAGCCCAGCCTCCCCCGGACCGGCGGAACGCCGAGGTTCCGGGCCGCGGGGTCACACGGGCGGGCGTCCCCCCAGGCCGCCCTCGGCCACGTATCGCGCCAGCTCCACCCGGGACCGCACGCCCACCTTGCGGTAGGCGTTGGAGAGGTGGAACTCCACGGTCTTGGTGGACAGGTACAGCCGCGCGGCGACCTCCTTGTTGCTGAGCCCCTCGGCGACCGCGAGCGCGACCTGCAGCTCCTGGTGGGTGAGCGGCAGGCCCTGCTCGGCCGCCGGGGTCGCCACCCGCACACCCGAGGCGGCGAGCAGTGCCCCGGCCCGGGCGGCCCAAGGCTCCGCCCCCAGCCGGCGGAACGCCGTGATGGCGGCCTCCAGCGGCTCGCGCGCCGCCATCCCCCGCCCCTGCTGCAGTCGCCGCTCGCCCAGGCACAGGCGCGTCCGGGCGAGTTCGAAGGGGTAGGGCAGGGCCCCGAACCGGGCCCAGCCCTCCGCGAACACCGCCTCCAGGCCGTCGTCCGCCACGAGCTTGACCCGGCACCGGTGCGTGAGGAGCCCTCCCAGCACCGAGCCGACCCGCTCCGACTGCCCCAGCAGCCGCGACGCCTCACGCATCGCCCGGTCGAGGTCGCCGGTCTGCATGAGGGCCTCCACCAGGTCGGCCTGATACGGCACCACCGCCGGGTTCCGCACCCCCGCCCGGGTGAGCTGACCGCGCGTCGCGTCGAGCTGGGCGAGCGCCGCCGCCGGGTCGCCGCGGGAGAGCTCGAGCAGCCCCAGCGCCGCCGACGCGAGGGCCGGCGCGACCACCATCCCCAGCTCGCCGCCCAGGCGGATCGCCTCGGACGCCGCGTCGCGGCACGCATGCTCGTCCCCGCGGGCGGCCGAGACGCGGGCGATGCCCGCAAGGGCCCGCACCCGCACGGTGCGGTGCCCGGTGAGCGCGGCCAGGCGGGACGCCTCGTGGGCGTCGGCGAGGGCGGCGTCCCAGTCGCCCATCTGGGCGCGCACCCGGGACCGGTCGGCGAGCGCGACGACCCGCACCCCCGCGGGCACCGCCGCCCGGGCCGGGTCGAGCATGCGGTCCAGGGCGCGCAGGGCCCGGTCGAACTCGCCGAGCCAGATGTTGGCGTCCACCGACAGGGAGAGCTCGCGGTCGGGCACCTCCGCGGTGGGGTCCCCGGCCGCGACCACCTCCCGCCACGCCGGGTCGCCGGTGAGGAGCCTGCACGCCAGGAGCATGGTGCGCGCGGCCGCCCCCTCCCGGGAGTCCCGCGGCCGGGCGAGGCCCACGGCCCTGGCGGCGTGCCGCACGCCGTGCTCGGCGGTGTCGCCCAGCACGGCCGCGTGCGCGGCGGACGTGAGCGCGACCGCCGCGCGCACCGGATCGGTCGGCGCCAGCAGGTCCGCGGCCTGTGTGAACGCCCCCACGGCCGACGCGATGGGCCCCCTGCCCAGCAGGGCCTGCCCCCGCAGGTGGAGGATCCGCCCACGGACGGGGTGCGGCAGATCGCCCTCCAGGAGCCGCTCGGTGAGCGCCAGGGCCCGGTCGAGGTCGCCGCCCAGGATCGCGTTGCGTGCCGCGGACTCCAGCCGCCGCGCGGCCTCGGCGGGGTCCTCGCTGAGCATCCCGGCGCGTGTCGCGGCCTCCGCCGCGGCGAGGTACGCGGTGCGCCCCGCCATCCCGGCGGCCACGCGCTCGAGCTCCGCGGCGATGGCCTCGTCCGGCCCGGATGCGGCCTGCGCGAGGTGCCACGCCCGGCGGTCCGCGTCCGCCGGGTGCGCCGTGGCGGCGTAGGCGAGGTGCACCTCCCGCCGGTCCGCGTCGGACAGGGCGTGGTACGCGGCGGAGCGCAGCAGGGGATGCGCGAACCTCAGCGCGTCGGGTTCGATGGCGATGAGCCCGCGCCGCTCGGCGTCCTCCAGGACCTCGGTGCCGAGGCCCAGGTGCGCGAGGGCGGCCGCCACGTGCTCCAGCGTGCCGCTCTCCCCCGCCGCCGCGACCAGCAGCGCCCGGCGGGTCGGCTCCTCCAGCTCCGCGAGGCGGCCGGCGAGCCGCTCGCCGAGGGTCGCCGCCGTCGGCAGCGGGTCCGTGAGCGGTTCCGTGCCCCGCAGCTGCCCCGGGGTGAGCGACCGCGCGATCTCGGTGAGCGCCATCGGGTTGCCGCCGGTGCCCTCCACCAGGCGCAGGACCACCTGGCTGCTCACCTCCGCGGGGGCCAGCAGCCGGGCCGCCTCCTCGGGCGTGAGCCCCTGGAGGGTGAGCTGCGCGAGGTCCTCGGCCGCGAACGCCCCGTCATCGTCCGTCAGCGCGGTGAACAGGAGCACGACGCCCTCGGCGTCGACGCGGCGGGCGGCGAACACCAGCGCCTCCGCGGAGCCCGGGTCCAGCCAGTGCGCGTCATCCACCGCAACGAGCACCGGCCCCTGCTCGGCGAGGGCGCCCAGCAGCCCCAGCGCGCCGGCGTAGACGGCGAACCGGTCGGTCTCCTCGGCCCGGTCCCGCCCCAGCGCCGCCCGCAGGGCCGTGGCCTGCGGGCCGGGCAGGGCGTCGAGGAGCCCCAGGTGCGGCCGCAGCAGCTCGCCGAGGGCGGCGAAGGGGACGTTGGCCGCCGGCTGGAGCCCCGCCACCCGCAGGACCGCCATGCCGCCCGCCGACCGCACCGCCTCGTCCAGCAGGGCCGACTTCCCGATGCCGGGGTCGCCGCGCAGCACCAGGGCACCGCTGCGCCCCTCCAGCGCACCGGCGAGGAGATGTTCGATCCGTGCCCGTTCGGGCACGCGCCCCACGAGTCGGCTCATTCCACGCACCGTATGAGAAGCGTATGCCTTCGGCACCCCTCCGAAGGACCACACCGCCCCGGGGCCCCGCATCGGTCCCCCACCGGGGGGCAAACCTGGGGAAACCCCCGGTGCAACACCCCCATCGGCGCGTCAACATCCCCGGGCCAGGTGCGGCGGCGCTGCCGATGGGCGACACCCTGGGTGGACGGAACCACCCTCCCCGGTGGGTGGAGGCCGCAGGCACACGCCGCACCGGGCGTCCGCCCGGACGTCCTCCCACCCCGGCTTGGGAGCACGACATGGAGCTGAACGGCCGTCACGTCCTGGTGACCGGCGCGTCACGCGGTATCGGCGCCTCCATCGCGGAGGCGATGGCGGCGAAGGGGGCGCGGGTGACCCTCGTCGCCCGCTCGGCCGACGCCCTCGCGGAGGTCGCCTCGCGCACCGGCGGCACCGCCCTCACCGCGGACCTCGCGGACCCCGCCGACCTCGACGGGCTCGTCGCCCGGGCCGAGGCCGCGACCGGCCCGGTGGACGTGCTGGTGAACAACGCCGGGCTCGACAGCGTGGGGCTGTTCACGTCCCTCACCCCGGAGCGCGTTCGGCAGACCATCGCGGTGAACCTCATCGCACCGGTGGAGCTGTCCCGCCAGGCGATCCCCGGGATGGTGGAACGCGGCGCGGGCCACATCGTCAACATCTCGTCGATCGCCGGGTGCGGGTGCGTCCCCGGCCTGGGGGTCTACTCGGCCACGAAGGCCGGGCTCACGCACTTCACCGCGGCCCTGCGCGCCGAGCTGCGCGGGCTCCCGGTGCGGACGACGGTGGTGGAGGTGGGCATCGTCCAGCCCACCGACATGACCGACGCCGCGATGGCCTACCCGCCGTTCCGGGACTCCTGGAACCGGCTGAAGAAGCTCGGGATCGTCCGGGACACGCCCATCGAGCGGCTCACGCGCGCCGTCGTGAGCGCCGTGGAGCGCGAGCGCCGGCACGTGCGCCTTCCCGCGCGGGTGTTCCCCCTCACGGCCAACCCCGAGGCGTCCCGGCGGATGACCGAGTGGGTCATCTCGGGGGTGGTGCCGCGGGTGCCGCAGGGCTGACGGGGTCGGGCGCGCGCCCGGCGTCGATCTCCGGCACCGGGTGCGCCAGGCCCCATCCCCCCGCGGCGACCAGCACGGCCGCGCACGCCGCGAGGCTCCAGCGGATGCCCACGAGGTCGGCCAGGATGCCGGCGCCCAGCGAACCGAGCGCGATCGGGCCGATCACCGCGAGCTGGTAGAGGCCCAGCATGCGCCCCACCATCGACAGGGGCGACCGCAGCTGGACCGCCGTGTTGGTGGCGATGAACAGCCATATCCAGAAGGCCCCGCAGAACGCCATCGCCGCGATCCCCGCGGCCAGCACCGGGGCGGCGGAGAGGGCCAGCATCCCGACGCCGAACACCATCGTCGCCAGGGGAAGGGCGGTGCCGCGCCGCAGCCCGCGGGCGTGGAGCCGCTCCAGGAGCCACGCGCCCAGGAGCGCCCCGCCGCCCATCGCCCCCAGCAGGATCCCGAGGCCGCCGGGACCCGCCCCCAGGCGCTCCGCCACCACCGGCGCGAGCTCCTGGATGGGCGAGGCGAACGCCGCGAACCCGGTCATGCCCAGCAGCAGGCGGCGGATGCCCGGGTCGTGGCGCGCCACCGACAGGGCGGCCCGCATGGCCACCCCGCGCCCGCGCGTGCCGTGCTCGCGCAGGTCCACGCGGGCGAGCACCCAGATGAGCGCCAGGAACGAGGTGGCGTTCACCGCGAAGCACCACGTGGGGCCGAGCCATGCGAACAGCCCGCCGCCGATCGCCGGGCCGGCGAACCGCGCGACGTTGATGCCCGCGGCGTTCAGCGACACGGCCTGCGAGAGCCGCTCCGCCGGGACCAGCGCCGGGACCGTCGCCAGGATCGCGGGCAGGCCCAGCGCGAACCCCACGCCCAGGGCGAACGTGAGGACGTAGATCACCCAGACGCCCAGCACGCCGAGCGCGGACATCACCGCCATGCCCGCCGCCGCCACCCCCTGCAGCGCGAACGTCCAGATGCCGATCACCCGCCGGTCGTAGCGGTCGGCGAGCTGGCCGCCGAACGTGGACAGCACGAACGCCGGGCCGCGCGCGACGAGCGCGAGCGCGCCCACGGCGGCCGGCGAACCGGTGAGCCGCAGGATGAGCCAGCCCGACGCGACGATCTGCAGCCAGCTGCCGCAGTTCGACGCCAGCGACGCCAGCCAGAACCGCCGGAACCCGGGGATCCGAAGGACGCTGGGGATCGGTGCCATCTCCCGCATCATGCCCTGCGCGGGTGAGAGGATCACCGCCATGCGATCCCGCTACGACGCGGTCGTGGTCGGCGGGGGCCACAACGGCCTGGTCGCCGCCGCCTACCTGGCCCGCGCGGGCCGCTCGGTGCTGGTCTGCGAACGGCGTGCCGTGATGGGCGGCGCCGCGGTGAGCGAGCGGGTCTTCCCGGGCGTCGACGCCCGCCTGTCGCGGTACGCGTACCTGGTGAGCCTCATGCCGCGCCGCATCATGGACGAGCTGGGCGTGCGGGTGCGGCTCATGCCGCGCCGCATCGCCTCGTACAGCCCAATGGAGCGCGACGGCCGGCACACCGGCCTGCTGGTGGACCACACCGACCCGGCGGCCACGCGGGCCGGGTTCCGGGCCCTCACCGGCTCGGATGCCGAGCACGACGCATGGACGGCGTTCGGCGCCGCGACGGAGCGGCTCGCCCGGGCCGTGTTCCCGACGCTGCTGGAACCGCTGCCCACCCGGGCGGCCGTGCGGGCGCGGGTGGGCGACGACGCGATCTGGGACGCGGTGGTGGAGCGCCCCATCGGCGAGGCCGTGGAGGCGGCGTTCGCCGACGACCTGGTGCGCGGGGTGGTCCTCACCGACGCGCTCATCGGGACGGTCCGGGACGCGCACGACCCGGACCTGGCCCAGAACCGCTGCTTCCTCTACCACGTCATCGGCGACGGCACCGGCCTGTGGCGGGTCCCCGAGGGCGGCATGGGGGCGCTCACCGCCGCGCTGGAGAGCGCCGCGCGGGCCGCGGGGGCGGAGCTCGCCGCATCGGCGGAGGTCGTGGCCGTGCGCGCGGACGGCGCGGAGCGCGAGGTGGTGGTGCGCACCGGGGACCGCGAGACGACCGTCGCGGCCGGCCATGTGGTGGCGAACGTCGCGCCGCACGTCCTGGCCCGGCTCATGGGCGAGGACCCCGGCCCTCCGCCGAAGGGCGGCCAGCTGAAGGTGAACATGCTGCTGCGCCGGCTCCCGCGCCTGCGGTCCGGCGTGGCGCCGGAGGACGCCTTCGCGGGGACCCTGCACGTGGACGAGGGCTACGCAGCCCTGGCGGGCGCGCACCGTGAGGCCGCCTCGGGGCGCATCCCGTCGCGGCCGCCGTTCGAGGTGTACTGCCACAGCCTCACCGACCCCGGCATCCTGTCCCCCGAGCTCGCCGCGTCGGGGGCGCACACGCTCACCCTGTTCGGCCTGCACATGCCCCCGGAGTGCTTCGCCGGCGACCACGACGCCGCGCGGGACGACGCGGTGGCGCGGTGCGTCGCGGGACTCGACCGCCACCTGGAGGAACCCCTCGCGGACTGCCTGGCGCTGGACGCCGAGGGCCGGCCGTGCATCGAGGCCCACACGCCCCTGGACCTGGAGCGCGAGCTCGGGATGCCCGGCGGGCACATCTTCCACCGCGACCTGTCGTGGCCGTTCGCGGACGATCCCGCGCTGGCCGGGACCTGGGGCGTCGAGACCGGGTGGCCCGGGGTGGTGCTGTGCGGCGCGGGGGCGGTCC
Source organism: Thermoleophilia bacterium (assembly GCA_046330435.1). Lineage (GTDB taxonomy): Bacteria > Actinomycetota > Thermoleophilia > Miltoncostaeales > Miltoncostaeaceae. The sequence goes on along the minus strand of JAXLST010000007.1, from coordinate 245,601 downwards.
GCGGGGGCGGCGTGAGCGGCGTTCCCGGCAGGAACGCGGCCATGTCCGTCCTCGGGGACGTCTGAGGGATTTCCCGCCTGGACACGGTGGGGCGGCGGGCGGATGATCGGTTCCCCCCGAGGGGAGAGTCGCGTGGATCTCGAGACCTGGGCGAGCCTGGTCGAGGCGGCGTTCGCGTCGCAGCAGGCGGAGAACGTGGCCGCGCTCTATGCGGAGGACGGCTGGCGGATCGAGCACGCCCGCCCCGGGGTGGAGCTGATGGGCCGCCCCGCGATCGCCGCGCGCATCGAGGGGTGGGTCACGGCCGTCCCGGACTGCGAGCTGCGTGTGACGGGCGTGTACGGGGACGACGACGTCCGGGTGCTCGAGTGGATCTTCTGCGGCACGCACCGCGCCGCGCACGCCGAGAGCGAGACCCGGCTGGGGAGCCTCCCGGCCCGCGGCGAGCGCATCCACCTGCCCGGCGTGAGCGTCTGCCAGATGACCGGCGACCTCATCGCCCTGGAGCGCTGCTACTTCGACGCGGCCACGCTCATGGCGGGGGCGGGCGTCATCCCCTGAGGCGGGGGTGCGAACCCGGCGCCGCCCCGGAGGGCGGGCGCCGGTCGCGAGGTCCTACTTGCGGCCCTCGACCACCTTCAGGCGGTTCTCGGCCCGGCGCTTCGCGCTCCGGGCGGCCACGACGGCGGCCTCGTCGTCGCCGGCGGCGGCGAGGGCCTCCTCGGCCCGCCGCAGCGCGTCCTGCGCACGGTGGGCGTCGATCTGGTCGGCCTTCTCGGCCTGCTCCACCAGGATCAGCACCTGGTCCTCCTCCACCGCCATGTATCCGTCGGTGGTGGCGAACACCTCTTCGCTGTCGTCGAGCATCTTCAGCCGGGTCTCACCCGGGCGGAGGAACGCGACGATCGGCTGGTGCCGCGGCAGGATGCCGACCTCGCCCGCGATGCTCGGCGCCACGATCATCGCCGCCTGCCCCGAGAACACGGTGCCCTCGGGGGTCAGGAGGCGGATGCCGAGACGCTTGCGCTCTGCGGCCTGGGTGCTCACGTCAGGCCTTCATCGAGGCGGCCTTCTCGATCGCCTCGTCGATGGAGCCAACCAGGAAGAACGCCTGCTCCGGGAGGTCGTCGTGCAGGCCGTCGACGATCTCCTTGAAGCCGCGGATCGTCTCGGAGAGCGTGACGTACTTGCCCGGGGTGCCGGTGAACGCCTCGGCCACGAAGAACGGCTGCGACAGGAAGCGCTCGATGCGGCGGGCGCGGCCCACGGCGAGCTTCTGCTCGTCGGTGAGCTCGTCGACGCCGAGGATGGCGATGATGTCCTGGAGGTCCTTGTAGGTCTGCAGGATCTCCTGGACCCGGGTCGCCGTCTCGTAGTGCTCGTCGCCCACGATGTCGCGCTGCAGCACGCGGCTGGTGGAGTCCAGCGGGTCCACGGCCGGGTAGATGCCCTTCTCGGCGATCGCCCGCGAGAGCACGGTCGTGGCGTCGAGGTGGGCGAACGACGCGGCCGGGGCCGGGTCGGTGAGGTCGTCGGCGGGCACGTAGATGGCCTGCACGGAGGTGACCGAGCCGGTGCGCGTCGAGGTGATGCGCTCCTGCAGGTCACCCATCTCGGTCTGCAGGGTGGGCTGGTAGCCCACGGCGCTCGGCATACGGCCGAGGAGCGCGGACACCTCGGAGCCGGCTTGCACGAACCGGAAGATGTTGTCGACGAAGAGCAGCACGTCCTGACCACCCTGGTCACGGAAGTACTCGGCCATGGTGAGGCCGGTCAAGGCGACGCGCAGACGGGCGCCCGGCGGCTCGTTCATCTGGCCGTACACCAGGGCCGTCTTGTCGATGACCCCGGATTCCTTCATCTCGACCCAGAGGTCGTTGCCCTCACGGGTGCGCTCGCCCACGCCGGCGAACACCGACAGACCGCCGTGCTCCTGGGCGATGTTGTGGATGAGCTCCTGGATGAGCACCGTCTTGCCCACGCCGGCGCCGCCGAACAGGCCCACCTTGCCGCCCTTCACGTACGGGGCGAGGAGGTCGACGACCTTGATGCCGGTCTCGAAGATCTCCTCGGTGGGGTTCAGGTCGGCGAACCCGGGGGCCTTGCGGTGGATCGGCCACTTCTCGACGGCGACCACCTCGGGGCCCTCGTCGATCGCCTCGCCGAGCACGTTGAAGATGCGGCCCAGGGTGGGAGTGCCGACCGGCACGGAGATCGGGGCGCCGGTGTCGACGACGTCGGCGCCGCGGCCGAGGCCGTCGGTGGTGTCGAACGCGACGGCGCGGACGCGGTCGTCACCGAGGTGCTGCTGCACCTCGGCCACCAGCGTCGTGCCGTCGGGACGGGCGATCTCCAGGGCGTTGTAGATCGCGGGGAGCGCGCCGTCGAACCGCACGTCCAGCACGACACCCTTGATCTCGAGGATCGAGCCGGTGTTGCGACCGTTCTCTGCCATTGCGCTACTCACTCTCCTTCGGGACGGGCGTCGGAGCGACCGGGCTAGCTGAGGGCGTCAGCACCGGCCACCACTTCCAAGATCTCCTGGGTGATCGCGGACTGCCGCGCCCGGTTCATCGCCAGCGTCAGGTCGTCGATCAGGCTTCCGGCGTTGTCGGTCGCGTTCCGCATCGCGGTGCGGCGTGCCGCATGTTCCGCGGCGGCGCTCTCGAGCATCGCCCGGTAGATGGTGGTGTCGATGTACGTGGGGAGCAGCTGCGCGAGCAGCTCCTCGGGGTCGGGCTCGAAGATCGCCAGCGAGCGCGACGGCTCCTGCTCCTCCTCGCCCTCCTCGACCACGCGGGAGCGGTCCACGGGGAGCAGCTGCTCCACGGTGACCTTCTGCTCCATGATGGACTTGAAGGCGTTGTAGACCACCATCACGCGGTCGACGCGGCCCTCGATGAACTCGTTGACGACGTACTCCGCCACCTGGGCGGCGTCGGCGAAGGTGGGGCTGCTGGACAGGCCCTCGAAGGACTTCGCGACCGTCTTGCCGCGGAAGCGCAGCGTGCCGGCGCCCTTCTTGCCGACCGCGACGTACACGACCTCCTCGGCGCCGGCCTCCGCGAGCTCGTCCGCGATGCCGAACCCGGCGCGCAGGACGTTCACGTTGAACGCGCCGGCGAGGCCGCGGTCACCGGTGACGGTGATGACGGCGGCCCGGCTGATGGTCTCCCGCTCCTCCAGCAGCGGCAGCCCCGAGAGGTTGCCGCTCTGACGGGCCGCCTGCGACATGAGGCGGCGCATCGAGGACGCGTACGGGCGCAGCGACTCGATCGCCTCCTGGGCCCGCCGGAGCCGCGCCGAGGCGACGAGCTCCATGGCCCGGGTGATCTTCCGGGTGCCGCGCACCGACTCGATGCGGCGCTTGATGTCCCTGCTGCTGGCCATGGCTGCGCTCGACCGGCCGCTAGGCGGCTGCGGTCGCCTCCGCCGCCTCCGCGGCGGGCGCGGCCGGGGCCGACGAGAACGCCTTGGCGATCTTGGCGCACACCTCGTCGAGCTTGGCGGCCGTGTCGTCCGACAGCTCCTTGGAGTCGCGGATCGCGGCGAGGATGGTGCCCTCGTCCTTCAGCGCGTCGCGGATCGCCTGGTTGACCTTCGGGACCTCGGCGGTCTCGACGCCGTCCAGGTAGCCCTGGTTGGCGGCGTACATGACGGCCACCTGCTCCTCCACCGGCCACGGCGCGTACTGCGGCTGGTTGAGGGCGGACACCAGGCGCTCACCGCGGGCCAGGGTCTTCTGGGTCGCGGCGTCCAGCTCGGAGCCGAACTGCGCGAACGCCTCGAGGTCGCGGTACTGGGCGAGCTCGAGCTTCATGCGGCCGGCGACCTTGCGCATGGCCTTGATCTGGGCGGAGCCACCCACGCGGCTCACGGAGATGCCCACGTTCAGGGCCGGGCGGACACCGGAGAAGAAGAGCTTGCTCTCCAGGAAGATCTGGCCGTCCGTGATGGAGATCACGTTGGTCGGGATGTACGCCGACACGTCACCGGCCTGGGTCTCGATGATCGGCAGGGCCGTCATCGAGCCGCCGCCGAGCTCGTCGTTGAGCTTGCAGGCGCGCTCCAGGAGGCGGGAGTGCAGGTAGAAGACGTCGCCGGGGAACGCCTCGCGGCCCGGCGGGCGCCGGAGCAGCAGGGACATCTGGCGGTAGGCGTCGGCCTGCTTGGAGAGGTCGTCGTACACGCAGAGGGCGTGCTGGCCGCCGTACAGGAAGTACTCGGCCATCGCCGCACCGGAGTACGGGGCGAGGTACTTCATCGGGGCGGACGACGCGGCGGTCGCGGCGACCACCGTCGTGTACTCCATGGCGCCGGCGGACCGGAGCTTCTCCACCACCTGCGCGACGGTCGACGCCTTCTGGCCGATGGCGACGTAGAAGCAGTGCACGCCCTGGCCGCGCTGGTTGATGATCGTGTCGATCGCGATCGCGGTCTTGCCCGTCTGGCGGTCGCCGATGATGAGCTCGCGCTGGCCACGGCCGATCGGGATGAGGGCGTCGATGGCCTTGATGCCGGTCTGGAGCGGCTCCTTCACGCTCTGCCGCTGGACGACGCCCGGCGCCTTGAACTCCACGGGGCGGAAGTGCTCCGTGTCGATCGGGCCGCGGTCGTCGAGCGGGTTGCCCAGCGGGTCCACCACGCGGCCCAGGAGGGCCTCGCCCACCGGGACCTGCATGACCTTGCCGGTGCGGCGCACCGGGTCGCCCTCCTTGATGAGGAGGTCGTCACCCAGGAGCACGACGCCGACGTTGTCCTCCTCGAGGTTCAGCGCGAGGCCGGTGACGCCGTGGGGGAGCTCGAGCATCTCGAGGGCCACGGCGGACTGCAGGCCGTGCACACGGGCGATGCCGTCGCCGACCTGGAGGACCGTACCGACCTCCTCGACGTCGCTCTCGCCCTGGTACTGCTCGATCCGCTCGCGCAGCACCTTCGTGATCTCATCGGGGCGAAGCTTCAATGTGAACCTTTCTCGCGGGCGGAATTCGAAGCGGGGCCGGGCTAGGCGGCGGACACCGCGGAGTCGACGGGGGCCTGGGCCAGGCTGCGGCGGAGGTCGTCGAGCTTCTGGCGCAGCGAGGCGTCGAGGACGAGCTCGCCGACGCGGAGCACGATGCCCCCGACGATGCCCGGGTCGACCTCCTCGGTGAGGTCCACGGCCAGGCCGGTCTGCTGGGTGATGCGCTCGACGATGCGGGCGCGGAGTGCCTCATCCAGCGGCACCGCCGTCAGCGCGTGCACGTCGATGCGGCCGGCGGCCGATGCGACGCGCTCCGCGTACGCGGCGTTGATCTCGCCGAGGTCGCTCATGCGGCCCCGGTCGAGGAGGAGCTGGAGGAAGTTGCGGACGAGCGGGTGTGCCCCGTCGGTGAGGCTCTCGACGGCGGCCTTCTTGGCCCGCGTCTCGATCTCGGGGTTCACCAGCACGCTGCCGAGCTCGGCGTTGTCCGCCATCGCCTCGGCGAAGGCGCCGAGGTCCCGGCGCACGTCCTCGACGGCGCCGCCGTCGATCGCGGACAGGTGCAGGGCCTCGGCGTAGGTGGTCGCGACGCTCATCCGGTGCTCCCTACTGCTTCAGGGCCGTGAGGTCGGCGGAGTCGATGGCCTCCTCGATGAGGCGGCGGTGGTCCGCCTCGGTGAGTGCCCGCCCCGAGACCTTCTCGGCGGCGGCCATGGCCAGCTGCACGACGTCGTCGCGCAGACCGGACGCCGCGGCGCGGGTCTGTGCGGTGACCTGCTGCTCCGCGTCGGCGAGCACGCGGTCGCGCTGCTCCTGCGCCTGGGACACCAGTGCGGCGCCCTGGCGCTCGCCCTCCTTGCGCGCCTGCTCGCGAAGCTGGTCCGCCTCACGACGCGCGTCGGCGAGCTGGGTCTTGTAGTCGTCCAGCAGCGCCGCCGCCTCGTCGCGGCTGCGCTCGGCGTCCTCGATGCTCTGGGAGATCTCGGTGCGGCGCTTCTCGATCGCCTCGCCGACCGGCCCGAAGACGTACTTCTTCAGGATCAGCAGGCAGAGGCCGAACGTGATGAGCGTCCAGATCATCAACCCCGGGGAGGGGTCGAGGAGGACGTTCTCGCCTACGACGACGTGGACGTCGGTGAGCGGGGTGCCCATACCTAGACCAGGAAGAAGGCCACGAAGCCCATGAGGAGCGCGTAGAAGGTGATCGCCTCCGTCAGCGCCAGGCCGAGGAAGGTGATACCGAGCAGCTCACCACGGAGCTCGGGCTGACGCGCGACCGACTCGACGGTCTTGCCGAAGAGGTAGCCCACGCCGATGCCCGGGCCGATCGCGCCGAGGCCGGTGGACAGGCCGAGGGTGAGCGCCTTAGCGGCGTCGACCAGGCCGGTGTCAGTCAGTGCCATGGTTCTCCTAAGTGATCCGGGTCAGTGCTACGGGGTCAGTGGGGCGCTTCCATCGCGTAACCGATGTACACGCCGGACAGCAGGGCGAAGATGAACGCCTGGAGGCCTGCGACCAGCACCCATTCGAACACGTAGAAGAAGAGCGCGAACGGGATCGCGACCGCACCGATGACGCTCCCCACCAGGACGGCGAAGCCGCCGGCCATGATGATGAGCAGGTGACCTGCGAGCAGGTTGGCGAACAGACGCACCGAGAGGCTCACGAGCCGCAGCAGCAGCGAGAGCACCTCGATGACGAAGATGAAGGGCTTCACGGCGCCGGGGGCGTCCGGGATGAGCGTCTTCACGTAACCGCCCACACCGTGCGTCTGCACACCCACCACCAGCGTCGCCAGGAAGGTGATGCTGGCCAGGGTGAGCGTGACGTTGATGTTGGCGGTCGCGGCGTACAGCCCGAGGTCGGGGATGCCGGCCGGGAAGGTGTCGGCCTCGTGCGACATCGGGAGGGGGATGAAGCTGATCATGTTGTTCACCGCGACGAACAGGAACAGCGTCGCGAGGTACGGGAACCACCGCGGGATGCCCTTGTGGGGGATCGTCTGGTGGGCGACCTGCTTCTCCACGAACTCGTAGGCCATCTCGACCACGTTCTGCGCCTTGGTGGGGCGCATCTTCAGGCCGCCGCGGACCACCCAGATCCCGCCCACGCAGATGATCACCGTGGTGAGGAGCAGGTAGATGACGGCCTTGTTGATCGACATGTCGAAGGGGCCGAGCTTGAGGTCGAACCAGTAGGGGTCGACCTTGAACTCGAGCGAGGGGTCGAAGTCCTCACCTTCAGCCGCGGCGGCGAACGCCGGCATCGAGAGCAGGGTGAAGGCGGCGGCCATCAAGGCCCCCCACACGGCGCGTCGCTTCATGAGTCGGTCGTGGCTCCGGTCGAGGGGCTCTTGCGCTCGTTCATCGCGAACAGCAGCGCGCGGCCCATGAGGTCGAACGTGAACGCCGCCAGGAAGACGAAGGCGGCGGTGATCGCCATGTCCTCGGAGACCCGGAGGGCGATGACGAAGAGGATGATCGCCGTGATCCACGCCCGGGCCATCAGCGAGATGCCGGCCACGCCCACGGCCGCGGTCGGCGAGGTGCTGAGCGAGACCTTGCTGGTGAACAGCGACAGCGACCAGTTGCCCAGCCACAGCCCGATGCCCAGGAGCCACCCGCTGAGGGGGCCGGCCGCCAGGAGCACGATGGGGAGCGCGATCACCGCGATCACGGTGCCGAGGACCGCCGCCATGAACGGCAGGGCACCCTCCTTGGGGGAGGGGTAGACGCCGCTATTCATCGGTGCTCCGGCTGTTTGCGGGGCCAGGGACGAGTCGGGTCTCCTCAAGGCACGGAAACATCGCCGACGGCGCCCAGTGCCGTCAGGCGGGCCGGAGTATACCCATGGGGAACCGGCGTGGTGGGACCCCGGAAGGGTTGTGCGAATGCCTACTTTGAGGGATGCCGGTTGGGCCCTGCGGCCAACCCGCAGCGGGCCTCAGGGGCGCCCCACGCGCAGGTCGCGCTCCTGTGACCGCGAGGCCCGGCCGTCGCGCACGATCTTCACCACGGGCGTGTTCCGCCACTTGAGGATCTCGAGCACGTAGACCAGGTACACCGCGGCCACCACGGCCATGAGCCCGGCGAACGCGATCACCAGGGCGCCGCCCAGCAGCAGCCCGCCGTCGTCGCCCCGGTAGGGCACGAAGCGGATCGCCATCGCCACGCCGCCCATGAGCAGGCACCAGCCGTAGAGGGCGAGCACCGTCTTGCGCTGCCCCCAGCCGATCGTGAAGAAGCGGTGGTGGAAGTGGCTGCGGTCGGCCGAGTAGACGGGCCGCCCGTGCTTGATGCGCTTGAGGATCACGAACGACGTGTCGAGGATCGGGATCGCGAGCACCAGCAGGGGCAGCAGCAGGGCGACGGCCGCGGCGCTCTTCATGACCCCGCTCACGGCCACCCCGGCGACCATGAAGCCCAGGAACATGGAGCCGGTGTCCCCCATGAACACCCGCGCCGGGTGGAAGTTGAACACCAGGAACGCGGCGCAGGCGCCGAAGATCGAGGCGGCCAGCACGGCCGGGTCGGCGCGGTTGAGGGAGGCGGCGATCACCGCGAAGTTCAGCGCGGCGAGGCCGGCGACGCCGGCGGCCAAGCCGTCCATGCCGTCGATGAAGTTGATCATGTTCACGATCGCCACGAACCAGACGACCGTGACCGGGTACTCGGCGGCGCCGAGGTTGTGGACCCCCACGATGGGCAGCGTGATGTGGTCGATGGTGAGCCCCGCCGAGACGGGGATCGACGCGCACGCCACCTGGCCCACCAGCTTGATCATGGGGTCGAGGCCCAGGATGTCGTCGATGGTGCCGACCAGCGCCACCAGCACCGCTCCCACGATGAGGGCGCGCGCCTGCGCGTCGCCGGGGAGGTAGTACAGGGTGGGCACCAGCACCCCGGCCATGATCCCGAGGCCGCCCAGGCGCGGGGTGGGGCGGGTGTGGATGCGCCGCCCGGAGGGGTGGTCGAGGGCCCCCACGCGCCGTGCGATGACGGAGGCGAGCGGGGTGGCGGCCAGCGCCACCAGTGCGGCGGCGACGGCGCAGAAGACCGGTATGAGTGTGGTCGTCACGGCGCCAGTTGTCCCCTCGGACCCGCGGCGATCCTGTCGCGGGACCCATCAGCGGCGGCGGTGGCCGCCGCGCGTGGATGGGCGATTCTAGATCGGGGCGCGGTCCCCTGCCTTCCCCCGGGTGCGACGGCGGTGCAGCAGGCCGGCCACGGCGACCACCGCGCGGCGCGGGACGACCCTCGCCGCGGCGCGGCTGGCGTGGGCCACCAGGCCCGTCGCGACCACCGGCCGGCCGGCCTCCAGGGCGAGCCAGGTGGCGCGCACCACCGACGGCGCGTCGTCGATGGGGAGGATCCACGGCCATCCCCCGCCCTCGCCGGGCCGCGCCCCCTCGCGCGTGATCACCTCCGAGAACTCGGTGCCGGTGGGGCCGGGGCAGACGGCGACCACGCGCACCCCCGTGCCGGCGACCTCCCCGGCCAGCGCCTCGGCGAGGTGCAGCTCGAACGCCTTGGTCGCCGCGTAGGTGGCCATGTGCGGGACCGGCTGGAACGCGGCGGCGCTGCTCACCACCACCAGGTCCCCCCGCCCCCGCGCCACCATCCCGGGCAGGGCGTGGGCCGCGAGGTCCAGCACGGCGAGGCAGTTGAGGCGCACCATCCGCCCCTCCCGCTCCCGGTCCAGGCCGGCGAGCGGCCCCAGCGACCCGAAGCCCGCGTTCAGGACGGCCGCCTCCAGCGGCGCCTCGTCCATCGCCGCCCGGCAGGCGGCGAGCCCCTCGTCGGTGGCCAGGTCGCAGGCCAGCACGCGCACCGGCACCGCATGGCGGTCGCGGCAGAACGCGGCGACCTCCTCCAGCCGGTCCCCGCGGCGGGCGACCAGCAGCAGCGGGTGGCCCCGCTCGGCGAGCGACCGCGCGTACGCCCGCCCCAGGCCCGCGGAGGCCCCGGTCACGAGCGCCGCGCCGCGGCTCACGGCGCGTACATGCGGTCGCCGGCGTCCCCGAGCCCGGGGACGATGAACGCCTGCTCGTTGAGGCGCTCGTCCACGGCGGCCACGGTGACCTGCACGTCGGGGTGGCGGGCGGCGAGGTGCGCGAGGCCCTCGGGCGCCGCGATGATGCCGGCGAGGTGCATCGAGGCCGGGCTGTGCTTGCGGATCTCGTCCAGCGCGTCCGCCGCGGACCCGCCGGTCGCGATCATCACGTCCAGCAGGATCACGTCCTCGCCGGAGAGGTCCTCCGGGACCCGCTCCAGGTAGACGTGCGGCCGGTGGGTCTGCTCGTCGCGGGCCATGCCCAGGAACCCCACGCGGGTGCCCTCCGGCAGCAGCGACAGCGCCGGCTCCAGCATCACCAGCCCGGCGCGGAGCACCGGGATCACGGTGAGGCGGCGCGCCATGCGGGTCACGTGTGCGGTCGCGAGCGGCGTCTGGACGGTGGCGCCCTGGGCCGCCAGGTCCTGCACCGCCTCCGCCAGCACCAGCCAGGTGAGCGCCACGGCGGTGCGGCGGAACTGCGAGATGGGGGTGCGGGCGTCGCGGAGGACCGCGAGGTGCTCGCCGACGAGGGTGCCGCGGGCGACGCGCGGCGCGAGAGGTCCGGGCATGGCGGGCAGGCTACCGGTGCGGGGCCGCGGGGATCAGTCCTCGTCCTCCACCGGGCCCACCAGCGAGAAGTAGCCGCCCACAGGGTCGGCCACCACCGAGATGCGCCCGAAGGGGCTGTCGAACGGCTCCACCTCGACGCTGCCGCCCAGCTCGCGCACGTGCATGACGGCGTCGTCGGTGTCGATGACCGAGAAATAGCTCATCCAGTGCGACGGGATCTCCGCGGGCCACAGCTCGTTCATCTGCAGCACGCCGGCCACGGCGCCCTCGGGACCCGTCAGCATCGTGTACCCGGTGCCCCCCTCCAGGTCCTCGGTGCCCACGCCCAGCAGCTGCGCGAAGAAGACCGCGGCGGCGTCCCGGTCGCGGGTGGCGAGCTCGTTCCACGCCATCGCGCCCGGCTCGCCCCGGACCCGGGCGCCGATGTGGCTCCCGGCCTGCCACAGGGCCACCGGGCCGCCGGTGGGGTCGGCGATGAGGGCCATGCTGCCCACCGCCGGCACGTCGTAGACGGGCACCAGCAGCCGCCCGCCGAGGTCCTCGACGCGTGCGGCGGCCGCCCGGACGTCGGGCACGTTGAGGTACACCAGCCACGCGGGCCGCTCCCCCGCCGCCCGCCGCTGCTCCGGCATGGCGAACACGGCGCACACCTCGCGGCCGTCGAGGGTCATGGTGTTGTAGGTGCCGCCGCTGCCCGGGACGGGGTTCGCGGTCCACCCGAACAGGCCGGTGTAGAAGCGCGTGGCGGCCTCGAGGTCGGGCGTCGCCATGTCGGCCCAGCACGGGGCCCCGTCGGCGTAGGTGGTCATCTCTGGCATCCGTCACTCCCGCGGCGGCTGAACGACCCGGCGAGCGTACCCGCCCGCTGGGTACGGTGCGGGGCATGGACAACGGATGGACGTTCGTGCGGTGGCTCCACCTCGGCGGGGTGGCGATGTGGCTCGGGGGGATGCTCTTCCTGGGCCTGGTGGTGATCCCGGTGGTGCGGGCGAACGGGGGCATCCAGGCCTCCCGGGCACTGGTCACCGCCGTGGCCCGGCGGTTCGGCATCATCGGCGGCGGCGCCTACGTGCTGATCCTGGTGACCGGCTTCGGCCTGCTGCACCACCGGGGGCTGAGCCCGTCGGACCTGCCGGACAGCGAGTACGGCCGCCGGGTGCTCACCAAGCTCATCCTGCTGCTGCTGGTGGGCGTCGTCGTGCTCGCCCACTCCTGGATCCAGGGGCCCCGGCTGCGCGGCGCGGAGGAGGCCGGCGACGCCGCCGCGGTGCGGCGGTGGAAGATGATCGGCGGCCTCATGGACGGCTTCATGCTGCTCGCCACGCTCGCGACGCTCTGGCTCGCGGCGTCCCTGGTCCCCTAGACCGGGATCCACCAGGGCGTCCGGGGGAGGGCCCGCCGGCCGCACCCCCGGTCGCGCCGGAGCGGGCATCCACCCGGGTCGGCGCCGCGTCGTGCGGGCCGTCCACCGCGTCCTCCGGCCGGGCACTGACCGGGATGCGGTGACGCGCCGGACGCTACCCCCTTGCCCCCTCCCCATGGGCCCGCCCTCAGGGTGTCCGAACGGGGAGTTCACACACCGCACACAACCTCCCCGTTTGCTCACCTGGATCGGCGGTTCCGGCGATCCCGGCCGCGACCGGCCCGCATGCGTCACCATCCCGGTGATGGATGCGCCGCCCCCTCCCCTGCGCCTGCGCCCCGCCTACCTGCGCGACCTGGGCGACGGCCCCGTGGCCGAGGTCGGCGACGTCGACGCGCTGGCGGACGCCGCGCGCGGCGGCGGGGTGGTGGTGCTGTCCGGCGCCGGCATCTCCACGGACTCCGGGATCCCCGACTACCGGGGCCCGAACGGCGCCCTGCGCCGGCACACACCCATGACCTACCAGGAGTTCACGGCGGGCCCCGCCGGCCCGCGCCGGTACTGGGCCCGCAGCTTCATCGGCTGGCGCCACGTCGCGGCGGCCGCGCCGAACGCCGCGCACCGGGCGGTCGCCGCCCTGGAGGAGGGCGGCTTCGTGGACGGCGTGGTGACCCAGAACGTCGACGGCCTGCACCAGGCCGCGGGCTCCCGGTCCGTGGTGGAGCTGCACGGCACCCTGGACGCGGTGGTGTGCCTGGGCTGCGGGGACCGCACGGCCCGCCGCGAGCTGGACGACCGCCTGCGCGCCGAGAACCCGGCGTTCGCCGAGCTCGCCGCCGCGGCGATCGCCGCCGGCGAGGTGAACCCGGACGGTGATGTCGCCCTGCCCGACGACGCCGTGGCGCGCTTCCGGGTGGTGGGCTGCCGCGCCTGCGGCGGGCACCTCAAGCCGGACGTCGTGTTCTTCGGCGAGGGCGTGCCCCGCGAGCGGGTGCGGCGGTGCGAGGCGATGGTCGACGGCGCCCGGCTCCTGCTGGTCGCCGGGTCGTCGCTCACCGTGATGAGCGGCTACCGGTTCGTGCTGCGTGCCGCCGAGCGCGGCATCCCCGTGGCGATCGTCAACAGCGGCCCCACCCGCGGCGACGCCCACGCGACGGTGCGGCTGGACCGGCCCCTTGGGGAGGTCCTCCCGGCGCTCGCGGGCCGGCTCATGACCTGACGCGCCGGGCCGGGGCGCCGCGGGGGCGCCCCGGCCGCGGGCGGATCAGGCGACGGCGCTGCCGGCCAGCAGGCGCGGGTAGAGCGGGAACCGCTCGGAGATCGCGCGGCTGCGCTCCCGCAGTCCGGCGAGGTCCTCGTCGGTGGCCTCGGGCTTGAGCGCGGCGCTGATCACGCGGCCGATCTCCCGCATCTCGGCCTCGCGCAGGCCGCGGGTGGTGAGGGCCGGGGTGCCGATGCGCAGGCCGGAGGTGACCGTCGGCGGGCGCTCGTCGAACGGCACGCCGTTCTTGTTCACCGTGATGCCGGCCTTGTCGAGGCGCACCTCGCCGTCGGCGCCGGTGAGCTCGGTGCCCGACAGGTCCACGAGGCACAGGTGGTTGTCGGTGCCGCCGGTGACCAGGTTGAGGCCGCCCGCGACGAGCTCCTCGGCGAGGGCCGCGCAGTTCGAGACCACCGCGGCCTGGCGCTCCTTGAACTCGTCGGTGAGGGCGTGGCCCAGGGCCACGGCCTTGCCGGCGATCACGTGCATGAGCGGGCCGCCCTGCAGGCCGGGGAACACCGCGCGGTCCACGGCGCTGGCGTGCTCGGCGTTGCACATGACCATGCCCGCGCGGGGGCCGCCGAGGGTCTTGTGGATCGTGGTGGTCACGATGTCGGCGATGCCGACCGGGGTGGGGTGCACGCCCGCGGCGACCAGGCCGGCGATGTGCGCCATGTCGACCATGAACAGCGCGCCGACCTCGTCCGCGATCTCGCGGAACGCCGGGAAGTCGATGACGCGCGGGTACGCGGAGGCACCGGCCACGATGAGCTTCGGCTTGAGCTCCCGCGCCATGTCCCGCACCTGGTCCAGGTCGATGCGGCAGTCGCCGCGGCGCACGCCGTAGTGGTGGAAGTCGTACTGCCGGCCCGAGAAGTTGACCTTGAGGCCGTGCGAGAGGTGGCCGCCATGGGACAGCGACATGGCCAGCACCGTGTCGCCGGGCTTGAGCACCGCGAAGTATGCGGCCTCGTTGGCGGTGGCGCCGGAGTGCGGCTGCACGTTGACGTGGTCGGCGCCGAACACCTGCTTGGCGCGGGCGATCGCGAGCTCCTCGACCTGGTCGACGACCTCGCAGCCGCCGTAGTACCGCTTGTGGGGCAGGCCCTCGGCGTACTTGTTCGTGAGCGTCGACCCCACGGCCTGCATGACCGCGTGGCTCGTGAAGTTCTCGCTCGCGATCATCTCCAGGGTCTCCGACTGGCGCTCGGCCTCGGCGCGCAGCAGGCGCGCGACGTCCGGGTCGCAGTCGGCGACGTCCTGTGACAGGTAGCTGGTCTCGTCGGCGAAACTCACCCGCGCGTCCCCCTCGGTGGTCCGGTGGTCAGGTGGCCGAGGGTACACGCCGCGACGGGCGCGTGGCCGGGTGGACGGGCGCTACGCGGCGCGGCGGCGGCGCACGACGCCCTCGCCCCCGCACCCGGCGCAGGCGACGGGCACCAGGCCCTCGCCGTTGCGGGCCTGGGACCAGGTGCGGCCCTGTCCCCAGCACGCGGCGCAGAAGCTCACGCCGGTCGGGACGAGCGGAAGCGGCGATTCGTCGCGGACCCGCTGGCGGTCGTTCCGCCAGTGCAGCCAAGAGCGGTATGCGACGGGGATGCTGCCGGGTTCCTGGACGGCGAACATCGAGGTCGTTCCCTTCGGAGCTGTGAGGGGGGTGTCGCCCCCATCGGCCCCGGCAGGACGTTCTTGAGCGATGCGGTCAGGCCGGCAGGTGCCCGCCCGCCACGCGGTCGAGCCCGGCCAGGTCCTGGCGGACCTCCACCCCGGCGAACCCCGCGGCCTCCAGCAGCTCCGCCGCCCGCGGCCCCTGCCCCATCCCGATCTCGCACAGCAGCCATCCACCGGGCTCGAGATGTGCGGGTGCCTCGGCCGCCAGCCGGGCGATGCACTCGTCGCCGGCGGGGCCCGCGGTGAGCGCGCCGCGCGGCTCGAACGCGAGCTCCGGCTCGGCGCCCTCCAGCTCCGCGTCGGACAGGTACGGCGGGTTCGCGGCGATGAGCCCGAACCGCCGGCCCGCGACGGCCGCGAAGCCGTCGCTCTCCAGGATCTCCACGCTCAGGCCGTTGGCGGTGGCGTTGGATGCCGCCACGGCCACGGCGGCCGGCGAGACGTCTACCGCGGTCACGATGAGGTCGGGCCGCTCGTCGGCGAGCGCCAGGGCGATCGCGCCGCTGCCCGTGCCCCAGTCCAGGACGCGCGCGCCGTGCGGGGCGACGGCCACGGCCCACTCCACCAGGGTCTCGGTGTCGGGGCGCGGCACCAGCACGCCGGGGCCCACGGCGAGCTCCAGGCCCCGGAACGCGCGCCGTCCCAGGATGTAGGCCATGGGCTCGCGCTTCGCGCGGCGGGCGACCAGGGCGCGGGCCGCGGCGAGCTCGGCCTCCGTGAGCGGCCGGTCGTGCTCCAGGTACAGGCGCATGCGGTCCATGCCGAGCGCCTCGCCCAGCAGCAGGTCCGCGTCGAGCCGGGGGCTGCCGCTGCCGCGCTCCGCGAGGTAGGCCGCGGTGCGGCGCAGCACCTCGCCCAGCGTCAGCACGGTGCTGCTACCGCCGGGCCCGGGCCTGGATGAACGACGCCAGCGGCCCGTGCAGGTAGGCGTCCACGGCCTCCGCCCGCGCCCCGACCTCCTGGAGGTCGTACACCGGCTCGTCCTGGGCGTACACCAGCCGCAGATAGATGCGGCTCGGGTCGGTGTGCATGGGCTCCACGGCGATGTCGAGCGCGCCCTCGCCCAGCCGGCGCCACACGCGCAGGCCGTGGGAGGCGCCCTCCTCCTCGTCGTCGTCGCCGCCCAGCAGCTCGCGCCGCTCCGCGTCGATGCCCAGCACCTCGTCGGTGAGGTACCGGCGGGCCCCGTCCGGGTCCTCGGTGTCCCACACGGCGATGAGCGTGAGGTCCTCGATCCACATCCGGTCGGCGCCGACGTGGGACAGCCCCTCCTCCAGCAGCCCGAGCACCCGCTCCAGCCCCTCGCGGAAGCCGAGGTTCGTGACGCCGGCGGCCGCGGTCTGGGCGGGGCGCAGCACCAGCTCGGAGCCCGTCGGGCCCGAGAGGGTGGCCCCCTCCTCGCCGTACTCCAGGCGGTTGAGGTCGTAGGCCTCGCCGAACCGGGCCAGCAGCAGGGCCGCCGCCTCGCGGTCGCGCACGGTCTCCTCGTGCCGGACGGTGATGCCCAGGAACTCGGCGCGCAGCAGGTCCGGGTTGGGGCTCATGCCGCCGCCCCCGCCTGCTCCTCCAGCCGGACGCGCCGCTCCTCGGCGGCGAGCGCCGTGGTGATGTCGCCCAGGCTGCCCTGCAGCACCTGCTCGCGCAGCGGCACCGTGAGGCCGACGCGGTGGTCGGTGACCCGGTTCTGGGGGTAGTTGTAGGTGCGCACCTTCTCCGCCCGGTCGCCCGAGCCCAGCTGCGCCTTGCGGGCCGCGCTGATCTCGGCGTTCTGCTCGGCCATCGCCCGCTCGTACAGCCGGGCGCGCAGCACGCGCATGCCCCGCTCCCGGTTCTGGAGCTGGCTCTTCTCGTCCTGCATGGACACCACGATGCCGGTGGGCAGGTGGGTGATGCGCACCGCCGAGTCGGTGGTGTTGACGCTCTGGCCGCCCGGACCGCTGGAGCGGTACACGTCGATCTTCAGGTCGTTCTGGTCGATGCGGACGTCCACGTCCTCCACCTCGGGCAGCACCGCGACGGTGGCCGTGGAGGTGTGGATGCGCCCCTGGCTCTCGGTGTCCGGCACGCGCTGCACGCGGTGGACGCCGGCCTCGTGCTTGAACACCGAGAACGCGCCCTCGCCCTTCACCGCGAAGGTGACCTCCTTGAGGCCGCCGGCGTCGGCGGGGCTGGCGGACAGCTCCTCCACCCGGAAGCCGCGCTGCTCGGCGTACCGCGTGTAGATCTCGAGCAGGTCGCGGGCGAACAGGGCCGCCTCCTCGCCGCCGGCGGCGGCGCGCACCTCCACGATCACGTCCTTCCCGTCGTTCGGGTCGGGCTCGATCATCGCCTCGCGGATGCGGGGCTCGAGCTGCTCCAGCTCGTCCTCGGCCTCCCGCAGGAACGCGCGCATGTCGTCGTCGTCGGCCTCGGCCAGCAGCTCCCGCGCCTCGGCGGCACGCGACTCCGCGTCCCGCCAGGCGTCGACGAGGTCGAAGGCCGGGGCGAGCGCCGACCAGCGGCGGTTCACCTCGGCGTAGCGCGAGCGGTCCCCGACGAGCCCCGGATCGGCCATGGCCGTCTGGAGCTCCTCGCGGGTGTGCTCGATCTGCTCGATCAGGCGTGCGAACGCCGCGCTCATGTCACCACCGCCCGTGCGGTGCCGCGGCCGGAGCCGCGGTGCCCGGGGTCAGCTACGCCTTCTGACGGCGCGCCAGCTTGCGCTGGAACCGCTCGACGCGGCCGCCGGTGTCCACCAGCTTCTGCTTGCCGGTGTAGAAGGGGTGGCACATGTTGCAGATCTCGACCTTGATCTCGGGCTTCACCGAGCGGGTCTCGAAGACGTTGCCGCACGAGCAGACGACCTTCGACGCGACGTACTCGGGATGAAGATCGGTCTTCATGGGTGATTGCCCTCCTCAAGCGTGCGACAGCCGGGCAGGTGCCCGGCTCGGATGAACTGTAGCGCAGCGGTGCAACCCCTGCCGGGGGCCCGCCGGGCGGGCATCAGTGCCCCGCGAACTTCGGCGGCCGCTTCTCGAAGAAGGCGGCCATCCCCTCGCGCTGGTCCTCGGTGGTGAAGGCCAGGGCGAAGGCGTCCAGCTCCCGCGCCAGGTGCCCGCGCAGGTCACCGTCGAGCGCGAGGTTCACGACCTCCTTGGCCGTGGAGATCGACCAGGCGGGCTTCGCCGCGATCTCCTCACCCATGGTGACGGCCGCGTCAAGCAGGGCCGAGTGCTCGTGCACGTGGTTCACCAGCCCGTGGCGCAGGGCCTCGTCGGCGGGGCACATGCGGCCGGTGAAGATGAGCTCCTTGGCGAAGCCCGAGGAGGTGGTGCGCGCCAGGCGCTGGGTGCCGCCCCACCCGGGCAGGATCCCCAGGTTCACCTCGGGCAGGCCGAACCGGGCCGACTCGCTGGCCAGGCGGATGTCGCACGCCAGCGCCAGCTCGCAGCCGCCCCCCAGGGCGTAGCCGTTCACCGCGGCGATGACCGGCTTGGGGAACGACTCGATGCGGGCGGTGGTCTGGTGCCCCCGCTGGGCGTAGGCCCGGGCCTCCAGGGCGCTCGCCTCGCGCATGTGGCGGATGTCGGCCCCGGCGC
This sequence comes from Thermoleophilia bacterium, assembly GCA_046330435.1. GTDB lineage: Bacteria > Actinomycetota > Thermoleophilia > Miltoncostaeales > Miltoncostaeaceae. The sequence goes on along the minus strand of JAXLST010000007.1, from coordinate 227,137 downwards.
TGAACGCCTTCTCCCCCGCCCCCGTGATCACGACGACCCGCAGCGTCGGGTCGCGCTCGATCGTGTCCAGCAACGCGTCGAGCTCGTCGAGCATCTCCAGCGAGAGCGCGTTGAGCACATCGGGCCGGTTGAGCGTGGCGACGGCGACCGGGCCGCGGCGCTCCAGTTCGACGGGCATGGGGTTCTCCGTGCGGGCCAGGGACGGGCGCGTCAGTATACGGCGGGGCCGGGAAACGGCCGTGGGTTCGGGGAACGGAGCGGATCGCGATGCAGACCACCCTCAAGAAGGCCGGCGAGCTGCGCGGCGCGAAGGCCGATCTGGTCGTCGTGTTCGTCGCGTCCGGGGACGGTCCCCTGGAGGGCCCCGCCGCCGCGGCGGACGACGCCCTGGACGGCCTCGTCACGGCGTCGCGGGCCGACGGGGAGATCACCGGGGAGGCCGGGTCCCTCACCGTCCTCCACACCGGCGGCCGGATGGCCGCGCCCCGCGTGGCGGTGGTGGGCGTCGGCGACGGCGGCGTCGACCGCTGGCGCGCGGCGGGCCGCGCCGCCGGCAATCGCGCCCGCGAGCTGAGGGCCCAGACGGTGGCGCTCGCCCCGGGCGACGCCGACGGCGACCGCGTGGCGGCCGCGATCGTGGGCGTGGAGGCCGGCGCCTACCGCTTCACCCGCTACCGCACCGGCGACGCCGGCAAGCGGCCCCCCGTGCGCGCACTTCAGGTGCTGGGCGGCGGCGCCTCGGCGGCGCAGGTCAAGCGTGCGGCGAACACCGCCACCGCCGTCAGCGCCGCCCGCGTCCTGGCCGACACGCCGAGCAACGACATGACCCCCACCGCCCTGGCGGAGCGGGCGGAGGCGATCGCGGCCGGCATCCCGGGGCTCACCGCCCAGATCCTGGGGCCGCGGGAGCTCACGCGGCTCAAGGCCGGGGCCCTGCTGGGCGTCGCGAAGGGCTCGGCGGAGCCGCCCCGGATGATCGTGCTGCGCTGGACCCCGCCCAAGACGCGCCGCGGTGCGTCGGGCGAGGTGCTCGGCCTGGTCGGGAAGGCCGTCACGTTCGACACCGGCGGCATCTCCATCAAGCCGTCGCAGGGCATGGAGGAGATGAAGCTCGACATGTCCGGCGGGGCGGCCGTGGTGGAGGCCATGGGCCTGATCGCCCAGCAGGGCGTGGGGGTCGAGGTGGTGGGCGTGGTGCCGGCCACCGAGAACATGCCGAGCGGCACCGCCACCAAGCCGGGCGACGTGGTCACGGCGATGAACGGGAAGACCATCGAGGTCATCAACACCGACGCCGAGGGCCGGCTCATCCTCGCCGACGCCCTCTGCTACGCGACCTCGAAGGCGAAGGCCACGCGGCTCGTGGACTTCGCGACCCTCACCGGCGCCATCGTGGTCGCCCTCGGCGAGGTGTACGCGGGCCTGTTCGGCAGCGACGCGGAGTGGACCGAGGCGGTGCGGGCGGCGGGCGAGGCCGCCGGGGACCTGTGCTGGCCCATGCCGCTGCACGAGGGGTACGCGGGCCTCATCAGCAGCAAGGTCGCGGACCTCTCCAACTCGGCCAACAAGCGCCAGGCGGGCGCCGTGTACGCCGCCCAGTTCCTGCGGGAGTTCACCGACGGCCGGCCGTGGTGCCACGTCGACATCGCGGGCACGGGGATGATCGGCGGCGCCGGGACCGGCTTCGGCGTGGGGCTCATGCTCAACGCCGCGGAGGCGCTGGCCGCCCGGTGAGCCGCCGCGCCGCGGGCATCGCCGTCGCGGCGGCGGCCGCCGGCCACGTGCTGGCGGTCCTGCTGGTCCGGAACCGCGGCGCCTCCGCTGCGGACCGGGCGCGTCCGCTGCCCGGCGACGAGCTCGTGCCGCGCCCGCTGGCGCGGGCCACCCGGGCCGTCGCCGTCGGCGCGCCCGCCGCGGAGGTGTGGCCGTGGCTCGCCCAGATCGGGCAGGACCGGGCCGGTTTCTACAGCCTCCGGCGCCTGGAGAACCTGGTGGGCTGCCGCATGCCCGACACCGACCGCATCCACCCCGAGTGGCAGCACCGGGACGTCGGGGAGCCGCTGCCCATCCACCCGCGACGGGCGCTCGCGGTGCGGCGGTTCGAGCCGGGCGAGGCGATCGCGGTGGAGCACTGGGGGACCCTCGCCGTGGTCCCCGACGGCGGGGACCGGTGCCGGGTGCTCATGCGCAACCGGGTGCCGCGGTCCCCGCTGGGCCTCGCGTACCTGCTGTTCGAGGTGCCGCACGCGGTGATGGAACTGGCGATGCTGAGGGGGATCCGGCGCCGCGCGGAGGCGGGGCGGGCCGCAGATGCCTGACATCCAAAACGGGTTTTGCAGTACGTTGGTCGTCCGCCACCCCTCAGGAGGACCGACCCATGTTCCTGCTGCTCGCCCGCTACACGAAGCCCGCCGAGGAGGTCGACAAGAACCTCGAGGCCCACAAGGCCTGGATCGGCGAGCAGACCGCCGCGGGGCGCTTCGTCGCCACCGCCCGCGAGGTGCCGCTCATCGGCGGCCTCATCATCGCCACCAACACGACCGCCGACGAGCTGCGCGACATCATCGCCCGCGACCCGTTCGTCACATCCGGGTGCGCCGAGTACGACATCCGCGAGTACGCGCCCGTGCGGACCGCCGAGGGCCTGGAGAAGCTGCTGGAGCTCTAGCGCCGGGCGGCGACCCGCTCGGCGTCGTACCCCTCCGCCCTGAGCGCGTCGAGGATCCGCTCGATGTGCTCGGGGCCGCGGGTCTGCACCACGATCTCGATCTGCACGCGCTCCAGCGAGAGGTCGCTGAACGCACGCTGGTGGTGGACCTCGTCGATGTTGGCGCCCATCCGCCCGAGCAGCTCGGCGACCCCCGCCAGCCGCCCGGGGACGTCGCGCACCGACACCAGCAGGCGGGTGAGGCGCCCGGAGCGCACCATCCCGCGCTCGATGATCTCCGCGAGCACCAGCGGCTCGATGTTGCCGCCGCTGAGCACCAGCCCGGCGGTGCGGCCCGCGAAGGCGTCGCGGTGCCGCAGCACGGCGGCGAGGCCGACGGCGCCGGCGCCCTCCACGACGGACTTCTCGATCTCCAGGAGGGTGAGGACGGCCTGCTCGATGTCGCCCTCGTCCACCAGCAGGACGTCGTCGACGAGGTCGCGGATGAGCGCGACGTTCTCGGCGCCGGGCATGCCGATCGCGATGCCGTCCGCCATGGTGACGGTGCCGGCCTCGCGGTGGCCGTCGTGGACGGCGTTCCAGGCCGCCGGGAACCGCTCGGTCTGCACGCCGACGATGCGGATCCCGGGGCGCACCGCCCGGGCGGCGACCGCCATGCCGGCGATGAGGCCGCCGCCGCCCACGGGCACCACCAGGGTGTCCAGCGACGGCTGCTGGGCGAGCATCTCCAGCGCGACGGTGCCCTGGCCCGCGGCGATCGCCGGGTCGTCGTAGGGGTGCACGAGGGTGAGCCCGCGCTCGGTGAGCAGGCGCATGCCGACGTTCCGGGCGTCCTCGAAGGTGTCGCCCTCCAGCACCACCTCCGCCCCGAAGCGGCGGGTGTTCTCCACCTTCACGCCCGAGGCGAACCGCGGCATCACGATGGTGGCGGGCACCCCCATGCGCTGCGCGTGGTACGCCACGGCCTGGGCGTGGTTGCCGGCGGAGATGGCCAGCACGCCCGCGGCGCGCTCGGCCGGGGTGAGCCGGCTCATGCGGTTGAGCGCCCCGCGCTCCTTGAACGACGCGGTGAACTGCAGGTTCTCGAACTTCAGCACCACCGTGCAGCCGGCCATCTCCGACAGCGTGCGGGACACCAGGCAGGGGGTCTCCACGACCTCCCCGCGGATCCGCTCCTCCGCCTCGCGGATGTCGCCGATCGTGATGCTCATCCGCGGGGCGGCCCCGCCTCCGCGAGGGCCATGGCGGCGTCGGCGGTGACGGTGAACTGGTCGATCTCGGTGAGCCACCAGGTCGCACCGGCGGCGGCCCACGGCGCCGGGTCCTCCGCGGGCGGTCGGGCGACCACCAGGTCGAAGCCCCCGGTGCCGCCGCGCAGCCCGGCGATGCGCGCGGCGAGGTCCGCCATCTGCGCGGGCTCGTCCATGTCGATGACGAACATGCCGTCCCAGCGGGCGGCGCGGCGCATGGGCGGCCGGTTGGGGTACCGGCCGGCGATCCACACCGGGATCCGCGGGGACTGCAGCGCGGCCGGGAGGAACCGCACGTCGTCGGCCGTGTAGTGCGCCCCGCGGTGCATGACCCGCTCGCCGGAGCACAGCGCGGTGACCAGCTCCAGCGCCTCGTCGAGCATCGCGGCCCGGCGCCGGTCGTCCAGCTCCTCGCCGAAGGCCGACAGCTCCCGGCCGCTGGTGTCCAGGCCCAGTCCCGCGCCCAGCACGAGGCGCCCGCCGCTGAGCCGGTCGAGCGTGACCGCCTGCCGGGCCACGATCTGCGGCCGGCGGCGGGCCAGCGGGGTCACCATCGCCCCGATCCGGATCCGCCCGGTGGCCGCCGCGATGGCGGCGAGGGCGATCCACGGGTCGGCCACCTCGTCCGCCGGGGGCCGGTACATCACGTGGTCCCACAGGAACACCCCGTCCCAGCCGGCCCGCTCGGCGGCGCCCGCCACCGCCACCAGGGCGGACGGCTCGGCGAGCCCACCGAAGGGCGGCAGGAACAGGCCGTACCTCACCTCACGGGGCCCCCACCTCGCCCAGCGACGCCGCGAGCGCGACGAGCATCTCCGCGTTCTCGTGGGCGTGCCCGATGGTGATGCGCAGCGCGTCGGGCGCCCCGAAGGGCCCGGCCGGGCGCACGATGATGCCCCGGTGCAGCAGCGCCTGGTTGAGCGCGTTCGCACGCTCCGGCGAGCCCACGGGCACCAGCAGGAAGTTCGCCGAGGAGGGCATGGGCTCGAGACCCAGCGCCCGCAGCCCGGAGGCCACCATGCCCCGCTCGGCGGTGATCTCCGCCATGCGGCCCGGGAGGATCTCGTCGGCCTGGGAGAGGCTCGCGGTGGCCGCCACCTGGGCCAGCTGGTTCACGTCGAAGGCGTTCCGCACGGCGCCCAGCAGCTTGAGCAGCTCCGGCGGGGCGACCATGTACCCCACGCGCAGGCCCGCCAGCCCGTAGGCCTTCGAGAAGGTCCGGGTGACCGCGAGGCGGCGACCGGCGCGCACCAGCGCGACCGCATCGTGGGAGCCGGCCGGCAGGTATTCGAAGTACGCCTCGTCGACCACGGGGAGCACGTGCCCGGGCAGGGCGTCCAGGAACCGCTCCAGGGCGTCGGCGGCCACGGCCCCGCCCGTCGGGTTGTTGGGGCTCACCACGACCGCGATCTTGGTGCGCGGGGTGATCTGCTCCAGCAGGGCGTCCAGGTCGTACGCGCCGTCCGGGCCGAGGGCCGCGGTGCGGAGCGTCGCGCCCATGACGCCGGTGCCCTGGCGCCAGGAGATGAACGACGGCCACGCCATCGCGAGCTCGTCGCCCGGCTCCAGCAGCGCGAGGCACAGGAGCTTGATGATGCTGTCCACGCCGTTGCCCGGCATGATCGCCTCGGCCGGCACGCCCAGGCGCGCCGACAGCGCGTCGCGCAGCGCCCAGCACCCGGGATCCGGGTAGACGCGCTGCAGGGCGGCCGCCTCCCGGATGGCCTCGACGGCGGCGGGGAACGGCGGATGCGGCCCCTCGTTGGAGGCGAGCTTGATGACCCGCTCGAGGCCCAGCTCGCGCTGGACGTCCTCCACGGGACGGCCCGGCTCGTACGGGGCGACCCCGGCGAGCGCGGTGCGGGCGAGCTGCTGCAGCGGGGTGGGTTCCACGGCGGGCGATCGTACCAGCGGCGCCGGGACCCGGCTCCGGGCTACACTCGCCCGAGTGGAGACGCGTGACCTCGGCCTGTTCCCGCTCGACCTGGTGCTGGTTCCCGGCGAGCGGATCCCGCTGCACATCTTCGAGCCGCGGTACCGGCAGCTGTACGCCGACTGCGTGCTGGAGGACCGGCCGTTCGTGCTCGTGCGCGCCGAGGAGGGCGTGGCCGCGGAGATCGGCTGCGCGGCCCGCTTCGAGGAGCTCCTGCAGCGGATGGAGGACGGCCGCCTGAGCGTGATCGTGCGCGGCGTGGAGGCCGTGCGCATCGTCGAGGAGACCGAGGGCAGCCTGTACTTCTCGGCGCTGTGCGAGACGCTCGCCGACGAGCCCGGGCCGGTGGACGTGAACCTGGCCGAGGAGGTCCGCACCCTCTACACCGAGCTCTCCAAGCGCGTGACGGGCGAGACGCGGACCATCACCCCGGACGACGGGGTCCCGCTGTCCTACGCGGTGGCCGGCGCCGTCGAGATCGCCGCGCCGATCAAGCAGCTGCTGCTGGAGAGCCGCGACGAGAACGCGCGGATGCTCCGGGTGATCCGCGCCATGCAGCTGGCCCTGCAGGCCGAGGACCGCGCGGACGTCGCCGAGCAGCGGGCGAAGACCAACGGCAAGGTGAGCCACTGATGCCCGCCCGCGTCGCCGACCCGGCCGCGGCGGTGGACGCCCTCGCCGGCACGGGCGCCCCCGCCGGCGTCCGCGGCACCTGCGGCCTGGTGTGGGTGGAGGGGACGGACGCGCCGCGGTTCCTGCAGGGGCTGCTCAGCAACGACGTCGCCGCGCTCGCCACCGGCGCCGCCCATCGCACGCTGCTCCTGGACAGCAAGGGCCACATCGTCTGCGACCTGCGGCTGCACCGCGACGGCGAGGACGCGTTCACGCTGGTCGCGACGCCCGCGGCCGCGGAGGTCCTGGCCCAGACCCTGGCCCGCTACCACTTCTCCGAGGACCTCGAGCTCCTTGGCCCGGAGCCCTCGGACCTGCTGACGGTGCCGGGCGACCTGCGCACCGAGGACGCCGTCGCGCTGCCGGGGCTGGTGCCCGGCACGACCGACCTCGTGGTGGCCGACGCCGGGGCGGCGCTGGACGTGCTGGGCCTCCCCGAGGCGCCGGCCGAGGCGCTCGAGGTCCTGCGCGTGGAGCGCGGGATCCCCGCGACCGGGCGCGACACCGGCCCCCGCACGCTGGTGCAGGAGGTGGGTCTGGAGACCGTCGCGGTGAGCTTCTCCAAGGGCTGCTACCTGGGCCAGGAGACGGTCGCCCGGGCGCAGCACCGGGGCCAGGTGCACCGCGTGGTGCGCGGACTCCGCGCCGCCGCCCCCATCCCGGAGGGCGCCGAGGTGTCCTCGGACGGGAAGGTCGTGGGCACGGTCGGGTCCGCCGTCGCCAGCCCCCGCTTCGGCGACATCGCCCTGGCCGTCCTGCGGCGGGAGGTGCCACCCGGTACGGATGTCGTGGTTGAGGGCCTCGGCGGCCCGGCCACCGTGTGCGAGGTGCCGTTCCGGTGAACGAGCGGCAGATCCGGGAGCTGCTGGGGAACCCGGGCGCCAACGCGCTCACCACGGCGCGGAGCGCGCTCGCGCAGGCCCACCCGGAGGCCGAGGAGCTGGTGCTCACCTGGGCAGGGTGGACCGCGGCGGAGTGGAACTTCACGTTCGTGCAGCGCACCCCGCCCCGCCGTCTGGCGGTGCACGTGCCGCACGACGGGTCGGAGGTCACCATCCGGGCGCTCGAGCTGAGCGACCGCCCCGGCGCCGGCCCGCTGGCCGGCTAGCTCACCCTCTACTCGAGGGTCAGGCGAAGACGATCTCGTCGTCCAGCTCGCCCTTCTCGATGCGGGCGCGCACCCGTTCGAGGGCCAGCTCGTGGACGAGCGGGAACAGCTTCTCCGACGGCCCGTCCGGGGCCTCCGGGTCCTTCGCGTGCACGCTCACGCGCCCCACGAAGCAGGTCTTCACGCACACGGTCTCGTCGCCGCGCATCACGTGCACGGGAAACCCCCACAGCATGGGGGCGCTGTCGCTCAGCGAGGTGCGCACGGCCTCCGGAACCATCCGGTACTCCACGCCGTCCACCTCGACGCTCACGCCGTCGATAGCTCGATCACCTCCCCCGCGGGCGTCACGCCCGCGGCGGCGCCCCCGCGGCGGGGGTCACCCGCGCCGCCCAGCGCGCCATCCACGAATCCCGCGGCGCTGACACCTCCGAAGAAGAGGTTCATGCCGCCCCAGCGGCGCAGACGATACCCGGCCGCCTCCAGCGCCGCGCAGGCCTCCTCCGGGACCCCGCCCTCCACGTCCACGCCCCCGGACTCGTGGTGCACCCGGGGGCGGTGCACCGCATCGCGGATCGGCAGCCCGCCGTCGACGATGCTCACGATCGTCTGCAGGATCGCCGAGCGCAGGCGGTTCGAGCCCGCGGAGCCGATCGCGATGCGGGGGGCGCCGCCGTCCAGCAGCAGGGTGGGCGCCATCATCGAGGTGAGCCGCAGCCCCGGGTCGGCGGCGCCGAACCCGCCCGGGTTGAGGTCCTCCTCGCCCAGCATGTTGTTCAGCAGGAAGCCCGTGCCGGGCAGCATCACGCCCGACCCCGCGCCGTTGCTGCTGGACAGGCTCGCCATGCCCCCGTCCGCGTCGACCGCGCTCACGTGGGTGGTGCCGTTGGGGCCGCGGCTCGCGCCCCCCGCCCCGCCGCCCTCGGCGACGCGCGCCCAGAAGCGCTCCAGGAAGTCCTCGTCGTGCAGACCGGTCGCGAAATCGTCGTCGCGCAGGGCGTTGGCGGCCTCCCCGGCCGCGGCGATCGCCGCGAAGTGCGGCACGTCCCCCGTGACGGGCCGGCCCGCCGACAGCGCCGCGAGCGCGGCGGCGATGAGCACCCCGCCGGAGCTGGGCGGCGGGTTGGTGAGCATCGTGAGCCCACGGAACGCCACCCGCAGGGGCGGGCGCTCGACGACCCGGTAGGCGGCGAGGTCCTCCGCGGTCACCAGGCCGCCCATGTCGCGCAGGCCGTCGAGGATCGCCGCCGACAGCCAGCCGCCCGGGGCCATCGCGGAGGCGCCGGTGCGGCCCAGCTCCTCCAGCGTGTCGGCGAGCTGCGGCAGGCGGATGCGGTCGCCCTCCCCCAGCACGCGTCCGTCCGGCGCGTACACGGCCGCGGCGTCGGGCGTGTGGGTGAGCATCCCGGCCAGGATCGCGTGCAGATAGCCGGCCTGGGCGCTCAGCTCGAACCCCTCGCGGCCCAGGCGCACCGCGGGGGCCGTGAGCTGCGGCAGGGGGAGCCGGCCGTATCGCTCCCATGCGGTGAGCAGGCCCTGCACCATCCCGGGCACCGCCACCGACGCGGACCCGATGTGGAACACCTGCTCGGCGTCGCCGAACTCCACGGTGTAGGCGTGCAGGTCCTCGGGGCGCAGCCGCCGGCCGCCGGGCCCCAGGCCGGGCACGGCGACGAAGAAGTCCAGCAGCACCGCGGGGCCGCCGGGGGGACGCACGAGCATGAACCCGCCGGCGCCCGGCCCGGTGAGCGGGCTCTCGGCCACCGCGGCCGCGAAGGCGGCGGCGACCACGGCGTCCACCGCGGAGCCGCCCCGGGCGAGGGCCTCGGCGCCCGCATGCGCGGACGCCGGGTGCCCTGCGGCGACGACGCCGGTGAGCGCCGGCGTGGGGACTACTCCGAGCTGCCGTTCACCGGCGCCGCGGGCAGCGTCACCGGCGTGCGGACGGGGGCCATGATCTGCTCGAGCGGCACCCCGCCCACGGAGGGGCGCTGCTGCACCGGCGGGACCTGCTGCAGCTGCTGCTGGCGGGTCGGCACCGGACGGGCCACCGGACGCGACGGCGCGGGCTCGGCCGCCGGCGGGGCGGCCGGCACGGACCGCTCGCCGGTGAGGTTCGCGGCGACGACCGTGACCCACACCTGGCCCGAGAGGTTCGGGTCGATGCTCGCCCCGAAGATGATGTTCGCGTCGGGGTCCGCTGCCGCGGCGACCACGTCGGCCGCCTCGCTGATCTCCATGAGCGACAGGTCCGGGCCGCCGGTGATGCCCAGCAGCACACCCTTGGCGCCGTCGATGGGGGTCTCCAGCAGCGGCGAGGAGATCGCGGCCTGCGCGGCGTCCGCGGCGCGGTTGCCACCGCCCGCGTACCCGATGCCGAGCAGCGCGGTGCCGGCGTCGCGGATGACCGTGCGGACGTCCGCGAAGTCCAGGTTGATGAGGCCCGGCAGCGTGATGAGGTCGCAGATGCCCTGCACGCCCTGCCGCAGCAGGTCGTCGGTGACCCGGAAGGCGTCCACCATGCTGGTGCCGCGCTCCAGGACCGACATGAGGCGGTCGTTCGGGATCACGATGACGGTGTCCGCCGTCTCGTGGAGGCGCTTGAGGCCCTCCTCGGCGGTCTTCACGCGGCGGTTGCCCTCGAAGCCGAACGGCCGGGTGACCACGGCGACGGTGAGGGCGCCCAGCTCCCGGGCGATCTTCGCGACCACGGGCGCGCCGCCCGTGCCGGTGCCGCCGCCCTCGCCCGCGGCGATGAACACCAGGTCGCTGCCGCGCAGCACGCGGCGGATGTGGTCCTCGCTCTCCTTCATGGAGAGCTCGCCCTTCTCCAGGTCGCCGCCGGTGCCGCGCCCGCGCGTGAGCTCCACGCCCACGGGGATGGCCACGTCCGCGTCGCACGAGTCGAGCGCCTGCCGGTCGGTGTTGATGGCGACGAACTCGACGCCGCGCAGGCCCGCCTCGACCATCCGGTTGATGGCGTTGCAGCCCGCGCCGCCCACGCCCACCACGCGGATCACCGCGAGGTAGTTGTTGGCGTCGTACGGCCGGTACTCGGGCTCCGGGGCGACGTGCTCCTCGCGCGGCGCCCCGCGCATCGCCTCGGTGTTGCGGAACAGCTCGGTGAGCGGTCCCTCGCGCATGCTCGCGCGTTCGTGGCGTCCGTTCATGCGCGCACCTCCTGGAGCTCGGGGCTCAGCTCCCGAGTGATCACCTCCCGCGCGAGCTGGCGGTACCAGCGCGCGGCCTGTCCGTCCGGGTCGTACGAGAGGACGCTCCTCCCGCGGACCGGCGCCTCGGCGAAGCGGATGGTCTTGCCGATCCGCACGTCGAAGACGATGTCCCCGAAGCTCTGCTGCAGCACGTCCACCGCCTCGCGGCCGTGGACCGTCCTGCCGTCGTACATCGTGGGGACGATCCCCATGATGCGCACGTCCGGGTTGAGGTTCTCCCGGACCTGTTCCAGCGTGGCCTGCAGCTGCGCGAGGCCGCGCAGCGACAGGTACTCGCACTGCACCGGCACGATCACGCCCTGCGCGGCGACCATCGCGTTGATGGTCAGCAGGCCGAGCGACGGCGGCGTGTCGAGCAGGATGACGTCGTAGGCGTGCCGCAGCGGCTTGATGGCGCGCTCCAGGGCGCGCTCCCGGCCGATGGTGGCGCTGAGCGCGAGCTCCGCGCCCGCCAGCTCGATGCCGGCGGCGGCGACGTCGATCTCCCGCACGTGCAGCGTCTCGGTGAGCGGCACCCCGCGCACCAGGACGTCGTACATCGTGGTCTCCAGGTGCTCGACGTCGATGCCCTGGCTCATGGAGAGGTTGCTCTGCGGATCGAGATCCACCGCGAGCACGCGGTAGCCCTGCTGGCGCAGCGCGACCCCGAGGTTGACGGTGGTGGTGGTCTTGGCGACCCCGCCCTTCTGGTTGGCGAGTGCCAGGACGAGCGCTGGACGTGACATGGATACGCCTCGACGGACGGCAGGGACCTTCCCGGCGCACATTCGACCCGCCGTCCCGGACTCCTCCGTCCCGCCCGGGGTCCCGGGCCCTCCGGGCTATCCGGCGGGCAGCAGCTGGTCGAGCGACACCGGGTCGGCCATGTACCCGGCGTCCTCGGCGGCGCGCAGCAGGGCGGCCGTGCCGGCCCGGTTCACGTCGGTGGTGGGGATGTTGGTGCGGATGGCGCCGAGCAGCAGCTCCGGGTCGAGCTTGTTGCTCTTGACGGTCGCCACGAAGGCGTCCGCCACCCGCTGCGGGTCACGTGCGAGGCGCACCAGCTCCCGGTTGGCGGCGACCAGCTGGGCGACCGCCTCGGGGTGGGCGTCCGCGAACTCGGAGCGCACCACCAGCACCGTGGTGGGGTAGTGCCCGCCCAGGATCCGGTCGGCGGGGACCAGCTCGTCGGCCAGACCGGCCTGTTCGAGCACCGACCCCCACGGCTCCGGCGGCAGCGCCGCGTCCAGGGCGCCCCGCTCGAAGGCGGTCCTGAGGTCGGCGTTGCGGATGCGCACCAGGCGGACGTCCGGGTCGCCGCGCGACGTGCTGAGCCCCGCCTCCTCGAGCACCAGGCGCAGGGTCATGTCCTGCGTGTTGCCGAAGCCCGGGAAGCCGACCTTCTTGCCGCGGAGGTCCGCGACGGTGCGGATGCCCGAGCCGCGCCGCACCACCAGGTCCGCGCCGGCCTCCCCCACGCCCGCCAGCACGCGGATCGACCCCGGCGCGCGGCTGAGGGTGGTGATGACCGGGCCCATGCCGATGTAGGAGGCGTCCAGCGACCCGGCGAGCATGGCGGCGACCGCCTCGGTGCCGGTGGCGAACTTCTCGGGCTTCACCGGCATCGCGGTGACCTCCCGGTCGAAGACCCCCTCCTCGATGCCGATCAGCGCCGGCCCGTGGGTGATGTTCGGGAAGTAGCCGAGCCGCATCTCGCCGCCGTCGCCGGACCCGCCGCCGCAGCCGGCGAGGGCCAGCAGCAGCGCGAGGACCGCGGCGAGGGCGGCGAGGCGGCTACACCGGGGTGGCAAGCCCCCACCGATGCTTCACCCAACGCTCGAACCGCGTGAACGCGACCTGCTCCACCACGATCCCGATGGCGGCGATCACCACGATCACGCCGATGACCAGCTGGATGTCGTTGAGCTCGCGCCCCTCCTCGAGCAGCTGCCCGAGGCCCGGGGTGCCGCCCACGATGAGCTCGGCGGCCATCAGCGACCGCCAGGCGAACGCCCAGGAGAGCCGCAGCCCGGTCACCAGCGCCGGGACGGTGGCGGGGAACACCAGCGTGCGCTGGAAGAACACCCCGTCGGCGCCCATCGCGCGGCCGGCCTGCCGCAGCGTCGGGGAGATCTGGTGCACCGCGCTGATCGTGGCGAGCGTCATGGGCTTGAAGGTGCCGAACACCGTGATCGCCAGCACCGCGGCGGGGCCGTAGCCGAACCACAGGATCGCCAGCGGCAGGAAGGCGATGGTCGGGACCGCCTGCAGCCCGGACATGAGCGGGCGGACGCCGTCCTCCACGAACGGCACCGCCGCGGACAGCAGGCCGATGGCCACGGCGGCGACCACGCCCAGCGCCCAGCCCTGCACGAGCCGGCCCAGGGTGCTCCCCACGGCGCCGGCCAGGTCGCGGTCGCGGAAGGCGTTGCCGAGCTCGTCCCACACCTGCCCGGGGGGCGGCAGCTTGACCTCGCTCACCCACCCCGCGCGCGTGATGAGCCACCACACGCCCAGCAGCAGGGCCACCAGCCACAGGCGGCGCACGAGCCACATGAGCGTGGTGCGCGCGGCGCCCGCGCCCGGCAGGCCGGCCGAGGTCCCCGCCTCCGCCGTCATCCGGCGGCCGCCGACGTCGCGGCGAGCGGCGGGCGGCCCGTGGCGGCGGCCTGGGCGTGCGCCTCCTCGCGCATCCGCTCGAGCATGTCGTTCCGGATCGCGGTGAGGCGCGGGTCGCGCTCGTCCCGGGGCCGGTCGACGTCCACCGTGTACCGCTTGACGATGCGGCCGGGGCCGGAGGACAGCAGGTAGACGGTGTCCGCCAGGAACGCCGCCTCCATGAGGTTGTGGGTCACGAACACCACGGCGGGGCGGGTCTCGAGGTAGATGCGCTGCAGCTCCTCGTGGAGCACGGTGCGGGTCTGCGCGTCGAGCGCGGAGAAGGGCTCGTCCATGAGCAGCACCCGGGGGCGCAGCACCAGCGCGCGGGCGATCGCGACCCGCTGGCGCATGCCGCCGGAGAGCTCGTGGGGGTGGCGGTCGGCCACGTGCTCCAGGTGCACCATCGCGAGGGCGTCCATGGCCCGCTCACGGCGCTCCGCGCGGGGCACCCGCTGGGCCCGCAGCCCGTACTCCACGTTGTGGCGCACCGACAGCCACGGCATGAGCGCGGCGTCCTGGAACACCATCGCGCGGCCGCCGCCGGGACGCCCGGTCACGGACTCCCCGTCCAGCTCGATGGCGCCCGTGTCGGGGGCCAGCAGGCCGGCGATCATCCCCAGCAGGGTGGACTTGCCGCAGCCCGACGGCCCGACCAGCGAGACGAACTCGCCCTCGGCGACGTCGATCGAGGTCTCGGTGAGCGCGTGCGCGCCCGTGTTGTACCGCTTGCTCACCCCGCACGCTCAGTGCGGGCGCGCCGGTCCCGACGGGACCGCGTCCGGCGCGGCGAGGAGGGCACGGAAGCCCCTCAGCATCTGCATCACACCCCTGGCATGGCGTGGCCGGGCCCCCGGTGCGGGGGTCCGCTGCGGGTGCAGCTTATACCAACGATCAGGAAGTTTGGGATCAGACGGTGGGTCCGGCGTGCGCGGCCGCAGATGCGGGCATACTCGCCGGTGACCGCCACACGCCCACCCGGAGGTCGCCGGCCGTGCTCCTCGGCCTCATCGCGCTCACCCTCATCGTCGCCTGGAACGCCTTCTTCGTCGCGGCGGAGTACGCGTTCGTGTCCGCGAACCCGCTCCGGCTGCGGGAACTCGCCAAGGAGGGATCATCACGCGCCGAGCGCGTGGTGGAGGTGCAGGCCGACCCCACGCGGTTCATCTCCGCCGTCCAGGTGGCGATCACCGCCTCCTCCCTGGGCGCCGGTGCCGTCGGCGAGCCGGCGGTGCGCCGGCTGGTGGGCGACGTGTTCGACCCGCTGGGCGGCACCCTGGGCGACACCATCCCGTTCGTGCTGAGCGTCGCGGTGGCGTTCTCGCTGGTCACGGCCCTCACGGTGGTGCTGGGCGAGATCGTCCCCAAGACCGCGTGCCTGGCGGATCCCGAGCGCGTGGCGATGGCCGTGATCGGCCCCGTGCGGGCCTTCACCGCCCTGTTCCGGCCGTTCGTGTCGGTGCTGGAGCGGCTGTCGCGGCTCACCACGCGCGCGCTCGGGCTGCCGGAGCCGTCGGTGCTCGGGCAGCGGTCCGCCGAGGAGCTGCGCCTGCTGGTGGAGTCCGCCGGCGAGGAGGGGATCATCGAGGAGGACGAGCAGCGGATGCTGCGCGGCGTCCTGGAGCTGCCCGAGCAGCAGGTGCGCACCGTGATGGTGCCGCGACCGGACGTGGTGGCCCTCAACATCGGGATGCGCCCCGGGGAGGCCGCCGCGGTGGTGCGCAAGCACCCGTACACGCGGTACCCGGTGCACGGCGGCGACCTGGACGACATCCGCGGCACGCTGCACGTGCGGCGCCTGCTGGAGGCGATGGACGCGCCCCAGCCCCCCTCGGACCTGGCGCCGCTGCTGCGCCCGGCCCAGCTGGTGCTCGAGACCTCCCGCCTGGACGACCTGCTCGCCCGGTTCCGGCGCGGGCGCGACCACCTGGCGGTCGTCGTGGACGAGTACGGGTCGGTCGCCGGCGTCGTGACGCTCGAGGACCTCATCGAGGAGATCGTCGGCGAGATCGACGACGAGTTCGACATGCCCGTGACCCCCGCCCAGCGCGTCGGCGTGACCGACTGGCTGGTGCGCGCCTCACTGGGGGTCGGCGAGGCGTCCGACCTCATCGGGCACGAGCTGCCCGAGGGCCCCTACGAGTCGGTGGGCGGCCTGGTGTTCGATGCGCTCGGGCGGCTGCCGAGGGCCGGCGAGCACGTGGAGCGCGACGGCATCGGCTTCACCGTCGACGAGATGCGGGGCCAGCGCGTGACGCGCGTGCTGATCAGCCTGCCGAGCGGGAGCGCGCCCGAGGCGCCGTGACCTCCTGGCCGGGCTCCTCGGCGAGCACGTCCAGCAGGCGGCCGATGGTGTGGTGGCCCTCCAGGGGGTGCCGCAGCGGCTTGGAGGCGTCCAGGTGGTAGCGGTTTCGGCGGCCGTGCTTCTCACGCCGCAGGTACCCGCCGTCGACCAGCTCGCCGACGATGCGCTGGGCGGCGCGTTCGGTGATCCCCACGGCGTCCGCCAGGTCCCGGACGCGCATGTCCGGGTCCATGGCGAGGGCCACCATCACGTGGGCATGGTTGGTGAGGAACGTCCAGCCGTGCGCGGCATCATGGGCGTCCGCGCCGTTGATATGGCGAAGTTCGGTTGCGTGTTCCACGGTCCGACTCCTGCTCCGGGACAGACGCATTGTAAATCAAGAATCGCGAAACACACTAACGACCGGCCCCGACGGCGTCCGCGGTCCGCGGACGCCGTCCAGGCGGCAGGTCAGGGCTGGGCGGTGAGGCCCACGATCCAGAGGATGATCCCCCAGAGGGCGAAGAAGGCGACGCCCACCCAGAAGGCGGCGATGGACAGCCCGCGGCCGCCGATGCGCCGCGACGACGCGTCGCTGTCGTGCTTGCCCAGCAGGCCCGCGGCGCCGCCGGCGGCGGCCAGCGGGAACACGAGCGCGCCGACGATGGACATGACCAGGCCGATCACGCCCAACGGCGGCCCGCTGCTGCGGCCGTCATCGGCCCGCGCCGGGGTCGTGAAGAAGAAGGTCGCCATGAGGACGCCCACCACGCCCAGCAGGGCCGCGATCGCGATGCACCACCAGCCGAACTTCACCGTGACGTCCTGGCCGGCGAAGAGGGCGTCGCCGGTGCGGGTGCCGATCATGAACAGCAGCAGGAACATCGCCGCACCGGCGGCGACCAGGTGGCCGCCCAGGCGGGCCCAGACGTTGGGCACCAGGGCCGCGCCGACCGCGGCGGCGGTCATCACCAGGCCGGTCACGGGAACGGCGGCGGTCGCCTCGTAGCCGTTGCCCAGGGGCTGCTGCTCCACCAGCGTCTGCCCGATCGACCCCAGCGTGAACAGGCCGCCGATGGCGGCGATGCCGTGCCCCACGCGGCCGAGGGTGTTCACCGGGTACGCCCCGCCGCCCCCGCCGGAGACCACCGGCGTCGCGGCCGGGGAGGCCGTGCCCCACGTGCCGCCCGCGGCGGCCGGGGCCGGCTGGATCCCCGGGGTGGGCTCGGCGGCCCGCTCGGACGCGGTGGAGAGGTCGGCGGGGACCTCCATCACCTGCGAGGGCGTCCCGGAGGCCGGCTGCTGGGGGGCGCCGAGGGGCTCGCTGGCCGTCTGGCCGTTCTCCGACACCCATTCGGTCCACTGGCTCCCGTCCCAGTACCGCAGACGGCCACCGCGCGTCGGGTCGTCGTACCAACCGGCCGGGGTGCTCATGCGGGGCCTCCTGTGGGGCGTGGGGTGAGCCGGGCGGCTCGGCGCCGATGGTACCCCGGTGCGCGGATGCGCGTTACCCGCCCTCCGGCCGGTTCGCGCCCCGTGCGGCTAGGCCGGGGGGAGCTCCAGGCGCCGCTGGCCCGCCCACGCCGCGGCCTGCGACCGGCGCTGGAAGCCGAGCTTGCGGAGCAGCTGGCTCACGTGGTTCCGGACGGTCTTCTCGGACAGGTGCAGCACCTCGCCGATCGCCCGGTTCGTGTAGCCCTCGGCGATGAGCGCGAGCATGCGGCGCTCGCGGTCGGTGAGGCCGGCGAGCTCCGCCTCGGCCTGCTTGGCCGACAGCTCCCGGAACTGGCTCAGCAGGGTGCCGGCCGCGCGGGGGTCGAGGGAGCTCTCACCCGCCGCCGCGTCGCGGATGGCCTGGGTGAGCCGGTCGGAGTCCGCCTGCTTGAGCAGGTAGCCCGAGGCCCCGGCCATGACCGCGCCCACGATGGCCTCCTCGTCCTGGTACGAGGTGAGCATCACGACCCGGATCTCCTGGTTGTCGGACTTGATGCGCCGGCAGGCCTCCACCCCGCTGCCGTCCGGCAGGCGGACGTCCATGAGCACCACGTCGGGCCGCGCCTGCACCGCCAGGGCGATGGCCTCGGCGACCGTGCCGGCCTCGCCGACGACCCGGAACCCCGCCGTGTTCGCGAGCAGCGTCTTGAGCCCGATCCGGACGACCGCGTGGTCGTCGACGATCAGCACGCGGATGGACTCGGTGTTGGTGCTCATGAGGGGATCACCTTTGGGATGGGTCGTGGGGGGGGGAGGGGGGCCGGCACGTCGGAATCCAAGGGTACGGCGACGACGACCCGGGTACCGGCGGAACCGTCGAAGGTGAGGCGGCCGCCCATGCGGCGGGCCCGCTCCCGCATGTTGCGGAGGCCGTGGCCGTCACGGCCGTTGTCCGCAGCGGCGGCGATGCCGCAGCCGTCGTCGCGCACGACGAGCTCGAGCTCGTCGGGGGCGAACGCCAGGCTCACGTCGGCGGTGCACTGGCCGGCGTGGCGGGCGCTGTTGCTGAGCGCCTCGCGCAGGATCTGCTCCAGGTGCCGGCCCGCCCCATCCGGGATGGGGCCGCTCACCCCCACGCCGCTCACGCGGATGCGCACCTCCAGGCCGGTCTCCTGCGAGAACTCGTGGGCGAGCACGGCGAGGCGGTCGGCGATGCCGGCGGCGGTGTCCGGCGTCTCGGAGAGGTCGGTGATGTACCGGCGGATGTCGTCGGTGACGGTGTTGAGGTCCGCGACGATGCTGCGCACCTCCCGCCGCATCTCGTCGTCGTTCACGCGGATCGCCAGGGCCTCCAGGTGCAGGCCCGCCGCGTAGATCGACTGGATGGTGCCGTCGTGCAGGTCGCGCCGGAACCGGGCGCGCTCCTCTGCGACGGCCCGCGACGGCTCCAATGCGTCGAGCCGCTGCTTGGCCTCCACCTCGAAGATCTCCAGCAGCTTCACGGCGAGCACGCACAGGGCGAGGCCGGCCAGGCCGCGCAGGGCCGCGAGCGGGAGCCCGGTGTAGTCGAACCAGGCGCGGTCGCTGATCACCTCGGGCGCCCACGGCGCGGGCTCCACGATGAGCCCGGCGAGCAGCCCGTACACGGCGAGGACGCCGGCCGCGGCGGCGGCGTAGGTCTTGATGCCGGTCATGCCGGCCGCGGCCAGCGCGCCGCGCTGCCGCCACAGGCCGACCGCGGCGAGCATCGCGCCGGGCAGCAGGAACAGCAGGCGCGCGGTGGCGTCCAGGGACCGCTCCCAGTCGTCCACCGTCCAGCCCCGGCTGCGGGCGAGCGCGGCCGTCGCGACCGGGAGCGCCGCCCACGCGACCATGGACAGGGCGGTGAGCCACCGGCGGGTGCGCGGGGCGAGCTGCAGGAGCCGCAGGCCGAACTGCACCAGGAACAGGAACGCGGCGGTCTGCAGCAGGCCGCGCAGCACGATGAGCGCGTCGACGATCTCGTCGCCCAGGTACTCCTGCTGGATGGGGACGAACACCTGCCCCCACACCGCGAACGCCTCGATGCACGCGAAGGCCGCGAGCCAGATGAGGGCGTTGGTGAGGACCAGCCGGCTCGCCCGGCGGCGCTGGATCCAGACCGCGAAGCCCAGGCTGAAGAAGACCAGCCCGTGGGCGAACAGGATGATCGTCTCGTTCTGGTCGAAGAACCTATGCACCGGGCGTCACCCCGCCGCTGAGGGCCCTCGACGCACCGAGGGCGGGGAGCTTGGGAGCGCCCCGCCCTCGTCGCAGACGGTCTCTGTCGTCCCCGAACACAGGGACGAGTGTACCCCTACTCCCCGACGGCCGCCTCGAGCTTCGAACGCATCTCGCCCAGCAACTCGTCCTGGACCGCGTCGATGATCTCGGGCTCTTCGAGGAGCGCCCGGCGCTCCAGGGGGGAGAGCCGGTTGGTGATGTAGGGGTCGTCGAGGATCTCCGCCAGGTGCCGGTCGGTCCCGATCTGGCGGATCACGTACTCCACGAGCCGCTTGTGCTTCGCGGACTCGCTGCCCACGAGCTTCGCAACCTCTTCCTGAAGACCCATCGTCGTCCCCTCGCCGCTCGTTCGGTCAGACGCTGTGGCTGTACGAGGCCATCGCCCGGAGACGGGCCACCCGCTCCTCCATGGGCGGGTGCGTGGAGAACAGGCCCGACATCTTGCGGCCGAAGCTCCCCAGCGGATTGACGATGTACAGCGGCGCCGCCGCCTGGTTCACCTGCATCGGGACGACCTCCGTCCCGCGGTGGAGCCTAACCAACGCATCGGCCAGGGGATGCGGGTCGCCCAGGATCTCGGCTCCGGTGGCGTCCGCGACGTACTCCCGCTGACGGGAGATCGCCATCTGGATGACCACCGCGGCGAGCGGGGCGAGGATCATCGCGGCGATGGTGCCGATGAAGCCGAGGGGGTTGCCCTCGTCGTCGCCGCCCCCGAAGAGCAGGGAGAACTGCAGGAAGTTCACGATCGCCGAGATCGCACCGGCGACCATCGCCGCGATGCTGGCGATGAGGATGTCCCGGTTCTTGATGTGGGCGAGCTCGTGGGCGATGACGCCCTCCAGCTCGCGGCGGGGCAGGGCCCGCATGATGCCGCTGGTGACCGCGACAGCCGCGTGCTTGGGGTTGCGCCCCGTCGCGAAGGCGTTCGGCTGCTCGGCGGGGGTCACGTAGACGGCCGGCTTGGGGATGCCGGCACGGGCCGAGAGGGTGGCGATCATCTCGTGCAGCTCCGGAGCCTCCTGCTCGCTCACCGGCTGCGCGCGGCTCATCTTGAGGGCCATCGGCCCGCTGAACCAGTACGCCGCGAAGTTGAAGATGACGGCGAACGCCGCGAAGATGATCAGGCCGCCGGACCCGCCCACCAGCTGCCCGATCACGAGCAGCAGCGCCGTGAGGGCGCCAAGAAGGGCGAAGGTCTTGAACGTGTTTCCGATCCGCTGCGGAGCGGAGTTCATGCTTCCTCCTCGATCTCGGCCACCGGCGCCCCCAGAAGACGCCTCCGTGGCCTCGGTTCGAGTGTAGGGACGCCCGGAAACATGATCCAGATGTCAGCTGTTGAGGGCCGGTTAACCTCGCCCCGCCGCCGCGCCGCCCTGATCGGGGCCGTCGCCGCGGCCCTCGTCGCCCTGCCCGGGTGCGGTCCCGAGGGGCCGCGGGACACCGGCGGCGTCGCCGCGGCGGACCCCGTGGCGCTCCTGGGCGTCCTCCCCACCCCGAACGGGCTCACCGACGACGGCGGCCCCCAGGCGACGGAGCCCCTGGACCTCATCGAGGCCCTGCTCGGGCGCCGCGACCAGACCCAGGCGAAACAGATCGTGGGCGCCGGGCTGAAGGCCAGCGGGGTCCGCAGGTGGACCGCGGCCGGCGGCGGGGCGATGGCCGCCGTGGTGACGGTGTGGCCCGGCAAGTCCATCGCGTTCAACTTCTCGCTGCAGGTCAGCCAGCAGGACCTCGGCACCCCCGGGGTCTCGGCGTGGACGCCGGAGGACGTGCCGGGCGGCCAGGGCACGCGGCAGTCCGGCGGCCAGCGCCTGCGCGTCCTGACGCGCACGGTCGGTCCGAATGCGCTGGTGATCCGCGCGACCGGCGCGGTGCCGGACGCGGTGGTCGCGAAGACCATGGAACGGCTCATCGTGGTGCAGGAGGCGAAGGGCTGACCGCTCGGTGGTGTGCCGTCCCCGTTGCGCGGCATGATTGAGACGTGGGCAAGGACCGTTTCAAGGATCACGGGAAGGACCGCGACCTCCAGCGCACGTACCGCGGCCGGGCCGAGCGGGACGAGCACGAGGTGCCCCTGCCGCGCCTCGGGCCGGAGCGGGCGATCGTGATCGCCTCGGTGCTGCGGAACGACGAGACGGCCCAGGATTCCCTCAACGAGCTCACCGAACTGCTTCGGACGGCCGATGCCGTGGTGGTGGAGACCGTGGTCCAGCAGCGCCCCCACCCCGACCAGCGGGCCTACCTCGGCAAGGGGAAGCTCGAGGAGGTCGAGGAGCTGGTGAAGCGCCTCAAGCCGGACCTGGTGTCCGTGGACGGGGAGCTGAGCCCCCGCCAGCAGCGGGTGCTGGAGGACCGGCTGAAGATCCGCGTGGTGGACCGCACCGCCGTGATCCTCGACATCTTCGCCCTGCACGCCACCACCGCGGAGGGCAAGCTGCAGGTCGAGCTCGCGCAGCTGGAGTACTCGTACCAGCGGCAGGAGGGCCTGTGGCAGCACCTGGAGCGCCTGGGTGGCGGTGTCGGCACCCGCGGCCCCGGTGAGAGCCAGCTGGAGTCCGACCGCCGCCTGCTGCGGAACCGCATGGCCGTGCTGCGCCGGCGGCTCCGCGACCTGGACCGGTCCCGCGGCGTGATGCGCGAACGGCGCCTGGATTCCGGCGTGCCGCGCGTCGCCCTCGCCGGGTACACCAACGCCGGCAAGTCGAGCCTCATGAACGCCCTGTCCGGGGCGGGCGTCGCCGTCGACAACGCGCTGTTCGAGACCCTCGACCCCACCACCCGGTCCATCGAGCACCGCGGGTACCGCGTGCTGCTGAGCGACACCGTCGGGTTCATCCGGGCCCTCCCCCACCAGCTGGTCGAGGCCTTCCGGTCAACCCTGGACGAGGTGCGCGACGCGGACCTCATCCTCCACGTCGCCGACGCCTCGGAGCCCGAGGCCCGCCGCCTCGCCCAGGCCGCCGCGGTGGAGGACGTCCTGGAGGAGATCGGCGCCGGGGAGATCCCCCGCATCAGCGTGTTCAACAAGGTGGACCGCCTCACCCCCGACGAACGCGACGCCCTGATCGCCCGCAACCCCGGGGCGATGCTCACCTCCGCCCTGTCCGGGGAGGGCCTCGAGGAGCTCCGCGAACGCCTCGCCGACCTCGCCCGCGCCCAGCTCACCGCCCTGGACGTCGTGATCCCGTACGCCGACGGGGCGCTGCTCAAGGACGTCTACCGCGTCGGCCACGAGGTGCACGAGGAGGCCACCGACGACGGCCTGCGCATCACCGCCCTCCTGCCCGCCCCCGCCGCCGCCCGCATCCGCACCGCCCTCGGGACGGCGCGCGCATGAGCCCGGAGGCCGAGTCGACCGGGCTGCGCAACATCGGCCCCACCTCCGCCCGGTGGCTCGCCGAGGTCGGCATCGACACGCCGGAGGAGCTCCGCCGGGTGGGTGCGGCCGAGGCCTACCGGATGATCAAGGCGTGGCGCCCGTGGGACGTCACCCTCATCCTCCTGTGGGCCCTCGAGGGCGCCATCGAGGACATCGACTGGATGGACGTGACGCCCGAGCGGCGCCTGGAGCTCCGACGGGAGGTCGACGAGGCCTAGCCTCGTCGACCTCCCGTCTCCGCGTTCCGATCAGAGAATGGTCACCGGGGTGCCGACGTCGAGGAGCTCGAAGAGGCGCTCGGCGTCACGGATGTACATGCGGATGCAGCCGTGGGACGCGCGGGAGCCGATCGAGCCGGGCGACGGGGTGCCGTGGATGCCGATGCCCGGGCTGGAGAGGCCCATCCAGCGGGTGCCGAGGGGGTTCCCGACGCCGGGCGGGACGGGGCCCAGGCCGGCGGCCCAGCGGGAGTCCGGCGGGTACCAGGTGGGGTTGCGCTGCTTGTCGACCACGCGGAACGCGCCGGTCGGCGTGGGGTAGGCCGGCTGGCCGACCGCGACGGGGAAGGTCCGGACGCCGTCGGCGCGGACGATCGTGAGGCGGAAGCGGCCGCGGTCGATGAAGACCGTCGTCGGGACGGTGGCGACCTCCGCCGTGATGCGCGCCAGGGGGAGGGTCAGCGGGGTGCGGTCGCCGGAGAGGATCGCGTCACGGACCTTGGTGAGCGACTTCTGGACGTCCAGCTCCACCCCGGCACGCGACCGGGTGATCTTCACCTTCCCGGTGCGGGCGGAGTAGGCGACGGTCGCGTCCCTCGGTGCGACGCGCAGCTTGCGGGCGCGCCACTCCAGGACCTTCTTGAGCTTGCCGAGCTGCACGCGCTCGGTGAGCGGGATGTCGACCGGGCCGGGCGGCTGGGTGCGGGCCACGTTCATCGCGCCCGCCACCGCGCGGGAGATGAGGTACGAGTAGCCGGCCCTGTCCGGGGAGATCGGGATGCGGTGGCCGCGGATGACCACGACCAGCGGCAGGCGCTTGGGGGCGACCACCTCGGTCGCGATCTTCAGCTCGGCGTCGCGCTGGGTGAGGCCGCTCACGTCGACGCCCTCGATGGTCACGCCGGAGGCGATGACCCCCGGGGCGGGCGGCACGACGGGGACCGGGGTGGTGGTCGTGTTCGTGGGCGCCTGAGCGGACGCCGCCGCGGGCAGAAGCGCAAGCAATGCGGCGCCAGCCACCCCAACCATCACCCTCGACCTGAGCCTCATCTCACACCCTTTCGGCGGTTCGGACCGCCGTTCGCAACCGGGGAACCGGGTGATCGTATTGAGCCGGACGGGCGTCCGCCCGCGCGGCGGGCGTCAGCCGACGTCGGTGCGCAGGAGCGTGCCCGTGGGCTCGTGCCGGGCGATCACCACGTCGCCGGCCGGACCCGGCAGCCGGGGACGGGTGAGCCGCACCGCCAGACGGCCGTCGGCGCCCAGGGCCACCGACGCCACCGCCGCCAGCGCGATGGGCCCGAACACCCCCACCAGCTGGAGCTCCTCGGCCGGGAAGCGGTGGTCCCGCAGGACGCGTCCCCAGTCGCGGGCCAGGCGCACGCGGTCCATGAGCCCCCAGTCCACCCGGGTGCGGTGCGCGAGCAGCAGGGGCCCGTCGGGCCGCGGCCGGGCGCCCAGCGCGACCAGCGGCGGCAGCGGCGGGACGTGACCCGGCACCGCGCCCCCGAGCGGCCGGTGGGCGGGCACGGCCGTCGCGGCGCACAGCGCGACCGGACGAGCCGCGGCCGCGAGGCCGGAGACCCGCCCCTCGTGCACCCGCAGCACCGACGCGAGCGAGCCCTCCCGGACCGGCGGGGCGCCGAAGCGCACGGCCGCCATCCGGACCGGACCCGGGCGCAGGACGGTCGCCAGGCCGCGCCCCTCCGCGGCGGACACCTCCACCCGTGCGGCCCGTGGCTCGGCCCGCGGCGCGGGCACGTGCCCGACGCCGGAGTCGATGCCGAGGCCCAGGGGCTCGGCGGTCGCCACGCACAGCCCGGCCGTGTGGACGCCGACCTCCGGCGGGGGCACCTCCCGCGTGCGCGGGGTCCCGCCCAGCTTCGCGAGGACGCGGCGGAGCTCCTCGGCGACGGTCCGCCGGGCCATCGGGTGCGGCTAGACGCTCTCGCCGGCGGCGATGAGCTCCAGCGCCGCGCGCACCCGGTCGGTCGGCTCCAGGGGATCCATGCGCGCGCCCAGGGCGACCAGGGCCGCGGTGACCTCGGCCGTGCGGGCGGGGTCGGCGAGGCTGATGCGCACGGGGTTGGCGCCCTCGGTGACCTGCACCAGCGTCTCGCCCGGGGTGTCGGTGCGGGTCGTGCCGGCGGCGCCGAGCGGCGGCACGCGGGACGGGCCGATGACCGCCACCGGGCATTCCGCGTCGATCGCGTCCAGCAGGGACTCGTCCTCCACCAGCAGCACCGTCGGCGGCTCGCTCGCGGCCTTCAGCAGCGTGGCGGCGACCACGTCGGCGCGCAGGTACCGGTCGAGCGCGCCCCCGTAGAGGGCGCGCTGCAGGCGCGTGGGGGTGATGGGGTCGGTGTAGCGGAAGTCCACCGGAAGGCCGCTCTCGTCGGTGAGCATGAGCCCGCCGACGTACGTGCCGTCGTCATCGGAGTGGACCACCAGGTATGCGGGCCGCGCGCCGTTGCGGTCGGCCATCAGGCGAACGCGTCGAGCCGGCGGCCCGCGTTCCCGGACGGGTCGGGCGCGCCGCCCGGGCGGGCGGCGTCCTGCGGCCGGCGGCGGGGGTCGCGGGTGTCCTCGCCCTCATCCTCCGGTTTCGCGTCGGAACCGCTCACCTGCCTGCCGCGCGCCTGGTCCGGCAGCGGCCTGGGCCGCTCGGAGTGCCCGATGCCGACGGTCGAGGCGTCGAACGCCGGGAACCACCGAGGGCCGCCGATCGTGAGACTCGACATCACCCCTCACCCCTTCCTCTGGACGCTCACGGGTTCCCCTCCGGGCCGGAGGGCTCGTCATCGGCCGCCGCCGCGAACTCCGCGGCGGCCGCGAGCTGCTCGTTCTGCCGGTGCACGGCGGTGCGCATGAGCGCCTGGATCACCAGGAGCGCGCACCACCAGCACACCAGCGACATGGCGAACGCGCCGATCACGCCGCGCAGGATCGCGTCGGAGGTGGGCAGGCCCTCCCCCCGGGAGATCCAGTAGGCGATGCCGAAGCCCAGCAGCAGGCCGATGCCGCGGGCGCGCTGGGTCCACAGGCCCACCGCCCCGGTGTCGCCGCCCTTCGCCGTCTTCGGTACCTTCGCGTCCTTCGCCATCCGCTACTCCATCCCGCTCGCGCGCCGCCGGAGCACGCGCTGGCGTTCGAACAGGAACTTCACGAGGCGCGACTCCGCCTCGCGGTCGATGTCGGGGAACGTGAGGGCCGCCCGGTACGGGCGGGCCGACCGGTCCTCCCGGTCCACGCGGACCACCGTCGCCACGACCTCCACATCGCCGACGTCGCCGCCGCAGTGGATGACCAGGCGCGCCCGCCCGCCGACGTCGACGGGGTCGCTCAGGCGCACCAGCACGCCGCTGGCGGACAGGTCCTCGGTGACCCCGGACTCCAGGACCTCCGCCACCGCCGCGTCCGCGGGGGCGCCGTCGGGCAGGAGCCGGGCGATGAGCTGCACCGGCACGCGCACCGCCGAGCGCCGCTGCATCCGCGACACCTCGCGGACGTGCAGCCACAGCCCGGGGGCGTCGTCCGGGTCGGCCGTGACGGTGATGACGCGCGCCTCGCACGGCACCTCGCCCGCCGAGTAGGTGATCGCCAGCTCCCTGCCGGGCGCGAGCGCCACCTCGTTGCCGCCGAGGCGCGGCGGCTCCAGCCGGATGCGGTCGCCCCGCAGCTCCGAGACGATGGTGCCGAGCGGACCCATGGGGAGGTCCTCCAGCCACACCTCGGTGCCGGGCAGCGGCAGCGGGCCGGGCCCGCCGGCCTCACGTCTGGCGAGGAACAGCGTCACGGCAGCAGCAGCTCCGCGACCTTCACCGGGTCGGCCGGCGACAGGTCGCCGGGGACGCCGGGGCCGTCGGCGAGGAACGCCAGCGGCTTCGCCATCCGCAGGGGCACGTTCACCAGGTTGCCCAGGAACCGCGTCTCGTCGAGCTTGGTGAGGGTGAGGCGGTTCACGCCCGCGAGCCGGAACCGGCGGGACACGTCGCCGAGGTCCGCCAGGTGCACGGCGACCGGGAGGACCAGGTGGACCTCCTCCGCCTTGCACGGGGTGAGCAGGCGGCCGAGCTCCTCCATGTCGCCGAGGTTCTTGTGGGAGCGGCCCGGGGTGTCCACCAGGATCGCGTCGTGCCCGGCGAGCTCCGCACGGGCCTGGGCGATCGCGTCCCCGTCCTCGGCGATGGCCAGGGCCAGGCCGAGGCGCTGGGTGACGGCCTCGAGGGTGGGGTCCGGGTTGCCCCCGGCGCAGATGACCGCGACGGACTGCCCCGCGGCGTGCAGGCGCCAGGCGAGCTTGCTCACGACGGTGCTCTTGCCGACGCCGCTCTGGCCGACGAACGCGAGCATGTGGCCGGCGGGCCGGCCCTTCCACTCACGCGGCACGGGCAGGCGCGAGGCGAACCAGCCGCGCACGGAGTCGCGCAGGGCGTCCCCGTCGCTGAACGGCAGGCAGGTGCGGGCGAAGCCGTCGAGGAACGGGTCGAGGTAGCGGGCGTCCACGCCGGCGCCCAGCAGCTCGCCGCGGACGGCCTCCAGGGCCTTCCCGGGACCGGCGGACGGATCGGCGGCGGACACCACCACCTGGCGGGCGGCGGGGCGCTGCGGCGCCGGGGCGATGGGCTCCTCGGCGATCGCGACGGCCTCCTCCTCCATCTCCACCGGGAGGTCCTCGAACTCCTCGTCGTCGTCCTCGATGGCCGGCGGGGGCGGCGGCGCGGCGGCGCGGCGCGGGGCCGTGCGGACGCGGGCCGGGGCGGGCGCGGCCTCGGCGGCCGGCTTGGCGGCGGCGCGGCGGCGCGGGGCCGGGGCGGGCGCCGGCTCCTCCTCGATCTCCTCGATCACGGGCTCGTCGATCACCGGGACGAAGGCGGCGGGGGCCTCGAACTGGGCGGCGACCTGCTCCGCGTACTCGGCGGAGTCCGCGGCGTTGCGGCGGCGCGGGGCCGGCTGGGCGGTCTCGACGCGCTCCCACACGGGCAGGGCGACGCCGGGGTCGTCGGCGTCCGGCACCACGTTCATGCCGCCGGCGGTGCGGGCGGCCGGACGGGCGGCGGGAATGAACTGCGGCGGCTCCGGCAGGCCGGTGACCGTGCGGGCCGGGGCCTCGGCCACGGCGCTCTGCTCGTCGCGGGCCGCGCGGGCCTGCCGCATGGCGTCGCGGGCCGCCTCGATGATCGCCTGGGTGCGCTCCGGGCCGGCGGGCGCGAACGGGCGCTCCTCCGGCTCGGCGACCTGGGCGTTCCGGGCGTACACGTTCGCGGGCGACGCGGCCGGGCCGTCGTACATCCGCGGGTCGGCCTCCGCCTCGGTGGCGGCGGACATCCGGTGCTGCAGGTGCCGGGCGAACGGGTTGGGGAGGTCGTCCTCGTCGTCGTGGACGTCCAGCACCGACCGGGCGGCGGCGCGGTTGAGCTGCTCGCGCCCGGCCTCGTCCTCGACGCCCTCCGCCGCGGTGACCTCGATCATCTCGCGGCCGAAGAAGCCGCCGATCCCGCCGCGCACGATGCGGCGGGTCTGGATGATCACGGCGTCGTCGCCGAGCTCCGCGCGGATCTGCTTGAGGATCTCATCGACGGAGGATCCGGTGAACTGCTTGATCTGCATCGGTCAGCTCGCTCCTTGTCAGGCGACGCGTGCCATCCCGACGGGCTCGACTCGCACGTCGGGGAGGATCTCGTTGTAGGAGAGGACGGTCAGGTTGGGCAGTGCGTGGACGGTGAGGGCCTTCAGGTGCCGGCGGGTCGCGGCGCTGCACAGCACCACCGCCGGCGCGCCGATGGCCTGCGCGGCCTCGGCCTGCTGCATGAGGACCTCGAGCAGCTCGCCGAGCCGGTGGGGGTCCATGGACGGGTGCGCCCCGTCCTCGGTGCGGGTGACGGACTCCGCGATCTCGCGGTCCAGGTCCGGGTCGAGCGTGATGGCGCGCAGGGTGCCGCGCTCGTCGAGGTACCGGCCGCAGATGACGCGGGCCAGGGCCTGGCGGCAGTACTCCGCGAGGATCCCGACGTCCTTGGTGATCTTGGCCTTGTCGCCGAGGGTCTCCAGGATCGTGACCAGGTCCCGGATGGAGACGCCCTCCGCCAGCAGGTGCTGCAGGACGCGCTGCACCTCGCCGACCGACAGGTGGTCGGGCACGAGCTCGTCGACGGCGGCGGGGTAGCGCTCCTTGAGCTGGTCGAGGAGGGACCGCGTGTCCTGGCGGGACAGCAGCTCGTCGGCGTCGCGGCGGATGATCTCCGAAAGGTGCGTGACCACCAGGGAGGTGGGGTCCACGACCGTGTAACCGCTGATCTCCGCCTGCTCCCGCTGGCTGTCGCTGATCCACACCGCCGGCAGGCCGAACGCCGGCTCGGTGGTGGGGATGCCGTCCAGGTGCGCGTCGGCGGTGCCCGGGTTCATGGCGAGCAGCTGGCCGGGCATGAGGCCCCAGCGCGCCACCTCGACGCCGCGGATCTTGATGGCGTACTCGTGGGAGCTCAGCTGGATGTTGTCCCGGATGCGGATGGGGGCGAGCGACAGGCCGAGCTCGGTGGCGGTCTGGCGGCGCACCATGGCGACGCGGCCGAGCAGGTCGCCGCCCTCCTCCTTGTCCACGAGCGGGATGAGGCCGTAGCCGATCTCCAGCTCCAGGGGGTCCAGGGGCAGCAGCTGGGCGACGTTCTCCGGCTCGGACGGCCGGGTGGCGAGCGCCGCGGACTCCTCCTCCTTGGCGGCCTCCGCCTCGGCCTCGTGGCCGCGCTTGAGCACCAGGGACAGGGCGATGACGGCGCCGCCGATGATGAAGAACGGCAGCGTCGGGAGGCCCGGCACCAGGCCCATCGACGTGACGACCACGCCCGTGATCATCAGCGCCCGCGGCTGGGCGGTGAGCTGCTTGGTGAGGTCCTTGCCGAGGTCGGACTCGCCCGCGGCACGGGTGACGATGATGCCGGTGGCGGTGGAGATGAGCAGCGCCGGGATCTGGTTGACCAGACCCTCACCGACGGTGAGCAGCGAGAAGTGCTGGATCGCCTCGGAGACGCCCATCCCCTGCTGCAGCACGCCGACGGCCATGCCGCCGACGAGGTTGATGAACACGATGAGGACGGCGGCGATGGCGTCGCCCTTCACGAACTTGGACGCACCGTCCATGGCGCCGTAGAAGTCCGCCTCCTTGGAGATGGCGGTGCGGCGCTTCTGGGCCTCCTCGTCGGTGATCACGCCGGCGTTCAGGTCGGCGTCGATCGCCATCTGCTTGCCGGGCATGGCGTCGAGGGTGAACCTGGCGGCCACCTCGGCGACGCGTCCCGCACCGTTCGTGATGACCACGAATTGGATGACGATCAGGATCGCGAAGACGATGAGGCCGACGACGATGTTCCCGCCGACGACGAACTGGCCGAACGCGGCGATGACCTCGCCGGCGTCGCCGTGCAGCAGGATGAGCCTGGTGCTCGAGATGTTGAGCGCCAGGCGGAACAGGGTCGCGACGAGCAGCAGGCTCGGGAAGATCGAGAACTGCAGCGGCTCGGTGGTGTAGATGGTCGCGAGGACCACCGACAGCGCCATCGAGATGTTGAACGTGAGCATCACGTCCAGCAGCGCCTTCGGCATCGGGATGATCATCATCCCGACGATCGCGACGATCGCGAGGGCGATCATCACGTCGCCGTAGCCGGTGACGCGGTCGATGACGTTCATGCCCCGGTTGCCGGGGGCGACTGCGGTGGCGTCCGTGCTCATTCAGCGGGCTCCGTCACGCGACGGCCGGCTCGCGGCCGGCGACGCGGTAGACGTGGGCGAGGATCTCGGCGACCGCCGCGAACGCCTCGGCGGGGATGAACTGCCCCACCTCGACCGCGGCGTACAGGGACCGGGCGAGCGGCGGGTCCTCCATCACGGTGACCCCGTGCTCGGCGGCGACCGCGCGGATGCGCAGCGCGATCTGGTCGGCGCCCTTCGCCACCACGACGGGGGCGGGCAGGTTGCGCCGGTACTTCAGGGCGACGGCGAAGTGCGTCGGGTTCGTGATCACGACGTCCGCGTCGGGGACGGCGGTCATCATGCGGCGCACCGCCATCTCCCGCTGGCGGCGCTTCATCTGGGCCTTCACCTCGGGGGCGATGTCGCCCTCCTTGGCCTCCCGCTTCACCTCGTCCTTGCTCATCCGCATGTCGCGCTCGTGCTGCCAGCGCTCGTAGATGACGTCGGCGATCGCCAGGACGATGTACGCGCCGGCGACGGAGAAGCCGAGCTTCATCACGATGCTCGCGACGACCCCGAGTGAGGCCTGCGGGTCGGCACCCGTGAGGTTCAGCAGCGTGTCCATCTGGCCGCGCAGCGACCACCAGGTCACCGTCGCGACGATCCCGATCTTCAGGAGGTCCTTCACCAGGTGCGCGAGGGACCGGATGGAGAACAGCCGCTTCGCCCCGGTGAGCGGGTTGATCGCCGAGAACCGCGGCGAGATGACCTTCGGGAAGAACCCGGGCCGCACCTGGAGGGCGGACATGAGCACGCCCACCACGAGACCGCCGATCGCGAACGGGGCGGTGAGGCGGATCGCCTTCATCCCCGTGTCCATCAGCATCTGGAAGCCGGTGCCGGGGGTGATCTCCCCCGTCTCCCCGGCGCTCCCCAGGAAGCCGGTCATGATGTCGGCGAAGCTGGTCAGCATCGACCCGCCGAACGCCGCGAGCAGCATGAACAGCGCGAGCAGGCCGGCCCCCGTGTTGAGCTCGGTCGACCGCGCCACCTGCCCCCGGGACCGCGCTTCATCCCGGCGTTTCGGTGTTGCTTTCTCTGTGCGGTCGTCAGCCATGGAGCCGGGTCCGGCGCTCCGGGGGTCAGCCCTCCATGGCGGTCAATCGCGCAGCCGGCGGCCCTTCCTGGACCAGGGGATGCGGTGTCCGGTCCCCGGACGGGGGCCGATCACGTCCCCCTCATCGGCCGGAAACGCGATGAGTTGAGCGCCCGGGGCGTTGCGAAACACCCGACTCGGGCGGGCTCCCCCGCCTCCGCACGACCGCCCCGGCGAGCGCTGGCGCCGTGAGGTAGGTCAGCAGCACGTACGGCCACATGTAGCCGCGCTCCACGTGCCAGCCCACAAGGATCTCGGACACCGGCCGCCCGATCATGAGGCTCCCGCCCCATTCGAACGCGAGCGTCATCAGCAGCCACATCACCCCGACGGCGCACAGCTGCCGCCGGGCAGTGCCGGGCGCGTGCAACTCGCCAGGGGGCTGGGATCCGGGATTGTTGTCGCGCCCGTTTCTCAGAACGTTCCGGCCCGGCAGTCGTTTGGCGCTGAGGGCCGACGGGGGGTTTGCGCCTGGAACCGCGCCTTACGGCTGCTCTGGCATCAGCTTTGAGGTCGGCATCCATGCCTCCCGGATCCCGACCCTCGCCATCCACAATGTGTTGCTCTGCGGATCACCTGCGAGGCGTCCTCACGGGTACTGATGGGCGTCTCCTGCAAATCGACTCGCTGACGTCCCTGCGCGCCAACTGAATGCTTGTCCTCCGCCCATGGATGGGCGGAATCAACCCTCGATCACGAGTCGTGGTCGCACCGGGAATCAACCTTCAGTACCCGTGAGGACGCCAACCCCGGAAGGCGCACCACAAGAAAATGTGGACGGCAAGGTTGAGCAGCCGGGAGCCATGGATGGCGACCTGAAAGCTGACGCCGGGCAGCCGTAAGGCGCGGTTCCAGGGGCCAAACCCCCCGTGGGCCATCAGCGCCAAACGACTGCCGGGCCGGAACGGTTCTGAAAAACCGGCGCGACAACAGTCCCGGATCACTGAGCGCCCGGATCACGCCAAGCGCCAAACGGCTGCCGGGCCGGAACGGTTCTGAAACGCCGGGCCGGACGGTTCTGAAACGCCGGGTCGGGGGACCCGACGGAGGAGCTCTTAGAGCTCCTCCGTGGGACCACCCACCGAACGAACCGTCACGACGCCGCTCCCGACGCGCATCTCGAGGGTGCGGCCGAAGTTGCCGCCCGTCTGGGCGGACTTGAGGCGGAGTCCGGCCGACTGGAGGGCCGCCCGGACGGCGATGGCGTTGCGGGAGCCGATGTTCAGCATGCCGCCACCGGAGCCGTTCCCGAACATCTGGGCGCCACCGGCCATCTTGCAGATGAGCCGGCCGGGTTCACCGCCGAGGCGGCGGACCTGGGCGAGCAGCGCCGGGATGGCGGTGTCCGCGTACTTGCCCTCCGGGCCGGGCCGCTGGGCGATCTCCGACTCGGGGAGCATGACGTGCACCATCCCCCCCACCTTCGCGACGGGGTCGAACATGGTGAGGCCGATGCACGACCCGAGCCCGAGGGCCGCGAGGACATCCTCCGGGTCGTTGGAGACGGCGATCTGGCCGAGGCCGACCTTGATGGAGGTCGTGCGCGCGCTCGTGGCGGCGGGGGTCGCCCGAGTGCTCATGCGACGAGGCCCAGCCCGCGCAGCACCGTCGTGAGGGACGCGGGTTCGGGGATGTAGACGAAGTGGCCGAAGTTCGGCATGTCGTCCTCCTCGAACGCCGTCTCGATGAGCAGCGCCATGCTGGAGTGGATCGCGACCTCGGCGAGGACCGCGGACAGCAGCGCCGCGGTCATGTCGACGCCCAGGGCGGGCGGCGACGGCTCCATGTGCAGCTTCGTGAGGTCCGCGAGGGCCCGCAGGTAGGAGCCGGTCATGATGTTCCCGATCTCCTGCAGTGCGGACAGCTCCATGTCGGAGAAGCCGGTGGGGCCGGGCTCGCCGGCACCCATGCCGCCCATGAGCTGGTCGCACACCTCGTGCGCGGTCTCGGCGGCGGTGATGAACACGATGTGGCCCGGGGCGTCGCCGAACACGCGCAGGTACACGGCGACGACGATGGTCTCCTCGCCGCCGACGCGGTCAGGGACCTCCTCGACCGGCAGGACCGACACGCGCGGGACGGCCATGCCGATGGGCTGGCCCGTCATCTGCGACAGCGACGACGCGGCGGTGCCGGCGCCGATGTTGCCGACCTCGCGGAGCGCGTCGAGCTGCATGGCGTCGAGGTGCTCGAGATCCGCCGGAGCGACGGTCGCGGCCGCCTCGTCCGAGGGGCGGGGGGTGTCGGTGCTCACGCGGCGACTCCTCTGCGGTCGCCGAGCGCCCCGACGTCCACGATCAGGGCGACGGAGCCGTCGCCGAGGATCGTGGCGCCCGCGACCCCGCGGACGTCACCGAGGTACTCGGGCAGGTGCTTGATCACGATGTCCTGCTGGCCGACGAGCTGGTCGACGACCACCCCCAGGCGCGCCGTGCCGGTCCTGACGACCACGACGCTGTACTTGTCGCCCTCCTCCTCCATGCCGTACAGGCCGAGGCGTTCCCGGAGGGACACCAGCGGGACGATGTGGTCCCGCAGCACCATGCACTCCACGCCGTCCACCGGGCGGGTGTCGGTACGGTCGATCACGACCGTCTCCTCGATCGCCTCCAGCGGCAGGGCGTAGACCTCGCCGGCGCCCTTCACCAGCAGCGCCTGGATGATCGCGAGGGTGAGCGGCAGGCGGATGACGAAGCGGCTGCCCTTCCCGACCTCGCTGATGATCTCCACGGAGCCGTTCAGGCCGTTGATCTTCGCGCGCACCGCGTCCATGCCGACACCTCGGCCGGACACGTCGGTGGTGACCGCCGCCGTCGAGAAGCCCGGCAGGAAGATGAGCTCCTGCGCCTCCCGGTCGGACAGGGAGTCGACCTCGTCGCGCGTCATGAGGCCCTTCTTCACCACGGCGTTGCGGAGCCCCTCGGGGTCCAGGCCGCGGCCGTCCTCGGAGACCTCGATCACCACGCTGTTGCCCTCGTGGCGGGCCGTGAGACGCACGGTGCCCACCGGGTCCTTGCCGGCGGCGACGCGCTCGTCCGGCGGCTCCAGGCCATGGTCGACGGCGTTGCGGAGCATGTGGACCAGCGGGTCGCCGAGCTCGTCGATGACCGTGCGGTCCAGCTCCGTGTCCTCACCGGTGATGATGAGCTCGAGCTGCTTGCCGAGGGTGTTCGCCAGGTCCCGCACCATCCGCGGGAACCGCATGAACACGGCCTCCACGGGCATCATGCGCACCTGCATGATGAGGCTCTGCAGGTCGTTGGTGACCCGCGTCATCTCCTCCACGGCGCCGCGGAGGTCCGCGAGGTCGTGGTCGGCGGACAGCTGCCACAGCCGCGTGCGGTGGATGACCATCTCGCCCATGAGGTTCATGAGGGAGTCGAGGCGGTCGGTGCCGACGCGGACGGTCTGCGCGGCCTTCGCCTTCTTCGCGCCGCCGTCACCGGCGGGCGCCGCGGCGGGCTTCGCCTCGGCCTTCGGGGCCTCGGACCTGGGCGCCTCGGGCGCGGGGGCCTCCTCCGCCACGGGGGCGGGGGCCTCGGCGGCCGGGGCGGGCTCCGCGGGAGCCTCCGCGGCGGGCGCGTCGGCCGGCGGCGCCTCGATGGCGCTCACCACGCACGTCGCGACCTCGCTGACGCTGGTCACGGCGGCCACGATGTCGGCGTCGTCCTTCTCGGACGCCAGCCAGATCGTGAACTCGTGCTCGAAGGCCTCGCGCTCCAGGTCCTCGGTGGACGGCTCGCTCTTGATGAGCTCGCCGATCGACTCGACCTCCTGCACCACCATGTAGGCGCGGGCGGCGCGCAGCATGCAGTTCTCTTCGAGCGTCACGTGGAGGCGGCGCACCGTCATGCCGCGCTCGGCGGCCTCGGCGATCACCATCGCCTCGTACTGCGACAGCCCCTGCGGGGCGGCCTCGCCCTCGGCGGTCTCGGCGGGTGCCTCGGCGGCCTCCTCCACGGCGGCGGTCGCCTCGGCGGGGGGAGCCGGCGGCGCCGCGGTGGCGGCGGTCTGGGCACCTGCGAGCGCCTCACCGGAGAGGATCGCCGCGAGGCGGTCCATCAGCGGCGTGGTGTCGGCCGCGCCGTCACCGCCCTCGCCGATGTCGTTCACCATGCCCTCGAGCGTGTCGAGACACGCGAACAGGACGTCGGTGACGTCCGTGGTGACCGGGGCGTGGCCGTCGCGCAGCTTGGAGAGGACCTCCTCCATGCGGTGCGTCAGGCCCGCCATCCGCTCGAACCCCATCGTCGCGCTCATCCCCTTCAGGGAGTGCGCGACGCGGAAGATCGTGTTCAGCGCCTCGATGGGATCGTCGGGCTCGCGCTCAAGATCCAGGATCGAGGCGTTCAGGGCCTGGAGGTTCTCCCGACTCTCGTCGAGGAAGAGGCCGAGATACTCCTGCATGTCCACCGGTTCGCCCCCCTGGTCTTCTCAGCGGACCGAACGTCGGGGCATGCCGCCCGACACCGGTGCCGCACTAGTCGCATGGGCAGTTCCTGAGCCGCCCTCGGCGCTCCTACCCTGCTCGTCACCGTCATCGACGATCCAGGGGCAGGCTTTAGTCATGGATGCGACGCTCAACCTCCGCGGCACCGACCCGACCGCGCTCATCACCCTCAGTTCCGCCCTCGAGCGGGCCCTCGCGCTGAACGGCGCGATGGACCGCGACGTGGTGTTCGCGTGCATCGGCACCGACCGTTCCACCGGCGACGCGCTGGGCCCGCTGGTCGGGCAGCGCCTGCGCCGGCTGGGCTGCCCCGCCGAATCCGTCATCGGGACGCTGGAGGAACCCCTCCACGCCCTGAACCTCGCCGAGCGGCTCGGGCCGCTCACCACCGCCGGGCCGCGCCCGCTGGTCATCGCCGTGGACGCCGCCCTCGGCGCGTCCGCGAACGTCGGCACCATCACCCTCCGCCCCGGCGGGCTGAAGCCCGGGCAGGGCGTCGGGAAGGCGCTCCCCGAGGTCGGGGAGCTGTCCATCACCGCGACCGTGAACGTCTCGGCCGGCGCGCTGGACGCGCAGGTGCTGCAGAGCACCCGCCTGTTCATGGTCCAGGAGCTGGCGGAGACGATCGGCACGGCGTGCTGGTGGGCGCTGCGGATGGTGCGGCGCGGTGAGGCGTCCCGCACGGGCCGCGCCACCGCAACCGCCGCCGCCGCCTGACCGTCCGTCAGCGCGGACGGCCGTAGAAGAAGGTTCCCGCCTTCTCCCACCCCATCTCCTCGGACCCGTTGATGCGCTCCGTCGAACCGACGAACAGCACGCCACCGGGCACGAGGGCGTCCAGGAACCGCTTGTAGAGGACGTCCTTGGCGTCGTCGTTGAAGTAGATGACGACGTTCCGGCAGGCGATGAGGTGCATGCCGGTCGGGAACCGGTCCTTCAGCAGGTCGAACCGCTTGAACTGGATGCCGCGGCGCAGCTCGTCCTTCGCGCGCCACTGCGGGCCGTTCGGGCCCTTCTCCTCGGTGAACCACTTGGTGCGGCGGTCCGGGCTGACGTTGCGCATGTCGGCGGCCGAGAAGACACCCTCACGGGCCCGGGCGAGCACCCGCTCGTCCAGGTCGTACGCGTGGAGCTCGTGCGCCGCGCGCGGGTTCAGCTCCTTCGCGAGGATGAACAGCGAGTAGACCTCGGCGCCGTACGAACAGCCGGCGCTCCAGATCTTCAGCCCCCGGGGGTGCTGCTCCAGCAGCTTCGGGAGGATCTGCTTCTCCAGCTCCTGGAACCGCTCCGGGTTCCGGAACAGCTCGGAGACGTTGATCGTCATGCGGTCGAGGAACGCGTCGAGCGCCGTCTTGTCGCCCTTGAGGGTGACCAGGTAGGCGTCGAGGTCCTTGCAGCCGTTGCGCTCGGCGAACGTGCGCAGGCGGCGCTCCATCTGGGCGGGCCGGTACTGGCCCAGGTCGATGCCCGTGAGGGTCTTGATGCCCTGGCAGAAGCGCGTGTAGTCGGGCTTGGGCGCCGGTTCCGTGGAGCGGCGCGGGGAGGCGATGTCGAGGCTCATGTCCTTTAGATCGGCGTCCCCGCGCGATTGCTCAACGGCCCCCGGGCCGGTTTGCGTGGGTGTCTAGTCCATCCCCGCCTCGCGCTTGGCCTCCGCGACCGGCACCGGCGTCTCTTTCAGGGTGTCGGGGTCCAGGCGCACGGCCTCCCGCACCGGCCACGGGCCGATCCGCAGGAGCTTCAGGTTCTCCGGCGACGCGGGCAAACGGTCGACGGTGAACGTGATGCGCGCGGTCTCGGCCGGCGCCTTCCCATCGCAGGTGGTCACCGTCGCCAGCCATCGCGGTTCGAACGACGCGCCGTCCAGGCCGACCCGCTGCTCCGCGGTGCAACCGGGGGTGATCTCCTCGTTGAGGTTCGGCAGCTGCCCGGCCAGCACGCGAACCCCGTTCTCCGTGCCCGCGTCGTGGAGCGCGCCGGTGCGATAGGCATTCCCCAGGATTCCCGCCCAGGAGTTCGCCCACGGCTCGCTGGTGCGCTCGATCCCCAGGCTGAGGCGGTCGATCGGCGTCCAGCTGACGGCCTTCACGATGTGTCCCTTCGCGTCGATCTCCACCACGGAGTCCTCGTCATCGGGCGGGCGGTCCGGCGGGAGCGTGCTGATGAACCGCCGCATCCGCAGCGACCCGTCGCCGCCCGCGAGGGTCCAGTCGCGCATGGCGACGCCGCTGGACATGCCCTCTGAGGCGCCGAAACGGGCGGTGATGGCCACGATCTCTCCCGGCGGCGTGACGGCCGCCTCGGCCCGCTGCACCAGCGAGGGCCCGGAGCCCCCGGTGTTCACCACCAGGGCCGCGGCGGCCACGGCGGCCACCGCCCCCGTGACGCCGAGGGGGACCAGCCTGCGGGGACGGCGCCAGGCGCGCCGCTGCTCCGGGGCGACGCGGCGCATCACCTCCGCGCGGATCCGCGCCTCGGCGAGCGGCGTCGGGTCGTCGACGTCGGAGGTCAGGTCGCGCAGCAGGTCGTCGGTGCGGGTCATCGCATCCCCTCCGTCGTCGTGGCCGTCATGTGCTCCGCCCCCACGGCGCGGGCCCGGTGGAGCCAGGCCTTCACGGTGCCGGCGGGAGCGCCCATGGCGGCGCCGATCTCCTCGATGGTGAGCCCGGCGACGGCGTGCAGGAACAGCGCGTCGCGGTGCTCGGTCTTCATGCGGCGCAGCGCCGCCGCCAGGGCGGCCCGCTCCGCGGCGGTGCGGGGCTCCGGCTCGTCCGGGTCGGTGGCGGCCCGGCCGGCCAGCCGCGCCAGCGCCTCCAGGCGCCGCGCCTCGGTGCGGCGGTGCCGGTGCACCAGGTTCGTGGCGATCCCGTACAGCCACGGGCGCACCGCGCCGCGGTCCGGGTCGTAGCGGGCGCGCAGGCGGTGGGCGGTCACGAACACCTCGCTCACGAGGTCCTCGGCGTCCTCCGGGCCCAGCCGGCGCGCGACGTAGCGGTGGAGCGCCCCCGAGTGCCGGTCCACCAGGTCCCCGAACGCCTCGGGGTCCCTGCCGGAACGGGCCAGGAGCTGCTCGTCGGTGGGTGGGTTCATGCCCCTGCTCCGCCGGTCACGGCGGGAGGGTTGCACAAACGGGGTGGCCAATTGACCGCCGCGGCGGTCAATTGGCCGGAACGTGCGTCAGGCGGCCTTCTTGGCCCGTCCCCAGGCGGCGACGGTCTCCACGATGGCCAACGGCATCACGTCGAGCGGGACGACCCCGTCGGACAGGCCCGCCTCCTTGACGGCGCGGGGCATGCCGTAGATCACGCAGGTGCGCTCGTCCTCGGTGAGGATGCGTCCGCCGGCGCGCTTGAGGTCGCGGGCGCCGAGCTCCCCGTCGTTGCCCATGCCGGTGAGGACCACCAGCAGCACCTTGCTGCCGTAGACCTTCGCGGCGGAGCTGATGGTGATGTCCGCCCGCGGCTTGAGGTTCCCGATGGGCGGGGCGTCGGAGAGGCGCGTCGCGCCGACCGCCGACACCTCCAGGTGCGAGCCCGCCGGGGCGAGCAGCGCGACGTCCGGGGTGATCTTGTCGGTCGACCGGGCCTCGCGCACCGTGAGCGCGGACTCGGAGTCCAGCCGCTCGGCGAGCGTCTTGGTGAAGCCCACCGGCATGTGCTGGACGATCAGCACGCCGCAGCCCAGCTGGCCGGGCAGGCGCGGCACGACCTCGTGCAGCGCGCGCGGGCCGCCGGTGCTGGTCGCGATGATGACCAGCGGGCTGCCGGTGCCGCGTGCGCGGGCCGCCAGATCGGCGCTCACCGGCGGTGCGGAGGCGGGCGCGGGGGCGGCGGGCCGTCCGGCGACGGCGGGCCGCGACGGGGCCGGGCGGATCGCCCGCACCTTCGCCATCGCCGCCTCGCGGACCTTCGCCACCAGCTCGTCGCGCGTCGGCCCCCATGCCGAGGGCGTGAGGCGCAGCGCCGGCTTCTGGACCACGTCCACGGCGCCCAGCTGCAGGGCCTTCACCGACTCCCGCGCACCCTTGCCCGTGAGGGTGGAGCACATGATGACCGGCGTCGGCTGGACCTTCATGAGGTCCGCCAGGGCCGACAGCCCGTCCTTGCGCGGCATCTCCACGTCGAGGGTCACGACGTCCGGCTTGTGCTGCTGGACGCCCGCGACCAGGTCGGCGCCGTCACTGACCTGCGCGACGACCTCCAGGCCGCCGTCGGTCAGCAGGTCGCTCAGCACGCGCCGCATGAGCGGCGAGTCGTCGCAGATCAACACCCGGGCCTTCGGGGGCATCATCCGCCTCCCGTGGCCTGGAGGATGTGGGAGAGGTCCTCGATCATCTGACTGGACAGTCCGTTCAGGAGTGTGGCGAAGGCGGGGAGCAGCACGGCCGAACCGACGAGCGCGACGCCGACCTTCACCGGGAGGCCGACGATGAACACGTTCATCTGTGGCGCGGCGCGGGACATGATCCCCAGTGCAACATCGGTGATCAGGAGCGCCGCCATGAGGGGCGCGGCGATCTGTAGGGAAATCACGAAGAGGTCGTCCGCCCGCACGAGCACCCCCTGAGTCATCGCGATCGTGTTGGGGAGCTCCGTGGGGGGCGCGAGGGCGAACGACGCGACCACCGCCTTGATGAGCCACAGGTGCCCGCCGATGGCGATGAACGCGGCGGTGGCGATGAGGCTGTAGACCCGGCCCAGCATCGTGAGGTTGATGTTGGACGTGGGGTCGATGGTCTGGGCGATGGCGAAGCCGGCACCCGTGTCGATGAACGACCCGGCCAGCTGGACGGCGGCGAACACCGTCTGGGCGATGAACCCGATCATCACGCCGATGAGCACCTCCTTCGCCGCCAGCAGCACGTAGGCGACGGTGCTCTCGGGGATCTGGTGGGTGCCGTCGGCGACCAGCGGGAGGCTGGACAGCGTCACGATCACCGCGAGGCCCACGCGCACCCGCACCGGCATGGTGCGCGACCCCAGCACCGGGGCCGAGGCGAACATCGCGGTCACCCGCACCAGCATGAGCCCGAACAGCAGGGCGTTGGCCTGGAGGGTGGTGATGACCTCCAGGAGGTCCCCGCCCCCGTTCACGGCCTGCTCGACCCGGTGGAGCGGCCGACCTCCTGCATCAGCGCGAAGAGCTCATGGGTGTAGTCCAGCAGCGTGTTGAGCATCCACGGGCCGGCGAACACCACCACCACGACCACCGCGAGGATCTTCGGGATGAACGTGAGGGTGGGTTCCTGCAGCTGGGTGACGGCCTGGAACACCGACACCATGAGGCCCACCACCAGGCTCGCGGCGAGCACCGGAAGCGACAGCTCCATCGCGACCCACATCGCGCGGGCGCCGATCGAGATGATCTGTGACTGGTCCACGCCGCGGCCCTAGGTGTTGAAGCCGCGGACGAGGGACTCGGCGACCAGGCTCCAGCCGTCCACCAGCACGAACAGCAGGATCTTGAACGGCAGCGAGATGACCGTCGGTGGGAGCATGACCATGCCCATGCTCATCACCGTCGAGGCGATCACGATGTCGATGATCAGGAACGGGATGAAGATGAGGAAGCCGATCTCGAAGGCCTTCTTCACCTCGCTCAGCACGAACGCCGGGATGAGCACGCGGGTCGGCACGTCCGCGCGGGTCTTCGGCTGCTCCTCGCCCGCCATGTCCATGAACAGCTGGATCTCGGTCGAGTCGTCGTTCATCTGGTCGAACATGAACTGGCGGATCGGCGCCTGGGCCCGGTTCACGGCCGTGGCCTCGTCGATGCGCTGCTCGATGAGCGGCTGCAGGGCCTGGTCGTTGATCTGGTTGAACGTCGGCGTCATCACGAAGACCGTGAGGAACAGCGCGATGCCGACGAGCACCTGGTTCGGCGGGATCTGCTGCGTGCCGAGGGCGTTCCGGACGAAGCCCAGCACGATGATGATCCGCGTGAACGAGGTCATCATGATCACGATCGACGGCGCGAGGCTCAGCACCGTGAGCAGGGCCAGCAGCTGCAGCGTGCTGGAGGTGTTGCCCGCGTCCGTGCCCAGGTCGACGCTGATGCCCGGCGTCTGGGCGGACAGGCGCGCCGGCCACACCACGCACATCAGCGCCAGGATGATCGGCGCGATGAGCATGCCGCGCATCAGCCAGCGCAGCGAGCGGCGCTTCGGCTCGCGCGGCAGCGCCTCGAGCAGGCGCGTGCGCAGGTCGGGCAGTTCGGCCGGGCCGGACTGCGGCAGTGGCTGGAAGCGGCGCACGCCTACTTCCGGGTGGTGAGGGCCCGCAGGCGCTCCACCAGCGAGGCCTGCTCGGCGGTCGCCGCGGCGCGCACGCGCGGATCGGTGCCCGTGCGGGCCTGGGCGTCGCGGTAGGCCTCGGTGGCGGCCTGCACGTCGATGGACTCCCCGAGCATCCCCACCGCGTCCTCGCCGCCGATGCGGGCGACGGGCGTGACCGACTGGTCGGTGGCGCCCACCAGGATGAGCTCCTCCCCGACCCGGATGAGGTGCAGGAAGCGGTTGGGCCCCAGGGGCGTGGTGGACACCACGTCCACCAGGTCGTCGGCGGCCCCGCCGCCGAAGCCCGGCATGCGGCCCCGCTGCATCCGCTTCATGAAGAAGTAGACGCCGGCGATGAGCCCCACCACGATCACCAGGCCGAGGCCCATGCGCAGCATGGTCCCGCCCATCCCCGACGCGACGTCGGTGCCGTTGTTCCCCGTCGCGGGCGGCAGGTTCTGCCGCTCCGTGGGGTCCAGCGGGGTGGT
This sequence comes from Thermoleophilia bacterium, assembly GCA_046330435.1. GTDB lineage: Bacteria > Actinomycetota > Thermoleophilia > Miltoncostaeales > Miltoncostaeaceae. Next base: position 183,999 of record JAXLST010000007.1, on the reverse strand, counting down.
GGCGGCCTTCGCGGCCGTCTTCGCGGCGGCGGCGACGGCCGGCGCCGTCAGGACGGCAAGCCACGCCGCCGCGCACGCGATGGCGCGGTGGGCATGGCGCGTCCGGCGCCTGAGGGTGAGGCATCCCTGCCGTGCCGGGGTGAGGATCGGCAACGGCGTGTGCCGGCCGGGCCCCCGCTGACGGGGACCCGGCCGGGAAAGCGCGTGGGGCTAGCTGAGCGCCTTCTGGATGGCCTCGAGCACGCGGTCGGGCTGGAAGGGCTTCACGATGAAGTCCTTCGCACCGGCCTGGATGCTCTCGATCACCATGGACTGCTGGCCCATCGCCGAGCACATCACCACGCGGGCGCTCGGGTCGGCCGACCGGATCTCCTTGAGGGCCTGCAGACCGTCCATCTCCGGCATGGTGATGTCCATGGTCGTCAGGTCCGGCTTGAGCTCCTTGTACTTCGCAACGGCGACAGCGCCGTTCTCGGCCTCACCGGCGATCTCATAGCCCGCCTCCGTGAGGATGTTCTTGATCATCATCCGCATGAACGCGGCGTCGTCAGCGATGAGCACTGAGGGCATGTCGACCTCGTCGTCGTGAAGCGAAGTGGTTCCGGTGCTTCGTATCGGCATCTGGGCCCGAGGGTTGACCCTCGGGAGCCGATTCGCGGCACCCCGTCGGTTAGTCCGCGAGCCCTCGCAGGCGGTTCGCCTGGCTCGCGATGTCGGTGATGCGGATCCCGAACTCCTCGTCGATGACCACGACCTCACCGCGTGCGATCTGCTTGCCGTTCACCAGCACGTCAACGGGCTCCCCCGCCAGGCGGTCGAGCTCGATGATCGATCCGGGGACGAGCTCCAGCACGTTGCGGATGCGGAGCTCCGTCCTGCCGAGTTCCACGCTCACCTGCAGCGGGACGTCCATGAGCAGGCCGATGTCGCCCGGCACGCTCGATCCGGCGCCGTCCCCCAGGGTGGGGAACGCGGCGGGCTGAGCCACCGCGCCGGGACGTTCCTGGATGGTCGCCGCGGCCTGCGCCATGGCGGGCTGCGGCGGCGGTGCGGCCGCCACCGGGACCGGGTCCGCCGCGGGCTCCGCCGCGGTGGGCGGTGCAGCGGCCTCCGCGGCCGCGGGAGCGGCCTCGGGCTCCGGAGTGGGCGATTCCTCGCCCCCGCCCTGCGAGAGCAGGCTCCCGACCAGGTCCTTGGCGAACTCGAGCGGCATGAGCTGCATGAGCGTCGTCGACAGCAGGTCGCCGACCTGCAGGTCGAAGCTGGCGCAGACCATGGGGTCGTCGCGGTTCACCAGGCCGATCGCGGCGTCCGCCTCGGAGAGGTCGAGGATCTGGACGTCCGGCGCGCTGATGTCCACGCGCATCCCGAGCATGTTCGCCATGGAGGTGGCGGACGCGCCCATCATCTGGTTCATCGCCTCGCCCACGGCGGAGGCGTGGATCTCGTCGATCTCCTCGCTGGGCGTGCCGGAGCCGCCCATCATGAGGTCGGCGACCACCGACGCGTCGTTGGTGGTGATCACGAACACGTTGGAGCCCGACAGGCCCTCCGTGTAGTTGATCCGCACCAGCGCGGCGGGGCGCTGATAGGTCTCCACCACGTCGTGCTCGGTGGTGACGATGACCGTCGGCGTGGTGATGAGCACCTGGTGGCCCAGCAGGGTGCTGAGCGTCGTGGCGGCGCTCGCCATGCAGATGTTGCCGATCTCCCCGAGGGTGTCGCGCTCCTCGCCCGACAGCAGGTCGGGGAAGCGGTCCGCGAGTCCGCCGTCGGACGGCGACACGGGGCCGGCGGCCGGGGCGCCCTCGGGCGCGTCGTCGGCGGCGGGCTCCTCGGCCACGGGCTCCTCGGCGGGTGCGTCGTCGGCGGCGGGCTCCTCGGCGGCGTCGGCCTCGGGGGCCTCCGGCTCGGCCTCGGCGGCGGGCTCCTCCGCGGGCGGGTTCTCGGCCGCGCCCTTCAGGAGAGCGTCGATCTGCTCCTGGGAGAGGCTGTCACCGCTCATGAGCGCGCTCCTTGCATGGGCTCCTCGATCTGCCGGGTGATCTGCACGGCGAGCCGCTTGCCACGCGTGCCAGGCTGCCCGAGAAAGGTCCCGCGGTCACCGACGCGCACGTACACGTCGGCACCGGGGGTGATGTCCAGGGGAATGACGTCGCCCGGCGCGAGCGCCAGGAGGTCCGCCACGTGAAGGTGGGTGTGGCCCAGCTCGACGCTCACCGGCACCGAGACGGCGCCGAGCTCCGAGACGATGGCCTGGCGGAGGTCCGGGGAGGACTCCCCGCGCTTGCTCGAGTAGTAGCTCTGCGCGGACAGGCCGCCCAGCATCGGCTCCAGCATGATGTGCGGCACGCAGAGGTGCAGCATTCCGCTGGACGAACCGACCCGCATCTCGAAACTGATCAGCACAGCGATGTCTCCCGGAGCCGCCACCTGGGCGAACTGCGGGTTCATCTCGGCCGCCTCGTACTTGAACTCAAGCGGCGTGACCGTGTTCCAGCTCTCGGTGAGCCCGTCGAGCAGGACGTCGGTGAGCGCGCGGGCCAGCGCGATCTCGATCTCGGTGAGCTCCCGGGCCCGCCCCTTGTAGACACCGGGGCCGCCGACGAGGCGGTCGATGATCGACAGGGTGAGCGGCAGGTTCACCTCGAGGAGGGCGCTGCCCTCCAGCGGCTCCATCGACACGATGTTGATGAGCGTCGGGAACGGCATCGAGCGCACGAACTCCCCGTAGTTCACCTGGTCGGCTCCGACCACGGTGATCTCCACGAGGGTCCGCAACTGCGCGGACAGCTGGTTCTGCGCGAGACGGCAGAACGTCTCGTGCAGCATCTCCAGCGTACGCAGCTGGTCCTTTGAGAACTTGCTTGGGCGCTCGAAGTCGAACGGCTTGACCTGCACCTCCAACGGCTCGTCCTGGATGGCGGCAGCATCCAGGTCGCCGCTGGAGATGGCAGACAGCAGCGCGTCGATCTCGGCTTGCGAGAGGACGTCCGACACGCCCCTCTCATCGACCGTGCCGGGTCGAAGTTGAGCGCCCGGGGTCCCCTCGCGGCCCTCCGCCGCCCCCCGGTCCCGTCGCGTGCTCTAATGCCCGGGCGTACCGACCCCCGCCGGACCCCACCACTCATGGACCCACCGCATCACGCGCGTGACGAGCGCGACCCGGTCCTCCACCTCCGGGAGGTCGTCCCGGGCGATCCCGCCGGGGTCATGGCCCTGCGCGACCGCCTGCACGACCTGGCGTCCCGGGCCGGCTTCGGTGAGCGCGCGAACGACGTGACGCTGGCGATGGCGGAGCTCATCGCGAACGCCCAGGAGCACGGCGGGCCGCCCATCGAGGTGGAGGCCTGGGGCGACGGCCGGCTGGTGATGGAGGTGCGGGACTCCGGCGGCGGCCTCGACCATCGCGAGGTGTACCGCCGCCATCCCCCGTCCCCGCACGACCACCGCGGCCGGGGCCTGTGGATCGTGCGTCAGCTCATGGACGTCGTGGTGGTGCGCTCCGGCGACGACGGGACCGTGATCCACGTCGAGCTGTCGCCGGAGCCCCACCTGGGAGCCTGACCGCCGTCCCTACTGGATGGCGAACTCCGTGTAGAAGACCTCGACGCACTTCAGCTCGGTCTCCTTGTTGACGTCCTTGAGGATCTCCTCCTTGACCTCGTCCCGGCCCTTCTTGGTGCCGAGCTCCTCGGAGGTCTTGCTCTGGAACGCCGCGATGATGATGTCCTTGATCTTGGGCTCCATCTCCACCGGCAGCGGGTCCTTGCCCTCCTGCGGCGGAACGAGCGCCATCGAGAACTTGGAGACCTCCAGGGCGATGCCGACCTTCACGTAGTGCGCCGCGTCGGTGTCGGCGAGGTTCACGATGAACGGGTCGGCGATCGTGTAGGTGATCCCCGGCTCCTGCTTGAGCTTCTTCTCGTCCGGCGGCGGCGGCTTCGGCTTGAGGAACATGAAGCCGACGATGCCGAGGACGAGGACCACCGGGACGACGATCATGATGATCTTCTTCATGGTGCTGGGAGTCCTTTCCGGTGCTGCGTGATCGTTCGGGTGGTCAGCCGCCGAGCGCGTCGGCCGCGGACTGGCTGGGCGCGCCCTGCAGGCGCATGACGAGGATCTCGACGCGGCGGTTCTTCGCGCGGTTGAGCGCCGTGTCGTTGTCGGCCACCGGGGCGGTCGCCCCGTAGCTGGCGATGTAGCCCTTGTTCTGCGGGAACCCGTTCTGCCAGAGCACCTGGAGGACCGCGTTCGCGCGCCAGGCGCCGAGCATCGTGTTGTTCGGCATCTGGGCGGTGCTGATCGGCGTGGAGTCGGTGTGGCCCTCCACGCGGATCGGGTTTGTCATGCCCTTCAGCATCTTGGTGATGGGCACCAGCAGGCGCTTCGCCTCCGGGTGGAGGACGGCGGAGCCCGGGTCGAACAGGTACGGGTCCGTGTTCAGGCGGATCGTCAGGCCGCGCTCGTTCACGAAGGTCTGGACCTGGTCCTTGACCCCCGCCTTCTCGGCGGCCTTGTCGATGCTCTCCTTGGCCCTCTGCAGCTGGCTGCTCTCGAGCGCCTGCTCGGTGCTGGCGCCGGTGCTGGAGAGCGAGATGCCCGTGGGGCCGGAGATCTGCGGGTCGGCGATGCCCGGAGGCGTGTCGACGATGGGGCTCGGCTTGGCGGTCTCCGGGCCCTGCTGCAGGACCCGGGGGCCGCCGGTGAAGATGCCCGGCGAGAACGCCTTGGACAGCGACTCCTTGAGCTGCTCGAACTTGCCGGTGTTCACCACCGAGATCGAGAAGAGCACCATGAAGAGCACGAACATCAGCGTGAGCATGTCCGCGTACGTGACGAGCCAGCGCTCGTCCGCGTGTTCCTCGTGGTGCTCCTTCTTGTGGCGCTTGCCCATGGCTACGCCGCCATCGCGTCGTCGGCGGCGCCGCCGCCGGCGCCACCCTCGGCCTCACGCAGCGGCGGCGGGATGAAGCTCCACAGCTTCTCCGCCAGCACGCGCGGGTTGTCGCCGCTCTGGATGGAGAGGACCCCTTCGAGGATGAGGGCCTTCTCGGCCATCTCCGTCTGGGTCATCGCCGCCAGGTGGTTGGCCACCGGGTAGAAGAAGAGGTTCGCGTAGGCCACGCCGTAGAAGGTGGCGAGGAACGCGGAGGAGATCTTGGGCCCCAGGGTGTCCGGCTTGTCGAGGTCCATCATGACCTCCACCAGCGAGAGCACGGTCCCGAGGATGCCGACGGTGGGGGCGAAGCCGCCGCCGTCCTTGTAGATCTTCTGGCCGAAGCGGTGGCGGGTCTCGGTGCCCTCCATCTCGGCCTCCAGGATGTCCTGCACCAGCTCCGGGTCGGTGCCGTCCACCACCAGGCGGATGCCCTTCTGCAGGAAGACGTCGTCCACCTGCTTGGCGTCCTCCTCGAGGGCCAGCAGGCCCTCGCGGCGGGCCTTCTCGCTGAAGCCCACGAGCGTGGTGATGAGCTCCGGCCGCCGTTCCTTGGGGCTCTTCATGCCCACGCTGAACAGCAGCTTGAAGATCGTGCCGGCGGCGCCCGGGCCGGAACCGGCCATGAGCACGCCCATCACGCCGCCGGTCACCTCGACGAGGGCCGGGACGCTGATGAGCCCGAGGGGCGAGCCGCCCTTCAGGATGACGGCCGCGAGCACGCAGAGGCCCGCGACGATGAGGCCGATGAATGCGCCCATCTAGCGCTCCCCGATCATTCGGCCTCGGCCGCCATGATGGCGACCGCGGCGGCGGCGACGGGCGCGCCGGAGACCACACGGCGGTAGTCGACGACCCGCTGCACCACCTCGCTGACGCTCTCCCCCACCATCAGGCGGCGGCGGTCGACGAGGGTGATGAGGGTGTCGGGGGTGGACTCGACGGTCTCGATGAGCTCCGCGTTCAGCACGACGGGCTCTCCGTTGAGCTTGTGAAGGGTGATCACGCTGGTTCCTCCTGAACCCAGGCACCCGAAGGCGATTCCGTTCTCGCCCTGGGTATCGGATGCCGGGGGGCCTCGATTGAGGACGCGGGTCGTCGCACGACATCCCGCCTCGAACCCCGGGCGCGGCGGCCCGCGCCCGGGGGTCACACGTCCGCGCTAGCGCTTCAGGTTCACGAGCTCCTGCAGCATGTCGTCGCTGGTGCTGATGGCCCGGCTGTTCGCCTGGAAGCCGCGCTGGGCGATGATCATGTTGGTGAACTCGAGCGCCAGGTCGACGTTGCTCATCTCGAGCGCGCCGGGCGTGACGGTGCCGTGCCCGCCGGCCCCGCCGGGGTCGCCGTTGACGGGGGCACCGGAGTTGTTCGACTCGCGGTACATGTTCCCGCCGATGCGGTCGAGACCGGCCGGGTTGGCGAACTTCGCCAGGCTGATGGTGCCGATGACCGTCGCGACGCCCGCGGCGTCCACGGCGGTGACGACGCCGGCGGAGTCCACGTTGATGGCGGCGGTCGTGGCCGGGTTCACCTGGAGGCGGCCGGCGTTGCCGGTGGCCGCGACCGTCCCGATCACGTAGTTGCCGCCCGTGGTCACCAGGTGGCCGGCGGAGTCGAACGAGAAGTTCCCGGCGCGCGTGTAGAGCTCGCCGGAGCCGGCGCCCAGGTCGTTGCCGCCCGCGCCGCCCCAGGTCGCCCCGGGCGCCGCGACGCGGAAGAACCCGTCGCCGTTGATCATCATGTCGGTCACCACGCCGGTGCTCTGGGTGGTGCCCTGGGTCATGATCTGGTCCACGGAGTTGAGCCCCATGCCCAGGCCGATCTGCTTGCCGTTGGTACCGCCCACCCCGCCCGCGACGGGGGCCGAGGCGCCCGACAGGTTCTGGTAGAGCGCGTCCTTGAACGTGACCCGCTCGGACTTGTAGCCGAAGGTGTTCACGTTCGAGATGTTCGACGCGATGGTGTCCATCATCGTCTGGTGGTTCCTCAGACCGGAGACGGCCGAGAACATGGAGCGCATCATGGTTGTGGAATTCCTTTCCAGATGGCGGCCGACCCCCCTCCGGTGAGGTCCAGACCGACCGCCAGCATCATCCGTACGTTCGTGTGTCGGTTCGTTGTCCGGGTGCCGGCTACGGCGCCAGCACCGCACTGTCGATGTTCGTGAAGACCTGGTTCTTCATCCCCTCCTTGTCGACCGCCGTGATGACCACGCGGTTCTTGACCGACACCACGAAGGCGGTGTCGTCCACCATCACCAGCGCCTCGCGCGCGCCCTTTGCCGCGGCGCGCCCGACGGCGTCCTGGAGCCGGTCGGCCACCTCGGGGGTGACCTGGATGCCCCGCTGCACGAGGCGGTCGCGCGCGTGCGCGCTCCACCGCAGCGGCTCGCCCTGCGGCGCCGCCTCCTTCAGGCGGCTGGCGAGGAGGGCGTCGAATCCGGGGGCGCCGGCCTGGCCCGCACCGCGTGCGGGGCCGGAGGGGCCGGTGCGCTCGGCGGGGCGGGATGCCCCGACGCCGCGGATCGTGGGGTCGAGCGGGGTCATGACCCGGCGACCTCGACGACCTGGGCGGGGGTGATCTGCACGCCGCCCACGACGAGCTGCATGTCCTTCCCGCCGTTGCCGATGGTCACGCGGTCCACGGTGCCGCGCACCGGGACCGTGGCCCCCTCGGGCAGGTAGCTGACGGTCTTGCCGACCATCGCCGAGCCCTGGGTGAGCTGGAGCGCCATGCCGAGGGAGGTCATCGTGCTGTTGAGCTTGGTGACCTGCTCGAGGCTGGAGAACTGGCTCATCTGGGAGATGAACTCGGTGTCCTTCATGGGCTCCATCGGGTTCTGGTTCTTCATCTGCTCACCGACGAGCTTCAGGAACGTCTCGCTGCTGAACAGGTCCCCCGCGCTCTTGGTGCGCGTGTTCCGGGCGGCCTGCTGGGTCTCGAAGCTGCCGCTCACGGCCGTCGCTTGTGTGGGTGTTGCCATTGGTGACTCCTAGGCGAGCAGGTCGAGCCGGCCGCTGCCGGCGGTGGCACGGTCCCCGGTGGCCGCGGTGACGGGCACGTCGGCGGACGGGGCGTCGTCGTCGAAGGCAAGCCCGCGCGGCCCGCGTCCGCCGTCCATGGCGGCCCCGGGCCGCTCCTGGGCCTGGTGCTGGTACGAGATGTCCATGCCCTCGAGCGTGTAGCCGCGCTCGGACAGGGCCTCGCCGAGGTGCGGGAGCGCCTGCTCCAGCATCCGCGCGGCCTCGGGCCGGTCGGCGATGACGTGGGCCTGGAGGACGCCGTCGTGCATCACCATGCGCACGACCACGTGGCCGAGCTCCGGCGGGCGCATCGACAGCATCACCTCCTTGCCGCCCTCGCGCAGCGAGACGTGCATGCGCATGCCCAGGTCCTTGGCGAGCTCCTGCGCGTGCGCGGCCCCCGCGGCCCCGGCGTGGCCGGTGCCCTGGGGCGTGGCCGTCCCGCCGGCCTGGGTGGGCGCGGGTGCGCCGCCCACCATGGACGGGTCGACCTGGGCGGTCGCCGCCGGCTGTGCCGGGACGGCGGCCTTGGCGTCGGCCCCCGGCGCCGGCGTGGCGAGGGCGGGCTTGCCGGCCTCCGTGCCGGCCCCGCCCGGCGCGGCGCCCGGCACGGCGGCCTGGGCGCCGGCGGTGCCGGCGTCGGGGGTGATCGGTGCGAGCGTGATGGTGAGCGTCGCCGCCGGCCGGGGGCCGGAGGCGGCGTCGCCGCCGTCGCGCACCTGGATGGCGTTGCGGGCCGCCGCGGCGGGGTCCGCGGGTGCCGCGGTGCCCGGGGTGCCCGGGGTGGCGGGCGCGGCGGTGCCCGCCGTGGTCGCCGCGGGTGCGGATGCGGCGGCCGGGGCGGTGGCGGAGGCCGTGGCCGGCATCTCGCCGGTGCGGCCCACGGCCAGGCCGTGCGCGTCGCGGGGCCCCGCCTGGGGCGTGCCCGTCGCCTGGGCCGCGCCCGGCGCGGTCCCGGCCGCGGCGGCGGTGGCCGTCGCGCCCGCGGTGGCCGCGACGGCGCCCACGGCCTGGCCGGCGGTGGCCGGGGCGGTGCCCGGCGCCTGCCCCGCGACGGGGACGGCGGCGGCGGCGGGGACGGCCGGCACGGCCGGCTGCCCGGTGCCCGCGGCCGGGACGGCCGGCGTGGCGCCACCGGGGGTCGCGGCCGGTGCCCCGCCCTTGGCCGTGGAACCGGCCGTGGCGGTGCCCTCCTGCCCGGCGGTCGCGCCGTCGGCGGCCGGGGCCTCCGTGGCGGCGGCCGCGTCGTCGGCGGGTCCGGCGTCCCCGGCGCGGCGCGCGTGCGCCGCCTCGTGGGCGTCGGTCACCTTGGTGTCCCGGTCACCGGCTTCGGCGGTGTTCCGGTGCAGCTTCCCTTCGTCGGGTCCGGCTGCGTGCTCTCGTTTGTGGGCGCCGTCCTTGGCCGCCGGTCGCGATGAGTGGGCCGCATCTCGCAGCCTGGCGGAGAACCCGCCTCCGGCGTGGTCCGCGTCCCGGGCGTCGATGCCCTCGGAGTGCGGTTCCGCCGGTCCCACCGTGCCCGCGGCCGCCGGCGGCGGCCCGAGCGTTGCGTTGATCATCGCCCTCGCACCATCTCCATGTCAGAGGGTTGCCGCGGCGGTGCCGCGGTACTGCTGGTAGTAGCCGAGGACCTTGTCCACGTAGGCCTGGGTCTCGGCGTACGGCGGGACTCCGCCGTACCGGCTCACCGCGCCCGGACCCGCGTTGTACGCGGCCAGTGCCAGGCGCAGATCGCCGAACCTCTCGATCTGCTGCTTCAGGTATCGGCTGCCGGCACCCAGATTCTGAGCGGCGTCGTGAATATCGGTCACGCCGAGGCCCGCGGCGGTGCTCGGCATGAGCTGCATGAGCCCCTGCGCACCGGCCGGGGATCCCGCATCCACGCGGAATCCGCTCTCGGCGCGCGTGACCGCGGCCACCAGCGCCGGGTCGAGCCCGTTGGCGCTCGCGGCCTGCCCGATGAGGGGCTGCAGGTCCGCGGGGACCGCCCCGTCGCCCGTGGAGGGCAGTGCCGGGGTGCTCCCCGTCGCCAGGCCCGTGGGAAGGGCGGCGGTGGTCGCGGTGGCCGCCGGGGCGGCCTGGGCGGTGGTCGCGGCGTTCAGGGTGCCCGCGAAGTTCGTGCCGGGGGACGCGGTCGCGGCGGACGTCGCCTGCGTGCCCGGGGTCGCGATGCTCGCGATCAGGGACTGGATCTCGCTGACGCGGCCGATGGCGTCGACCATGCTCATGCGGCGGCGCCCTTCCCCGCTCCGGAGCGCGCGCGGGCGGCGCGCCGGGTGGCGAGCTCGTCCAGCTCGCCCTGCTCCTTGCGGGCCTCCTCGGCCACGTGCTCGCGCTGGGCGCGGTCCCGGAGGGACACGAGCGTCTCGCGCTCCTGGCTCGCCCGGACGAGGTCCTCGCGGCGCTCGAGCGCCACGGCCTCCATCTGCACGGCGACCTCGCGCTCGTACTCCATGATGCGGCGCAGGCGGCCGATCTCCTCATGGCCGGACCGCAGGTCCAGCAGGCTCGCGGAGCCCGCGGCGCGCTCCCGCAGGGCGGCCACCCCGGCCTCGAGGGCCTCGTGGGCGGCGACGGCACGCTCCTGCTGGGCGGCGAACGCGCGCAGCGCCTGGGCGAGCTCCATCTGCAGGAGCTCCTCTCGGCGGCGGCGCAGGTCGAGGACCGGCTCCAGCCGGAAGCGGAAGGGCTTGGCCACGCCCCTCCATCGACCGGGGCCCCCCGAACCTTGACGCCCCGTGTCAGGTGCCCAGCAGCCGCGCCAGATCGGGGATGTCCGCGGCCACCAGATCCCACGGCCCGGAGGGCGCCAGGTCCGTCCGCTGACCCGGTCCGTGCTCGGCGGGGCGCGGCACGAACGCCGTCCGCAGCCCCACCGCCCCCGCGGCGGCGAGGTCGCCGTTGTGGGCGGCGCACAGCATCACCTGCCCGGGCCGCAGGCCCAGCGCCCCGACGGCGCGCAGGTAGGACTGCGGCAGCGGCTTGTATGCGCGGCTGGTCTCGGCGCCCAGGATGCGGTGCCACGGCAGGCCTCCGTGGGCCGCCAGGTCCTCCAGCAGGGCGACGTTGCCGTTGGACATCGGGGCGATCGTGAACCGCGCCGCGAGGCGGCGCAGGCCGGGCACCACGTCCGGCCAGGGGTCCAGGCGGTGCCAGGCCATGGTGAGGGCGTGGCGGTCCGCATCGGTGGCCGCGTCCATGCCGAACCGCGGCAGCAGGACGTCGAGGCTCTCGCGGTGCAGGGCGTCCAGGAGCGTCCAGGGGCGCCTCCCGGACCGCACCGCCTCCATCGACGGCTGGTACATCGCGCGCCAGGCGTCGGCGAATGCCCCGGCATCCGCCGTCACGCCCAGCCGCGCCGCCAGCTCCGCGGTCTCACGGGCGACACGGGTGCGCCAGTCCACCAGCGTCCCGAAGACGTCGAAGAGGACCGCGCGGGGCTGAACGGACGACTTCATATCTCTCTTACAAACGCCGCGTCAGGTTTCGGGGCCGGCCGCGTCGTGATTGGTGAGATGACGATGCCGGAGGACACCATGACCTCGACGTTCGCACCGCTCGCAATGCCCCGTGTCCGCGTCGCCCGCGGTCCCGTCGCCCCCACCCTGTGGCCGCTGCCGGCCTGCGTGCAGCCGGGTGAGCTGGAGATCCGCTGGGACGCCCCGCCGCCGGGCCGGGGCGAGGACCGCCGGTACGAGGTGCGGCTCCTGGACCTCCGCACCCAGGAGGTGGTGGCGTGCGCCGAGGTGCTGGAGGTGTCGTGGGTCACCCCCGAGCTCGCACCGGGCGGCGTGTACGAGGTGAGCGTCCGCACGCGTGAGACCATGCGCGACGGGGGGACCTCCAGCTCGGCCCGGGCGGAGCGGCGCTTCCGCACCGGCTACCGCCGGGAGTAGGGCGGATGGCGGAGCGGGGGCGGGGCGTCTCGGGATGGCGGATCACGGCGCGGACGGGGCGGTGCGCGGCGGGATGCCGGCAGGTGTGCTGCCGGCCGGACGCGGCGATGGCGCCGTGGACCCGGTCCGGGTGTACCACCGGCCCGCCAGGGCGTAGCGTGCGCGCATGGGCATCGTCGCCTTCATCGGGGCGATCTACACGCTGAGCGTGCTGGGGCTGTTCGTCGCCCACGCGGTGTGGGAGTTCCGCGGGCGCCCGGGGGGCGGCGACGACGACGGTCCCCCGCCGCCACCGCCGCCGCCGGACGACGGGGTCAGGCCGTGGCACCCTCGGCGGCCGGGATCAGCCCGGAGACCCGGACGACGTCCCGCATCGAGAGGATCCCGACGAGGGCCGCCTCTTCGAACACCACGACGTGCCGCACGCCGTGCTTCACCATCAGCGCCCCGGCCTTCGCGATCGACCAGTCCGGGCCCGCGGTGACCAGCTGGCTGGTCATGTGGTCGGCGACCCGCTCGGTCGTGGGGTCGAGTCCCTCCGCGACCGCGTGAAGCAGGTCCCGCTCGGTGACCACCGCCGGGCCGGGGAGGCTGTGATCGATCACCACCGCCGCGCCGGTCTTGTTCTGGATCATGCGCGTCGCCGCCTGTGACAGCGTGTGTTCCGGTCCGACGATCGCCGTCACCGGACTCATCGCGTCGCCCACCCGCATGGGCGCCTCCTTGTAGCGATGGTTGCTAAGTGGGGCGGAAGGATGCCAGCACCACGTGACAGAAGCAACAAACATGTGAACGGGAACCCGCGGATCCACCCATCCATATGGACGGGCGCGGACCCGCCGGCTCAGCCCTCGGCCGGAGGCGGTTCGCTCGCCACGCCCACGACGTTCCCCTGCGGGTCCCGGAACAGCGCGAACGTGACGACGCCGGGGATGCGGGTGACCTCCTGCACCACCGTCGCACCCAGCGCCACGGCCCGGTCCAGGGACTCCTGGGCGTCGGCCACGCCGGCGTAGACGGTCACCGACGGGCGGCCGTCGGAGCTCGCCCCCACCCCGCCGCCGATGCCCGCCCCGTCGCCCGCCGTGGTGAGCGCGTAGTCCGGCACGCCCTGCGCGGCCCCGTCGAAGCCGGTGTACGTCCACCCGAACAGCCGGGCGTAGAAGGCCTGCAGGGCCGGGCCGTCCGGCCCCAGGATGTCGAAGTGCACGACGGGGTCCGGCATGTCCGCTCCCTTCACCGTGGCCTGGTGGACCGAGTGTGCGCAGGGCCCCGCCGCACGGGCAACCCGGGCGCCGTCAGTGCTCGGCGGCCACCAGCCGCGCGCGCCCGCGGCCCTTGGCCACGTACAGGCGGCGGTCGGCCTCCGCGATGACCGCGTCCACCTGGTCGGCGGGGCCGACGGCGAAGCCGGCGCTCACCCCGACCCGCAGGTCCCCCGCGATGTGCTCCCACCGGGCGGTGAGGATGTCGTCGACGGTGTCCTGGGCGCGGCCCGCGACGACCGCCTCGTCCCCGGCGTCGAGCAGCGCGATGAACTCGTCGCCGCCCAGGCGGGCGACGAGGTCGCCGGGCCGCACGCGGGCGCGCAGCGCGGCCGCGACCCGGCGCAGGACCTCGTCCCCCACCGCGTGCCCGTGGGTGTCGTTGATCCGCTTGAACCAGTCGACGTCGAGGAGCAGCACACCCACGCGGGCGCCGGCGGACCCGCGGAGCCCGGAGAGGTGCAGCTCGTACGCGTGGCGGTTGGCCAGGCCGGTGAGCTGGTCGGCGTGGGCCCGTTCGGCGAGGCGGCGGTTCTCGTAACGCAGGCGCTCGTGCTCCCGGTGCATGCGGGCCGCGGCGAGCAGGTGCCGGCGCGCGTCACGGCGGGTGCGCACCAGCATCGCCTCGTACGCCGCGGTCGCGGGGGCGACCGGGGGCCGCCGCGCGGCGAGCGACAGGGCGAGGCTGTGGAGGGCGGGCATGTGGGCGAGCCGGTCGCCGATCCGCCCGGCGTGCCCCGCCGCCGCGGCGGGGTCACCGGCCAGCACGGCGCGGACCGCGCGTTCCAGATCGTGCCAGGGGCGCCACGCGGCGCCGGACGCCGCTCCCCCGTCCCCCGGCACCTCGTCCCCCGCCACGGCGGCCAGCAGCCCGCGCAGCGCCGCGGCGTGCGCGGCCCACTCCAGACCCCCGTCGCCGCGGTCGGGCCCGGGCAGGGTCATGCCGTCACGTGCGAGGGCCGCCGCCGCGTCCGGGTCACCGGCCTCCAGGCTCTCGGCGGTGAGCTGGGCGCGCGCCTCGAGGCGGTTGAGCTCGACGACCCGGCGGTCCAGGAACCGGATGCGGTCGTGGCCGTCCGGCCAGCCGTCCCCCAGGTCGAGGCCGGCCTCGGCGTACATCTCCTCCTCCAGCTCCCAGAGCCCGTGCCGGCGGTACGCCATGGCGCAGTCGATCCACGCGAGGGGCCGGTGCACCGGGCTGCCGTCGCGGCGCTCGAGGATCGCGACGGCCTCGGCGACCCGCGCCAGGGGGCTCTCGGCGGACTCCTCGGGCGACCGGCCGGCGGCGCGGTCCGCGGCGGCGGCCAGGTCCGGGCCGTAGGAGCTCAGCGCCAGCACGATGGCGGCGAAGGCGGGTTCCCCGGCCTGGCCCGCGATCTCCGCCAGCCGCACCACGGCGGGGCGCAGGTCCTCGTGGCGCAGCTCGGCGGCGCACAGCTCGGCGAAGACGTGCAGGAAGGCCACGTCCGGCCATCCGCCGCCCGCGGGCTCCGAGGGCCGGGTGCCGGGGTCCCGCTGCACCCGGTCGATCAGCTCATAGGCCGCCGTGCGCGCCCGCAGCCATTCCCCGGGGACCTCGCCCCACCCGTCGGGTCCGCTCGCCTCGCCCAATCCCCGGAGCTCCCGGTCGCCGTGCGCCGGGGGTCCCGGGCGCCTCCGCATGAGGATCGACCCCGGGCGGGCGCCCCTTGAGCGGGTTCACCCGTCGTCGACCTGGAGCGCCGCCCAGGGATCGACGACGCGCACGCCGGTGTCGGCGAAGTCGCGGACGTTGCGGGTGGCCAGCACCGCACCGTGGATGAGGCAGATGGCGGCGATCTGAGCGTCGAAGCCGTCCATCGGCCGTCCGATGGCCTCCCTGTGGCAGAGGATCTCGGCGTACGCGGCGGCCGCCCGGCCGTCGAAGGGCAGCACCCGGTCCGGGAACAGGCCGAAGACCTCGTCCGCGTTGAGCTCGAGCCGGTCGCGCCGGCGTCCCGGCGGCATGCTCATGCGGCCGTACCGAATCTCCGCGGCGGTGATGGCGGTGATGCCCGGCTCGGACGGTGGCTGCGCGTCGAACCAGGTGAGGACGGCGGCGGCGGGCTCGGCGCGCATGAGCTCCGACACCACGTTGGTGTCCAGCACGATCACTCGAACACCGGCGCGTCACGGGTCGGCACCGCGCGCGGCGGCAGTGGCAGGTCGACCCCGCCCTCGGCCACGATCCGGTCGCGGAGCGTCCCGACCAATCCCCGGGCGGGCCGGTCCTCCTCGACGGCGGCCACGAGGATCGCGCGAACCTCCGCCTCCATCGACCGTCCGTGGCGGGCGGCCCTGAGCCGCAGCCGGTCGCGCACGTCGTCGTCCAGGTCCCTGATGCTGAGCGATGCCATGGGCCACCTCCAGTGCTGGCAATGCTAGCACTGCCAGCAGCGGGCTACGGCGTCCCGGGGGCGGATCTCGGGGGCTCGCGGTCGGACAACGTGGCGAGGGCGATCACCGCGATGGGGTCCCCCGCGAAGACGGCGACGTTGCGCCCGGCCGTCACGACGCACTCCGGGCGGTCGAGCTGCCGGTCCCGCTCGCAGCGCGCGCCCTTCTCCCGCCGGCGCACGAGGGCGAGGTTGTCGCCCACGCCGACGCCGCTCCGCGTCTGCGCACGCCAGGTGGTGAGCAGGATCGCGGTGACCCGCCCCCGGCGGCCGACGATCGCGACCCCCGGGACCCGGGCCACCGAATAGGGCACTTCCAGGTCGACCTGTCCTGGGAGGTCCACCCCGGGCGCGAGGTTGCGGAAGGGCTGGCCGCCGACCTGCCGGTACCGCTCGGCGCCGATTCGGGTGGCGGCATCCGGAAACCCATCGCCCAGCGCCACGCTGCCGGCATCGCGACGCCGGGGCGCCCCGCGGTGACGTCGATCACGATCGGCGCCGCGGACGCCGATGGTCCCGCGTCCCAGGGCAACAGCGTCCGGAACCCCGCGGCGACGGTGAGCAGCCCGCCACGAGTGCGACGGTCAGGACCACCGCCCGCCGCACGCGCGGTGGGCACCGCGTGCCGGCGATCCCCGGCGGCGAGAAGCGCCCCACAGCGGGATTCCCCATTCCGCGAACGGGATGGGTTCGCGCATGTCGTCGTAGAAGCCGACCGCGTTCGCGACCACCGCCGGGACGACCGCGAGCAGCAGCGCCCACCATGACCCCATGGCCATGCCGCTTGCGATCGCGGCCGCCAGGAACAGCGCGACCGCCGCGTACCCCGACCCGTCGGGCAGCGGGTCCAGCACGTTGCTGAAGACCAGCAGGTTCACCGCGGTCCACAGGCCGCCGGCCACCAGCGGGCCGGCCGCGACGCGGAACGCCGGGCGCGGCGGGAGGGCCTCGGTGCTCACGCTCTCGCCGGGTTGCGCTTCATTCCCGGATCGTGCCCGTGCCTTCGGGGCGGGTCAATCCCGCAGGCGGCTAGACCACCTGGGCGCCGGGCGGCAGCGGGTCGAACGAGCCGGTGAGCGACGGCGGGCCGCTCACGACCTCGCCGGTCACGGGGGGCAGCCCCATGGGCTCCCCGCCGCCGGCCTCCGCGATGTCGATCATCGCGGCCATGGTCTCGGCGCGGTCGTACGGCTCGTCCACCGTCTGCTTCAGGAACCCCTCGATGCGCGGCATCTTCGCGCGGGCCTCGTCGACGCGGGCGTCGGAGCCCGGCACGTAGGCGCCGATGGCGATGAGGTCCTCCGCCCGGTGGTGGGCGGCCATGAGCTCGCGCATCCGGATGGCGGCGGCCCGCTCGGCGGGGGTGAGCAGCTGCCCGGTGAGCCGGGACACGGACTGCAGCACGTCCACCGCCGGATAGTGGCCGCGGTGCGCGAGGTCGCGGGACAGCACGATGTGGCCGTCCAGGATGCCTCGCACCGCGTCGGCGACGGGCTCGTTCATGTCGTCGCCCTCCACCAGCACCGTGTAGAGGCCGGTGATCGTGCCGCGCGGGCTGGTGCCGGCGCGCTCGAGCAGGCGGGGCAGCAGGGCGAACACCGACGGCGTGTACCCGCGGGTGGCGGGCGGCTCGCCGATCGCGAGGCCCACCTCGCGCTGCGCCATGGCCAGGCGGGTCACGGAGTCCATCATCAGCAGCACGTCCGCGCCCTGGTCGCGGAAGAACTCCGCGATGGTGGTCGCGACGAACGCCGCCTTGATGCGCACCAGTGCCGGCTGGTCGCTGGTGGCGACCACCACCACCGACCGGGCGAGGCCCTCGGGCCCCAGGTCGCGCTCCAGGAACTCCCGTACCTCGCGGCCACGCTCGCCGATGAGGCCGATGACGTTGACGTCCGCCGAGGTCCGCCGGGCCATCATGCCCAGCAGGGTGCTCTTGCCGACGCCGGAGCCGGCGAAGATGCCGAGGCGCTGGCCGAGGCCGCACGGGTTGAGGCCGTCGAGGCTCCGCACGCCCAGGGCGACGGGAGTGTCGATGGGCGGCCGTCCCAGCGGCGACGGCGGGCTGGCGTCCACGGGCATGCGGCGCACCACGGACGGCGCCGGGCCGCCGTCGATGGGCCGGCCCATGCCGTCCAGCACGCGGCCCAGCAGCTCGGGGCCCACGCCCACGCGCAGGGAGGACCCGGAGGCCACCACCGTCTGCCCGGGGCCGATGCCCGACGCCTCGCCGAGGGGCATGAGCAGCGTGCGGCCGTGGCGGAAGCCCACGACCTCGGCGTCCAGCGGCGGGGCGCCCACGCGGTGCCCCTGCTGGTGGATCTCGCAGCGCTCCCCCACGCGGGCGGACGGCCCGCGGGACTCCACCACCAGGCCGATGAGCTCCGCCACGCGGCCGTTCATGCGGTACGGGTCCAGCGACCGCATGCGGCGGCGGACCTCGGTGAGCGCCTCGTCGGTGGCGGCGGAGATGGCGCTCATGCGCCGTGCTCGACCAGCTCGTCGTCCGGCGGGGCGGACATGCCCTCCAGGATCCGGGCGAGCTGGCTCTCCAGGCGGGCGTCGACGTCACCCGAGGGGGTCTCCAGCACCACGCCGCCCGGCGCGATGCGCGGGTCCTCGATGACGTCGAACCGGTGGATGCCGCCCATCTGGTCGATGAGTCCGTCCGTCGCGTCCCGCATGACCGCCAGGTCGGCGGGGTTCACGTGCGCGAGCAGGCGGTCGCGATCGGTGGCGCGGCGGATCGCCCCGCGGGCGACGTCCACGACGCGCTCCGGCCGGGCGGTGAGCTCGGCGCGCATGATGCGGGCCGCGGTCTCCAGGCCGATCGCGGCGACCTCCTGGGCCAGGCGGTCCGGCAGGGCGGCGATCTCCGCCTCCATCGCGGCGAGGATGCCCATCGCGGCGGCGACGGCCTCGTGCATCTCCCCGCGGGCCTGGGCCATGCCGGCCTCGTAGCCCTCGCGCCAGCCGTCGGCGACGGCGGCCTCGCGGGCCATCTCGGCCTCCGCGACGATCGCGTTGGCCTCGGCCTCGGCCTGGGCGGCGAGCGCCTGGGCGCTGCCGGCCTCCAGCAGGGACAGCCGGTTGGGCTGCTCGCGGAGGCGGACCTCGTGGGCGTCGCCGAGGACGACGCCGCGGATCGGGCTGCGACGGTTCACGCCGGCCCCTTACGCGACGAGGTCGTCGTCGCCGCCGCGCGCCACGATGATCGTGCCGGCGTCCTCCAGCTTGCGGATGACCGCGACGATCTTCTGCTGGGCCTCCTCGACCTGCGACACGCGGACCGGGCCCATGAACTCGAGGTCCTCCTTGATGATCTCCGCGGCGCGGGAGGACATGTTCTTGAAGATCTTCTCCTGGACGTTCTCGCCCTGGCCCTTGAGGGCCACCGAGAGGTCCTTGCCGTCCACCTCGCGCAGCACCTGCTGGATGCTGCGGTCGTCGAGCATGACGATGTCCTCGAACAGGAACATGAGGCGGCGGACCTCGTCGGCGAGCTCCGGGCTCTGCTCCTCGAGGCTCTCCAGGATCGTCTTCTCGGTGGAGCGGTCCACCTTGCCGAGCACCTCGACCAGGGCCTTCACGCCGCCGGCGCTGGTGAAGTCCTGGTTGATGACGGAGCTGAGCTTGCGCTCCAGCACGTTCTCGATCTCCCGGATGACCTCCGGGGAGGTGCGGTCCAGCAGCGCCAGGCGCATCGCGACCTCGCTCTGCAGCTCCGCCGGGAGGCTGCTCACCACCTGGCCGGCGGTGTCCGGCGGCAGGTAGGCGAGGATGAGGGCCATCGTCTGCGGGTGCTCGTTCTGCAGCACGTTGAGGATCTGCGACGCGTCGGTGCGCTTGAGGAACTCGAAGGGCGACACCTGGATCGCGGCGGCGAGGCGCTCCAGCACCTCGTGGGCGCGCTCCGGGCCCAGGGCCTGCTCCAGCACGGACCGGGCGTAGGCCAGGCCACCCTCGGTGATGTAGTTCTGCGCGACGGCCGTCTCGTAGAACTCGTTCAGCACCTTCTGCTTGAGCTCCATGCTGATGGGGCCCAGGTTCGCGATCTCGAGGGTGAGCTCGTCGATCTCGTCCTGCTTGAGGTGCTTGAACACCTCGGCGCCGGCCTTGGGGCCCAGGGCGATGATCACGATCGCGACCTTCTGGCGGCCGCTCAGCTTGGTGTCTGCGGGAAGCGCGCTCATGCCTACCTGCGTTCGATCAGCCAGCTGCGCATGAGCTTGGCCATGTCATCGGGCTTGCGGAGGGCGAGGTCCTCCATCTGCCGCTCCACCGGGGTCTTGGTCTCCCCCTCCAGGCGGCGCGGTGCGGCGCCGGCTCCGCCGGTGAGCTCCGCCACGGGGACGGGACCCCGGGCCAGCAGCTCCGGCAGGGCCTTCTCCAGCTCGCTCTGGCGGCGCTTGAGCGACTTGCGGGCCATCATCAGGATCATCAGGAGCCCGATCCCGGCCGCGGCCATCTTGGCGATGCCCATGATGTCGAGGCCGCCGCCCGCAGCCGTCGACGTCGAGGCGGCGCCGGCCGCGTTCTTGGGTGCCAGGGCGTCCTTGGCGAAGGGCACGGCCTGGACAGTCACCAGGTCGTTCCGGTTCGTGTTGTCGTACCCCACCGCAGCCTCGACGGCCTTCTGGATCGTCGGGAGCTGGGACTTGAACTCGTCCGAGACCTGAACGGAGACCGTCTGCCGCACGAGCGTTCCGCCCGTGTTCTCGGTGTTCGTGACGGTGCGGTCGACGCCGTTCTGGGTCTGATCCGACTTCTTGGTGTACTTGGTGGTCCCGTTGCCGCTGGTCGTCGCCGGGAACGTGTTGCCCGGGCTGTTCGCCGACGCGCCGACGGTCCCGCCGCCCGTGCCGCCCTTGGAGTCGAGCGTCTCGTCGGTGATGTCGCTCTGGAGCGGGACCTTGCCCTCCTTGCGGGGGTCGTAGTCCTCGGCCACGCTGGAGCTCTTGTTCAGATCCAGGACCGCGTTCACCGCGACCACGGCCTTGCCCGGGCCCAGGGTCGCCGCGAGCATCGCGTCGAGCTTGGCCTGGGTCTTGCGCTCGTACTCGGCCTCCAGGGCGAGGCGGGTGTTCGCCGCCGCCGACACGCTGTCATCGCCGGAGCCGTTGAGGATGTTGCCCTGGGTGTCGGTGATCGTGACGTTCTTGGCGTCCAAGCCCGGAACGGCCATGGCGACGAGGCGGCTCACGCCCGTCACCTGGCTGGAGTCCAGGGTCGCGCCCGGGACCAGGTTCACCACCACGCTGGCGGTGGTGGGCTTCTGGTCGTTCGTGAACAGGCGCTCGTTGGGCATCGCGATCTTCACGTCGGCGCTCTGGACCTGGTCCAGCTGGCCGATGGTGCGCGACAGCTCGCCCTCCATCGCCCGCGTGAGGTTCACGCGCTGGGTGAAGTCGGTGGCGCCCCAGCCCTGCTTGTCGAAGATCTCGTAGCCGACCTTCGCGCCGCCGCCCGACAGCAGGTTGCTGGAGGCGAGCCCCAGCCGGGCCTGGTCGAGCTGGCCGGCCGGCACCTGGATGGTGGTGCCGCCGTCGCGGGTGCGGAACGGGATGTTCTGGGCACCGAGCTCCGACGTGATCGCCGCGGCGTCCGCGGTGGTCTGGGTGGTGGCCAGGGTCGCGTAGTCGGTCTGCCCCGACAGGCGGAACAACATGAAGAGGCCGACGGCGAAGATGACGCCCGCCCCGATGATGAGCCGGCGCCCGGGGCCCGAGAGCCCCGTCCAGAACGCCGTCGCCTTGCCGAGTGCACCCACGGATCAGGCTCCGATCAGACCGACATCCGGGAGAGCTCCTGCCAGCCCTCCACGAGCTTGTTCCGCACCTGCAGGGCGGTGCTGAGCGCCAGCTCCGCCTTGGTGGTCTCCACGATCGCCATCTGCGGGTCCGACAGCTGGCCGGTGGCGGCGAGCTGCTGCATCCGGTCGGCGGTGTTGACCTGGTCGTTCAGGCCGCTGATCGCGCGGGTCAGCAGCGTGCCGAAGCCGCCCGTGGCGGGCGTGCTCGACGCGTCCGCACCGACCGGGGCGACCTGCAGCGGGGCCATCGGCGCCGGCATCGCGGACG
Source organism: Thermoleophilia bacterium (assembly GCA_046330435.1). Classification (GTDB taxonomy): domain Bacteria; phylum Actinomycetota; class Thermoleophilia; order Miltoncostaeales; family Miltoncostaeaceae. The sequence continues at coordinate 162,379 of JAXLST010000007.1, read as the reverse complement.
CCGCGGCGATCTGGGCGGCCATCGACGCGCTGGTGCCGCCGACGTCGCCGATGCCTGCGATGGGAGCGATCACTTGAGCAACCTCAGGGCTTCCTTGGCCATGTTCTTGGTGGCCTCGAAGGCCGTCACGTTCGCCTGGTAGCTGCGGCTCGCGGCGACCATGTCCACCATCTCGGTGACCGGGTTCACGTTCGGCTTGGTCACGTACCCCTGCTGGTCGGCGAGCGGGTTGCCCGGGTCGTAGACCTTGCGCAGGTCGCTGCCGTCCTCCGCGATCTGCTGGACGTCCACGCCGTGCAGGTCGCCGGCGGCGCCCGCGGAGGTGTCGCCCGCGGGGCGCGGGATGCGGAACTGGACGCCGTTCGGCGCCTCGCTCATGACCACCACCTTGCGGCGGTACGCCTGGCCGACGCCGGTCGTGCTGTCCACGTTCGCGAGGTTGTTCGCGATGACGTCCATGCGCAGGCGCTGGGCGGCGAGGCCCGTCGCGCTGATCCCGAGTGCCGGGTAGATGCCCATGTGATCCCTTCCCCTGTCCCTGGGTTCCCCGGGCCTAGCGGCCCGCGATCACGGCGCGCATCTGCGAGAACCGCGAGTCGAGCAGCGCGGTCACCGTGTTGTACGAGAGCTGGTTGGCGGCGAGCTCGGACATCTCGTTGTCCGGGTCGACGTTGCTGCCGTCCACGCGGATCGTGGACGCCGTGTCGCGGGTCACCTCCGGCTGCACCGAGTCCAGGGCCCGCTCGCGCGGCCCGAACGCTGCCGGCGCCTCGATGGAGCGGTTCCGGGCGATCTCCGCGCGGTCCGCCTCGAGCGCGTCGGCGAGCGCACCCTCGAAGTTCACGTCCACGCGCTTGTACCCCGGCGTGTCGGCGTTCGCGATGTTCTGCGCGAGCGCCGTCTGCCGCATCGAGGCGCCGCGCATGGCGGCGGTGAGCGTGACGGTGGTGATGTCGTCGAACACGGGCCCTCCCTGGCTTTCTCAGTCGATCCCGAACGCGGTGCTGTCGAGCAGCGGCGCGATCTCGTCCATCAGGCGCATCATCCGCTCCTGGTCGAAGCCGAGCGCCTCCAGCGATGCCGGGCACACGTCGTACGCCAGGCCGTCGCCGCCGATCCCCTGCCCGAGCATCGTGCAGGCCACGTCCGAGACGTGGACCACGTGCGAGAGCATCGGCTTGAGGCTCGCCTGCTCCGGGTCGTGGTGGTAGCGGATCGCCTCCTCCAGCTCCGGGGGGAAGCTCCACTTCGCGGCGATGCGGGCGCCCAGCTCGGCGTGGTCGAAGCCCAGGAGCTCCGCCTCGATGTGGTGGAACGGCTCGCGCCGCTCCTGCGCCAGCCGGGAGATCTCGCCGAAGGCGGTCTCCAGGTGGCTGGACAGGACGGTCTTGCCGATGTCGAGCAGCAGGCCGGCCACGAAGGCCTCCTCCACCGGCGCCAGGTGGACCTCCACCGCGACGCGGCGGGCGGTGAACGCCACGCACATCGAGTGGTGCCACAGCTCCCCGGCCTGCAGGCCGTAGCCCGGCAGGGACCGGTTGAGCAGGCGCGCCGTGTGGCTGGAGATCGCCAGGCTCTTGATGGCGGAGAAGCCCAGCAGCACCACGGCCTCGGTCACCGTCGTCACGCGGCGGGCGTGGCCGTAGAAGGCACTGTTGGCGAGCTTCAGGATGTTCGCGGTGAGGCTCTGGTCGCGCAGGACGACCTGCGACAGCTGGCCCACGGTCATGTCCTGGTCGTCGCACGCGGAGATGACCTCGCTGATGCTGGCGGGCATCGGCGGGAGCTCCGCGATGGAGGCGACGACCTCCTCCGGTGTGAGTCTGGTGACTGCCATCGTGTTCCCGTGGTGGGGGGTTGCCGGGGTGGGTCGCCTACGCGGCGGCGAGCTCGGCGTCGCGCCGCTCGACGAGCACGGACCAGGTCTGGGCGAGGGTCTCGATGTCGGAGACGACCTCGGACATGGCGTCGCGGCCCACCTCGGGGCCCGCGAGCCGGCGGAGCAGGTAGTCGTAGATCGCGCCCAGGTGACGCCCGATGGTGCCCGCGCGGCGGTCGAGATTCCGGTCGAGTTCCTGAAGGATCGCCCGGACCCGCTCCACGCTCGCCTCGGCGTCAGCCCGGCCCGCGTCGTACGCCGCAACTGCCTGACGGCCGAATCGCACGGCCCCTTCGAAGAGCATCAGGACGAGCTCGTCGGGGCGGGCGGATTCGGTGGTCTCAAGGCGGGGATCGGCGTGCATCCTCGGTTCACCTCGCGGTCGGTGAGGCTTGCTGGACGCGGGGATCCGTCCCCGGGGTGCTTCGCGCGGCGTGCATCCGGCCGGCTCTCCCCTTGTCGGACCGGCCCGTCGCAACCTTGAGGGTGCGGACCGTGCGAATGGAGACGGTCACGCCCCGGGGTGTGGTCCGCCGTGGCGGGTACCTTCCGCCCATGGGCCGTTCCCCCGCGCCGGTGTTCGCCTCCCGCCTCGCGGGACTCGCGGTCCTCGACCCGTCGGGCGAGCGCGTCGGCCGCCTCGCGGACGTCGTCGCCGCACCCGGCCTGCCGGGCGCCCCCGTGCTGGGCGTGGTGGTGCGCGTGCGCCGCCGCCCCATCTTCGTCAGCGCCGGCCGCCTGGAGGCGCTGGACGACCAGGGCGCCCGCCTCTCGAGCGCGCGGGTGAGCCTGCGGCGGTTCGAGCGGCGGCCGGGGGAGGTGCTGGTGCTCGGCGAGCTGCTGGACCGGGTCGGCACCCTCAGCCCCGCGGGCGAGCGGGTGCGGGTGAACGACGTGGGGGTCTCACGCAGCCAGGACGGCACCGGCTGGTGCCTGGTGAGCGCCGACGTCGTGCCGGCCGGGGCGCGGCTGCGGCGCGACCACCGGGTGGTGGACTGGGACGAGCTGTCCGGCCTGGGGATGACCGCCCCGGATGCCCTGGCCCGGGCCGCCGCCCTCGGGCAGCTGCGCCCCGCCGAGGTCGCCTCCACCGTGATGGGCCTGGGGGACCGGGACGCCGCGGAGCTGCTGGGGGCACTGGAGGACGAGCGCGCCGCGGACGTGCTGGAGGAACTCCCCGAAGACGTGCAGGCCCGGCTGCTGCGCCACCTGGGCCGTGAGCGCGCCGGCGACCTGCTGGACGCCATGAACCCCGACGACGCCGCCGACCTCCTCGGGGAGATCCCCGCGGTGGAGCGCGCGGACCTGCTGTCGGCGATGGAGCCGGAGGAGGCCGCGCCGGTGCGGCGCCTGCTGGAGTACCGGCCCGACACGGCCGGCGGCCTCATGAACCCCGAGCCGGTCGTGCTGCCGCCGAACGCCACGGTGGCCGAGGCCCTGGCCCGGCTGCGCAAGCGGGAGCTGCCGCCGTCGCTCGCCGCCCAGGTCTACGTCGTGCGGCCGCCGGCGGAGACCCCCACCGGCCCGCTGCTGGGCACCGCCCACTTCCAGCGGCTGCTGCGGGAGCCGCCCTCCGCCCTCGCGGCGACCTGCATCGACCCCGCCGCGCCCGACCCGCTGACGCCCGACGCCCCCGCGATGCTGGTGGCCGAGCACCTGGCCGCGGAGAACCTGCTGGCCGCGCCCGTGTGCGACGCGGCGGGGCGCCTGCTGGGGGCCGTGAGCGTGGACGACGTGCTGGACGCGCTGCTGCCCAAGGGCTGGAGGTCCGCCCGCGACACCGCTTCCGGGGAGGAGGCACCGTGAACATCCCGCTGACGCTGCGGCGGCGCCGGCCGCTGTCGGCGCCCCGCCGCAGCCTGGTCCTGCAGCCGCACTACGACCCGGAGGCGTTCGGCCGCTTCTCGGAGGGGGTGGCGCGTCTCATCGGCACCGCCCGGTTCCTGGTGTTCCAGACCGTCGTGGTGGTGGTGTGGATCATCCTGAACGCGGTGGTGCCGTCACTGCGGTTCGACGAGTACCCGTTCATCCTGCTCACCCTCGCCCTGTCGCTGCAGGCCGCGTACGCCGCGCCGCTGATCCTGCTGGCGCAGACGCGGCAGGCCGACCGGGACCGGCTCCACGGCGAGCGCGACCGGCAGATCGCGGACCGCACCCAGACCGAGGCGGAGTACCTGGCCCGCGAGGTCGCGTCGGTGCGGCTGGCGGTCGGGGAGATCGGCGGGGACCTGCACGACGTCCGCGGCGCGCTGCGGGACGTGCACGCCGCCCTGGCACGGCTGGAGGATGCGGTGGCGGGGCGCACCCGGGACTGACACGATCCCGGGTGTGGCGCGCACCCCGACACTGAGCGTCCGCCTGTCGATCGCCGACCCCGCGGCGCACCCGGACTTCCTGGACCTGCCCCTGCAGCGCCCGCTCGCCGAGTGGGAGCTGACCCGTCTGGTGGACATCCCCAAGGGGCGGCACCGCAACGTCGTGCGGTTCGTGGACTACGACGGCTCCCTGTACGCGCTGAAGGAGATGCCGGCGTACCTCGCGCACCGCGAGTACCGGCTGCTGCGGCACCTGGTGGCCTCCGGCCTGCCCGCCGTGACGCCGGTGGGGGTGGTGGACCGCCGCGGCGCGAGCGTCGACGGCATCCTCATCACCCGGCACCTGGACTTCTCCCTGCCCTACCGGGCGCTGCTGGGCAACGAATGGACGCCGCACCTGCGGGAGAAGATCCTGGACGCCCTCGCCGGGCTGCTGGTGCGGCTGCACCTCGCCGGGTTCGCGTGGGGGGACTGCTCGCTGGCGAACACGCTGTTCCGCCGCGACGCCGGCGCCCTCACCGCGTACGTGGTGGACACCGAGACCGGCGAGATGCACACCGAGATCGCCACGGCGCAGCGCAACGCGGACCTCGAGATCGCCCGCCGGAACATCGCGGACGACCTCACCGAGCTGCGCGAGGCGGGGACCCTGCCGGACGACATCGACCCGCAGGAGACCGCCGCCCAGATCGAGGACCGCTACCTGCGCCTGTGGGCGGAGGTGACCGGCGAGGAGGTGTTCGCCGCCGGCGAGACCTACCGCATCAACGGGCGCCTGCGGCGGCTCAACGACCTGGGCTTCGACCTGGAGGAGATGGAGATCTCCCGGTCGCCCGGGGGTGACCAGGTGCGGCTGAAGCCCCGGGTGGTGGAGATCGGGTACCACGGCCCCCGCCTGTACGAGCTCACCGGGCTGCGCACCCAGGAGAACCAGGCGCGCCGGCTGCTCAACGACATCGCCGTCCACCGGGCGCAGATGGAGCGGGAGACCGGACGGGACATCCCGGAGACCCTCGCCGCCGCCCGCTGGCTGGACCGTGTGTTCGACCCCGCCATCGCGGCGATCCCGGAGGGGCTGCGCGACAAGCTGGAGCCGGCCGAGGTGTACCACCAGCTGCTGGAGCACCGCTGGTTCATGTCCGAGCACCGCGGCCAGGACGTCGGGACCGACGAGGCGCTGCGCTCGTTCATCACCGACGTCCTCCCGCACGCCCCCAGCGAGCGGGCCCTCCTGGAGGACTAGCGGCGGGGAGGCCTCACCGGTCGACCCACCGGCCGGTGGAGGGCAGCACGCGGATGACCCGGGTGAACACCCGGGCGGGGCCGCCGGTGCGCAGCACCACCGTGACCCGGTAGGGGCCGGGTTTCACCGTGCACGGCTGGCGGGGCGGGCACACCGACAGCATCCCGGGGAGCCCCGAGGACGCACCCGGTTCACACCGGCCAGCACGTGGACGGTGCGGCGGTCCGGCCGCACCCGGATGGCGTGACGGCCCCGCGTCCAGGATCGTCCCGACGGTGCAAGGGTGATGGGCGGTGCCGTCCGCCGGGCGTCGATCCGCAGCGGCAGGGTGCAGTCGATGCGGTACAGGCAGGTCTTCGGACGGCCGCGGCCGGGGCCACGCAGGTCTCCGGGCGTCGCTGGAGACGATGGCGGGCACCAGGCGTGACGTCCGCCCGCGGCCCCCACCGGCCGGGCGCGCGACAGTGCGGTCACCGATCCCACCGTGGCGAGGACCCCGTCGCCGTACGCGGCGACGGTCGGCGCCTGCACCGGATCCGCGAGCTGCCGCGAGTAGCGCCAGCTCCCCCGCGGGGGTGATCCCCATGAGCCGGCCGCCGGTCGCCGGTCCACACGTTGCCGGCGCGGTCCACGGCCGGGGGCGACGGGAGGTCCCCCACCGCCGTCTCCCACCGCACCACCCCATCGGGCTCCCACGGCGACCATCCGCCCGTCGAACTGCGAGGAGCCGTTCGTGCTCGCCGCATGGGCAGGTAGGTCGCGCCGTCCGCGCCGGTGGTGCCGCGCGGAGGAGGGCGACCCTGAAACCGCCGGTGCTCCCCGCCGCACCGCCGGGACCAGGTGACCACGCCGTCGGTGCCGATGCGGTGGAGGGTCGCGCGCCGCGCAGCAGCGACGGGTGGACCGGCGTCGACCGTCACGGGTGAGCGCGGGCCGAGCCGTCGGGGCAGGTGCCACCTACACCGCGAGCTCCCCGGCCGGCAGCCCCGTGACTGGTGCCGTCACGGCACCCGTGCGGCCGTTCACGACCGACGGCCGTTGCCGCCGCCCAGCGTACACCACGTCTCCCGCGCCACGGTGAACGGCACCGGCAGGGCGGCGCCTCGCCCCGGCGTGAACGGCGGCGGGACCACCGCTCCTCCGGCTCCGGGCCCAGGCCGACGAGCTGGGCGCTGATGTCCGTCGCCACCATGCCGCCGTCGGAGGTGAACGGACCGAAGGTGACGCCGAACCGGCCGCCCAGGTCACCACGGACCTCCGGCGACCCAAGGTGCGCGACGTCGCGGCCGCGGAACAGGGCCGGCCAGTTCTTCCCGAGCAGGAACACCCCGCCGCCCGGGAACTGACGGCAGGACGAAGCCCACCCCGTAAATACCTGCTCGGCCTGTCGGCCGGCGCTCAGCTCGGCGACCTCGGCGTCGCGATTAAACGACCGGCGTGTCGCCGTCACGGAGTTCCAGGCCGAGCCGCTGCAGCACCCGCACGTCGTCGACGTACGTGTCGCCGGTCGTCGCCGGCGGGACGGGACCGGCGGATGCCGCGACGGGCACGGCGAGCAGCGCGCCCGCGGCGAGCGCGAGCATGGACGAGGACCTGGGCACGGGCACCTCCACGAGGGGTTCGTGCCGAATTGTGCACCCGCTGTCCAGCGGAGCCGGACCGGGCCGCTCAGCGCCTCGGCCGCGAACCCTTCCGGGATGCCGCCCGCTGCGCGGCGTCGTACGCGCCCTGCAGCCACGGCTCCATCACGCCCCAGTCCTCCAGCGGCTCGGGCGCGCGGTGGTAGGAGGTGGTGATCTCCTCCCCCTTGCGGGTGAACGTGAACGGCTCCAGGCCCGCGCGCTCGAACTCGCCGCGGTTCCGCTCGTCGGTCTTCAGGTAGAGCCGCTCGCGGCTGACCAGCGCGAACATCGCGCCGTCCAGGAAGACGCCCCACCCGCCGAACATGGGCCGCATCGTGACGGGGCCCAGGTTCGTGAGGCCGGACTCGATGCGGTCCACCTCGGGGGTGCGGCGGGCCATCAGTCCATCAGCGGGGCGAGCGCGGCACCGGCCGCCGCCACGGTCTCCGGCGTCCAGGCGTGGGTCCCGGACGCGAAGTACACCTCGTCCAGGCCCGCGTCGAGCAGCTCCCCGATCTGCTCGCGGATGGTCTCCGCGGTGCCCCACACCGCGAACCCGCGCAGGGCCTCCAGGTCCGGCGCACCCCAGCCGGGCGCGATCGCCGCCGCCGCGGCGTCCGCCCGGGCCTGGGTGTCGGCGAGGATGAACCCGCCCAGCCACGTCCGCGTGATGTCGGCCGGATCCCGGCCCACGTCGGCGCAGTGGGCGTCGAGCACGGCCAGCTTGTGGCGGATCACGTCGGGGCCGCCGAACAGGTTGCACGCGTCGCCGTACTGCGCGAGCAGTCTGAGCAGGCGCCTCTCGCCGCCGCCGCCCACCAGGATCCGCGGGCCGCCCGGCCGCACCGGCTGCGGCGCGTTGATCGCGCCGCGGGTGGCGATGCGGTGGCCCTCCACGCTGGATTCGACCCCGGTGAACATCGCGCGCAGGATCCGCAGGGCGTCCTCGAGCCCGTCCAGGCGGTCGCGCACCGGCCACAGGCCGTCGCCGAACCCGTAGGCGCGGATCTCGTCCTCCTGCCACCCGGCCCCGACGCCGGCGATCGCCCGGCCGCCGGACACCATGTCCAGCGTGGTGAACAGCTTCGCCAGGTGCGCGGGGTTCCGATACGGCACGCCCGCCACCAGGGTCCCCAGCTCGATGGTGCTCGTCACCGACGCCAGCGCGCCGAGCAGCACGAAGGCCTCCGGCATCGCCGTGTCCCGCTCCCCCACCGGCTCGAACTGGTGGAAGTGGTCCATCACCCACAGGGACGTGAAGCCCGCGTCCTCCGCGGCCCGCGCCGCGGCGGCGACGTGCCCGAACAGCTCCGCCGATGACGGTGCGCCCGGGAAGCGGAAGTCGCCGATCTGGATTCCGAATCTCGCCATGCCGGGAGGCTACGCCCGCCGGATGGGCGGCGCAGCGCCAACCGCCGCGTCCCGTTCGCAGAACGGCGCGGCACGCCACGCGGACCGCGTCTAGGAGACGCGGTCCAGGTAGCGGGCGTTCGTGGCGCCGGGCGCCCGGTAGCCGTGCAGTGCGGCACGGCCGGGGCCCAGCGAGCGGAGCTCCTGCGCGATGCGCTCGCGCGCCTCGACGGCGGCGGCGATCAGCGCCTGCTGGTCGTTCTGGATGAGCTCGACGAGCGCACGGGCCTCCTGGAGGTCCGCGCCCGTGAGCCCCGACCGCTCGAACGGGACGAGGTTGGCCTGCAGGGCCATCCGCTCCGCGTCGAGGGACGTGAGGCGCTCGCCGTCGGCGTCCACCAGGGCCTGCCGCTGCATGAGCTGCAGGCCCCGGAGGCGCCGGAGGTCATCCAGCAAGGTTCACGCCCACGGTGGGGCGCGTGCTCTCCGTCTGCGGCTTCTCGGTGGACGCGATCTGGGCCCAGGCGTCGCGCAGCTCGCCGAGCAGCGACACCAGGCGCGCGACCCGCTGGGGGTCGTTCTCCAGCCGTGCGCCCATCATCTCGTCCGCGGTCCAGTCGTAGATCCGCGCCAGGTTCTCGGCGATCGGGCCCCGCGTGAGATCCAGCGAGCACCGCAGCTCGGTGACGATGGCCTGCGCGCGGCTCATCTTGAGCCCGGCCTCGCCCATGTCGCGACGCTCCATGGCGGCCTTGCTCTGGTTGAGGAACCGGAGAAGCCCGTCGTAGAGCATCACCACCAGCTGGCCGGGGCTGGCCGTCTGGATGGCGCGCGCGGTGTACTGGCTGCTGTCCTTGAGCACACTGCTCCCCTGTTGTCCGATCACGCGATCACCGGCCGTGCCGCCGGGATCAGCCGAACTGCTGCGTGAGGCTGGTGCCCTGCTGCTTGAGCTGGGCCACAGCGCTCTCCATCGCCTGGAACTGCGCCTTGAGGCGCTGCTCCCGGACGGTCATCACGTCCTCGAGACGCGCGATCTTGTCGTTCATCCGCTGGATGGTCGACGTGATCCCCGTCTGGCGGGACGCGATCGCGTTCGTCGAGAAGTCGTCGGTGAGCTGCGCGATGCGGCGTGCGATGCCGTCCGCGGAGCTCGTGGTGTCGGCCCCGTCGTCGGCGCCGAACACCTTCCGCAGGGCGGTCGGGTCCTTCGCCAGGGCGTCCTGGAACTTGCCGGCGTCCAGCGTCAGCTCGCCGGTGCGGCTCGAGGTGATCCCGATCGCCGCGAGGCTGTCGTAGGTCGTGCCGTTGCCCGTGACCTGCGACATCGTCGTGTTCCGCAGGCTCGAGGCGAACGTGGTGAACATCGTGTCGCCCTGCAGCGTGCCCGCGGTCTTCGTCGCGTTGTCGTACTTGGTCGCGTTGTTCGTGTTCGTGATGAGCTTGTTGTAGGCGTCCACGAACTTCTGGGCCTGGCTCTGGATCGCGCCCGTGTCGGCGCCCACCGTGATCGTGGTCGTGCCGACCGCCGACAGGTTGAGGCTCACGCCGGCGATGGCGCCCTCGATCTTGTTGCTGCTGCCGGTCACCGTGAGACCGTTCACGACCGCCGAGGCGTCGGTGCCGGCCTGGGTGGTGGCGAAACCGAGCGTCGGGGCGGCGGTCCCGCCCAGGGTCACGGTCCCGGCGGAGCCGTCGGTGCGGCTGATCAGCACCAGCTTGTTGTTGATGACGCTGGCCGACGCCCCGATGTCCGCGGTGCCGTTGATGCGGTCCGCGAAGGTCTGGAGCGTGTCGCCCGCCTGGATCGCGACGCTCTTGGTCGCGCCGCCGACGGTGATGTCCAGCGACTCCCCGGCGTTCAGGGCCGGGTTCGCGCCGGTCGCCAACGTGTGGTTCCCGGCGAGGGCGGTGACGGTCACGTTGTAGGTGCCCGTGGCCGCGCTGCTCCCGGCGGACGCCGTCGCGATCTTGTCGTTCGCGGTCGTGGCGGTCTTGCCCTGGAGCGCGGTGGGCGCGTACAGGTCGCGCGCCGCGTCCCGCAGCGCCTTCACGAGGCCGTTGAGCTCGGTGACGACGCCGCTCTTCTTCTGGACTTCCTTCTTGTCCGCGTTGATGCGGTCGATCGGCTGCCGCTCGAGCTTCATCAGCGCGTCCACGATGGACGCGGTGTCGATGCCCGAGCCGAGCCCCGAAAAACTGATCCCTGTACCTGAGCTCACTGCGGCCTCCGTGCCCTCACCGCTTGACGTCGATCGCGAGGCCCTTCCCCGCGAGCGCGGCCATCACATCCAGCACCTGGCGGGGCGGGAACTCCCGGATCACCTCGCCGGTCTCGCGCTGGTACATCGTGACGATCACGTGCTTCGTCTCTTGGTGGATCGCGAATCTGGCAAGGACATCGGCGTCCTGGACGGTGAACTTGAGAACGCCCGGCTCCTCGCCGTCCGTCTTCCCGAACTCCGGGACCTTCACCGGGACCTCGCTCGGCATGAGCTCCGAGGGCTTGCTGTGCTCGACGGCGTGACCGCCGTCCAGGAGGGCGACGGCGGCGTCCACGATGGCGTGCGCGCTGGCGGAGGCCTTCGCGGCCTCGGCCGCCGGCGACGCCGGCCCCTCGGCGGTCGTCGTCGCGGACGCCGCGGCGGACCCCGCTGCCGGGACCTGCCGGGACGCACGGACCTGTTCCGCCGCAAGCGATGCTGATGCTCCAGCCCCAGTCAGGACGGGAGCGGCGGTGACATCCATGTCAACTCCGTTCATCCGTGGCCGAACCCCGGGGGGACCGGACGCCTTGTGCTCCGGAGCCCGGGACTCATCACGGCTATCGGCAGGAGCCGCCGATCCCGACACGCGAAACGGGGCGCGTAGAGAAAGCTCTACGCGCCCCGTGGGATCCCGCCGACCTGCCGAACGTGAACGGTTAGTTCGGGCTCACCCCGGCCAGCACGCCCATCGACGCGCTCAGCTCGCGCAGCACCGTCGAGTGCGGCCACACCGACTGCCCGGCGCGCAGCACGTCGTTCGCCTCGTCGTAGCGGCCCTGGCCGGCGAGGTGGCCGGCGAGGTCCAGGTACCGGCCGATGCTCTCCCGGTCGCGCTCCAGCGCCTCCCGGTAGAACACCTCCGCGTCCTCGGGAAGCTCCTTGTGGTCGCAGATCATCCCGAGGGCCGCGTAGGTCTCCGGGCGGGCGTCGCCCTCACGCACGCAGGCGAGCAGGCGGTCGGCGGCCGGGTCCGCGAACCCGTGCTTGAGCAGCAGGTGGCCCAGCCGCTCGTCGAGGGCCGACTCCGGCGTCGCCACCCGGTACAGCAGCGGCACCGTCGCGTTGAACGCCTCCAGGGCCCCCAGCTCCAGCAGGGCCGCGGACATGTCGAACACCACCGCGGTCACCTGGTCGGCGTTCGCGCGCAGCTCACCCTCCGGGAGGGTGCCGCCCTGGGCGTCCAGGACCAGCTGCCACGCGTACGCGTAGAGGCCGTCGGCGATGGTGCCGATGTCGGCGATGCCGCGCTCGGCGAGCTCCGGCCGGCCGGACACCAGGCCCGCCAGCACGCGCTTGCCGCACGCGAACGAGTGGCTCTCCGACGACGCCGGGATCTCGTCGAGCACCGTCAGCGCGGTGTCGACGTCGCCGGCGGCCAGGTGGCAGTGCGAGAGGGTCACGCGGATCGCGTGGGTCTCCGGCGTCATCTCCAGGGCCTCGCCCAGGAGCCGCAGGGCGCGGTCCGGGAACCCCTCGGAGAGGAACACCTCGCCCATCGCACGCAGCGCGTCGGCGCGCTTGACCGACGGCAGGAGGCTCCGCAGGAACGCCTCGGCGACGTCGACGTCGTCGTTGCGGACCAGGAGCTGGGCGAGCCGCACCAGCGGCGGGGCGTAGAAGCCGCGCGCCGAGGTGATCGCCCGCTTGTAGTCGCGGACGGCCTCGCTCTGGTCGCCGATCGCCTCGTGCAGGGTGCCGAGCGCGAACCAGCTGTAGAACGAGCCCATGCCGGCCTGCGCCATGTAGCGGTCGCCGCCGTGGTCGCCCAGGTCGATGGCCCGCTTGAAGCTGGTGATCGCCTCCCGGTACTCGCGGCGGGCGAAGTGCAGCTGCCCGACGAGGTAGTGGAGGTCGGTGAAGTCCGGGTACGCGTCCATCGCGTCCGCCGCGACCTCGAGGGCCTCGTCGTACCGCTCCAGCTTCTGCAGGGACGCCACGATGTTGCGCACCAGCAGCGACGCGAAGTACTGCCGCATCGACTGGAGGTTGTTGAACGACCGCGAGAAGTAGTCGAGGGCGGTGCGGTGGTCGTCGATGCGCTGGAACTCGACGCCGGCGTTGAACAGCGTGAAGGAGTCGTCGGGCTTGCGCTGGACCTCGTCGAGGACGATGCGCATGTTCCGGTCCTTCTTCTTGCGCGCCTCGGTCGTCTGGTCCAGGTAGCCGTAGTGGAGGATCTCGATCCCCACGAACCGGGTGCAGGACCCGCCGTGCGGGTCGACCTTGCCCTGGATCTGCTCGTGGAGCGCACCGTCGTACCGGTACTCCGGGCGGTTCCGGAACACGCGGAACGCGGCGTTCACCACCGCCTCCAGGCCGGCCTCCTGCCCGATGAAGTTCACCTCACGGAGGCTGTAGCCCTCCATGTCGGGGTCGTCGAGCAGCGGGCGCAGGCCCGCGCCGTCCACCAGTTCCTCGTCGGCGTCGAGGATGAGCAGCCAGTCGCCGGTCGCGGCGTCCAGCGAGGTGTTCCGGTGCTTGGCGAAGTCACCGGTCCACGGCTCGTGGATCACCTTCGCGCCGAAGCTCTCGGCGATCTCGACGGTGCGGTCGGTGGAGCCGGTGTCGACGATCACGATCTCGTCGGCCACCCCCTGGACGCTGCGCAGGCAGCGCGGCAGGGCCTCCTCCTCGTCCTTCACGATCATGCACAGCGACAGCCGCTGTGGTGACGCGGACGGGGTGGAGTCCGAAAGGCTCGCGATCTTCAGGCCCATTGCACGCTCCCGTGCGTTCGAGTTCGAGACGCCCCCGTCATCGGCGGGGGCATCGAGGACTTGAGCCGGGGGCTTCCCCCCGGCCGGCTCATGCCGCCAGGCGGTCGCCCAGCAGGTGCTCCAGCCGGGCGGCGGCGACGGCCGCCGTCCGGTCCCAGGTGTGGCCGGCGTGCATGTGGGCGGCGGCCCGCGCACCCATGGCGCGGTGCTCGTCCTGCCGCTCGTACGCGCCGCGCATCGCGGCGGCGAGGTCGTCCACCGACACCTCCACCAGCCGCGGCGGGGCGGCCAGCCGCATCCCGCCGATCTCATCGGTCGCCATGGTCCCCTCGGCGGCGGGCACCAGCACGGCGGTGCCGGGCACCGCGTAGTCGGTGCAGGCTCCGCCGGCGGGGACCACCACGGGCAGCCCGCAGCCCATGGCCTCCGCGATGGGCAGGGCGTAGCCCTCCCCGCGGTACGGGTGCACCAGGCAGTCGCACGCCGCGTAGAGCCGCGGCATGTCGGCCTCCGGGAGCGCCCCGGTGAAGTGCGCGATACGCGGCGCCGACGGGTCGGCGGCCAGGCGGCCGATGCGCTCGGTGATGTCCTGCGGCACGTACGGGCCGCCGGCGCCGAAGTCCTTCAGCACCAGGGTCACGTCGTCGCGGCGGGTGAAGGCCCGGGCGTAGGCGTCCAGCAGCAGGTCGACGCCCTTGCGCCAGATGAACCCGCCGACGAACAGGAACCGGTAGCCGGGCGCGGCCTCCCCCAGGTCCAGCGGGTCGAGGCCCGGCCGGAAGCGGGCGGGGTCGATGCCCAGGGGCACGTGGGCGACGCGGTCCGCGTCCATCCCGCTGCGCACCATCCAGTCGGCCACCCACCGCGACGCGGCCCACACCTCGTCGATGCCGGTGCGCTGCGCCTCCACCCAGGCCCGCGGGACGGGCCCGTACTCCCAGTGCAGGATCTGCACGACGCGCCCGGGCGCGCCCGGGTCGAAGCACGGCGGGTAGGCGTGCCGGATGGTGACGTCCACGTGCGGCAGCAACCCCTCCACCAGCGGCGCCAGGGGCGCCAGGCCGGGGTCCGCGGGGTCCAGGGACGCGCCCTCGGTGTCCACCAGGCCCAGCTCCAGCCGCCCGGTGCGCACCAGCGCGCGGGCGAGCTCGCGGTTCACGCCGGCCAGGGAGTGGGCGCCGAAGACGGACCCCACCAGCAGCGCGGCGGGCAGGCCGGGGCGCACGGCGCGCAGCCCGGTGCGGCGGTCGCGCGGCATCACGGCCTCCAGGCGCTCCAGGGCCAGGCGGGCGATGCGGACGTGGTCGAACCGCTGCGCGGCGGCCAGGGCGGCCTCGCCCCGGGCGCGCCGGGCGCCGGCGTCGGCGTGCGCGGCGCGCAGCGCGGCCACCAGGGCGTCCCGGTCGGGCTCGGCCCAGCGGGCGCCGTCGGGCCAGAGGCTCTCCTCGCGGGCCGCGTCGCCCACCGGCACCTCGGTCCACGGCAGGGGCCACCCCACCGCGTCGTCCACGAAGTCCGCGGGACCGGAGTGGGCGGTCGCGATGACCGGGCGGCCGGCGGCCATGGCCTCGGCGACCGGGCGGCAGAAGCCCTCGCCGCGGCTGGGCGCGACGTAGACGTCGCATGCCGCGTACAGGCCGGCCAGGGCCCGGCCGTCCAGGAGCTCGTCCAGCAGCACGACGTCGGCCATGCGGGCGGGGTCCCCGCCGCCGGCGCGGATGTGGGCAACCAGGCGGTCCTGGATGTCGGCCGCGGTGAGGCCGCGACTCGAGAACGCCTTGAGCACCAGGGTCACGTCGTCGCCGGGCGCGAACGCCTCCAGCCACGCGTCCACCAGCACGTCCCAGCCCTTGCGCAGGCTCCAGTCGAGGCTGGCCAGGAACACGGTGCCGTGGGCTCCGGGGACCTGCAGCGCCGGCGCGGCGCCGGGACGGAAGCGGTCGAGCTCCAGCGGCTCCGGCAGGACCCACAGGCGGTCCGGCTCCAGCCCGGAGCGCTCGAACGCCAGGGCGTTGTGCGCGCACGGCACCCACAGCTCGTCCATCTGGGCGGCGCGGGCGGCCCAGTCGGCCGGCACGCGGTCCACCTCCCAGGCGGTGCGCCCCACGCGCACGCGGCCCGAGGAGTACGGGTCGAACAGGCGGGCCAGGGTGTGCTGGATGTGGGCGTCGGCGGGGACGGCGGGCGCGGCGATCAGGTCGGCCAGGCGCTCACGCTCGAGCGGGGTGACCGCCTCCCGCCAGTGCCACACCAGGTGCTCCACCCGCAGCTCGGCCCCGCACTCGGCGAGGCCGCGCACGAAGGCCCGGCCCTGCGACGCGAAGCCGCTGGGGTCGGTGAGGGGTCCGCGCCAGACGACCCTCATGCCGCGGCCGGCAGGGGGCAGATCCGCGATGCGACGACGCCCGCGGCGAGGTCCCACCCGCGCGCGGCGCGCACGGACGCGGCGGCGCGGGCGCCCGTGGCCGCGGCCGAGGAGCGGTCCTCGAACACGCGGCGCATGCCGGCGGCCAGGTCGGCCACGTCGATCTCGTGCACCACCGGCGGGCCGGACAGCGCGCGGCCCTCCCCGTCGGTGAGGGTCGGCAGCACCCGGCGCGCGGCGGGCAGCAGCACGGCGGTCGAACCGTCCATGAACTCGCGCGCGGCGCCGCGGTCGGGGGCGATCACCGGCAGGCCGCTGGCCATCGCCTCGATCATCGTCATCCCGAAGGCCTCGCCGCGGTACGGGTGCACCAGGCAGTCGCACGCCCGGTAGAGGCCGGCCATGTCGGCCTCGCGCATCGGGCCGTCGAGCATCCGAACACGGGGGCCCGAGGGGTCCGCGGCCATGGCCTCCGCCATGGTGTCCAGCTCGTTGGCCGGGTACGGGCCGCCCGCGCCGAAGCGCTTGAGCACCAGCGTGACGTCGTCGGCGCGGGTGAACGCCCGGCGGTACGCCTCCAGCAGCAGGTCCACGCCCTTGCGGTGCACCAGCCCGCCCACGAACAGGAACCGGAAGCCGTCGTCGTCGCCCATGCGGACCGCGGGGACGTGCGGGCCGAACCGCGCGGTGTCGACGCCCAGCGGCACCACGACCACGCGATCGGCGGGCAGGCCGGCGTTGAGGAAGTCCTCGCGCACCACCTCGGAGTCCACCCACACCTCGTCGGCGCAGATCTGGGCGGCGTGCAGCCACTCCCGCGGCGGCGGGCCGAACTCCCAGTGCAGCCAGGCCGCCACGCGGCCCGCGGCGGGGCGCGCGAACGACGGCGGGTGGTCGTTGCGGATCAGCAGGTCCGGGGGGCGGTCCAGCGGCGCGGCGCGCAGCACCAGCTCGGCCACGTCCGGGTCGGCCGCCAGCGGGCCCGGGAAGCGCTCGCTGAACGCCACGTCCACGTCCCCGCGGTCCATGAGCGCGCGGGCGAGGTCCCGGTTGAGCTGGGCCAGGGAGGTCACCGAGGTCACGGCGCCCTCCACCGCCACCAGCGGCCGGGCGGGCGGCCCGGCGGGACGGCGGCGGGTGCGGCGGCGCTCGCGGCCCAGGCGCTGGGCGACGTACGCGGCCACCTGTGCGGCGGTGGGCGGCGCGGCGGTGGTGGAGAGCGCATCCGCGAGGCGGCCGGCCAGGCCGAGGCCCGGGTCCACCTGCGCGCGCTGCAGTTCGTCGGCCAGGCGCGCGGCGGGCGTGCCCAGCGCGGCGACCACGATGGTGCTGTCGGCGACCGCGGTGGCCATGTCCGGCACGGGGCGCTCCACCACGACCACGTCGGGCAGGTCGTCCGGGTCGTCGACGGCGCTCACCATCGCCTCGGCGAGGGCCATGCCCGGCACCTCGGCGACCACCATGAGGGTCGCGTCGATGGATGAGGGGGCGGCCTCCACCCAGTCCAGCAGGACGGCGATGGCCTCCTCCGGCGCCGAGACGGGCGCGAGGACGATGCGGCGGCCGGCGGGCACCGGGAGGGTGCACGGCGCCGGATCCGGGCCGTTCCACAGCTCGGACAGGTCGTGCGCGAGGTCCGCGTCGTCCCGCCATGCGGTGTGCGCGGCGAGCCAGGCCCGGTCGCGGTCCCCCATCGCCAGCAGATCGCCGCGGCCGGTGTGCACCACGCGCGGGTCCACGCCCATGAGCGACAGCTCGGCCAGCACGGCGCGCACGCCGGGCCGGTCCACGGGGGCGCGCAGCAGGACGCTCATGCCGCCACCTCCCGCGCCATCTCGCCGGACGCCGCGAGGGCCGACAGGCGCTCGGCGGCGATGCGCGCGGCCCGTCCCCACGTGTGGCCGGCGGCGATCGCGGCGGCCGCGCGGCGGCCGGTGTCGGCGGCCAGGTCGCGGCACTCGTACGCCCACCGCATGCGCGATGCCAGGGCCTCCACCTCCACCTCGTTCACCGCGGCCGGAAGGAGCAGCCGCTGCCCGGCGAGCTCCGGGACGTCCAGCTCGCGGCGCCGGGACGGGACCAGCAGCGCCGTGTCGGCGTCCATGAACGCCCGGGCCGCGCCGCGGTCGGGGGCGATCACCGGCAGGCCGGTGGCCATGGCCTCGGCCATCGTCATGCCGTACGCCTCGCCGCGGTACGGGTGCACCAGGCAGTCGC
This sequence comes from Thermoleophilia bacterium, assembly GCA_046330435.1. Lineage (GTDB taxonomy): Bacteria > Actinomycetota > Thermoleophilia > Miltoncostaeales > Miltoncostaeaceae. The sequence continues at coordinate 144,404 of JAXLST010000007.1, read as the reverse complement.
ACGCCGCGTAGAGCCCGGGCATGAGCCCCTCCGGCATGGGGCCGGTGAGGCGCATCACGCGCGGCGCCGACGGGTCGGCGGCGAGCTCCTCCACCAGCCGGTCCACGCCGTCCGACCCGTACGGGCCGCCCGCGCCGAAGTCCTTGAGCACCAGGGTCACGTCGTCGTCCGGGCCGAAGGCCATGCGGTAGGCGTCCACCAGCAGGTCCACGCCCTTGCGCCACGCCAGGCCGCCGACGTACAGGAACCGGTATCCCGGGGCGCCGTCGCCCAGGTCCATCGCCGCGGCCGCCGGGTGGAACATGGCGGTGTCCACGCCGTTGGGGACCACCGCGACCCGCCCGGCCGGCGCGCCCGCCGACACGAAGCCGTCGCGCACGTAATCGGTGGGCACCCAGATCTCGTCGACGCCGCGGTCCAGGCAGTCCACCCACTCCACCGGCGCGCCGCCGAACTCCCAGGGCAGCACTGCGACCAGGCGGCCGTCGGCCACGGGGGACAGGTCGGCGGGGTGGCCGTGGCGGATGGTCACCTGGGGCGGGCCGTCGTGCTCGCGCAGGCATCCCCACACCAGGGACCGGATGGAGGCGTCCACCGGCGCGGACGGGTCCAGCACGGCCCCCTCGCTGTTGCGCAGCGCGAGGTCCACGCGGCCCTGGCGCAGCATCGCGCGGGACAGGCCGCGGTTGACGGCGGCGAGCGAGTGGGCGCCGAACATGGACCCCTCGAGCACGGCGCGCGGGCGTCCCGCGTACCCGCCGGCGGCGCGGCGGAAGCGGGCGAGGCCCTGCAGGCGGCCGGCCACCTCGCCGGCCACGCGGGCGGCGTCGTGGCGCGCGGACGGGGCCTGCGGCACCCACTCCTCGCGGCGGCACAGCTTGGCGGCGAGCACCGGCGCGTCGATCCCCAGGTCCGCGCACGGCACACCCAGGGCGGCGGCCTCGGCGGCGATGCGGGGCGACGGCGTGAGCACCAGGCCGGCGGAGGCGATGAGCCCCAGCCGCTCGCGGTCCGACAGGGGCTCGCAGATGAGCATGAGGTCGGCGATGTCGACCTCGCGGTGCCCGGCGCGGGCCAGGGCGGCCACGACGCGCTCCGGCAGGCCGGCGTCGGCGGCCAGCACCAGGGTGGCGTCGGCGTCCACCGGCATGACCTCGGCCCACACGCACACCAGGTTCATGAGCCGCGCGGGGTCCGGCTCGATGGCCAGGGTCACGGCGCCGTGGGCGCCGGGCGGGGCGATCGCCGCGGCCCCGGCGACGTCCACCGGGTCCGGGCACACCCACAGGCGCTCGCCGTCGATGCCGAGGCCCAGCAGGTGGTCGCGCACCGTGTCGTCGCGCACCCACACCTCGTCGAGGCCGCGCAGGAGCTCCGCCTCGGCGGCGGTGACCGGGTGCGGCTGGCTGATGCGCGCGACGCGCACCGGGGCGTCGACATGCGCCTCGACGTCCGCGGCGGCGCACCACTGCAGGTGGGCCTCCACCGGGCCGCGCGCATCGCGCGGCGGCAGGCCGTCGCGGGGCGTGACCGGCCCGCCCGGATCGCAGGCCTCGAGGACGGCGTCGGCGCCCGCCCGAAGCAGCGCGGCGTGCAGCGTGCGCACGCCGGCGGCGCGGCAGCCGGCCCCGACCGCGGGTCCACGCAGTGCGATCCTCATGCGGCGGCCCTCCTGGGCGTTGCGGCGAGGATCCGCAGCCGGTCGGCGGCGACGCCGGCGGCGCGGGTCCAGGTACGTGCGGATGCGACCTCCACCGCGCGGGCGGCGCGGCGGGCGACCCCGGCGGGGTCCTCGTAGACGCCGCGCATCGCGGCGGCCAGGTCGTCGACGGCGACCTCCCCCACCAGCGGCGGCTCGGGCATGGTCCACGGGCCGAAGCGGTTGGTGGGCGCCCGCACCAGGTGGGCGGGCAGGGGGATCGCGGCATCGGGCAGCAGGAACGCCCCGGCGGGGCCGTGGTCCGGCGCGATCACCGTGAGGCCACAGGCCATGGCCTCGAGCATGGTGAGCCCGAATGCCTCGGCGCGGTACGGGTGCACGAGGCAGTCGCACGCCCGGTACAGCCCCGGAAGGGCGTCCGCGGGGAGCATCCCGGTGAGGTGGAGCACGCGCGGTCCGCCCGTGTCGGCGGCCATCCGGGCGGCGCGCTCGGCGTCCGGGCTGGGCGGGTACGGCCCGCCGGCGCCGAAGTCCTTCACCACCAGGGTCACGTCGTCGTCGCGCGTGAAGGCGCGGCGGTACGCCTCCAGCAGCAGGTCGGCGCCCTTGCGCCACACCAGCCCGCCGATGAACAGGAACCGCAGGCCCGGGGCGGCGTCGCCCAGGTCCATCTCGGGCGCGCCGGGGTTGAACCGGCCGGTGTCGACGCCCATCGGGATCTCGGTGACGCGGTCGGGGTGGACGCCGTCGGCGATCAGGGCGTCCCGCACGTGCGGGGACACCACCCAGATCTCGTCCAGGGCGGCGGCGCCGGCTCGCCACTGCTCCGGCAGGGCGCCGAACTCCCAGTGCAGGAAGTGCACCAGCGCCCCGTGGGCGGGCGCGGCGAACAGCGGCGGGTGCTGGTCGCGCACCACCACGTGCGGCACGCCGGCGTGGCGCAGCGCCATCGCGGTCACCAGGGGGTCGCCGTCGGGCGGCAGCACGTCGGCCGCGACGGCCTCGACCTCCACCACCGACAGCTCCACCTCCCAGCCGCTGGCCAGGGCCCTGGCGAGGTCGCGGTTGAGGCCGGCGAGCGACGACGGGCCCAGGATGGGGCCCTCCAGGACGGCGCGGGTGAGTCCCAGCCGCAGCTTGCCGGCGGGCCGCGCGGGCACCGCGCCCGCCAGGTGCGCGAGGGCCGCTGCGGCGACGGTGTTGTGGTCGTGCGCGGCCGCGGCGGCGCGGGCGGTGGCGCCCCGTGCGGCGCGTCCGGCCGGGTCGGCGTGCGCGGCGGCCAGCGCGGCGGCCAGGGCGTCGGGGTCCTGCTCGCGCCACCAGCTCTCGGCGAGCTCCCGGTGCTCGGCGCGCTCGCCCACCGGCACGATCTCCGCGTCGACGGTCCAGCCGGTGGCGTCCGTGACCCCGTGCGCGGCGGCGCCGACGACCGGGCGGCCGGCCGCGGCGGCCTCCGCGATGCGCCGGGTGAGGCCCGCGGCCCGCGCGGGCACGACCACCACGTCGGCGCCGGCGAGCAGGCCCGCGACGCGGCGGTCCGAGAGCGGCTCGTCCAGGATCACCAGGTCCGCGACGGCCGACGGGTCACGGCCGTCCTCGCGCAGCGCCGCGACCATCGCCTCGGCCAGGGGCTCGGGACCGGACGTGCGCTCCCCCACGGCGGGCACCAGGACCAGGGTCACGTCGTCGCCGGGGCGGAACGCCCGGGCCCAGGCGCGGGCCAGCAGGTCGGCGCCGTCGGCGGGGGTGGGGCCGCACATGGCGATGAAGACGGTGCCGTGGGCACCGGGCGCGGCGAAGGCCGGCGCGTCCGGGCGCACGATCGCCAGGTCCACCGGCTCGGGCAGGGCGAGCACCCGGGACTCCTCGAGGCCCGCGGCGAGCAGCGCGTCGCGCTGGGCGTGCGTCGGCACCCACACCACGTCCATCTGCCGCAGGCGCAGCAGCGCCTCGCGGTCGGGCGCCGTACCGGCGATCCCGGTCCAGGCAACGCGGATGCCGTCGACGTAGGGGGTCAGCAGCCGGGCGACGGTGCGCTGCACCGTGGTGCCCACGTGCCCCGCAGGGACATCCCGGCGGGCGAGCCAGGCGAGCTCGGCCTCCGACACCACCGAGGGCGTGCCCCACGGGGTCTGCTGCAGGCTCAGCCCGACGCCGGCGGCGTCGAGGGCACGCACCATCGCGCGCGCCCCGGAGGCGTGGTCCGAGGCGTCCAGCAGCGGGGAACGCCACAGGATGCTCATGCCGCCACCGCCTCGCGGTGGCGGGCGGTGATCGCGGCGATCCGCTCGGCGACGGCGGCCTCCACGGCGGGCGCGCCCGCGTACGCGCGCAGCCGGTCCACCCCGCCGGCGGCGGATGCCAGGTAGGCCTCCGGGGCGGCCTGCACGGCGCGCATCGCGGCGCGCAGCGCGGTGAGGTCGGCCTCAACGGCGCGCAGCCCGGCGAGCGCCGGATCGGTGCCGGGCGCGGCGACGACCGCGTCGCGGGCGGACGGCACCGTGATGCCGGCCTCCCCCACCAGCGCGGACTGGGCGACGCCCGCCACGCAGATCACCGGGACGCCGCACGCCATGGCCCGCAGCACGGGCAGGCCCAGGCCGTCGCCGCGCGGGACGTGGACCACGGCGTCGGCGGCGCGGAACGCGCGGGCGAGCGTGGCCTCGTCGGGCGGGCGGGTCACCAGGTCGATGTCGGCGACGGCGGCGGGGTCGAGGCCCAGGCGGGCCAGCAGGTTCACCGCCTCGCGCTCCGGGTCCACCCCGGGCGCGGGTGCCTCGCGCACCGCCAGGCGCAGCCGCACGGCCTCGCCGGCGGCGAACTCCTCCACGAAGGCGCGCAGGGCGAGATCCCAGCCGCCGAGCCAGTTCCAGCCGGTGACGGCCAGGAACTCCACGGGCGCGCCGGGCTCCCGAGGCTCGCGCGGACGGTACGCCGAGGTGTCCACGGCGGGCGGGACCACGGCGCGGCGGTCCTCGGGCACGCCGGCGGCGGCGAGGGCCGGCAGGGCCTCGGGGTGGGTCACCCAGACGTCGTCGGCGCGGCGCAGCGCCTCGTGCCAGGCGGGCGGGAAGGCCGTCGCGTCGGCCCAGCACCAGCCGGCGAGCAGGCCGCCGGCCGCCCCCACCAGGCGGTCCCAGTCGGCGTCGCCGCCGGGGCTCACGGGCGCGCCGCCGGCGACCCACAGGCCGGGCAGGAAGTCCTGGGGGCCCAGGTCGGGCAGCGGCGCCTGCCCGGCACCGGGCACGTTGGCGTCGGTGGGGACCAGGCGCACGGGCCGGTCCCCGGCGGTGAGCGTGCGCAGCAGGCCGCGCAGGGCGCCGGCCTCGTGGCCGGGGCCGAGGGACGGCCCCCAGTACCCCACGCCCTCCGGGCGCTCCGGCACGGGTCCCAGCAGCGCGTCCGCGATGGCGCCGGGGTCGCCGGTGCCGCACGGGACGCCGGGCAGGGCCGCGCCGAGGGCCTCGGCCGCGTCCGCGTCCAGGGCCACCGCGGCGTCGGGCGCCGGCAGCGGCGGCAGGCCGCGGCCGCCCGGGCCGGCGACGATCACGAGCAGGGCGCCCGCGACGGGCGCCGGCGACGGGCCGCCGGGGGCGACGTGGTGGAACACGCGGGCCGGGCCGCGCGACAGGTACAGGCGGTTGATCGCGGCCACCAGGCCCAGGTCCATGTCCGCACCCGGGATCGCGTCGCCGGACATCACCTCGAGCACGGCGGGGCGGTGGCCGGCGGCGCTGAGCGCCGCGACGGCCTCACGGCCGGCGGCCGCGGCCTCGGAGCCGTCCAGGAGCGGCCCGCGCCACAGCACGTCCGGGGGGGCGTCGTCGATGCCGTCCTCGGCGAGCAGCCGCCGCAGGTCCGGCTCCCAGGTCCCCCACCGGGCGCGGAACCGCGCGCCGTTGACGTGGTCGTGGTCCAGCCGGCCCGGGCTCATGCTCTCGTGGTGGGTCACCACGCTGTCCCCGCAGTAGCGGGCCACCAGGCCGCGGGACGCCAGGCGCAGGCACAGGTCGGTGTCCTCGAACCCGTTGCGGTACCCCTCGTCGAACCCGCCCATCTCCAGGTACAGGTCGCGGCGCATCGCCATGCAGGCGCCGGTCACGATCGCGAGGTCGCGAGTGCGGGTCACCACCGGGTGGTCGCCGGGCACGTACCGGTGGATGTGCACGGTGATGCAGCCCGGCATCACGGCCATCCCGGCGTGCTGGATGCGGCCGCCCGGGTACAGCAGCCGGCTGCCGGCCACGCCCACCGCGGGGTCCGCGACGGCGTCCAGCAGCGGGTCGAGCCACCCGTCGTGCACCTCGGTGTCGAGGTTCAGCAGGATGACCACGTCGCCCGTGGCGGCCCGCACGCCCTGGTTGCAGGCGGCCGCGAAGCCCATGTTCACGGGGTTCGTGATGATCGTGGCCCGGTCCGCCCACGCGGCGCACAGCTCGGGCGTGCCGTCGGTGGACGCGTTGTCGACCATCACCAGCTCGGCGCGCTCCAGGGTGCCGGTGCGCTCGAGCGAGGCGAGGCACGCGGCGGTGAGGTCAGCCCGCTGATACAGCGGGATGACGATGGAGACCGGGCACGGCATGCCCGCGTCATCGGCGGCGCGGGAGCCGCCTTGAGGGGTTGGGAGAAGCGGCTACATGAAGGGCAGCGCCGCGGGCAGCGAGCCCCCGCAGCGGCATGTCCCGGCGTCCGTGCGGACCGCCATCGCGCCGCAGTCCGGGCATCGCACCCAGGCCGCGTTCATGCGCTCCGCGGACCAGACGCCGGTGGCGCCGCCCGCCCCGAATCCGGGACCCCAGAACCGGTCGGCGGCCTCCGCGTGCGCGCCGCCCTGCATGAGCTGCCTGGGGGCGTCCGCATCGCGCCACGCGCTGATGGTGAGCAGGCGCGTGCCGAGCGTCACGCCGATGAAGCCCATGAAGCCGTCCATCCCGGCCAGCTCACGGGCGATCACCCGTGACCGCTCCTGGGTCTCGGCGACCTCCCCCGCGTCGAGCACGTGCAGGCTGGTCACCGAGATCGCGCCCGGGGCGGCGGCGTTCGGGGAGGCGACGTGCACGGCGGTCCCGAAGCTCACCGGGCCCATGTTCGGCGGCTGCACGGCGATCTGCATGCCGAGCTGGCGGGGGATCACCCCGCCGTCGAAGAAGCCCTCGACGGTGTGCACGCCCTCGGCGTCGGCGGTGATCATGTCCATGCCGGCGAGCTTCACGGGACGGCCCGTGGGCGGCATGCCGCGCATGGGGCCGGTGTTGGTGCCGGTCATCGTCCACGTCGCGGCGATGCGGTCCCCGTCCTCCACGACCGTGCCGGGCGAGAACCGGATGTCGGGGAACGCGGCCAGCAGGCCGCCGACGTAGCCGGCGAGCGCGGAGCCGCCGATGGGACCGCCGGTGTTCGGGTCCTCGTAGGTCCCGCCCGGCGCCATCGACCGCACGACCGCCGCGGGGTCACCGGAGTTCCAGGCCTCGAAGTACCGCTCCACCGCGCCGCGTGCGTCCATTCCGATCCCCTCCCGCATCGGACCTTTGCGGGAACGTATGCCGCCTCGCGCTCCCTGTCGAGCGGTCAGCGCTGGAACGGGTAGACCGCCCCCAGCCCGAGCATCGCCGTGAGCTCGTCCAGGGCGGTGCGGCACTCCTCCAGCAGGGCGGGGTCGGCCAGGTCGTCCGGGGTGAGGCGGTCCCGGTAGTGGGCGCGCACCCAGTCCTCCAGGGCGTCGATGCGGGCCTCGTCCACCAGGGCGCCCGAGGCGAGCCGGTCGCGCTCCGGTTCGGTGAGCACCACGCGCAGCCGCAGGCACGCCGGGCCGCCGCCGTTGCGCATGCTCTGGCGCACGTCGACCACCTCGACCGCGTCGATGGGGACCCCCGGGTCGGCGACGGCCGCCGCGACCCACGCCGCCACCGACGGCACCTCCCGCACCTCCGCGGGCGCCACCAGCACGGTGCGGCCGTCGCCGGCCCGCACCAGCTGGGAGTTGAACAGGTACGAGCGCACCGCGTCGTCCAGCGGGATCTCGGCGTCCGGCACGACCACGGCGCGCAGCGGCACCCCGCACCGCGCCTCCACCGCGGCGCCGATGCGGGCGACGTCCGCCGCGCCCCCGGCGAACGCGCGCTCGTGCGCCAGCAGCACGTCCCGGTCGCCCACGCTCACCACGTCGTTGTGGAAGGCGCCGGCGTCGATCGCCTCCGGTGCCTGCAGCACGTGCACCACCGCCTCGGCGGGCAGCTCCATGAGCCGCGCCACCGCGCGGGAGGCGGCCAGCGTCTGGCGCGGCCGGAACCGCGTGGACTGCCGGTCGCCCTCGACACCGTGCACGAACACGTGCACGGCGGGCCCCCCGTAGCCGGCGCACAGGCGGGTGTGGTTGGCGGCGCCCTCGTCGCCGGTGCCGGTGCTGGCCGGCAGCGGATCGTGGACGCGCGCGTCGGGCAGCAGCCGGCGCAGGATGCGGGTGGTGGTGTCGGCCTCCAGGGAGCGGTGCAGCGCGGACACCAGGTTCGCGGGCACCACGTGCATCAGGCCGTCGTCGCCGTCGCCGCCGGGCCGCACCGTGGCGGCGTTGGCGGCCCACATCGCCGACGCCGACGCGCAGGCGGCCAGGGCGTCCGGGGCGCGGCGGGCGGCCTCGGCGAGCACCCGGGCGTCGTCACCCGAGAAGCCCATGCGCCGCAGGGCGCCGGTGTCGGGCCGCTCGTGCGGCGGCAGCACGCCCTGGGGGACGCCCAGCCGCAGCATGCGGCGCATCTTGGCCAGCCCCTCGAGCGCCGCGCCGCGTGGGTCGCTCACCGAGGCCCGGTTGCGCTGCGACGCCAGGTTGCCAGGGCCCAGCCCCGCGTAGTTGTGGGTGGGGCCCACCAGGCCGTCGAAGTTGACCTCGACGGCGGTCACCGGCCCTCCAGCAGCCCCGGGAACGGGGTCTCGGGGACCTCCGGCCGCGCGTGCTCGATGCTCGCCACCGGGTACGCGCAGTAGTCGGCGGCGAAGAACGCGCTGGGCCGGTGGTTGCCGCTGGCCCGGATCCCGCCGAACGGCGCGCGGCTGGACGCCCCGGTGAGCTGCTGGTTCCAGTTCACCACGCCGGCGTGCACGGCGTCCCGGAACCGCTCGTACAGGGCGGGGTCGTCGCTGATGAGCCCGGCCGCCAGCCCGAACGCCGTGGCGTCGCACTCGGCGAGGGCCGCGTCCAGGTCCGGGCACCGCACGACCTGCAGCAGGGGGCCGAAGACCTCCTCGTCCGGCCGGTCCGGCACGGCGGTCACGTCAAGCAGGCCGGGGGTGATGAGCCCGGTGCGCGGTGCCAGATGCCGGCTCTCGACGATCGCGGTGGCGCCGGCGGCCAGCAGCGCGTCCTGGGCGGCGAGCACGTGCTCGGCGGCCGCGGCCGAGACCACGGGCCCCATGAAGGGCTCCGGGTCCGCGGTGGGCGGCCCCACCGGGATGCGCCGAACCATCGCGGCCAGGCGCTCCAGCAGGGCGTCCGCGTCCGGGCCGTCCACCAGCACCAGGCGCCGCGCGCAGGTGCAGCGCTGGCCCGCGGTGAGGTAGGCGCTCTGCACCACGGTGTACGCGACGGCCTCCAGGTCGGCGGCGCCGTGGACCAGCAGCGGGTTGTTGCCGCCCATCTCCAGCGCCAGCATCACCTCCGGCCGCCCCCCGAACCGGGCGTGCACGGCCCGGCCGGTGGCGGCGCTGCCGGTGAGCAGCACCCCGTCGAGCTCCGGATGGTCCAGCAGCGCCTCGGCGGTGTCCCTCCCGCCCTGTGCCACGCCCAGCACGCCGTCGGGCAGGCCGGCGTCCCGCCAGCACGCCGCCGTGGCCTCGGCCACCAGCGGCGCCTGCTCGCTGGGCTTGAACACCACCGTGTTGCCGGCCAGCAGCGCGGGCACGATGTGGCCGTTGGGCAGGTGGCCCGGGTAGTTGAACGGCCCCAGCACCACCATCACCCCGTGCGGGCGGAAGCGTGTGACCGCGGGCCCGGAGGCCATCTCCGACGTGCGGGCGGCGTGCGCCTCGACGCTGATGGCCACCTTGTTGGCCATGAGGTCCACCTCGGCGCGGGCCTCCCACGGCGGCTTGCCGACCTCCCGCGAGATGAGGGCCGCCAGGTCCTCCCGCCGTTCCCCCAGCACCTCGGCGTACCGGCGCAGCACGGCCTCGCGCTCCGCCTGCGGCCGGCGGCCCCAGTCCCGGAAGGCGGCGCGGGCGCGGTCCATGAGGCGGCCGGCCTCCGCGGCGCCGGCGACCGGCACGCGGCCGGCCTCGGCGCCCGTGGACGGGTCGATGGAGATCAGCTCGGTCACCGGCGCACCACGCGACGTCGCCCAGGCCCACCTCGAGCGCCGCGGCGGCGGCGCGCCAGGCCACCGCATCCTCGCCCTCGTCGCCCACGTACGCCAGGGCGGCCCGGAAGTCCGTGCGGCCGTTGCCCACCAGGCACACCGGGCCGTCCGGGGGGCGGTCCAGCAGGCGGCGCACCCGCAGGCGCAGGTGCTCCCGCACCGTCCGCAGCCCGTCGACGCGGCCCGCGACGATGGGCCCGGCGTCGAAGATGTCCACCTCGCCGCTGCGCACCAGGCCCTCGCGCTCCAGCATGTGCATGGCGGGCTCGGTCTGGGTGTGCGGCCGGCCGACGGCGTCCCGCACCTCCGGCGGCAGCAGGGAGAGGTAGATGGGGTGCCGCGGCATGAGGTCCTCGATGAAGTCCTTGTTGCCCAGGCCGGACAGGAAATCGGCCTCCGAGAACTCCCGGTCGAAGAAGTGCCGGCCCACGGACTCCCAGAACGGGGACCGGCCGTCCGGGTCCTGGTACCCGCGCAGCTCGGCGATGACCGTGTCCGCGAACCGCTCCCGCTGCGCGGCCATGAACAGCATCCGCGAGAGGCTCAGCAGGCGCCCCAGCCCCTTGGCGCGCAGCGCGGGGTCGAGGGCCAGGCTCGCCAGCTCGGACGGCCCCTTGTGCTCGCGCCGCAGGTGCAGGACCCGCACCTCCTTGCGGATGCCGAGCGGCGGGTGCTCGTGCACCTCGCTGCGGATCTCGTACGCGTAGTACGGGTCGAAGCCGCCCACCCGGCCGATGATCCCGGAGGTTCCGCGCACCCGGCCGGACGGGTCGCACAGCACGAACAGGTACCACTCGGCGCCCGGCGAGCGGATCCGCCGGCCGAACGCGGCGACGCTGTCGTCGATGCGGGCCGCCAGGGAGTCGCGGTCGGGCGGCAGGGTGGTGACGGCCCCGCCCAGGGTGTCCGCGAGCTCCATGAGGCCGCCCAGGTCGTCCTTGGCGACCGGCCGCATGAAGTACAGCTCGCTCACCGCCGTCCCCACTCCGGCAGCCAGATCTCCGCCTTCGCCAACCGGGTGAGCAGGCAGGCGAGCAGCAGCGTGCGCTCGGTGAGGCTGTCGATCTCCAGGTACTCGTCGGGGCTGTGCATGCCGCCGCCGCGCACGCCGAGGCCGTCGAGCACCGGCAGGCCCTCGTCGGCGAGCAGGGCGGCGTCCGACCCGCCCCCCACGTCCGCGCCCTCCAGCCGCAGCCCCAGCAGGGCACCGCACTCCCTGGCGCCCTTCAGCAGCGCCTCCGACCCCGGTGTGGACGGCATCGGCGGGCGGTGGAACCGCCCCTCCACCTGCACGTCCAGGTCATGGTGGGTGGCGACCTCGGCGGCGAAGTGGTCGAGGCGCCGGGGGATCTCGATGGCCTGCGACCCGCGCGCCACCCGGATGTCGACCTCGGCCACGGCGAACTCGGGGACGACGTTGGTGGCGCCGCCGCCGCCCAGCCGCGCGGGGTTCACCAGGATGCCCCGCGCCGGGTCGTGCAGGGAGGCGACGTGCATGACCAGCTCCGCCAGGGCGAGCACGGCGTTGCGGCCGTCCTCGGGGTTCCGCCCGGCGTGGGCGGCGCGCCCGTGCACGACCAGACGGAACACCCCGACGCCCTTGCGGCTGCGCACCAGCCCGCCGTCGGCGGCGGGCTCCATCACGAACCCCACGCTGCTGGACCGGGCGAGCTCGCGCAGCAGCTGGGCGCTGTGCGGCGAGCCGATCTCCTCGTCCGGCGTGACCACCACCCGCCATCCCAGGGCGGAGGCCTCGGGGGTGGCCTCGAAGCGCTGCAGCGCGGCGATCATCACCGCCAGGCCGCCCTTCATGTCGGCGGTCCCCGGGCCCACCAGGCGTCCCCCCTCGCGGCGGGCGCCGCGCTGCTCGCGCCCGTACACGGTGTCGAGGTGGCCGCTCAGCAGGACCTGCAGCGGCGCCTCCGGGCGCATCGTGGCCAGCAGGGCGGGGCTCCCGCCGGCCAGGGGCACGTCCTGGATGGCGCAGTTGAGCGGGGCGAGGTGGGCGGCGACGGCGGCGTGCATCTCCGCCAGCCCCTCCGGGTCGCCGGAGCCCGAGGGGATCGCGCACCAGTCCTCGATGAGCGTGATGAGGTCCTCCATGGACCTGATCCTTGCGCATGCCCCGGCCGACGCCATCCCGGCGGGCCCCCGCGGTCGCTCAGGGGGTGCTGCGGAGCCCCGACGTGTCGACCACCTCAAGGTCCGCGCCGGTGATGCGGCCCAGGTCGTGGAGGTCGTCGTCGTCCCACCCCGGGCTCGGGGCCCCGGAGACGTACCAGGGCGATCCGTTGTCGGCGAGGATCATCCCGTAGTCGCGCAGCGCGGTGAGCACGATGCGGGCCTGTGGCCCGAAGCCGTCGAGCGGCACCGACGCCTTGAGGCGCACGCGGATGCCCATGGGCGGCAGCGACGGGTCCGCGGTGCCCGCGTGGTGCCGCGCCGGGTACACGTGGGTGTTCCGGGTGCGCGGAGCGGTGAACCGCAGGGCGTGGAGGATCTCCCCGCGGGCGACCTCGTCGAACCGCGCCAGGCCGGGCAGGATCGGCAGGCCCGCGGCGTCGGCCGAGGTCCAGCCGTCGGGCCGCAGGCGGTTCGAGCGCAGGTCCCAGGTGGCCCCGCTGCCCGCGACCCAGCGTCCCGCCCGCCTCCGGGCGTCGAACAGCTCGTACAGCCGGCACCGGTCGCGGTCCACCATGAGGATGTGCCGGTCGGAGCCCTTCTCGATGCGGGGCCGCGCGGGGATGGGATACGCCACGCGGTCGGATTCGCCCGGGTAGTCGAACCGCACGCGCACGCGCTTGGTGCGCCCGGTGACCACGTTGTGGGGGATGCCGTACCGGCCGGCGTCCGAGAAGTCCGGGTGCAGGCCCACGTCCAGGCCGATCGCCGCGATGAGGGTGTCGGAGTCGGCGCGCACCGGCAGGTCGCGCACCGGCGCGTTCCACACGTTGCCGGCGGGGAACAGCGTGCACCTCGGCGCGAACGGGGGCGCGGGGGGCTGAGAGGTCCCGGGCAGCGCCATGACGAGAACAGCCGCCAGGGCGGTGATCGCGATGACCGTTCGGCGTGTGCGGGCGGGGCGGGCGGGCATGCGGTCCGCAGCGTCCCCGGTGCGGGCGGGGCGCGCCAGCCACCCGCGGGATGAAAACGCCTATCCGCGCGGCACGACGTCCACCCGCAGCAGCAGTTCCTGGTCCGCTCCGCGCGTGCCGTCCGGCACCCGCGGCTCGAAGCGCAGCGCACCGAAGAAGCGCAGGGTGCGGGCCCCGGCGACCCCGTCGCGCAGGCCCACGGCCGTGCCGGGCGCCAGCTCGAGCGCGAACCGGGCGCCGGCGGGGAAGCTCAGGTCGGCGCCCATCCGGTGCGCGCCGTCGTCCGGCACCTCGACGAAGGGGCCGGACACGTAGCTCCGGAAACCGCCGCGTCCGGCGGGCACGAGCACCTGCAGCCGCACCCGGCCGCGCACGCCCCGCACCGCCCACGACCGCACCGTCCCGGCGGCCGGGGTCACCAGGGGCCGCCCGGCGAGCGTGCCCTGCAGGATCGAGCAGGCCAGGGAGTCCCCGCCCGGCGCCCTGCCCTCACAGTCCACGGACGTCAGCGCGCCGGCGGTGAGGGCGCTGCCGATCGCGACCGTCCCGGCGGGCGCCGGAGGCACCGGCGGCCGGGGCCCCTCGCGGGTGGCGAGCAGCACCCCTCCCGCCACCGCGGCGGCCACCGCAACCGCCGCGGCGGGGATCATGCGCCGGTGCCGGCGGTCCTCCGGCCGCATGCGGGCGATCGCGGCGGCATCACCGGCCGCAGTGGCCTCGGGCGCACCGCGGCCGAAGCCCGTCACCACGACGCGCCCCGACGGATCGATGAGGATGTCCGACGGCGTGAGGTCGCCGTGCACGGTGCCGTCCAGCACCGCCGCCACGCGGTCGAGCCACCGGTGCCGGCGCCCGGGACGCGCCCCTCCGAGCTCGGCGAGGGTGCGTGCGCCGGGCACGAACGCGGTGACCGCGTATGTGCCCGAGGTGTCCTCCACCACGGCGTACAGCGGCACGACCCCGGCCCGGTCGGGCCACGCGGCGGCGCGGAACGGCGTGCCGGGAGGCATCCGGCGCAGGGCGACCCGCCGGTCGAGCTCCGGCTGGACGGCCTCCCAGGTGGACTCGCCGAGGCGGCGCACCACCGGGAGCCCGGCGATGGCCTCAGTCGACGAAGACGAGCCCTTCACGCGGGGCGTAGCCGTAGTAGTGGCGCACCAGCCGGGCGCTGCCCTCCAGTGTGAAGCGGATGTCGATGCCCACCTGCCCGCCGGGGTCGGGGGACGCGTAGGCGTCGAGGCCGACGACCTCCCCGAGCGGCCCGGTGAGGCCCGGGACGTCGCTGCGGGCGATGCGCCGTCCGGCGCGCACGACGTCGAGCACGCCGCGACGACCGACCACCGCGAGCCGGAACTCGAGCGGCGGGGCGCCGCCCGACGGGCGCACGGTCTCCCGGGCGAGCACATCGCCGTCCGGGGCCGACGCGGCGGCGGTCCCGGTGAGCAGGCGTGGGAGGGTCTGCGTGGCACCGGGCGCGTAGTCGACGCGCAGCAGCAGCTCGCCCGGCGTGCCGGCGGCCTGCGGCACGATCGCGCCGCGCTGGGGCGGCGTCCAGCGGCCGGTGGTGGCGCCCGCCGCGTCGGCGATCCCCACCGCCGACCCGCGCACCACCACCAGCGCGAGCCGGTCGCCGCGCTCCACGGCGAGATCGGTGGCGAAGGCGTGGGGCGATGCGCTCCCCACGAACTCGTTCCGGGACCGCGCGGTCTGGAAGTAGCCGTCGTCGCGGCGCCGCAGCACGGCCAGCGCGAGCTCGCCGGAGGCGGACCGCACGGACCACCGCCGCACCACGCCGTCGCGGGGCCCCACCAGCGTCAGCCCGGCGTCGCGGTCCTGGAAGACGGTGCAGGAGGGCGATGCGCCGGCCGGTGCGGCGCCCCGGCAGTCCACCGCGCGGCCCGGGCGCGCGAGGTCGCTGCCCAGCGCCCGGGTGCCCGCGGGGGCGGCGGTAGTTCGGCGGCGGCGGCGGGACCCGGCCCGTCGCCGCCGTCCAGACGGCGACCGCGCCCTCCGGCGACCGCGGCGATCAGGGCCGTCACCGCCAGGACGGCGGCGCGGCGCCCCCTGGTCCCGCGGTCCGCGGGCGCCGGGGCGCCCATGGGCAGGGTCGCGCCGGTGGTGGCGTCGTCCTCCGGCGGCACCGCGCTCCTGCGCCGGCGGCGGCCTGAGCAGGTGCCGCGCAGGGCGGCCCGTGCCCGTCCGATGAGCGCGCGGGCCGTGGCGGGCCGGTCCCGGGGGTCCTTCGCGAGGCCCTCGATGACCGCGGCATCGAGGGCGGGTGGGATCCCGGCGCGGCGGCCGCTCACCCGCGGCGCCGGCTCGTTGGTGTGCGCGAACACCACCGCGGCGTGCGACGGTCGCGGGAAGACGGTGCTGCCCGTGAGGCACTCGAACAGCACGGCGGCGAGGGCGTAGCGGTCGGCCGCCGGACCGGGCTCCTCACCCCGCAGCACCTCCGGCGCGGCATACGCGAGCGTCCCCATGAAGTGGCCGGTCACGGTGGCCCCGTCGCCGGCGCTCGGCCGGCTCAGCCCGAAGTCCGCCAGGTAGGCCGTGCCGTCCTCGGAGACCAGCACGTTCCGCGGCTTGACGTCGCGGTGCACGAGGCCGGCGGCGTGGGCGGCGTCGAGCGCGGCGGCGACCTGGTCGAGGATGTCCAGCGCCGACGCGGCGTCGAGGGTCCCGGCGTCGATGAGATCCGACAGCGTCGTGCCGTCCACCAGGCGCATCGCCAGCCAGGGGCCGTGCTCGGAGGTGCCGGCCTCGTAGATCGTCACCACATTGGGGTGGTCCAGGGCCGCCTGCGCGCGTCCCTCACGGCGCAGGCGGTCGGCGAAGTCCGGGCCCGCGTGCTCCGGGCGGATGAGCTTGAGGGCGACCACGCGGCCGGTGGACTCGTGGGTGGCCTCGTGGACCACGGCCATCCCGCCGCGGCCGAGGACCCGTCCCAGCACGTAGGGGCCGAAGCGGGACCCGGGGCCGGGCGTCACAGGTCCCTCGCGGAGACGAGGCCGCTCTCGATGGCCCTGCGGGCGAGCTCCATCCGCTTGTGGTTCTGCGGGAGCACGTCGACACCGGTCTTGGTGAACAGCGACCGCACGTGGCTCTTCACGGCCGGGACCGACAGGAAGAGCTCCGCGGCGATCTCGTTGTTGCCCGCCGGGAGGCCCGTCCCGCCCGACCGCAGCATGGGGCGGCACAGGGCCACCAGCACGCGGCGCTCCGCGGGGCTGATCCTGGCGTCGGGCAGCTTCGCCGCGATCGCGGTGGTGTCGTCGGCCACCATCGCCGGGAAGCGGAAGTGCAGCGTCGTCCCCCCGATGCGCAGGACGTCGCGGTCCTCGAGGCGCCGGTGCCGGATGACCCGCTCGCCGTTCACGAACGTGCCGTTCCGGGACATGCCGTCGTCCACCACGTTCCAGCCGCCGCCCGAGGGCTCCAGCACGGCGTGCGCCCGCGACACCTCCGCGTCGCCGGCCAGCACGACGTCGTTGGCCGCGGCGCGGCCCACGGTGACGCGGTCGCCGGATGTCAGGGGGACGATGCGCAGGTCGCCGTGCTCGTCGCGATGGACGAGGAACGGGATCCCCTCATTCTCCGCCGCGGCCAAGGCGGAGCGCTCGGGCGGGGACAACCTCTCCGGGGTGGGCGCCACGTGGGGAGTAAACGGCATCCGCCGGTGCGGCCGCCACGCCGGGTCCGGGCGGCCGTGGCCCGCCGTTCGGGCGGGACGGACGAGGGGGACCCGCCCGAACGTCCAGACATCAGCCCGGGATGGCCCGTTTCATCCCTGGGATACCTCGCGGGCCGTGGTCGGGATCACGAGCGTCCGCGGCGGGTCGGCCGAGCGCCCCTCGGGGGTGGGCGTCCGGAGGCTCGCCGTCAGGGGCGTCGCCTGAACCCGTACCACTCGAGGAGAGCGCATGCGCAACGTGTTGATGCTGGCGGGCGTGGTGGTCGCCGTGGGCGCCGTCGGCGCCGTCGCGACGAACACCGGCGGCGGGGGGACGATCACGGCATGTGTCGCCCAGAAGGGCCAGACCCGGATCGTGCTGCCCGGCCAGGACTGCAGGAGCTCCGAGCGGACCCTCACCTGGAACCAGCGCGGCCCGCAGGGCGAGACCGGCCCGCGGGGTCCCGCCGGGCCGATGGGCCCGAAGGGGCCGAGGGGCGCGACCGGCCCGGAGGGCCCCGTGGGCCCGAGGGGCGCGACCGGCGCAGCCGGTCCGGCGGGGCCCGCGGGTCCGGCGGGTTCTGCGGGCGCCACCGGCCCGGCGGGCGCCGCGGGTCCGCCCGGTCCCGCGGGCCCGGCGGGGATCTCGACCGCGACGTTCGTGGACGGAACGTCCGGCGGCGGCGGTCAGTCCGTGGTGGCCCAGAAGACGCTCCCGGCGGGCAGCTGGGTGGTCATCGCCACCGCGCAGACGTCGTGGGGCGCGCCGGACATCGGCGGCGACAACGTGTCGGTGGGGTGCTCGCTCAACAGCGACGGATCCCGGATGGGGAACCACGTGGTGTCGGTGCGCGGGGACCTCGACGGCGCGCAGGAGCAGCTGGTCACGGTCACCGGGGGGACGTTCGTGCCGGCGGGCCAGACGCGGACGGTCACGCTCGAGTGCTTCACGGGCTTCAATGCCCTCAAGGTCTACGGCCGCATGCTCATCATGCAGGTCGGCGGGTTCAGCTGAGCGCCTGACGCCACCGGGCGCGTGCGGCGGCCGGGGTCCAGGCGGACCCCGGCCGCGCGGGGTCCCGCTCCGGGTGCGCGGCGCGCCAACCGCGCGGGCGTACACTCGGGTCATGGGTGGCGATGCGACACCCGGCGGGGATCGCGTCCCCGCGGTCCGGCTCTCCGGGCTGGGCAAGCGGTACGGGAGCACCGTCGCGCTCACCGACCTGGACCTCACCGTGGCGCCGGGGGAGGTCTACGGCTACCTCGGGCCCAACGGGGCCGGCAAGACCACCACGATCCGCCTCATGCTGGGCCTTCACCGCCCGACCTCCGGAAGGGCGGAGATCTTCGGCGTGGACGCGTGGGCCGACCCGGTCACCGCCCACCGCAGGGTGGCGTACGTCGCGGGCGAGCCGTTCCTGTGGCCCGGGCTCACGTCCGCGGAGACCTTCGCGTTCCTCGGCCGTCTGCACGGCGGCACCGACACCGCGTACCTGGCGGCGCTCATCGACCGGTTCGACCTCGACGCGAACCGCAAGGTCCGGGCGCTGTCGAAGGGCAACCGGCAGAAGGTGCAGCTCGTGTCCGCCCTCGCGACGCGGGCCGACCTCCTGGTGCTCGACGAGCCCACCTCCGGCCTGGACCCGCTCATGGAGATGGCGTTCCGGGAGTCCGTCCGCGAGGCACGGGAGCGGGGCCAGGCGGTGTTCCTGTCCTCCCACATCCTCAGCGAGGTCGAGGCCCTGTGCGACCGGGTGGGGATCCTGCGCGACGGCCGGCTGGTGGACGAGGGAGCGCTCGCCGAGCTGCGGCACCTGCGCGCCCGCACCCTGGAGGTCACCTTCGACGGCCCGGCACCGGCCCTCGAGCCGGTGGACGGCGTGGAGGTGGTGCGCCGGGAGGGGAACGTCCTGCGGGCGGAGGTCTCGGGGGCCGACGCCATGGCGGCCCTTGTGGCCCAGCTGGGCCGGCACCGGGTGACGGGACTCACGGGGCGGGAGCCGTCCCTGGAGGAGATCTTCCTGCACCACTACGACGGGGTGCCCGGTGGCCCGGGGGCCGCATAGGGCGCTCGCCCGGCGGGCGTTCGCCGACGCCCGCACCCGGACCATCGCCTTCGCGCTGCTGTTCGTCACCGTGGCGGTGCTGCAGCCCGTCGCCTACCGCCAGACGTACCCCACCCTCGTGGAGCGGATGGCGTTCGCCGAGTCGTTCGGCACCAACAAGAGCGTGATGCTGTTCTACGGCAGGCCGCGCGACCTGCTCACCGTGGAGGGGTACACGGCGTGGCGCGTCGGGGGGATCCTCGCCCTGTTCGCCGCCGTGTGGGGGGTGATGGCGGCGGTGCGGGCACTGCGCGCCGAGGAGGACGCCGGGCGCCAGGAGCTCGTGCTTGCCACGGCCGTGGGCCGGCGCGCCGCATTCCTGTCGGCGATGGCGGGGGTCGCCGGCGGCGTGGCGGTGCTGTGGCTGGCGATCCTCGCGGGCCTGGTGGCGGGCGGACTCGCGCTCCCGGGCTCCGCGTACCTGGCGCTGGTGACCGTGTCGCCCGCCGTGGTGTTCGCCGCCGCCGGTGCCGCCGTGTGCCAGCTGGCCGACTCCCGGCGCCTGGCGACCGCACTCGGACTCGGCCTGGTGTCGGCCGCGTTCGTGGTGCGCGTGGTCGCCGACACCGAGGACCATCCCGCCCTGCGCTGGGCGTCGCCCCTCGGCTGGACGGAGGAGATGCGGGCGTTCGCGGGGCCGCGTCCCGCCGTGCTCCTGCTGCCCGCCGCGCTGTCGGCGCTGATGGTGGCGGCCGCCGCGGCGGCGCTCGTGCGCCGGGACGTCGGCCGGGGCATGCTGGGCTCCCGGGACGCCCGCGCGCCGCGCACCGGCCTGCTGGGCACCGTCGCCGGCCAGGCCCTGCGGGCCGAGGCCGGCGTGCTCATCGCGTGGGCGGCCGGCCTGTGGATCTTCGCCCTGGTCATCGGGATCGTGAGCAGCAGCATCTCGGCCGCGGGGATCTCCGAGCAGCTGCGGGAGCGGCTCGAGCGCTTCGGGGGCCTGTCGATCGTGACCCCGAGGGGCTACCTGAGCCTCACGTTCCTGTTCTTCGTGCTCGCGGTGAGCCTGTTCGCGTGCGCGCAGGTGGCGGCCGTCCGGCACGAGGAGGCCGAGCAGCGCCTGGAGACCCTGCTGTCGATGCCGGTGGGACGCACGCGCTGGCTCGCGGGCCGGCTGGCCCTCGCGGTCGCCGCCGCGGCGGTGCTGGCGCTGGGCAGCGGGGTCGCGGCCTGGGCCGGCGCCGCGTCGCAGTCGGCAGGCGTGGGCCTGGGCGGGATGCTGGCGGCCGGCGTCAACTGCATCCCCGCCGCCGTGCTGTTCCTGGGCGTCGGCGCCCTGGGGTTCGCCGCGCTGCCGCGGGCGTCGGCGACGATCGCCTACGGGGCGGTGAGCGCCGCGTTCGTGTGGGAGCTGTTCGGGGCGGTCGCCGGGGCGCCGGACTGGACCCTGCAGGTCTCGCCGTTCCACCACATCGGCTTCGTGCCGGCGCAGCCCTTCCGGCCGCTGGCCGCGGCGGCGATGGCCGCGGTGGGAGTGGCCGCCGCCTGCGCGGCGCTGTGGCGGTTCCGGCGGCGCGACCTCGTCGGCGCCTGACGCGGCGGGCCCGGGGTCAGGGGTCCTGGTAGCCCCTGCGCCGCACCGGCCGGTGCCGGTAGCGGTCGGGCTCGCGGCGCACCTGGGCGGCGAGGCGGCGGAAGTAGTCGCGCCCCTCGTCCGTGCCGATGAGCTGCGACTCCCGGCGGCTCAGGTCGAAGCTGTGGAGGTACGCACCCGGCCCGGCGCCCACGGGGATGGCGATGGCGTGGCGGCCGCAGTACCGGTCGGGCGACGCCGTGACCACGTGGATCGCGTAGTGCGCGTCGCGGTCGTCCGCGACGATCTCGCCCAGCTCGATGGGTTCGGCGGCCACGCGGCGATGCTACCCGCATCGCCATGGCCCGGCCCCTAGTCCCGCGGCTCCCGGGACGGCTCGTCGAGCTCCAGCCACGCGGCCGCGGCGGCGTCGTGTCGCTCGTGCACGAGCACGCGCAGGGCGCGGCGCTCCTCCTGCCGGTTCGGCAGCTCGGGCATCCCGCAGAACGCGATGATCGTGTACTTGCCCGAGGGCTCCCGCAGGCGCTCGACGCGCAGGGCCGCCAGGCCGGAGGACGCGATCATGAGGCCCACCGAGGTGAGGCTGAACGCGTGGAGGTGCTCGATGAAGAACTCCTCCCGGCCCGGGCCGTCCTCGGCGGCGCCCTCCCCGTCGGGCACCTCCAGGTACACGAACCCGCCGGGCTCCAGCAGCGATGTGGTGCGCGTGAGCATCATCACCGGGTCCGGGACGTGCTCCAGCACCTTGTTCAGGGTGATGACGTCGAACTTCCCGAGGCCGTCGGCGGTCATGAAGTCCGCGCACACCGTGGGGACGCACGCCAGGGTGCGGGCCAGCTCCGCCTGCCGGGGATCCGGGTCCAGGGCGGTCACGTTCCAGCCCTCCGACGCCAGCGCCCAGGGGAACACCCCCAGGCCGGAGCCCACGTCCAGGGCACGGGGACGGCGGTGCTCGGCGTCGTGCGCCCACAGCCAGTTCCGGGCGAAGCCGGTGATGCGGCGCACACGGCCGTGGTTGTCGCTGCGCTCGGGCGGCAGGTCGATGATGCGGTTGAAGGTCTCCCGCATGCGGTCGCCGTAGGTGGCCTCGGCGTAATCCCCGGAGTACAGCTCGTCGAGGTCGACGCCCGGGTCGATGAGGAAGTGCCCGCAGGCGGTGCACCGCCACACCTCGCGGTGGTACCGGCCGTCCAGACGGGGGAAACGGGTCTCGCCCTCGGGGGGCGTCTCGTAGGTCCACGCCAGGTCGAACCGGCGGCCGCCGCACAGGCAGCGGGCCAGGTGGCCGGTGCGGACCGGCTCGTCGGCGAGCCCGGGCTCAGCCACGTGCGGCCTCCATCTCCAGCGCCTCCAGGGCCTCGGTCGTGTCCATGCGCGCCACCACCACCAGCTCCTCGGCGGCCAGGTACGCGTCGAACTCGGCCTCCCGGCCCTCCTCCACCAGCATCACGAACCACTGCCGCTTGGTGTTGCGCACCAGCACGGCGTGCAGGCCGAACCGCGGGAGGCGCGCGTTGAGCGACGGGGTGGCGTAGAAGCCCCACGACTTGCGGGCCAGGTCGTACTCACCGCCGGCGGGCGTGGTGAAGGTGACCTGCTCGTCGGGCTCCAGGGCCACGCGCCCGCAGTCGTGGATCGTGACCTCGTCGCGGATCCCGCACGCGTACGCGCGGGGCGGGTCGTTCTGCTCGAACCTCATGCGGCCTCGCTCCACTGCCAGTCGGGGATCAGGAAGTCGTCGATCACCCAGCGCCCGTCCCGCACGCGCCACACCCGGTCGTCGCGGAAGGTGTCGGCGATGCGCGCGAACCGGGCCTCCTCGATGCCGGTGAACTCGCAGAAGCGGCGGATGTCGGACACCGGCGCCTCGTACCCCCGTTCCCGGATGAGCTCCACCGCGGCCTCCCGCGTGATCCGCCCGTTGCGGATCTCCAGTGACAGGTTGTCGTACGTGCGCGTGAACCCGAACTTGTGCCACTTGAGCCAGTGGTGCACCGAGATGAGGTCGTCGTCGATGTCGGCGTAGTCGTAGTGCCCGGTGCGCGGCCCGCCGGGATCCGGCCGGAAGCCGTTCGCCGTGGCGACCTCCAGCACGCGCTCCGGGTCCCACGCGAAGAAGTGCCCCAGGAACACGGCCTCCACCCCGGCCTCCGCGAGGTCGGCGTCGGTGGGGGTGCGGTACGGGACCATGTCCCGCTCGGTGAGGACGTCGCCCACCCAGTCGCGCCACGTGGTGCCGTGCGTCACCCCGAACCGGCGCAGCCACGCCGCGTCGAGCTTCACGCCCAGGCCCTCGCCGCCGGTGGTGCCGTACTCCGCCGCCGAGTTCTCGCCCCAGATCACCAGCGGGATCCGGAACCGGACGGCGATGGTCAGCGGGATCGCGAACAGCGCCATGTGCATGGGGATGGCGGGGTCGCCCAGCACCCGGAACGCCTCGAGCATGAAGCGCCGCTCCACATCCGGGCTCACCTGGTAGTCGATGTGGTCGACCCCCAGGGACACCATGTTGTCGAGGTTGCGCTGCCCGATCTCCGTGCGCGCCGGCGTCTTCCACGTCACGCACAGGGGCCGCAGGCCGGCCTCCAGGGCGGTGACCACCTGCCAGGTGGAGTCCTTGCCGCCGCTCACCGGGATGAGGCAGTCGTAGCCTCCGCGGGCGCGGCGGCGGGCCTCGGCGGCCACCCGCTCCCACTCACGGGCGCGCTCGTCCCAGTCCACCTCCGCCCGGCGGCCGTGGCCGCGGCAGGCGTTGCACACCCCGTCGTCGTCGAGGACCAGGTTGGGGCGGCTGTCGGGCAGGACGCAGCGGGTGCAGTACCTCATGGCGCCCGGGTCATCGGCCGCGTTCGCAGTTTCCTTACCGCTGCGACCGGTTCGTTCACGACTGCTGCGGAACTCCTGACGAATCGGCGCCGCAGCCCCTCACACACCCCTCGTAGCGTCAGCACCGCCCGGCCACCTCCCCACATCCGGCCGGCCCCGAGAATCAGGAGAACCCCATGATCCGCAGCATCGGTGCCCTCGGTGCAGGCGCGGCGATCCTCGCCACCGTGGCCGTCGCCCCGGCCGCCGCCGCCACCCCCCGCGAGTTCCACTTCGCGGGCGTCGTCGACCCGGCCACCGTCACCCCCGCCGGATTCACCATCCGCGCCGACTCGGGCAGCAACGGCCCCGCCCTGCGGGTCGTGCTCCGCAGCGGCCGCACGGTCGGCCTGCTCACCGACGGCAACACCCAGTACCTCACCCGCACCGGCCAGGCGCTCGCCGCCGGCAGCCAGTCCGACTTCGCGACCGCCGTCGCCGCCAACGCCGGCAACCGCGTCGACACCCGCGTGCGGGTCTTCATCCGCACCGCGAAGTACCGCTGGTCGAAGAAGTTCCGCACCAGCGGCGGGGTGGACCCCAGGCTCGTGCTCTCGACGGCCGCCTACCGGGTCGTGGACATCACCAACGCCAGCAGCCCGAAGGGCCTGGTGCCCTACACCTTCCGCGGCACGTGCACCGCGGTGAGCGAGTCCACGGTGTCCGTGAAGGTCGACTCCGGCAACGAGCGGGGCATGCGCTCGGTGCTCCGCGCGGCGTCGGCCGACGGGGCGCTGAACACCGTGCAGACGTTCCGCTGGGGCTCCGGCACCCAGTTCCTGCGGTGGGTCGGCGGGCGGCTGGTGCCGGACGGCGCGCGGAGCGCCCTCGACGCCGCCTGCGTCCCGGGGAGCACCTCCCGCATCGGCGTGCACGTGTGGGCCGCCCCGAACCTCGCGGTCACGGCGTTCAACGCCTCCGCGGCCGCGCCCACGCCGGCCGGCACGGTCAGCGTCGCGGAGCCCGCCGAGAAGGGCTGACGCCCCGCGTCCGGGGGCCGGCGGGCGGGCCGGTCCCCGGGCGATTCAAGTCTCCGTCACGCATGCCGAGGGAGTGGGGCGCAATTCGCGCGCCCGTGCGTGTCCCTCGAGTGCCGGAGGTGCCCCCCCTGGTCACGGTCGTCGACCTGGGCCTCTCGAACCTGGAGTCCGTCCTCCAGGCGCTGCGCCGTGTCGGCGCCGAGGCCCGCGCCACCCGCGACCCCGCCCAGGTGGAGGCCGCCCGCGCGCTGGTGCTCCCCGGCGTGGGCGCGTTCGGCGACGGCATGGCGAGCCTTCGCGACGCGGGGCTCATCGCGCCGATCCGGGCGCACGCCGAGGCCGGCCGGCCGTTGCTCGGGATCTGCCTGGGCATGCAGCTGCTGGCCGACATGGGCACCGAGCACGGCGCCTTCCAGGGCCTGGGCCTGGTGCCGGGCACCGTGGTGCGCCTCGACCCGCCCGACCGGTCCTTCCGGGTGCCGAACATCGGCTGGTGCGACACCGAGGCGCTGAAGCCCGACGGGCCGGTGCCGCGCAACGGGTGCTTCTACTTCGTGCACAGCTACCACCTGCTGGGCGACGCGGCCGACCTGCAGGCCGGCACCGACATCGGCGGCCAGTACGTGGCCGCGGCCGTCGCCCGCGGGAACGTGTGGGGCGTGCAGTTCCACCCCGAGAAGAGCCAGGACGACGGCCTCGCGGTGCTGGAGCACTTCCTCGCCCACATCGAGCGGGGGGTCCCCGCGTGAGCCGTCCCCGTCTGGTCCCCGTACTGCTGCTCAAGCACGGCCTGCTGGTGCGCAGCCAGTGGTTCCGCGTGCACCAGGTCATCGGGAACCCCGTGTCGACCATCGAGCGGTTCTCGCACTGGAACGTCGACGAGCTGGTCCTCATCGACATCTCCACCGAGGACCGGCACGACCTGCGCCGGGACGACCTCGAGGTGCGGCTGGAGGGGTCCACGGGCCTCGACGTGCTGCGCACCGTCGCCCCCGCATGCCTCATGCCGCTCACCGTGGGCGGCCGCATCCGCACGATGGGCGACATCACCGACCGCCTCGCCGCCGGCGCCGACAAGGTCGTGCTCACCACCGCACCGGTCGAGACGCCGGAGCTGGTCGCCCAGGGCGCCTCCCGGTTCGGGTCCCAGTGCATCGTGGTGGGCATCGACGCGATGCGCCGCGACGACGGCCGCCTCGAGGCGATGATCCACGGGGGCCGCACCCCCACCGGCCTGCACCCCGCCGAGCTGGCGCGGGAGATGGAGCGCCTGGGCGCCGGGGAGATCTTCCTCAACTCGGTGGACCGCGACGGCTGCGGCCACGGCTACGACCTGTCGCTCATCCAGGAGGTCACCCGCGCGGTGCGCATCCCGGTGATCGCGTGCGGCGGCGTCGGCCGGTACGAGCACGTCCCGGCGGCCATCACATCAGGCGGCGCCAGCGCCGCGGCGGCCGCGAACATCTTCCACTTCTACGAGCTCAGCTACCCCAACGCCAAGCAGGCGTGCATCTCGGCCGGCATCCCCATGCGGCCGGTGCGCCTCGGCAGCCGGCACTTCCCGCGTGAGCCCGAGTACGACATGGCCCGCAGGGACGGGCGCATCGCCGAGCGGTACGCCGCCGCCCGGGCGCCCCTGCCCCGCGACACCGAGCCGCCCGCGACCGCACCGCACTGGTGCAGCCGCTGCGTGTACCCGTCGCTGTCCGCGGTGCCGCTGGAGTTCGACGACGACGGCGTGTGCACCGGCTGCCGCGCCGCCGACATGAAGGCCGAGATCACCCACGAGGAGTGGACGCGCCGCACGGGCCTGCTCATCGAACTGCTGGAGCGGCACCGCAGCCGCGACGGCAGCCGGCACGACTGCGTCATCCCGGTGAGCGGCGGCAAGGACAGCTGGTACCAGACCCACGTCATCAAGAACGTCCTGGGCTTCAACCCGCTGCTGGTGACCTACAACGGGAACAACTGGACCCCCGCCGGCTGGCGCAACATGCTGCGGATGAAGGAGGTGTTCGACGTCGACCACGTGCTGGTCTCGCCGTCGGTCGCCACCCTCCAGAAGCTCAACCGCCTGGCCTTCGTGGTGATGGGCGACATGAACTGGCACGCGCACGTGGGCATCACCACCGCCCCCGTCCGCGTCGCCGCCCAGCACGGCATCCCGCTCGTGATCTGGGGCGAGCACGGCTACATGGACCTGGGCGGCCAGTTCAGCTTCGACGACTTCCCGGAGATGAGCTACCGGGACCGCTTCGAGCACTTCGCCCGGGGATACGAGTGGAACTGGTTCACGGGGCTGGAGGGCCTGCGCCCCGGCGACCTCACCACCTACATGTACCCCACGGACCGGCAGCTCATGGACGTGGGCGTCCGCGGCCTCTACCTGGGGAACTTCATCCACTGGGAGGCCAACGACCACACCCGCCTCATGATCGACGAGTACGGGTTCGAGACCAGCGACGAGCCGTTCGACCGCACCTACCGGCGCATGTCGAACCTGGACGACATGCACGAGAACGGCGTGCACGACTGGCTCAAGTACGTGAAGTTCGGCTACGGCCGGGCCACCGACCACGTGTGCAAGGACATCCGCGCCGGCCTGATGACCCGCCAGGAGGGCATCGAGCTGGTGCGCCGCTACGACCCGGTCAAGCCGCGGGACCTGGAGCGCTGGCTCTCGTACACGGGCATGACCGAGCGCGAGTTCGACCGCATCGCCGACACGTTCCGGGACCCCCGGGTGTGGTGGCGCGAGGGCGGCGAGTGGCGGCGCCACGAGATCCCGGATTCGGCGTCCGCGGCGGATCGCGCAAGGATCGCGGCATGACCCCCGACACCACCCCCTCATCCGCCCCCACCGGGCTGCGCCCGGCGGACCTCTGCCCGCCCGAGGCGCTGGACGGCCACGCCGCCGCGTTCGAGCGGGACTTCGCGCGCGTCCTGGCCCGCCGCGACGAGTTCGTGCACGTCCCGTGCCCGGCGTGCGGCGCGGACGCGCCCCGCCCCGCGATCCGCAAGCGCGGCTTCGCCTGGGTGACCTGCCCGGATTGCGACACGCTGTACATGACCCCCCGCCCGTCCGAGGCGGTCCTTGCCGACCACTACGCCACATCCGAGGGCTACGCCTACTGGGCGCAGCACGTGTACCCGGCGTCCGAGCGGGTGCGCCTGGAGCGCATCAACCGGCCGTGGCTCACGCGCATCGCCGGCTACTGCGACCTGTTCGGCGTGCCGCGCGGCACCCTGCTGGAGGTGGGCGCCGGCTTCGGCGTCTTCGCCGGCCTGGCCCACGAGTCCGGCGCCTTCGAACGCGTCATCGCCGTGGAACCCACCCCCACCGGCGCCGCCGCCTGCCGTGACCGCGGCGTCGAGGTGGTGGAGGCCGGCATCGAGGACGCCGCCGAGCTGCTGCCGCAGGTGGACGTGGCCTGCTCGTTCGAGACCATCGAGCACCTGTTCGACCCGGGACGGTTCGTCGCCGACGTGGCCCGCGTGATCCGGCCGGGCGGCCTGCTGGTGCTCTCCTGCCCGAACTCCGCGGGCTTCGACATCCGGGAGCTGTGGGAGCGCTCGCCGTACGTCGACCCGGAGCACATCAACCTGTTCACCCCGCGGAGCCTCAGCGGGCTGCTGGAGCGCTCCGGGTTCACCGTGGAGTCGGTCATCACGCCCGGGCGCCTCGACGCGGAGTGGGTGCGGGAGGCCGTGCTGGCCGGTGAGCACGAGCTGGGGAAGCGTTCGTTCCTTCGCCGGGTGCTCATCGACGAGTGGGAGACCATGGGCGGACCGTTCCAGCGCTTCCTGGCCGAGAACGGCCTGTCCTCGCACATGTGGATCGCGGCGAGGCGCGATGTCTGAGGTTCAGGTCGAGGGTGAGATGATGCGTTCCGAGGGGTTCTCCCGGGCCGAGGCGCAGGTCCGGCACTGCTATTCCACGTGGAGCCGCCGGTACTACGACGAGTACTACGGCGAGGACGCGCCCCACCCGCCCGTGCACCGCGACATCCTGCGTGACCTGATCGCCGGATCGGCCGCCACGTCGCTGCTGGACGCCGGCTGCGGGCCGGCCTCCTTCCTGCGCGACGCGACGGACCTGGGCGTGGACCTCTACGGCTTCGACCTCACCCCCGAGATGGTGGACGAGGCCAAGCGGGTGCTCGCGCCGGCCGGGGTGCCGGGCGCGCGCCTGTGGGAGGGCAGCGTGCTGGACCCGTCCGCGTTCCGGTGCCCGGCCGAGCCGGCCCGCCGGTTCGGGGCCGCGATCTGCGTGGGCGTGCTGCCGCACATCCCCGCTGACGCCGATGACGCCGTCGTCGCCGCCCTCGCCGACGCCGTTCTGCCCGGCGGCCTGGTGGTGGCCGAGGCGCGGAACCAGCTGTTCGGCCTGTTCACCATGAACCGCTACAGCCACGCGCTGGTGCGCGACGACCTCATCGGTGCCGACGCGCTGCGCGCCCGGGTGTCGCCCGAGGAGTCCGACGGCCTCGAGCGCGCGCTCACCCGCCTGGAGGGCATGTTCCGCACGGACCTGCCGCCGGTGCGCGGCGGGCACGAGGACGAGCCCGGGTACGACGAGGTCCTCTCGCGCACCCACAATCCCCTGCTCCTGGCGGACTCCTTCCGCCGCGCGGGGCTCGTGGACGTGCGGACGCTCTACTACCACTTCCACGCGCTGCCCCCGATGCTGGAGGCCGATGCGCCCCGGCTGTTCCGGGAGGCGAGCATCGCGATGGAGGACCCGGAGGACTGGCGGGGCCTGGTGATGGCCTCCGCGTTCCTGGTGGCGGGCCGCCGCCCGTGATCGGCGCGGGGGGATACACGCGCTGGTGCATCTGGGAGCACAGCGCCACCGTCCACGAGCTGTACGCGGCCCGCTGCCGCCGTGAGGCCGAGGAGATGACCTGCGCCGCCCAGGCCGCGGAGCTCCTGGCGGACCGCGTGCGTCCGGGCGACCTGGTGCTGGACGCCGGCTGCGGGGCCGGGTACCTGTTCCACTCCCTGCGCGACCGCGACATCCCCTGCGGGTACCGCGGCATCGACGCGTCCCCCACGCTCATCGGCATCGGCCGGCGCGAGATGCCCGCGTTCGGGCTCCCGGCGGAGCACCTGGAGGTGCTGCGAATCGAGGACCTGGACGGCACCGCGGACCACGTGGTGTGCATGAACGTGCTCACCAACATCGACGGCTACCACCGGCCCCTGGAGCGGCTGCTCGCCGTGGCCGGCCGGTCGCTGATCCTGCGCGAGTCGCTCCGCCCCGGTCCCAGCGAGTACCGCTACGTGCGGGACGAGTACCTGGACCCCGGCGTGGACCTGCGCGTCCACGTGAACGCCTACGACATCGACGAGGTCGTGGCGTTCATCGCCGAGCGCGGCTTCCGCGCCACGGTGGTCACCGACCGCCGCACCGGCGGCGTCCCCGAGGACGTCATCGGATACCCCCACCACTGGACGTTCGTCGTCGCCGACAGGGAGACCACGTGAGCCGCCTGCTCGCCATGGCCGGGCCCCGCGCCCACCGCCGCCACATCGCCGATGGCATGCGCGACCTCGCGGGCGCCACCGGGCGCGCCGCCGAGGTCGGATCCGGCATGGGCTGGCTCACCTGCGACGGCGACGGCGGCGGGGTCGCCGTGCACGGCGGCCTGGCGCTGGCGATGGACGGGCGCATCTTCAACCGCGACGAGGTGGGGGCCGAGGGCACCGACGCGCAGGCGCTGCTGCGCCTGGCCGCCGTGTGGGGCCTGGCCGCGGCGATGGAGAAGCTCAACGCCGACGCCGCGGTGATCCTGTGGGACCCGCGCCGCAACACGCTGGAGATGGCGCGCGACCGCTGGGGCATGCGGCCCCTCTACTGGACCGCCGCCGCCGGCGTGGTGGGCGTGTCCTCCCGGCCCCGGCCCCTGCTGGGCCTGCCCGGCGTGCGGGTGGAGGCCGACCCCTCGTACGTCGCCCGCATCGCGGGGTCCCACTACCGCACGTTCGACAACGACCCGGAGGCGTCGCCGTACACCGACGTCCGCCAGGTGCCCGCCGCCAGCGTGGTGTCGCTGAGCCTGGGCGAGGACGGCACGATCCGCCGGCGGCGCACGGAGCGGTACTGGACGCTCACCGCCCAGGACGACCTGGACCTCACCGAGACCGAGCTCGCCGAGCGGTACCGGGACCTGCTGGTGGACGCCGTCCGCCGCCGCCTGGCCGTCGCGCCCCGCCCCGCGTTCACCCTCTCGGGCGGCATGGACTCCGGTTCGGTGCTGGCCTCCGCCGTGCACGCGACCGGCGACAGGCAGCGCGCGTACTCCACGGTCTACGCGGACCCGACGTACGACGAGCGCAACGAGATCGCCACCATGCTCGACCGCTGCGTCGAGAGCTGGCACCCCGTGGAGATCGCGGTGCCGGACGTGATGGGCACCGTCTCCCGCCTGGTCACCATCCACGACGAGCCGGTGGCGACCGCCACGTGGCTGTCCCACGCGCTGCTGGCCGACGCGGTCGCCGCGGAGGGCGTCGGCTCGATCCTGGGCGGCCTGGGCGGCGACGAGCTCAACGCCGGGGAGTTCGAGTACTTCCCCTGCCACTTCGCCGACCTGCTCGCGGAGGGCGACACCGCCACCTATGAGGCGGAGGTGGCCGGCTGGGCGCGGTACCACGACCACCCGGTGTTCCGGAAGGACGCCGACGTCGCCCGGGCGATGGTGGCCCGCATCGCCGACCCGGCGCACCGCGGTCACGTGCTGCCCGACCTGGGACGCCTGGGCCGGTACGTGCACACCGTCGACCCGTCGCTGTTCGACCTGGCCGCGTACCGGCCGGTGATGGAGCACCCGTTCGGGACGCTGCTGAAGAACCGCACCTGGCAGGACCTCACGCGCGAGACCATGCCGTGCTGCCTGCGCGCGGAGGACCGCAACCTGTCCCCGCTGGGGATCGAGCGGTTCCACCCGTTCCTGGACCACCGCCTGGCGGAGCTCATGTTCCGGGTGCCGGGCCGCATGAAGATCCGCGACGGGGTCACCAAGCGCCTGCTGCGGGAGGCGATGCGCGGGATCCTCCCCGAGGAGACCCGCACCCGCATCGCCAAGACCGGCTGGAACGCGCCCGCCCACATCTGGTTCAGCGGCGACAACCGCGACCCCCTGATGGACCTCATCGCCTCCCGGGCGTTCCGGGACCGCGGGGTCTACATCCCGGAGGAGGTCGACCGGATCGCCGACGAGCACGAGCAGATCGTCCTCACCGGCCAGCCGCGCGAGAACCACATGATGTTCCTGTGGCAGCTGGTGAACCTGGAGCTGTGGCTCCGCGAGGTCGACGGTCTGCGCGCCCGCCTGGCGGGCGGCATGGCCGTCGCCTGATCAGCCCAGGGCGGCCCGCAGGTCCTTCATCAGCAGCATGAGGTGCAGCGGGTCGGTGGGGCTGTCCTCGAACGCGGCCTGCCGGACGTAGAAGGCCCTGGCCGCCTCGTCCTCGCAGTGGATGAGGACGGCGCGCACGCCGATCGTGTCCGCGGCGGCCGCGGCGCGCCTGAGTGCATCGACCAGTAGCGCCCGCCCGAGCCCATGCCCCTGGTGCGGGCGGTCCACGCCCAGCCGAGTGAGGACGATCACGGGGATCGGATGCCGCCCCGTCCCGCGCCCCACCCGCGCGGGCACGTCATCCGCCCGCACCGCGCCGGCCGCCAGCGCGTGATACCCCGCGACCCGGTCGTCGCCCGCCGGGCACGTCACGTACACGCGGCTCGTGCCCGCCCGGTGCGCCTGGAGGGCGTGCTCCCGCAGCCATTCGGTCTCGGCATCCTGCCCGCAGTCGAAACCGGCGGTGCGGTGGCCCCGGTGCAGGGGCTCGACCGGCCCGTATCGCGCCGTCACTCCCCGTCGAGCACCGTCTGGCGAGCGAGCAGCTCCCGCAGCCCGGGCACGTCCTTCGGAGGCGCGTCGAGGGCCGCGGTGAATGCCTCCCAGCGGTCCGCCGCAAGGGTGAACTCGCGCCGGTCGGCGAGCACCCGCTCGGCCGCTCGGGTGGCGTGCCGGAGCACGAACTCCGAGACCGTGGTGCCTTCCGCCGTGCTCGCCTCCCGCAGCAACGCTCGCTCGCGCTCGGTGATCCGCACGCCGAGGCGGTGATCGCGGCCGTTCGTCGCCCTGCTGGTCATCGCGTCCACTCCATGCCGTCACCGTACATCCGATGTGTGTACATCGGCGAACGCCACGCGTCGTCTGAGCCCCGGATGCGTGCCGGAAGGCGGTCAGCCCGAGGCGGATGCCAGGATCCGCCGATGCGGCTCCCTCCGGTCCTGGTGCGGAACCCGGCGTTCCGCGCGCTGTGGGCGTCGCGGGTCATCTCGTTCGCGGGGGACGGGGCGGCGTCGGTCGCGCTGGTGGTGCTCGCCGCGGACGCCCACGGCCCGCTCGGCGTGAGCCTGCTGCTGTTCGCCCAGGCGGCCCCGCGCTTCCTGGGACCCGTCGCCGGGGCGCTGGTGGACCGGGTGGAGCAGCGCGCCCTCATGCGGGCGTGCGAGCTCGGGCAGATGGCGCTCGTGGGCGTCATCGCCCTCACCCTGCCCCCGTTCCCGGTGGTGCTGGTGCTGGTGGCCGGGATGTCGGGACTGGTGACGCTGTTCACGCCGGCGGGCCGCAGCGCGGTGCCGGCGCTGGTCGCCGACGACCAGCGGATGTCGGCGAACGCCCTCCTGAGCCTCGCCCACAACCTCGACCTCGCGCTGGGCGGCCTGCTGGGCGGCCTGCTGGTGGCCACGGCCGGCGTGCGCGGCGCGCTGCTGGTGGACGCCGGGAGCTTCCTGGTGTCCGCCGCGCTGCTGAGGTGGGTGCCGCGCCTGCACCCCCACCCGGACGGCGACGGCGAGTCGTTCGGCGCGTCGGTGCGCGGGGGCCTGGCGTACGCCCGCGGATCGCGCATCGTGCGCGCCTGGGTGATCGCGATCTTCGCGATCGTCGCGCTGGCCGGGATCGACAACGTGGCCCTGGTGTTCGTGGCCCGGGAGGTGCTGGACGCCGGCCCCGGCGGCTACGGCCTGCTGGTCGCCGCGTTCGGCGGGGGCATGCTGCTCACCTCGGCGGTGCTCGCGGCATGGCGGCGCAACCTCGACGCCGTAAACCTGTCCATCGCCGCCATCGCGCTGTCCGGCGTGGGCAACGCCGTCACCGGCCTCGCCCCGAACCTCCCGGTGGGCGCCGTGGGCCAGGGCGTGGGCGGCGTCGGCAATGCGATCCAGAACGTCGCGTCCGACACCCACCTGCAGGAGCACGTGCCGCGGGCGATGCTGGGCCGGGTGTTCGGCCTCATCGGCACGGCCGCCCAGGCGGGCCAGATCGCCGCGCTCGGCATCGCCGCGCTGGCCCTGGAGTTCTTCTCGCCACGCGTGGTCTTCGTCGCGAGCGGCGTGGCGATCCTGCTGGTGGCGGGGTGGCTCGGGCGAGTGCTGCGCCGGGCCTGACGCGGGCCGCCCGCCGCTCAAGAACCGCCGTCCCCATGCCGATCGCGTGCGAGCCGGTTTCGTACGTGCGGAGGGAATCAGATGTCGTCCGACGCCCCGCGGGTGATGCTCCTGGACCACCAGGGCAAGTCCTGGGTGATCCAGCGGGCCCTGGCCGAGGCCGGGTGCGCGATCGTCGACCACCCCGCCAACGCGGACGTGCTGCTGGTGGACCACGACGTGCCCTTCCACGGCCGCATCCCGTTCATGGAGGCGTGCGTGGAGGCCGGCGGGAAGGCCTTCCTCTACCCGCACGGCGGCGAGCAGACCCTCATGGCGCGCTGGGACGGGCTCTCGCCCATCTCCCCGCTGCTGTCCGGGGCGCTGGTCAACGGCCCCGGCCACATCGAGGTCGCCCGCCGCTTCGGCTACCACCACCCCGTCTACGACGTGGGCTGGACCCTGTGCGAGCTGCGTCCCCGGCGGACCTGCCCGGACCCGGTGAACGTCCTGTTCGCGCCCATGCACCCCCCGTGGGAATGCGGGTGGAACGCGCCGATGTACGAGCGCCTGCTGGAGATCCCGGCGAAGATCCGGGTGCGGCACCTGGGATCGCTGGAGGAGAACGCGATCTGGGAGGCGCCGGGCGTCGAGTTCCTGCCGGGGCACCTCACCGACTTCGAGGGCATGCTGGCCCAGATCGACGCCGCAGACGTCGTCGTCGCCCCCAAGGGCACGTTCATGTGCCTCGCGGTGGCCCGTGGCGCCCCGGTGGTGACGTGGCGGTCCGACTGGGCGAAGAACGACGAGCTCACCCACAGCGCGGTGAACCTCGACCGCTACGCAGACTACGTGCGCTACCCGTTCGACGCCGACCACGGTGACCTGTGGGACCTGTGCCGGGCGGCCGCCGCCGACGTGGAGCTCCAGCAGGACTGGTGCAACCGGTTCATCGGCGGGCCACTCGACGTCCCGGCGATGCTGCGGGCCTTCGCGGAGGCGCCCCGGCGGGTCGTGATCCCCGACACCGGCCCGGCCCCCGTCGTCCCCGGCCTCACCAAGGACCCCAAGGCCCTCCACGCCGCGGCCGTCGCGTGCGCGGAGAGCGGCCAGCTGCCGCTCGCCAAGGACCTGCTGGTGCAGGCGGTGGGCAACTCGCTGGACCTGGAGCTGCTGAACGACCTGGCCGTGGTCAGCAACGCACTGGGGAGCCCCGACGACGCCCGCAGCCTGCTGCGCGCCGTCCTGGCGATCGACCCGGGCCACGCCGACGCCGCCCGCAACCTCATGGCGCTCGGCCGGGAGGCCGCCGCCGGGGTCCGCGCCGCATGACCGCCGCAGTGCCCAGCCGCAAGGAGTGCTGATGGACCGTGACGCCGCCCTCGGGGCGATCCGCACCGCAGTGGAGCGGGCCCGCAAGACGCCCGCCGACATCACCCCCGGCACCGACCTGGTGGAGGAGGGCGTCCTCGACTCCCTCGACGCGATGGTCTTCCTGATGGAGCTGGAGGACCTCACCGGCGTGACCTTCCCGGAGGACGCCGACCTGGTTGAGCTGGGCGCCTTCCGCGTGCCCGTGCTGCTCGACCGCCTGGTCGGCGCGCCCGCGGCCTGATGCGACGCGTCACCGCCGACGAGGTCGCCTCCGCGCTCGCAGAGATCGGGGTGGGCGAGGGCGACGTGCTGCACGTCCAGAGCGACCTCCTGCGCATCGGCCCGGTCGACGCGCCCATGACCCGCGACGGCCTGTGCGGCTTCCACCTGGACGCCCTGCGCGCGGCCGTCGGGTCGTCCGGCACCGTCACGTGCTGCACGGCGTTCGAGGACTACGGCAGGTGGAACACCACCTACGTGCGCGAGGACAGCCCGTCCCGCACCGACACCCTCTCGGAGTACATCCGCACCCGCCCCGGAGCGGTGCGCTCCATGCACCCCATCGTGTCGGTCACCGGCCTGGGCGCCCGCGCCGAGGAGCTCTGCGGCGGCCCGCACTACGACGGCTTCGGGTACGAGTCCCCGTGGGGCCGGCTGCACCGCGCCGACGCGTGGATCTGCTCCTACGGCCTGGGCCCGCTGCACGGCGGGACCACGTTCAACCACTTCGTGGAGCGCATGTACGGCGTGCCCTACCAGTACACGAAGATGTACTCGGGCACCGTGATGAGCGGGGGCCGGGAGGTGCCGGGGCCGTTCACCATGAGCGTCCGGTACCTGGACTTCCGGATCAGCAACGTGCCCACGAAGGTGAAGCCGATGCTGCTGGAGGCGGGCGCGGCCCGCATGGCGAGGCTCGGCCGTGGCGTCGTGTGGGCGTGCCGCGCACGGGCGTACCTGGACCTCACGTTCGAGCACCTGCACGGGGACCGCTGGTTCCTGCTGGAGGAGCCGCCCGCCTTCCGTCCCGGGGAGATCCCCACCGACGGCCCCACCGGCGAGATGCGCATGGTTTACGACCACCAGGAGGCGATCGCATGAGCACCGACACCGCACCCCGCGACTACGTGGTCGGCGCCTACGTCGACTACCAGCGCGCCTACGCCGAGGAGCCCCGGGAGAGCGACCGGGTGCTCATCGGGATCATCCGGGACCTGCTCGGGGAGCGCTCCGGCGGTGCGTCCCTGCTGGACGTGGGGTGCTGCAACGGCAACCTGCTGCGCCACCTGCGCCGGGCGATGCCGGGCCTGCGGCTCTCCGGCAGCGACGTCTTCCCGGAGCTCATGGACACCTGCCGCGCCGACCCGGAGCTCGCCGGCATGGACTTCCGGGTGATGGACCTCCGCGACCTCCCCGACGGCCCCGCCCACGACGTGGTGACCGTGAACGCCGTCCTGCACCGGTTCGAGCGGGAGCAGTTCGCCGAGTGCGTCCGCGGCCTCTCCGGCCTGGTGGCGCCCGGCGGCGCCCTGGTGGTGTTCGACTGGTTTCACCCGTTCGAGCAGGAACTCGTGATGCGCGAGTACACGCCCGAGCACCCCGACGGCCTCTCGCTCGTGACCCGGCCCTTCTCGCAGACCCGCGGGATCCTCGAGGCCGCCGGGTTCGGCGAGGTCGCGTTCCGCCCGTTCCACATGCCGTTCGACCTGGAGCGGCCGGCGGACGACCGCAACGTCACCTACACCGTCCCCTCGCCCGAGGGCCGGCTGTCGGTGCGCGGGTCCCTGCTGCAGCCGTGGTGCCACGTGGTGGCGCGCCGCCTGGGCTGATCTACTGCGGGTGTCGCGCGCGCGGCACCCCGCCGATGCATGAGGTGGACACACCGCATGCACGGAGGCCCTCAGATGGCGACCCTCAGCCCGCCGGAGACCACACAGCACGTCGTGCTGCTGCTCGACCGCGAGCAGTACGCCGTGCCGATCAACTCGGTGCGGGAGATCGTGCGGTGGCGGGAGCCGCGGCCCATGCCGGGCCAGCCCCGGCACGTCCAGGGCGCCGGACCTGCGCGGCGAGGTCGTGATGGTCGTGGACCTCCGCGAGCGGCTGGGTTCCCCGGCGCGCCGGGCGCGAACCAGGACATCGTGGTCCTCGACCTGCCGGGCCGCGAGCCCGTGGGCCTCACCGTGGACGGCGTGTCCGAGGTGCTGCAGGCCGGCGAGGGCGAGTACCGCCCCGCCCCCAGCGCGGTGGGCTGCGGCGACTACGTGAGCGGGGTGCTGGTGCTCGGCGACCGGCTGGTGGTGCTGCTGGACCTCGAGACGCTGCTGGATTCGGCGGTTTGACCGTCCGGGCGGCGTAACCCGGCGCCGGGGGGCGCTGTCGGGAGGGGTGCCATGAGCGCTCCCTCCGGCGGCGCCGCCGGCTCCGGCCTGCCGCCGCTCACCCCGCGGCCCGCCCGCCCCGCGGGCGGCCTGCCGCCCCTGCATCCCGACCCGCCCGCCGCAGACCGGGTGGTGCGGGTGCGCGAGGTGCAGCCGCGCTGGAGGAGGTGGCTGCTCATCGGCTGCGCGATCGTGAGCGCGGCCGGCGGCGCGGGGTCCCTGCTGCTGCAGGTCGCCGGTGGCGACCGGGTGGTGGAGCGGGTCGCGCCGGTCGCCGAGCTCGCGCAGCGCACCAACAACGGCATCGCGCACGTGGACGCCGCGGTCGAGCGCATCCGCGGGCTCGCCCGGCGCGCCACGCCCGCCCGCCCCGGAGAGCCCCCCGAGCAGACCCGGATCGGGCCGTTCGTGATCCGGCGCGGCCCCGGCTACCTGGAGCTGCGCCCCGCCCGGCCGTGACGCCCGACGGCCGGGGGCGCCCCTAGGCTGACCCGTGTGGACGTCCCCCTCCTGCCCGACCACCGCGGCGCGTGCGTCGTGAACGTCGTCCCCGCCCTCCTCGAGCGGCGCGGGCCGGTGACGGGGATCCTGCCGCCCGAGGTGCTGGACGCGCCCCGGCGGGTGCTGCTGGTGGTCGACGGCCTGGGCGAGCGGCAGCTCACCGCACGTCCCCACGTGGCCCCGGTGCTCACGGCGATGGCCGGCGCGCAGCTCACCACCGTCGCCCCCTCCACCACCGCGGCGGCCCTCACCGCCATCGTCACCGCCGCGCCGCCCGGGAGCCACGGGCTCATCGGGTACCGCATGCACCAGCCGGGCGGCGGCATCATGAGCCCCATCCGGTGGACCCTCGACGGCGTGGACGCCCGAGAGGCCGTGGTGCCGGAGGAGACCCAGGTCGTCGAGCCGTTCCTCGGCACCTCCCCCGCCGTGGTGAACAAGCTGCTGTTCCGCGACAGCGGCTTCACCCGCGCCCAGCTGCGCGGCGCCCGGATCGCCTGGTACGCCACGCCGGCCGTCATCCCGGTGCTGGCGGGCGAGGCCCTGCGGGCCGGCGAGCCGTTCGTCTACGCGTACTGGGACGGCATCGACAACGTCGCCCACATCCACGGCCACGGCGCGGAGTACGACGCCGAGCTGGCGTTCGTGGACCGGCTGGTGGCGGGGATCCTGGACGCCGCCCCCGCGGGAACCGCCGTCGTGGTGACCGCCGACCACGGGCACGTGGCCACCGCCGGCCACGAGGTCGAGATCGCCGAGGACGTGCGCGCCATGTGCACATCCCTCAGTGGCGAGGCCCGATTCGCGTGGCTGCACTGCCCGGCGGACCGCGCCGCGGACGTGCTGGCGGCGGCCCGGGCGGCGCATGGCGACCGTGCGTGGGTGGTCCCCGTGGAGCGCGTGCTGGACGAGGGCTGGCTGGGGCCCGAGGTCATCCCCGCCGCGCGGGCCCGCCTGGGCGAGGTGGCCCTGGTGGCGCGCGGGAACACCGCCCTCACCGACCCCGGGTACCGGGGGTCGGCGCTGGTGAGCCGCCACGGCTCCCTCACCCCGGAGGAGATGCTGGTGCCGCTGCGGTGGGCCGTGGCCTGATGTTCGTGCCGGGCCACTTCGCCGCGGACGACGCCGCGGCGCTCGAGCTCATCCGCGAGCACCCGCTGGCGACGCTGGTGGTGCCGCGCGCGGACGGGCCGGTCGCCGACCCCGTCCCCCTGCTGGCGGAGGACCACGGCGAGGGGCTCCTGCTGCAGGGCCACGTGGCCCGGGCGAACCCCGTGTGGCGCGAGGGCGACACCGGCGGCGCGCTCGCCGTGTTCACGGGCCCCAGGGCATACGTCTCACCGGGTTGGTATCCGTCCAAGCGCGAGCACGGCATGGTCGTGCCCACCTGGAACTACGCCGTGGTCCACGTGCACGGCCGCATCCGCTTCATCGACGACGCGTCGTGGGTGCGGCACCACCTGGAGCGCCTCACCGACCGGATGGAGGCGTCGATGCCGGAACCCTGGCGCGTCGGCGACGCGCCCGCCGGGTTCACGGGACGGCTTGCGGGCGCGGTGGTGGGGCTGGAGCTGCGGGTGGATCGCCTGGAGGCGAAGTTCAAGCTCGGCCAGAACCGCCCGCCGGAGGACCGGGACGGCGCCATCGAGGGGCTGGAGTCGCTGGGCGGTGAGGCCGCCGCGACCGCCCGCGCGATGCGCCGGTTCAGCCCGCCAGCGGCTTCTCCATGAAGATGCTCAGCGGGTCCGGCAGGTAGTCCCCGAACGGCGGGCGCTCGGCGTACCCGAGCCGCCGGTACAGGCCGATCGCCTCCGGCTGGCTGATCCCCGTCTCCAGGCGCGCCACCGCGGCGCCGCGGGCCCGGGCCTCGTCCTCCAGGTGCGCCATCACGAGCTTCGACCGGCCGCCGCCCCGGTGCGCGGGGTCGACCCATACGCGCTTGACCTCGGCGTACCGCACGTCGCCGTCCACCAGCTTGATCGCGCCGATCGCCGCCAGCGTGCCGTCCACGAACCCGCCGAACAGGGCGACGTTCGGACGGTCGAGGTCGTCCGGGTCCTCCAGGTGGTTGCTCTCCGCCGGGTACAGGGCCTCGTGGTAGGCGTCGGAGGCGGCCAGCAGCGCCAGCACGGCGGGGTCGTGCGGTGAGACGGGGGTGATGCGCATCCCGGCAGTCTGGCACCGCCGGGCCCGCTCACGGGGCCGCGAATACACTCCCGCGATGCCCGAGACCAGCCCCGCCGCGCGCGACGAGATCCACCCCCTGCGACGCCTCTGGGACGTCGCCGCCCACCACCGCCCCAGGGTGATCTGGGCGACGGTCATGTCGAGCCTCAACAAGGTGTTCGACGTCGCCCCCGAGCTGCTCATCGGCGCCGCCGTGGACGTCGTGGTCCGCACCGACCGCAGCCTCGTCGCCGACATCACGGGCATCGACGACAAGTGGCACCAGCTCGTGCTGCTCGGCGTCCTCAACGCCGTCATCTGGATCCTGGAGTCGGTCACCGAGTGGGCGGCCGCCGTGGCCTGGCGCAACCTCGCCCAGACCGTGGAGCACGAGCTGCGCATGACCACCTACGGGCACGTCCAGCGGCTCGAGCTGGCGTACTTCGAGGACCGCTCCACCGGTGGCCTCATGTCGGTCATCAACGACGACGTGAACCAGCTGGAGCGGTTCCTCGACGTGGGCGCCAACACCATCATCACCACGGCGCTCAACGTGGTGCTGGTGGGCCTGGTGTTCGTGTTCTCCTCGCCGCTGCTGGCGCTGGTGGCCTTCCTGCCCATCCCGCTCATCATCTGGGCGTCGCTCCTCTACCAGCGGCGGCTGCAACCCAAGTACAAGGACGTGCGCGACCGGGTGGGGATGCTCAACGGCATGCTCGCGAACAACCTGGGCGGCGTCGCCACCATCAAGGCGTTCACCGCCGAGGACACCGAGAGCGCCCGCATCGCGGTCGAGAGCGACGCGTACCGGGAGGCGAACCGCCGGGCCATCGCCTTCAGCTCCGCGTTCGTCCCGCTCATCCGGATGGCGATCCTCGCCGGCTTCACCTGCACCCTGCTCATCGGCGGGTACGCGGCCCTGAACGGCAACCTCGAGGTGGGCCTGTTCTCGGTGCTGGTGTTCATGACCCAGCGCCTGCTGTGGCCGCTCACCCGCCTGGGGGAGACCTTCGACCTGTACCAGCGCGGCATGGCCAGCACCCGGCGCATCCTCGACCTGCTGGACGTGGAGCCCGCCATCACCCCGGGCGCGCGCGACCTGCCGGCACCGGTGCGCGGCGCGGTGCGGTTCGAGGGCGTGGAGTTCGCCTACTCCAACGACGTGCCCGTGCTGCACGGCATCGACCTGGACATCCCGGCCGGCGAGACCCACGCGGTGGTGGGCCTCACGGGGTCCGGCAAGAGCACCATCGTGAAGCTCCTGCTGCGGTTCTACGAGCCCACCGCGGGCCGCGTGACGGTGGACGGCGAGGACATCCGCGACCTCACGTTC
This sequence comes from Thermoleophilia bacterium, assembly GCA_046330435.1. Lineage (GTDB taxonomy): Bacteria > Actinomycetota > Thermoleophilia > Miltoncostaeales > Miltoncostaeaceae. The sequence goes on along the minus strand of JAXLST010000007.1, from coordinate 102,950 downwards.
ACCTCGCTGCGCGGCGCGATCGGCCTGGTGAGCCAGGACGTGTTCCTGTTCGACGGCACCGTCGCCGAGAACATCGCCTACGGCCGCACCGACGCCACCCGCGAGGAGATCGAACGGGCCGCCACCCTGGCCGAGGCCCACGACTTCGTCAGCGCCCTTCCCGAGGGGTACGACACCCTGGTGGGCGAGCGCGGGCAGAAGCTCTCGGGCGGCCAGCGCCAGCGCCTGTCCATCGCCCGGGCGATCCTGCGCGACCCCGAGATCCTGGTACTCGACGAGGCCACCAGCTCGGTGGACAACGAGACGGAGGCCGCCATCCAGCGATCCATGGAGACCGTCGCCCAGGGCCGCACCACCATCGTGATCGCGCACCGGCTCTCGACCGTCCGGAACGCGCACCGCATCCACGTGCTGGAGCACGGGCGCATCGCGGAGGAGGGGACCCACGACGAGCTCGTCGCCACGGGCGGCCTGTACGCCGCGCTGTGGCGCGTGCAGACCGGCGAGCACATCGACCGGCCGCTGGAGGCGTACGAGCGGTAGGAGTGGCCGCCGCGCGCGCCGGGAAATTAGGCTCAGAGCCGCCCACCACCGACCGACCCAGGGAGGACGCATGGCCGAAGAGACCGTGCACCACATCCACGTGAGCCTCACGCGGGAGAACCCGCCCATCCGCAAGGCGATGCTGCACATGACCGGCACCCCGGTCACGTTCGGCACCCCCGGCTGGCAGGGCGAGCACTACGGCTTCGCGCCGGGCACGGTGCCGGAGCACCCGGGCACCCTGGACTACCTGGTGGCGTCCGTGGCGGGCTGCCTCATCGGGACGTTCGGCGGCACGCTGAAGGCCCGCGGCATCAAGGCCGACGGCGACAGCCTCACCTGCGACGCCGACGGTGAGGTCGTGGTGGACCCGGACGGGGTCCTGCGCCTGCGCAAGATCACCGTGACGTACCACCTCAGGGCCGAGGAGGGGCAGCGCGAGGCCGCCGAGCGGTGCAACACCATCCACGCGCACCACTGCCCCAACGCCCGGTCCGTGGCCGCCGCCATCGAGATCGTCACCGAGCTGGACTTCCAGCCGGTCGCCGAGACCGCCGGCGCCACCGCCTGACCCTCAGCAACCCCGACCCGAGGTACGCACATGGACGTCGTCGAGGCCATCCGCAAGCGCCGCGCGGTGCGCAACTACACCGACCGGCCGATCCCGGACGAGACCCTTGACCACCTGCTGCGGCTGGCGCTGCGCGCGCCCACCGGCAGCGGCGCGCAGGCGTGGAGCATCCTGGTGGTGCGCGACGCGGAGCGCCGGGCGAAGGTCGCCGAGTTCGTGATCGACGGCGGCGCGCGGTACTTCCGCGAGATGCGCCCGTGGAAGGACGGCGTGTCCGAGGAGGAGAAGGCCGAGTGGGGCCGCCAGACCGCCGAGAAGCTCCTGCCGAGCTACCGCAACGTGCCGGCGTGGGTGTTCGGCCTGGTGGTGCCGCGCGACAACTACCCGGAGTCGATGCGCGCCGGCGGGCACGAGGACGACGTCATCTCCGTGGCGTTCGCGATGGAGAACCTGTTCCTCGCCGCCCGGGCCGAGGGCATCGGCTCGGTTCCCACCACCGCGTTCCAGCGGTTCGAGAAGGACCGCCTGCGGGAGATCCTGGGCCTGCCCGCCGAGGTGGACCCGGTGATCCTCACGCCGCTCGGGTACCCCGAGTCGTTCCCCGAGGGTGTCGCCCCGGCGATGCAGAAGACCTTCCGCACCTGGAAGACGCTCGTCCACGACGAGACCTGGGGCAACACACGGGCCTGATCCGTCCCGCCGGGGCCGTGGCGGCCGGCGCCCTGCTGGGTGCCGGTTGCTCGCGGCTCGGCCGGCGGTCGGGCGCGTCGGACAGGGACCTCGTCCGCCATCTGCCGGGCGACGAGCTGATCCCCCGGCCGCGGGCCGTGATGGACCGCGTGGTGACGCTGCCCGCACCGCCGGAGGCGGTCTGGCCGTGGCTGGTGCAGCTCGGCAAGGGCCGGGCGGGCTGGTACCTGCCGCGCGGGCTGGAGTGGCTCGTCCCAGAGGCCCGGCGGCCCCTGCGCGAGATCGACCCGGCCTTCCAAGGCCTGACGGTGGGCGACGAGGTGCCGGACTACGGGCCCGGGGACCCGGTGTTCCGCGTGACCCACCTCGACCCGGAGCGGGCGGTGGTGATGCGCACCGTCCGGGATCCCGCCCTGGGCTGGCGGTGGCCGGAGCGGGACGACCCGCTGCCGCCGCGGGCCCTGGACCTCACCTGGGCGATGGCGCTCGATCCGCACGGTGATGGGTCCCGCCTCCACATGCGGGTGCGCATGACCCGCAACACCGCGGGGCGGCTCATGCCGGTCGCCGGGCCGCTCATCGGCCTGTTCGACTGGGCGACGATCGCGGTGATGGCCGCCGGCCTCCGGGAGCGCCTGGGCGGCACGTTGACGCCCGCCCGCGCCCGGCCGACACTGCTCGCGGTGAGCGCGCGGGAGATCGACGACTACCTGGCCGGCGTGGACGAACCCGGCCGGAGCACGCTGGAGGCGCTGCGCCGGACGATCCTGGAGTTGCTGCCCGAGGCCGAGGAGGGCCTGGCCTACGGCGCGCCCGCCTTCCGCGTCAGGGGAAAGGCCGTCGCCGGCTTCGCCGCGTTCACGAAGCATCTGAGCTACCTCCCCCACAGCGGCTCCGTGCTCGGCGCGGTCGGGGATCTCACCGCGGGGTACGCCACGTCGAAGGGCGCGCTGCGGTTCCCGCTCGACACGCCGCTCCCCACCGAGCTGGTGGAGGCGCTCATCGCCGCCCGCCGCCGGGAGATCGTCGGCACCTGACGCCGCCGATGGACGCGGCGCGCGCGTCCTGCGACACTCTGCATGCAAAATTCATGCACTTCGATCTGGAGTCGTGCGATGCCCATCGTGCAGATTCGTGACGTGCCCGAGGACACGGTCAGACGGCTGAAGGCGAAGGCGGCGCTGCAGGGAGTGAGCCTGTCGGACTACCTGCGCACGGAGCTCGGCAGGCTCGCCGGACGGCCCACCATGAAGGAGTACCTGGAGTTGGTTCGCGGACTGAGACTGGACTCGCCGATCTCCGGCGCGGAGGCGATCCGGCTGGCGCGTGAGGAGATGGACGAGAAGTGGGAGCGCCACTTCCCGTGATGGTGCTGGACGCCTCCGCGTGGGTCGACCTGTTGCTGCCGGGACCGAAGCGGGAAGCCGTGGCCGAGCGGCTCGTCGAATCGGAGGACGTCTACGTGCTCGATGCGACGCCGCTGGAGGTCCTCAGCGGCCTTCGCCGCGCCGAACGCGCCCGGCGTGCCGCATGGGATGACGATGTGATCCGGGCGCTCCGCAACCCTCCGTACCTGGTGTTTCCCTCAGCGATCCTGGCGGTGCGGGTCTGGGACCTGCGGGCGACCCACACCGCATCTGACGCGGCGTACCTGGCATTGGCCGAGCTGCTCGACGCGCCGTTGCTCACGACCGACCGCCGGCTGGCGCGGTCACATGGTCACGGGGCCCAGATCATCGACTGCTCGGCCGCGTGACGGCCCGTGCCGGACGACCGTATGCTCGACGCGTGATCGCGATCTTGAAGCGCTTTTGGAGTGCGACCGTCGGGCGCATGGACCGGCGCAAGCGCGCGGCGGTGGGCCGGCGGATCGTGGAGGAGTACGCGGCGAGGCCGCAGACGGATGCCGAGGTCAGCTGGGCGGATGCGGGCACGGTGGCGATGATCGCCGAGGAGCCCTGGGAGCGGCCCTGAACGACGCAACGCGGGGGGTGGGCCAGCGCTCGCACCAGCCCCTCGACGCGATGCCGGGCGCGGAATATCGTAAGCCCATGAGCCGACGGTTGATCGTTCTGGCGGCGGTGCTCTGGATCACCCCTCTCATCGCCTTCGCGGGGATGTTCCACCTGGGCGGCATCGCCCTCCTTTGGTCCGCCGTCGGGCTGGCGATCGCCGCGGTCATCTGCGCCGTGCGGCGCGCCCGCGCGGCTGCGATCGGCCTGGCGACGCTGCTCTGCATCGCATGCGTCCTGCTCGCGATGCTCCTCGGCCCCTACTTCCTGCCCGCGGCGCTCGCCCTGCTGGGAGCCGCGATCGCACGTCCGCACAGCACCACCGGGGCTGTCGCCCCGGTGTGACCGGCTCAGGCGGAGCAGTGCTCCAGGAACATCTTGGTTCCCAGGAGGCTGAACAGGAACTTGGACTCGCTGTTCGGGAGGTTGCGCTCCTTCAGCAGGTCCTCGATCGACTCGCGCCTCACGAGGTCCCACACCGGTGAGTCGGAGAGCAGCTCGGCGCGGACCTCGGCGTCGTCGAGGTCCAGCAGGTCCTCCAGCGGGGCGTTGAAGCCCACCTTGCGGCGGTTGTCGAGGATCGGCTGCGGGGCGATGCCGCGCATCGCGTCACGCAGGACCGCCTTGGCGCGGCCCTTCTGCACCAGATGGCGCGTGGGGATCGTCCACGTGAGCTCGGCGAGGCCGCGGTCCAGGAACGGGCTGCGGTTCTCGATGGACACGGCCATCGCGTTGAGGTCGTCCTCGGCGAGGATCACGGGGACGGACTCGTGGAACAGCTCGTTGAGCATCCGGGTGCGGAGCACGTCCGGTCCGGCGCCGAAGTCCCGCTCCGAGAACTCCTCGTGGAACGGCACGCGCAGCCGGGCCGCGAACTCGTCGTTCTTGAGGTAGATGTGGTCCCGGAAGGCCGGGTCCCGGACGAACAGCTCCGGGTCGGACAGGTACGGGTTCCGCACGATGGGCTTCACGTGCTCGGTCCAGGCCGCGAGCGAGGCGGCGTGCAGCTCGGCGTCCTGGCGGATCATCGCCAGGTAGGCGACGTGGTGGTCGTAGTAGCCGGTGAACAGCTCGTCGGCGGCGGTGCCGGAGATCGAGATCTTGTAGCCGGCGTCGCGGATCGCCTCCATCAGCAGGCGGTGCGCGTAGTACGTGATGGTGACGATGGGGGCGTCGTGCTCGGCGACCTGGCGGCGCAGGCGGTCGAGGAACCCGGCGGTCGACAGCGGCACCTCGGTGTGGCGCACGCCCAGGTGCTCCACGGCGACCGCGATCATGTCCGCCTCCTCGTACCGGGCGTCCGTGTTCACGATCGTGAACCCGTGGACGTCGTGCCCCAGCTCGTGGGCGGCGATGCTGATGAGCGACACGGAGTCGACGCCGCCGGACAGGCAGAACGCCAGCGGCACGTCGGCGCGCATGCGCAGCTCGACGGACCGCACCAGCCGGTCACGGACGGCGGCCACGGCCTCCGGGTACTCCATGCCCTCGTCGATGCCGAGGCGCGGGTCCCAGTAGGTGCGGACGCGCTCCGGGCCGTCGGACGTCGCGGTGAGCATGGTGGCGGGCGGGACCTGGGCGACGCCCTCGAAGAACGTCTCCCCGCCCTTGTTCAGCGCCTTGTAGCCGTTCACCAGGAACCGGGCGAGGTGCCGCATGTTGGGCGGCAGGGTGCGGCCCAGCATCGCGAACAGCGCCTTCGGCTCGGACGCGAAGTACAGGCCGTCGGTCGCGCGGTGGATGAACAGGGGCTTCTCGCCGAACCGGTCGCGGCACAGCACCAGCTCGCCGGCGGCCTCGTCGTAGCGGCCGAACGCCCACATGCCCTCGAAGCGGTCGAGGGCGTCCCACCCCCACCGGTCGATCGCGCAGGCCAGCACCTCGGTGTCGGAGGTGGTGGCGAACCGCTCGCCCTCCTCCTCCAGCTCCGCGCGGATCTCCAGGTAGTCGTACAGCTCGCCGTTGTAGGTGAGCCACGACCCGCCGCCGCCCCAGCTGTGGCCGGGGCCCTGGTTGCGGGTGAACGGCTGGCTCGCCCGCGGGTCCAGGTCGATGATCGACAGGCGGGTGTGGACCAGGTCGCAGAACCCGCCCTGCGGGGTCCGGAAACGGCGGATGCCCGAGGCGTCCGGGCCTCGTGAGGCCAGGGCGTCCCGGGCACCTTCCAGGGCCTGGTCGCTCAACTGCCGGCTGCCGATGTACCCGGCGATCCCGCACATCGGCTATGCCCCAATCACTCGGTTTCGGCCTCCAGCAGCGACTGCCCGCGGTGGCGGGTGCGCGTGAGGGTCCGCCCCAGGATGCGGGACTCCTCGCCGGGGCGCAGGCCGTCGCGGGGCCGCATCCAGGTGATGTCGGCCTCCTCAAGCATCGCACCCTGCGGGATGTCCTGTGCCGCCACGATCGAGCGACGCGCCGCCGTCATGAGCGGGGTTTCGGCGTCCAGCGGGCGCTTGATCCCATCGCCGGCCACGCGCTCCACCCAGCGGATGTGCGACACCATGCGGGTGAGCTCCGACGGGTCGGCGCTGATGAGGTGGTCCCGGAAGTCGGACCGGCGGTGGCTGAGGGTGATGTGCTTCTCGATCATCCGGGCGCCGGCGGCGACCGCCAGCGGCGCGACCTCCACCCCGGAGGTGTGGTCCGAGTAGCCGACCGGCACGCCGAACTCCCGCGCCATGGTCTGGATGGCGCCAAGGTTGACCTCCTCCGGCATCGCCGGGTACGCGGCGGTGCACTGCAGCAGCCACACCTCGTGGCCGGCGGCGACCTCGCGCACGGCCTCGATCGCCCGGCGCACCGTGGCCAGGTCGGCGAGGCCCGTGGAGATGACCAGCGGCACGTCGACCGCGGCGCACGCCCGGATGAGCGGCAGGTGGTCGTTGTCGCCGGACGCGATCTTGAGGGCGTCGACCATGGGGCCCACCAGCGCGAGGCTGGGGAGGTCCAGGGGCGTCGCGATGACCAGCAGGCCCAGTTCCCGTGCGAGGGCGACGACCTGCTCGATCTCGTCGTCCGCCATCTGGAAGCCGGTCATCTGCGCGAGGCGCTCCGGCTGGGACGGCCGCACGAAGGACTCCGCGCGGAACACCTGCAGCTTCACGGCGTCGCAGCCGGCGCAGGCCGCGGCCCGCACCAGGTCGAGGGCGGCGTGGACGTCCCCCTCGTGGTTGTTGCCGATCTCGGCGACGACCAGCACGCGGTCGTCCGGGAGCTTCGAGTGAGTGTTCATGTGTGGAGGTGCATCGCGTAGTGGGAGGACTGGACGCGGAACCCGAGGGCCTCGTACATCCGCAGGGATGCGACGTTCGCCGCCTGCGTGCCCACGAGCAGCTGGGCCGAGCGGGGTCCGAACCGTGCGATGAACGCCTGCACCAGGCTCCGGCCGATGCCGAGGCCCCGGTACCGGCCGTCAACGGCCACCAGGTCGATCACGTGGTCCTCCCCCGCTGCCAGAACCGCCAGGAACCCGGCGACCTCGCCGTCGTGAAGGGCGACGAGGGTGGCGACACCGCGGCCGCCGGTGGCGCAGTTGCGCGCCCATTCCCGCTTTATGGCATCGGCGGAACCGGGGTGCATGTGAGGATCGAGGTGGAACCGGGACATCGCGAACGCGCTGCCGCCGATGATCGCGACGCGCCCCGCGTGCTCCGGGCCGGCCTCGATCACGGACGCCGGGTCCTCGACCGCGGGCTCGGGCGCCCGGGAGAGCGTGATGCCGCAGTCCACGACCTCGAATCCCAGGCGTGCGAGCTCGCTCACCCGCTCGGTGTCCGACGCGGGCACCCTGATGAAGTACAGGCTGCCGCCCGCCGCGCCGACCACGTGGGAGGCGATCTCCCCCGCCGGGCAGCCCTCGTTGATGCGGAAGACGGGCTGGCCGACCACGCGGGTCAGCCAGCCGTCCTCAGCGATCCGTGCTTCGACGACCGTAGGCAACCGCGGGCTCCGATGTGACACGCCGGTACCAGTCGATGTACTCCGGCATACCGAGATCGATGGGCCAGCGGGGGTCGTACCCGATGATCTCTCGCGCGCGATCGACGCAGAGGGTGCCCCTGCGGGGCATGAGGCGGTCGCGCTCCGCCTGCTTGACCTCCAGCATCGGGAACTCCTCGCGGATGATCTCCACGAGCTCCGCGATGCTGCGGCTCGCGCCGTAGGTCATGTTGAAGATCTGGTTGATGCTGCCCTTGTGGCGCATCGCGAGGATCATGCCCCCCACGATGTCGTCCACGTAGGTGAAGTCCAGGCGGTCGCTGCCGCCGTCCCAAATGGTGATGGGGTCCCCGGCGATGGCGTTCTCGATGAAGATCTGCCCGACGCGCCGGCTCACGCACCGCGGGCCGTACAGCGCCGACGGGCGGATGATCGTGTACGGCAGGTCGAAGACCTGGTTGTAGGCGATGACCATCTTCTCGCCGGCCACCTTGAGGGCCCCGTAGATGCCGATGGGCTCCAGGGGGTGGTCCTCGGTGACCTCGGCGGTCTGGAAGTCGCCGTACACCATGCTGCTGGACAGGTAGACGAAGTGCTCCACGTTGCCGCGGGCCACGTCGAGGGCGTTCTCCAGGGTCCGCAGCGAGTGGTCGAACGTGGAGAACGGGTCCTTGTTGGACCGGTCGGCGTGCGCGACGGCGGCGGCGTGCACCACCACCTGCGGCTTGAACTCGCCGATGAGGCGCCCCAGCGCGTGGTAGTCGCGGGCGTCCTGGATGAGCACCGGGATGCCGCGCGAGCGCAGCAGGTCGAGGCGCTCCTGGAGGATCCGGGTGTAGAGGTCCCGGTGGGCGGCGTAGCCGTCGCCGGCCATCACGGCCACCAGGTTGTTCACCTGGAGGCTGTCGATGATCGAGACGTCGGCGCCCTGTTCCTTCAGTGCGAGGGCCAGGTGGTGGCCCAGGAACCCCGCCCCGCCGATGATGGCGACGCGGCGGTTTGCGATGGGATCGACGATCACCGGAGCCCCCTGATGGTCGCGGCCACGGTGCTGCCGATGCGCTCGGCGTCGGCCTCGCTGACGTGCGGGCCGACGGGCAGCGCCACGGACGCGTCGGACAGCTCGGTGGCACAGGGCCAGCGGGACGCGTCGTAGCCGTACTTGTCGCGGTAGTAGGACATCCTCGGGACCGGCTGGGGGTAGTAGATCGAGGTCCCCACCCCGGCCCGGTTGAGCTTGGCGATGAGCTCGCCGCGGTGCGCCGCCAGGGGCGCCTCCAGCACGACGCTCATGCAGTAGTGGCTGTTCACCGCCCGCGGGTCCGTCGCGTCGACGATCCGCACGTGCGGGATGCCAGCCAGCGCGTCGCGGATCACCGCGAAGTTCCGGGCCCGCATGTCGAGCGCCTGGCGGGCGCGGGCGAGCTGGGCGCGGCCCAGGGCCGCCTGCAGTTCGCTCATGCGGTAGTTGAGTCCCAGCTCCGGCACGTCGTACATGCCGGGGACGGTGCGCTCGGTGTGGCTGCGGTCGATGCCGAAGGCCCGCAGCTTGCGCACCTTCTTCGCCACCTCGGGGTGGCGGGTCACGAACATCCCGCCCTCGCCGGTGGTGAGGTGCTTCACCGGGTAGAAGCTGAACGTGCCGGCGTCGCCGACGGTGCCGGTGTGGTCACCGTCGAAGGTCGCGCCCACCGAGAGGGCGCAGTCCTCGACGATCCACAGGCCGTGGGCGTCGGCGAAGTCCCGGATGGCGGGCATGTCGCACGGGATGCCGAGGTAGTGCACCAGGGCGATCGCCTTCGTGGCGGGCGTGAGGGCCGCCGCGAGCGTCTCCGGCGTGACGTTGCCGGTGCGCGGGTCGCAGTCCACGAACACGGGCCGGGCGCCCATCCACTCCACCGCGTGGGCGGTGGCGACGTGGGTCTGGGCCGCGACGAGGACGTCGTCGCCGGGGCCGATGCCCCGCTCCAGCCACGCCAGGTGCAGGGCGGCCATGCACGAGGTCACGGTGATCGCCTCGACGCCGCCGCCCATGAAGGCGGCGAACTCCTCCTCGAAGGCCGCGCACTGCGGCCCGTGGGTGAGGATGGGGCTGTCGAGGACCTCCAGCACGGCACGGCGTTCGTCATCGGTGAGCCACGGCCGCCCGAAGGGGATCGGGTCGCCGGTCTCGGCACGCTCGGTGACGCTTGTGCGCTCTGACTGCAACGGTTCTCCTCCCGCTCACGCGCCCGCCGGGGCACCGGCGACGCGTCCACTGATCGGCACACGGGAACCGGACTTGAGCGGCCCCGTCCGCGGCACCGGCACCCATCCGCCCGTGCGGCGCGCCTCGTCGGCGGCGAGGCAGGCGGACACCACGTCCAGTTCGTGGGACAGGCCGGGGAGCCCGGTGGGCCGGCCCAGGCACGCGTCCACGAACTCGGGGATCAGCGCGCCCTTGTCGGCGGGCAGCGGCGACAGCCCGGGGTCGGTGACCGGCCCCCCGGGGTCGCGGCGGGTGTGGATGCGCACCCCCGCGTCGTCGCTGATCGCCGTGCCCCGGGTCCCGAACACGCGCAGGACGTGGTGGTGCCGGGTCACGCTCCCGAAGTTCGCGGTGATGCGCCCCACCATCCCGGATGCGAAGCGGTAGGTCGCCGCGATGAAGTCGTCGCCCGGGTACGCCGAGCCGCGTGCGCACACGTCGCCGCCGATCGCGGACACGGCCTGCGGCCGCTGCCCGGTGATCCACAGCATGAGGTCCACCATGTGCACGGCACCGCCCGCGAACGGCGAGTAGTCCGGGTCCGCCCCGCGCCATCCCTCGGTGAGCTTGGGCAGGCGCCCGTACATGTAGTCGCCGTCCACGGCGTACACGTCGCCCAGGTCCCCGGCCGCGACCATGCGCCGCAGCTCCGCGAAGAACGGGGCGGCGCGCAGCACCAGGTTGGACGCCACCACCAGCCCCGGCCGCGCGGCGGCGGCCAGCGAGGCGACCTCGGCGGGACGGGTGCACAGCGGCTTCTCGACGAATGCGTGCCGGCCGGCCTCCAGCGCCGCGAGCGCGTGCGCATGGTGGTCGGCGTCGTAGGAGGCGATGGACACCGCGTCCACGCCGGGGTGGCGGACCGCCTCCAGCGCGTCGGTGAGCGCCACCGCGCCCGGCACGGTGCGGGCGGCGTCGTCAGCGCGTGCCCGGTCGTGGTCGCACACGGCGACCACCCGGCAGTGCGCGTGGCGGCGGTACGCCTCCAGGTGGCGGGCGCCGACGCCCAGCCCCACCACCGCCACCCCCAGGCTCACGCGGCGTCCGACAGGTCGAGCAGCTCGTCCAGCCCGTAGCTCCACTGCGGCCGGCGCATGCGGCCGACGATCTCGGTCACGCGGGCCAGGTCGTCCGGCGTGTCCACGGCCAGGTGCGGGACCCGGGTGGCGGGCGCGCGGCGGATGGGCAGCACGCGGAACAGGTCGGGACGGCGGTACAGCAGGGGCGTGACGTGCTCGCGGTCGGCGGGATCGGTGGTGCGCTGGTCCAGGCGGTCCAGGGTTCGGGCGGTCATCGCCTCCACCGACTGCCCCGCCGGGTACGTGCGCTCCCCCATCACGTTCGATGCCGCGTCCCAGCGCCCTCCGGCGAGTCCGCGCAGCGCGAGGTCCACCAGCGCCGGGTCCAGCAGCGGGCTGTCGCCGGAGACCCGCACCACGTGCTCCAGCCCCGCGGCGCGGGCCGCGACGGCGAACCGCCCCAGCACGTCCTCCAGGGGGCCGCGGTGCACGGGGATGCCCGCGGCCTCGGCGAACGCGGCCACCGGGTCGTCGTCGGGCCGGTCGGAGGTGGCGACCACCACCGCGTCCACGCGCTCCGCCTGGGCCAGGCGGTCCAGCAGGCACCCCAGCACGGGGCGGTCCCCCACCGCGCGCAGCACCTTGCCGGGCAGACGCTCCGAGCTCATCCGTGCCTGGATCACCACTCCTGTGCGTGTCATGCCCCCGCTCTCGGCACCGGCCCGCGCGACCTGAACGGCGCGGCGGCGGGCTCAACCCGGGTGCGGGGGATGCCGAGAGCGGGGGCGATGACCACCACCGCACCCGCGCCCGCCACCACCGCCGCCCCGGCCGATCCGCACCGCATCCTCGAGCTCACCCGCGAGCTGTGCGCATTCCCCGCGTCGGTCGTCGGCGAGGCCGACGAGGCCCTGTTCGCCCGCATCGCCCGGGAGGTGCCGCTGCGCCTGCACCGGTTCCCCAGCGGCGGCGAGCACCTGGGCTGGCGCGTCCCCGACCTGGGCCGCGTGCGCCGCGCCCGGATCCTGCGCGACGGCGAGGTGGTGCTGGACGGCGCCGAGCACCCGCTGGTGGTCGCCATGGGGTCCCGCTCGTTCACCGGCGACCTGGACCTGGAGACCTGCGCCCGCACCTGGTGACCGACCCGGCGCGGCCCGGGGCGTACGTGTTCCACTGCCGCTGGCAGTACCGCCCGTGGGAGGCCGACTGGGCGCTGTCGATCCCGTACGACCGGTACAGGGACCTGCGGCCCGGCACGTACCGGGTGGAGCTGGACATCGCCCACGAGCCCGGCGAGATGCTGGTGGGCGTGGCCCACCACGAGGGCGACGACCCGCGCACGTTCGTGTTCAACAGCCACACCTGCCACCCGGGCCAGGCCAACGACGGCATGTCCGGGGTCGCCACGCTCATCCGCCTGTTCCAGCATCTGCGCGGCCGGCGGACCCGCTGGAGCTACCGGCTGGTGTTCGGGCCCGAGCACCTCGGCACCGTGTTCCTGCTCGCCGGGACCCCCCGTGAGGAGCTGGAGCGGCTCATGGGCGGCGTGTTCGTGGAGATGACCGGCGTGCCCGCGCCGCTGGTCGCCACCTCCACGTTCCTGGGCGGCCACGCCCTGGACCGGGCCTTCGCGCACGTGCTCCCGCGCCTGCCGCTGGGCGGCCGCACCGCCGCCTGGCGCGACGGCGCCGGCAACGACGAGACCGTGTGGGAGGCGCCCGGCTACGAGGTGCCGTTCGTCGAGCTCACCCGCTGCCGCGACATGTTCGACCCGTACCCGGAGTACCACAGCAGCCTCGACACCCCCGACTCACTGGACATGGGCCACGTCGACGAGGCGTACCGGGCCCTGCTCGAGGTGGTGGACGTCCTGGAGCGCGACTGCACCGCCCACCGGCGGTTCGACGGGCTGGTGTGCCTGTCCGCGCCGCAGCACGACCTCTACCCGGAGCGCCCGGACCCGGCGATCCACAGCGACGTGGATGCGGTGGGCCTGCGGTGGGGCCGCCTGGTGGACCACCTGCTGCGGTGGATGGACGGGTCGATGACGGCGCTGGAGATGGCGGAGGCCGTCGACCTGCCGTTCGCGGACGTCCGCGACTACCTGGAGCGGTTCCGGGAGAAGGGCCTCGCCGAGCTGCGCCCGGCGGCGGTCACCCGCCCGCCCATTTCGCGCCGGGTGGAATAGACCGGGACGGACCGGCGTCCAGGGAGGGCGTCACCGGCCGTGCGGCCGGACGAACCCTCTCTCCAGGAGCCCGTCATGTCCCTGCGCATCACCCGCCGCCGCGCCGCCGCCCTCACGGCGATCGCCGCGCTCGCCGTCGCCGGCCCGGTCGCCGCCAGCGTCGTGCCGCTGCCCGGCCCGCTGGGCCAGGTCAACGACGACCCGGCCGCCGGCATCGACCCCTCCGTCCCGGTGGCCGCCGCCGACGTCGCCGGCGGGTCGCTGGCCGCCGGCGGGCGCCACGTCCCGTGGGCGGTCTTCCAGCAGCAGAACGGGGGCGTGGCGCAGGTCTTCTCCCGGTCGTTCGCCAACGGCGTGTGGACCACGCGCGGCGCCGCGCTGAACCTGGACCCCGCCAAGGACGCCGAGGCCCCGTCCATCGACTTCGCCGGCCCGGGCCGCACCGTGCCGTGGGCCGCCTGGTACGAGGACTCCGCGGCGTTCCCCAACGGGGCGACCCAGATCCTCGCCAGCCGCTTCGACGCCGCCGGCAACCGCTGGCTGCCCGCCGGGCAGGACCGGACCGCGGGCCAGAAGGCGCCGTCGCTGAACATCAACACCGACCTCGCGGCCGAGAACCCCGCGGTGTTCGGTGGCGCGACGACCGCCGGCGCGGACCCGGTGCCGTGGGTCGCATGGCAGGAGCTCGACGGCCCGGCCGGCACCCGGCGCGAGCAGATCTTCGTGTCCCGCGGCGTGAAGGCCGCCGCCGGGCAGGCCTCCTGCACCGGCTTCTCCCCCGGCGACGGCCCGGTCGTGAACGGCTTCTGCTGGCAGCAGACCGGCATCGCCCGGGTGAGCCGCACCAGCCTGAAATCCGACAACGCGACCGACGCGTCGCTGAACGTCGACACCACCCGCGACGCCATCGAGCCGGACGGGGCCTTCACCGGCCCGGGCGACACCGTGCCGTGGGTCGTCTGGTACGAGACCGGCCCCTCCCCGCGCGGGCTCGCCGGGAACGAGATGGTGTTCGCCGCGAAGGCCGTGAGGGACGACGCCGCCAAGGGCGGCTTCCACTGGGTCGCGGTCGGGCGCGCCGGCAGCGGGATCCTCGACGCCTCGGACTCCGGCGGGCCGTGCGCCGCGAACGGGGTCGCCGAGGCGGCCTGCTCCCTGAACGCCGACCCGGCCCTGGACGCCCGGGACCCGCGGGTCGCGGCCGGCACCATGACCCCGGGTTCCCCCACCGTGCCGTGGGTCGTGTGGGCGGAGGGCACGAGCCGCACCCGGGTCTTCGCCGCCCGCCTCGTGGGCGACCGCTTCGAGCTGCTCAACGGCGGGCAGCCGCTCTCGTCCCCGGCCGTGAGCGCCGCCACCCCGGACATCAGCTTCACGGGGAACACCCCGGAGGTGACGTGGACCGAGGCCGGGCGCATCCGCACGGGGCACTTCGAGGGCCCCGCCGCGAACCCGGTGTTCGTGACCGACGGCGCCGAGGTGAGCCTGGGCAGCGGGTTCGCCCCCAGGATCTCGTCGGGCTGCACGGCCACGCCGGCGACCGCCGACGGCGCATCCTGCCCCGGCGGCGCCGTGGGCTCGCCGTTCATCCTGTCGCCCTCCGGGCGCAACGCCGATGAGGCCAAGCTCGCCGCCCACGGGCACGTCCCGGACGCCGCCCCCACCGGCGGCGCGACCGGCGTGGCCGCCACGTCGGCCATGCTGAACGGCGAGGCGGTCACCGGCAACGGCCCGGCCCGCGTGCGGTTCGAGTACGGCCCCACGGCCGCCTACGGATCGTCGACCGCCCCGTCGCTGCTCCCCGCCTCCCGGTCCGGCATCACCTTCTCGGCCGCGGTGCGGGACCTGCCGGCAGGCACGCCCGTCCACTTCCGCGCCGTGGTGGAGAGCGACTTCGGCAGCGTCCTCGGGCCCGACGCGGTGTTCACCACCGCCGCCGCCCCGCCGGTCACGGCCAACGCCGCCCCGCGGGTCCGCGTGACCGGCCTGCGCCCCCTCGTCGGCCGGCGCGGCAACGTGTCCCTGCGCCTTCGCCTGTCGGTGGACGAGGCCGCGACGGTGACCGTCCAGGCCCGCCGCCGGGGCGCGGTCATCGCCACCCGCACCGTGGTGCGGACGGCTCCCGGCGCGTTCCGCGTGCGCATCGGGGTGGGCCGCCGCAGCGGCCGGGTGAACCTGCGCATCACCGCCCGCGACCCGCAGGGCGCGGCCCGCACCGTCACGCGCGGCGTCCTCCTGGTCCGGTAGCCGGCCCGGGAACCGGCGCACCAACGGCCTGGGGCCCGCCGGATGGCGGGCCCCAGGTGCGTTCCACGGACGAGTGGAAGGTGGTGCGACTAGCCGCGGAGCAGCGAGAGGACCTGCTGCGGGGCCGCGTTGGCCTGAGCGAGCATGCTCATGCCGGACTGCTGGAGGACCTGGCTCTTGGTGAACTTGATCATCTCCTGCGCCATGTCGGCGTCACGGACGCGCGACTCGGCGGACTGCAGGTTCTCGGCCATGATGCCGAGGCGGTTGATCGTCTGCTCCAGGCGGTTCTGGATGGCACCCAGGGTCGCCCGGTTCGTGGTGACGGTGCTGATGGCGGCGTCGATGGACGCGATGGCCGCGGACGCCGAGGCGGCCGAGGACACGGCGATGCCGGACACGCCGAGCTGCTGGGTGGAGACGGTGCCGACCGTGAAGGCGATCGTCTGACCGGAGGCGGCGCCCACCTGCAGCGTCACGGCGGACGCGGCGGTCGAGACCGAGCCGGACAGGATCTTGATGCCGTTGAAGTCGGTGTTGGTGCCCACCGCGTTGACCTCGGTGAGGATCTGCTGCACCTCGGAGTCGAGGTTCGCGCGCTGCGAGTCGGTGAGCGTGCCGTTGCTCGCCTGGACGGCCAGGTCGCGGATGCGCTGCAGCATGTCGCCGACGTTGCCGAGGGCGCCGTCCGCCACCTGCACCAGGGACACACCGTCCTGGGCGTTGCGGGACGCGACCTGCTGGCCGCGGATGTTGCTCCGCATCGCCTCGGACACGGCCAGGCCGGCGGCGTCGTCGGCGGCGCGGTTGATGCGCAGGCCGGACGACAGGCGCTCCATCGAACGGTTCATGTCGTTCTGGGTGATGGTGAGCGCGCGGTGCGCGTTCATGGCCTGGACGTTGTTGTAGATCGAGAGACCCATTGCGATTCCTCCGTGAATCAAATTGGGTGGTGTCTGGTCCCCGCCGGCCCCGCGGGCATCCATGCCCCGCCGGCGGTATCGGTGGTCAGCCCGGTCCCGTCACGGGACCGGGGTCATGCTCAGCGCGTACTACCCCCGCAGGAGCGAGAGGACCTGCTGCGGCGCGGCGTTCGCCTGCGACAGCATGGACATCCCGGACTGCTGGAGGATCTGGCTCTTGGTGAACTTGATCATCTCCTGCGCCATGTCGGCGTCACGGACGCGCGACTCGGCGGACTGGAGGTTCTCGGCCATGATGCCGAGGCGGTTGATCGTCTGCTCCAGGCGGTTCTGGATGGCACCCAGGGTCGCCCGGTTCGTGGTGATGGCCGAGATCGCGGCGTCGATGGACGCGATGGCCGCCGAGGCGCTCGCGGCGCTGGAGACCGCGATGCCCGACACCCCGAGCTGCTGGGTCGAGACGGTGCCGACGGTGAACGCGATGGTCTGACCGGAGGCGGCGCCGACCTGCAGCGTCACGGCGGACGCGGCGGTCGAGACCGAGCCGGACAGGATCTTGATGCCGTTGAAGTCCGTGTTGGTGCCCACCGAGTTGATCTCGGTGAGGATCTGCTGGACCTCGGCGTTCAGGTTCGCGCGCTGCGAGTCGGTGAGCGTGCCGTTGCTCGCCTGCACGGCGAGGTCACGCGTCCGCTGCAGCATGTCGCCGACGTTCCCCAGGGCGCCATCCGCGACCTGCACGAGGGAGACACCGTCCTGGGCGTTCCGCGACGCCACCTGCTGGCCGCGGATGTTGCTCCGCATCGCCTCGGACACCGCCAGGCCCGCGGCGTCGTCCGCGGCCCGGTTGATGCGCAGGCCGGACGACAGTCGCTCCATGGAGCGGCTCATGTCCATCTGCGTGACGGTGAGCGCCCGGTGGGCGTTCATCGCCTGGACGTTGTTGTAGATCGAAAGACCCATTCGATTCCTCCGTGAATCCTGGGGTCGTCTCTATTGAGCTTGCTCGTACCGGAACGCTGAGGTGTGGACTCCCGTCGCCCGCATCCATGCGGAGCGACCGGATCCTCCGGCAATCCGTGCCGGTTCCGGTATCCGCCCGACTCATCGGCGCCGGGATATGCGCTCTTGAGAAACGTGCGCATCGGTATGCCATCGGGATAGGTTCCGGTCCGACCCCGCGCCCCAGGCTGCCCGCCCCGTGACCCCGGAACTCGATCCCCGACACCTCGGCGACCACATCGACCGCCTGTACCGGGCGGCGCTGGCGCTGTGCGGCCGCCGGGAGGACGCGGAGGACCTGGTTCAGGAGACCTTCGTGCGGGTGCTGGCCAAGTCGCGGTGGATCGACCAGGACGACGACCTGGGGTACCTGCTGCGCGCGCTGCGCAACACGTTCCTCACGCGGCGGCGCGACGCGTCCCGCCGGCCGCAGACCACCGCCATGGACTTCGAGCCGGAGGAGACCCGCCCCATCGGCCGGCCCGAGGACAGCATCCAGGCGATGGACCTGTACGCCGCGGTGAGCCGCCTCAGCGACGAGCACCGCGACGTCCTGGTGGCCGTCGACGTGACCGGGCTCTCCTACAAGGAGGCGGCCCAGGCGCTGGAGGTCCCGGAGGGGACGATCATGAGCCGGCTGTACCGGGCCCGCGCCGCGCTGGCCAAGCAGCTGGCGGACTGATCACCGCGCCGGTCAGAAGTCGATCGCGCCCTTGCCCTTCCAGCCGGCGAGCTCGGTGAGGGTGTCCTGCGGCACCCCGTCGGCGACCATCACGCAGGTGTGGTCCTGCCGCTCCCAGGTCACCACGTCCCGTCCGCCGGAGGTGAGGACCCGCAGGGTGGTGCCCTCGGCGGTGGCGGTGCCGGCGTCGTCCGGGACGTCCAGCGCGTCGCCGTCGACGATGCCGTACGCGACCCGCCGGCCGTCCTTCTCATAGACGACGGTGGTGATGGTGCGGCCCTCCACCCGGTCGGTGCGGGTGCCGACCGCCGTCCAGCCGAACTTCTCGGCGTAGTCGGGGAACGCCACGCCGTCCACGGCGAGCGCCAGCAGCTTGTCGCGCTGCGGGTCGGGGCCGGGCGCCGCGGCGACCGGTCCCCGGGCCACGGCCTCGGCGGCCTCGGCCACGGTGGGGCCCCCCGCCCCGCCGGGCAGCAGCACGAACGTGAGCAGGACGACCGCGGCCACCGCGGAGGCCAGGCCGGCCATCCAGCCGAAGCGCCGGCGGGGCGCCCGTGCCGGGGCGGCCTGGGCGGACGCCAGGCGCTCGCGCAGGGCGAGGGGCGCCTCCACGTGGGTGTTCGCCAGGCGCAGGGCATCCATCGCGCGCACCTGCCCGGCGTATGCGGCGGCCAGCTCCGGGGACGCCTCCACGGCGGCCAGCACCGCCGCCTGGCGGCCGGCGTCCAGGGTGCCGTCGGCGAGGGCGGCGAGCTCCTCCTCGCGCACCGGGCTGTCGTCTGGGGTGGCCACGCTTCCTAGGACTCCTTCCCGCACCCGTTTATTCCCACGGGTGCGGACCGGCCCAGCGTACCCCGCGCGCGGGCACCGGTGCGGGAACGGCTCGGGCCCGCCGAAGCGGGCCCGAGGGGTCCTGCGGTGGTGCGCGGGCGGGCTAGCGCAGCAGCGACAGGATCGACTGCGGCGCCTGGTTGGCCTGCGAGAGCATGGCCATGCCGGACTGCTGCAGGATCTGGCTCTTGGTGAACTTCACCATCTCCTGCGCCATGTCGGCGTCACGGACGCGCGACTCGGCCGCCTGCAGGTTCTCGGCCATGATGCCGAGGCGGTTGATCGACTGCTCCAGGCGGTTCTGGATGGAGCCCAGGGTCGCCCGGTTCGTGGTGACGGTGCTGATCGCGGCGTCGATGGACGCGATCGCGGCGGACGCCGAGGCGGCCGTCGAGACGGCGATGCCGGAGACGCCCAGCTGCTGGGTGGACACGGTCCCGACGGTGAACGCGATGGTGTTCGCGCCGTTGGAGCCCACCTGCAGGGTCACCGCGCTGGCGGCGGTGGACACCGAGCCGGACAGGATCTTGATCCCGTTGAAGTCCGTGTCGGTACCGACCGAGTTGATCTCGGTGAGGATCTGCTGAACCTCGCTGTTGAGGTTCGAGCGCTGGCTGTCGGTCAGCGTGCCGTTGCTCGCCTGAACGGCGAGGTCGCGGGCGCGCTGCAGCATGTCGCCGACGTTGCCCAGGGCACCGTCCGCGACCTGAACCAGCGACACGCCGTCCTGCGCGTTGCGCGAGGCGACCTGCATGCCCCGGATGCTGGACCGCATCGTCTCGGAAACCGCAAGACCGGCGGCGTCATCGGCCGCGCGGTTGATGCGGAGCCCCGAGGAGAGGCGCTCCATCGCCTGGTTCATCTGCGTCTGCGTGTTGTTGAGGACACGCGACGCGTTCATCGCCGAGATGTTGTTGTAAATGCTCAGACCCATGATTCCTCCTTGAATCGTCGGGCTGAAAGGCCGTATGCGGTTGTTCGGTGGGCGCCCGTCCGCGTCCGTGCGGTGAGCGCTCGTGCCGGCGGGGATCCTGCTGCCCGACCGACACCCTGGGTATCGACCGTACCTCCGAAAAGCTCAACACGCTTTTCGAGGTTTCTCGCGCCGCCACGAGGGCGGCGCGCGATGCGCTACTTGGCCTCGGCTTCGCCGATCATCCCGAGTGCACCGTCGAGGGCCTCGCGGCTGGAGCCGGCGGCCTCCACGTTCTGCGCCTGGATCTCCAGGAAGACCTCCTTACGGAACACCGGAACGTCCCGTGGAGCCTGGATTCCCAGACGGACCTTCTCTCCCAGCACCGACAACACCGACACCTCGATGGTGTCGCCGATCATGATGCTCTGATTCGCCTTCCGAGTGAGCACGAGCATTTCCCGAGGCCTCCTTGCGCCCAGATCAGGAGTGCGCGGCTCCTCTGCCGCACGAGCGGTAGTATGTCGAGTCTCTTTCAGATCGAAAATGAACCCACGGGGAGGTTTGATGCTGTACGGACGTCGGCTTGACCAGGCCTTGGAGCACGTGGACGGTTCCCGGTACGCCCTCGTGCACGCGGTCTCCAAGCGCGCCCGGCAGATCACGCTGTGGCTCACCGCAGACCCGGCCGAACTTCGCGCGGAGGCGGCTCCGCCGCCCGCCGCCGGCGAGCTGGTGACCCGCGACCCCGTCGCACTCTCGGAGGCGGAGATCCTCCAGGGCGAGGTGCGGGTGAAGTGGGATCCGTCCGGCCGCGGTGACGACCTGGGCGAGCAGCTGCCGGTCGTCGTGGACCCGCTCGACGAGACGATCCTCCTGGAGTCCCTCGGGGACGACGATGACGACGCCGACCTCGGCGCCGACGAGGAGGGCGACGTCACGCCGGCCCTGGCCCAGGTCCTCGAGGGCGAGGCCGCCGCCGAGGACGAGGAGGACGAGGACGAGGAGGAGGCAGAGGAGGAGGCCGAGGAGACCACCGACGACGACCTCACCCTCGGCGACGACCTCGTGGACGTCTCCCTCGACGAGATGGGCGAGGAGGAGGCCGCGGAGGACGACGAGGACGAGGACCTGTAGGACCTCACCTCCATCCTGGACGTGCGGACGGGCCCGGCATCGCCGGGCCCGTCGTCGTTCGGGGCCCACATCGGCGCCCTACTGGGGCACCAGCGGCTCGCCGCGGTCCGACCGGGACCGCATCCACCCCAGCAGCCGGGTGCGCTGCCAGTCGTCCAGCCAGTGCTCCAGGGCGTGCCCCAGCCGCTCCTGAGGCCCTCCGGAGCCGGCGAGCGCCTGGTTGCGGCCGGTGCGCCAGGCGATCCACCCCACCAGGCGCTCCGCATCCCCCTCGCTGAGGTGGAGGCTGCAGAAGGCCCTGAGGTCGCCGAGGGGATCCATGGGCGGCGCATGCTAATCGAACATGTGTTCGTGTTCCACGGGACGCCCGGCCCGGAATGCCAGGGCGTCACGGACCGCCCAGCCGCCCATGTCGTTGTTGAAGAACACCAGGACCTCCTCTCCTGCACCGAACATGCGCTCCAGGCGCGTGCGCCAGGCCATGAGGTCGTCGAACGCGTAGCCCGGGCCGTCCGGGCCGGAACCCTCATGTAGGCGCAGGTACCCCCAGTCCGCGGTGCGCCAGAGCGGCGTGACGGGCCCGCCGCGGTCCGCGAGGCACAGCGCGGCGCCACGGCGCTCGAGGACCTCCCGCACCTCGGGGATCCACCAGGACTCGTGCCGCGGCTCCACGGCGACCCGCACGCCGGCGGGGAACCGGGCGAGGGTGTCGTCCAGGCGGCCGGGCTCGGCCGGCATGTCCGGGGGCAGCTGCAGGAGCGCCGCCGCGAGCTTCGCCCCCAGCCGGGACGCGACCGCCATGAAGCGCGCCACCGGCTCCGCCGGTTCACGGAGCCGCCGCACGTGCGTCAGGTACCGGCTGGCCTTCATCGCGATCCGCATGTCGGGCGGTGTCCGCTCCGCCCACGCCGCCACCACCGGCGGTTTCGGGAGCCGGTAGAAGGATGCGTCCACCTCGACGGCGCGGAACTCCTCGGCGTACCGCTCCAGCCACCGCGACGCCGGCAGCCCCGGCGGGTACAGCACCCCGCGCCAGTGCCGGTACTGCCATCCGCACGTGCCGATGTGGAGGTCCATGTCCGGGAGTGCCCGTTCGCGCGCCCCCGGAAGCCGTTCAGCGGTTCCGCCGGAGCGCCGCCAGGCGCTCCTCGTACTCCCCCGGTGCGATCTCGCCGGAGGCGAGGCGCCGCCCCAGGATCTCCTCCGGCGTGTCGTGTCCGGCGCCGCCGGCCGTCCGCGGCCGCAGCAGCATGACCGCCGCCCAGGCGGCCACGGCCAGCACGAGCAGGGTGGTGAGCCCCATCGGGAACGCCATCCACCAGGACCAGTCGTGGTGCCACATCATCGCGGGCCTCCGTCCGTTCGTCCGTCTCCCAGTGTGCTCCCCGCCCGCCTGGACCGTGCCCGTCGCGGTCCGGACGGGCACGCCGGGAAACCCCGGACCGTGTTCGCTAGCGGGACGCCACCGGCTTCCGCGTGGCGCCCTCGGGACCGGTTCCGATCACCGGGAGGACCCTCACCGTCACCGAGCCTCCGGTGACGCGGAGCGGGACGCGCACGGTGGTGCCCGCGCCCTCGGCCGCGACGTAGGTCCCGCGGGCCCGGGCGGCGCCGGCGGCGACCTCGACGGTGCCGGCGCATCCCCCGGATCCGGTGGCGCAGTCCATGCGCACCAGCACCGTCCCCCGGCCGGACCGCACCGGCCCGGCCGCGAGGGTCGCCGCGGGCGGCGACGGCGCCGAGGAGGCCGGCTTGGTGGGGTCCGCGGCGAACACCACGCCCGTCGGCGAGTCATCGCCGTTCGGGTCGAAGCACCCGTCGAACTCGAACACCGGGTTCGCGACGTCCCGGCCGGAGCGGTCGGTGATGGTGAGCTGCCCCACCAGCTTCGACGGGCCGCCGGCGGTGTAGCAGTCGTTGCTGTGCACGTTCAGCTCGAACTTCCCGTAGCCGTCGGGCAGCGGGAGGTTCGGGTCGTCCCAGCTCATCAGGCAGATCCAGTCGGCGCCGGGCCCCCGGTCGGCGACGTGTGGGCCGCCCTTGTCGCACTGGGCCCTCGCGTGCAGGGAGGCGGCGGTGACCCCGGGGTGCCCGAGGATGCGGGCCTGCTGGACGTACAGGTTCGCGAACGTCTGCGGCAGGCTGCGTTCCAGGCGCGGCCGGGTGACGTCGGTGCCGCCGGTGGCGGTGACGGCGGTGGCGCCTGCGACCGCGAGGACCACCGCCCCCGCGGCGACCGCGGCACGCCGGCCGCCGATGTTGCGAAGGGTCATGGTCAGCCTCCGGAGATGTCGCGGCGGGTCATGGACCGGTGGGCGGCGGCAAGGCACACGGCGCTCCAGCCGGCGCACGTCGCGAGCCCCCACCACAGGGGACCGAGGAACCGGGTCTCGGTGAGGAGCCCGTGCCAGGACTCGAACGGCGTGGTGAGCAGCAGCGGCCGCAGGCCCTCCACCCCGCCGAGGCTCCCGGCGAGCTGCATCGCCAGGCCGATGACGACCGGGGCGGCGATGCCGAACGCGGGGTTCCGGGTGGTGACCGACAGCAGGATCGCCAGGCACGTGAAGCCGAGCATCGGCGCCAGCGCCGTCGCCCAGGCGGCCGCGACCAGGCGCAGGGCCTCACCGGACGGGATGAGCTGCCCGGTGAGCCCCACCAGCGGCTGGTGGCCCACGACGAGCACGCCGGACACGATGGTGGAGGCGGCGAGGACCACCAGTACGGCGACGGCGAACAGCGCGGCGGTCACGACCTTCGCCCAGAACACCTGCCCGCGGCTCGCGGACCGGGTGAGGACCGTCTTCCAGGTCCCGTGGTGGTCCTCCGAGGCGAAGATGTCGCCCGCGACGACGGCGGTGAGCAGCGGCAGCACCCACTGGGTCGCAAAGCCCAGGATGAGGAGCGGCATCGCGTAGCCGCTGTCGTGCACGTACCTGCCGAACAGGGTGTCCTTGGGGGGCCGCTGCTGGCCGTTGACGATCGCGACCACGGCGATCGGTGCGACCAGGCACAGCAGCAGCGCGGCCCGTGACCGGAGCTGGGCGGCGAGCTTGGCGATCTCCCACCGGACCGCGTCCGCGAGCGAGGGGAGCCGCCGGGGCGGCGCGGCGGCGGCGGAAAGGGCGGCGGGGCTCATGCGGCCACCGCCTCGGGGTGCTCCGTGAGCATGAAGAACAGGTCCTCCAGGGGGAGCTCGAGGCGCTCGAGGCCCCGCAGCGAGATGCCGTCGGCCACGAGGGACGCGACGTACCGGTCGATCTCGTGCTGCGGGCCGTGCACGATCAGGCCGCCGCCGGTCCCGGCGGGTGCGGTCCGGAGCGCGGGGAAGTCCTCGGCGGCCGCGGCCGCCCGGATGTCGTCGGCGGTCAGGATGAGCTGCCCGCCCTCCGGGGCGCGGGAGCGCAGTTCCGCGATGCCGCCGTGGAACGCGACGGTGCCGGACCGCATGACGGTCACGTTGTCGCAGATGTCCTCCACCTCGGCCATGTCGTGCGAGCTCAGCAGCACGGTCAGGCCGTCGGCGGCGAGGCGCTTGATGAGCGCCCGCATGTCGC
Organism: Thermoleophilia bacterium; assembly: GCA_046330435.1. Taxonomy (GTDB): domain Bacteria; phylum Actinomycetota; class Thermoleophilia; order Miltoncostaeales; family Miltoncostaeaceae. The sequence continues at coordinate 78,451 of JAXLST010000007.1, read as the reverse complement.
GCATGCCGGCCGGGTCGAGGCCGTTGGCCGGCTCGTCGAGCACCAGCAGGCGCGGGTCGCGCAGCAGGCTCGCGGCGACGCCCAGGCGCTGTCGCATGCCGAACGAGTAGCCGCCGACCCGGTCGCCGCCGCGGCCGGCGAGGTCGACGATCTCCAGCACCTCGTCGCTGCGGCCGGGTGCCGCACCGCCGTCCAGGCGGGCGAGCCCCTCGAGGTTCCTGCGGCCGCTCAGGTACGGGTAGAAGCGCGGGCTCTCGATGAAGCCCGCCACGCCGTCCAGGACCCGGGGGCCGGCCTCCGCGGCGGTGCGGCCGAACAGCCGGATGGTCCCGGAGTCGGGGCGGATGAGGCCGAAGAGCATGCGCAGGAAGGTGGTCTTGCCGGCGCCGTTCGGCCCCAGCACGCCGTACACCTCCCCCTGCTCCACACGGACGCCGATGGCGTCGACGGCGACGAGGTCGCCGTACCGCTTGGTGACGTCGACGGCGTCGACTGCGAGGTTCTCGGTCATGGCGCGGCAGTGTGGAGTCGGACCATGAAGCCATCGTGAAGCCGCCCCGGAGCGGGGTTGGGTGCACAATGGCCGGATGCGGCTGCTGGTGATCGAGGACGACGCGGCGCTCGCCGACGTGCTGCGGCGCGGGCTCGAGGACGCCGGCCACGAGGTGGCGCTGCGGGCGACGGGCCCGGACGGGCTGGGGGCCGCGATGGCGGAGCGGTTCGACGCGGTCGTCCTGGACTGGATGCTTCCCGGCATGGACGGGCCGTCGGTGTGCCGCGAGCTGCGCGTGCGCGGCAACCGCACACCCGTGCTGATGCTCACGGCGCGCACGTCGGTGCCCGACCGCGTCGCCGGCCTGGACGCCGGGGCGGACGACTACCTGCAGAAGCCCTTCGCGCTGGACGAGCTGCTCGCGCGCCTGCGGGTGTTCGCCCGCAGGGACGGCGGCGGCGGGCGCATGGCCCTCGGCGACCTCGTCGCCGACCGCGACGCACGCACGGTGCACCGGGGCGGCGTCCCCGTCGACCTGACCGCCCGCGAGTTCGACCTGCTCGTCGCGTTGCTGTCCCGGGCGGGCCGCGTGGTGACGCGGGAGCGGATCCTGGACGAGGTGTGGGACGGGGAGACCGACCTGCGCAGCAACGCCATCGACGTGCACGTCGCGAACCTGCGGGCGAAGATCGACCGGCCGTTCGGTACCGAGACCATCCGCACCGTCCGCGGCGTCGGCTTCGTCGCCGGGGACGGCTGACGGTGGGCGCCCTCCACCGCCTGCCGCTGCGCGCCCGCCTGGTGGCGGGGTTCAGCGGCGCGATGCTCCTGGTGCTGATCGCCGCCGGGGCGTTCGTGTTCTGGCGGGTCCAGCACGCCCTGGACGACGGGCTGGGCGGCGACCTGCGGGACCAGACCGCCGACCTGCGCGACGCCGCGGCCCGCACCGACCCCCGGTCGGCGCTCGCCGAGCTCGGCAGCCGTGGCCGCGACGCCCAGGTCCTCGACCGGTCCGGCCGGGTGGTGGCCGCCGGCCCGGACGTGTCCGGCGCCCCCCTGCTGACGCCGGCGGAGGTGGCCGCGGCCCTCCGCGGAACCGTCCGCGCGGAGCGGGGCAGCATGTTCTCCGGGCGGGGCACCCACCTGCGCGTGCTCGCCGAACCGGTCACGGGTGACGGCACCGCGGCGATCGCCGTGACGGCGGTGCGGCTGGACCAGCGCGACGAGGCCCTCGGCGAGCTGCTCGCCCAGCTGGCCGTCGCGAACGGCGTCGCCCTGCTGGTGGCGTCGTTCGTGGGGTACCGGCTCGCCCGCGCCGCCCTCGACCCCGTGGAGCGCTACCGCGCCGCCGCGACCCGCATCGCCGCCGGTGCGACCGGCCTGCGGCTCGACGTCCCCGACGGGCCGTCCGACGAGGTGACGCGCCTGGGCGGCACGCTCAACGCCATGCTCGATGCCCAGGAGCGCTCCGCGGAGCGTCAGCGCCGGTTCGTCGACGACGCCAGCCACGAGCTGCGGACGCCTCTCACGACCCTGTCCGCGGAGGTCGACCTCGCGCTCCGCAAACCGCGCGACACCGGGGAGTACGAGGCGGCCCTGCGCCGCGTGCGCGATGGCGTGGACCGCCTGAACGGCCTCGCCGAGACGCTCCTCACCATGGGCGCCCTCGGCGCCTCACCGCCCGACGCCCGCCCCTTCCCCGTGGCAGACGCGCTGCGCACCGCCGTCGCGCGGGCCTCCGCCCAGCTCCCCCCGGAGCGGGCCGTCACCTCCACCTGCCCGGAGGGCCTTCAGGTGACCGCCGACGCCCGGCTCCTCGACATGGCCCTCGGCAACCTCGTCGACAACGCCGTCCGCCACGGGGCCGGCACCGTCACCGTGTCCGCGGAACCCGTCCCCGGGGCGGTGGCCCTGTGGGTTCACGACGAGGGCCCCGGCATCGCGCCGGAGTTCGTCCCCCAGGCGGCCCGGCGCTTCCGCCGCGCGGAGGTCTCCCGCTCCAGCCCGGGGTCCGGCCTGGGCCTCGCCCTCGCCGAGGGCGTCGCGGAGGCCCACGGCGGCTCCCTCCGCGTCTGCTCGGGAGCGGTCCACCACCACCCGGGAGGTGACGCGCCCCCCTGCCGCCACCCGGGAACGGGCACGACGGTGACGCTTCTGCTTCTGAAACCGCCCGGCCCGGCAGTCGTCTTGCGCTGAGATGCGTTCGGGGGGTTTGGCCCCTGGAACCGCGCCTGACGGCTGCCCGGCACTCGCTTCAGGTCGCCATCCATGGCTCCCGGCATCCGACCCTCGCCGTCCGCACTCTCTTGCTCTGCGGATCACCTGGCAGGCGTCCTCGCTTGTACTGAGAGTTGATTCCTGCGCATGGACTCGCCAGGGGGATGAGATCCGGGATAGTTGTCGCGCCGGTTTTTCAGAACCGCCCGGCCCGGCAGTCGTTTGGCGCTGAGAGCCGACGGGGGGTTTGCGCCTGGAACCGCGCCTGACGGCTGCCCGGATCCGGTTCGAGGTCGCCATCCATGGCTCCCGGCATCCGACCCTCGCCATCCGCACTCTCTTGCTCTGCGGATCACCTGGCAGGCGTCCGCACGGGTACAGATAGGCGGCTCCTGCGCATCAACTCGATGACGTCCCTGCGCGCCAATTGACTGCATGTCCTCCGCCCATGGATGGGCGGATTCCCTCCTCGAGCACGAGTCGTGGTCGCACCGGGAAGCAACCATCAGTACCCGTGAGGACGCTGACCCCGGCAAGGCGCACCACAAGAAAATGCGGACGGCGAGGGTTGAGCAGCTGGGAGCCATGGATGGCGACCTGAAAGCTGGTGCCGGGCAGCCGTCAGGCGCGGTTCCAGGGGCCAAACCCTCCGTGGGCCATCAGCGCCAAACGACTGCCGGGCCGGAACGGTTCTGAGAAGCGAGCAAGGTGGGCTCGAGCAAGTGCTCGAGCCCACCTTGCGGCGGGCTCGAGGACCTCTCCTGACTGGGGCGGGTTAGCCCAGCGTGTGACGGGTGGAGTACTGATCGGAGATCAGCACCACCTGCTTCGCGAGTCGCTCCGCGATGTTGAACACGATCGGCGCACGGAGGTTCACGCTCACCTGGCCGTCCCGGGGGACGGTGAGGATCACCAGCACCCGTGCGTCCTCGAAGGAGCGCAGCTGGAGCTGGTTCGCCTCGGACTCGGGGATCTCGGGGGCGTAGTCGCCCACGATCGCCCACGGGTCGGTGACGATGAACGCGTGGTACGGCGATTCGAGCGCCTGGAGCCACATGACGCTGTCGTTCACGGTGCCGTCGGACTTCATGTGCGGCACCAGCGCGTAGTCGGTGCACCCGGTGAACCCGGGGACCGGCTCGCAGAAGCGGATCGCGTCGGCGCTGGGGACCTCGATCTCGCCGAGGGCCTGCGACGCGATCGAGATCACGTCGGAGCCGTCGGTGGTAACTGCGTGTGTGGTGGTCATGCCCCCTCCTCGAGGTCCTCGTGCCCGCCGTTACTTGAGCAGCTGGAGAACGCTCTGCGGCAGCTGGTTGGCCTGCGCGAGCATGGCCGTGCCGGACTGCTGCAGGATCTGTCGCTTGGTCATCTCGATCATCTCGGCCGCCATGTCGGCATCGCGGATGCGCGACTCGGCCGCCTGGAGGTTCTCGGCAGTCAGCTTCAGACGGTTAATGGTCTGCTCGAGACGGTTCTGCACGGCACCCATGTTGGCGCGCGCCTGGTTGACCGTGACGATGGCCGCGTCGATGGACGCGATGGCCGCCGAAGCCGAGTTCGCCGACGAGATCGCGATGCCGGAGATACCCAGCTGCGTGGTGTTCATCGTCGCGATGGTGAACGCGATGGACTGGCTGGCGTCGGCCCCCACCTGGAGGGTCACGGCGCTGGCCGCCGTCGCGACCGACCCGGACAGGATCTTGATCCCGTTGAAGTCCGTGTCGCTGGAGACGCGGTTCACCTCGGACATGAGCGCCTGGAGCTCGGCGTCGAGGTTGGAGCGCTGCTGGTCGGTGAACGTGCCGTTCGCGGCCTGGACCGCGAGGTCGCGCATGCGCTGCAGCATGTCGTTGACGCCGGAGAGCGCGCCGTCGGCCACTTGGACCAGGGACACACCGTCCTGGGCGTTCCTGGAGGCGACCTGCATTCCGCGGATCTTCGTCCGCATCTGCTCGCTCACGGCGAGGCCGGCCGCGTCGTCGGCCGCCCGGTTGATGCGCAGGCCCGACGAGAGCCGCTCCATCGTCCGGGAGAGGGCCATGGAGTTCACCGACAGCTGCCGGTGAGCGTTCTGGGCCTCGACGTTGTTGTAGATCCGCAGACTCAACTGAAGTCCTTTCTCGCCTGTCGATCCGTCCGGCCGTCGATTCCTCCGGCCTTCAGCTGGATGCTCAGTCGGGATGGGACTTCCATGTCCACCGAGGTACTGCCCGGCTGTTGCTGGTTCGCGGCGGGTGCCGCTCCCCGTCCGCCGTCCGTTCGGGTGTCCCCTCCCGGCTCCCCGTCGGGCCCGTCGGGCCGTCCGGGACGCAGCCTCGGCGCGCCCGCATCCTGCGGGACGTGCTCCGCCTGCGCGGCGGTCATGCGATTGGTGATGTCGTGGTGCTTCTGGGGCCACCGGACGCCATGCGCGTACGCGCTGAGGTGCCCGACGGCAACCCGGTCATCGGATGCGGTGATCCCGACTTGAGCCTTGTGCGCGGCGATCCTTCGCCTACGGCCCCTCGCGGGGCGCCACACGCAGCGTCTGTTGCCGGGATCACGCATCGTCAGGGAGGTTTCGGGTCGTCTCGCCGGCTAGCTGATGAAGTCGACGAGGGAGCGCTGCATGACCCGTGCCCCCACTGCCAGGGACCCCTGAAGGACGTTCTGCCGCATCTGGAGGTCCATGACGGTCTTTGCGATGTCCGCGTCCTCGATGGAGGACAGCTGGGACTGCCGGGCGATGTCGTCGATGTCGAACCGGCTGGAGGTGAGCTCCAGGCGGTTGATCTTCGTGCCGACCTCGCCGCGGAGGGAGTTGACGTTCGCGATGTGGACGTCGAGCTCTGCGATGCCCACGTTGGACGCGGTGGTGACGTCACCGGCCTTCAGGGCGTTCCCGATGGTGGTGAGCGTCGTGAAGATGTCGGGCGTGGCGCCGGGCGGGTCGACGAGCCGGTCCGCCGTGACGTTCACGCTCATCACCTGCCCCTGGCCGACCTCGCGGTTCAGGGTGTTGGTGTTCGGCGGGGCGGTGAGCCCCGGTCCGGCCGGGTCCATGGGGGCCCGGTTGGTCTGGGTGCCGCCGAACAGGTAGCGGCCGCCGAAGCTGGCGTTACCGGTCTCCACGATCTGGTCGCGCAGCGCGAGGATCTCGTCGCCGATCATCGCCCGCTGGTTCAGCGCGAGGCTGCCGTTGGCGCCCTGCACGGTGAGCTCGTGGGCCCGCTGGATGACGGACTCGAAGTTCCCGAGGGCGTCGTCGGTGGCCGACAGCCACGACTTGCTGTCCTCGACGTTCGTCTTCCAGGCCTGCACGGACTGCACGTCGTCGCGGAGGTTCAGCGCGAGCGCCACGCCGACGGGGTCGTCGGAGGGGTCGCTGACGCGCTTGCCCGTCGAGAGCTGCCGTTGCAGGTCCGCGATGGCGACCTGCGTCTTGCCCAGGTCGGACAGGAAGTTCCGTGCCATCTGCTGCGATCCGATGCGGGTGACCATTGGTGAAGCCCTCCTTGGCTCCGGTGCCTACTAGCGGCCCACCAGGCCCATGCGGTTCACGATCGTGTCGAGAACCCCATCGAGCGTGGTGATCATGCGGGCGGCGGCGTTGTAGCTCTGCTGGAAGCGCACCATGTCGGCGACCTCCTCGTCCATGCTCACGCCGGACGCGGCGTCGCGGCGCGACGCGGCGACGTCCAGGACGTTCTGCTGCACCTGCGCGAGGCGCTGCGCCTGGTCGGTGTCGGTGCCGAGGCGCGACACCATCGACCCCCAGAAGCCGTCGATGGTGCTGGTCGCGGTGCCGATGGGCAGGACCACCATCTTGAGCTGGGCGAGGTCGACGGCGTTGTCGCCACCGCCGGGCAGCTCGCCGGCGGCGTTCGCCGCGGCGATCTTGTCGGTCGACCCGGCGACCGCCGCGTCGATGGCGATGTTCGCCGCGCCGGTGCCCTGGAAGAAGTTGTTGCCGGTGCTGCCGTCCAGGGCGAAGCCGGTGCTGTGGCGGGCGTTGACCTCGGTGATCACCGACGCCGCGAGGGTGTCGAGGTTCGCGAGGTACCCGGTGGCGCCGCCGATGACGGTGTCCCGCACGTCGATGTAGCCGCGCAGGGCGCCGTCGGTGACGGTCGCGACGGCCGCGCCGACGGTGACGACGCCGGCGCCGCTCACCGCGACGTTGTTCACGGTGTCGGTCGCGCCGTTCACCAGCACCTGCCCGCCGATCGCGAGGGTGATCTTGCCGGTGGTGCCCACCGGGGTGACCGCCGCGTTCGCGGACTTCGCGATCCTGTCGATCAGCAGGTCCCGCTGGTCCATCAGGTCGTTCGGGGTCTGGCCGACGGCCGTGACCTTCGCGATCGCCTTGTTCAGGTCGTTCACCTGCCCGGCGAGCAGGTTCACCTCGTCGGTGGTGGCGGTGATGCGGGTGTTCGCCTCGGTCTGGGAGGCGACGAGCTGGGCGCGGGTGTCGTTGAAGCCCAGGGCGAGCTGCGCGCCGGCGGCCCGCACGGCCTCCCGCACGCTGGGGCTCTCCGGGTTGAGCGACAGCGACTGCCAGCTGCTCCAGAACTTGCCGAGGAGGCTGGTGAGGCCGGTGTCACCGGGCTCGTCCACCACGTCGTTGAGCCGCTGCAGGGCGTCGCTGCGTGCCTGGAACTGGCCCTGCGTCGCGGTCTGCGACCGGAACTGGACGTCCACGAACTGGTCCCGCAGGCGGGTGTAGTCCGAGATCTGCACGCCGGTGCCGAGTTGCCCCGGCCCCACGGCGGTGTTCAGCGCCGGGTTCGCGAACGGGTTGTTCGTCTTCAGGTTCACCCGCTGGCGGGTGTAGCCCTCGGTGTTGACGTTCGCGATGTTGTGGTTCGTGGTGTCCAGCGCGCGCTGCTGGGCGACGAGCCCGCTGAGCGCGGTGTTCAGTCCGAAGAAGGTCGACGGCATCGTTCGGCCCTCACGCGGCCAGGTTGAGCAGCATCGGACCGGCGGGCGCCGGGTCCGGGACGCGGCCGCCCGGTGCGTACGCCCGGGTGAGGGCGCGCGGGTCGGTCGCCGCGATGCTGCGGATGGACAGGTCGACGAGCTCCAGCTCCGTGCGCACGAGCTGGCTGTTCACGGCGTTCTGGAGCTCCAGTTCGCGCACGAGCCGCTCGACGGAGGCGACGCGCCGCCCGACGGCGGCCCGCTCGCGGTCGTCGAGGCGCTCGCGGATCACCGACCACCGCGCGGCGACGCAGCCGAGCTCGTCGGCGAGCTCCGCGGCGATCACGTTGCGGCGGCTCTCCAGGGCCCCGAGGCGCAGGACGTCCTGCTCCATGTCGGTGGCGGCCTCACGGATCAGGTCCTGGTCGCCCAGGGTGATGGCCTCCCGCTGGCGGATCACGCCGGCGACCAGCCGCTCCTGGATCTCGATGAGCTCGTCCAGGCAGGTCGTCAACTCGGTGACGCGCTCACGCATGGTGGTTCCTTCTCGCGTTGAAGCCCCGGTGGGGCGAGGTGGTCGTCGGAGGTACGGGCGGGACCGCGTCCGTGGCGGCGCCCAGGTCCTCCTGGAGCCGCTTGCGGCGCTCCTCCTGCGCGTGGACCTCCGCCAGGCGGACGTCGCCGGCCTGGGGGGTGCGGCGGATGCGGCCGTCGCGGATCCACTCGAGGATGAGCTCGATGTCGACCCCGGTGGCCTCCGCGGCGGTCTCGATGGTGGCCGTGGGGTTGCGGCGCAGCCAGGTCTTGACGTCCTGGAAGAGCCGCTCCCGCGCGTTGAGGCAGTCGGCGCAGATGCCGCGTGCCAGGAAGGCGTACACGCGACCGCACTCCGTGCAGTTCTCGAAGGCGCCGGAGTTCATCACGACGCCCCGCCGCTGAGCTGCCGCGCGAGGATGTCCTGCAGGCCGAGCCCGCCGGAGTCCGCGAGGGCGTCGCCGAACTTCTCGGTGATGAGCCCGCCGTAGCCGGACTGGCCGCCGGCGAGGTCGGTGCCCTTGAACATCTCGTCGACGAGCATGGACATGAAGATCCCCTCCATGCCCTTCGCCGCGTCGCGGATCTGCGGGTCGACCGCCGGCGTGCCGGCGGCGCCGGTCCCGGAGACGGGCACGGCGGCCTGGGCGTGCTGGGCGATGCGCAGCGCCTGGATGCCGGGGATCCCGATCACCGGCGCAGGCCGTTCGCGATGCCCCACATCTCATCCGATGCGGAGACGACCCGGGCCGCGGCCTCGAAGGCCCGCTGGGTGGTGATCATGGTGACCATCTCGGTGGCGATCTGGACGTTCGATCCCTCGGTGTAGCCCGCCGACAGGACGCCGCGCGTCCCGGTGCCGGGGTTGCCGGCGTCCTCGTTGCCCGAGTTCGCCGTGGAGACGAAGAGGTTGCCGCCGATCGGCGTGAGGCCGCGCGGGTTCGGGAAGGTGACGGTCTGGATCTGGCCGATGTCGGTCTTCGTGCCGTTGACCACCGCCGTGACCTTGCCGTCCTGCGCGATCGACACGTCGCTCGCGCCGGCGGGGACCCGCACGCGCGGCTGGAGCAGCTCGCCCGAGGGGAGCCCCATCTGGCCCTCACCGTCGATCTGCAGGTTGCCGGCGCGGGTGTAGGCGAAGGTGCCGTCGGGACGCGTGACCTTGAGGAAGCCGTCGCCCTGGATCGCGATGTCCGTGGCCTTGCCGGTCTCGGTCAGGATGCCCTGGCCCATCTCCTTCGAGATGGAGCCGGGGGCCGCGCCCAGGCCGACGTTGCCGTCGTTTCCGGTCGGGAGCTTGAACGCCTGGTACGCCAGATCCGTCTGGTCCAGGCGGTCGCGCTTGTATCCCACGGTCCCGGCGTTCGCGAGGTTGTTCGCGACCACGTCGAGGCCCTGCTGTTGCGTCAGCATCCCCGACGCCGCGGAGTACAACGCTTCGATCATCGTCGGTCATCCCTTCCGTGCAATCGGCAACGAAAGGGCATGGCCAGCCCGGTGACACGCATGAGGTCGGGCGCCGTCGATCTGTCGGGCGCCCGGAGCCCCCGCCCATTCGGGGCGGTCCAGCTCCTACCAGCTGCGATGTGGCGTCACTCGGTCTAGACCACACCCACCTTCGAGATGGCCTGCGCCAGGTTCTCGTCCTGGGCCGCGACGGCCTTCTGGTTCGCCTCGAACGAGCGCATCACGCGGATGAGCTCCACCATCTCCGAGACCACGTTCACACTGCTGCCTTCCAGGAACGACTGGCGCACCGAGCCCTTGGCGGTGCCGGTGGCCGTGCCGTTCATGTAGTTGGCCCCCTCCTTGGCGAGGGAGTCCGGGGCGAGGGCGGTGACCTTGAGCTTCCCGACGGTCTTGCCGTTCTGGGAGATCGTCCCGTCCTCCGCGAACCCGATGTCGCCCGACTTCTCGAGCTTGACCGGGCCGTTCCCGCCCATGACGGCGTAGCCCTCCTTGGTGGTGAGGGTGCCGTCGGCCGAGATGTTGAACGCCCCGTCACGGGTGTACCTGACGCCGGTCGGCGTGTTCACCGTGAACCACCCGTCCCCCACGAGCGCGAGGTCGAGCTGGTTCCCGGTGCTCCGCAGGGCGCCCTGGGTGTTGATCACGTCGAGGCGGCCGGGCTGGACGCCGAAGTTGGCGGTGCCGACCTCGGGCTGCCCGGGCATCGCCATGTTGCGCAGGAGCGCGGCGGCGAAGGGCTCGCTGGTGCTCGCGGTGCGCTTGTAGCCGGTGGTCGTCGCGTTGGCGAGGTTGTTCGCCACGACGTCCTGCCGGAGGCTTTCGGCGAGCATGCCGGTGCCTGCGATGTAGATCCCTCTGAGCAAGCCGTTCCCGTCCGTGGTGGGGAGTCCGTTCGTGGCCCCTATCGGCATCCCCGCACCCGGACTTGACGCGGGGCGCACCGCCTCGCGTGCGCGCGGGCCGCTACAGGGACCGGCCCGAACCGCCGAGAACACGTGCATGGACGCGGCGTTGACCGTTCAGGCCGCCGTGCGCGCGGCCCTCCAGACGGCGGGATCCGACCAGCTGGTCATGCGGTCGGTGCTGGAGGTGGCCGTGGGCCAGCTCCTCGCCGCCCGCGTGGTGGGCGCCGGTGAGGGCGGCCAGGTGGAGCTGGCGGTCGCCGGGCAGCGGGTGCTCGCCCAGACCGAGGTGCCGCTGGAGCCCGGGCAGCAGGTGCGCCTGCAGGTCGCCCAGGCCGACGACGCCCGCATCACGCTCCGCATCGTCCCGGACGAGACCGCCGCCCAGCGCGGCGGGCCGCCGCCGCTGCCGGGCCTGCCGCCCGCCGCGGCCCGGGCGATGATGGCGGCGCTGGCCGAGCTGCCCGCCGGGCAGCGGCCGGACCCGGGCGCCCTCACCTCCCTCGCCGGCCGCGCCGTGGCCGCCGGCGTCCAGACCCCGGCGCAGGCCGACGCGTTCGTGCGCCTCGCCGCCGCCGGCCTTCCCACCACCCCCGCCGCGGTGGCAGGTCTCGCGGAGCTCGCCGAGGGCCCCCAGCTGGGCCGCGCCCTGGCCATGGTCGCCGACGGCCTGCGCGCCCAGGCCCAGCCGGCGCCCGCCACGGGCCAGCAGCCCGCGGTGCCGGGCCCGCCCGCGGCCACCGGGCAGCCGGCCCGCAGCCCGGCGCCGCCGCCCCGGCGCCGGCCTCCGCCCAGGGCGTGCCGATCGGCAACGGCGGCGGCCAATCGGCCAACCCGCCCGCCGGTGCCCAGCCGCCGCCCGCCGCCGGGACGCAGCCCCAGGCCGTTCCCGGCCAGCCCTCGCCCACCGCCTCGCCGGGGCCGCCCGCTCCCGGAGCGCCGATCGGGACCGCGGGCGGCCTGCCGGCCGGCGCCCAGCCGGCCACGGCCGGTCAAACCCAGGCCGCGCCCGCCCAGGGACAGGCCCCGGTGCCGGCGAACCTCGCCGCCCTCACGGCGCTGGTGGACGACATCGCCCGCCGGGCCGTGGGCGGCGACCCGAAGGGCGTGCGCCGCGCCGTCGCCGACCTGGGCCACGGCCAGGAGGCCCGGCTGCGGGCCGGCGAGGCGCCCGACGGCAGCCTGCGGTCCCTGCTGCTCGGCATCGCCGCCGACCCCGACACCCCGCCGGCCACCGCGCGCCTGGCGGAGCGCACCGCCGACGCCCTGGCCGCGCAATCCCTGGTGCCGCCCAGCGCGCTGCCCACGGCCGACCCCGCCACGCAGGGGGCGTACCTGCAGGTCCCGCTGCCCGGCGGCCAGAGCGCCGAGGTGCGGGTCATGCCCGACCAGGACGGCGGCGGCCCGGGCGGCGAGGGCGGCCGCGGCACCCGCATCGCGTTCCTGCTCACCATGAGCTCCCTGGGGCAGATGGTGGTGGAGGCCACCGTGGGCCCGCACGGCACCGACGCGGTGGTGCGGTCCGCCAGCGAGCCGGTGCGGGAGTTCCTGGCCGGACGCACCGGCGAGCTCGCCGACGCGCTGTCCCGCGCCGCCGGCGACGAGCGCCCGGCCCGGGTCGGGGTCGACCGGATGCCCGCCGGCGGCGGCAACCGCATGCTCCCGGGCCCGCCGGCGAGCGGACTGGACATCTCCGCGTGAGCGGCCGCCGCGCACCGGCCCGGCGCCGCGCCGTGGCCCTGGGGTACGACAGCGCCTCCGACCACGCGCCGCGGGTCACCGCGACCGGCGCGGGGACCGTCGCCGACCGCATCCTGGAGGCCGCCCGCGAGCACGGCGTCCCCATCCGCGAGGACCGCGACCTGGCGGAGGCCCTGTCGCAGCTGGACCTGTGGCAGGCCATCCCGCCGGAGCTCTACGCGGTGATCGCCGAGGTCTTCGCATGGGCATATCGCGCGAATCGCGAATACGGGCGGGGGTAGGCGTGCGCCCACCCAGGGTGCTGGCACGCGGCGCCCGGCCCGGGGGAGACTCGCGCCATGGCCGTCACCGCAGGAATCACGCGCAGGGGGGGCAGCGCCGTCGAGCTGAACGGTGACCTCACGCGCATCCTCGCGTGGTCCGGCGTCCGCGAGGGCGACCTCGCCCTGCTCTCGGGCGCCGCGCCCGACGCCGCCGGCGAGCTGGCCGGCGTGACCGGGCCGGGATGCCTGGTGGCGGTCGACCCGGACCCGGCGGCCGTCGCGATGCTGCGCGTCCACCTGGACGGCGCGGGCCGGCACGCCACGGTCCTGGACGGCGACCCCGGGGCGCTCCCGGTGCTCAGCGGCAGCGTCGCGCTGGCCTGGGTGGAGTCGGCCCGCACGCCGGACCCGGCCGCCGCGCTGGCGGAGGCCATCCGCGTGACCCGCCGCGGCGGGACGGTCCTGGTGCGCGAACCGGAGCGGGCCGGCGAGCCGCCCCTGCTGCAGGCCGAGCGCATGGCCGACTGCCTCGCCCATGCCGGGCTGGAGGACGTCCGCACGCTCGTCGCCCTGGGGCTGTGCGACGGCGCCGGCCCCGGCGACCTGACGGGCCAGGTGGCCGCCACCCTGCAGGACGGCCTGTCGGCGGCGCGCGTCCTGCGTCTCACCATGACCGTCGCCGCGGCCGGAAGGGTCCCGCGGAACTGAAACGCGCTGGGCTCAGGGGGGTTCGTGTGTGCAGAATGCGCCGAATCCCTGAGACGAGGAGCTCCACGCCGATGCGCACCCGCACGATCCTCACCGCCGCCGCCGCGGCCCTGGCCGTCGTGCCGGTGGCGAACGGCGCGACCGCCACGCTCACCATGTCCGTGCCCCGCGGCAGCGGCATCACCGCCGGTGGCGACATCGGCGGCGGCACCCAGGGCTACCTGTTCTACGGAACGGTGTTCCAGCTGGAGTTCCTCATCGCCGTCACCGACGACACCGGGGCGCCGGTGACGTCCTGCCTCGGGACCGGCGGCCAGGTGCGGCTGCTGAACGCCGCGACGGGCCAGCCGGTCGGCACGCCCGCGACCTGCGCCATCAGCGACGGGAAGTTCCACATCTTCCCGAACACCCGCATCAACGCCCCGACCGACGTGGTGGCGATCGTCGATCCCAGCACGCTCCTGTCCGGGGCGGTGGTCTCCAGCGCGCAGAGCAACCAGGCGGCCATCCGCATCGGCCCCAAGTTCCTCAACCGCTCGCCCAGCATCAACCCGGGCACCGTCTACCCCATCCGAGGCGAGCTGGAGGGCGGCAGCGTCAAGGGCAAGGGCTCGCTCATCCTGTTTAAAAAGCAGGGGTCCCGGCTCATCCGCAAGGCCGCCCGCCCCGCCACCAAGCGCTTCGAGTTCAAGGTCAGCGCAACCGGCCGGTACCGCGTGCAGTTCAAGCCCAAGAGCGGCAACGGCTACGTGGCCACCTACATGGAGCTCACGATCCGCCGCATCTGATCCCGCGGGGCGGGGCCGGCCGCACGCCGGCCCCGCCCCCGTGGCTCAGCGGATGCGCTCCACCGCGAACTGCATGCGCGGGTGGGCGATCTCCTCCTGGCTCTGCACGAGCTGCAGCTCGCGCCGCCCGGAGTCGAGGGTCCGCTTGAGCAGGTCGAACACGCTCGAGACCGTGCGGCCCAGGGCCAGGCCGGCATCCCCGGTCTCCAGCAGGTGGGCGGTGAACAGCGCGGCGGTCACGTCGCCGGAGCCGTTGGCCTTCAGCGGCAGGTACGGGGTCTGCACGATCCATGCGCCGTCGCCGTGCACGGCGAGCATCTCGATGGTGTTCTCCGGCCGGTCGGGCCGCAGCACCGATGTCACCAGCACCGTCCGGGGACCCATGGAACGGGCCCGCTCGACGGCGTCCAGGGTGTCCTGGAGCGACTCCGGTTCGGTGCCGGTGAGGAACCCCAGCTCGAACTGGTTGGGGCTGATGAGGTCGGCCTTCGGCACCACCCGCTCCCGCAGCAGCACCGGGATGGCCGGTGCCACGAAGCACCCGGACTTGGCGTTGCCCATCACCGGGTCGCAGGCGTAGATCGCCTTGGGGTTGGCGGCCTTCACCTGGGCGACGGCCTCCAGGATCACCTCGCCCACCTGCTCGCCACCCTGGTAGCCGGAGAGCACGGCGTCGACCTCGCCGAAGGCGTCGCGCTCACCCACCCCGGTGATCACGCCGCGCAGGTCGTCCGGCGACATGAGCGGCCCGTGCCAGGTGCCGTACCCGGTGTGGTTGGAGAAGTGCACCGTGTGGACGGGCCACACCTCCACCCCCAGGCGCTGGAGCGGGAACACGGCGGCGGAGTTCCCCACGTGCCCGTACGCGACGCTGGACTGGATCGACAGGATGGTGGTCATCGGCTGGTGCCCCCGGTGGAACGGCTCGGCCGGGCATCATCCCCGATCGCGCCGACGGACGACCGGCGCCCCGGTCCCCCGGGGACGCCCGTCGCCGCACCCTAGGACACGCGGAACCGCACGGGCGCGGCCCGGAAGCTCATCCGGGAGCGCACGTCGATGACCTTCCCCACCGCCAGGTAGGTGCCGTTGCGCAGAGTGTCCGGGAACGTGATCGTCGCCTCCATGCACCGCGTCCCAGCCGTGCCGCGCACCGTGTCGTGGCGCACGATCGTGCCGTCGGTCCGCGCGAGGAACACGTCCGCGCGCACGGCGCGGCCCCGCGCCCGGTCCTGGCACCAGGTGATGTCCACGCGGATGACGTCGCCGCGGTCACGGGCCCGCACGCTGGAGATCTCCGGCAGCGACAGGCCGGTGTCCCCCACCGCCCGGGTGATGTGCGCCACCCACGTCTGGAAGGTGCTCACGTCGGCGAACGCGCCCGTCGACCCGCGCTCGCACACCCCGGCGATGCCGAAGTTCACCACGCCGATGAGCCGGGGCACGCGGCCGGAGGCGTCCACCAGCGGGCCGCCGGAGTCGCCGTCGCAGGTCGACGCCTCACCGCTCTCGGGAAGCGTCCCGCAGATGACCCCGTAGACCGAGTAGATCTCCCGGCACTGCCGGGGCGTGGACACCGAGATGCGCGCGGTGCGCAGGCGGGCGGGGAACGTGTCGCTCGCCTGGCGCCCCCACCCGGCGACGCGCGCCACGCTGGGCCGGTAGACGTCGGGCAGCTGGGCCGGCGGGAGCGCGACGGGCGTGCCGGCGGGCCGCACCAGGTGCATCACCGCCAGGTCGTAGGCGAAGCCGCGGTCGCCGCCCACCGAGGGCCGCCACCGCGGGTAGGTGTGGATGCGGTCGACGGCGATGCGGTCGGCCGGGGTGACGGTGGACAGGTCGGCGATGCCGACGGCCACGTCGATGGACGCGGGGTCCTTCAGGGTGCCGTCATCCTCGGTCACGCAGTGGGCGGCGGTGAGCACCCAGTCGGTGCGCACCAGGGTGCCGCCGCAGAACTGCGCCTGCAGGGCGTCGGGCTCCGCGGTGTCCATGAGGGCCACCATGAACGGCCACTGGGCGGGGTTCGCGATCTCCCCGCCGGCGATCGCCGCGGCGCGCGGCGGGACGGCCATGGCGGCGGCGACGGTGAGCAGCAGGGCGCACGCGGCGGCGGCCGCGCGGATCCGATCGAGCAACGGGGCACCTTCCCACGGACCGGCCGTCCCCCGGACGGGACGGGCAACGTCGCCCGACGATAGCGCCGCACCGGCGGATCCCACCGCGACCTTCGAGGGGTTTTCCGGGCCGTCACTGCGGTGTCCGCTCACGGCCAGCCCGGCCCGCCCGGCGGGGGTACGCTGGACGCGATGACCCTGGACTTCGACGCCTGCTACCGCGCCCTGGCCAGCCGCGATCCGCGGTTCGACGGGCGTTTCGTGGCGGGCGTCCTCAGCACCGGGATCTACTGCCGTCCCGTGTGCCCGGCGCGCCTGCCCAAGCCCGAGCACGTGCGGTTCCTGCCCTCGGCCGCCGCGGCGGAGCGCGCCGGGCTGCGGGCGTGCCGCCGCTGCCGCCCCGAGACCGCGCCGCCGCCGTCGGCGGCGGCCGAGCACGGCGCGGTGACCCGCCGGGCGCTGCGGCTCATCGAGGGCGGCTACCTGGACCTGCACCCCGTCGCGGACCTCGCGCGGGAGCTGCACCTCTCGGAGCGCCAGCTGCGGCGCATCCTGGGCGACCAGCTCGGGGCGGGCCCCGCCGAGCTGGCGCGCACCCGCCGCGCCGGCCTGGCCCGGATGCTCATCGACCAGACCGACCTGCCCATGGCCCGCGTCGCCGCCGAGGCCGGGTACCGCAGCCTGCGCCGCTTCAACGACGAGATCCGGGCGGGGTTCGGCGCGACACCCACCCAGCTGCGGCGGCGCCGGGCGGCCGCCGGGGACGCGGCGCTGGTGCTGCGGCTGGCGTACCGGCCGCCGCTGGACTGGCCGCACCTCGTGGGGTTCCTGGCCGCCCGGGCGGTGCCCGGGGTGGAGGCCGTCCAGGACGGCGCGTACATGCGCACCGCCGTCCTCGGCGGCCGGCCGGCCACCGTCACGCTCCGCCCCGACCCGGACCACCCGCGCGCGCTCCTCACCGTGCGCGGCGCCGGGGTGGGCACCGTGGCCGAGGCCGCCGCCCGGGCGCGGCGCCTGGCCGACCTGGACGCGGACCCCATGGCGGTGGAGATGGCGCTGGGTGCCGACCCGGCCGTGGCGGCGTCCGTCGCGGCGCATCCGGGCCTGCGGGTGCCGGGCGCCTGGGACGGCTTCGAGCTCGCGGTGCGGGCGGTCCTGGGCCAGCAGGTGTCGGTGGCGGCGGCGACCACGGCCGCGGCCCGCCTGGCCGCCCGGCTCGGCGAGCCCCTGCCGGTTCCCGAGGGCCCCCTCACCACGCTGTTCCCGTCGCCGGAGGCCGTCGCCGGCGCCCCGGACGACGCCCTCGCGATGCCGGCCGGCCGCCGGCGCGCGGTGCGGGCGCTCGCCGCCGCGGTCGCCGCCGGGGACCTGGACCTGGGCCTCACCGCCGACCCGGACGCCGCCCGCGAGGGGCTGCTGGCGATCCCCGGTATCGGACCCTGGACCGCCGACTACATCGCGATGCGGGGGCTGCGCGACCCCGACGCGTTCCCCGCCGGGGACCTCGTGATCCGGCGCGTCCTGGGCGGCGACGCCGGGGACGCCCGCGCCCGCGCCGCCGCATGGGCCCCGTGGCGGGCCTACGGCGCCATCCACGTCTGGAACACCACCGCCCTGGAGGGCCGATGAGCGACATCGCATGGACCGGTATGGACACCGACGCCGGCACCTTCACGGTCGCCGCGTCCGCGCGGGGCCTCGTGCTGGTAGCCCTGCCGGGCGACGACCGGCGCGACACGCTGGCGCTGCTGCGGCAGGCCGGCACGCCGCGGGAGGACCCCGCCGGCGTCGCGGACTACACCGCGGTGCTCGAGGCGTACCTGTCCGGCGACCGCCGGGACCTGGACGTCCCCCTCGACTGGGCCCTGGTTCCCGCCGGGTTCCGGCGTGAGGCCCTGGAGGCCCTGCACCGGGTGCCGTACGGGGAGGTGGTGAGCTACGCGGAGCTCGCCGCGCTGGCCGGCCGGCCGCGCGCGGTGCGGGCCGCCGGCACCGCCTGCGCGACCAACCCCATCCCCGTGGTCATCCCCTGCCACCGCGTGGTGCGGTCGGACGGGATGCTCGGCAACTACGGCGGCGGGGTGCCGCTCAAGGCCCGCCTGCTGCGGTTGGAGGGCGTCGAGGTGACCGGCGACCCGCCGCGCGTCGCCGCCACCGCCGTGCGCTGAATCCGGGGCGCGCCGCTACCGTTGGTGGCATGGCGCGCGAGGTCACCTTCTCCGACATGGCGCGCGACCCCGCCGAGGTCGCGCGCGGGCTGGTGGCCTGGCAGCGCGGCGACGCGGACGAGGCGGTGCGCCAGACCCTCGCGGCATCCGCCCGTGAGACCCACGGCCGCACCTACACCCTGTGGGTGTGGACCGGCGCCGACGCCGACGGCGTGCCGGTGTGGATGCTGCCGGTCACGGCCGCCCAGGCGGAGGCGTTCGCGCCCCGCGGCCCCGCGGCGGTGCTGGCCCGGTCGATCGGCGCGGCGGTCGACGCCGGGGCCGACCCCAAGGGCATCCGCGTGCTCGACTGGGAGGGCTGGGCGTGCCTGGAGCTGCCCGGGGCGGATCCCGAGCTCGCGCCCCTCGCGCTCGTGGAGCACCACCCGGACGCCGGCCGCGTCGCGGTGGCGCCCCTGCCGCCCGGCGGCGTCGGCGACCTCCCGGAGGTGGAGCTGCCCTCCGCGCGGCCCGGCCACGGAACCGGGCTCACGGAGGTCGCGGCGGCCGTGGACGCGCATCCCCTGGAGGTCGCCATCGCGCTGGCCGCGCGGGGACAGCCCGTGGAGGGACCGGGGATCGGCCCCGAGCTGGTGGTGAACCTCCGCAACTGGGGGCTGTCCGGCGAGCCGCAGGAGGAGGTCACCGACCCCGGGTACGGGATCGACGACGACCCCTGCCCTCGCCGCCGCCACGCCCGCCGGGTGCTGCAGCGGCTCCTGCGGATGGGCAAGGTCGGCACCGGCTACCACACCGCCTTCGACCACATGTACCGGGGCGCCCCCGCCGACCAGCGCCACGACGCCCTGGAGGTGGGCGAGGCGCTCCTGCGGGCGGGCCTGCTGGGCGAGAAGCCCAGCGTCGGGCAGCGGCACGTGTACCTGCGCCGCGAGGCCCTCCCCGAGATCCACGCCCTCATCGACCGCGGCGAGACCACGGACGCCGGGCTCGAGGCGATGTGGACCGCCCCGGCGCCGGGGGCTACTGCCCCGGGGTGACGGTCACCACCGGGAGGTCCTGCTCCACCGTCTCCAGCTTCGGCGCCGGCCCGCCGCCGCGGGCGGTGTAGCCCAGGGCGATGCCCACGAGCATCGCCACCAGCGCCATCAGCACCGCCAGCGACAGCGTCACGCGCTTGGGGCCGAACGCCGACGGCGGGGCGTGGCGCGGCCGCCCCGGGCGGGGCTTGGGGATGGAGGCGGGGTCGTCGTCCATCCTCGGGATCCCGGGGATGTCCCGGAAGCTCGAGATGGGCGGCAGGTCGTCGTCATCGTCCGGCGGACGCCGGCGCGGCGGGTCACCGGTCACGCGCCCGCCTCCGGCGCGGCGGGAACGCAGCACGTCTCGGGCCACGCGGCGCCGGACTCCCGCATGATCCACTCGGTCACTGGGTTGCCGCCGGTCGCCAGGCCGAACGCCAGGTGCGCGTGCAGGCACTTCACGGTGGCGGGGTCCCGCACGCCGCCGACGTTGCGCCCGCCGTGGAGCTCGGCGTGCCGGGCGTTGGCCGCCAGCAGGGCCTCGCGCAGGTCCGTCTCGGCCTCCAGGCGCTTCACGCCGCCGGCCGCCTCCAGGCGGCTCACGGCCTCGCCGAGCGCACGGCAGGACAGCCAGTACCGGGTCGGGAACGGCCGGCCGCGCAGGTCCACGGGGTCGTTCTCCAGCACCGCGGGGCCGCCGTGCGGGCAGCGCACCGCCACCCGGTGGCTGGTGAACGGCTCCCGCCCCAGGAGCGCGGCGATCGCGCGGTCATCAGAATCGCGAGGTGAGCCAGCCCCAGAGGCCGTCATCGTGCCGCTCCGGTGCGGGCGGGGGTGGTTCCAGCTCGGACCGCTTGAGCACGTACCCCTTCTCGCCGGGCTTCAGCAGGCCGAGCTGCCGGGCGCGGGCCTCCAGCACGTCCGCGCGCTCCAGCGCCTTGAGCTGCGAGGACAGGGCGTCGCGCCTGGCGGTCAGCTGCGCCAGGTCCGCCCGCTCCCGGGCGAGCTCCGAGCGCTGTGCGATGTAGCCGTTCACCGGGCCGATGTACCCGATGCAGACGGCGGTGAGCACGCCGGCGAGGACGATGGTGCGTGGCGAGCGCAGGGCCGGACTCCGGGGGTCGGGGCCCACCCGCGGGCCCGTTCCCTGACCGATACGGGGTCGGGCCGCCGCCTCCTGCCGGGAGGGTCGCCCCGCGACCCGGGTTCGCGCCCGGGCCGCGGGACCGCCGCTGCTGCGCCGCCGGGATCAGGAGGCCCGGAAGGCCCCCGCGCCGGGGTAGCTCGCCGCCGGCCCGAGGCGCTCCTCGATCCGCAGGAGCTGGTTGTACTTGGCGACCCGCTCGCTGCGGGACGGGGCGCCCGTCTTGATCTGGCCGCAGCCGGTGGCGACGGCGAGGTCCGCGATGAACACGTCCTCGGTCTCGCCGGAGCGGTGGGACACCATCGACGCGAAGCCGGCGCGCGCGGCCATGTCCATGGCGGCGAGGGTCTCGGTGAGGGTGCCGATCTGGTTGAGCTTGATGAGGATGGCGTTGCCCGCGTTGCGGTCGATGCCCATCTTCAGGCGCTGGACGTTGGTCACGAACAGGTCGTCGCCGACCAGCTGGACCCGGTCGCCGAGGCGCTGGGTGAGCAGCTGCCAGCCCTCCCAGTCCTCCTCCGCCATGCCGTCCTCGATCGACACGATCGGGAACCTGTCGCACAGCTCGACCCAGTAGTCGGCCATCTGGACGGAGGTGAGCACGCGGCCCTCGCCCTCCAGGTGGTACGCCCCGTCCTTCCACAGCTCGGTGGTCGCGGGGTCGAGCGCCAGGGCGATCTGCTCGCCGGGCCGGTACCCGGTCTTGGCGATCGCCTCCATGATCACCTCGAGGGCCTGCATGTTGCTGTCGAGGTTCGGGGCGAAGCCGCCCTCGTCGCCCACGCCCGTGGCCAGGCCCCGGGCCTTCAGCACGGACTTCAGCGCCTGGTACACCTCGGCGCCCATGCGCAGGGCCTCGGCGAAGTTGCGGGCGCCGACGGGGGCGACCATGAACTCCTGCAGGTCGACGGAGTTGTCGGCGTGCGCCCCGCCGTTGAGGATGTTCATGAGCGGCACGGGCAGGCGGTGCGCGCGGGTGCCGCCCAGGTACCGGTACAGCGGCAGGCCGGCCTCCGCGGCCGCGGCCTGCGCGGTCGCGAGGGAGCAGCCCAGGATGGCGTTCGCGCCCAGGCGGCCCTTGTTGGGGGTGCCGTCCAGCTCGATCATCGTGCGGTCCACGACGGCCTGGTCGGTGCCCTCGAGACCGATGAGGACGCCGGCGAGCTCGTCCTCGACGTTGGCGACGGCCTTCATGACGCCCTTGCCGCCGTAGACGCCGGGGTCGCCGTCACGCAGCTCCACCGCCTCGAACGCACCGGTGCTCGCCCCGGACGGGACGGCTGCGCGGCCCACCGCGCCGCTTGCGAGCGTGACCTCCACCTCGACCGTGGGCTGCCCACGGGAGTCGAGGATCTGACGGGCGTGGACGGCGGCGATCTGCGACATGGGCCCCCCGGGGCTCGGCGACGGACGCCGTTGAGTCTACCGGCGGCCCGCCGCACGCCGCGGGCCCGGGGCGCGCACGGGGTCGGCCGTCAGTGGTCCGTCGCCGGGGGCGGGGGCACGCCGTCGGAGAATCCGCCCGGGCCGGAGCCGTCCGCCCGCACCGGCGGACGGCCGACGTCCGCGGTGCGCACCACGTACGTCTTCGCGAGGCGGTCACCCACGCGCCGGTGGTCGCGGCTGCTGAGCACGAGGATGGCCCCGACCAGGGCCGCCACGGCGAATCCGACACCGGTGACGAGCCACGCCACGCCGAGCGTGACGCTCCGCAGCAGGCATTGGGGCAGGGTCGCCCGCGAACCCGACCGGTCCACGACGCGCAGTCCCAGCAGCAGCTTCCCGGCCGTGCCGCCCACCGCCTGCACCACCCCGTGGTAGGCGAGCCACAGCAGCACGATGATGCCCAGGTAGAGCCACCCCTTGCCGCCGGCGACGACGTAGGTGTCGCCCTGGATCCCGACGCACAGGTTGTTCGCGGCGTCGTTGTACGACGAGCACCCGTCGGCGTCCACGCGCTCGGCCATGAGGCGGAACACGAGCCATCCCGCGGGGATGAAGAGCGCGAGGTCGATGAGCGCCGCGAGCATGCGGCGTCCGCCGACCGCGGTGGGGTCGTGGGAGGCGGAGGCGGTCATGCCCGGGAGTCTGCCCGTTCGGGGCGGACGCCGCGGGGGCCGTCCGTCAGGAGCCGAGGGCCGGCAGCACCATGCGCAGGCGGGTGCCGCCGTCGTCGCCGCACTCGGCCTCGGCGCGTCCCCCGTGGGCCTCGGCGACCATCCGCACCAGGTACAGGCCCAGCCGTGAGCCCAGCATCCCGCGCGGCCCCGCGTGGGCCGGGGCGGTGCGGCCGGCGAACAGCTCGCCCACCTCGCCGGGCTCCAGGGGGATGCCCTGGTCCCGCACCTCCACGGCGACCTCGCCCGGGCCGGCCGCGCAGGCCAGCGCCTCGACGGTGCCGCCGGGCATCGAGAACCCGATGGCGTGCTGCAGGAGGTAGTCGACGGCCTGCCCCAGCGAGATGACGTCGCCGGCGACCGGCGGGCACGGTTCGCTGCCGGCGCCGATCATCACCCCGCGGGCCTCCGCGGAGCCGGCGGCGGTGCGCACGCGGTCGCGCACCAGGGCCCCCAGGTCCAGCGGGTCGGTGGCCGGCGCGCCGGCCTGCAGCTGGGCGACGACGATGAGGTCGTCCACCAGCCGCTCCATCCGCTCGGCGTTGCGGGCGGCGATCGCCGCGACCCGGTGCTGCCCGGGCCCCAGCTCCCCCACCTCGCCGTCCAGGAGCACCTGCAGGTAGCCGCTCACCGAGGTCAGCGGGCCCCGCAGTTCCTCGGAGGCCAGCACGAGCAGGTCGCGCACGTCGTCGGCGCCGCGCCCCGGGCCACCCGGGGGGCGCTGCTGCGGAATCCGTTCCACGTCACTGTGTATCGGCGGGCGGGACGGGGTCTTTCGCCGCGCGCCGGAATCCGGGTCAGCCGTCCAGCCGTCCGCGGACGTACCACTCCAGCTGGCGCTCCGGGGGCAGCTCCTCGAACCGCTCGCCCGCCGCCGCGGCGAGCTCGGCGGCACGCTCCACCCTGCCCCGGAACTTCGCGGCCGTGCCGCGCAGCGCGAGCTCCGGGTCGGCGCCGATCCAGCGGGCCACCGACACGGCCGCGAACAGGACGTCCCCCAGCTCCTCGGCGCAGGGGTCGGCGGTGAGCTCGGCGACCTCCTCCCGCAGCTGGGCCAGCGCGTCCTCGGTGCTCCCGAACACGAAGCCCACGGCGGCCGCCCGCTTCTGCGCCTTGGTGGCGTACGCCAGCGCCGGCAGTCCCGCGGGGAGGTCGTGGAAGATGCCCTGGTCGGCCCGCTCCTCGCGCTTGCGGCGCTCCCACTGGTCCAGCACACGCGCCGCGTCGCGGGCCACGGCGTCGCCGTACACGTGCGGGTGGCGGCTCACGAGCTTGTCCGCCTGGCCGCCGGCCACGGTCCCCAGGTCGGCGTCCCCGGTCTCCTCCAGCAGCTGGGCGAGGAACACCGCCTGGAACAGCAGGTCCCCGATCTCGTCGGCCTGCTTGGCGGCGTCGCCGGACGCCACCGCGTCGGCCACCTCGAAGGCCTCCTCGATGGTGTGCGGCACGATCGTGGAGGCGTCCTGCTCCCGGTCCCAGGGGCAGTCGCGGCGCAGGCGCAGCCCCACCTCGGCCAGGCGGGCGACCTCCGCGCCGATCGCGCGGTTCCGCAGCGCCTCCCGGCCGGGCAGCGTCGTCGCATCGGGCAGGGCGGCGGCGATGCGGTGCGCCTCGGGGTCCGGGGCCACCACCACCGCGCCGGGCGGCAGCGCGGAGGGGTCGTCCAGCGGCTCGGGCACCACCGGCGCAAGCGCGGCCAGCAGGGCCTCGGCGAGCGGCGGGGCGAACACGCGGGCGGGCGGGGCGAGCGCGGCGAGCGCCGCCGCGGGGACCGACTCGGGGTCGCCGGGCCCCAGGCCCACGACCAGCGTCACGGTGCGGTGCTGGTCGTCCCGGTGTTGGTCTGCGGCTTGAGGTCGGCGTTCGCGTAGACCGTCTTCGACTCCCATTCCTTGAGCGTCTTCTCGCCCCAGGTGGAGAGCTCGGACTGCCGCTTGGCCGCCAGCTGCTGCTGGATGATCCCCGCCTTGGCCTCGGCGAACGGGATCGTCCGGGCCGGGGTGATCTTGCTGATGTAGATGAGGTGCCAGCCGAACTGGGTCTTCACCGGCTCGGAGATCTCACCCTGCTTGAGCTGGAACGCGACCTTCTCGAACTCCGGGACCAGCTGGCCCTTCTGGATGACGCCGAGGTCGCCGCCGTTGGCCTTGGTGCCCGGGTCGGTGGAGTTCTTCTTGGCGAGGTCCGCGAAGTTCGCGGGGGTCGCCTCCGCGCGGATCGCCTGGGCCTCGGCCTCGGTGGCGACCAGG
The DNA here is from genome assembly GCA_046330435.1 of Thermoleophilia bacterium. Classification (GTDB taxonomy): domain Bacteria; phylum Actinomycetota; class Thermoleophilia; order Miltoncostaeales; family Miltoncostaeaceae. The sequence goes on along the minus strand of JAXLST010000007.1, from coordinate 53,659 downwards.
ATGTGCGACGCGGTGCGCTCCTCCTGCTTGCGGAACTCCGCGCGGTTCGTGTCGTAGTACTTCTTGGCGTCGGCCTCGGTGAACCGGACCCCGCGGGTCACGTTGTTCTCCACCTTGGTCTGCGCGAGCTGGATGCGCACGACCTTGCGGGCCTCGGCCAGCGTGAACTTGCGGTCGGACAGGAACTTGGCGAAGGCCTTGTCCGTCTTGATCTTCTGCTGGGTCTTCAGCGCGTCCAGCTGCTTGGTGACCTCGGAGTCCGGCACGACGCACGGCTTGCCGCACTTGCGGGCCTCGGCCTCGATGATCTTCTGCTGGATGAGCTGCTGCAGGCCCTGGCGCTCGTAGTCGGTGTACTGGGCCGTGCCCTTCTTGGGGAAGGACTGGCCCTGCGACCCCGCCTCGGCCTGGGCGAGCAGGCGGTCCAGGTCCGCCTGGGAGATGTTGGCGTCGCCCACACGGGCCACGACACCGTCGGGCAGGTTCGCGCCGTCGTCACTCCCGCACGCGGCAAGGCCCAGGGAGGCCCCGGCGAGGAGGATGGCGATGCCCGCTACGAAACGCGTTCGGGGGCGATGTGAGCGGACGGCCTCTCCCACAGCGGGCGGGATCGTAGCACGGTGTTCCGGCGTTCCCGTCAAGTCCGTTCCGGGGAACCTCCGCGGGCTCATGCGGTGGCCGCCGGCCGGGCCAGCGACGCGAGCACGCGCAGCAGCTCGTTCGCGGTCTCCACGCGCTCCGACGGGGCGCTGGGCGCGGGCACCGACACGGTCTGGGCCCGTGAGTCGTAGAGCGCCCGGTGGGCCAGCTCGCGCAGGTCCTTGAGCTGGCTGCTGGTCAGGCTCACCGGCGCCAGCACGATCCGCCCGCCGCGCACGGCCACCTGCCCGGCGTCCACCTCACGCATCCGCACGCGCAGCTCCTGCACGCCCAGCAGCGCCTCCACGCCGGGCGGCGGCGGGCCGAAGCGGTCGTTGATCTCGTCGCGGAGCCCGGCGACCGCCTCCAGGTCGTTCGCCAGCGAGATGCGCCGGTGCAGCTCGATCTTGGCCGCCTCGAACGGCACGTAGTCCGCGGGGATGTACGCGGAGATCGGGATCTCGACGCGCACCTCGCGCTCCGGCACCACGATGCCCTGCCCCAGCGCGACGGCCTCCTGGAGCATCTCGACGTAGAGCTCGAAGCCGACTGCCGCCACGTGGCCGGTCTGCTCGTCGCCCAGCAGGTTGCCGGCGCCGCGGATCTCCAGGTCGCGCATGGCGATGCGCAGGCCGGAGCCCAGCTCGGTGTAGTCGGCGAGGGCGCGCAGGCGGGCGGCCGCGTCCCGGGTGAGGGCCGCCTCGTCGGGGTAGAGCAGGTACGCGTGGGCGGTCACGCTGCTGCGGCCCACCCGGCCGCGGATCTGGTAGAGCTGCGACAGGCCGAGCATGTCGGCGCGCTCCACCACCAGGGTGTTGGCCTGGGGGATGTCGATGCCGCTCTCGATGATGCTGGTGGCCACCAGCACGTCGCCGTCGCCGCGGATGAAGGCGAGCATGACGTCCTCGAGCTGGTGCTCCGGCATCTGGCCGTGGGCGACCGTCACCTTCAGGTCGGGCACCAGGGCCCGCACGCGCTCGGCGGCCTGCGCGATGGTCTCCACGCGGTTGTGGAGGTAGAAGCTCTGCCCGCCGCGCTCGTGCTCGCGGCGCAGCGCCTCCTGGACCATGTGCTCGTCGTACTCGCCCACGTGGGTGGCGATGGGCCGGCGGCCGCGCGGCGGCGTCTCGATGACGCTGATGTCGCGAAGGCCGGACATGGAGATCTGGAGCGTGCGCGGGATGGGGGTGGCGCTCATGGCCAGCACGTCGACGCGCACGCGCAGCTGGCGCAGCGCCTCCTTCTGGGCCACGCCGAACCGCTGCTCCTCGTCCACCACCACCAGGCCCAGGTCCTTCGGGCGCACATCCATGGACAGCAGCCGGTGGGTGCCCACCAGGACGTCGAGCTTGCCCTCGGCGAACCGGTTGAGCACGTCCCGCACCTCGGCGGCGCTGCGGAAGCGGTTGACCATGTCGACGCTCACCGGCAGGTCCGCGAAACGCTCCTTGAAGGTGGCGGCGTGCTGCTGGGCGAGGATGGTGGTGGGCACCAGCACCATGACCTGCTTGCCGCCCACCGCCGCCTTGAACGCGGCGCGCATGGCGATCTCGGTCTTGCCGAACCCGACGTCGCCGCAGATGAGGCGGTCCATGGGGCGGGCGCGCTCCATGTCGTCGTACACGGCGTCGATGGCGCGCTGCTGGTCGGGGGTCTCCTGGTGGGCGAAGCGCCGCTCCAGCTCCCCCATGAACTCCTCGTTCGGCGGGAACGAGTGCCCCTCCACCCGCTGGCGCGCCTCGTACAGCGCGATGAGCTCGCCGGCCATCTCCCGCACCGCGGCGCGGGCGCGGGCCTTCATCTTGTCCCACGCCTTGCCGCCCAGCTTGGACAGCGACGGCGCGCCGCCGTCCGCGCCGACGTAGCGCGTGACCTTGTCGAGCTGGTCGTGCGGGACGTACAGACGGTCGCTGCCCGCGAACGCCAGCGCCAGGTAGTCGCGCGTCACGTTGGCGACCGTGCGCGTCTCGAACCCGGTGAGGCGCCCGATGCCGTGGTCCTCGTGGACGACGTAGTCGCCCACCCGCAGGTCCATGAAGCTCGCCAGGCGGCGGCCCACCACGGGGCCGCGCTCGGTCGCCGGACGCCGGCGGCGCAGGATGGCGCCCTCCGGGATGAGCGCGAGGCCGAGGGCCTGGCTCAGCACGCCGTCGCGCAGCGGCAGCGGGACGAAGCCCACCATGCCGGGATCGGGCAGCTCCCCCGCGCCCATCAGCACCGGCCGGATGCGCTCCATGCGCAGGGCGGCGCGCTCCATGTCGCCGCGGCGGCCGAACGCCACCAGCACCCGGTGGCCGTTGCGCGCCAGGCGGGCGAGCTCGGCCTCGGCCTCCTTCTGGCCCCGGGTGGCGAACCGGGCCTCCACGGCATCGAACGCGGCCTCGGCGCCGCCGGCGGGCGGCACCAGGTCGAGCGCGGTGCGGTCCTCCAGGCGGCCGGTCACGGCCTCCGCGTCGGCGAGCGCGCCGGAGGCCGCCTCGTCCTCGAACCGCTCCCGCGCGTCGCGCAGGGCGGAGGGGAACTGGGCGGGCCCCAGGCGCACGACCGCGGCGCCCTGGAACCGCTCGTCGTCCAGCGGCGCGTGCGGCGCGTCGGAGCCGGGCTCCGCGGCGGGCCACACCAGGATCCGCTCGACGGGACGGATCGTGCGCTGGGTGAACGGCGAGAACGCGCGGATGCTCTCGACCTCGTCGCCGAACAGCTCGATCCGGACCGGCATGTCGGCGGTGGACGGGTACACGTCCATGAGGCCGCCGCGCACGGCCACCTCGCCGCGTTCCTCCACCTGGTCGGTGCGGTCGTAGCCGAGGGCCACGAGGCGGTCGAGGAGCTCGTCCAGCTCGACCCGCTTCGCCCACGGCGATGCGCAGCGGCTCCGGCCATTCGGGTGGCGGGGGCCACGGTGCCTCGGCGAGCGCCGGCGGCCCTGCGACCACGCTGCCCGGTCGGCCGGCGGTGGCGGCGCGCGGGCCCGCTGGCCCACCAGGTGCGGCGAGGCGCCCACGGCGCCGCCCAGCGGCACCCCGCGGGACGGGTACAGGGGCCACCGCCGCCCGGCCCAGCAGCGCCTCCAGGTCGGTGGCGAGGTCGCGCGCCTCGTCGTCCTCCGCGCACACGGCGATGAGCGGCCGGTCGGACACGCGGGCCAGGGCCGCGACCGCCAGCGGCCAGCCCGGGCGGGCGAGGCACGCGGCCCGCCGACCCACCGCCGGCGAGCAGCTCGGCGGCGGCCCCGATGGGCGCCCGTCCCAGCACGAGCGCGTCCAGCGCGGAGGTCGCGGCCTCACTCCGCGCCATCGGCGGCCTCCCCCTCGGTCTCGGTCACGGCGGCCGCCTGCGCGGCGGCGCGCCGCTCGGCGCGTTCCTTGGCCCGCGCGCCCGGAGGCGCCGCGTGGTGGCGCGGCGATGGCGGTGTCGATGCCCGACTCAGGGCCGTCTCCACCATGGCAGGGCGGCGCCCAGCAGGGCGAGCACCCCGTCCCGCGGCTCGCTGAAGGCCTGGGAGCACCCACGCGGCCTCGTCGCCGCGGAAGTCGGGGCCTGGCCGGCCCACGCCCACGCGCACCCGCGCGTACGTCCGGGCCCCGAGCCCTGGTCGATCGACCGCAGGCCATTGTGGCTGCCGTGGCCGCCCTCGGACTTGCCCCGCACGGTCCCGAACGGCAGGTCGATCCTCTGGTCGTGCACCACCAGGACCTGCTCGGGGTGGATGCGCAGCGACCCGGCCAGCCGGCCCGACGGACCGGCCGGAGTCGTTCCTCATGAAGGTGGTCGGCACCAGCAGCGCGAGCGGCCCGCGCGGCCGCGGGTCTCGCCCACCGGCCGGCGAACTTCTCCGAGAAGCGGGTGACGCGCCGAGCCGCAGGGCGAGCCTCCTCCACCACCATCTGGCCCGCGTTGTGGCGGCGGCGTACTTCGTGCCTGGGCTGCCCAGTCCGACGACGAGTCGGATGGGGTCCGGTGAGGGGCTGATCGGGTCGGCGTTCATTGCGTGGACGGGCCCGCGCACGGTGGAACGCCGACCTGCGATCGATGGTAGCCCGGCCGGTGTGGCCGGGCGACCGGGAACCTGATTACTCGGACTCCGCCTCGGACTCGCCGCCCTCGCCCTCGCCCTCCTCGGGCTCGACGAAGGTGGGCTCGGCGGCGGCCAGGGCGGCGCGCTCCTCGGCCTCGGCCTCGGCCTCGTGCTGGGCCTCGACGGCCTCCGCGATCAGCGCGGCGTCCGCGGGGCGGAAGTCGACGTGCCAGTAGTCGCCGCGCACCGGGTCGCGGTGGCGGTCTGCGAGCACGACGGTCTGGCGCTTGCCACCGTCGATCGCGAGCTCGACGACGCCCAGGCCGCCCTCGGCGTGGAGGGCGCGGCGCAGCTCGCGCTCGTTCACCGAGAAGGAGATCGAGTCACCGGGCGACTGGTAGAGGACGCCGGGCACGAGCCCCTGCGCGCGGAGGCGGCGGGCGGGCCCGTTGCCGCGCTCGGTACGGGTGACTGCGTCGAGAGTGGGGTGTGCCATCGGGTGGGTCGTCCTTCGGATCCAGGGTTCGGCCGGCCGGGCATCATACCCGACGCAGGGCATCGGCCTCGGCGGTTGCCCCGGACGGGGCATCGCGACGAGAGTCATGGCATGCATTTCCTGGTCCTCAGCAGGGCCGCTCCCGGCGCGGGCGAGACCGATGATGCCGCCCTGAACGAGGCCCACTGGGCGTACATGGACGGGTTCGCCGCCGGCATGACCGCCCGCGGACCGACGCTCACCTTGGACCGGGCCGGGTGGACCGGCAGCCTCCACGTGGTGGACCTGCCGGACGCGACCGCCGCGATGGCGTTTGTGACCAACGAGCCGTACTTCCTGGCGGGGATGTACGACTCCCACGACGTCTGGGTGTACCGGGACCTCCTGGGCCGGACGATGCGGGAGTTCCCGCGTGAGCCGGTGGAGCCGAGGTTCCTGGTGGTGGTCCGCGACTGGCGGGCCGCCGCGTGGCGGCCGCCCGAGGGCCTCGCGGAGCGGCTCATCCTGTGCGGCGCCCTCACCGGCGAGGGTGACGCGGACGCGGGCCTCGCGCTCGCCGTCCAGGCCCCGGCGCGGGACGCGGCGACCGAGTTGCTGCGGGAGGCGGGGATCCTGCCCCGGTGGTCCGTGGCCACCGAGATCCACGACTGGGAGTTCGGCGGCCGGCGTTGAAGCGGCGGCCCGCCCGGTGTCAGCGCGACGCCGCCGGAGCGCAGGGCTCGCGACGCGGCGCGCGGGCCGGTGCGGCGCGGCGGGTGACCGCCAGCGCGAAGCGCCGGGCGATCCCGGGGCGCCGCGGCCGGCGGGCGGCTGCGGCGCGGCGCAGTCCGTGGTCGACGGGGTATCCCCGCAGGGGAGGCGGTCCGTTCATGTGACCCTCCATTCATCTCGACGTCATTTATCTTGATGTCAAGAGTAATGACGGGTGCCCCGCCTGACAAGCTCGACGTCGAGATAACCTGTCCCGCATGGGCGACGACCGCGTGGATGTGATCCTCGGGCAGTGGGCGCGAGAGCGGCCCGACCTGGACGCATCCCCCCTGGCGGTCATCGGGCGCCTGTCCCGCGTGACCCGACAGATCGAGGACGCGCTGAGGATCAACCAGCGCCGGTTCGGCCTCACCCCCGACGAGTTCGATGTCCTGGCGACGCTGCGCCGCGGCGGCGACCCGTTCGAGATGAACCCGTGCGACCTCGGCGACTCGATGATGATCTCGAGCGGCACGGTCACCCACCGGCTCGACAAGCTCGAGAAGCGCGGCCTGGTGGCACGCCGGCCCGACCCGGGTGACCGGCGCAGCGTGCTGGTGTCGCTCACCCCCGAGGGTCGCGAACTGCAGGACACCGCGATGGTGTCGCACCTGGAGCTGGAGGCCCGGCTGCTGGCGGGGCTCAGCGACCGGCAGCGGTCGGAGCTCGCCCGGCTGCTGAAGCTGCTGTCCACCACGGCCGTCGTGGACGACGCGGAGGCCTGAGGTGCCGGAGGGCCACACCATCCACCGGGCTGCCGCGGAGCACCGCGGGCTGCTGGCCGGCCACGAGGTGGAGGTCCGCTCCCCGCAGGGCCGGTTCGCGGACGGCGCGCGCCTGCTGGACGGCCGCCGGCTGGACGACGTGGAGGCCCACGGCAAGCACCTGTTCTACCGCTGGGACACCGGCGACATCGTCCACGTCCACCTCGGGTTGTTCGGCAAGTTCCGCCGCCACGACGGTGCGCCGCCTGAGCCCCGCCCCACCACCCGGCTGCGCATGGCCGTCGAGGAGGGCGCGATCGACCTCACCGGCCCCACGGCGTGCGCGCTCATGGACGAGGGCGGCCGGGAACGCATCCTCGCCCGTCTGGGCCCGGACCCCCTGCGGGACGATGCCGACCCCGAGCGCTTCGTGCGTCGCGTCCTGCGCAGCCGGGCGCCCATCGGGACGCTGCTGATGGACCAGTCGGTGATCGCCGGCGTCGGGAACGTCTACCGGGCGGAGTCCCTGTTCGTCCGCGGCATCCACCCGTCGCGGGAGGGCCGCGACCTCTCGGAGGACGAGGTCGTCGCCCTGTGGGACACGGTGCGGGAGATGCTGCGCGACGGCGTCCGCCGCGGCCGCATCATCACGACCGATCCAAAGGAACTCGGGATCGCCCGGTCACGGATGCGCCGCGGGGACCGGACGTACGTGTACCGGCAGGACGCCTGCCGGCGCTGCGGCGGCCCGGTGGAGCGCTGGACGGTGGCGGGCCGGAACGCGTTCGCGTGTCCGGCCTGCCAGTCCGCCTAGAACAGCTGATTCTGCCCGGCGAAGATCTCCGACACCGACTCGTCGCAGAAGACGTTGTGCACGGAGTCGGCGAGGATCTTCGAGACGCTCACGACCTTCACCAGCTCCCGCGGGGCGCCGTCGGGCAGCGGGATGGTGTCGGTCACCACGACCTCCTCGATCTCCGACGCCAGGAGGCGCTCGAAGGCGGGGCCGCTGAACAGGCCGTGCACCGCGGCGCTGAAGACGCGCCGGGCACCCGCCTGCTTGATGGTGTCGGCACCGGCGACCAGCGTGCCGGCGGTGTCGATCATGTCGTCGATGAGGATCGCGTCCTTCCCGGACACGTCACCCACCAGGAGGGTGATCTCCGCCTCGTTGTGCTCCGGGCGCTGCTTGGTGAGCACCGCCAGGTCCGCGCCGAGCTGCTCGGCGACGTGGTTGGCGAGCTTGGCCCGGCCGGCGTCGGGTGACACCACGACGATGTCCTGCATGTCGCCGCGCTCCCGCCGCTCCTTGAAGTGCTCCACCAGGAGCGGGATGGCGGTCATGTGGTCCACCGGGATGCGGAAGAAGCCCTGCACCTGGCCCGCGTGGAGGTCCATGGTGAGGACCCGGTCGACGCCGGCGGCCTGCAGGAGCTCCGCGATGAGCTTCGCGGTGATGGGCTCGCGCGGGGCGGACTTCTTGTCCTGGCGGGAGTAGCCGTACCAGGGGATCACCGCGTTGATGCGGTGCGCCGACGCCAGCTTCGCGGCGTCGATCATGATGAGGAGCTCCATCAGCGCGTCGTTGACGGGCTGGCAGGTGGACTGCACGAGGAACACGTCGGCGCCGCGGATGCTCTCCTCGAAGCGCACGTAGATCTCGCCGTTGGCGAACGTCTTGAGGGTGACCTCGCCCAGGTCGATGCCGAGCTCGTCGGCGATCTTGTCGCCCAGCTCCCGGCTCGCCCGGCCCGAGAAGACCATCAGGCGTTTGCTGTCCTCGCGGTCGATGCTGCTGCCCACTCCTAGTGCCCCCCGGAGTCGTTTGCGGCCTTGGCCTTCGCCGTCGCCTTGGCGGTGAACCCTTCGATGACGGCCTGCCGGGCGCGGGCGATGCCCAGGGCACCGTCCGGCACGTCGTCGGTGATGATCGAACCCGCCCCGGTCATGACGTCGTCCCCGAGGGTGACGGGGGCGACGAACACGCAGTCCGAGCCGGTCTTCACGCGCGCCCCGATCTTCGTGGCGTGCTTGCGGAAGCCGTCGTAGTTCGCGGTGATGTTGCCGGCCCCGATGTTGGAGCCCTCACCGATCTCGACGTCCCCCATGTAGGACAGGTGCGGAACCTTGGCCTTCCGCCCGATCCGGGCGTTCTTGGTCTCCACGAACGTGCCGATCTTCCCCGATTCGGCCAGGCGCGTGCCGGGCCGCAGGTACGCGAACGGGCCCACTTGGGCGCCGGGGCCGATCTCGCTGCTGAACGCGTGGGCGGCGGTGACGCTGGCGCCGTCCCCCACCACGCAGGCCTCCAGCACGCAGTCGGGGCCGATGGAGCAGCCCTCGCCGACCGTGGTGCCGGACCGCAGGTGCACGCCGGGCAGCAGGACCGTGTCCTGCCCCACCGTGACGTCGTGGTCCACGTAGACCCCCGACGGGTCGGGCATGGTGACGCCGCCGAGCATGAGCTCCTCGCGCAGCCGGGCCTGGATCGTCGCCTCGCACGAGGCGAGGTCCACCCGGGTGTTCACGCCCGCCACCACGTCGGGATCGGCGCTGCGCAGCGCCCCGATGGGGCCGCCCACCAGGGGCAGGGTGTCGGGCAGGTACATCTCGCCCTGGGCGTTCTTGGAGCCCACCTGGCCCAGGGCCGAGGTGAGGGCGGCGCGGTCGAACACGAAGATGCCGGCGTTGATCTCGGTGATCTCCAGCTGCTCGGGGGTGGCGTCCTGCGCCTCCACCACGCCGGTCACCTCGCCCGCGGCGTCGCGGAGCACGCGCCCGTAGGCGCCGGCGTCCGCAAGGTCGGCGCTCACCATCGTCACGGCGCGGCCGGAGCCGGCGTGCATGCCGACCAGCTCGGTGATGAGCTCCGCCCGCAGCAGCGGCGTGTCGCCGCACAGCAGCAGCACGGTGTCGCAGGACGGGTCGAGGGCGTCCAGGCCGACGCTCGCGGCGTGGCCGGTGCCCAGCTGCTGCTCCTGCACCGCGGTGGCCACCCCGTCGGGCAGGACCGCGGTCACGTCGTCGGCCCCGTGGCCCACGACGACCACCGTGTGGGCGGGGTCGACCCCCTCCAGCGCGGCGAGAACCCATCCGACGAGGGGACGTCCGGCGATGCGGTGCAGCACCTTGGGGGTGGCGGACCGCATGCGCGTCCCGAGGCCGGCGGCGAGAACGACGACACCCAGCGTCATGTGGTGAGGCTCCGGGGGATCGGCGGCAACGAGGTTCCTGGTTGGGGCGGGAGGATTCGAACCCCCGATCGCGGGACCAAAACCCGCTGCCTTACCGCTTGGCTACGCCCCAGCGATACCGGCGTGGCGATTATAGGCAGGGGTCCCGGGGGCCGCATCAGGCGTTCCCGGCGTCGAGGACGACCACGTCGACGACCACGGCGACGTCCTCGTCGGACGTGTCCCCGGTGTCGAAGTTGATGATCTCGACGACGTCGCTCCGGCAGTCCACGCGGATCCGCATCCCCTCCTCGAGGACGCCGTCCTTGAACCGCTGGGCCAGGGGCCCGCGGAGCTCGAAGGTGTTCATGGCGAGCGTCTCGTCCGTGTCGAGGGTGAGGAGGATCACGTCACCTTCGTAGGGGTCGACGTCCTGCCAGAGCAGGGCGATCTCCCCGGTGATGGACACGACGCCGGTCACGAGCGTGCAGACTCTACATCCGTGACCAGTGAACCCGTCCCCCCGCGACCGACCAGTTACCGCATCATCGGCCCGCCGGACCTGTTGCATGACCTCCAGCTCGACTTCGAGGACGTCGGCTGGCGGGTGAGCGTGGTCCGCTGGCAGGCGGTGATCACCGCTCCTCCCGAGGACGCCGGGCACGCCCCGCCGGCGTGGCCGCAGGAGGTGACGCTCGCGGGCGTGACCCACGAGGACCACGAGACGGCGTGCCGCGACTACCTGGCGGGTCCGGCGGCCTGATCCCGGCCGGCGAGGCCCCGCAGCCACCGCACGGCCTCCAGGACGAAGGGCGCGAGCGCGATCGCGGCCATGTCGAAATACACGTACCCGGACGCGATCCCCGACGGGGGGTTCCCGTTGGGGATACCGGTGAAGGGGATCTCGGGCTTCCACGCCCAGGTCCCCATCGCCACCCCGTACAGCTCCAGGAACGCCACGAAGAAGAACACGCCCGCGTAGACGTGCGGGACGCGGCCCCGCAGCAGGAAGAAGCTCAGCACCGCGACGCCGAAGGCCCCGCCCACGTCGGTGCGCTCCAGCAGGGTGAGCCCGATGACGGCCCACCCCACCGCGGAGACCAGGGCGATGCGCACCATCGTGCGGTGGTGCGCCCGCATGAAGCCGGTCTGGGTGAGGCGCAGCCCGAACAGGTAGACCATCCCGTGTCCGGGCGGCACGAACATCGGCAGGTTCCCGTGCCGGTACACGTACACGCCCCACAGCACCGAGCCGAGCACCTCGAAGAAGGTGGCGACCACGACGACCACCAGGGTCTGCACGCGCTCCAGGGGCGTGGCGTACCGCAGCAGGCCGATGAGGAACACCCAGCAGCACAGCCCCAGCAGGTGCTGGACGTTCACGCCCACCATGCGGTCCAGCGCGAAGCCCGACAGGGTGAGCCCCACGATCGCCGCGCACGTGAGGGCGGGGGTGGTGCCGATGCGATCGAGGGCGCCCATCACGGGGCGCGGGGGTGCGAGGGTTGCCACGGCTCCCCAGGGTACCGTGCCGCCGCCGGGATCCCGGGGGTGACGCGCCGCCGCGGCGACGGGTAGGGTCCGTCCACGGTCGGTGGTCGCCCCCCGGGGCGCGCGAGAGGGAAGCCGGTGTGAATCCGGCGCGGACCCGCCACTGTGACCCGGGAGCGGAACCGCAGGCGCCACGGCGCCGGCCACTGGGGCGAGAGCCCTGGGAAGGCGCGGACCTCCGCGAGATCACCGGGGAGCCAGGAGACCTGCCCCGGCCGCGCACAGACAACGCTTCTTCGCGGAACAGAGAGGCTCCATCCATGCATCACACCGTCCGCCGGGCGCTGCTCGCGTCCCTGCTGGCATGCGGCGCCGTCCCGGCGACCGTCCTGGGCGCCACCGCCACCATCCGGGTCGAGGGCGCCGGCGCCACCCTCCTGCCCGAGACCCCCGTCGAGCTCACCGGTGCCCCGGTCGCCCTGCGGGACGCCGCCGACGCCGACCAGATCACGGTGCCCGCCGACAGCGCCACCGGCCAGCTCGGCCGTGCCGCCGCGGCCGCCGGCCTGCCGGTCGGCTTCCAGCTGTTCGACTTCGGGACCGGCCCCAGCAGCTTCATCACCCGCATCGGCCCCGACACCATGCCGGCATCCTTCTCGCCGTCCTGGCGGGTCACGGTGAACCACGTCGCGCGGGACACCGGCGCGGACGCCACCACCGTCGCCGCCGGTGACCGGGTGGTGTGGGCGTTCGTGGGCGACTTCGCCGCCCGGGAGCTCGACCTCGCCGTGTCCGGCGACCTGGTGAGGGCCGGCGACCCGTTCGAGGTGACGGTCACCAGCCACGCCACCGACGGCACGTCCCGGCCCGCCGCCGGGGCGACGGTGGTCTACGCCGGGCGCACCGCCACGACCGGCGCGACCGGCCGCGTCACCTTCACCGCCACCGGCACCGGCACGCAGGCGGTCTCGGCCACGCTGGCGAACGAGGTGCGAAGCCCCGCCCGCGACGTGTGCTCGGTCACCACCGACGCGTCGGTGTGCGGCCTGCCCGTCGCCCCCCAGTACGGCGACGGCACCGGCGGCCAGGCAGCGGCTGGCGACACCGTCGCCCCGGGCTCGCGCATCACGTTCCCGCGCATCGGGTCCCGCGTCGCCCGCGTCCGGGGCATCGCCGGCGTGGCCGGCCCCGACCGGTCGGACGTCGCCCGGGTCGAGGCCGCCCTCGCCCGCAGGGTCGGCACGCAGTGCCGGTTCCTCACCGCCGCGGGCCGCCTCGGCACCCCGGGGCCGTGTGCGGCGCGCACCTGGCTGCGCACCCGCTCGGCGGGCGGCTACTGGACGCTGCCGCTGCGCGCCGCGCTCGCCCCCGGCCTGTGGCGCGTGTGGTCGCGGGCGACCGACGGCGCCGGCAACGCGGAGTCCACCGGCATCGCCCGCATCAACACCGGCCAGTTCACGGTGACGGCGCCGCGGGCGCGCCGGGCCCGATGAGGGCGGCCCTCGCGGGCGCGGCGGCGCTGCTCGCCGCCGTTCCCGCGGCGGGTGCCGGGGCCACGTGCGCCACCCCGGCGGACATCGCCGCGGGCCGGCGCGCCGCGGCGTGGCTGGCGTCCCTCGATGCCGGCGCCATGCCGCCGGGGCAGCTGGCCGACACGATCGTGGCGCTCCGGTCCGCCGGGCGTCCGGCGTCGGCCCTGGCCTCCCGCACCGCGTCGCTGCGCCGCCGCGCGCCGGCCTACGCCGCCACTGCCGGCTCGTCGGGCAAGGTGGCGCTCGCCGCCCTCGCCGCCGGAGCCGACCCCTCGCGGTTCGGCGGGGTCGACTATCTCGCGCGCATCCGCCGCGCCTACGCCGACGGCCGCTACGGGGCCACCGCCTACGACCAGGCGTTCTCGATGCTCGCCCTGGCCGGTGCGGGACGGCCCGTCCCCGCCGCCGCGGTCCGGGCCCTGCGGGGCACCCGCGGGACCGGCGGCTGGGGGTTCGACCTGCGGGCCGCCAGCCGCGATCAGGTGGACGCCACCGCGATCGTGCTGGAGGCGCTGGCGGCGGCGGGGGTCGCGCCGCGCACCCCCTGGGTCGCGTCCGCCCGCGCCTGGATGCTCGCCCAGCGGGGCCGGGACGGCGGCGTCGCGAGCGCGGGCGGGCGGCGTCCCGCCGACGGCAACACCACGGCGCTGGCGTGGCGCGCCCTGTGCGCGTCCGGTGCGCCGGTGCCCGCCCGGCTGCGGGCGGCCCTCCGCTCGCTGCAGATGGCGGACGGGCGCATCCGCTTCACCGCGGCGAGCGAGGGGAGCCCCCTGCTCGCCACGACGGAGGCGGTCGTCGCGCTCTCCGGACGCACGCTCCCGCCGCGGTGACGAACTGACACATCGCGGCGCGATGCCCCGCCGGACGGCGAATCCGGCGGGGCATCGGCACCGCGCGCCCTTTCACGGGGGAACGGACAGCCCTACGATCCCCGCATGGCCGTTCGGGTCCACTTCCAGACAGAGATGGAGTCCTTCCGGGCCGGCATGGTCGAGATGGCCAGCGTCGTGCTCAACCAGGTGGAGCGCGCGGTGGCCGCCTGGGAGACCCTGGACTTGGACGCTGCGGACGGGTTAATCGCCGGCGACGACCGCGTCGACGAGCGGTGCGCGGAGCTCGACCAGAAGATCTTCAACATCCAGCTGCTGGAGGCGCCGGTCGCCGCCGACCTGCGGCTGCTGCACGTGGGCCTCATCGCCGTCATCGCGCTGGAGCGTGTTGGCGACCTCGCCGTTGCGATGGCGACCCTCGCCCGCAACCAGCGCCCCGAGGCGACGGTCCCCGAGGTGCAGGAGCTCATCCAGCGCATGAGCAGCCAGGCCGTCGACACCCTCGCGGTCGCCGTGCAGGCCATCGCCCGGGGCGACGTCGAGCTGGGCGAGCGGGCGGTGGAGCAGGCCCGGCACGTGAAGGGGATGCTCAACGACGTCCTCGAGCTGGCCGGCACGGTCCAGGCCGACCCGCAGAACCGCTCGTGGCGGGCCGCCGCCATCCTCACCGCCCGGCACCTGGAGCGCGTGGCGAACAACGGCGCCGAGCTCGGCGGCCGGGTGCGCTTCCTGGTCACCGGCGAGCCGTTCGTCCGGAAGCCCTCCGCCTGACGACCCCGCGTTCCGTACGGAACGCCAACGGAAACGCCATGGAAGGGCCCGTAGGCTGCGCGGCATGACCTCGCGCAGCAGGATCCTCACCCTGGCCGTCGCGGCGCTCGCCTGCGCGGCGCCCGCTTCCGCCGCCCCCACGCTCATCCGTACCGAGGCGCCGCCCGGTGAGATCGCGGTCGGCGCCGGCGGGATGTGGGTGGTCCAGGAGAGCGTGCCCCGTGCATTGCGCCTGTACGACCTCGCGACCGGCCGCGCGGTGGGTCAGCCCGTGCCCCTGGACGACGCCGGGCGGGTGCCGCAGTACTTCGGCAAGCCGTTCGTCCCGTGCTGCGCGGTGCCCCACCCGCTCCTGGTGGCCGCGGGGTCCGCCTGGACGGTCACCATGGGCGGGCGCATCGTGCGCGCCACCCGTCGCGGGGAGACCATCGAGATCACCACGATCGGCGTCCAGGGCGCGGCGCGCGACGTCACGGCCGGAACATCCGGCGTCCATGCGCTCGAGGTCCAGGTGCCCGGCGGCGTCCCGTGGGCAGGTCACCGCGTGGACACGGTCGACCCGGCGACGAACGCCGTCACGCCCGGCGGCCTGTTCGACCCCCCGGTGACCGGCGGCACCATCTTCGAGGGTGCGGGGCCCATCCAGCTGGCCGCCGGGGACCCGGGCGTGTTCTGGGGCACGAAGGCGTCGGTCGCCATGTACGCCCTCCGGCTCGACCGGCTCCCGGCCTCCCGGTCCGCCGGGACCGCGGGCGTGCCGGTCGTCCGGGGGGCCCGGCTCCTCGCGCGCGCACGCGGGGTCTCGTGGTTCAAGAGCCAGTACGGGTGCGCGATCACGCGCGTCTCGCCGGCCGGGCGGATGACGGCGCTGCCGCAGCGCTGGGATGCGCCGTCCCGCGGGGGCTGCCGGCTGCGCCGGATGACCGCGGACGGCCGCGGACGACTGTGGGCCATCGGCCAGATCCGGGGCCTGGCGCGCGGGTGGGTGTTCCGGTTCGACGGCACCACCGGGCGGCTCGCCGGTCCGCCGCACCGGGTCGGCACCGACCCGTGGTCGCTCGCACCCGTGGGCGGCGGGGTGTGGGTGGGCGACTTCACCGCCCGGACGATCCGCTTCGTCCCGGCCCGGGGCTGAGCCCGGGCGAGGAGGCTCAGGCCTGCTGAGCCTCCGGCTCCTCCTCCGCCGTCTCCTCCGGAGGGGTGGCCGCGGCCTGCTGCTCCCGCTCCATCTGCTCCAGGCGGTTCAACGCCTCCAGGGCGTCGTCGGCACCGGACATGTTCCGGATGCTCGCCCGCCGTTCCCGCTTTGCCTTGGCCATGACCACCTCCGTGGAATCGCGCGGGGGATTGTAGACCCCCGGACAGGATGACTCAGGCGCGCGGGGTGGATCCGCGCAGCGGCAGGGCCCCCGTCGCGAGACGCCGCACCAGTTCGTCGTCCGCGGGCGGGAAGGGGTACGCGGGCAGATCCTCCAGGCGCACCCACCGGAACTGCACCACCCCCAGGGGGCGGGGCCGAAGGCCGGGCGCCCACGGCACCCGGTAGAAGCGCAGCTCCAGCGGTCCCGCGGGGGCGGTCCACAGCCGCTCGCCCACCTCGAGCTCCACGCCGAGCTCCTCCATCAGCTCACGGCGCAGGGCCGCCTGGTCGGACTCGCCGCGCTCGCGTTTGCCCCCGGGGAACTCCCAGCGGCCCGCCTGCCCGCCGCCGGGACGGCGCTGGCTCACCAGCACCCGGCCGCCGTGGGCGATCACGCCCGCCACCACAACCCGTGTCGTGGACGCCGCGCTCACGACGCCGGCACCAGGTCCGCGCCGTCGCGGGCGGCGAGCCCGTCCGCCACGAGCGCCGCCGCGGCGTCCGGGTCGGCGGACGCCGGCACGCGCCCCTCCTCCGCCAGGCGCCCCAGCAGCACCCCGCGGCGCTGGCGCATCGAACCCGCGTACCGCCCCTGGGGCCGCTTCTTCGGGGTCAGTTCCTCAACGACGCCGGCGTCGGCCGCCGGGCACCCGTCCCGCAGGGGGCATCCGGTACCGCATCCCGGCGCACGCGCCGTGCACCACAGCCGCCCCAGGTCCATGAGCGCCTGCCCCACCGCCCACCCGGCCCCGTCCGGGGTGCCCGGCCACCCGCCCGGGAACCGCCGCGCCAGGATGCGCTCCACGTTGGTGTCCACGGGGATGACCGCCTCACCGTCGGCGAAGCACCGGATCGCCGCCGCCGTGTACGGGCCCACCCCGGGCAGGTCGGTGAGCCGCTCCGGCCAGCCGTGTTCCACGACGTGCCGCGCCGCGGCCTGCAGGTTCCGCGCCCGCCGGGGGTACCCGAGCCCGTGCCACAGGGCGAGCACGTCGCCGAGCGCCGCGTCGGCCAGATCACCGGCCGCGGGCCAGCGGTCCAGCCACGCCTCGTAATAGGGCACCACGCGCGCGACCTGCGTGGACTGCAGCATCACCTCGGCGACCAGGACGGCGTAGCGGTCCCGTGTGCGGCGCCAGGGCAGGTCGGCGCCCTCGGCGGCGAACCACTCCAGCAGTCGTGCGACGGCGTCCCCGGCGTCGGCGGGCCGGGCGGCGGTCACCGCCCGCATCACCCCGGCGGGAGGAACCCGACCGCCTCGGTCGCGCGCCGGTAGGTCTCCGACGCCACGGCCTGGGCCTTGTCCGCGCCGATCCGCAGCAGCCGCGCCAGCTCCCCCCGGTCGTCCATCAGCTGCGCGTACCGGGCCTGGATGGGCTCCAGCGTCGCGACGACGGCCTCCGCGGCGGCGGCCTTCAGCGGCCCGTACTGGGTGAAGTCCCCGGCCAGCGCCTCGGCGTCCCCGCCGGTGCACGCCGCGAGGATGTCCAGCAGGTTCGACACCCCGGGCTTCTCCGCCCGGTCGTACCGCACGTCGTTCTCCGAGTCGGTGACGGCGCGCTTGAACTTCTTGGTGACCGTGGCGGGCGGGTCGCCCAGGTAGATGATCCCCGCCTCGGCGCTGCTGGACTTGGACATCTTGTTCTGGGGCTCCTGCAGGTCCATGACCCGGGCGCCTGCCTTCGGGATCACGGCCTCCGGGAGCCGGAAGACCTCCGACCCGTAGCGCTGGTTGAAGCGCACCGCGATGTCCCGCGTGATCTCGACGTGCTGGCGCTGGTCGTCGCCCACCGGCACGTGATCGGTGTCGTACAACAGGATGTCCGCAGCCTGCAGCGCCGGGTACGTGAACAGCCCCGCGGGCACGAACTCCGTGCCGCCCTTCGCGGTCTTGTCCTTGAACTGGGTCATGCGCGACAACTCGCCGTAGGAGACGGTGCACTCCATGAGCCACGCCAGGCGGGCGTGCTCGGGCACGTGGCTCTGGACGAACACCGTGGCGGCGTCCGGGTCGAGGCCCACGGCGAACAGGACGGCGGCGAGCTCGACGGTCTGGGCGCCGATGACCCCCGGCTCCTGGACCGAGGTCATGGCGTGCAGATCGACGATGCCGTGGAAGGCGTCGGCCTCGTGCTGCCCGGAGACCCAGTTGCGGAGGGCCCCCAGGTAGTTCCCGAGGTGGACGGCGCCGGACGGCTGGATGCAGGAGAGGACGCGAGGCATAGGCCGCCGAGGGTACCGGACCGTCCGGGCGGGGTGGGGCGCGGTCAGTCCGCCGGGTCGGGCTCCGGCCGGGCCCGGCGGGGCTGCGCCGCGGCCCACGCCACGGCACGGCCGATGCGGTCGAGCATGTCCGGCGCCCGCCAGCCCTCGGGCAGGGTCACGGCCGCCAGGGTCCCCCGGTCCCGCACCCGCTGCTCCAGCAGGGCGGCCTCCGCCGGGTGCCCCGCCGGCACCGGCCCGCCGGCCTCCGCCGAGGCGATCGCGGCCAGCAGCGCGGCGGCCTGGTCCCACCACTCGTCGGCGCGCACCAGGGCCCGGCCGGCGACGGCGCCCCGGAACATCGCGAACAGCACCACCTCGCCGGGCAGGCCGGCGGGTTCGGCGAGCACCGCGACGCGGGCGGCCGCCGACCGGCGGCGCCACTCGGCCCGAGCCATCCCGAGCGTCGCCCGCAACGCCGACAGCTGTTCCTCCTCGCCCGTCCACCGCCCCTCGGCCGCGGCCTCCAGCAGCCGCGCGCCCAACCGCCCAAGGGCGGCGGCGGGCCGGTCGGAGAACAGTCCGGCGATGTCGTCGACCGCCGCGCCGTGGGCCTCGGGATCGCCGTCGCCGCAGGGACCGGCGCACCGGCGCCCGCCGGCGTCGAGGCCCGCACCGGGCGGGCACAGCGGATGGCAGGTTCGGATGGGGTACACCGCGTGCACGAGGTCCAGCGCCCGCTCGGCCACCTTCTCGCCGCCCACCTCCGCGAGCACCAACGCGCCGTCGGCGGGCTCGGCCACCACCCGCAGACGGGCGTACTGCGCGGCGGTGGCCACCAGGAAGCGGGGCGCCCCGCCCAGGCCCCGGCGGTTGCACGGCGGCTGCAGCTCGCGAAGGAGCCGGCTCTCGCGCAGCAGGGCGTCGAGGTCGGAGTCGCACACCTCGTGGTCGATGCGGTCCAACTGCTCGAGCGCCCGGCCGATGAGCCGGCCGTGCTTGCCGCCGGGGCCGAAGTACGCCCGCACCCGGCGGCGCAGGTCGAGGGCCTTGCCCACGTAGAGCACCCCGCCGTGGGCGTCCCTCATGAGGTAGATGCCCGGAAGGGTCGGCAGGTCGTCCGCGAGGGCGAGCTTCCACGAGTGGCGGGTCCCGCCGGGCGCGGCGAACGCCACCGCCCGCTCCAGGGTGTCGTGGCCGGCCTCGGCCAGCATCTCCACGAAACGCATGAGCAGCTCCGCCGTCGCCTCGGCGTCCGGCAGGGCCCGGTGGATGGGGCGCACCTCGGTGTCCGCCCAGGCGGCGAGCGTCGCCAGGTCGTGGCGTCCCGCGCGGCCGTCGAGCAGCCGGCGGGCCATCGTGAGCGTGTCGAGCCACGGCTGGGTGAAGTAGGTGCCCGACGCCCGCCGCCGCTCATAGTTGAGGAACCGCAGGTCGAACGGCGCGTTGTGCGCCACCAGCACGTCCTGCCGCGCGAACGCGATGAACCCCTCCAGCGCCTCGGCGACCTCGGGCGCGCCCTCCACCGTTCCGTCGTCGATGCCGGTGAGCCGCGTGATCATCTCCGGGATCGGGCGGCCCGGGTCGACCAGCGTGGCGAACCGCTCGGAGATGCGCATCCCCTCGACGCGCACCGCCCCGATCTCGGTGATCTTCGAACGCCCCGGCGAACCCCCGGTGGTCTCCAGGTCGACCACGCAGAACGTCGCCTCCCGCAGGTCCCGGGTCGCCCACTCCTGGGGCGCGAGCCCCACCAGGTCGCGGCCCAGCCACGCCAGCCGGGCGTCGCCCTCGATAATCTCGGCCACCAGCCGGCGCTGCAGCCGCTCGGGGCACCGCCGCAGGCGCAGCAGCTGGGAGGCGATCTGCCCCACCTCCAGCGGCCTGCCGCGTCGCACCAGCAGCGCGCACAGACGGTCCGAGAGGGCGGGCGCGGAGCCCGCCGGCCTCGGCGTCTCGAGCTGCAGTCCGAGCTGGCCGGGAAGCGTCACCGCGGCCGATGCTAGCCCTCCGCCCCGGATGCTCCGGTTCCTCCCGGGGCCGGGGGGAACCGTTGGAACGGCCAGGTCGTCTCACCCATTGGAGGGATATTGAGTGGCGAAGTTCCACAAACGCACCACGGGGCCTTCTCGGGCGCCCCCACTTGCGTATAGGGTGCCCCGCAACGACGAGCGATAGGTCCGCTTGACCCGCATCCCGCTGACAGGACGCAGTGCCCCGCCCCGCAGCCGGCTCGCCCGCGCTCTTGCCGCGGCCGTCGTCGTGTTCGCGCTCGGCGCCACCAGCGCCCTGGGCGCGGTGGATGCGGCCGCCGTCACGGATCAGCAGTCGGCCGCGACGGCCACGGACGCCACGCCGACCCCGATCGGCACGGCCCCCACGTCGCCGGACCCGGCCACCCCGCCGGCCAACCCGGTGACGGACCCGGCCGTGACCCCGGTAGCGGAGACGCCGGTGCCCCCGGCGCCCACGGTCGACCCCACGGCGCCCGAGCCCACGGCGACGACGCCCCCGGCGACGGACCCGGCCACCACCCCGGCGCCGTCCACCGGCACCCCGGCGACCCCGCCCACCGCGGTCACCGTGCCCGACTCCGTCGGCCCCGACGCGGTCACGGGCATCGCCGGCACGCCCGCCGCGGGCGGCACCATCGCTCCCGCAACCCTTCCCGGCAGCGTCGCCCCGGTCACGGCTCCCGAGCCGGCCGAGACGCCCGCGCTGCCCATCGCGGCGCGCGGCGCGGACACCCCGCCCGCCATCACCAAGCCCGTGAAGCCGGCCGTCACGCCCGTCGTGGCCCCGGACCTCACCCCGCGGCTCGGCGACACCACCGTCCTGGGCAACCAGGCCGTGGCGACCACCCCGGTCACCACTCTGGAAGTGCCGCTGCAGCGCGACGCCAGCCAGCGCAGGACGACGACACGGGACGAGGCGGTGGAGCTCACCGCGACGCTTGAGATCCCGCTCCGTGCGACGAGCTCCGACACCCGCGGCTCGCTGCTGCAGATGCTCGCCGGCTACGTCTTCCCCGGCGCCAGCGGCACCAACTCCGGCGCCATCATCCTGCTCTTCACCGTGGCCCTGCTGCTCGCAACGGTCACGCCGCGGATCCCGCGTCTGCACCTCACCACCCTCGTCGCCCAGCGCGGCGCCGGGTGCCCGGGCTACAACCCGGTCGCCCTGAGACCCGGCTAGTCCGGTCCCCCAGCCGACGTGCGCCCCGCGCACGGACGGCAGACACGGCCGTGTGGTCCGGTGCCATCCCACGTGCACCGGTCACGACACTTCCGTCCCAGAGGGGATCGAACACAATGCAGACGTACGACTTCGCCATCATGGGCGCCGAGGGCGCCCCCCGCACCACCCTCGAGGAGACCGTCCGCCGCCTCGGCCACCACGCCGTCTCCAACGAGCCCGCCGAGCTGCGCGGCGCCCCGCTCATGGGCGACGTGCTCATCGTGGACCTCCGCGACGACGCGCCGGTGTGGGACGAGGTCACCGAGGAGCTGCTCCACGACGAGCGCCCGCTCATCATCGTGGCCGACCGGCCCCGCAAGCTGGTCAACACGCTCGCCGGCCGTGCCGCGGGCACCCTGCTGCTCACCGGGTCCGAGGACGACTGCGGCTACCGCGTCGCCCTGACCCTCGCGGCCGCGCTCGCCCCGCGGCGCCGCACCGTGGCCCCCCGCACCAGCGGCTGGGCCTCCGCCGGTCTCCGGACCGCCGCGGCCCAGTAGCCGTGGCGTCCCCGGCGCCCCCCCCGCTCAGACGCTGAGCGGGGGTGGCCGGGGGGACGGCTCCCGCCGCCCGGCGCGGCCTCGGCTTCCCGCCCCTCCGGGGCGATGTGCCGGCCCCGGGCCCACGCGTCACCCGTAGACTCCCGGTCGTTCACCGACCAACCGGAGGCGGCTTTGGGCCAGGTCACTGGGATCGACACGGTCTTCTACCAGGTGTGCAACATGGACCGTTCGGTCACCTTCTACCGCGACACCCTCGGGCTCCCGCTCGCCCGCCGCGAGGGCAACGACTGGGCGGAGTTCGACGCGGGCGCCATCAACCTCGCCCTGTCCGGCGAGCTCGCCGTCGCCCCGCAGCGCGGCGGCGCCACCGTCGTCCTGCGCGTCGAGGGCATCGATGAGATCGCCGCGTCCCTGAAGGCCGCCGGCACCGTCGTCGGGTCCGTCGACGACCTGGGCGGCGCCCGAATGGTCGACGTCTACGACCCCGACGGGAACCAGGTCGTGCTCATGGAGCCCACCGCCGAGTAGCACCCCGCGCGACCCGCCGCGGAGGTCACGTCCGCGGCGGGTCGTGGTTCAGGCCGCGCCCCGCCCCGCCACCGCGGGCAGCCAACCGGCGACGGCGTCCCGCACGCCCGCGAGCCCCTTCCGCAGCGAATGGTCGCCCGGTACGCGCGCGACCAGCCGCCCCGGCGCCTCCGGGGGCATGCCGAACGGATCCCGGTCACCCTGGACGATCAGGACCGGCACCGTCACGGCCTCGAGTTCCGGAAGCCGGCTCGGCCGGGGCACCGCCCCCGCGCGCGTCGCGGGCTGCAGCGGGAAGGCCAGGCACAGCACGCCGGCGGCCTCCGTGGTGTCCGCGGTGCGGCACGCGACCCGGGCACCCGACGAGCGCCCGCCGGTCACCAGCCGCAGGCCCGCCAGCGGCCCGTCCCGCAGCGCGCCGACCACCTCCGCCCAGGCGGCGTCGAGCACCGGCGCACGGTCGGGACCCCGGCGCCCCGCGACCCGGTACGGCTGCTCCACGAGCGCCACGGCGATCCCCGCCGCCAGTGCCACCTCGGTGACCGCGACGAGGTCGGGCGCCCCGACGCCCCCTCCCGCACCGTGCCCCATCACCAGCGCGGCCCCGGCACCGGGCACCTCGTGCAGGTGGACCCGCGCCGGTCCGCGCGCGGTGGGGACCTCCAGGACCCGCGGAGTGCTCACGGCGCCGCGCGGCGGGCGTCGGCGATGGCCGCCATCAGCTCCGGCGGGTCCTCCACGCGCACCAGGATCTTCCGGGTCTTCCACGGCAGCGGGGCCCGCACGCTGACCTCCTGGTCGGTCTCGATGACCACGCACGACCCCGACCGCAGCACGAACGCGACCAGGCCGCGCCCGATGCGCACCCCCAGCCCGGCGAAGCCCGGCCACTCCATCCGGGACACCCGCTCGATGCGCTCCACGGGGATGCGGGCGGAGCCCATGAGGCCGACGCTGATGCGCAGCTCACCGCCGCCGAGCTCGACCACCCCGCCCCTGGGGGCGAGGAGCCCGATGAACACGACGGCCCACCGCGACCGGGGCATTGCGAAACGTTCCATGGGTCCGGGCAGGGTACCGGCTGGCAGCGCGTATCATCGCTCCGGGTCGGCACCTTCATCAAGGACCGGGATCCGATGGCGAAGCGATGGTACGGCCGGGACCGCGGGCTCACCGCCCGGATGGGCCTCACCATGTTCCTGCTGGGGCTCGTCTACGTCGTGTTCATGGGCGTGATCATCGCCATGGGCGCCGGCACGACGGCCGTCGTGATCGTCGCGGCGATCGTGATGCTGGTGCAGCTGTTCTTCAGCGACAAGCTCGCGCTGGCCAGCATGCGGGCGCATGTGGTGACCGCCGAGGAGCAGCCCCAGCTGCACGCCATCGTCGACCGCCTCTGCCAGCTCACCGACCTGCCGAAGCCCCGGCTCGCCGTCGCGCAAACCGACCTGCCCAACGCCTTCGCGACGGGCCGCAGCCGCAAGACCGCCACGGTGTGCGTCACCACGGGACTCATGCAGGACCTCGAGCCCCACGAGCTGGAGGGCGTCATCGCCCACGAGCTCTCGCACATCGCGAACCGCGACGTGGTGGTGATGACCGTGGCGTCGTTCCTCGCGACCGTTGCGGGCCTGCTCATCCGCATGAGCGCCTGGGGCCGTGTGGGCCGTGGCCGCGACAACGCCGCCGCGGCGTTCTTCGCCGTGCTCCTGGTCAGCATCGTGACCTACGTCGTGTCCTACCTGCTGCTGCGGGCCCTGTCCCGGTACCGGGAGTACGCGGCCGACCGCGGCGCGGCGATCATGACCGGCGCCCCCGCCAACCTCGCCTCAGCGTTGGTGAAGATCAGCGGCGACATGGCCAAGATCCCCAGCAAGGACCTGCGCGAGGCCGAGGGGCTCAACGCCTTCTTCATCATGCCGGCGGTCGCCCGGGGCTTCTCGCTGTCGAGCCTGTTCGCCACACACCCGCCGGTGCAGAAGCGCATCGAGCGCCTCATGGCGATGCAGGCCGACATCGACGCCGGCCCGGTCGCGGCGGCCTGACGCCCATGGGGCTCCTGGACATCCTCCGCGGGGAGCGACGGCCCCGGAAGCCCGACCTGGACGCCCTGTTCGCCATCTCGACCGCCGAGGCCACCCTGGTGGTGAACCTCGCCCTCCGGCCGTCCGGGAAGGCCGGCGTGTGCTTCAAGCCGGTGCAGATGGGCCAGTTCGACGAGCTCATGCGCGAGCTCGACGAGCTGCTCGCCCTGTCGGGCAAGAGCTCCGGCACCAGGATGCGGCGGAGTCAGGACGAGCTGGGCTTCACCTGGATCGTCCTGGAGGACGAGGACCTGCCGGACCTGGTCACCACCGTCCACCTGGTGAACCGCAGCCTGGAGGAGCGGGGCTTCGGCGAGCAGCTGCTGTGCTCGGTGTTCGGCTTCGCGAACGACGAGGGTCCCGTGCTGCTCGTCTACGGCTACAAGCGCGGCAGCTTCTACCCGTTCGTGCCGCGCGGCGACCGCACGCGCGACACGACGACGGAGCTGCGGCTTCAGGCGGCGCTGGGGCGGGAGCTGCCGATCGAGGCGGAGCTGGAGCGCTGGTTCCCGGTCTGGGGTGCGCCGGTCACCTGATCGCCCGCCGCGGGGCCGGAGCGGCCTGTGAGGCGCCAGGACATGCCGAGGATCGCCGCGGTGAGCACCGCGACGCCCACCACGACCACGTCGAGCAGCGTGAAGGCCCACGTGGGTGCGCCCGCCAGGAGCAGGCCGCCGTTGGCGGCCCACAGCACGATGGCGAACTGCGCGGCCACCCCGACTGTGCGGGCGGGCAGGCGCTCACCGCCGGCGCGGCACAGGTACGTGCAGGCCCAGCAGCCCGCGGCCGCCGCACCGCCCAGGAGGAGGATGAGCATCGTCGTCGCCTGGGCACCCAGCAGGCCGCCCGGCAACGGCATGGAGATCAGTGAATGCGTCGTCACGCGCAACTCCTCGGAGGGAAGGACCGTCGTCTTGAGGCGACAGCCCCGAAACTCCAAAAGTTACGAGTGGACGCGAAGGGGCTTCCCGGGCGGATCGATGCGTCCGCCGGGGTCCCGCGCCCCGCGCGGGTCAGTCGGGGATGAGCCCCTCGTCACCGAGGAGCGACCGGACCTCCTCGAGGGTCGTGTCGGGCGCCGGGACGATGGCGTCGGACCCGATGAGCTCGTCGGCGGGCACCGGGGTGCCGTTCGACGTGATGAACGCGATGAGGTCCGCCAGCGCCGAGGAGAAGCCCTCCGCGTCGTCGGACTCCACCGCGGCCTGCAGCCGGTCGTCGATGCTGTTCGCCTGGGAGAAGACGCCGTCGGCGAGCCGGAACTGGCCCTCCCCGAGCACCCGGACGATCACGGGGTGCCTCCCTGGCCCACCTCGCCGGCCGGCGCGGAGCCCGTCCCGAGCTCCTTCTTGAGGGCCTCGAGCTCGGCGTCGACGCCCTCGTTGGCGCTGATCTTCGCGAGCTCACGGTCGATGCTGTCCTGCCCGGGGGCGGTGAAGTCCTCGAGCGCGCCGGACTCCAGCAGCTCGTCGATGGCGCCCGCGCGGGCCCGCATCGTCTCGACCTTGTTGTGGGCGCGGTCCATCGCCATCCCGATGTCGGTCATCTCCTCGGAGATGCCGGACACCGCCTCGCCGATCTTGGTCTGGGCCTCGGCGGCGGTGTACTGCGCCTTGATGGTCTCCTTCTGGGTGCGGAAGGCCTCGACCTTCTGCGTGAGGCGCTGCTCGGCGGAGACCAGCTTGTCCTGCTCGGCCTGGAGCTGCGCGCGCTGCTCGTCGAGTGACTGCAGCTGCATCTGCACGCCCTTCTTGCGCTCGAGGGCGACGCGGGCGAGGTCCTCGCGGCCGGCGGACAGGGCCGACCGGGCCTGGCCGTCGAGCTTGGTGATGCTCTGCTCCAGCTTCGCGGCCTGGAGCTCCAGGCGCTTCTTGCTGGTGGCCACATCGGCGACGCCGCGGCGGACCTGCTGGAGCAGCTCGAGCTGCTTCTCGTACGAGTAGTCGAGGGTCTCGCGCGGATCCTCGGCGCGGTCCAGGAGCTTGCTGACCTTCGCCTTGAAGATCGACAAGAACCGGCTGATGAGGCCCATTCGGTTCCTTTCGACGGTGGGGGAACGAGCCGAGTATAGAACGGCCTCCCCACCGTGATCCCGCGGGCCAGGCGGGATGCGCGGGCGGCCCTGGGCGGGCCGCCCGGCGCGGCTACCTGAGGTCGACGACCTCGCGGGTGCGCAGGTGCGCGGTGACCTTGCGCGTCACCCGCTGCAGGGCGTTGTCCACCGTCTTGGGCGTGCAGTCCAGGCGGGCGGCGATCTCCTCGTAGGAGCGCCCCTCCAGGTACATGGTCAGCACCGAGCTCTCGAGCCCGGACAGCACCTCGCCCAGGCACCCGACGAGGGCGCGCAGCTCCTCGGAGGAGATGGCCTGGTTGACCGGGTCCCACGCCGGGTCGTCCGGGAGGATCTCCGCGAGCGACATCTCCTGGTCGGAGGACGCGCCGGCCCGGGAGTGGCTGAAGGACACGTAGGTGTTGAGCGGCGTGTGCTTGTTCCTGGCCGCCGTCTTGATCGCGGTGATGATCTGCCGCGTCACGCACAGCTCGGCGAACGACCGGAAGCTCGCCTCGCGGTCGGGGCGGTAGTCGCGCACCGCCTTGAAGAGCCCGATGAGGCCCTCCTGGATGAGGTCCTCACCCTCGCCGCCGGCGAGGAAGTACGAGGAGGCCTTGAGGCGGACGAAGCCGCGGTACCGGTCGATGATGCGATCCATCGCAACGCTGTCGCCGCGCCTCGCACGCTCCACCAGGGCCCGGTCAGCAATCTCATGCTGAGGTTGAGGGTGCCCTGCGCCGGGGGTGTACCGAGGCGACTCCTTGGGGGTCTGAACTGCGCGGATCGCGAAGGACACGGGTTTTCTCGCTGACCTTGAGCTTAGGTAGAGGTTTGCCCTCTGGGATGGGCGGCATCTTATGCCCAAACCATCGGCAAAGGGAAGGCATGACACCGCGTCAGCGGTGCGTCTGGACCTTCGGGGAGGTCGCCCGGGGGCGCGGTCAGCGCGGCGAGGCGGGGCGGCCCGCCTCGTAGAGCATCAGCGCGGCGGCGACCGAGATGTTCAGCGACGCCACCCGCCCGCCCATGGGGATCCGCACCAGGCGGTCGCAGGCGGCGCTCACCTTGGGGCGCAGGCCCGCGCCCTCGCTGCCCAGCACGATGACGGAGTGTCGGGGGATCACCCCGTCGCGGAAGTCGGCCCCGCCCTCCGGGTCGGCGCCGACGATCACGCGGCCCCGGTCCCGGGCCTCGCCGATGAAGCCGTTGATGCTCTCGACCTGGGCGACCCGCATGTGCTCCACCGCGCCGGCCGACGCCTTGCAGACCGTCGGCGTGACGCCCGGCGAGCCGCGCCGGGCGATCACCAGGCCCACCGCGCCGGCGCCGTCGGCGACCCGGCAGATCGCCCCGAGGTTCCGGGGGTCCTGCGCGCCGTCGAGGCACACGACCGGCCCGTCCCCCTCCAGCACCTCCGCGGTGCTCGCGTACGGGTAGGGGTCGGCGAACGCGACGACGCCCTGGTGGTCGGAGGTGCCGGCCGCACGGCCCAGCTCGTCGCGCTGCCGGGGCTTGGGCCGCGCGCCCCTGAGCCACGGCTCGTCGTGGAGCTGCCGCAGCGCCCACACCTCGTGCACGTGGCGGCGGCCGGCGGCCAGCAGCTCCCGCACCGGGTTGCGGCCGTACACGACCTCCCCTTGGGGCGGCGGGCTCACCGGGGGGTGACCTGCGGGCCCTCCGGGGTGTCGCGCACCTCGTAGCCCATGGCGGCGATCGCGTCGCGGAGCCGGTCGGCCTCGGCGAAGTCCCGGGCGGCCCGGGCGGCCTCGCGCTGTCGTGCCATCTCGAGCGCCTCGGCGGGCACCGCCTGCTCGGCGGCGAGGTCGGCCAGGCCGAGCACGTCCAAGAGCTGCACGAGCTCGGACCGCGTCGCCCGCAGCTGCCCCTCGTCCGGCCGGTCGGGGCCGTCGACCGCCCGGTTGGCCGCGCGCACCAGCTCGAACAGCGCGGCGAACGCCCTGGGGGTGTTGAAGTCGTCGTCCAGGGAGGCGAAGAACTCGTTGCGTGTCCGCACGAGCGCCTCGGCGAGCTCGGTGTTGACGTTCGCCCCCGGGGCCGAGGTGGCCCGGTCGAGCCCGAGCAGGGCGTTGCGGATGGTCTCCACCTGCCGGGTGGCGTCCTCCAGGCCCTCGTCGCTGAGCGGGAGCTTGGAGCGGTAGTGCGTGCGCAGCATGAACGTGATGAGGACGTCCTTGCCCCAGCGGTCGAGGGCGTCGCGCAGCAGCACGATGTTGCCCTCGCTCTTCGACATCTTGCCGCCGAGCTCGATCATCTCGTTGTGGGCCCAGACGTGGGCCATGGGCTCGCCGCTGGCGCCCTCGCTCTGGGCGATCTCGTTCTCGTGGTGCGGGAAGACCAGGTCGAGCCCGCCGCCGTGCACCGAGAAGCCCCTGCCCAGGGCGGCCTCCGCCATGGCGGAGCACTCGATGTGCCATCCTGGGCGCCCGGGGCCCCACGGGGACTCCCAGAAGGCGTCCTCGCCGGGCTTGTGGCCCTTCCAGAGGGCGAAGTCCAGCGGGTGCTCCTTGGCGGTGCCGGGGTCGGTGGACACCATGTCCTCGATCCGGCGCCCGGAGAGCCGGCCGTAGCCGGGGAAGCGGTCGACGCGGAAGTAGACGTCCCCGCCGGCCGCGTAGGCGAGCCCGCGGTCGATGAGCGTCTGGATCATCCCGACGATCTCGGGCAGGTGCTCGGTGACCTTGGGCTCCAGGTCGGGCCGGCCCAGGCCAAGGCGGTCGGTGTCGGCGACGTACTCGTCGCAGTACCGCTCGGCGAGCTCGGTGGACGGCACGCCGGCCTTCCGGGCCGCGTCGTAGATCTTGTCGTTGATGTCGGTGAGGTTGCTCACGAGGCGGGCGGCGTGCCCGCGGCGCTGCAGGTAGCGGCGCATCACCGAGAACACGACGAACGGCCGGGCGTTGCCGACGTGGATGGGCCCGTACACGGTGGGACCGCAGACGTAGATCCCCACCACGCCGTCCGGGCCCGGCCGGAGGGGCTCGGGCCGCTTGGTCAGCGTGTTGTAGAGGCGGGGTCCGTCCGGATCGGTCATGCGCCCTCCGCGGTCTCGACGAGGGCCACCGCCTGGCAGGCGATGCCCTCACGGCGGCCGGTGAAGCCCATGCCCTCCATCGTGGTGGCGTGGACGCTGACGGGCGCGCCGAGGATGTCGCTCATCGACCGCCCCATGCTCTCACGGTACGGGCCGATGCGCGGCGCCTCGCAGATCACCACGGCGTGGGCGTTCACCACCCGGAACCCGCGGGCGGTGACGTGCTCGAGGGTGAGGGTGAGCAGCCGCTCGCCGGACACGCCCTTCCACTCCGGGTCGCCCGGCGGGAACAGCGCCCCGATGTCCGGGCCGCCGGCGGCGGCGAGCAGCGCGTCGCAGATCGCGTGCGCAACGACGTCGCCGTCGCTGTGCCCCACCAGGCCCTCGGGGTGGTCCACCTCCACCGTCCCGAGCATGAGCGGCCGCCCGGGGCCGAACCGGTGCGCGTCGACGCCGTTTCCGACCCTCATCCCCACGCGGCCACCGGGACCTGCTCGGGGATGCGCCCGCTGAACCGGGTGATGGTCTCGTAGCCGGCGCCGCGGATCGCCGCGACCGTGGTCGGGAAGCCCGCGGCGACGTCCTCGGGCCGGTGGGCGTCGCTCGCCATGGTCACGGGCACGCCCGCCGCCCGGAAGCGGGCCAGCAGCGAGGGCTCGGGGTAGAGCTCCCCAACCGGCTTCCGCAGGCCGGCGGAGCTGCACTCGATCGCGACGCCGGCGGCGGCGATCGCGGCGATGACGTCGTCGAACCGCTCGGCCGCGGACGGCGGGGCCTGGTTCCCGAACACCTTCGGCAGGTCGGGGTGGGCGAGCACGTCGTAGAGCCCGCTGCGGGCGGCGGCGACCAGCTCGTCCAGGTACCGCCCCCAGACCTCCTCGGGCGGGTTCGACGCCATGGGTGGCCGGGTGGGGTCGTCGACGGCCATGCCGCCGATCCAGTGGACGGATCCCAGCACCACGTCGAATGGCCGGGATTCCAGGAAGCGGGCGATCTCGTCCTGGCGGTGGGGCAGCCAGTCCATCTCCACGCCCAGCAGGACGGGCAGCCCGGCGGCCTTCGCGTCGAGGACGGCCTGCACGTAGGCGTCGGCGTCCTCGGTGGCCTCCTCCCGCCAGAACGGGTCGTCGTGCCAGTCCCGGGTCTCGGCGAACCGGTAGACGTGCTCGGTGATCGCGATCTCGGCGACCGCCCGGGAGCGCGCCCGGTCGGTGTACCGGCGCATCCACTCCACCGACAGGGGGCCGCCGTGGGCGCCCCAGGTGTCCTCGGCCCTCGCGCGCCATTCGACGCCGTCGGGCTGCAGGTGCATGTGGTAATCGAGGAGCACGGCGCGCGAGGTTAGCGCACGTCAGCCGGCGTCGCGCTCGGCGAGCAGGAGCTCCGCGATGCGGACGTCGGCGGGGGTCGTGACCTTGAGGTTGGGCGAGCCGTTGGCGACCACCCGGACCCGCCCCCCGACGCCCGCAACCAGGGACGCGCAGTCGGTGGCGTCGTGCAGGCGGCCGAGTTGCGCGGCGTGCATCACCGCCTCCCGCAGCACCTCGGTGCGGAACGCCTGCGGGGTCTGGGCGAGCCACAGTCCCTCGCGGGTGGGCGTGTCGGTGATCTCCCCGTCGGCGTCGACGCGCTTGGGGGTGTCGGCCAGGGGCGCGGCGGCGATCGCCCCGTCGGCGTCGCCGATGCCCTCCAGCACCGCGTGGATGAGCCGGGCGTCCAGCAGCGGGCGGGCGGCGTCGTGGACGAGCACGTACTCCGCCGAGGGCGGGACGGCCTCCAGCCCCAGGGCCACGGAGTGGGACCGGCTCTCCCCGCCGGGGACCACGGCGACCTCGGCGTCGCCGTCCCCGAGGGCCGCGAACACCTCCGCCTCCAGTCCGGGAGGCCCCACCACCACGAGGGTTTCGATGGGCGGGGTGGTCATCAGGACGTCGGCCGCCCACGCCAGCAGGGGGCGCCCGCCGAGGGTCATGAGCGCCTTGGGCCGGCCGGCGCCCATCCGCACGCCCGATCCCGCCGCCACCAGGACGGCGGCGCACCGCATAGAGGAATCACTCGACAAGCTCAGCCCGATGGTGTCCGATTTACTGAGGGATGCCCCGGAGGAAGGACCCGAGTGCCATGAACCTACCTGCGCGAGCAGACCTTCTGAACCGTGCCCGCTGGCTCGCGTCGCTCGACCCGGCCGAACGCCGCGCGCTCGAGGAGCTGCCCATCCGCGACGTGGAGGAGGCGTTCCGCGCCTGGTCCGCCGCGGAGGCGGACGACGACGGCCTGGCCCGCGCGGCGTGAGCCTGCACCTGGGCACCTCCGGGTGGGCGTACGCGGAGTGGAAGCCGGACTTCTACCCGGCCGGCACTCCGCGCGACCGGTTCCTGGAGCACTACGCGTCGGTGCTGGGGGCGTGCGAGATCAACGCGACGCATTACCGGCTGCAGTCGGAGTCCGCCGTGGCCCGGTGGGCGGCGGCCGTCCCCGACGGCTTCCGGTTCGTCGCCAAGGCGCACCGCCGACTCACCCACGCGTCCGTCCTGGGCGACGCCCCGGCGTTCATGGAGGACTTCCTGGAGTCGCTCCGGCCGCTCGGGTCGAAGCTGGGCGCGGTCCTTCTGCAGCTGCCGCCGTCCCGGAAGCGGGATGACGCTGCGCTCGCCGCGCTGATGTCCCAGGTGCCCCCGCACCTGCCGTTCGCCATGGAGTTCCGGCATGACAGCTGGGATCACGAGGACATCACGACGGCCGTCGTGGAGGCGGGCGGCACGCTGTGTGTGAGCGACACGACGGGCACGCCGCTGGACGCCCTCCCGCCGGGCCGCATCGCCTACGTGCGGCTGCGGGCGGAGGAGTATTCCGAGGACGCCCGTCGGCGCTGGCTGGATCTGCTGCAGCGGGAGGCGGCGACCCGCCCGGTGTACGCGTTCGCGAAGCACGAGGGCGTCCCGGCGGGCAACCCGTTCGCGGGCGTCACGATGGCCGAGTGGATGGCGAACCAGACCTAGGCCCGCGCGGCACGAACGGGATCGCACCGCGACCCGTCGGCGAGTTGACACACAGGGGGTCAACCCTCTGTACAAGCGAGGACGCCAACCCCGGGACACGCACCACAAAGCGGTGAGGACGGAGAGGGTCAGGGGCCAGGAGGCAAGGATGCCGACCTGAAAGCTGACGCCGGGCAGCCGCAAGGCGCGGTTCCAGGCGCCAAACCCCCCGTCGGCCATCAGCGCCAAACGACTGCCGAGCCGGACGGTCATAAGAAGCCGGGCGCGACAACAATCCCGGACCTCACCCACCTGGCGAGTCGAGCCGCAGGAGTCGCCAATCAGTACAGGCGAGGACGCCTGGCAGGTGATCCGCAGTGCAGAAGAGTGCGGATGGCGAGGGTCGGGATCCGGGAGGCATGGATGCCGACCTGAAAGCTGATGCCGGGCAGCCGTCAGGCGCGGTTCCAGGGGCCAAACCCGCCGTGGGCCATCAGCGCCAAACGACTGCCGGGCCGGAACGGTTCTGAAAGACAGGCGCGACAGCAATCCCGAATCTCACCCCGCTGGCGAGTCGATGCGCAGGAATCAACTCTCAGTACAAGCGAGGACGCCCTCCCGGAAGGCTTGACCACAGGCGCAAAACCCCCCGTGGGCCATCAGCGCCAAACGACTGCCGGGCCGGAACGGTTCTGAAAAGCAAGGCGCGACAACAGTTCCGAATCACTGAGCGCCCGGATCACGCCAAGCGCCAAACGACTGCCGGGCCGGACGGTTCTGAGAAGCAGGCTCTCAAGAAACGAAACGGCGGAGGATCAGTCGATCTGCAGGCGGTAGCCCACTCCCGCTTCCGTGACGAGGTGGCGGGGGTCGGAGGCGTCGACCTCGAGTTTGGCGCGCAGGCGGGCCATGTAGACCCGCAGGTAGTGGGTCTCGCGCTCGTACCCGGGGCCCCAGGCGGCGCGGAGGAGTGCGGGGTGGGTGATGACCCGGCCGGCGTGGCGGGCGAGTTCGGCGAGCAGGTCGTACTCCCGGGGGGTGAGGCGCACGGGGGTGCCGTCGCGGGTGACGGACCGCAGGGCGAGGTCCACCACCACCCCGCCGAACGACACCTGCGGGGCGGTGCCGGGCGCGGCGGTCGCGGCGCGACGGGTCACGGCCCGCACGCGGGCGAGGAGTTCGCCCGTGGCGTACGGCTTGGTGACGTAGTCGTCGGCCCCGGCGTCGAGGGCCGCGATCTTGTCCTCCTCGGTGTCGTGGGCGGACACGACGATCACCGGTACCTGGGACCACTCCCGGAGGCGTCGGCACACCTCGAGGCCGGAGGCGTCGGGCAGGGCGAGGTCCAGCACCACCACGTCCGGCGTGCGCAGCGCGGCGGCCCGCAGGGCCTCCTCGGCGGTGGCGGCGCCGGTCACCTGGTAGCCGGCGGCGTTGAGGCTCGCCGACAGGCCCCGCAGGATGTGCGGCTCGTCGTCCACCACCAGGACACGCTGGGGCACCGTCGTCACTCCGGCAACTCCGGCATCGGCACCAGCGGCAGCGACAGCACCATCCGCGCCCCGCGGCCGGGGTTCGGGGCGGCGACCAGCGTCCCGCCCTGCGCCTCGGCCAGGCCGCGGGCGAGGGCGAGTCCCACCCCGATGCCGGGTCGGCCCGCGCCCTGAACGAACGGCGCGAACGCCGTGGCGCGCAGCTCGTCCGGCAGGCCCGCACCGGAGTCCTCCACCGTCAGCTGCACCACCCCGTCCCCCGCCGCGCACGTGAGGCGCACCGGCGGGGCGCCGTGGATCACGGCGTTCCGCAGCAGGTTCGACAGGATCCGCTCCGTGAGGACCTGGTCGGCCTGCACCAGGGGGTGCTCCGGGTCGAGCGACACCTCCAGCTCCCCGGGCCGGAACGCCACCCCGGACGCCCGGCGGGCGCCGGACACCAGGTCGTCCACCGCGCACCAGTCCAGGCGGGGCACCAGGGCGCCGCCCTCAAGGCGGGAGAGGTCCAGCAGGTTCGCCACCAGGCGCTCAAGGCGGGCGGTCTCCTCGGTGATCGAGCCGAGCAGCTCTGCGCGCCGCTCGGGTTGCGGCACCCGTTCCAGGGCGCCGGCCGCCGCGGAGATCGCAGCGAGCGGGGCGCGGAACTCGTGCGACACGCCGCGCACCAGCAGCGACTGCATGGCGTCGCGCGCCCGCAGGGCGTCCTCGGCCTCACGGCGCTCGGTGACGTCGCGGGACACCAGCAGCACGTGCCCCACCGCCCCCTCCTCGTCGGGCTCCGGGACGACGCGGGCGTGCAGCCACACGCTGTCCGCGCCCACGGGAACGGGGAACTCCAGGTCCTCCCCCAGCCCGGTGCGCAGCGCACGGCCCACCGCGGCGTCCAGCGCGCCCACCACCTCCTCCGGCAGGCCCAGCTCCCACACGGTGCGCCCCGCGTGCGCGGACGGCGGGAACCCGGCCAGGTGGGCCTGGGCGGCGTTCGCGAACACGATGCGGCGGTTCGCGTCGAGGCGCAGGACCGCGTCGGGGGAGTGCTCGGCGATCGCCGCGAGCTCCTGCTCGCGCCGCACCCGGTCGGTCGTGTCCACGAACATGGCGAGAACGCCGCCGTCGCGTCCCAGCGGCCGGACGGTGAGGTCCGCCCAGCGCTCCCCGCCGGTGCGCGGCACCACCCGCACCGGCACCGCGCCGGGGCTCCCGCCGGCCGCCGCGTCGGCCACCCGGGCGCGCGCCGCGGCGCGGTCGTCCGGGTGCACGCAGCGCATCCACCCATCGCCGGTCGCCCGGTCGGCCGCGATGCCCGTCATCCCCGACCACGCGGGGTTCACGGCGCGGCAGCGCCCGATGCTGTCGAGCTCGCAGACGCCCACCGGCGCCTCCCGCCACACGGTCTCCCCGACCTCGGCGGAGGCACGGCGCGGGCCGTCCTCGCGGGTCCCCGCGGCACCACCGCTCAGATCGCCCACCGGTGTTTTCATCGCGATGCGAAGCCCCGCAGGCCGCTCGGATCCGCCGCCTCAAGCGTGCGGCCGCGGCCGTCGACACACAGAACCGTGGAGCTATCTTCGCAGGGACGGCCCCGCCTCGTCGCGGGCTTCATGCTCGCCGGGGTCGCCGCGGTGCTCGCCGCCGCCGCGCTGCAGCAGGCCGGCGTCATCACGATGCGGGCCGGCGCCGCCGCCGTCGTGGTGGTCAACGCCGCCCTCGCCGCCTGGGCCGCCGTCATGCAGGTCCGGGCCGCCCGGAGCCAGGAGGGCCGCCAACGCCGCGTGTGGACGTGCTTCGCCCGCGGCTGCACCATCTGGGCGCTCGGCGCGATCCCGTACCTGGTGTTCCTCGCCGGCGGCGGGAGCCTCACCGAGCCGCCCGCCTGGTCGCAGCTCGGATTCGTGCTGGCGTACATCCCCTGGTTCCACGCGCTGTGGCTCCTGCGGCAGCCGGTCGTCGCCGAGTCCCGCTGGCGCAAGCTCGAGACCCTCGCCATGGAGGGCGCCGCGTTCGCCGTGATCGGCACGCTGGTGCTCGGGGCGCTGTGGTACGCGCCGCTCGGCGCCGCGCAGAACACCGCGCTGCTCATCCCGGTCGCCCTCGACCTGCTGCTGGTCGCCGCCGCGTACAACGCCGTGCGCCGGGCCTCGCTGGAGCGCGCGTCGGCGTACCCGTGGCTGGCGGGCGCGTTCCTCACGCTCGCCGTCGGCGACGCCGCCGTGAGCTCGCTGGTCGCCCGCGGCCACGTGGGCCTCACCCCCATCGGCCTGTCGCTGTACTGCGTGGTGTTCGGGCTGCTGGCCCTCTCCGCAGGACGGCCGCTGCTGGCCCGCGAGGTGGCGCTCGCCGGTGAGCGGGTGGGCGGCGCGGTCGCGTCGATCGGCCTGGCCGTCGCGGCGCCCGCCTCCACGCTGGTGCCACAGGCCGCGGCACCGGCGCTGTGGGTGCTCGGGGCCGCGCTCGCCTGGCGGGTCCACGCCCTACTGCGGCGCCAGGGACGCACCGACGAGGACCTCATCACCGGCCTGCACGACGCCCGGGCGATGCACCGGCACCTGTCGGGCATGGTCGCGGGCGCCAGCGACCGGGAACCGGTGGGCGTGATCGCCGTCGACCTCAACGGGTTCGGGGCGTGGAATGCGGCGCACGGATTCTCCGCCGGTGACGCGCTGCTGGCCGAGGTGGCCGAGGCGTGCGCGACCGCGCCCATCGGGCCGGGCGTCTGGGCCCGCATCGGCCCCGACCGGTTCTGCTGGGTGGGCCGTGTCACCGACACCGACCAGGCGCGCGAGTGGGCGGTGACGGCCGTGGACGCCGCGGCGCGCAACGCCGCCGGCCTGGCCGCGCGCGGCGCCGTGGTGATGAGCCCCGCCGACGCGTCGACCGCCGCGAACGTGGAGGCCGCGGTCGCCGAGGCCCTGGAGGCCGCGTCGCTGAACGGCCGCGCCGTCGTCGCGTTCGACCGCGGGCTGCTCGACGGCGCCGCCGCCGAGGGCTCCTACTCGGCGTCGTTCCGCAGCCGCCGCGAGCGGATCGCCCAGATCATCGACGACCCCGAGGCCCTGCGGCCGGTGTTCCAGCCCATCGTGCGCATGGACACGCTGAAGGTGATGGGCCACGAGGCGCTCTCCCGGTTCGAGCTCGAGCCGCGGCGCGGCCCCGACCAGTGGATCGGGGAGGCCCACCAGGTGGGCCTGGGCCTGGAACTGGAGGCCGAGTGCCTTCGGCGGGCCGTCGCCCGCCGCGGCGAGATCCCCGGGTCCACGTACCTCTCGCTCAACGCCAGCCCCCAGCTCATCCTCAGCGGGGCCCTCGACGAGCTCATGCCCGCCGGCCGCCTGGACTGGCTGCTCATCGAGATCACCGAGCACGAGCAGGTGCAGGACTACGGCCAGCTGGCCGACCGGCTCGGGAACCTGCGCCGGCGCGGCGCGCGGGTGGCCGTGGACGACCTCGGCGCCGGCCACTCCACGCTGCGCCACCTCATGCGGCTCGACCCGGACTACGCCAAGCTCGACCGCTCCATCGTGCAGGAGATCGACGCGGACCCGGCCAAGCAGGCGCTCGTGCGGTCCATGGTGGCCTTCAGCCGCGAGATGTCGACCGTGCTGGTGTCGGAGGGCGTCGAGACGCTCGCCGAGCTCGAGGTGCTGCGCGACATCGGCGTGGAGCTGGGCCAGGGGTACCTGTTCAAGCGGCCCGCGCCCGAGATGTCCGCCCAGCTGGGGGCGATGACGCCCGGGCTGGTGCCGCGCATCATGCCCGCGCCGGCCCCGGCGGACGGCGACGGGCCGCCCGCCCTGCGCGCCGCCTCAGCCGGGCCCGGAGGCGCCTGACACCACGTCG
Organism: Thermoleophilia bacterium; assembly: GCA_046330435.1. Classification (GTDB taxonomy): domain Bacteria; phylum Actinomycetota; class Thermoleophilia; order Miltoncostaeales; family Miltoncostaeaceae. The sequence continues at coordinate 15,928 of JAXLST010000007.1, read as the reverse complement.
CGGGCGCCCGGCGCCGGCACCGGGTGCGGAACGCGCTCGGCCAGCCGGTTGCGAAGCCAGGCCGGGTCCGGGTCGGAGATCAGGCGGGCCATCGTGCGCCGGGCCATGGTGCTGCCCGTGAACACGTGGTCGACCACATGGCCGATGCGGTGCGCGAGCCCGACCGCCGGCACCCCGTACAGCGGCCGCTCGGCCCCGTAACGCTCCAGGCCGAACAGCGCCGTGTAGAAGCGCTCCTGCTCGGGCGCCACGGTCACGAACGGCACCGGGTCGTCCCCGCGGGCGTGCAGCACCCGGATCACCGCCGCCACCTGGTGCATGAACACCTGGCGGGTGAGCGCCCGGTGCTCGGCCGCGACGACCAGCGACCCCACCTCCACCAGCGGCCCCAGCTCCCCCGCCGCCGCCATCTCCTCGCCGAAGGTGTGGGCGGACGGCAGGCCCCAGGGCCCCTCCGGGATCACCGACATCGCCCCGATCGGCACGCCGTCCAGATGCGCGAGCGCGAAGAACGTGCCGGGCGTGAGGTAGTGCGGGATGACCCGGCGGCCGGACGGCTCCGGGTCCATGAACCCGGACTCGACGAACCCGTCGTGCACCAGCACCATCGCCGCGTCGATCTCGGCGAGCTGGTCCGACAGCGTCACGGTGAGCCCGGCGGTCACGCCGCACCCCCCGCGGGGTCGGTGTAGCGGGGCTTGTGGGTCCAGTCGCCCTCGGCGTGGAACGGGTCGCCGCCGCGCGGGTGGCGGACCACCCGGGTCGGCACGCCGCCCAGCCGCCACAGCGCCTCCTCCAGGGTCCCCAGCGCGGCCTCGGCCGCGGCGTCCGGGGCGCCCGGGTCCCGCGCCTCCAGGTGGCACTCCAGCACCGTCCCGCCGTCGGCGGCCCGCAGCCGGAACCGGCCCGTGAGGCCGCCGGCCAGGGCGGCGTCGGCGAACAGCAGCTCCCGGACGGCCTCCGGGCGCACCGTCCGCCCGGCGGCCGTGGCCACCGACGCGGCGCGGCCGGCGAGCGCCACCACCGGGCGCGGCAGCGGCACGCCGCACCGGTCCTCCAGGACGGACACGGCGTCGTCGTCCAGCAGCAGGGCGGCGTCGCCCAGGTCGTAGCGCACCAGCGGGAGCGGCACGTCCTCCAGCACGGTGATCACGAGCCGCGGGCCGCCCGGCCCCACCGGGGTCTCCACGTGCAGCCGCGCGGGGTCGAAGGTGAGCAGCGCGGGCGCGTACGCCCGGTCGCACAGGTCCCCCCAGGTGCCCGCCGACGCGCCGTCCGAGTCCGCGGCGGCCGCCGCGCGGGCGGCGGCGAGCTCAGGCACCTCGTGCAGCAGGTGCAGGCCCAGCTCCGCGGCCCCCATGGAGATCATCACCCGGTGGCGCTCCAGGCCCAGGAGCCCGCACACGTACGACCGCCACGACTCGGCGACCGGCTCGCCGCCGGTGACGATCCAGGTCTGCGGGTGCACGTCCCCGGCGGCGGCCCAGCGCCGGGCCAGCTCGGCGAGGAACAGCGGCTCGGCGACCAGCAGCACGCGGTCGAACGCCGGCGCCACCGAGCAGAGCAGGTGCACCGCCATCTCCGGGTGCACCGACGGCGTCGCGCACGTGGCGAGGTCGCTCGGCACCGCGATGCCCATGGGCAGGGCGTTGACCAGCAGCGACGGGCTGCCCGGCCGGGCGCCGAGCGCGGCCAGGAGCCCGTCGACACGGGCGCGCATGGCGGCGTCCCCGCCGCGCGCGGACAGCCCCAGCGCGAACGGCGGGCCGGACTGGCCGCTGGAGCACACGATCTCGGCGGCGCCGGTGAGGGCGTCCCGCGCGATCCATCCGTCCCCCGGCCCCGCGAACACGTCGCGCCGCGACACGACCGGCACGGCGTCCCAGTCGCCCCGGGCCGCGGGGTCCACTCCGGCCCGGGCCAGCAGCTCCCGGTACGCGGGCGCGCGGTCCGCCGCCCTCCCGACCGCCGCCCATGCGGCGTCGGGCGCGGGCTGCGCCTCGGCGGTGTCCGCCGCGCGTCCGCGCGGCGTCCGTCCATCGGACACGTTTTCCATCCCTTCCCCGGCTGGGCGGCCTCCGGTCGCCCCCGCGGGCCTCCCCGCCCGCGGCGTGCGGGACCTTTTCACATGGCCCTAACATCCTCCACGCGCGGCTGATGCGGATCGGCACAATTCGTCGGTTTTCCTGCGGCGCCCGGCGACGGGCCGCCGTCCGGGCCGGCATGCGACGATCGCGCCGTGGCGACGGCGCCCCCACAGCCCCGCGGGCTCACCGAGCAGGAGGCCGCCCGGCGCCTCGCCGAACGCGGCGGGCCGCCGGAGCCCCCCGCCACCAGCCGCAGCACCCGGAGCATCGTCCGGGCGAACACGCTCACGCTCTTCAACGGCGTGCTCGTGGTGTTCGGCACCCTCACGCTCATCGCCGGGGACTGGCGGGACGCCCTGTTCCTGGGGATCCTCATGGGGAACTCCGGCATCGGGATCCTCCAGGAGCTGCGCTCCAAGCGGGCGCTGGACCGCCTGGCGGCCCTCGTGACCCCGGAGGCCACCGTCGTGCGCGACGGCAACCGGCGGCGCATCCCGGTGGGCGAGGTCGTGCCCGGCGACCTGCTCGCGGTCGCGGCGGGAGACCAGGTGGTCGCGGACGGCGCGGTCGCCGCCGCGGACGGGCTGGCGCTCGACGAGTCCGCCCTCACCGGCGAGTCCCTGCCGGTGCCCCGCGGCCCCGGCGAGCAGATCCGGGCCGGCTGCTTCGTCTCCGAGGGGTCCGGGACCTACGTGGCGGAGGCCGTGGGGGCCGACAGCTACGCGCAGCGGGTGGCCGGGGAGGCGCGGGAGTTCCGCCACGCGATCTCCCCCCTGCAGGCCCAGGTGAACCGGCTGCTGGTGGTGCTGGTGGCGGTGATGGTGCCGCTGGGCCTGGCATTCGCCGTCGCCCTGGTGCGCCAGGACCTGCCGTTCTCCGACGCGGTGTCCGAGGCGACCGCCGGGGTCATCACCCTGGTCCCGGAGGGGCTCATCCTGCTCACGAGCCTCGCCTACGCCATCTCGACGCTGCGGATGGCGCGGCGCGGGGCGCTCGCCCAGCAGCTGTCGGCCATCGAGTCGCTGAGCTCCGCCGACGTGCTGTGCCTGGACAAGACCGGCACCCTCACCGAGGACGCGCTGCGGCTGGTGGACACCCTGCCGGCCGACGGGGTCGCCCCCGAGGCGCTCACCGCGGCCGCCGGGCGCTACGCCGCCTCCTCGGGCGACGCCGACCCGGTCGTGGTGGCCATCGCCGAGGCGTTCCCCGCCGACCCCATGGCGCCCGAGCACGTCGTGGCGTTCTCGTCGCGGCGCATGTGGAGCGGGCTGCGGGTGGCCGGCCGGACGCTGCTGCTGGGCGCGCCGGACGTCGTCCTGCCGCCGGACGCCCACGCCCTGCGGTCCCGCGCCGGCCAGGAGGCCGCGGAGGGCCGCCGGGTGCTCGCCCTCGCGGAGGCGCCGGGGCCGCTCGCCGACCCGGGGCCGGATGGACGCCCGCCCGCCGGAGCCGAGCCGCTGGGGCTGCTGGTGATCGCCGAGCGGCTGCGCGCGGCGGTCCCCGAGGCCATCGCGTTCCTGCAGCGGGAGGGCGTGCGGCCCGTGGTGATCTCCGGGGACGACCCCGCCACGGTCCGCGCGATCGCCCGCGACTCGGGCATCCCGGTGGGCGATGCCGCGCTGGACGGCCGCGACCTGCCGCAGGGCGCGTACGAGCTGCGCGCCGCCGTGATGGAGGCCGGGGTGGTGGGCCGCACCCCGCCGGAGGAGAAGCGGCGCATCGTGGAGGCCCTGGGCCATGACGGCCACGCCGTGGCGATGATGGGCGACGGGGTGAACGACGTGCCGGCGCTGAAGGCCGCGCGGGTGTCCCTCACCCCGGCGTCGGCCGCGGACATGGCGCGCACCGTCGCCGACCTGGTGCTGGTGCGCGGGGGATTCGAGTCGGTGCCGCCGATGATCGGCGAGGGCCGCACGGTGCTGCGCAACCTTCAGCGCGTCGCGAAGCTCTTCGTCGCGAAGTCGGTCATCGCGGCGTTCCTCATCCTCACCATCGGCCTGAGCCCCACCACCTACCCCTTCCTGCCCCGCCACCTCACCCTCGCGAGCGCGCTCACCATCGGCATCCCCGCGTTCGTGCTGGCGCTGGCGCCGTCCTCCGGGCCGTGGCGCAGCGCCCGCTTTCTGCGGGACGTCGCGCGCTTCGCCGTGCCCGCAGGGGTCGCCGCGGGCCTGGGTGTGGTCGCCGGGTTCCTCATCGCGCTGAACGTGCTGGAGACCGGCCTGGAGGAGGCCCGCACCGTCGCCGTGACCACCCTCATCCTCATCGGCCTGTACTTCGTGCTGATCCTGGAGGGCCAGGACGGGTCGCTGCGCCGCGTCCGGTGGGTGTCGCTGCTGTGCGGGGCGATGCTGGTGGGGTACGCCGTCGCGCTGAGCTGGTCGCCGGCCGCGTCCTTCTTCCAGCTGGACCGCCCCGACCCGTTCGCGTTCATCGCAGCCCTCCTCGGCGCGGGGCTCTCCATCGCCGGCCTGTGGATCACCGACGACCGGTTCGCCCCGCCGTCGCCGCGGCTGCGCGCCCTGGCCGCCCGCCTGGGCTGACGGGTCCGGCTCGAAGGCGGCCCCACGGGCCGCTACCCTCGGACGGATGACCGGCCGCGTCCTGCTCACCGGCCCCACCGGCTACGTCGGCGGGCGCCTCCTCGCCGAGCTCGAGGCCCGCGGGATGCCGGTGCGGTGCCTCACACGCCGCCCCGAGTCGCTCACGGGCCGCACCGCACCGGGCACGGAGGTGGTGGCGGCGGACCTCCTGGAGTCCGCCGGGCTGGCCGACGCGATGCGCGGCACCGACGTGGCCTACTACCTGGTGCACTCCATGGGCTCCAGCGGGGCGTTCGCGGAGGACGACCGCACCGCCGCCGTCAACTTCGCGCGCGCGGCCCTGGAGGCGGGCGTGCGCCGCATCGTCTACCTCGGCGGGCTGGGGTCGGGCGGCGACCTGTCGGACCACCTGGCCAGCCGCCACGAGGTGGGGCGCCTGCTGCGGTCCACCGGCATCCCGGTCGTGGAGCTTCGCGCCGGCATCGTCATCGGGTCCGGGAGCCTCTCGTTCGAGGTGATGCGGGCGCTGGTGCGGCAGCTGCCGGTCATGATCACCCCGCGATGGGTCGACACCCTCACCCAGCCCATCGCGATCGACGACGTCATCGCGTACCTCATCGCCGCCGCGCAGCTGCCGGCGCCGGCGAACTCCACGTACGAGATCGGCGGACCGGACCGGCTGTCCTACGGCGCCATCATGGGGGAGTACGCCCGGCAGCGCGGGCTCACCCACCGCGTCCTGCGCGTCCCAGTGCTCACGCCCCGGCTGTCGAGCCTGTGGCTGGGCCTGGTGACCCCCGTCTACGCGCGGGTCGCCAAGAAGATGATCGACGGCCTGCGCAACGAGACCCTGGTGCACGACGACCGGGCGCTGCGCGACTTCCCCGGCATCCGGCCGCAGGGCGTGCGCGAGGCCATCGCCAAGTCCATCGCCGAGCGCGACGAGGCGCCCACGCGGTGGTCCGACGCGGCCTCCTCCGGCGGGTCGTGGCGGCGGCGGTCGGCGACGCCGCTGAAGAAGCAGCTGGTCGACTCCCGGTGGGTGCGGGTGGACGTCCCCCCGGACCGCGCGTTCGCCCCCATCCAGCGCATCGGCGGGCGCACCGGCTGGTACTACGGCGAGTTCCTGTGGGACGTCCGCGGGTTCATGGACCTGCTGGTGGGCGGGGTCGGCACGCGGCGGGGACGCCGCCACCCGGTGGACCTGGTGCCCGGCGACACCGTCGACTTCTGGCGCGTGGAGGCCGTGGAGCAGGACCGTCTGCTGCGGCTTGTCGCGGAGATGAAGCTGCCGGGCACCGCGTGGCTGCAGTTCCGGGTGGAGCCGGACGGCACCGGCGCGGTGATCCGCCAGACCGCGTTCTTCGAGCCGCGCGGGCTCTGGGGCCGTGTGTACTGGTACCTGGTGGCCCCCGCCCACCAGTTCGTGTTCCCCGGGATGTTGCGGGCGATCGCCGAGAAGGCGTCCGGCACGGCCGCCTGAGGGCGTATCCTGGCCCGTCAGCCGGGACGGGAGCGCGCGTGTACATCGGGATCGACATCGGCGGGACCAAGATCGCGGCGGCGCTCACCGCCGGCGACCTCACGGTGGTCGAGGAGGCGCGCCTCGCGACGCCCGCCACCCAGGACGAGCTGCTGGAGACCCTGTCCGCCACGATCGGCGGGCTGGCGATGCGGGCGACCGAGCCGGTGCTGGCCGTGGGCGTGGGCGTGCCGTCGATGGTGGAGCGGCCCAGCGGCCGCATCGCGATGAGCGTGAACGTCGACCTCGAGGGCGTGGTGCTGGCCGACGAGCTGGCCCGCCGCACCGGGCGCACCGTGGTGGTCGACAACGACGCCAACGTGGCGGCGCTCGCCGAGCACCGCGCCGGCGCGGCCCGCGGCGCCGACGCGGCGATCATCCTCACCCTCGGCACCGGCGTCGGCGGCGGGGCGATCGTGGGCGGGGAGCTGTTCCACGGCGGCGCGGGCATGGGCACCGAGCTGGGGCACGTGGTGGTGGACGCACACGGGCCGCCCTGCCCGGGCAGCTGCCCGGGGTCCGGCTGCCTGGAGGCCTACTCCGGGGGCACCGCAGTGGCGCGGGCCGCGCAGGCCGCCGCCGCGGACGACCCGCACGGGGCGCTGGCCGCCGCGATCCGCGAGCACGGCGCCGACGGACGCGTGGTCACCGACCTCGCGCGCGAGGGCGACCCGGTGGCGACCCGGCTGCTCACCGAGGCCGGCTGGGCGCTGGGCGTCGGGATGTCCGTGCTCGCCAACGTCTTCAACCCCGAGGTGTTCGTGCTGGGCGGCGGCATGGCGGCCGCCGGGTCCCTGGTGCTCGACGCCGCCGAGGCCGAGTACCGGCGCCGGGCGCTGCCGCCGCACGCCGCGGCGCGCATCGTGCCGGCGCACTTCGGGCCCGAGGCCGGCGTGCTGGGCGCCGCCCTCCTGGCCCGTGAGGCGGTCCCGGGGACCGCGTCGTAGGCTTGGGACGATGAGCGGCATCGTCTGGGAGCACCGCCCGCAGGATCTGCGCGACGCCGTGATCGTGGCCGCGTTCCGCGGCTGGAACGACGCGGGCGCGGCGGCCAGCACCGCGGCGGCCGCCCTCACCGGGGAGCTCGGGGCCCGGCGCGTCGGCGCCCTGGACGGCGAGGACTACTTCGACCTGCAGGCGACCCGCCCCCACGTCGACCTCACGCTGCCGCAGCCGGAGCTCCGCTGGCCGGAGATCGAGATCCAGCACGCCGACGGCGGCGCGCGCGACCTGCTGGTGGTCACCGGGCCGGAGCCGTCGATGCGGTGGCGCACCATGTGCACCGTCCTGCTGGACGAGCTCACCGCGCTGGGCGCCGCCACGGTCGTGACCCTTGGGGCGTTCCTGGCCGACGTGCCGCACACCCGCGCGGCACGCCTCACCGGCATGTCCACCGACCGCGACCTCGCCCGGCGCCTGGGCCTGCGCGACCCCTCCTACCGCGGCCCCACCGGCATCGTCGGCGTGCTCCACCACATCGCGTCGGCGCGCGGGCTGCGGGCGACCTCGCTGTGGGCGCCGGCCGCCCATTACGCGGCGGGGATCCCCAACGCCAAGGCCGGGCTCGCCCTGGTGGAGGCGTTCACGGCGGTGACCGGCGCGACGGTGCCCACCGGCGCCCTGCGGGCGAGCGCCGAGGCGTTCGAGCGCCAGGTGGACCGCGCCGTGCGTGACGACTCCCGCCTCATGGACCTGGTGCGGCAGCTGGAGACCGCCGCCGACGCGGCGGAGGCGCCCGCCCCGCCGGACCTCCCCTCCGGCGACGAGCTCGCCGAGGAGCTCGAGCGCTACCTGCGGGAGCGCGAGGGCGACGCCTGAGCGGCGCGTCCGGACGGGCCATCCGCGCCCGCCCGGATGCCGTCGCGGTCCGTCACCGATGCCCGCCTCGCCGCGGCGGGCGGAGACTGCTCATCGACGGGGCGCCGTCCACCGCGGCGGTGCGTGACCGTCGGACCCGGGAGGTGAAGACCACCCACCGTCCGCCGGGCACGGCATCGTGGGGCCGTCGCGGGACGGGAGGCGCCCCGTCGTCGCGCCGTCCCCCCGTCAGTCGTCGCTGAGCAGCCCCTCGCGGCGCGCGATGTGCACGGCCTCCAGGCGGGACCGGGCCCCCAGGCGCCGCAGGATCGCCGCGACGTGGTTCGCCACCGTCGTGCGGGTGATCTGGAGGCGCACCGCGATCTCGTCGGTGCCCGCCCCCTCGGCCAGCAGCTCCAGGACCCCGAGCTGGCGGGCGGTGAGCCGCGCGGACGGCGACTCCGCGCGCAGGCGCGGTTCCGGGGCCGTGGCGCGCTCGTCGGTGACGTCGCTCTTGGTGCCGGCCACCAGCACGCTGCCGTCGGCCTGCAGGCGCGGGCGCCCCGTCGCCCGGATCCAGCGGATCTGGCCGTCGGGCCACAGCACCCGGTAGTCGAGGGACAGCGGCACGCCCTCCAGCGTCCGCATCAGGCGGGTGCGCACGAGGTCGCGGTCGTCGGGGTGCACCACGCCCATCGGGTCCCCGGTGGGCGCCCCGTCCAGCCCGTACAGGCGCCAGAGCTGCGGGCTGCCGTAGGTGACCTGCGGGTCGCCGTCCTTGGTGACGCGGACCTCGTACACGGCCTCCCCCATCGCGGCGATGACCCGCATGAGGCGGGCCTGCGCGACGCGCAGGGCGTCGTCGGCGTCCATCACCTCGGTGACGTCGGTGATGACGCCGCCCACGACGTCGGCGGCGATGCGGGCCACGCCGATGCGCAGCCGGATGGGGCCGTGCAGCCCCCGCACGCCCACCACCACGGACGCGGTGCCGCCGCTGTCGCGCACGCTGCGCAGGGCGTCGGCGAAGGCCGACCGGTCGTCGGGGTCCGGGATGTGGTCCAGCCACACCGCCATCCGCGCGGCGGGGTCGTCGGGCATGGTGACGTCCAGGAGCGGCCCCGCGTTGGGGCCCAGGTGGCTCAGCACCCAGGCGCCCGAGGCGTCGACGCGGGCCTCGTAGGCGATCGCGGACGACCCGGACACCAGCCGGTTGAGGCCCCGCTCGGCGCGCAGCAGCGCCTGGCCGGTCTGCAGCAGCTCGGTGACGTCCGCGACCACGCCCGCTGCCGACGGGCGCCCGGGGGGCGCGTCGCGCCGCGCCATGTTCACCCGGATCCAGCGGATCTCGCCGTCGGCCCGGATGATGCGGACGGTCACGGCCCCGCCCCCGCCACGCCGCGCCAGGGCGCGCAGCTCGTGGGCGAGGGTCTCGCGGTCGGCCGGGTGGATGGCCTCCTCGAAGGCGCGGGCCCGGGAACGCGGGTCGTCGGGGAGCGCCGATGCGAGCAGTCGGTCCAGCGGCGCGCTGGCGTACGTGGCGTGCCAGCGGTCGTCGTCCCCCACCTCGCCCTCCACCACGACCTCCTCGAGGGTGTCGAGGACGCGGCGCAGCCGGTCGCCGGCGGAGCGCTCACCCGTGACGTCCGTGACGATGACGCTGCGGCGGTCCGGTCCGGCCGCCTCGGCGCGGGCGATGGTGATGCGCACCCAGCGCACCTCGCCGTCCGGCCGGACGAACCGGTGCTCCAGGGTGACCGGCCCCTTGGCGGACAGATCCTCGGCCGCGAGGACCTCCGCCCGGTCGTCGGGGTGGATGGCCCGGAACAGCACCCCACCGGCGTCCTCCGGGTCGTCCGGCAGCACCCGGCCGAGCACGGCCGCAAACTCGGGACTCGCACGGTCGATCGCCCACCGGCCGCCGGGGAGCAGGCGGCACTCGAGGACGCTCGCGCCGACGGCCTCCAGCACGCGCTGGGAGAAGGCCCGGGCCTCCCACTGGTCGGTGAGGTCGGTCTTCACGCCCGCCAGGCGAGGCCGGCCGTCGTCGCCCACGAACCGGGCCATGGTGGCGCTCACGCGGCGGATCTCGCCGTCGGCCCGCACGTGGCGGTACTCGACGATCGCCGAGCCGCCCTCCTCGAGGACCTTCGTCGCGGCCGCCGCGACCGCCTCCACGTCGTCCACGTGGACGCCCCCAGGAAGGCGGTGGCACACTCCACCGGGTCCGAGGGCAGCGGCATCCCCACCAGGCGCGCGCCGGACGGGGAGATGTACGGGAACGCCCAGCGCCCGTCCGGCAGGATCTCCGCCTCGCAGATCACCGGGTCGACCACCTCGGCGATGCGGCGCAGCCGCGCCTCCGCCGCGCGGCGCTCGGTGACGTCGGACAGCAGCCCCAGCACGCGCGGCGCCTCGCCGTCCGCGCGGGTCGAGACCAGCGTGCCCTCCAGGCGCACCGTCGTGCCGGCCCGCGTGACGAGCCGCACCTGCACGCGCTCGCGGCTGGCACCGGCGCGCAGGCGGCGCATCGCGCCGTCGAGCAGCGGGAGGTCGTCGGGGTGGAGGCGGCGCTCGAGCTCGGCGCCCAGCTCCGCCGGTCCGGCGGGCTCGACGCCCAGCAGGCCCGCCGCGGACGGGCTCAGCGACCGCACGAACCATGCGCCCGAGGCGTCCCACGCGACCTCGACCACCAGGTCCCGCACCATCGCCAGGACGTGCTCCAGCTCCTGCCGAGTGGCCCGCTCCTCGGTGATGTCGGTGACGATCGCCCACACGCCGAGGTCCGGGTACACGCCGCTGTACGGCGCGATCGTCGAGCGCACCCAGCGCACCGCGCCGTCGGGGCGGACGATCCGGTACTCGCTGCTGCGCGGCGGGGAGTCGGCGCGCACCTCGGCGAACCGGCCCATGGCCGACTCGCGGTCGTCCGGGTGGATCGCGGCGACCCACTCCTCCATGAGGCGCAGCGGGCTCCAGCGCGACCGCAGCACGTCGGGGAAGCCGCCGGTCACGAACTCCAGCATCACGCGGCCGTCCACGAGCCGGCCGCCCCAGACCATCTGGTCGGGGATGCCGTCACCGGGCGCGTCGTCCTCCGCGGGCGCAGTGACCCGGAACGACGGGGCGGGCGGCGCGATGTGCACGGCGAGCTCCCCGCCGGGCAGCGGCAGCCAGCGCAGCCGCTGGCCCTCGCCGCCGGCGGTGAACCACACGCTCACCATGCCGGGCGCACCCGACTGTGCCGCGGACTCCAGCGCGGCGAGGATGTCGGGGTCGGTGACGTGCGCGCGCAGGAACGCCAGCAGGTCCTCGCCCTCCATGGGCAGCGGCGGCGTCCAGTCGGCGGCGGCCGACACGGTGCGCACCCGCAGGCACGGTCCGTCGACCGTGCAGACCACGGAGAGCCCGACGTGGGCATCCGCGCGCGACGGCGCCGGCGCGGTGATGAGCTGGCGGGGATGCTCGGTCACGTCCACCTCACGGACCCAGGAACCCGTCGATTATCCACGCACCGGGACGGATCCGGAAACTCAGGCTCCCGGCGGCCCCTGGCCCAGCACCATCGCCACCGCCTCCAACCGGGACCGCACCCCGAGCCGGCGCAGCAGCGCGGCGACGTGGTTCGACACGGTGACCGGGCGGATGCCCATCGAGCGGGCGATCTCCTCGGTGCTCGCGCCAGAGACCAGGTGATCCAGGACCTCCCGCTGCCGCGCGGTGAGCGCCGGGACGACCGCGGGCCGCGCCGTGGCCCGGGCGATCTCGCCGGTCACGTCGGCCAGCGTCCCCACCTGGTGCATGAGGCCGCCGTCCTCGAACCGGCCGTGCAGGGTCCATCGCAGCCAGCGCACCGCCCCGTCGGGGCGGATGATGCGGTGCTCGGAGACGTGCGCGTCATCCTGCCGGAGCGCCCGCCCGTACTGGTCCTTGCTCAGCTCGACGTCCTCGGGGTGCATCAGCGACTCGAGCGCCGGCCCGAAGTCCGCCACCGCCCCGGGCTCGATTCCGAGGATCTCCCACATGCGGCGGCTCACGAAGGTGAACGCGGAGTCCCGGGTGGCGACGTCGTGGACCTCGATCTCCCACATGCCGTCGGGAACCGAGGCGGCGATGCGCGCGAGGCGCTCACCGTCGGGCGTGCCGTCCAGGGACAGCGCGTCCGCCAGGTCGGAGATGTCGCTCGCGACGCACGTGACGCTCCCCCCGGGGCCGGAGCCGCGCATGACGGTCCGCACCCAGCGGACGCCGCCGTCGCGGGTGCGCAGGCGCCGCGCGCCGCGAATGGTGCGCCGGGTCCCCGCGGCCGCGCGGACATCGGCGAGCAGCTGGTAGCGGTCCCGGGGGTCGACGGCCTCGAGCAGCGCCGCGGCCCTGGCATCGCCCGGCCCGAGCCCGGGAGCGCCCAGCAACCGCGCGGCGGCGGGGCTGGCGTACCGCGCGCGGACATCGCCGGCCTCCACCTCGAACTCCACGAGGGCGTCTCCCAGGCTCTCCGCGGACTCCGCCCCGTTCCCGGGCTCGCCGGGGTCCGGGAACGCCCCGGGATCGAGCCCGGAGACGTCGGTCATCACGCCGGCCAGCCGCACCGGCTCCGTCGAGGTGCGGGTGAAGGTCGTCCGCACCCGCCGCATGCTGCCGTCCGGGCGGACGATGCGGTACTCGGCGAGCGTGGGTCCCCCGGTCGTGACCGCGTCGGTGAGCGCCTGCAGGGCGTGCCGGACGTCGTCGCCATGGATGCGCTCGATGTGGATCGCCGCGCGGCGGCGCGGGTCCGACGGGACCTCCTCGCCGAAGATGTCCTGCGCGGACGGGCTGAGGTAGTCGTTGCGCCACTCCCCGTCCTCGCCCAGGTGGGCCTCGTAGACCACCTGCGGCGTGCCCGCGCGCGTGAGCGCGTCGGTGATGTCGATGGCGGAACCGGTGACCTCGAGGGGGTCGCGGGACGTCACCGTGAACACGGTGCGCAGCCACACGTCGCCGTCCGTCCCGGCGAGCCGCATGACCTGGGTGCCCTCGCCGCGGCCGGCGACGATCTCGGCGAACTCCGCGACCACCCGCTCCCGGTCGTCGGGGTGGACGAGCTCCGCGGGATCCTGGATGGGCCGCCCGGCCAGCGCCGTCAGGCGGGGGTCCACGTCGACCATCTCGATGGTCCCGGCGTCGCCGGGACGCACGACGAACGTCATCGGCGCCGCCGGTGAGACGGCCGCCTCGGGCGCCGGGCCGCCGTCCAGCATCGCGCGGAGCCGCCCCCGCAGGCCGTCCGGCATCGCCGCGCCGGGGTCCTCCAGCAGTTCGGCGACGGCCCGCAGCAGGTCCACCAGCCGCAGCTCGCGATGCTTCTGGTCGGTGATGTCGGCGCTCACGCCGGTCACCCGCGCCTCGCCGCCGGCGCCCGAGAACCCGGTGATGCGGTCCCGGATCCAGCGGACCTCCCCGTCCGCCCGGATGATGCGGTACTCGTGGGACACCGGCTGGCGGCGGGAATGCCCGTCGAGCGCGGTCGCGGTGGCCCGGCGGACGTCGTCCGGGTGGATGGACGCGAGCCAGGCGTCGGAGCGCTCGACCGGGTCCTCCGGGATGGGGCGGCCCTGCAGGTGCTCCCACCCGGGGCTCACGTAGGTGGCGGCCCAGCGTCCCTCCGACGTGAGGCGCAGCTCGTAGCAGACCTCGTCCAGGCGCTCGAGCGCGCTGCGCAGGTCGGGGAGCTCGTCCTGCGCCGGTGCGTCACCGCCGGGCGGCCCGAACCGCACGACGGCCGAGCAGACACCGTCACCCGTCTCGACGGCCGTGAGGGTCAGCGTCCCGCGGACGCCGCCCGGCATCACGACATCGACGCCGGTCCGCGCCGCGCCGGTCTCGCGCAGCTCCTCGAGCCACGCAGCGAGCCGCCGGTCGGCGCCGGCCCGGACCACCCCGCGGAGGGCGTCGATGAGGTCGTCACCGGGCGCCACCGTGAGCCACGGGACGCCGTCGCCCTGGCCGTCGATCACGGTCATGGCGTCGCCGGTGATGGTGCAGGTGAACCGCCTGGCCACCTGGGTCAGATCCACGCGCGTCCTCCGACTGCGGGGCGCGGTTCCCGCCATCCCCGGGGTCCGCATCGGGCGGCGCGAGAGTACGACGTACGCATTGGGTGGTCAAGCAGGGCGCGCACCGGTGGAAACGTCCCGGAATCCGAAGTTGTGGAGTTCCGTGGGGCTCCGGTCCAGAAAACTCGGGCCGGACCGGCGCGGCCTGATGCGCACACATCAATTCCGGACCGCTTTTGCCGATCGTCCTGATCGAGTGATATCACTCCTGATTGAGATCAATCATGCGCGCCGCGGACGCGCCGCACCGGAGCCGAACGAATGACGCACTCGTGGGATGCAGTTCGGATGAGCGCCACGGCAGAGCCCCTGCGGCCGCGACGCAAGCCGTCGCCGCGCACCGATGCCGCCGAGTATGAGCTGCGCCAGTGGCTGGTGCAGCGGCAGCACCGCCCCGGCGACCGCCTTCCGGCCGACGTCGAGCTCGCGCAGATGCTGGGCGTCGCCCGCAGCACCGTGATCGCCGCCCTCGACCGGCTCGAGGAGGACGGCGTGATCATGCGCCGCCAGGGCAGCGGGACGTTCGTGCGGGAGGTGCCGCTCCCCACCGGGGCCGTCCATGGGCTCGAGGTGTTCGAGGCGTACCCGCGCACCGCCGCCCGCCAGGGCCGCCCCCTGGGCGTGGGCGAGATCCGCATCGAGCCGGACGCGCCGCTGATGGCCGACGTGGCCGGGGTCCTCGGGGTCGGCGCCGGCGCGCCCCCGCCGGGCATCACCACCACGCTGGTCACCGACGGCAGGCCGCGCGCCCGCACGACGGACCACGTGCACCCCGACATCCCCCTGCCGGAACCGGAGATCCTGCGCGACCGCATCCGGGGCGGGGAGTCCGTGCTGGACGTCCTCATCGCATCCGGTGTCCCGGTGGCCTACGGCCAGACCGAGATCCGGGGCCGGATGGTGGGCCCGGACTCCGAGCTGGGCGCCGAGCTCGGCGTGGCGTCCTCGGTGGCCGCCGTCGAGCTGCTGGAGACCACGCACCTCGCCTCGGGCGCCTGCGTGCGCCACTCCGTCGACGTGTTCCTGCCGGGCGCGATCGACCTGCAGGTGTTCCGCCGCGTCGACCTGCGCCACGCCGCCCGCCCCCGCGCGCTGCCGCGCGGCGGCCAGGCCGCGATCTAGCCCGTCCCGTCCGGCGAGCGCCCACCCCGGGCGCCCGCCGGACGCGTGATCAGGC
Organism: Thermoleophilia bacterium; assembly: GCA_046330435.1. Taxonomy (GTDB): domain Bacteria; phylum Actinomycetota; class Thermoleophilia; order Miltoncostaeales; family Miltoncostaeaceae. The sequence continues at coordinate 707 of JAXLST010000007.1, read as the reverse complement.
GGTGCCCGCGAAGGTGTTGCAGGCCTGCGGGCCGCCGGCCTTGTAGCCGGCCTGGAACCAGAACTGCCGCCGCTCGCTGGACCCGTGCGTGAAGCTCTCGGGGATCACGCGGCCCTGGAACGTCTCCTGGATGCGGTCGTCGCCGACGGCCGAGGCGGCGTCCAGGGCGTCCGCGATCTCCTGCGGCGTGACGTCGAAGCCGATGACGCCCTGCCCGGCGTTGGCGGCCCACGCGCCGGCGAGGCAGTCGGCCTGCAGCTCGGAGCGCACCGCGGCGCTCTGCGGGCCGGTGCGGCGGTCCCCGTTGATCCGGTCGAGCACGCCCAGCAGGTCCTGGACGTGGTGGCCGTACTCGTGGGCCACCACGTAGGCCTCGGCGAACGGCCCGCCGCGGGCGCCGAACTGGTCCTGCAGGGTCCGGAAGAACCCGAGGTCGAGGTAGATCTTCTTGTCGCCGGGGCAGTAGAACGGCCCGGTCTGCTCGGTCGCCGGACCGCAGGCCGTGTCCGTGCTGCCCGAGAACAGGACGGTGGTCGCCGGCGTGTAGGGGCGGCCCAGCTCCTTGAACTCGCGCCTCCAGTAGCCCTGGATGTCGTTGATGAACGCCACCATGCGGCAGTCCTCCCGCTGGTCGGCGTCCGCGCCGGTGCGGCACTCGGCCTGCACCTGGCCGGCGCCGGAGGAGGCGCCCGGCCCGAGGGTCTGGT
>JAXLST010000006.1:0-515927 GCA_046330435.1 Thermoleophilia bacterium | reverse complement strand
GAACGACCAGTAGTCCTCGTAGGGCATCCGGATGCCCTGCTCGCGGGCGAGCTCCCACATGGTGGCGGGGTCGACCCCGCCACCGAGGTGGGCGTGCAGTTCGGCGAGCGGCTCGTCCGCGCCGAACAGGGGCTCGCCGGCGGCGAGCACCGACGGGGCCTCAGCCCTCTGCGCCGACGATCTTCTTCAGCTCGCCGCTCTGGAACAGCTCGGTGGTGATGTCGCAGCCGCCCACCAGCTCACCGTCCACGAACACCTGGGGGATCGTGGGCCAGTCGGACCAGCCGGACAGCACCATGCGGATGCGCGGGTCGGTGAGCACGTCGCGTGCCCCGTACTCCACGCCCAGGTGGTTGAGGATCTGCACCACCTGGTTGGAGAACCCGCAGCGCGGCATCTCCGGGGTGCCCTTCATGAACACGAAGACCTTGTTGGAGGAGACCTCCGACTTGATCTGGTCGAGGATCTCCGTCTCGGACATCGTCAGGGTGTCGCTCATGTCGCCTCCGGTGCGCGGGTTCTGAGTGCGAGCGCGTGGATGCTGCCGTCGTCGAACCGCTCCTGGACGGCGGCGTAGACCATCCGGTGCTGCTGGATCAGGCTCTTGCCCTCGAACTGCGGGGCGACGATGCTGGCGGCCAGGTGGTCGCCGCCACCCTGGTCCACGATCTGCACCGTGGCGCCGGGAAGCGCCGTTTCGATCATCTGGGTCAGCTCATCGAGGTCTGCCATGCGGCGGAGGATAGCCGCCCGGCGGCCCGCCCCGCCCCGGCTCAGCCCCGGGTGAACCGCCAGTCGAGCGGGCGGTCCACGTCGTAGGGCATCGTGCCGTGGAACTGCTGCGGGTCGCCGTCCAGGACCAGCGGCACGAAGTGGCGGTCCCCCTCCCACATCGGCAGCGCCGCCGCGGCCCGCACGGCCGGGTCGCCCGAGCAGGCGTCCAGCAGCCGGGCGACCGGGATCCACTCCAGCGTCCCCTCCGGGTTCGACGCCGGCGGGGTGCCGTCCCAGGCGTCGCACAGGAACACGAACCCCAGCCAGTCCTCCCTGCGGGGGCCGAAGCCCGACCAGGTGATGGTGCCGCGCAGGTGCAGGCCGGTGGCCTCGATGCCGGCCTCCTCCCGCAGCTCCCGCCGGGCTCCCGACACGACGTCCTCGTCGCGTTCGAGCTTGCCCCCCAGGCCGTTCCACTTGCCCAGGTGGTCGTCCCCGGGGCGGGCGTTGCGGTGGACCATCAGCACCGCGTGCGCGTCACGGTCCAGCACGTACACCAGGGTGCCCACGATGGGGCGGAAGGGGCCCGCCTCAGAAGCCGAAGCGCACCTCGGTGAAGTACCAGTACGACGAGGTCGCCCACAGGATGACCAGCCCGGCGAACACGCTCCCGCCGAACACCGGGATCACCCAGCCGGGGAAGTCGTGCTTCTTGATGGCGACCATCTTCGCGGCGAACACCCCGTAGAGGAACGAGCCCACCACCGAGTGCACCAGCACCCTGGCGTCGGTGCTCTGGAAGCCCAGGATCGTGGTGCAGTGGAACACCACCGGCAGGGTGAACAGCAGCGCCAGCCTCCCGGACCAGCGGTGGATGACCCGCACCGCCGGCAGCTCGAGCCGCACGACGCCCTGGATGCGCCCCCACATGCGGGCGGCGGTGATCACCTGGACGAACGCCAGCACGAAGGCGGCGGTGGCGAACCACGCCTTCCCCGCGATGGCGCTGCTGAACACCGCCTGCATGGCGTCCTGGTACGAGGACGCGACGCTCGCGCCGGTCACGGGGCCTCCAGGGGGATCGTCGCCGACGCCAGCGCCCGGGCGCGCACCTCGCGCCACAGTCCGGCGAGCCGCCGGTCGCTCGCGGCGATGGTCGCGACGCAGCGCCGCGCCCCGTTCAGCGACCCCGCACGGCCGCAGACGCGGCCCTGGGTGGCGATCTCGGCGATGGTGAGCGTGAGGTCGGCGGCCGGCACATCGGCGGAGCCGCCGGACAGGCTCAGGATGCGCGGCAGGTAGCCCGGCCGGCCGCCCTCGGGGCCCAGCAGGCCCACGCCGTCACCGGGGTTCGACGGGTCGCCGTTGCCGTCGACGTCCTCCGGCGGGTTGCCGTACGCCAGGTTGACCATGTGCTCGCCGTGGAAGCGGATGTTCGCGAGGTTCCCCTCGCGCAGCGCCAGCCGCAGGAACCGGATGTGGTCGCGCATGACCTTCACCTGGCCGGATGCGGCGTCCAGGGTCGAGGCGCCGCCCGGCAGGTCGGGGTCGCCCACCAGCAGGCGCCGCAGCTGCTCGGCGCGCACCGGGGTCAGGGTCGCAACCAGCGCCGGAGCGTCCGCCGAGGGTCCGACGAGGAAGCGATCGACGCCGTCGATGAGCGGTCCGACGCCGGAGTCCGGTACGACCGCCAGCGTGCTCTCGGGCGGGATCGACACCAGCGGCCGGTCGCCGGCCGTGCCGGTCGCGATCACGTTCCACGTCACTCCCGGAGCCTCCGCCAGATCCACCCGGAACCCCCTCAGGCCGGGCCCGGTGAAGCGGAATGTGCCACCGGCCGCGACCGGGGGGCCCACCGTCGCGATGGCCGTCCCGGTTGTTCCGGTCGTCGGCGCGGCTCCGCCCGAGATGCCGGCCACGTAGGCCGACACGTCCGCGGCGTCCTGGTCCTTCAGCAGCCCGGCCGGCATGGCGCCGCGGCCGGCGGCGACGATCCCGGCGACCGTGGGCGCGTCCAGTCCGGCGTCCACCAGCTTCGGCCCGATCCCGCCGCCCGCGCCGCCGGGGCCGTGGCACCCGGCGCACGTCCGGGCGAACAGGTCCGCGCCGCGCGCGGCGTCACCCGGGGGCACGTCGGCGGCGGCCGGCGCGGACGGCTGGAACGGGTGCAGGCGACTCAGCCCGTACACCGCGAGGGTGACGACGGCGAGCATGCCGAGCAGCAACGGCCAGCTGGGACGGCCTGCGGTGGACACGCGACTCCCTGTGGGCGGGGTGGAGCGCGCCCATCCTGCAACGGCCGCCGGTCCGGCGGCAAGGCCTCAGACGGCCAGTTCGGCCCGCAGGACCCCGGGGTCGGTGATCGGCGCCCGGCAGGTGGACCCCACGCAGACGTACGCGGCGGGCGCGCCGTCCACCAGGGGGCGGCCGTCGAGCAGCGGCGCGGCGGCCACGGCCTCGGCGTCGTCCGGGCGGCCGCAGGCGATCACGGTGCCGGGACCGGCGGTGCGGGCGGCGGCGATCAGCGCGATGGTCGCGGGGTGCGCGGGGTCGCCCGCGATGGCGATCTCACGGCGCTCGTGGGCGAGGTGGTCGGCCGCCAGAAGCGCCATGCCGAACGCGTGCGGGAACCGGAACAGGTCGGTGCGCACCAGCCTCACGGCGCCCTCGGCGACCTCCAGCAGCCGCCGGTCGCCGGTGAGGCCCGCCAGGCGCAGCAGCACCCAGGCGGCCTGGGAGTTGCCGCCGGGGGTGGGGTGGTCCTCCAGGTCCCGGGTGCGGGCGACCAGCGCCTCCCCGTCGGAGCCGGAGTAGAAGAACCCGCCCTCCCCGTCGGCGTCATGAAACAGCTCGACCATCCGCCCGGCGAGGTCGCGCGCGGCCCTGAGCCACCGCGGGGCGAAGGTGGCGGCGTAGAGCTGCAGCAGGCCGTGGGCGAGGTCCGCGTGGTCGTCCAGCTGCCCCAGGTGCCGCGGCGCGCCGTCCTGGAGGGTGCGGTGCAGCCGGCCGTCGACCACCAGCCGGTCCAGCAGGACCGCCGCGGCGTCCTCCGCGGCCCGGACGTAATCCGGCCGCCCCAGGATCACCCCGGCGTCGGCGAACGCGGCGATCGCCAGGCCGTTCCAGGACGCGATGACCTTGTCGTCGCGGGCCGGCGCGGGCCGCCGCGAGCGGGCCTCGTAGAGCTTCTCCCGGGCGGAGGCGAGCAGCGGCGCCGGGTCGTCGCCGATCTGGGCCGCCACCTGGTCCAGCGGCATGTCGGCGTGCAGGATGTTGCGGCCCTCGAAGTTCCCGGGGCCCGTCACGCCGTACCGGAAGGCCACGGCGCGGGCCTCGTCCTCGGTGAGCAGGTCGTGGAGGTCCTCCGGGGTCCACACGAAGAACGCGCCCTCGCCGCCGGGGCTGTCGGCGTCCTGCGCCGCGGCGAACGCCCCCTGGCTGCGCATCTCGCGCAGCAGGTAGTCGAGCGTCTCCTCCGCCACGCGCCGCCAGTCCGGGTCGCCGGTCAGCCGGTGCGCCTGGGCGTACACGCGGGCGAGCAGGGCGTTGTCGTACAGCATCTTCTCGAAGTGCGGCACCAGCCACACCGCGTCCACCGAGTACCGGTGGAACCCTCCGCCCACCTGGTCGTACATGCCGCCGTCGGCCATGCGCCGCAGCGTCAACTCGGCCATCTCCCGGGTGTTCACCTCGTCCGGGTGCCGCTCGGCGCGGCGCAGCATGAACTCCAGCGCCAGCGACGGCGGGAACTTCGGGGCGCCGCCGAACCCGCCGTTCGCCGGGTCGAACGCCCTGGCGAGCCCGATGACCGCGTCGTCGAGCAGGGCGGGGGAGATCTCGCCGGGGGCGGTGCGCTTGATCGCGAGGCGCCCGATGCGGTCCACCACGTGGGCGGCCTGCTGGTCCACCTCGTCCGGGCGCTTGTCCCACGCGTCGGCGATGCCGCGGCACATGTCGGCGAAGCCCGGCATGCCGCCGCGGGCGGTGGGCGGGAAGTAGGTGCCGGCGTAGAACGGCCGCCGGTCCGGTGTGAGCCACACCGTCATGGGCCATCCGCCGTGGCCGGCGAGGGCGAGGGTGGCCTGCATGTAGAGCGCGTCCACGTCGGGGCGCTCCTCGCGGTCCACCTTCACGCATACGAACAGCTCGTTCATGACCGCGGCGGTGGCGGGGTCCTCGAACGACTCGTGGGCCATCACGTGGCACCAGTGGCACGACGAGTACCCGATGCTCAGCAGCACCGGCCGGTTCGTGTCCCGCGCCACGCGGAAGGCCTCGTCGCCCCACGGGTACCAGTCCACCGGGTTCTCGGCGTGCTGGCGCAGGTACAGGCTGCTCTCGTGGGCGAGGCGGTTCGCCATCCACGACAACCGTACCCGCGCCGGCGCCGCGCCGCCCATCCGCCCGCCCCGCGTCGATGGCGCTACCCTGCGACGTCGTGATCGACGACCTCATCGCATCGGCCGGCCCGGTTCCGGCGCGCGCTCCGGGCGCCCGGTGGCACCAGGTGGCGCTGCTCGCCACCGCCGCCGCCCTCGGGGCGAACGGCCGCGTGCGGTCCGACCTCGCGGGGGTGCTGCAGTCGCTCGACCGGCCCGAGGCCGCGGCGCAGGCCGCCGCCGACGCCGGCGACCAGCCGTGGGCCCGGTGGTGGGCGACCCTGGCGACCGGGCAGCGCTCCGGCGACCTCGCGGTGCGCGCGGTGCGTGACGCCCTCGCCGGGGGCCGGTTCGACGGTCCGGACGGCCGGGACGTGCAGCGGCGCCTCGGGGACCTGCGGGACGAGCTGGACGCCCTGTCCGGCCGCGACGCCGGCCACGCCCGCTTCTCACTGCAGGGCATCACCCAGGGCACGCCGCGCCGCGCCCTCCTCGTGGGGCGGTCGTCCGCGACGTTCGTCGTGGAGCCCACGTGGGACGCCATGCGGCTGGTCCGCCTGGGCCCGTCGGAGGGGCCCACCGGCGGGAACCGCGCGCACCTCAACCTCGGCGAGATCATCCAGTCGGTTCGGCGCGGTGAGCGCGGTGCCGACCGCCCGGTGCCGCCCGACGCCGCGGAGGTCCTGGAGGCCGACGCCCTGCTGAGCGGCCTGCGGGAGGACCGCGGGGTGCGCGACCGGCGCCTGCTGGGCCTGGCCGACGAGGTGCGGGCCGAGCGCGAGCGACTGGCGGCCGAGCGCGCCCAGCTGCAGAAGGAGAAGTCCACGCTCGCCGCCGTCCTGCGCCAGGCGCAGGCCATCAAGGCGGAGGGCGCGGCGGCCGTGGCCTCCAGGGTGCCCGCCACGCGGGCGGACGCCGCGGCCCTGCTGGAGCTGCCGCTGGACGCCACGCCCGACGAGGTCGAGCGCGCGTTCCGCAGCCAGGTGGTGCGCTGCCACCCGGACCGTGTGGCCGACATGCACCCCACCATCCGCGGGCACGCCGAGGGGCTCACGGTGGCGCTCAACGCCGCGCGCGACCTGCTGCTCGGGAACGGGGTTTCGCGGGGGAGGCGCGCCGGGTAGGTTCGGCGGGCGGGATCGAACCCCACGGGAGGCCCACGACCGTGACCCACTCCGCCGCCGCACCGCACCCATCACGGCTCGCGCTGTACTGGCGCGCCACGCGCCCGCTGTACCTGCCCACCTCGGGCATCCCGGCCCTCGCCGGGGCCGCCGTCGCGATCGGCCATCCCGACGCGAACTGGTGGCTCGCGGCCCTCGCCGTGGTTGCCGTGGTGCTGGTGCACTGCGGCGTGAACGTCACCAACGACGTGGAGGACTTCGCCCGAGGCGTGGACACCGAGGTGAAGATGGACAACTCCCGGGTGTTCACCACGGGGCTGCTGGGCGTGCCGGAGGGGCGGGCCCTCGCCTGGGGGTACTTCGGCCTCGGCGCGCTGCTGGGCCTGGTGATCGTGGCGGTGCAGGGCCCGGCGCTGCTGGTGGTGGGGATCCTCGGGATCCTCGGCGGCTGGCTCTACACGGGGGGCCCGAGCCCCTACAAGTACGTCGGCCTGGGCGACCCGCTGATCATCCTGCTGATGGGGCCCATGATCACCCAGGGCGCGTACACCGCCGTCACCGGCGACGCGTTCGACTGGACGGCCGCCGCCGTCGGCCTGGTGCCGGGCCTGCTCATCGCGGCCGTGCTGCAGGGCAACAACCTCTCCGACATCGTGGAGGACGGCGCCGCCGGTGTGCGCACCCTCGCGGTGCGGACCGGCTTCGACGGGGCCCGCGTGCTCTACCTGGTGAGCCTCACCGCGGCCTTCGCGGTGCTGCCGGTCATCTGGCTCGCCACGCACCTCGGCCCGTCGCTGCTCATCCCGCTGGCGACGGCCCCCATGGCGTGGTCCCGGGCCCGCCAGGCGCTGGCCGGCACCGGACCGGGCGACGACGGCCTGCGGAGCCTCGCCCCGCTCACCGCCCAGCTGCACCTGCTCACCACCACGCTGCTGGTCTGCGCGATCAGCCTGGACCGCATCCTGGCCTAGCCGAGGTTCCCGATCGTGGCGGCGAGGTCCGCCGCCGCGAGGGCGGCCGCACCGGCGAGCACCACCGGGACGGCCCCCCGCACCGGCGGGGGCGCGGCCGGGCCCGGGCCGAGCCATCGCTCGGTGAGCACGGCCATCGCACATGCCCCCAGGGCGGGGATCGCGATGAACGCGCCGACCGCGAACCAGGTCGGTTCCAGGATCCGGAAGTCGACGCCCTCGTCCTGCACGATCGCCCCGCCGCCGACCGTGGCGCCGAGCAGCGTCCAGAGCGGCACGCGCAGCCGCTGCGCCAGCAGGGGACGAGCGGCGGCGTAGGCCGCTCCGGCGACGGCGCCCAGCGCGGCCATGACCAGCGCGAACGCGATCGTCGCCGTGGTGAACCGGCCGATCACGAACCCGTCGTCGGTCGTCACGCCGCGCACCACGTCCGGGGAGGTGTGGCGCAGCGTGAACATGGCCGCGCGGCCCCCGACGCCGCCGACCAGCAGGCCCGCCGCCGCCCCGGCGGCGATGCCGGTCCCCGCCGCACGCAGGACGCCCCGCACCATGACCCAGCCTGTCGCGTGCGGGGACGCGGGGGCAAGCCCTCAGGCCGTCCCGGCCTCCAGGCCGGCGGGGGCGAGCTCCCGGTCCACCACCAGGCGCCGGCCGCGCCACAGCCGCACCCGCATGACCCCGCGCGCGAACTGGTCGACGTGCGTCACGGCGCCGCCGGGCGTCCGCGGCGGCACCGGGAGGCGCAGGGCGGGGGCCGGTCCGCCCTCGGCGTCGATCTCCAGGCGGTGCACGGCGTCGCGGCCCCGCACCCGCCAGGCTCCCTCGCCGGCGCGGGTACGCACCAGGGCGAGGGGGAGGGCCAGCTGCACCACCCGGCCATCCACCACGACGACCGCCGTGGTCGCGTGCAGGTGCACCGGTCCCAGCCGCACGCTGCCCCCGGCGAACGCCGCGGTCACCTCGCCGTCGTGCGCCTCGCCCCACCACCAGCGCTCCGGGAAGCCCGGCCCCCAGTTCTTCTCGGCGTAGGCGGTGCCCGTGAACGTCTCGGCGCGGCCGCCGAGGGTGAGGGTGCCCTCCGCCCGGCCCCCGAGGACGTGCGGGTGCCAGTACTGCGAGAGCCCGGGCACCATCCCGCCCAGCCCCAGGCCGCTCAGCCGGCGCGGCCACCCGGCCCCGGTGATCACCGCCTCCAGGCGCTCGGCGGGGCCCAGGTCCACCCGCAGGTGCGGCCCGCCGGCGGTCATGAGCCCGCCCGCGTCCACGCCCAGCCCGCGACGGTCCAGGCGCACGGGGCCGCCGATGCGCCACGTCACGCCGCCGGGGGACGCGGCGAGCGCCACCAGCGCCCGGTCGCCCGTGGCCCCGCACAGGGCGATCACCACCCGCCCCGAGTCGGTGACCAGGCGCCAGTAGTAGCCCTCCATGCCCACCCCGTGGGCACCGCGCGGGTCGTGCCAGGGAAGGTCGGCGCCGTGCCGGCGCCACCACCCGGTCACCGGGCCGCCGGGTAGCGGCGCCCGCGCCACACCGCCCCGCGGCCGGTGAGCCGGTCCACCGCCCCCTGCACCGCCGCGGCCGACAGCACGAGCATCCCCACCGGCAGCGTCGCGGCGTCCCGGCGGGGCGTCGGCACGGCGGGCGACGCCATGCGCTGCAGCCCCGCCTGCGCCGCGATCCCCAGCAGGCCCCAGGCGAGCATCCCGCCGCGCCGCCCCCGCGCGCCGCGTGCGGCGGCGACCCACGGCGCGAGGGTCATCAGCGTCACCAGCCCCGCCCCCGCGAGCGCCTTCTCCGGCCCGCCCGGATGGGCGAACGAGGCGTTCTTGCGCCAGCCGCGCCACAGGTCGCGGCCGCCGTGGTACATCCGCAGCGACACCAGGTCGTGACCCTGGGCGGGCACCAGCAGGCCGCCGGCCCGCTTGACCCGCAGCGCGAGCGTGACGTCGTCGACCATGTGCCCGGCCTGCCCGCGGTGCCCCCCGACCCGGTCGTAGAGGCCCCGCTCGACCAGGATGAACCCGCCCGCCGCGATCGCCACGGGCGACCGCGGGTGCCGGGCCAGCGGCCCCGGCGCCACGAACGTCCCGATCGCCACCACCGCCGCCGGCAGCACCCACCGCTCCACGAGGGTCCCGGTGCGCACCCGCGGCACCAGCGTCGCCCCGCCCCGGCCCTCCCGGCGGGCCAGCCCCAGCGTGCGCGCGACCGCGTCGGGCCGGTGGACCACGTCGGCGTCGCTGAACAGCAGCCATTCCGCGTCCCCGGCCTCCTGCACGCCCCGCCAGCACGCCCACGGCTTGCCGACCCACCCCTCGGGCAGCGGCCCGGCCTGCACGACCCGAAGCCGCGGATCGCCGCCGCCGGCGGTCCGCGCCGCCTCGGCGGTGCCGTCGTCGGAGCCGTCGTCCACCAGCACCACGGCGCGCAGCGGCGGGCGCTGGGCGAGCAGGGACGCCACGCAGGCGCCCACCCCGCGCACCTCGTTCCGGGCGGGCACCACGGCCACCACCGGCAGCGGGTCGTCGCGGGCCGGGAGGGCGTCGGCGGCATCCGGCACGGCGCGCCGCTCGTACGCCGCGAGGGCGAGGGCGCCGCCCCACAGCCCCGCCGCCATCCGCGCCAGGGCCGTCGTGAGGCTCAGTCCTCCCAGTCGTCCTCCACGGCGATGCTCGCGTACGCCCGCCACTCCTTGAGGATGAGGCGGACGGTCTTGGGGCGGATGTGCGGGTGGGTGCCGCCCAGCAGCGCAACGGCGAGGTCGTCGCCGCCCTTGGCCGGCGGGGCGCCGAGCTCGTTGAGCACCGCCCACACGTCGTCCTCGCCGAGCCGCGGCCGCTCGGCCAGGATGTACTCGGCGGCCTCGCCCAGGTCCAGGTCGTCGGTCATCGGGCCGAGTATGACGCGCCCCGCGGGAAGTTCATCCCGACCCTCAAGACGGGCCCCCCGGGAGCCGACAACGGGCGCGGATGAACGACGCCCCTGACGACCCGATGACGCCCCGCGCGTGCGGCTGCCTGGCCCGCGTGCTGGACGTCCTCGACCACCACACAGAGGCCCCGCTCCGGGTCCGCGGCCACGCGTCCAGCTGGACGCACGAGGTGTTCGAGGTTCAAGAGGAGTTCGAGCTCGGCCCGAGCGGCCGGAGGTACCTGCTGTCGGTCGCCGCCACGGCGCGCGACGCGCTGCTGGTGCCACTCCGGTCGACCGCCGCGGAGGAACGATGAGCCCGCCCAGCAGAAGCGTGCTGCCCAGCGGCACACCGACCGTCGAGGACATCCAGCGGCACTGCCACCGGGTCCGCTCGGCCGGCTCGCCGAACGCGAAGGCGCGGTCCGCCCTGGTGAACGACTACCGGCGCCTCTGCGCGCTGCTGTCGGTCCCGCCGGACGAGACCCCCACCAACCTCGACCTGCAGAAGGCGTCCGCCGCCCTGCTGCGGGTCGCAGCGGCCCTCGAGGCCGCCGCCACGCGGGCCCTCGGGCCCCGCCGGCGCACCTGACATACGCCCACCTCCGCGGCCCGCTCTTCCAGATCGGGCCCGGACGTGTGGTAGCGTCCCCGGTCCTTGCCGTCGAGCGAAAGGCTGGTCTGTGGCTCCGGGACAGCGCCTTGCGATCACTCTTGCCTGCCAGGAGTGCAAGCGTCGCAACTATCAGACGAACAAGTCCAGGCGGAACACCCCGGACCGGATCGAGCTGAAGAAGTACTGCCGGTGGTGCGGAAGCCACACGGCGCATCGGGAGACGCGCTAAGTCGTCGCCTCGGCGACGCCTCGTAGGGTCGTAGCTCAATTGGTAGAGCACCGGTCTCCAAAACCGGGGGTTGGGGGTTCGAGTCCCTCCGGCCCTGTCAAGAACGTGGACTGATGGCACGCATCCGACCCGCAAAGAACCAGGACGGCGGAGGCCCCCAGAAGGGTGAGGGAGGCTCCACGCCGGCACGCAGCCGCCGCCAGGAGCGCGCCGCCGCGAACCCGCGTCCCACGCCCCAGCGGCGCGTGGAGAAGACCGGGTCCGTCACCAAGGCCGTCCAGGAGCAGCGCCGCGGCTCGCGGTTCATCGCGGACGTCATGGCGGAGCTGCGGAAGGTGCAGTGGCCCACGCGGTCGCAGCTCATCCAGTCCACCGCGGTCGTGCTGATGGTCGTCGCGATCGTGGTCGTCTATCTCGCAGCTGTCGACGCGGTCGTGAGCCGCGCCGTCAACGCGATCTTCTAGCCCGCCTCCGAAGGGACCCGCGCGCAAGTGTTCCGCTGGTACGTCATCAACACCTATTCCGGCCACGAGAAGAAGGTGAAGGCCAACCTGGAGCACCGCCTCGTCTCGATGGGGCAGCGCGAGCGGGTCCGTCAGATCGTCATCCCCACCGAGCAGGTGGTGGACACCAACAAGGACGGCCAGAAGGTCCAGACCGAGAAGCGCACGCTTCCCGGCTACGTCCTGGTGCAGATGGACATGACGCCCGACGCCCTCTGGGTGGTCAAGGACACGCCCGGCGTGACCGGCTTCGTCGGGTCGTCCACCGACCCCGTGCCGCTCACCCAGGCCGAGGTCGACCGCCTGCTGCGCACCCAGTCCGAGGCGCGCCCCAAGGTGCGGGCCGAGTTCACGGTGGGCGAGCAGGTCAAGGTCATCTCCGGCCCCCTGTCCGACTTCACGGGCGAGATCGCCGAGATCAACGCGGAGGCCGGCCGCCTCAAGGTGCTGGTCAGCATCTTCGGCCGCGAGACCCCCGCGGACCTGTCGTTCGACCAGGTCAAGAAGCTCACGTAGCACCGCACGCCCCCGCCTCGGCGGGGCGGGTACACTCCAACGTCCGGACCGGCGGCGTAGCGCGCGCCTGCCACCCCGGGACACAACGACGACACGCGCGAAGAGGCCATGGCGAAGAAGGTCCTGCAGCTCATCAAGCTCCAGATCCCGGCGGGTCAGGCGTCACCGGCGCCCCCGGTCGGCCCCGCGCTGGGTGCGGCGAGCATCAACATCATGGAGTTCTGCAAGGCGTTCAACGCGCAGACCCAGGCGCAGACGGGGACCATCACCCCCGTCGTCATCACGGTTTACGAGGACCGCTCGTTCTCGTTCATCACCAAGACCCCGCCGGCCCCGGTGCTCATCCGGGAGGCGCTCGGCATCAAGAGCGGCTCGGCCCGTCCGCAGTCCGACAAGGTCGGGACGCTGACGAAGGACCAGCTGCGGAAGATCGCCGAGACCAAGATGCCCGACCTCAACGCGAACAGCGTCGAGTCGGCCATGTCGATGATCGCGGGCACCGCCCGCAGCATGGGAGTCCTGGTCGAGGAGTAGCCGGGGGCGGGCCGCGGCGAGCACCCCTGGCGGTGCCCGCGATCACCCGCTACCCTGCACGGTCGCGTTACGAGGAGGAGGACGAACGGTGCCGAAGCGCGGCAAGCGCTACCAGCAGGCACGGACCGAGGTCGGTCAGCAGGAGCTCTACGCCCCGCTGGACGCGGTCCGCCTGATCAAGTCGCAGGAGCTCTCGCGGTTCGACGCGACGGTCGAGGTGCATCTGCGCCTCGGCGTGAACGTGCGTCACGCGGACCAGCAGCTCCGCGGCACCATCAGCCTCCCGCACGGGACCGGCAAGACGGTCCGCGTGGCCGTGTTCGCCCAGGGCGATAAGGCGCGCGAGGCCGAGGAGGCCGGCGCCGAGGTCGTGGGCGGCGAGGACCTCGCCGCGAAGATCCAGGAGGGCTTCGACGAGTTCGACGTCGCGATCGCGACGCCGGACATGATGGGCACCGTCGGCAAGCTGGGCCGCATCCTCGGCCCCGCCGGCAAGATGCCCAACCCGAAGACCGGCACGGTGACCTTCGACGTCGCGAAGGCCGTCGAGGACGTCAAGGGCGGCAAGGTCGAGTACCGCACCGACCGCACCGGCATCATCCACCTGGGCATCGGCAAGCGGTCCTTCGAGACCGAGCAGCTGGTGGAGAACTACCAGGCCGTGCTCGAGGAGATCATCCGCGCGAAGCCGGCCGCCGCCAAGGGCCGGTACCTCAAGTCCATCACCGTGGCCCAGACGATGGGCCCCGGGATCCCGGTGGACACCACGCGCACGAGCAACCTCATGGAGGAGACCAGCGCCGTCGGCGTCTGATCCCACCACGAACCGATCGTAGACCCACGGGGGCGGCCGCCGGCCGCCTCAAACCGGCCCAGCGGGCCACCCGTGCGAGATCGGTGACGAGCCCGCCTCACCCGGCCCGCCTCGGCGGGACCGGTGCCGTCGGCCCGCACCGTCCGCCCGGAGCGAGTCGAGAAGGAGGTGAGGCAACTGAACCGGGAACAGAAGGCGGCCGCGATCGCCGAGATCGAGCAGAAGCTCGGCTCGACGGACACCGTCCTCGCCGCGGACTTCCGCGGGCTCACGGTGCAGCAGCTCTCCGACCTGCGCGGTGCGCTGCGCGAGGCGGAGGCCGAGCTCAGCGTCGTGAAGAACACCCTCGCCCGGCGTGCTGCCAACAGCACGGGCAAGGAGGCGCTGCTCCCGTACCTCACCGGCCCCTCGGGCCTGGTGTGGGTCAACGGGGACCCGGCGGTCGCCGCGAAGGCGCTGTCGCAGTTCGCATCGAAGAACCAGGCCCTCGAGCTCAAGGGCGGCATGCTGGAGGGGCGCGACCTGCCGGTCGAGAGCCTCAAGCAGCTCGCCTCCCTGCCCTCGCGGGAACAGCTCATCGCCCAGCTGGCCGGGGGCGTCGCCGCCCCGCTGCGCGGCCTCGCGGGTGGGCTCAACGCACTCATCGCCGGGCTGGCGCGCTCGCTCGCCGCGGTGCACGACCAGAAGGCGGCCGAGGGCTGAGCCCTCGATCCAACCCGTTTCAGATCTGACGAGGAGAACGACGAATGGCTACCACTGAGGAGTGGATCGAGGAGCTCAAGAGCATCTCCGTGCTGGAGCTTGCCGAGCGGATCAAGGCGATCGAGGAGACCTTCGGCGTCAGCGCCGCGGCCCCGGTCGCGGTCGCCGCGGCCCCGGCCGGCGGTGGCGACGGCGGTGCCGCCGCCGAGGAGCAGACCTCGTTCACCGTGCACCTCGACGGTGCCGGCGACAAGAAGATCCAGGTCATCAAGGTCGTCCGCGCGGTGACCGGCCTGGGCCTCAAGGAGGCGAAGGACCTGGTCGACGGCGCCCCCGCCGTCGTCAAGGAGGGCATCCCGAAGGAGGAGGCCGAGCAGATCAAGGCGCAGCTCGAGGAGAGCGGCGCGGTCGTCTCGGTCAAGTAGTCCACGCCGCTCCGGGTCCCCGGCGTCGCCGGGGACCCGGAAGGTGGACCACCGTGTGGCCCGTGTGGTGAAGTCCCCGCTCGTGAGGCGGTTCGGACTCCCGGGGGCCCTGGTGGCGACGGCCGTCCTGGGGGCGGCTCCGGCCCTGCAGGCCGGTGTCCTGTCGCAGGGCGCGTTCCGGATGGGCGCCGACGTGCTGTGGAGCGCCGGCGACACGGGCGAGGCCAGACCGTCGCGATCGTCGACGAGGGCTTCGGCGGGCTCGACGCGTCCATCGCGGCGGGGGAGCTTCCGGCCCGCGACCAGCTCACGGTCCGCAGTTTCGACGCCCGGTACGGGCTGGACGGGCGGAACCGCCTGGGCCTGCCCACCGAGCACGGCACGCGGATGGCGGAGATCGTGCACGACGTCGCGCCCGGCGCCCGCCTCGTGCTCGTGAACTACAACACGGTCGCGGAGTTCGGTGCCGCCGCGGACTGGGTGACCGCCCAGGGCATCCCGGTGGTGAGCCACTCCAACTCGTTCCTGGACGGCCCGTTCGACGGGTCCGGCCCCGCCGCGCAGGCGGTGGACCGGGCGGCGGCCGGCGGGGTCCTGTGGGTGAACTCCTCGGGAACTTCGCGATGCGCCACTGGGCGGGCACGGTGCCCCGGGCGAGGCGCAGCCCGTTGGGATCCGCACGCTCGCCGGCACGTGGATCCAGCTGCACCTGTCCTGGCGCGACCCGGGTGCGTCCGCCTCGTTCACGGTGGAGCACCGCGGCGCCGACGGCGCCTGGACGGCCGTCGCCGCCTCGCAGGCGACCGGCGCGGTGTCGGTGGCCACACCGCCCTCCAGGCCGTCGACGACGGCGCCTACCGGGCCGTCGTGCGCCAGGACGCCGGTGCCCCAGCTGCTGGAGCTGGTGTCGGGATCGGCCAACCTGGACGGCGCGGTGGCGGACGGCAGCGTCCTGACGCCGGGCGACGCCCGCGGGGCCCCCACGGTGGGTGCCGTGCCGTGGCAGTCGCGCTCGCTGGCGCCGTACTCGTCGAAGGGGCCCACCGAGGACGGCCGGGTGAAGCCGGACGTCTCGGGGCCGACGTACGTCACGGCGAACCCGGGTTTCCCGGGCACCGCCGGCACCTCGGCCGCCACGGCCCACGTCGCGGGCGCCGCGGTGCTGCTGCGCGCCCGGCGCCTGGCGCAGGGCCTGCCGGCCGCGGTGGGGGACCTGCGGGGGGCGCTGGTCGCCGGCGCCTGGACCTGGGCCCCGCCGGCCCGGACACAGGGTACGGTGCGGGGATGGTGCGGCTGGATCTGAGCGCTCCGCGGCTCGAGGCCCGGTACATCCCGTCGCGTTCGGTGCTGCGCGTCCGCGCGACGGACGACGGCACGCTGGACGCGGTCGAGGTGCGGGTGCCGGGCGCCCGCACGCGGCTGCTGCGCCGGGCCGTCGTCACGCTGCGGATGCGGCCGCGGGGCACCACCCGCGTCACGGTCGTGGCCCGGGACCTGGCGGGGAACAGGACGACGCGCGTGCTGCGCATCCGGGGCGCCCGGTGAGGCGCCGGGCGCTGCTCGCCGCCGCCGCGGCCCTGGCCTGCGTCCCCGCGGCCGCCGGGGCCTCCGAGGCGCCGGTCGCCGTGACCGTGCAGGCGCAGGCCGGCCAGGCGGCGCACGTGCGGGCCGCCCTGGGCCGCACCGCGCTGCGGGTCCAGCGCGTCCGCGGCCGCACGCTGCAGGTGGTCGCCGCCCCCGGCCGGGTGGCCGCCCTGCGCCGCCTCCCCGGCGTCGCCGCGGCGGGGGTCGCGCCGAGCGCCTTCGAGGACGAGACCGCCGTCACGTCGGAGGGCCTGTTCCGCACCGGCGCCGCCGCCGTCGTCCCGGCCGCCAACGGCGGCGAGGGCCTGGTCATCGCGATCCTGGACCTCGGCTTCGGCAACAACATCGAGACGCTGCGGGCGAAGAACGAGCTCCCGCCGGCGGAGCGCACCGAGACCCGGAGCTTCGACACGGTCAACGGCCTGCCCGGCCGCAACGCGTACGGCAACGCCACGAACCACGGCGAGCTGGTCGCCCAGACGGTTTTCGACTACGCCCCGAAGGCCACGTACGTGTTCGTGAACTACCGCACGCCCGAGGACTTCGTCACCGCCGTGGACTTCCTCATCGCGCGGCGCCCCGACATCGTCGTCCACTCGAACAACTTCATCGAGGGGCCGTTCGACGGCACCGGCCCGGCCGCCCAGGCCGTCGACCGGGCGGCCGCCGCCGGCCTGCTGTGGTTCAACAGCGCCGGCAACTACGCGCAGCGCCACTGGGCGGGGCCCTGGGCCGACGCCGAGGGCGACGGCCTGCTGGACTTCGCCGGCGCCGAGCGCGGGCTCTTCTACCAGGGGGCCGGCAAGCCCATCACCTTCGCCGTGTCCTGGGTGCAGCGCCCCTCCGGCCCGCGCACGGACCTCGACATCGCCCTGGAGCGCCGCAACGACGACGGCAGCTGGACCGCCGTGGCGACCAGCACGGACCGGCAGTCGTCCGGTGCGGCGCCGGCGGAGCGCATCACCGGGTACCTGCCGCCCGCCGACGGCTTCTTCCGCCTCGCGGTGCGCCTGGTGAGCGGCCCGCCGCCGGCGGGCGACGTGACCGTGTTCTCCCGAGAGGTGGACATCCCGCTGGTGCTGGGCGGGTCCGCCGAGTCCAGCGTCCCAACCCCGGGCGACGCGGCGGGCGGTATCTCGGTCGGCGCCGTCGACTGGCGCGGCGACCGCCTCAAGAGCTACTCCTCCCACGGCCCCACCGCCGACCGGCGCCAGAAGCCGGACATGGTGGCGCCCACCGACACGAGCCTCGCCGGTCCCAACGGCCCCCGGCTGGTGGGCGGCACCTCCAACGCGGCGCCCAACGCCGCCGGCGCCGCCGCCGTGATCATCGCCAGCATGCGCGCCACGGGCGTGAACCCCACCGCCGCCGACGTCCGGTCGCTGCTGCTGCGCGACGCCGTCGACCTGGGCGACCCGGCCCGGACGACGCCTACGGCGCGGGACGCGCCCGCGTCGACCTCGTCCCGCCGGTGGTGACCGGCCTGCGGCCCGCCGAGGGCAGCGCGGTGCGCGGCCCCGTCACCGTGGCCGTGAAGGCCGCGGACCCGTCCCGCATCTCACGCCTCACCCTCTGGACCGGGGACCGCCAGCTCGCGCAGGTCCTCGCCCGCGACGGCCTGGGCGTCCGGCTCGACACCCGCCGCTTCCCGGACGGCGAGCTCGCCTTCGCGGTCGACTCCCGCGACTGGCCCGGCAACACCGGCCGCCGCGAGTGGCGCGTGCGCGTCGACAACACCCCGCCGGTCCTCAGGGTGGTCCGCACCTTCGCCGTCCCCCGCCCGAAGGGCGCCAAGCCCGACCCCAAGCGCAAGCGCCAGGCGTTCGTCGTGCTGTCCGCCCGGGACACCGGTGCGCCGCAGATGACCCTCACCCTCTCCGCGCCCGGCGTGAAGCCCCGCACGGTCTCCCTGAGGGCCGTCCGAAACCGGCGGATCCCCGTGGGCAGGCTGCTTCCGGGCCGCAACGTCATCCGCCTCCAGCTCCGTGATGCGGCCGGGAACGTACGAACCTCAAATCATGTCCTCCGTTTCAGGTAAACTGTCGGAGACGGAATTGCCCGACGGGCATGGACAAACGCCCCCACGCTGGCGCAGAATTCCCGCTCGGATCGACCCGACCCTTCGGAGGACGACAGAAATGCCGCTCGACCAGGCCCTCAAGAGTGCGCTTCGGGACAAGGTCTCGACCGCGAACAAGAGCAACGTCGACGACGTTGCCGCGCAGGTGCAGGAGGCTCTCGCCACCCTCGCCGAGGACGACAAGGACCACGCCCGCCTCACCGGCTGGCTCGATGACCTCGCCGTCGTCAAGGGCGGCCAGGTGATCGGTCGCTTCGGGGACACGGTCTGACCGAATGAAGTCCGCGCCGGGGGCCCCAGGGGCCCCCGGGCGTGTTCTTGCTTCTCAGAACGGCCTCTCCCGGCTGGCAGGTCGGCTTCTTATGGCCGCCCGGCCCGGCAGTCGTTTGGCGCTGAGATGCGTTCGGGGTGTTTGGTCCCTGGAACCGCGCCTTACGGCAGCCTCGAGCCTCACGGGTGGGCGTCCTCGCCGGTACTGAGAGTTGCTTCCTGCGCATCGACTCGCTGACGCGTCGGGATTCGGGATTGTTGTCGCGCCGGTTTTTCAGAACCGTTCCGGCCCGGCAGTCGTTTGGCGCTGATGGCCCACGGCGGGTTTTGCGCCTGGAACCGCGCCTTACGGCTGCCCGGCCTCAGCATTCAGGTCGCCATCCATGGCTCCCAGCTGCTCAACCCTCGCCGTCCGCATCTTCTTGTGGTGCGCCTTTACGGGGTTGGCGTCCTCACGGGTACTGAGAGTCGCTTCCCGGTGCGACCACGACTCGTGATCGAGGAGGAATTCCGCCCATCCATGGGCGGAGGACAAGCGGTCAATTGGCGCGCAGGGACGTCAGCGAGTTGATGCGCAGGAGTCGCCTGTCTGTACCCGTGTGGACGCCTGGCAGGTGATCCGCAGAACACGAGAGTGCGGATGGTGAGGGTCGGGATCCGGGAGCCATGGATGGCGACCTCAAATTGGATCCGGGCAGCCGCAGGGCGCGGTTCCAGGCGCAAAACCCCCCGAACGCATCTCAGCGCCAAACGACTGCCGGGCCGGGCGGTCACGGAAAACCGGGCCGACAACAATCCCGAATCTCACCGCGCCTTCGAGTCGACCCGCAAGAAGCAACTCGTGGTTACGCCGAGGGCGCGCCATCCGCGCCGGCCTGCCGGGCCACCGCGTCGGGATGAGGCGGACGGGTTCTGGGGAACGCCTAGCGGCGGGGGCGCTGGACCTGAGGAGGCGCTGCGTGCGGCGCGTCTCGGCCAGGGCGTTCAGGGGGCGCGCGTCGGGGCCGGTCTGGGCGCCCCCGGGCGATGCGCTCCTCCCGGCCCTCGCGGGACTCGACCCAGCGCTCGTACGACTGGATGAGGTCCATGAGCTGGCGGACGAGCTCGAGGCCGCCCTCGGTGGGGGCGAAGGGGCCGCCGTCGAGGAGGACGGTGCGGTCCCCGCCGCGGTAGACGAGCTCGCCGGCGCCGGGGAGGGCGGCGCGGAGGGTGTTGGACGACACGCGCACCTGCATGCCGTGCCATTCGCGCTTCAGGACCCCCTGCTCGACGGCGGGCCGGAACCCGAAGTACCGCATCCTGCGGCGCTCGTCGGGCTGCCCCCACAGGGTGTGGGCGGTCTCCAGCAGGACGGCCAGCTGCGCGGGGAAGTCGTCGGAGCCGTCGGCCGGGAGGTGGGGGAGGGGGTCGGTCATCGAAGGGGAAGTATGCCTTGCTTGGAATACGGCGTCGCGAACAGGTAGTGTTCGCACTCTTGTCCGTCCGGTCGGGTTGACTTCGGCTGCTGTGACCCACCCCATGACGCCGTCCCACCCACGGCGTGTTCTCACGGGTGGCTCACCCCTGCGGTTTTTTGGTACGATACCCGGCCGCCCCTCGCCCGGTGAGTCTTCACGGGGTGGGGCCGTGCCCGCTGCCCGCCGCCACCATGCTCGTCCAGGAGGCCTCGCGACTTGAGCAAGGTTACTGCCGCCCGTGTTCGTCGCTCGTTCTCTCGCCTCGGGAAGGTCGAGGAGGTCCCTGACCTCATCGACATCCAGCGCGCTTCGTTTGAGTGGTTCCTCAACGAAGGCCTGCGGGAGACCATCGACGACATCTCCCCTATCGAGGACTTCACCGGCACGCTCGCCGTGCAGTTCGGCAAGTACACCATCGGCGGCTGGGAACCCGGCATGCCGTTGGACCACATCGTGCCGAACAACGACATCAAGGAGTGCCGGGAGAAGGACCTCGTCTACGCCGCCCCGCTGACGATGGAGGTCGCCTTCATCAACCGGGAGACGGGGGAGATCCGGGAGCAGAAGGTCTTCATGGGCGACCTGCCGCTCATGACGGACTGGGGCACCTACATCATCAACGGCACCGAGCGTGTCGTGGTGACCCAGCTCGTGCGCTCCCCGGGCGCCTACGTGATGGAACCGAAGGACCCGGAGAAGCAGGTCTTCATCGCGAACCTGATGCCGTCCCGCGGCTCATGGGTCGAGCTGGAGATCGACAAGAAGGGCCAGGTCAACGTCCGCATCGACCGGAAGCGCAAGCTGCCGGTGACGACGCTGCTGTTCGCCCTGGGCTACTCCCGCGACGACGTCGCGAACCTGTTCCGGCACCCGGACGACCCGGACCGTGTGAACCCCTACATCCAGATGACCCTGGACAAGGACTCCACGGAGGGCGCCCCGCAGGCCGGCGACCGCAAGAGCCTCGAGGAGCTCGCGAAGCTCGTCGAGGAGATGCGGCAGCTCAACGTCGACATCGAGAACCTCCCGGCCGACGAGCGCCAGCGCATCGACGAGGAGATCGCGAAGGTCGAGAAGCGCATCGACCAGCGCGCGGGCGAGCTGATGCAGCACGCCCTCGTCGAGGTGTTCAAGAAGCAGCGCCCGGGCGAGCCGCCCACGATCGACAACTCCAAGTCGCTCGTGCGGTCGCTGTTCTTCGACCCGAAGCGCTACGACCTCACCCGCGTGGGCCGCTACAAGCTCAACGCCCGCCTCGACGCGAGCGTGGACGCCGAGGTCCGCACCCTCACGAACCCGCGGTTCACCGGGCGCATCTCCGGCATGAGCGACGACCTCGTCGACCTCATCCGGCGCCTCGTGGACCTGCCGATCCGCATCGGCGTGCCCGAGGACAGCAAGGACTACGCCGCGGACTCGCTGGTCATGCCGCGTGACGAGATCAGCGGTGAGCTCGACGAGTACGAGCACTTCGGCAACCGGCGCCTCCGCACCGTCGGCGAGCTCATCCAGGAGGCCTTCCGCATCGGCCTCTACCGGATGGAGCGCGTCGTCCGCGAGCGGATGAGCACCGAGGACGTCGACACCATCACGCCGCAGACGATCATCAACATCCGGCCCGTGGTCGCGGCGCTGAAGGAGTTCTTCGGCTCCTCCCAGCTGTCGCAGTTCATGGACCAGACGAACACCCTGGCGGGGCTCACCCACCGCCGGCGCCTGTCGGCGCTCGGCGCGGGCGGCCTCACCCGCGAGCGCGCCCCCATCGAGGTGCGCGACGTGCACACCACCCACTACGGGCGCATGTGCCCCATCGAGACCCCGGAAGGCCCGAACATCGGCCTCATCGGCTCGCTGGGCTCCTACGCCACGGTGAACGAGTTCGGGTTCATCCAGACCCGGTACCGCAAGGTGGAGAAGGGCGTCGTCACCGAGGCGCTGGAGTGGCTGGACGCCACCCAGGAGGAGCACAAGGTCATCGCCCAGGCGAACGCCCCGATGGACGGCAAGGGCCGCCTCGAGGGGCCGGTCCTGTGCCGCCGCGGCGGCGAGCCCTACCTCGCCGACCCGGACGAGGTGGACTACATGGACGTGTCGCCGGAGCAGATCGTCTCCGTCGCCACCGCCCTCATCCCGTTCCTGGAGCACAACGACGCGAACCGCGCGCTCATGGGCGCGAACATGCAGCGCCAGGCCGTGCCGCTCATGATCACCGAGGCCCCGCTGGTGGGCACCGGGATGGAGCGCCGCGCCGCCCTGGACTCGCGTGACGTCGTCGTGTCGCGCAGCACCGGCACGGTCGCGAAGGTCGACGCCGAGCACATCGTGGTCGAGGACGAGCAGGGCGAGCTGGAGAGCTACGAGCTCGAGAAGTTCAAGCGCTCGAACCAGGGCACGATCATCCACCAGAAGCCGCTGGTGCGGCTGGGCGACCCCGTCCAGCGGGGCGACGTGCTGGCGGACGGCAGCTCCACCGACTGCGGTGAGCTGGCCCTCGGCAAGAACATCCTCGTGGCCTTCATGTCCTGGGAGGGCTACAACTTCGAGGACGCCATCATCATCTCCGAGCGGCTCGTCAAGGACGACGTGCTCTCCTCGATCCACATCGAGGAGTACGAGGTGGACGCCCGCACCACCAAGCTGGGCGCCGAGGAGATCACCCGCGACATCCCGAACCGCTCCGAGGAGTCCCTCAAGGACCTCGACGAGCGCGGCATCGTCCGCATCGGGGCCGAGGTGGGCTCCGGGGACCTGCTGGTCGGCAAGGTCACGCCGAAGGGCGAGACCGAGCTGACGGCGGAGGAGAAGCTCATCCGCGCCATCTTCAAGGAGAAGGCCGGCGAGGTCCGCGACACCTCCCTCAAGGTCCCGCACGGCGAGGGCGGCAAGGTCATCGACGTGAAGGTCTTCAGCCGTGAGAACGGCGACGACCTCGCGCCGGGCGTGAACCAGCTGGTGCGCGTCTACGTCGCGAAGCGCCGCAAGATCGCGGAGGGCGACAAGCTCGCCGGCCGCCACGGCAACAAGGGCGTCATCTCGAAGATCGTGCCGGAGGAGGACATGCCGTTCCTGGAGGACGGCACCCCCATCGACATGATCCTCAACCCGCTCGGCGTGCCGAGCCGCATGAACATCGGCCAGGTGCTCGAGACGCACCTCGGCTGGGCCGCGAACCGCGGCTGGTTCGTCGGCGGCGCCGAGAACGGCGAGGCCCTGGAGCGGACGTTCGTCGCCACCCCGGTGTTCGACGGCGCCACGCCGGAGGACGTCGACAAGGCCCTCATCGACTGGCAGTCCAGCCACGACACCCCCATCCAGCTGTCGATCGACGACGGCGACCGTGAGGGGCGGCGGTGCTCCGGGAAGATGCGCCTGTTCAACGGGCGCACCGGCG
Source organism: Thermoleophilia bacterium (assembly GCA_046330435.1). Lineage (GTDB taxonomy): Bacteria > Actinomycetota > Thermoleophilia > Miltoncostaeales > Miltoncostaeaceae. The sequence continues at coordinate 492,708 of JAXLST010000006.1, read as the reverse complement.
AGCCGTACGACGGCAAGGTGACCGTCGGCTACATGTACATGCTGAAGCTCCTCCACCTGGTGGACGACAAGATCCACGCGCGCTCCACCGGCCCGTACTCCCTCGTCACCCAGCAGCCGCTGGGCGGCAAGGCGCAGTTCGGCGGGCAGCGCTTCGGCGAGATGGAGGTGTGGGCCCTCGAGGCGTACGGCGCCGCCTACACCCTCCAGGAGATGCTCACCATCAAGAGCGACGACACCGTGGGCCGCGTGAAGGCCTACGAGGCGATCGTGAAGGGCGAGAACATCCAGGAGCCCTCCATCCCGGAGAGCTTCAAGGTGCTCCTCAAGGAGATGCAGAGCCTCGCGCTCGACGTGAAGGTCCACGGCGAGAGCGGGCCGGAGTTCACCGGGCGCGACGAGGACGACGACCTCCTCCGCGCGGCCGAGGAGCTCGGCATCGACCTCTCCGGCGGCATGGGCGCCGGGAAGGGCGAGGGCGAGGGCGACACCGAGGGCGAGACGGAGCAGGCCCCGGCGGAGATCACCGCCGGCGCCGAGGCCGCGGAGCCCGTGGGGGACGAAGAGGCCGAGAGCTGACGGGAGCGCCCACCGGGGGCGGTTGACGCCGTCCCCGGTGGGTCTCTCGAGGCGAACCCACCTCGAGCGGCGCGCGTCAACGCGCCGCCCGTCGCGAGAAGGAGCGAGCGCACGTGATCGACATCAACAACTTCGACACCATCTCGATCGGCCTGGCCTCCCCCAAGCAGATCCGGGCGTGGAGCTCGGGCGAGGTCACCAAGCCCGAGACCATCAACTACCGCACGCTCAAGCCGGAGAAGGACGGGCTCTTCTGCGAGAAGATCTTCGGTCCGACGAAGGACTGGGAGTGCTACTGCGGCAAGTACAAGCGGGTCCGGTACAAGGGCATCATCTGTGAGCGCTGCGGCGTCGAGGTGACCCGGGCCAAGGTGCGCCGCGAGCGCATGGGCCACATCGATCTGGCCGCGCCGGTGTCGCACATCTGGTTCTTCAAGGGCGTCCCGAGCCGCATCGGCTACATGCTGGACATCGCCCCGAAGGAGCTCGAGAAGGTCCTGTACTACGCCGCCTCGATCGTCACGTGGGTCGACGACGAGAAGCGTGCCGAGGACCTGGACATGCTCCAGGACCGGATCAACGAGGCCATCGAGCAGTACAACCAGGACCGCGAGGAGCGGATCGTGGAGCTGCAGGAGCGCCTCGAGCGCCGGCAGCAGTACCTCCGCGGCGAGATCGACCGGGACGCGTTCTCGGACGACGACAACTACTGGCTGGACGACCTGGAGCGGGACCGCACCAGCGAGGACCCCACCGCCAAGCGCGAGCTCACGGACGCCGACAAGCGGCAGGCCGAGACCGAGCTGCGCCGTGACACCGACGTGTCCATCAAGGACATCGAGCGGTACACGGAGGAGGCGATCGACCGCATCCAGCGCGCCTGGATCACGTTCAAGGACCTCACCCCCCGCCAGATCGAGTCCGACGAGCAGCTGTTCCGTGAGATGCGGGACCGCTTCGGCTCCCAGTACGGCTTCGGCGAGTACTTCCGGGGCGGCATGGGCGCCGCCGCGATCCGCGAGCTGCTGGAGCGCATCGACCTCGACAAGGAAGCCGAGTTCCTGCGCGAGACGATCCAGAACAGCAAGGGCCAGCGCCAGGCGCGCGCCCTCAAGCGCCTCAAGGTCGTGTCCGCGTTCCGGCGCAGCGAGAACCGCCCGGAGTGGATGATCCTGGAGGCCGTCCCGGTCATCCCGCCGGAGCTCCGCCCGATGGTGCAGCTCGACGGTGGCCGGTTCGCCACCAGCGACCTCAACGACCTGTACCGCCGCGTCATCAACCGGAACAACCGCCTCAAGCGGCTCCTGGACCTCGGCGCGCCCGAGATCATCGTGAACAACGAGAAGCGGATGCTGCAGGAGGCCGTCGACGCGCTGTTCGACAACGGCCGCCGCGGCCGCGCCGTGACCGGCCCGGGCAACCGGCCGCTCAAGTCGCTGTCCGACATGCTCAAGGGCAAGCAGGGCCGCTTCCGGCAGAACCTGCTCGGCAAGCGCGTGGACTACTCCGGCCGTTCCGTCATCGTGGCGGGCCCGGAGCTCCGGCTGCACCAGTGCGGCCTGCCGAAGCTCATGGCGCTCGAGCTCTTCAAGCCGTTCATCATGAGCCGGCTCGTGGAGCGCAAGCAGGTCATGAACATCAAGGCGGCCAAGAAGCTGGTGGACGCCATGGTGCCCGAGGTCTGGGACGTGCTCGAGGAGGTCATCAACGAGCACCCCGTCCTGCTGAACCGCGCGCCCACGCTGCACCGCCTCGGCATCCAGGCCTTCGAGCCGGTGCTGGTGGAGGGCAAGGCCATCCAGATCCACCCGCTGGTCTGCACCGCCTTCAACGCGGACTTCGACGGCGACCAGATGGCCGTCCACCTCCCGCTGTCGGTGGAGGCGCAGGCCGAGGCCCGCATCCTCATGCTGTCGGCGAACAACATCCTGTCCCCGGCGCACGGTCGGCCGATCGCCGTCCCCAGCCAGGACATGGTGCTGGGCCTCTACTACCTCACGTACTGCCGTGCGCTGGACGTGCGGGAGGCCGGGTCGGACGGCAAGGGCCGCGCGATGGAGCTCGTGGAGCTCGTCGACGACACCACCCGCGAGTGGAAGCTCCCGAAGGGCACCGAGGCGCGCTTCGAGGGCGACGACCGCCGGTACCCGGACAAGGACGGCTGGACCAAGGACCCGTTCACGCGGGCCGGCCTGCCGAAGCACGTGCCGGTGTACGGCTCGGTGGGCGAGGTGCTCGCCGCCTACGACGCGGGGCACATCCACCTCCAGGACGTCGTGCAGCTCCGGGACCGTGAGAACGGCATCCGCGAGATCAGCACCGCCGGCCGCGTCGTGTTCAACCACGAGATCGAGACGAACCTCACCCACGTCGTGGGCGACGAGGTCATCGCCGAGATGCCGTTCCCGCGCACGAACCGGACGTTCACCAAGCGCGAGATCACGGACCTCATCGAGGAGATGGTGAACCTCTACGGGCCCACCTCCGTGTCGATGGTGCTCGACTCGTTCAAGGCCCTCGGGTTCCGCTACGCGAGCCTGTCGGGCATCACGGTGAGCAAGAACGACATCGTCATCCCGCCGAACAAGGCGGAGATCCTCGCGCGGTACGACGAGGAGCTCGAGGAGGTCGAGGGCTACTTCGCCCGCGGCGAGATGAGCGTGGAGGAGCGCAAGGAGGCCGTGGTCTCCCTGTGGGACCGCGCCACCGACGAGGTCGCGAAGGCGATGGAGGACCACCTCTTCCGCCTCAACCCGATCTACATGATGGCCAACTCCGGGGCCCGTGGCTCCTTCAAGCAGATCCGGCAGCTCGCCGGCATGCGTGGCCTCATGAACAACCCGAAGGGCGAGACCATCGAGCGCCCCATCAAGAGCAACTTCATGGAAGGGCTCTCGGTGCTCGAGTACTTCATCTCGACCCACGGCGCGCGCAAGGGCCTCGCGGACACCGCCCTGAAGACCGCGGACTCCGGGTACCTCACCCGGCGTCTCGTGGACGTCTCCCAGGACATGATCATCCGCGAGAACGACTGCGGCAGCACCGACGGCATCGACGCCACGGTGTTCCGCGACGGCCAGATCAACCTGAGCCTCGCCGGTCGCGTGATGCAGGGCCCGGTCACCGACGCGGTGACGGGCGAGGTCATCATCGACCTGCGGTCCGATGAGGAGAAGGACGACCCCGACATGGCGGGCCGGACCCTCATCACCAACGACATGGCGCAGGAGATCGCGGCGGCGTGCCGCACCGAGGACGGCAAGCCGCGCAACGCGGTGGTCGTCGTCCGGTCGCCGCTGAAGTGCCGCAGCGACTTCGGCGTGTGCTCGTCCTGCTACGGCCGCAACCCGGCCTCCGGCCGGCTCTGCGAGCCCGGCGACGCGGTGGGCATCATCGCCGCGCAGTCGATCGGCGAGCCGGGCACCCAGCTCACCATGCGGACGTTCCACACCGGTGGCGTCGCCGGGGCCGACATCACGCACGGCCTCCCGCGCGTCGTCGAGCTCTTCGAGGCCCGCAAGCCGAAGGCCCTCGCCATCGTGGCGAAGGTCGACGGGTGGATCCGGATCGTCGACGACGAGACGCGGCCCGGTGCCGCCACCCTCGTCATCGTCGAGCCGGAGTACATCCCGGTGGAGGACGCCGGCACCGGCGCGAACCGCGAGCCGGTGCGCGAGCACGCCCACGCGGTGCCGAAGCGCACGCAGATCGTGGTGAACGACGGCGACTGGGTGACGGCGGGCACGCTGCTCACCATCGGGTCGGCGTTCCCGACCGACATCCTGGAGGCGACCTCGGGCGTGGCCCTCGGCGTCCTCGGGACCGTCACGAAGATCGCCGAGGAGAAGAACGTCACCGACCGCCCGGAGCGCTGGCTCCGCGTCGAGGTGGCGACGGAGGCCGGCACCTCGGTGCGGCTCCTCCGGCTCCCCGCCGACCGTCCGATGCCGCACATCGAGGTGGGCATGGAGGTCGTCCCGGGTCGCTTCCTGCTGCCCGCGGGCGCCCGCCGCGACCGCTCCACCAAGACCGAGCTGTACCTGGTCCGCGAGGTCCAGAACGTGTACCGCTCGCAGGGCGTGGACATCAACGACAAGCACATCGAGGTGATCGTCCGGCAGATGCTCCGCAAGGTGCGCATCGAAAACCCGGGCATCACGAGCTTCCTGCCGGGCCAGCTGGTGGACAAGCCGGTGCTCTTCCGCGAGAACGCCCGTGCGGCGCGCGAGCGGTTCGAGCAGCTGCTCGCCGCCCGTTCGGCCGGGGAGTGGTCGGGCACGGACGCCGACATGGAGCGCGAGGTCGACGACGCCCAGGCGTCGTACGAGCCGCTCATCCTGGGCATCACCAAGGCGTCGCTGGCGACCGAGTCGTTCCTGTCGGCCGCCTCGTTCCAGGAGACCACGAAGGTCCTCACGGACGCGGCGCTCGAGGGCAAGACCGACAAGCTGCGCGGCCTGAAGGAGAACGTGATCATCGGGAAGCTCATCCCGGCGGCCACGGGGCTCCGGCGGTACCGCCAGCTGGAGATCGAGCCCGCCCGGCGCGCCCCGGCGCTGCTGGAGTTCGACCTGGAGGAGCCGTACGCCGAGATGGACGACGACGACACGTTCGTCCTGCCGTCCCTCGGGGACGACGGCGGCACCTACCACTTCGAGCCGGAGGCCCCGGCCGGAGAGTGAGGGACACCGGGGGGCGCCGAATGGCGCCCCCCGGTCGTTCCGGCCTCAGTTCAGGCTGAGGTCCGTGAGCACCTGGCCGATGGCGATGGTGGTGTCGTCCACCCCCATCAGGTTCGTGGCCCACTCGGCGGCGTCCCACAGCCAGTTGCCGGCGTCCGTGGAGACGAACAGGAAGAACAGCAGGATGATCCCGAACTGGCTGACGGGGCGGAGCATCATCCGGATCTCGTGCGGCAGGTACGGCTCGATCGCGCCGTAGCCGTCCAGGCCGGGCACGGGGATGAGGTTCAGCACGGCGGTCGCGAACTCCAGGACCCCGAGCCAGGCGAGCGCGAAGTGCAACACCGGGGATTCGTCCACCAGCCCGGTCTTCACGATCGCGAGCACCACGACCCCGAACGCCACGTTCGTGGCGGGCCCCGCGAGGGAGACCATGCTCTGGACGGCGCGGGACCGGATGCGGTGCCGTTCGATCCACACGGCGCCGCCGGGCAGGCCCAGGCCCCCAAGGATGAGGAACGCGATGGGCATGGCGACCGACCAGATGGGGTCGGCGTAGTGCCGCGGGTCGAGGGTGAGGTAGCCCTTCTCGGCGACGGTGCGGTCGCCGCCCCGGTACGCGACCGCCGCGTGCGCCCACTCGTGGATGCACAGCGAGACGATCCAGCCGAGGATCACGACCAGGATCGGGGCGATGCGGTCCGCCGCCGACGGGCCGACGGACGAGATGGGCGTGGCCGCCGCCCAGCCGCACGCGACCGCGAACGCCGCGAGCAGCGCGTAGAACACGAGCCCGGGGCGGAACAGCCGGCTCTCGGCGCGGGCGGCCACGGTGCCCTCACGCCGCTGCCCGCGGACGCAGTCGACGCAGTGGCTGCCCACCGCGCTGGTGACCAGGCAGTCGGGGCAGGCGGGCGCCCCGCACCGCGTGCAGGACAGCAGCGTCTCGACGCCGGGGTGGCGGGGGCAGGTGGGAACGGCCTCGGTGCTCATCCGGGCGGAATCATGACCGGTCCGCCGGGCCGCATGGCCCGGTGGGCGCGCCGGGCGGCGCGCCCACCGGGCCATGCGGTCAGCCGACGCGCAGGCGTGCGATGCCGGCGGTCGTGCGGCGCAGCCCCGCGCCCGCGGCCACCGGGGCGGCGGCCGGGTCGGGGTCCACGACCTCCTGGTCGCAGACGGTGCCCGCGGCCGGGACGGCCAGGTCCTCCAGGTACGCGTCGACGGCGGAGTCGATGCAGGCGCTGTTGCCGCCGTACGCCGTGTGCCCGTCGCCGTCCATCACCAGCAGCCGGGCCTTCCCGAGCTGCCGGGTGAGCGACACGGCCCCGGCGAGCGGGGTCGCCGGGTCGTGGGTGTTGCCCACCACCAGGGCGGGGGCGCCGCCCTTCGCCTGACGGAACCGGAAGGGGCCGGTGTACTGCTCACGGGCCCGCGCCTTCCAGACGGCGCAGACGTAGCCCGGCGCCGACTCGCCCCACAGGTTCGACAGGCCGACGAACGGCGACCGCTTGGCCTCGCGCTCGTACCGGGCGAACGCCCGGGCGCTGCGCGGGTACGACAGGTCCGCACAGGAGGTCTCCACGAACGCGTCGATGTCCGGTGCGTAGGTCTCCCCGTCGATGCGGCCGCGCAGGGCGTCGGACAGGGCGAGCGCGGCGCTGCCGTCGCCCTTCTGGGCCTCGGTGAGGATGAACGCGAGGTCCGGCCACGCCTGCCGGGCGTACAGGTCCCCGACGGTGGCGTTCTGCAGGTCCCCGGCCAGCACGGGGCGCGGGTCGCCGGAGGCGGTCGCCGGCAGCGGGGTCTGGAGCACCCGCTTCACCAGCGCGTCGTAGGCGGGACGCCCGCCCTGGAACCCGCACAGCGGCGACGTGGCGCACCACGCGAAGAAGCGGTCCAGGCTGTCCTCGAAGCCCGCGGACTGCTCCACCAGGTTCTGCAGGGGGTCGTTGGTGTACTGGTCGGGGTCGAGCGCCCCGTCCAGCACGAGGGTCCGGGCCTTGCCGGGGAAGAGGGCGGCGTACATGGCGCCCAGGTACGTGCCGTACGAGAAGCCCAGGTAGTTGAGCTTGGGGTCCCCGACGAGGCGCCGCAGCTGGTCCAGGTCGCGGGCGGCGTTCTCGGTGGTGAACCCGGAGAGGGTGCGGTCCGTGTCCGCCGCCGCGCAGCCGTCCGCGAGCTCCTTCGCCTGCCGTGCCGTGGGGTCGAGCGTGGCGAGGGTGGGGAAGGGGTCGGTCTTCGGCCAGCGGGCCTCGCGCTGCGCCGCGGTGAGGCAGGAGACCGGGCCGCTCTCGCCGGCGCCGCGCGGGTCCCACCCGACGATGTCGAAGCGGTCGTTCAGCGTCGCGTACAGCGAGATCGCGTCTCGGACGAACCCGGTGCCGGACCCGCCGGGGCCGCCGGGGTTCGTGAAGAGGGTCCCGATGCGGTCCGGGCCGGTGGCCGGCTTCCTGATGACCGCGATGTCAACGGTCCCCGCCATCGGCCGCGAGTAGTCGCGGGGCACGTGGGCGGTGGCGCACTGGAACCCGTCGCCGCAGTCCGCCCAGTCGAGGCCGGGGGTGCCGTTGCTCCCGGCGGCGGCGGCCGGCATGGCGCCCGCCAGACAGCCCGCCGCCACCGCGAGCACGGTGGCGAGGCCGCGCAGGCCGCGCCTCCTGGTCCGTTCCATCCTGCCTCCTCCGTCACGTGGGTGCGTGCGGGTCATCAGAGCAGGACCGGCGGGTCCCCGGCAACCGCAACCCGGGTGGACGGCGCGGCCGCGGGCCGCGCCGGCCACCCGCCGCGCGTCGTCAGATCAGGGCTTCGCCGTCCGGGCCGCCGTCCTCGTGGACGACGCTGGCCCGGCCCACCAGCAGCGGGTCGAGCTGGCCGATGCGGGCGAGGTCCTTGTCCGCGTACGGCAGGCGGTGCAGCACATACCGCAGGGCGTTCAGGCGGGCCCGCTTCTTGCAGTCCGACTTGATGACCACCCACGGGGCGTCGGCGGTGTCGGTGTGCAGGAACATCGCCTCCTTCGCCTCGGTGTAGGCGTCCCACTTGTCGAGGGACGCGAGGTCGATGGGGGAGAGCTTCCACTGCTTGAGCGGGTGGCGCTGGCGCTCGGCGAACCGGCGCTGCTGCTCCTCCCGGCTCACCGAGAACCAGAACTTGATGAGGTGCGTCCCGCTGCGCACCAGCTGGCGCTCGAACTCCGGCGCCTGCCGCATGAACTCGTGGTACTCGTCGTTGGTGCAGAAGCCCATGACGCGCTCCACGCCGGCGCGGTTGTACCAGGAGCGGTCGAACAGGACGATCTCGCCCGCGGTGGGCAGGTGCTGGATGTAGCGCTGGAAGTACCACTGCCCGCGCTCGGTCTCCGTGGGCTTCTCCAGCGCGACCACGCGGGAGCCACGCGGGTTGAGGTGCTCCATGAACCGCTTGATGGTGCCGCCCTTGCCCGCCGCGTCGCGTCCCTCGAAGAGGATCACGATGCGCTGGCCGGTGTCCTTGGCCCACGCCTGCAGCTTCAGCAGCTCCACCTGGAGCCGGTACTTCTGCTTCTCGTAGGTCTTCCGGGCCATGAGGTTCTGGTACGGGTAGACCGCGTGCCGCCAGTCCTTCACCAGGATGTCGTCCGCGTGCAGCGGCGGCGTCCCGTACATGGACTGGTCGGCGGCGGCCATGCGGGCCAGCGCCTGCGCGTCGTCCGCGGAGACGCCCCCCGCGACGGCCTGCAGCCATCGCGCCACGGCTGCCACGTCCTCGTTGCCCGCCCCGGAGATCACGTCGCGCACCGCCGCCAGCAGCACCTCCTGGGCGCCGTCCATGGCCTGCGTCACCTCGAAGCGCTCGATGCCCTGCTCGTCCAGTCGGGGGGAGGTGTCCCCCTCGCTCACCTTGCGTGCCATGCGCCGGAGGGTAGCGGCCTCCCCGCCCGATGCCGCGCCCCGCCCGGCGATCAGTTCCCGGTGCCGTCCGGGTCGGGGAAGCGCACGTGCAGGTGGTCGTCGTGGGCGGGCCAGCGCACGACGACCCCGGCGGGGCCCGTCAGGTCGAGGCTCGGCCCGATGAGCACCAGGGAGGCGCCCTGGGCGACCATGCGGTCCACGACCTGCTGGGTGAGCGCCCGGTCGTAGTTCGACGGGTTGGCGGCGCCCATCACCCGGTCGCGCCGCGGCAGGCGGATGTCGACGTCCAGCCCGTTCTGGTGGGAGCTGTGGCCCACGCCGGGGCCGGTGAACGGCCCGCCGTGCTCGCGGGACAGGTCGCCGATGCCCAGCGGCGGCAGGTCCGGGTGCTCCTGCGCCCACCACCGGCCCAGGCTCAGGACCTGCGACACCAGCATCGCGGTGCCCCAGCGGCGCTCCGGCGACTGCGGCGGCGTCTGGGTGGCCGGGTTGTAGGTGTAGTACCCGGTGCCGGACACGGGGAGCCGCACGCCGTTCGCGAGCCGGCCGCCGTTCGGCCCGCCGAGTGCCAGGGATCCGTCGCCGAGGTCCACGATGGGCCCGGACCGCTCCGAGTTCGCCACTCGGACCTCCACCTGCATCGGCCACTCCGCATCGAACGGGCCGTCGTCGATGAGGGTGTCACCGCCCGCCGCCGCGGCCGTGGACGGGTCGTTGCTCGCCGCGCCGAGCGGGATGGCCAGCAGCACCGCCGACAGCAGCAGCGCCCACAGCCACGACGGGTGCCGCTGCGTGCGCCGGGCGGTGCGCCGCCGGGGCCGGGGGGCCAGCACCTCGAGGCGCGGCGGGACCGGCGGTTCGGCCTGCGGATCCGCGAGGGGGAGGATGTCTGCCAATGCGGCCGGGCTCACTGCGACGACGGTAGCAATCACGCTGCACGTGCGGTGAAACCCCGATTGCGGGCAATTCGTCCAGGGTTACCGTGACCGCCGTGGAGCACCGGATCACCCGACCCGTCCCGGCCCTCTCCGCCGCGGCCGCCGCACTTGCCCTCGTCGTCGCCGGCGCGTGGGCGTGGCAGGCGGCGAGCACCTCGACCGAGGTCTCCGTCGCGACCGCCGTCGGGGAGTTCCGCGACACCGGCGTGGCGGATGTCGCGACCGGCGACGCGCCGGCGCCCGGCGTGTACAGCTACGCGGCGTCCGGATCCGAGACGGCCCACATCGGGCCCATCTCGATCGACCGCGACGTCCCCGCCCAGGCGCGGTACATCGTCACCGCGACCCCCGAGGGCTTCCAGGCCGAGCTGCGCATCAGCGGCGAGCACACCGAGGCGGTCCGCTACGCGGTCGGCTCCCACTGGATCCGGGCGACGTGGCGCCGCGTGGACGTCACCTTCCTGCGCATCGGCCGCGATGATCGTCGTCCCCTCACCCCGGCGGTGCCGGCCATCCCGGTCCGCCCGCGCGTCGGGCAGACGTGGAACGTGGCGTACTCGGCGTGGAAGCTGCGCACCACCGGCACGGCCACGGTCGTGCGCCGCGAGACCGTCACGGTGGCGGGGGCGCCGGTCACGGCGTTCCTCATCGAGACGCGCACGCGCACGAGCGGGGCGCACGGCGGGCCGCGCACCGAGCGCATGTGGTGGTCGCCGCGCCTGGGCGTCCCGGTGCGCCTGGAGACGGACACCACGCTCGAGGGCCCGGTGGGGTACCGGTCGCGTGTGCGGCTGGACCTCACGTCGCCCGCTCCCGCACGGTAGGGTTCCTGTCCCGCAGCACCCCGCCGCCGGGGGATCCCGGTGCGCCCGCGTGTGCTAACGTCCCCGGGCCGCTCGGCGAGCGGCCGGTCACGCACTGCTCTCAACCGCGACAAAAGGCGATCGTGCCGACGATCAACCAGCTCGTCCGCAAGGGTCGGACGCCCAAGACCACCAAGACCTCGACGCCGGCCCTCCGGGGCGCACCGCAGAAGCGCGGCGTCTGCACCCGCGTGTACACCACCACGCCCAAGAAGCCGAACTCCGCGCTTCGCAAGGTGTGCCGTGTCCGTCTGACGAACCAGATGGAGATCACGTGTTACATCCCGGGTGAGGGCCACAACCTGCAGGAGCACTCGGTGGTGCTGGTCCGCGGTGGACGTGTGAAGGACCTGCCGGGTGTGCGGTACAAGGTGATCCGGGCGGCTCTGGACGCCGCCGGCGTGTCCGGCCGACGCAAGGCGCGCTCCAAGTACGGCGCCAAGACCCCGAAGTAGCCAGATATGCCACGTCGCGCAGCAATCGCCCGCCGGACCATCGATCCGGACCCCGTGTTCAACAGCACGCTCGTCACCCAGCTGATCAACAAGATCCTGCGTGACGGCAAGAAGTCCGTCGCCGAGCGCGTCGTCTACGACGCCCTCGAGCGCATCCGCGACCGCACGGGCCGTGACCCGGTGCAGGTCACGGAGGAGGCCATCCGCAACGTCACCCCGCTCATCGAGGTGAAGTCGCGCCGGGTCGGCGGTGCCACCTACCAGGTGCCGATCGAGGTCCAGCCCCGCCGGGGCCGCACGCTCGCCGTCCGCTGGATCGTCTCGTTCTCCCGCGCCCGCCGCGAGAAGCAGATGAGCGAGCGGCTCGCCAACGAGCTGCTGGACGCCCTCGGCTCGCAGGGCGGCGCCTTCAAGCGCAAGGACGACCTGTACCGCATGGCGCAGGCGAACCGCGCGTTCGCGCACTACCGCTGGTAGCGGCCGGGCCCCCGTCGCGGGGGCCCGTCAGCACCATCGCTGGATCGTGAAGTCCCACCGCACGCACGCGCCCACGTCGCGTGCGTTCGTCTTCGTCAGAGAGGGCAGGTGATCAGAGCGTGTCGACCGTGAAGAAGGTGCCCCTCGACCGGGTGCGCAACATCGGCATCATGGCCCACATCGATGCCGGGAAGACCACCACGACGGAGCGCATCCTCTACTACACCGGTCGTCTGCACCGGATGGGCGAGGTGCACGAGGGCGCGGCCACGATGGACTGGATGGCGCAGGAGCAGGAGCGCGGCATCACCATCACCTCCGCCGCCACCACGTGCTTCTGGCGTGATCACCGCATCAACATCATCGACACGCCCGGCCACGTCGACTTCACCGTCGAGGTGGAGCGCTCCCTGCGCGTGCTCGACGGCTCCGTGGCCCTGTTCGACTCGGTCGCCGGCGTGGAGCCGCAGTCCGAGACGGTGTGGCGCCAGGCCGACCGGTACGGCGTCCCGCGCATCGCGTACGTCAACAAGATGGACCGCATCGGCGCGGACTTCGCGAAGGCCGTCCAGACGATGATCGACCGGCTCGGCGCCAACGCCGTGCCGATCCAGCTGCCCATCGGCGCAGAGGCCGAGTTCCAGGGCATCATCGACCTCATCGCCATGAAGGCGACGATCTACAAGGACGACCTCGGTACCGAGACCGACGTCACCGAGATCCCGGCCGACATGCAGGACGAGGCCGAGGCCGCCCGCGAGCGCCTCATCGAGGCCCTCGCCGACACCGACGACGAGCTCGCCGAGGCGTACCTCGAGGGCTCGGAGATCACCCCGGAGCGTCTGCACGAGGGCGTGCGCAAGGGCGTGCTCGCCAACGCGATCACCCCGGTGCTCTGCGGTTCGTCCTTCAAGAACAAGGGCGTCCAGCCGCTCCTCGACGCGATCGTCGACTTCCTCCCCTCCCCGCTGCAGGTGCCGCCCGCCGAGGGCACGGTGCCGGGCAGCGAGGACGAGAAGCTCGTCCGCGAGTCCAGCGAGACCGAGCCGTTCGCCGCGCTCGCCTTCAAGGTCATGAGCGACCCCTACGTGGGCCGCCTCACGTACCTGCGCGTCTACTCCGGGACCACCCAGAGCGGCGCGGGCATCATCAACGCGACGAAGGACCGCAAGGAGCGCATCGGCCGCCTCCTGATGATGCACGCCAACCACCGCGAGGACGTGGACTCGGTGGCCGCGGGCGACATCGTCGCCGCCGTGGGCCTCAAGTCCACGACCACCGGCGACACGCTCTGCGACCCGGCCGCCCCGATCGTCCTGGAGCAGATGACGTTCCCGGAGCCGGTGATCGGCCTCGCGATCGAGCCGAAGACCAAGCAGGACCAGGAGAAGCTCACGGTCGCCCTCGGCCGCCTGTCGGACGAGGACCCGACCTTCCGGGTGCGCACCGATGAGGAGACCGGCCAGACGGTCATCTCCGGCATGGGTGAGCTCCACCTGGAGATCATCGTGGACCGCCTCATGCGCGAGTTCAGCGTGGACGCCAACGTCGGCGCCCCGCAGGTCGCGTACCGCGAGACGATCCGCAAGGCCGTGAACAAGATCGAGGGCAAGTTCGTCCGCCAGACCGGTGGCCGCGGCCAGTTCGGCCACGTCTACATCGACCTGGAGCCGAACGAGTCCGGCGCGGGCTACAGCTTCGAGAGCAAGGTCGTCGGTGGCTCCATCCCCAAGGAGTACATCCCGGCCGTCGACCAGGGCATCCGCGAGGCCCTCGAGGGCGGCGTGGTGGCCGGCTACCCGATGGTGGACATCAAGGTCCGCCTGGTGGACGGCAGCTACCACGAGGTGGACTCCTCGGAGATGGCGTTCAAGATCGCCGGCTCGATGGCCTTCAAGGAGGCCGCGCGCAAGGCGAGCCCGACCCTGCTGGAGCCGGTGATGGCCGTCGAGGTCGTCGCGCCGAAGGAGTTCGTCGGGACCGTGGTGGGCGACCTCAACCGCCGCCGCGGCCGCATCCAGGGCACCGAGCCCCGCCAGGGCGGCCTGGAGGTCGTGAACGCCTCCGTGCCGCTGTCGGAGATGTTCGGCTACGCGACGTCCGTCCGGTCCGCCACCCAGGGCCGCGCGACGTTCACGATGCAGTTCGAGAAGTACATGGAGGTCCCGACCTCCATCGCGCAGGAGATCCAGCAGAAGGTCGGCGCCGCCTGACGCCGCCTCCGGGCTGAGTGCTCCGACGGCCCCGTCGCCCATCCGGGCGGCGGGGCCGTCGTCGTTCAGGCCCCCGGCTCCCGGGCGACGTCGATCACGGCGCTCTCGTTGCGGTCCCCTGAGCCGCGGGCGATGAGCCGCTCCAGGCCGTCCAGCGCCACCCGCCCCAGTCGCGGCTCCACGCCGAGCTCCCGGGCCAGCCGGACCCCGTAGTCGGTGTCCTTGCGGCGCAGCAGGCCGGAGAACACGACGTCCCGGTCGTGGTCGCCCGCGGCCATGCGCCGGCCGTTGCGCACCACCTGCGGGCTCGCGGGCTGCCCGCTCGCGATGGTCCGCATCACCAGGTCCAGGTCCAGCCCGGCGCGTTCCGCCATGGCGAGGGCCTCCGCGACGCCGGCGATCTGCACGGCGCCCATGAGGTTCACGATGAGCTTGTAGGCGGTCCCCGTCCCCACGGCGCCGAAGTGCACGACGTCGCCGGCGAGCGGCTCCAGCACCCAGGCCGCGCCTGCCAGGTCGGCGGGCTCGGCACCGACCAGCAGGGTGAGCCGGCCCTGCGCCGCGGCGTCGGGGAGCCCGGTGACGGGGGCGTCGACGTACCGCCACCCTGCCGCGGCCGCCCGGGGTGCGAGGGCCGTCACATGGGCGTGGGAGAGGGTGGAGCACTCGACCGCGATCCCACCGGGTGCGGGTCGGGCCGCCAGGACGCCGTCCGGCCCGTCCCACACGGCAAGGGAGGCCGCGTCGTCGGCGACCATCACGACCACCGCGTCGGCACCCTCGGCGGCCTCCCGCGGCGTCGCCGCCCGGCGCGCCCCCGAGGCGACCAGCGCCGCGTCCCGCCCGGGCGTCCGGTTGAACACCGCGATGTCGTGTCCGGCGGCGAGAAGGCGACCGGCCATCCCGGACCCCATCCGCCCCAGCCCGATGAACGCGACGCGCGCCATCGGCGCACCCTAGCCGGGTTCACGTTCGGTTCAGACCGGTGCCCGCGACGGCGCCGCCGCCGCGGTCCGTGCAAGATGGCTTCGTGAGCGACGACGTCCCCCGGCTCGTCGAACCCTCCCAGCCGCTGGACCCGCGCGCGGTCGGGCTGTGGACCGCCCAGTCATGGCTCGGGACGGTCGGCGCGACGCTGGTTCCCGGAGTCGTCGCGGTGGTGCTGCTGGCGACCGGCCACCGGACGCCCGGCCTGGTCTTCGCCGCGATCGCCGTGGTCCTGGCCGCGGCCGGTGCGGCGTTCAGCCTGACCTGGCCGCCCAGGTACCACGCCCGGTACCGGTGGGAGGTGCTCCCCGAGGGGGTGGTCGTCGCCCGGGGGTGGCTGTGGCGCACCGTCCAGGTGGTGCCGCACACCCGGATCCAGGCGGTGGACTCCAGCAGCGGGCCCATGGAGCGGCGCGCGGGGCTGGCGTCCGTGCACCTGCGCACCGCCTCCCGGGAGGGGAGCCCCCACATCCCGGGGCTGGACGCGGAGGTCGCGAGGGGACTCGCGGCGCGGATCGCGGAGGCGGCGGGGGCGGAGGACGACGCCACGTGAGCGGCCCGCTCCTGGCGGCGGGGCGGCTGCACCCCCTCGCGGCGGTGCTCTACGCGGCGAAGGTGGTGCGCAACGCCGTGCCGCTGCTGGTGACCGGGCTGGTCACCGACATCCCCCGGCCGGCGCTGTACGCCGTGGTCGCGGCGGTGCTGGTCATCGGCGTGCCGTACGGGGTGCTCGCGTGGTGGCGGTTCCGGTACCGCGTGGAAGCGGGCCGCCTCGTGGTGGACACCGGGGTGCTGGTGCGGCGCAACCGGGTGGTCCCCCTCGAGCGCATCCGCGGCATCTCCCTGGACGAGCCCCTCACGCACCGGTTGTTCGGCCTCGTGCGGGCCCGGGTGGAGGCGGCCGCCGCCGGCGACCAGAAGGGGGAGCTGTCGCTCGCCGCCGTCGGGCGCGCCCAGGCGGAGCGGCTTCGCGACGCGGTCGTCCACGGCGGCGACGAGGCGGCGCCCGCGGAGGTGCCCCCGCCGATGGCGGCGATGCGCCCGTCCCGCCTCGCGCTCGCCGGTGCGACGTCCGCCCGGTTCGTGCTGGTGCCCGCGGCGGCGGCCGGGGGCCTGCTGAACTTCGCCGACGACATCGGGCTCGACGGCCTCCTGCGCAGCGGGGCGGGCCAGGTCGCCGACCGGGCGCCCCACGGCGCCGTGAGCATCTCCCTCGCCGTCACGACGGCCGCCGTGGTGGTGGTGCTGCTCGCCGCCGCCGGCAGCGTCATCGCCGACTGGGCGTTCGAACTGCGCGCCGATGGACGGCGCCTCACCACCGTGCGGGGGCTCCTGTCCCGGCGGCGCACCACCGTCGACCGCCGCCGGCTGCTGGGCGTCGAGGTGTGCGACTCCCCGGTGCGGCGCGCCCTCGGCATGGCCGCGGTGGTCGCACCCGTGGGCGGCTTCGGGGTGTCGGACGACGGCGACACCGCCGGCCGGGTCCGGCTCCTGCCGCTCGGCGACGCGGACGAGGTGGCGCGTGTGCGGGCCGAGATCGCGCCCGGCGACGCTCCCGGCCTGCAGCCACACCCGCGCGCGGGCCTGCCGCGCCGGCTCGTGCGGGCGGCGGGGCTCCCGGCCGCGGCCTCGGCGGCCGCCGCCCTGATGGGCTGGTGGTGGGTCGCCGGGCTCGCGGCCCTCGCCGCGGCGGCGATGGTCCCCGTGGCGTTCGACCGCCACCGCAACCTGGGACACGCCATCGGCGGCCGGCTGGTGATCCGGTCCGGCTCGCTGTCGCGCCGGCACTCGTTCATCGACCCGGGCGCCGTGGTCGCCACCACGGTCCGCAGCACGCCGTTCCAGCGCCGAAGGGGCCTCGGGAGCGTCCGGGTCCACCTGGGGCTCGGCGCCGGCAGCCGCACCGCGACCGACCTTGGCGCCGACCAGGGCGCGGCGATGCTCGCACGGCTGTACCCCTGGATGCGCGAGGGCTGACGTCCCGCGCGGTCAGACCAGGCGGCCCGCCCGGTTGACCAGCGCGATGCGCAGGGTGCCGTCGTCGGAGCGGTGCGCGACGCGGAGACGGATGTCGGCGAACCGCGGCGGCAGCGCCCGGGGATCGACACAGGCGACCAGCCGCAGGGCACGCCCCGGCACCGCGGTGACGACGACGGCGGCGCTGCGCCGCCGCGCGGACGCCGCGCCCGCGATCGTCGTGCCCGGAAGCATCGGGACGCGGCGGCCCGTCGCCCGGTTGATGAACGTGAACGTGTGCGCGCCCGCGCGGTGCAGGCGCAGGCGAGCGGTGATGCGGCGCGGGCACGCCGCGCGCGTCTCCGGGTGCGACGGCCGCGACAGGGTCTGCGGGCCCAGCGGCGTCACCAGCCCGTGCGCGCGCACCGGCCGGGGCGCCGACGGATGGGACGGCGCGGGCGACGGCGAACCGCCGCCGGCCGGGGCCTCGGACGGCGTCGACCCCGAGGGGGCCGAGCCGGAGGGGGCCGAGCCGGCGCCGGGGTCCGAGGGATAGGGCTCCGACCGGAACGTCCCGCTGCTCATCACGCGGGCCGGGCCCTCGTGGGCGACGGCCACGAACACCCCGTCCCCGTAGGCGACGGAGTGCCAGAACGCGTCGGCCGGGGTGGTGCGAAGCGTCCAGGTGACGCCGTCGGGACTGGTCATCACCCGGTTGCCGGTGCCCGTGGCGGACACGGCGACGAAGCCGCCGTCCCCGTACGCGACCGACGACCACGTGTTGTCGGCCGGGGTGGCGCGGAGCGTCCAGGTGACCCCGTCCGGGCTGGTCATCACGCGGTTCCCGGTGCCGGCGGTGCCGACGGCCACGAACACCCCGCCGCCGTACGCGACCGCGTTCCACCAGTTGTCGGCGGGCGTTGCGCGCTCGGTCCAGCTGACCCCGTCCGGGCTGGTCATCACGTGGTTCCCGGCTCGGGTGGTTCCCACGGCCACGAACCCGCCGGCCCCGTAGGCCACCGACGTCCACCAGCTGTCGGCGGGGGTCGCGCGGAGCGTCCAGCTGGTCCCGTCGGGGCTGGTCATCACGCGGTTGCCCGTCCCGCTCTGCGCCACGGCGACGAACGTGCCGTTGCCGTAGGCCACCGAGGTCCAGTCGTTGTCGGCGGCGCTCGCCCGCGGCGTCCACGAGATGCCGTCGGGACTGGTCATCACCCGGTTCCCGGCGCCCGTGCGTGCGACGGCGACGAACACGCCCCTGCCGTACGTCACGGCGGTCCAGTCGTTGTCCGCCGCGCTGGCCCGCACCGTCCAGTCGGTGCCGTCGGGGCTGGTCATCACCCGGTTCCCTGACCCCGTCCGGGCGACCGCCACGAACAGGCCCTCCCCGTGGGCGACGGCATGCCAGCCGTTGGCGGCCGCGGGGGTGCGGACGCTCCAGGAGGTCCCCGCCTGGCCCATGGCGAGCGGGGAGGCCAGGAGGCCGCAGACGAGGATCACGGCCGCGGCGGTGCGGGGCCGGAGGCGGGCGGGGCGGGGGAGTCGGATCACCCTGGGGATATCGGTCTCCCCGGGGACGGCCTGAGCGGCCGGGCTCAGTCCAGCCGCACCACCGGGTGGCGGTCCGCGATGCGCCGGACGTCGTCCTCGGTGAAGCGCTCGGGCAGGTCGAAGAACCGCCCGTTGCGGCGGCGGTTCGCGGTCACATAGGCGGTGAGGACCCGGATCCGGTCGTCGCCGTCCACTTCGACGGCTCGCACGGGCCGCACCCGGCGGCCGCGCCGCAGCTCCCCGCCGCCCGCGAGCAGGTTCCGCACCCAGTCGGTCGTCCCCCGCGGGGCCACCAGGTGGTCCGCGCCGCCGACGGCGACCGGGATCACCGGGACATCGTGGACGCGGCCCGTCCGGCGGCCCCGGGTGCGCAGGACCACGACCCCGCCCAGCGGCAGTCCCAGGCGCCCCACCAGCAGGAGCAGGAGGCGGTTCGCCGCGCCGGCGGCCAGCAGCCCGCCGGCGACCCTCGGCCGGTCAGCCACGGAGCGCCTCCGCGATGAGCTGCGCCGGGTGCAGGGCGGGGACCCCCGCCAGGTCGTCCACCTGCTGCCGGCAGGAGGTGCCGTGCGCCACCACGACGTCCGCGGTGCGGGCGGCCGGGAGCAGCCGATCCTCCGCGATGCGGCGCGAGAGCTCCGGGTGCCGGTATCCGAACGACCCCGCCATGCCGCAGCAGCCCGCCTCGGACGGTCGCGCCTCCAGCCCGGGCACCAGCCGGGCGAGCGCCAGCACCTCGTCACCGGCCCCGAGGGCGCGGGCGTGGCAGTGCGGGTGCACGACGGCCGTCCCGGTGCGGGGCGCCAGCGGGCGGTCCGGCCCCAGCCGCAGCACCGTGCGCTCGAACGGCTCCACCGCGTCGGCGACCCAGCGGGCCCGCGGGTCGTCCGGCAGCAGCTTCGGCGCGTCGTCCAGCAGCATCGACCAGCACGAGGGCTCCAGGACCACGATCGGCACGCCGTCGATCGCGAGCGGCGCGAGGCGGTCGAGCATCGCCGTCAGGCGCCGCCGCGCGGCGTCCGCCAGCCCCTGGGAGAGCAGCGGGCGGCCGCAGCATCCGGCGTCCACGACCTCCGGGCGCGCCCCGCAGGCGGTGAGCGCCGCCACGGCGTCGTCACCCACCCCCGGGTGCAGGTGCATGGTGAAGGTGTCGGCGAGCAGCGCCACCCGCGCACCGGGCCCATCGGGGGCGGGCGGCCGCCACGCGGGGACCGGGACGGGCACGGGCCGGCCCAGCCGGCGTCCCGCGGCCCATGCGCCCGCGCGCAGCACCGGCCCGGGGAGCCGCGACCCCAGCGCCAGCAGACGCCGTGCGTCACCCAGGGCCCGGGTGCGCAGGGGGACGCCGTCCCGCGCGTGCCGGTGGGCCAGCGCCTCCACCTTGAGGCGCGCCATGTCCACCGAGGCCGGGCACTCGGCGGCGCAGGCCTTGCACGACAGGCACAGCGACAGCGCCTCGTGCAGCCCGTCGTCCGCCAGGCCGCCCGGCAGCCGGCCCTCCAGCGCGGCCCGGAAGAGCACCGCCCGGCCCCGGGTGGCGTGCCGCTCGTCGCCGAGGACCTGGTAGCTGGGGCACATCACCCCCGTGCGGGCCCGGCACGCACCGTTGCTGTTGCACGCCTCGGCGGCGCGGGCGAGGCCCCCCTGTGGCGCGAAGTCGGTGACGGTCGCGTGGCCGCGGCGCGGCGGGGACTCCAGGAGCCGCAGGCCCTCGTCGAGGGGCTCGGGGCGGACGATGACGCCCGGGTTGAGAATGCCCGCGGGATCGAGGGCGTCCTTGAGCCGCCGGAAGGCGTCGACGGTGCGCGCCGGGTACATCCGCGGCAGCAGCTCGCCCCGCAGCCGCCCGTCGCCGTGCTCGCCCGACAGCGACCCCTCGTGGGCGACCACCAGGTCGGCGACGGCCTCGGCGATGCGGCGCACCTGGGCCGCGGCGCCGGGCGCGCGCAGGTCGATCATGGGGCGGATGTGCAGGCACCCGACGCTCGCGTGCCCGTACCAGGACGCGGCCACCCCCTCCTCGGCCAGCAGCCGCCGGACCTCCCGTGCGAACGCCGCCAGCCGCGCCGGCGGCACCGCGGGGTCCTCGATGAACGCCAGGGGCTTGGCGTCCCGCGGCACGGGCCGGTCGAGCCCCAGGCCGCGCATGGCGCGGGCGATCCCAGACCGCCGCACCGCCCACACGCCGGCCTGTGCCGCGGCGTCCAGCACGGGCGTGGCCCCGGTCGTCGCCAGCACGCGCCGGCGCACCTCGTCCGGGTCGCCGCTGTGCTCAACCACCAGCATGGCCGCGACGCCCGCGCCGAAGCCCGTGAGCGACGCGGTCGCCCGGGCGCGGTTCGCCGGGTCGAGCATCGCGCCGTCCAGCAGCTCGATCGCCGACGGGCCGTCGGCGAGCAGGTCGACGACGGCGTCGAGCGCGGCGTCGACGTCCGGGAACGGCAGCAGCGCGAGGCCCCGGGCCGCGGGGCGGGGCTCCAGCCGCAGCTCCGCCCCGGTCATCACGGCCAGCGTCCCCTCCGAGCCGCAGACCAGCCGGGGCCAGTCCGGGTCGTCGCCGGCGAGGGCGTCCAGGTTGTAACCCGACACGCGCCGCAACAGCGACGGGCCCTCCCAGTCGTCCGCGAGCGGGCGGCAGGACTCGAGCACCGGCGGTGCCGCCGCGCCCCGGCGCAGCGTCGCCCGCGTGCCGTCGGCGAGCACGACGTCCAGGGCGGCGACGGCGTCGGCCGTGAGCCCGTGCACCACCGAGCGGGCGCCCGCGGAGTTGTTGGAGATCATGCCGCCGAGGGTCGCCCGGCTCGCCGTGGCGACATCGGGGCCGAACAGCAGCCCGTGCGCGCCGGCGGCGGCGTTGAGGTGGTCCAGCACCACGCCGGGCCCCACGCGCGCCACGCGGGCGTCCGGGTCGATCGCGCACGAGGAGAGCGCGGAGCAGTCGACCACCAGCCCCCGGCCCACGGCCTGTCCGGCCAGGCTCGTGCCCGCGCCGCGCATGGTGAGCGGGATCCCGGTCTCGGCGCACGCGGCGACCGCGGCGACCAGGTCATCGGCCCGCAGGGCGCGCAGCACGGCGGCCGGGCGCCGGCGGTAGAGGCTCGCATCCGCCGAATAGAGCTCCCGCGTGGCCGGATCGGCCCGGATCTCCCCGGACACATGCCCCGACAACCGGCGAACGAGGCCTGCGGCGTCCATATCTGCGATGCTACCCGGGCCCGGCTGAGCCGCGGCGCGGAACCTTCCATCCGGGGGTGCGGGTCCCTTGCGACCCCCTATTCGCGTCGCTAATCTACCCGGGCTTTACGGAGCACCCGGCTGTTCCCGCGCGGCCTAGCGGCCGCGCGCTTTGCGCCGGGGACCGTTTTCTACGTCCGGAACACAGGCCCGCGGAACGGCCGCGGCCGCGAGTGCCCGACAGGAGCAATCGAGAATGGCCAAAGAGAAGTTCGACAGGTCCAAGCCTCACGTGAACGTGGGCACCATCGGCCACGTCGATCACGGCAAAACCACGCTCACGGCGGCCATCACGAAGGTCCTGAACGAGCGTATGGGCACCGGGGCGGCGATCGCCTACGACGAGATCGACAAGGCGCCTGAGGAGCGGGAGCGCGGTATCACCATCGCCACCGCCCACGTCGAGTACGAGACCGAGAAGCGGCACTACGCCCACGTGGACTGCCCGGGTCACGCCGACTACATCAAGAACATGATCACCGGCGCGGCGCAGATGGACGGCGCCATCCTCGTGGTGTCGGCCGCCGACGGCCCCATGCCGCAGACCCGCGAGCACATCCTGCTCGCCCGTCAGGTCGGCGTGCCGTCGATCGTGGTCTTCCTCAACAAGGCCGACATGGTCGACGACCCCGAGCTGCTCGAGCTGGTCGAGCTCGAGGTCCGGGAGCTGCTCTCCGAGTACGAGTTCCCGGGTGACGAGATCCCGGTCATCGCCGGCTCCGCGCTGAACGCCCTCAACGGCGACGCGGACGCTGCGGAGAAGATCGTCGAGCTCATGGACGCCGTGGACGACTACATCCCGGAGCCCGAGCGCGAGATCGACAAGCCCTTCCTGATGCCGGTCGAGGACGTGTTCTCGATCACCGGCCGCGGCACCGTCGCGACCGGCCGCATCGAGCGCGGCATCGTGAAGGTCGGCGAGACGATCGAGATCGTCGGCATCGTGCCGGAGACCCAGTCCACGGTCGTGACCGGTGTCGAGATGTTCCGCAAGCTGCTCGACGAGGGGCGCGCCGGTGACAACGTCGGCTGTCTGCTCCGCGGCGTGAAGCGCGAGGACATCCAGCGCGGCCAGGTGCTCGCGCAGCCGAAGTCCATCACCCCGCACACGAAGTTCCGTGCGCAGGTGTACGTCCTCTCCAAGGACGAGGGTGGCCGCCACACGCCGTTCTTCGGCGGGTACCGCCCCCAGTTCTACTTCCGTACGACCGATGTGACCGGCGTCTGCACCCTGGACTCCGGCGTCGAGATGATCATGCCCGGCGACAACGCTTCCATGGACATCGAGCTGATCCAGCCGATCGCCATGGAGGACGGCCTCCGCTTCGCCATCCGCGAGGGTGGCCGAACGGTGGGTGCCGGTGTGGTGGAGAAGATCTACGAGTAGAAACGGCGGGTGACGACCCCGCCTTCCCCCCAGGGGGGAGGCGGGGTTTTCTTTCCCCCGAAAGGGCGCGAGTTGCAGCAGAACAAGATCAAGATCAGGCTGAAGGCCTACGATCACGAGCAGATCGACCGGAGTGCCGCGTCGATCGTGGAGACGGCCCAGCGCTCCGGCGCGACCATCTCCGGCCCGGTGCCGCTCCCCACGGAGCTCAACCGGTACTGCGTGATCAAGGGTCCGTTCAAGGACAAGGACTCGCGCGAGCACTTCGAGATCCGCACCCACAAGCGGCTCATCGACATCTACTCGCCGACTCCGAAGACCGTCGACTCCCTCATGCGGCTCGACCTGCCGGCGGGCGTCGACATCGAGATCAAGGCGTAGCGGACGATGGCAGCGATCATCGGGCGCAAGCTGGGCATGACCCAGGTGTTCGCCGAGGACGGCGCGCGGGTGACCCTCACGGTCATCGAGGCGGGTCCGTGCCCGGTCACCCAGGTCAAGACCCCCGAGACGGACGGCTACTCGGCCGTGCAGCTCGGCTTCGGTCAGACCAAGCCCAAGCAGCTCAACAAGCCGGAGCTCGGCCACCTCAAGAAGGCCGGCGCGCCGCCGCTCAAGCACCTGCACGAGTTCGCCCCGGCCGAGGTCGGCGAGGGCCTGAACCTCGGCGACATCGTCACCGTCTCGGACTTCACGAGCGGTGAGATGGTGCGCGTGACGGGCATCAGCAAGGGCAAGGGCTACCAGGGCACCATCAAGCGCCACAACTTCAAGCGCGGTCCCAAGTCCCACGGCTCCCACAACATCCGGCAGCCCGGCTCCATCGGCGCGGCGGCCTACCCCGCCCGCGTCTTCAAGGGCATCCGGATGAGCGGTCACATGGGCGCGCGCCAGATCACCCAGCGCGGCATCCAGATCGTCGGTGCCGACCCGGAGCGCAACCTCCTGCTCGTCAAGGGCTCCGTGCCCGGCGGCAAGAACGGCATCGTGATCGTGAGGCCCGCATGACTCCGCTGAACCTGCTCGGCGCCGACGGCGCCGCCTCCGGCGAGGTGGACCTCACCCCGGGCCTCGCGGCCCAGGTGATCAAGCCCCACCTCATCCACGAGGTCGTCACCCAGGAGCTCGCCGGCCGCCGCGCCGGGACGCACTCCACCAAGACCCGCAGCGACGTCAGCGGCGGTGGCGCGAAGCCGTGGCGGCAGAAGGGCACCGGCCGCGCACGCGCCGGCTCCAGCCGTTCGCCGCTGTGGTCCGGCGGTGGCGTGGTCTTCGGCCCGCACCCCCGCACCTACGGCGGCAAGGTGAACCGCAAGGTCGCCCTGCAGGCGTGGCGCTCGGCGCTGAAGGCGCACATCGAGCGCGGCACCGTCGCCGTCATGGACGAGACCTCCTGGGACGCCCCGTCCACCAAGAGCGCCGCGGCGTTCCTGGCGAAGGCCCCCGAGGCCCTCGCCGCCCGCCCGCTGCTCGTCGTGGTCGAGGACCTCGACTCGGTGACCGCCCGGTCGTTCCGCAACCTCGAGGCCGTCTACGTCCTGCACTCGCAGGAGCTGGAGACCGTCGACCTCATGGCCGGCCGCAGCCTCCTGGTGGAGCGCGCGGCGTGGGACCGCATCGCGGGCAGGGGCGAGCCCCGCACCGCAGGGGAGGCCGCATGACCGCCGAGCTTCGCGACGACATCCGCCGGGTCCTGGTCCGGCCGGTGATCTCGGAGAAGAGCTACCAGCTGGTGGCCGCGCACAACCAGTACACGTTCCGGGTCCTCGACTCGGCGCACAAGACCGTCGTCCGGCAGGCCGTCGAGGAGCTCTTCGACGTCACCGTCACGGACGTCCGGATCGTCAACGTCCGCAGCAAGCCGAAGCGGCGGGGTGCCACCCGCGGCCGCCGGCCCGGCTGGAAGAAGGCGATCGTCGAGCTCAAGCCCGGCGACCGCATCGAGCTCTTCGAGGGCGCATAAGCCATGGGGATCAAGACCTACAAGCCCACCTCGCCCGGTCGTCGTTTCATCACGACGTCCGACTTCGAGGAGATCACGAAGTCCACTCCCGAGAAGTCGCTGCTCGCGCCGATCAAGAAGACCGGCGGGCGCAACAACCGGGGCCGCGTCACCACCCGCCACGTGGGTGGCGGTCACAAGCGCCGGTACCGCATCATCGACTTCAAGCGGCAGAAGGACGGGATCCCCGCGAAGGTCGCGGCGATCGAGTACGACCCCAACCGGAGCGCCCGCATCGCCCTCCTGCACTACGCGGACGGCGAGAAGCGCTACATCCTGGCGCCGCTGCGGCTGCGGGTCGGTGACACGGTGCAGAGCGGCCCGGGTGCCGACATCAAGCCCGGCAACTCGCTGCCCCTCCGAGACATCCCCACCGGCACGATCGTGCACAACATCGAGCTCCAGCCCGGCCGCGGCGGCCAGATGGTCCGGTCCGCCGGCGTCGGCGCGCAGCTGATGGCGAAGGAGGGCAACTACGCCACCCTCCGCCTGCCCTCGAGCGAGATGCGCATGGTGCACATCGAGTGCCGCGCCACGATCGGCCAGGTCGGGAACACGACCCACGAGAACCAGACGGGCGGCAAGGCCGGCCGCTCGCGCTGGAAGGGCGTCCGCCCGACCGTCCGCGGTTCCGCCATGAACCCGGTCGACCACCCGCACGGCGGTGGTGAGGGCAAGAGCAACTCCGGTCGTCACCCGGTGACCCCGTGGGGCAAGCCCACGCACGGCTACCGGACCCGGAACAAGCAGAAGGCCAGCCAGAAGTTCATCGTCCGCGGCCGGAAGCGCGGCAAGCACACCGAGGGTCGGTAACCCATGGGCAGAAGCCTCAAGAAGGGCCCGTTCGTCGAGGACCGCCTCATGGCGCGTATCGAGTCGATGAACTCGGCCGGCGAGAAGAAGATGATCCGCACCTGGTCGCGCACGTCGACCGTGTTCCCGGAGATGGTGGGTCACACCATCGCCGTGCACGACGGTCGCAAGCACGTCCCGGTGTTCGTGTCGGAGAGCATGGTGGGGCACAAGCTCGGTGAGTTCGCCCCCACCCGCACCTACCGCGGGCACGCCGGGTCGGACCGAACCTCGAAGATGCGCTGATGGCGACGACCGCGAACGACACCCAGCTCGTCACGGCGACCGCCAAGTACGTCCGCGTCTCCGCTCGCAAGGCCCGCCTGGTGGCGGACCTGGTGCGCGGCAAGGGCGTGGCCGACGCGCAGGCGATCCTGGCCTACAGCACCCGCGGCGCGGCCGAGCCGGTCCGCAAGGTGCTGCAGTCCGCGATGGCCAACGCGGACCACAACAACGGCATGAACGTGCAGCAGCTGGTGCTGGCGCACGTCACCGTGGACGAGGGCCCCACCATCCGCCGGTTCCGGCCGCGGGCGAAGGGGCGGGCCACGCGCATCAACAAGCGCACGTGCCACATCACGATCGGACTCGCGCCGGCAGCCGAGCTGGCCGCGCGCCGAGGGAAGTAGGGGCTTTGGGTCAGAAGGTTCATCCCGGCGGTTTCCGCCTCGGCGTCATCGCCGGCTGGCGCTCCAACTGGTTCTCCGAGCGTGAGTACGTGAAGTACCTGCAGGAGGACCGGAACGTCCGCGACTACATCACGCGGCGCCTGTCCCACGCGGGCCTGTCAGCGATCCACCTGCGCAAGGACCAGCAGAAGCTCACCGTCGACATCTTCACGGCCCGCCCGGGCATCGTGATCGGCAAGAGCGGCTCCGAGGTCGAGGCGCTGCGCCGGGAGCTCAACCGGATCACCGGCAAGCAGATCCAGGTGAACATCAACGAGATCAAGCGGCCGGAGCTCGACGCGAAGCTGGTGGCGCAGTCCATCGCCGAGCAGCTCGAGAACCGCGTCAGCTTCCGCCGTGCGATGAAGCGCGCGCTCACCTCCGCCATGCGCTCCGGCGCCCAGGGCGTGAAGGTGCAGTGCTCCGGTCGCCTCGGCGGCGCCGAGATGTCCCGCTCCGAGCACTACTCGGACGGCCGTGTGCCGCTGCACACGCTGCGCGCGGACATCGACTACGGCTTCCACGAGGCGAAGACCACGTTCGGCCGTATCGGCGTGAAGGTGTGGATCAACCGCGGCGAGGTGCTGCCGGAGGGCGTCGCGGACGCCCGCGGCCGCGTCGACCTCGACTCGGCTCCGCCGCAGCAGCGGCGCCCGCGCCGTGACCGGCGCGACGGGCCGGGCGGCGGCGGTGGTCCCGGTGGTGGCGGTGGCCGTCCCCAGGGTCGCGGCCGCGGTGGGAACCGCGGTGGCGGCGGTGGCGGCGGCGGTGTTCCGGGCGGAGGGCGGTAGACCATGCTGATGCCGAAGCGCGTCAAGCACCGCAAGCACCATCGCGGTCGCCGGCGCGGGCTGTCGAAGGGCCACACCGAGCTGCACTTCGGTGACTACGGCCTGAAGGCCCTGGAGCCGGCCTGGATCACCAACCGTCAGATCGAGGCGGCCCGTATCGCCATGAACCGCCGCATCCGTCGTGGCGGAAAGATCTGGATCAACGTTTTCCCGCACCTGCCCTACACGAAGAAGCCGGCCGAGACCCGCATGGGCTCCGGCAAGGGTTCCCCGGAGGGATGGGTCGCGGTCGTGAAGCCCGGCAAGGTCATGTTCGAGCTGTCCGGCGTCGCCGAGCCGCTCGCCCGTGAGGCCATGCGCCTCGCGGCCATGAAGTTGCCGGTGCGCTGCAAGTTCATCACCCGAGAGGATCAGTGAGGGCCGTGAAGGCGAGCGAGGTCAGGGACCTGAACGACGCGGAGCTCGGCGCGCGCCTGCGCGACGCCCGTGAAGCGCTGTTCAACCTGCGGTTCCAGCACGCCTCCGGGGCGCTCGAGCGCACCGGGGAGATCCCCGCGCGGAAGCGCGAGATCGCCCGCCTGCTGACCATCGCGCGTGAGCGGGAGATCGCACGTCAGCAGGAGGCCGTCGGTGGCTGAGACACCCCAGCAGTCCGTCGCCCGGCGCAAGGTGCGCCAGGGCGTCGTCACGAGTTCCTCACGGGACAAGACCATCACCGTGCGCATCGACACGAAGGCGCCGCACCCGATCTACGGGAAGACGGTCCGCCAGAGCTCGAAGCTGCACGTCCACGACGAGCGCAACGAGGCGAACGTCGGTGACCTGGTCCGCGTCATCGAGTGCCGGCCGCTGTCCAAGCAGAAGCGCTGGCGGCTCTCGGAGATCGTGGAGCGTGCCCGGTGATCCAGAACGAGACCCGTCTCCGCGTCGCCGACAACACCGGCGCCCGCGAGATCCTGTGCATCCGCGTGATGGGCGGCTCGCGCCGTCGTTACGCGAGCGTGGGCGACATCATCGTCGGGACCGTGAAGAACGCCACGCCCAACGGCGCCATCAAGAAGGGCGACGTGGTCAAGGCGGTCGTCGTGCGCACCAAGAAGGCGCACGGCCGTGACGACGGCACGTTCATCGCGTTCGACGAGAACGCCGCCGTCATCATCGACGCCGCCCAGAACCCGCGCGGTACGCGCATCTTCGGCCCGGTCGCCCGTGAGCTCCGCGAGAAGAACTTCATGAAGATCATCTCGCTGGCCCCGGAGGTGCTGTGATGCCGGCGCGGATCAAGAAGGGCGACCAGGTCGTCGCGATCTCCGGGAAGGACAAGGGCAAGAGCGGTACGGTGCTCGAGGTCCGCCCCAGCGAGAACCGGGCGATCGTCGAGGGCCTGAACATCATCAAGCGGCACACCAAGCCGCGTCCCCCGGCCGAGCCGGGCGGGGTGATCGAGAAGCCCGCCCCCATCCACCTCTCCAACCTGGCGCTGGTGGACCCCGAGACCAAGAAGCCCACGCGCGTTCGCATCGAGACCGTCGATGGCAAGCGCGTCCGGGTCGCCGCCCGAAGCGGAAAGCGGATCGACTGAATTCCATGAGCGACGAGACCACAACCACCGTGCCGCCCCCGCGGCTGAAGGACGTCTACCTCAACGAGGTGCGCCCGAAGCTGCAGGAGCAGTTCGCGTACGGCAGCCCCATGCAGCTGCCGAAGATCACCAAGATCACGCTGTCGATGGGTGTCGGCGAGGCCAAGCAGAACAGCAAGTCGCTCGACGACGCCGTCGCGCAGCTCGCGATCATCGCCGGCCAGCAGCCGCACATCACCCGCGCCCGCAAGTCCATCGCCCAGTTCAAGCTGCGCGAGGGCATGGCGATCGGCTGCCGGGTGACGCTGCGCGGCGCCCGCATGTGGGAGTTCTACGACCGCCTCACCGCGATCGCGCTTCCGCGCATCCGTGACTTCCGCGGCGTGAACCCCGACGGCTTCGACGGCCGCGGCAACTACAACCTCGGCCTGCGCGAGCAGACGATCTTCCCGGAGATCGACTACGACCGCATCGACAAGGTCCGTGGTCTCAACGTGACCATCACGACGACGGCGAACACCGACGAGGAGGCCCGCGAGCTGCTCCGGGCCCTCGGGATGCCGTTCCGTGCCGAGGGGTACTCGGCCGAGGAGCTGGCGGCCCGGCGCCGTCAGAAGATGCGCAAGCGCGGCGGCGTCCGCGGTAAGCGCCGCTAGCGAGGACGAGGAGCACCAGTGGCGAAGACCAGCCTGCGCGTCAAGGCCGCGCGGCCCCAGAAGTTCAAGACCCGCGAGTACACCCGCTGCCTGCGCTGCGGGCGTTCGCGGGCGGTGTTCCGCAAGTTCGGGCTCTGCCGGATCTGCCTGCGCGAGCAGGCCCACGCCGGCGTCATCCCCGGTATGACCAAGTCGAGCTGGTAGCCAGATGCTCACCGATCCCATCGCAGACATGCTCACCCGCGTCCGCAACGCCAACCAGGCGCTGCACGACACCGCGGACATGCCGACGAGCAAGATGAAGGTGTCGCTGGCGGCCGTCCTCCAGCAGGAGGGCTACATCGCCGGGTACGAGGTCAACGACCTCACGCTCACCGTGAAGCTCAAGTACGACAGCGAGCGCCGCCGTGTCCTCTCGGGCATCAAGCGGGCGTCGAAGCCGGGCCGGCGGATCTACGTCGGCAAGGAGGAGATCCCGCGGGTGCTGGGTGGCATGGGCGTCGCTGTCCTTTCCACCTCCCAGGGGATCATCACCGGGCAGGAAGCCCGCCGCCGCGGCGTCGGTGGCGAGCTGATCTGCACGGTGTGGTGAGGACGAGGACGGGGAAGGACAGCAGATGAGCCGCATCGGACGCGCACCGATCCCGGTCCCGGCAGGGGTCGAGGTCGACATCAAGGGCCAGCACATCAGCGTGAAGGGGCCGAAGGGCCAGCTTCAGCACACGGTGGTGCAGCCGATCTCCGTCGCCCACGAGGAGGGTGAGCTGCGCGTGTCGCGGCCCACCGACCGCGGGCCGCACCGTGCGCTGCACGGCCTCACCAGGACGCTCGTCGCCAACATGGTGCACGGCGTCACCGAGGGCTTCAGCAAGAACCTCGAGATCGTCGGCGTCGGGTATCGTGCCGCCCTCAAGGGTCAGTCCCTCGAGCTGTCGGTCGGGTACTCCCACACCGTCAGCATCGAGCCGCCCGCCGGCATCGAGTTCGAGGTCCCCGCGCCCACCCAGGTGGTCGTGAAGGGCATCGACAAGCAGGCCGTGGGCCAGGTCGCCGCGAAGGTCCGCGACGTCCGCCCGCCCGAGCCGTACAAGGGCAAGGGCATTCGCTACGCCGGCGAGCAGGTCCGGCGCAAGGTCGGGAAGAGGGCGTAAGCAGCATGGGCAAGATTTCTCCGCGCGCCGCGCGCATCAGGCGCCACACCCGCATCCGCGGCCGGGTCACCGGCACGTCGGATCGGCCGCGCCTGTGCGTCTCGCGGTCCAACATGCGGATCTACGCGCAGGTCATCGACGACACGAAGGGCCACACGCTGGCCGCCGCCGGTTCGATCGAGGCCGATCTCCGCGGGCTGGCCAAGGGTGCCGCCGCGGCCGAGGTCGGCAAGCGACTCGCCGAGCGCGCCAAGGCCGCCGGGGTCGAGGCGGTCGTCTTCGACCGCGGTGGATACAAGTACCACGGGCGCGTGAAGGCGCTCGCCGACGCAGCCCGCGAAGCGGGCCTGGTCTTCTAGGGGGATTTGTGGCCGAGCGCCGCCGTAAGCCGAAGGTCAACTCAGACGGGCTCGATCTCAACGAGCGCGTCGTCCAGGTCAACCGCGTCGCCAAGGTGGTGAAGGGCGGACGCCGGTTCTCGTTCTCCGCGCTGGTCGTGGTCGGGAACGAGGTGGACACCGTCGGCGTCGGGCACGGGAAGGCCAACGAGGTTCCCGTCGCGATCCAGAAGGCCGTGGATGACGCGAAGAAGAACCTCTTCAAGGTGCCGCGGTACCGCACGACGATCACCCACGAGGTGACCGGTCGCGCGGGTGCGGGCCGTGTCTTCCTGAAGCCCGCGTCCGAGGGCACCGGGGTCATCGCGGGCGGCGGCGTGCGCGCCGTGCTGGAGCTCGCGGGGATCCACGACATCCTCAGCAAGTCGCTCGGCAGCAGCAACCCGGTGAACCTGGTCGCCGCCGCCGTCGACGGGCTGAAGCAGCTCCGCACCCCCGAGGAGGTCGCGGCGCTGCGTGGCAAGAACGTGGGCGAGATGCTCGCCAGCGGTGCCCCGCGCACCAACGGCGCCACCGCGACGGCCGAGCCGGTCGCCGAGGAGGCCCAGGCGTGAGCACGACCCTTCGCATCACCCAGACCCGTTCGGAGATCGGGACCCAGCAGCGGCACCGCGGCACGCTCCGCGCGCTCGGCCTGGGCCGGATCGGCAAGACCGTCGAGCACACGGACTCGCCCCAGCTGCGCGGCATGCTGCGGATCGTCTCGTCCATGGTGCGTGTTGAGGAGGCCGGCGATGGCAGCTGACGAGGTGCAGGTCGACCCCGAGCGCGTCCGGCTCGAGTTCCTCGCGCCCAACCCCGGTGCCAAGCGTCCGCGCAAGCGGATCGGCCGGGGGCCGGGCTCCGGCACCGGCAAGACGTCCGGCCGCGGCACGAAGGGCCTGGGCTCGCGTTCCGGCGGCGGCGTCCGCGAGGGCTACGCCGGCGGTCAGATGCCCGCCTACATGCAGCAGGCCAAGCTCCGCGGCCCGAACCACAAGAAGTCCATGCCCATGGGCCCGTTCCGCACCCACTCGGTGCCCGTGAACGTCGGCCAGCTCGGCGTGTTCGAGGCTGGGTCCGTCGTGGACGTCGAGGCGCTCGAGGCCAAGGGCCTGGTGAAGAACAACAGCAACCGCGCGTGGCCGGTGAAGATCCTCGCCGAGGGCGAGCTCACCGTGGCACTCACGGTGCGGGCGAACGCGTTCTCGGCGGCCGCGAAGGCCAAGATCGAGGCCGCGGGCGGCACCGCCGAGGTCATCGGCACCACGACCGAGGAGTAACCCACCGTGCTGCGGTCGATGCTCACCGCGCTCGGGTCGCCGGAGCTTCGCAAGAAGCTCCTGTTCACCGCCTTCATCCTGGTCATCTTCCGGGTCGGGTCCTTCGTGCCCGTCCCGGGGGTCGACCTGGACGCCCTTCAGGCGGCGATCGACCAGCGCGGCTCACGGCTTCTGGACTTCCTGAACCTGTTCGCCGGGGGCGCGCTGACGCGGTTCGCCGTGTTCGCGCTCGGCATCATGCCGTACATCACCGCCAGCATCATCATCCAGCTGATGACGGTCGTGATCCCCCGTCTGGAGGAGCTCCAGAAGGAGGGCGAGGCCGGGCAGCAGAAGATCACCCAGTACACGCGGTACTTCACGGTGGTCCTCGCCGCGGTCCAGTCGGTCGCGTACGTCCTGTACTTCAAGAGCCAGGACGCGCTGCCGCAGTTCAGCTCCGGGCGGCTCTACCTCATCGTGATCTCGCTCACCGCGGGCACCACGATGGTGATGTGGCTGGGCGAGCTCATCACGCAGCGGGGCGTCGGCAACGGCATCTCCCTGATGATCTTCGCCGGCATCGTGGCCGCCATCCCGTCGGGCATCCGCGGGTGGCTGGAGCTGCAGCCGCTCACGCAGATCATCGTGTTCGTCATCGCCATCGGCGTGGTCGTCGGCGTGGTCTTCATCAACGAGGGGCAGCGCCGCATCCCCATCCAGTACGCGAAACGCGTGGTGGGCAGGCGCATGACCTCGGGCGGGCAGACCTACATGCCGCTGCGCGTGAACATGGCGGGCGTGATCCCGGTCATCTTCGCGGCGTCCGTGGTGATCCTGCCGCCGACGCTGGCGGAGTTCGCCGGCCGCGGCTCGTTCTTCCAGTCGGTCGCGAACTGGCTGGCCCCGGGGTCCTGGTACTACATCATCTTCGAGGCCCTGCTCATCGTGATGTTCACCTACTTCTACACGGCGATCATCTTCAACCCGGTGGAGCAGGCGGACAACCTCAAGAAGTACGGCGGGTTCATCCCCGGCGTGCGTCCCGGGCGTCCCACGGCGGTGTACCTGGACCGCGTGCTCACGCGGCTCACGCTGCCGGGCGCGATCTACCTGGCGATCATCGCCGCGCTGCCGAGCATCATCTTCAAGTACCTGCCCGAGTCGAACGTCTTCTTCGGCGTCCTCGGCGGCACCTCCATCCTCATCGTCGTGGGTGTCGCGCTCGACACCATCCGGCAGATGGAGGCGCAGCTCATGATGCGCAACTACGAAGGGTTCCTCCGATAGCACGCCTCGTGTTCCTCGGCCCCCCCGGCGCCGGGAAGGGCACCCAGGCCGAGCGCCTGAAGGCCGACCTCCGGCTCACCCACCTCTCCACCGGCGACCTGCTGCGGGACGAGGTCAAGCGCGGCACGCCGCTGGGCCTCGAGGCCAAGCGCGCGATGGACGCCGGTGAGCTGGTGCCGGATGCCGTGGTGGTGGGGATGATCCGCGAGCGCCTGGTGGGCGAGGCCGCGGGGAACTACCTGCTGGACGGCTTCCCGCGCACCATCGGCCAGGCCGAGGCGCTGGACGTGATGCTGGGCGAGAAGCAGGCGCCCATCGACCACGTGCTGCTGCTGTCGGTGTCGCGCGACGAGCTGGTGCGCCGCCTGGGCGGCCGCTGGCTGTGCCGGAACTGCGGCAAGAGCTACCACGAGGTGTTCGCGCCCTACGGCGGCGAGCCGTGCGAGTCCACGGGCGAGCCGTGCGACCTGTACCAGCGCGACGACGACCGCTCCGACGCGGTCGCGAACCGCCTGAACGTGTACGAGGCCCAGACCGCCCCCCTCATCGAGTACTACGGGAGCCGCGGGCTCCTGCGGGAGATCGACGGCGAGCGGGGCCAGGACGAGGTGTATGGCCAGATCGCGTCGGCGATCCAGGGCGGTTAGGGCCCTGGGCGCGGCTCCGCGCTCGTCGACCTCCGGGATCCCGAAGACCTCGGGGGAGATCGACGCCATGGCGGCCTCCGGCCGGCTGCTCGCGGCCGCCCACGAGGCGATGGCCCGCGAGGTCGCGGTGGGCACCACCACCGCCCGCCTCGACGAGATCGCCGAGCAGGTGATCCGCGACGGCGGCGGCGTGCCGGCCTTCAAGGGCTACCGCGGCTTCCCCGCCACCATTTGCCCGTCGGTCAACGACCAGGTCGTCCACGCGATCCCGGGCGAGTACGCCCTCGCGGACGGCGACCTCATCTCGATCGACTGCGGGGCCGTGCTCGACGGCTGGGTCTCCGACGCCGCCCGGACCTATGCGGTGGGCGACGTCGACCCGGTGGTCGCGCGGCTCATCGAGGTCACCCGGCGCGCCCTGGACCGCGGCATCGCCGCGGCCGTGCTCGGCAACCGCGTGGGCGACATCGGCCACGCGGTGCAGACGGAGGTCGAGGCCGAGGGCTTCACCTGCGTGGAGAGCCTCGTGGGGCACGGGGTGGGGCGCTCGATGCACGAGCCCCCGAACGTCCCGAACATCGGGGAGCCCGGCACCGGCGAGCCGCTGGTGGAGGGCCTGGTCATCGCGATCGAGCCGATGGTGAACATCGGCGGCCCCGACGTGACGCTCGCTCCCGACGGCTGGACCGTCACCACGCGCGACGGATCCCTGTCCGCGCACTGGGAGCACACCGTCGCGATCACCTCCTCCGGACCGCGGATCCTGACGTGCTAGTATTCGCGGCCGCTCGCGGGCGGATCTTTTCCGCCTGCCAGAACTCGACCCACAAGTCGGCGCCCCCGGGTGTCGCGACGTCCGGGAGAACGCTGTGAAGGTCCGCCCGTCGGTCAAGCCGATCTGCGAGAAGTGCCGCGTGATCCGCCGTCACGGAAAGGTGATGGTGATCTGCCAGAACGTCCGCCACAAGCAGGTGCAGGGGTAGCCATGGCTCGCATCGCCGGAACGAACATCCCCCGTGAGAAGCGGGTCGAGATCGGCCTCACGTACATCTACGGGATCGGCCGATCGACCGCGAACAAGGTGCTGGAGGAGTCCGGCATCAATCGCGACACGTACGTCCGCGACCTCACCGAGGAAGAGGTCGGGCGTCTCCGCGACGTCATCGAGAAGACGCTGATCGTCGAGGGTGACCTGCGCCGTGAGCGCGCCAACGACATCAAGCGCCTCATGGAGATCGCGTGCTACCGCGGCCTCCGCCACCGCCGCGGGCTGCCCGTGCGCGGCCAGCGCACCAAGACGAACGCGCGTACCCGCAAGGGGCCGAAGAAGACCGTCGGCAAGCAGCGCAAGAAGAAGTAACGGGGGTCCATGTCTCGCCAGAAGGTCACCCGCGGCCGCACTCGCCGCCGCGCGCGTAAGAACATCGCCGTCGGTCAGGCGCACATCAAGACGTCGTTCAACAACACGATCGTCACGCTCACCGACAAGCAGGGGAACGTGATCGCCTGGGAGACCGCGGGTTCCGCGGGCTTCAAGGGCTCTCGCAAGAGCACGCCGTTCGCGGCCCAGGTCACCGCCGACTCCGCCGCGAAGAAGGGCATGGAGCACGGTCTCCAGAAGGTCGATGTCTACGTCAAGGGCCCGGGTTCCGGGCGCGAGACCGCGATCCGTTCACTGCAGGCCGCGGGCCTCGAGGTGACCTCGGTCACGGACGTGACCCCCGTTCCGCACAACGGCTGCCGGCCGCGCAAGCGGCGCCGGGTCTGAGAGGTAACTGAAGATGGCTCGTGACACCGGTTCCGTCTGCAAGGTCTGCCGCCGCGAGGGCGAGCAGCTCTTCCTGAAGGGCGCGCGCTGCTACACGCCGAAGTGCTCCGTCACCACCCGCCCGTACCCGCCGGGTGAGCACGGCCGCGGCCGCATCCGCCAGAGCGAGTACCTCCTCCAGCTGCGCGAGAAGCAGAAGATGCGCCGCTACTACCAGGTGCTCGAGAAGCAGTTCCGCCGCTACTACGAGAAGGCCAGCCGCCAGCCGGGCATCACCGGCGAGAACCTGCTGCGCCTCCTCGAGATGCGTCTGGACAACGTGGTGACGCGCCTCGCGTTCGCCTCGTCCCGCCGCGAGGCCCGTCAGCTCGTCCGCCACGGCCACTTCCTCGTGAACGGCCGCCGCGTGGACATCCCGAGCTACCAGGTCCGGCCCGACGACATCATCAGCGTCAAGCAGAACTCCAAGTCCGAGGCCATCATCCGCCAGAACACCGAGATGGTGTCGTCCCTGGCGCCGTGGCTGCAGGCCGACCACGACTCCCTCACCGGCAAGATCCTGCGCTTCCCCGAGCGCAACGAGATCGACACGCCGGTGCGTGAGCAGCTGATCGTGGAGCTCTACTCCAAGTAACGGTTCCCGCGAGCGATGGTGCCCGGGCCACTCGACGCAGCCCGGGCGCCGATGCTGCGGGCTCAATCGCGTCGGTAGTCGCACTCCGGCCGACGCCGGAACGAAGGAACACGAGCGTGATCGACGTCCAGTCGCCCCGCATGAGCTACAACCCCATCTCCGACACCCTCGGGGTGTTCGAGGTGGAGCCGCTGGACCGTGGCTTCGGCCACACCTACGGCAACAGCCTCCGCCGCGTGCTGCTCTCCTCCCTGGAGGGCGCCGCCGTCACGTCCGTCCGCGTTGAGGGCGTGCAGCACGAGTTCACGACGATCGACGGCGTCCGCGAGGACGTCACCGACATCATCCTGAACCTGCGCGGCCTCATCTGCCGCCTCCACGGCGACGTCGCCGAGATCGAGGTCGAGCTGGCGAAGACCGGGCCGGGCCCGGTGACCGCCGGCGACATCTCCTGCCCGGCCGACCTCGAGATCCTCAACCCGGAGCTCGAGATCGCGAACCTCCTGCCGAACGCGAAGCTGGAGATGGTGCTCACCATCGCCCGGGGCCGCGGGTACCACACGGCGGAGGGCAACAAGGGCCCGAACACCGTGATCGGCGTGATCCCGGTGGACTCCAACTTCTCCCCCGTCAAGCGCGTGCGCTACGAGGTGAGCTCCGCCCGCGTCGGTCAGCGCACCGACTACGACAAGCTCATCCTCGAGGTGGAGACCAACGGCAGCGTGGAGCCCCGCGCGGCCGTGGCGGAGGCCGCCGAGACCCTCATCCGGCGCCTCGCGATCTTCGCGGACCCGGAGAACGCCAAGATCCCGGGCCAGCCGGAGCCGGAGGAGGAGCGCCCGGGCGGCAACCTCCACGACATCATGATCGAGGAGCTGGAGCTCGGCGTCCGGTCCTACAACTGCCTGAAGCGCGTGGGCGTGGAGACGATCGGCGACCTGGTCAGCAAGACCGAGGCCGAGCTGTCCGCCATCCCGAACTTCGGCAAGAAGTCCATCGAAGAGGTCAAGGAGAATCTGGCGGCTCACGGCCTGAGCCTCCGGATGGAGTAACCTCCCCGACCCGACCGTTCTGTAAGGAGACCCACCCGTGCGTCATCAACGCAAAGGCCCGAAGCTCAACCGCGACAGCGCGCACCGCAAGGCGCTGGGCGCGAACCTGGCCACCGCGCTGCTGACGCACGGCCGCATCCAGACCACCGCCCAGAAGGCCAAGCTCGCGCGGAGCATCGCGGAGAAGGCCATCACCCTGGGGAAGGCCGACACCCTCCACACCCGCCGGCAGGCGATCGCCCTGCTGCGGAACAAGGAGGTCACGTACCGGCTCTTCAACGAGATCGCCCCGGCCTTCCGGGACGTGAACGGTGGCTACACGCGGACCCTCAAGCTGGGCCCGCGTCAGGGCGACGCCGCGGAGATGGTGCTCCTGGAGCTCACCCGCGAGCCCGTCGCCGCCGCCTAGGGGCAGCGATCCGCTGATGGTTCCCCGGCGCACCGTCGGGGTGGATTGGAGCGGGGCCGCGTCCGATGTGGACGCGGCCTCCGCTGTTTTTCTGGCCGTCGTCGAGGACGGCCGCCTCGTCGCCCTGGAGGGCGGCCGGGGGCGGGACGCCACGATCGACGCGGTCGCCGACGTGGTGTTCGAGGAGCCCGAGACGCTGGTGGGCCTGGACTTCGCGTTCGGCGTCCCCGCGTGGGTCGCGGCCCGGGAGGGCTGGCGGTCGGCGGGCGAGGTGTGGCGGTGGGCCGGACTGGGCACGGCGTCGGACCCCGGGTGGGTGCGGCAGCGGCCCGAGCCGTTCTGGGGCCCCGGGATCCGGCCGAAGCCGGCGATGGACGGCGACGAGTACCGGGCGACCGAGCGGGACGCCATCGCCGCGGGCGCGCGGCCGTCGTCGGTGCTGCAGCTGTCCGGGCCGGGGAGCGTGGGCGCCCAGTCCCTGTGGGGCATGCCACAGCTGCTGCGGCTGGCGGACGCAGGGGTGGCGATCTGGCCGTTCGACCCCCCGCGGCTGCCGATGGCCGCGGAGGTGTTCCCCCGTCAGATGGCGCGGTGGCTGGCCCCGGCCGCCGCGCGGCTGCGCGGCGAGGCGTTCCGAGCGGCGGTCGTCGAGGAGCTCGGCGATGCGGTCACCGGGCACGCCGATGCGCTGGCCGCGTCGCAGGACGCGTTCGACGCGGCGGTGGCGGCGCTGGGGCTCTGGCGGGGCGTGCGGGACGTCGCCGCGCTGACGAGCGACGGGACGCCGCGGGAGCGCATCGAGGGGCGCATCCTCATGCCCCCCGCCACCACACCAGCTCCCGCTCCCCGTCATCCGAGCGGCAGCGGCCGATGACCTCCAGCCCCGCATGCGCCAGGACCCGCTGCGACGCCTCGTTGCCGAGCGACGTCGTGGCGACCACCCCCGCCAGCCGCTCCTCTGCGAGCGCCCAGGCGACCAGGGCGCTCGCCGCCTCGGTGGCGTACCCCCGCCGCCGGTGCGGGGTGAACACCGTGTACCCGAACTCGGCGGCGGGCCCGTCCAGGTCGGGCAGCTCGCCCTCGAAGCCGGCGTCCGCGAAGGCCGCCACCCGCGGGTGGGGCACGTCATGGAAGCCGATGTGCCCGGCCATGGTGCCGTCGGCGAGCAGGATCGCCCGCAGCAGCCAGCGCGCCGCCGACGGATCCCGGGACACCCGGATGCCGTGGCGCTCGTGGAGCCACGCGGGGACCGGGTCGGGCCCGCCGGGGAAGTCGTCCGGGGCGGCGACCGAGCGCGGCCGCAGTCCCCGGGCGAGCCGGAGGTGGTCGGCGGCCGGCAGCGGCACCAGGCGCAGTCGGGGCGTGCGGATCACGGGGTCACGGTACCCGCGGGGGCGGGGATGAGCACCACCCTGCGCCTGCTCGTCGAGTACGACGGCGCCGGGTTCGCCGGGTGGGCGGCCCAGCCCGGGCAGCGGACCTGCGAGGGCGTGCTGTCGGCCGCGCTCGCCACCGTCCTGCGCGAGCCGGTGTCGCTGCGCGTCGCGGGCCGCACCGACGCGGGCGTCCACGCCACCGGGCAGGTCGTGAGCCTGCGCGTGGAGAGCGACCCGGATCCACGACGCCTGCTCCGGTCGCTCGCCGGGGTCCTGCCGGCCGACATCGCCGTGCGGGACGTCCGGGCGGCACCCGAGGGCTTCGACGCCCGCACCGACGCGGTGAGCCGGGCCTACGAGTACCGGGTGCTCGCCGGCGCGCCGTCGCCGCTGCGCCGCGACCGGGTGCTGCACCACCCCGGCCGGCTCGATGCCGCGCTGCTGGACGCCGGGGCGGCGCTGGTCGTCGGGCAGCACGACTTCACGGCCTTCACCCCGACCGACACCCAGCACGTGTTCTTCCACCGCACCGTCCTGCGCTGCGACTGGGAGGCCCGGGAGGACGAGCTGGTGCTGTGCATCGAGGCGGACGCCTTCCTGCGGCACATGGTCCGGGTGCTCGTGGGGACGCTGCTCATGGTCGGCCGCGGCCGGTGGTCGCCGGACCGGCTGGCGGCGCTGCTGGAGGGGGCGCCGCGGTCCGCCGCCGGCCCGACGGCGCCGGCCCATCCGCTCACCCTCGTGGCGGTGCGCTACCCCGGGGACGGGGCGCCCGGGCCCCGTGCCATACTCGCCGCCGGCACATGACCCACATCCTGGTGACCAACGACGACGGGGTGGACTCCCCGGGGCTGTTCGCGCTGAAGCAGGCCCTGGACCGCGTGGGGCGGGTGAGCGTGATCGCCCCCGACCGGAACCGCAGCGCCATCGGGCGCAGCATCACCATCCACTCGCCGCTGCACATCGACGAGGTCACGCTGCCGGACGGCTCCCGGGCGTACGCCACCGACGGCACCCCCGTCGACTGCGTGCGGTTCGCGATGCTCGGGTTCCTGGAGGACGGCGTCCCCGACATCGTCGTGAGCGGCATCAACCTCGGGCACAACCTGGGCGACGACGTCACCTACTCCGGCACCGTGGCCGCGGCCTTCGAGGGCGTCCTGCTGGGCTGGCCGGCGATCGCCGTGTCCCAGGAGTACGCGGGGGAGTGGAGCAAGCGGGGCGACGCGGCGGGCTACGACTTCCGGGCGGTCGCGGAGTTCGCCGCGCGCCTGGTCCCCGTCGTCTCCGCCCAGGGCTTCCCGCGCGACGTGCTGTTCAACATCAACGGCCCGGCGCGGCCCGCCCACGACCCGCCGCGGGCCCGCGCCACGCGCCTGGGCCGGCGCATCTACAACGACGCGCTCGAGCTGCACGAGACCTCGGGGACCAGGCGGCGCTACAACATCTACGGCGGCACCCCCTCGTACCACCCGGCGCCCGGCACGGACTTCGCGGCGATCGAGGACGGGGAGATCTCGGTGACGCCGCTGCACTTCGAGCTCACCGACGAGGCGGGCCTGGAGGCGCTCTCCCGGCTGCTCGCCGCGGGCGCTCTGATGCCCTGGGAGGACGCATGACCGCAGGCCCCTACGACCCCGTCCTGTTCGACCTGGACGGCACCGTCATCGACTCGGTCGCGCTCATCCGGGAGTCCCACCGCCACGCGGTGCGGACCGTGCTGGGCCAGGAGCTCACCGACGAGCGCCTGGTCGCGAACGTCGGCCGGCCGCTGATCGACCAGATGCGGACGTTCTCGGAGGACCGGGCCGAGGAGCTGTACCGGGTGTACCGGGTGTGGAACCACGCGAACACCGCCGCGCTGCTGCGCGCCTACGACGGCATGGAGGCCCTCCTCGCCGAGCTGCGGGACGCGGGGCGGTCCCTGGGCATCATCACCTCCAAGACCCGCGACGCCGTCGACCTGGCGTGGGAGAGCCTGCCGCTGCAGGACTTCTTCGATGTGATCATCACCGCCGACGACTCCGACCGGCACAAGCCGGACCCCGCGCCCCTGCACCTGGCGCTCGAGCGGCTGGGCAGCGACGGCGCGAACGCCTGCTACGTGGGGGACTCCCCGTTCGACCTGCGGGCCGGCAAGGCGGCGGGCATGGCGGCGATCGGCGTGACCTGGGGCTTCTTCGCCCGGGAGCTGCTGGCGCCCGAGGCGCCGGACGCCATCTGCGACACCGCGGACGAGCTGCGCGGGATCCTGCTGGGGCCATGACCGACCCCGCCGCGCGTGCCGACGAGCTGCGGGACCTCATCGGTCGTGCGAACCACGACTACTACGTCCTGGACGCGCCGACCGTCGACGACGCGGTCTACGACGGCTGGATGCGGGAGCTGCAGGCCCTGGAGGCGGCCCACCCGGAGCTGCTGACCCCCGACAGCCCCACCCAGCGGGTCGGGGCGGGTGCGGCGGAGCAGTTCGCGCCGGTGCGGCACGAGGTCCCGATGCTGAGCCTCGCCAACGCCCGCGGCGAGGAGGAGCTGCTGGACTGGCACCGCCGCCTGCGCGACGCGATGCGCGCCGCCGGCGCCGAGGACGACGCCCCCCGGTTCGTGGTGGAGCCGAAGATCGACGGGCTGGCGATCTCCCTCACCTACCGGGACGGCCGGTTCGTGCGCGGCGCGACCCGGGGCGACGGCGCGGTGGGCGAGGACGTGAGCGCGAACCTGCGGACCATCGCGAGCATCCCCGCCCGCCTGGGGACCCCGCCGGAGCGGACGCCGCGGCTGGTGGAGGTGCGCGGGGAGGTCTACCTGCCGCTCGCCCCCTTCGCGGAGTTCAACGCCGCCCGCGCCGCCGCCGGGCTGCCGACCTTCGCGAACCCGCGGAACGCCGCCGCGGCAGACCGATCCGCGCGTGACCGCGGAACGGCCCCTGGCGATCTGGTGCTACGCGGTCGGCGCCGCCGACGGGCTGGAGGTCGGCACCCAGGAGGAGCTCCTGGCGTGGCTGCGGGAGGCGGGCTTCCCGGTGAACCCGGACATCACGGTGGAGCGCGACATCGCGGCGGTCGCCGCGGCGTGCACCCGCTGGGAGGAGCGCCGGGCCCAGCTGGAGTTCGACATCGACGGGGCGGTGGTGAAGATCGACCGCCTCGACGTGCAGGCGGCGGTGGGGTCGGTGGGCCGCGCGCCGCGCTGGGCCGTGGCCTACAAGTTCGCGCCCACCACGGCGACCACCCGGCTGCTGGACATCCCGGTGAACGTGGGCCGCACGGGGGCCCTCATCCCGTACGCGGTGATGGAGCCGGTCACGGTGGGCGGCGTCACCGTGCGCCAGGCGACCCTCCACAACCAGGAGGACATCGCCCGCAAGGACCTGCGCATCGGCGACCGGGTCATCGTGCAGCGCGCCGGCGACGTGATCCCCCAGGTCGTGGCCCCGCTCACCCAGGACCGTGACGGCAGCGAGCGCGAGTTCGTGATGCCGGACACCCTGCCGTTCGAGGTGGTGCAGCCCGAGGGCGAGGTCCGCATGTTCTGCCCCAACCGCGCGTGCCCGGCGCAGATCGTGCAGAGCATCGAGCACTTCGTGTCCCGGTCGGCGATGGACATCGAGGGCCTCGGCGAGAAGACCGTCGCCCGCCTGTACGAGGTGGGGCTGGTGCGGGACTTCGCGGACATCTACGACCTGGCGGGCCACCGGGACGCGCTCCTGGCCCTGGAGGGCTTCAAGGACACCTCGGTGAACAACCTGCTGGCCGCGATCGACGCGTCCCGCGAGCGGCCCTGGGCGCGCGTCCTGAACGCCCTCGGGATTCGCCACGTGGGGGACATCACCGCCCAGGCCGTCGCCGACGTGGTCCCGTCGCTGGATGAGCTGCTCGCAGCGTCCGAGGACGAGCTCGCCGAGGCCGAGGGCGTGGGGCCCGTCGTGGCGGGGTCCGTGCTCGACTTCCTCTCCAGCGAGGCGAACCGCGCGACCCTGGAGCGCCTGCGGGCGGCCGGGCTGCAGATGCGGCAGGAGGGGCCGTCCCGCCCGGCGGGCGACGGGCCCCTGTCGGGCTGCACGGTGGTGGTCACCGGGGCTTCGAGGGCTACACGCGCGACGAGGCCCGGGCGGCGGTGGCCGCCGCCGGCGGGAAGGCCACGGACTCGGTCTCCAAGAAGACGAGCTTCGTGGTCGCCGGACCGGGGGCCGGGTCGAAGCTCGCGAAGGCGGAGTCCCTCGGCGTCCCGGTCATCGACGCCGCGGCGTTCACCGCGGTGCTCGCCGGGGACGCCCCGGTGCCTACCGCGTCGTGACCCCGGGCTGGGCCGGCGGGTCCATCGCGCCCTTGGCGAGCATGGTCACGATGCGGTCCTGGGTGGCCTTGGCGCCGGTGATGTCCCAGTCGTTCATGAGGAACGCGAAGGCGTAGCGCACCCCGGACGGGCTCTCGGCGACGCCGGCGAGCGCCGACACCCCGTCGATGTAGCCGGTCTTGCCGTGCACCCGGCTCCGGATCGACGGGTCCTTGAAGCGGCGGATGAGGGTCCCCGTGCCGCCGGTGGCCAGCGAGTCGATGAGGGCGTCGCCCCACTGCGGCTGGGCGTCGGCCGCGGCGAAGGCCGCACCAGGGTGTTGGCCGTGAGGCGGTTGGCGCGCGACAGGCCGGAGCCGTCGACCACGCGGTCATTGGCGCCCATGACCCCGAGCTCCGAGAGGAGCCGGACGGTCACCGCGGCGCCCTCCTGGCTGGTGCCCGCCCGGCCGCCGTACGCGCCCGATCGCGCGGCCTCGGCGATGAAGTTGTCGCTCTCGGTAGTTCATGACCGTGAGGATCGCCGAGAGCGGCGAGACGACCGTGCCCGCGGTGACCCGGCGGTTGCGGGCGTGCGGCCGGGCGGAGGGCGCCATGCCGATGCCGCTGCGGCTGGCGCGGCCTGGCGGCGGCCGCCACCAGCGGAGTCCGGCACGTACCGCGCCTGCCCGTCGCCCTGGTGGTTCTGGTTGACGTTGAGGGCGGACAG
The DNA here is from genome assembly GCA_046330435.1 of Thermoleophilia bacterium. GTDB lineage: Bacteria > Actinomycetota > Thermoleophilia > Miltoncostaeales > Miltoncostaeaceae. Next base: position 447,973 of record JAXLST010000006.1, on the reverse strand, counting down.
CGGCGGGGAGTACAGCGTGTAGTAGCTGCGCCACTGCAGGCCGGTGCGGCGGCTGTCGAACAGGGACTCGTCGGCGACGATGGGGCCCCGCACCAGGCGCACGCCCCCGGCGGACAGCTCACGGGTGATGCCGTTGAACACGCCGCCGCGGCCCTCCAGGTACGCCCTGGCGTAGGCGGGGGTCGCCAGCACCGGGTCTCCGGAGCCCTTGAGGTACACGGTGCCGCGCAGCACCCTCCCGTCGCGCACCGCGTTCGCCGAGGTGTAGATGCTGGTGCGGAACCGGAACGAGGGGCCCAGGCTCAGCAGGGCGCCGCCGCTGGTGACCAGCTTCATCACCGACGCCGGCAGCTGCGGCGCGTCGGGGGTGTGCTCCGCCACCACGACGGGGGTGCGGCCCGGGTCGAGCCGCCACACGGCGGCGCCGGTGTCCGCGTGCTGCGCGGTCCAGGCGTTGAGCGCCCGCTGGGCCGCGTTGGGCGCCGCGGCCGCGGGGCCGCGGTCGCGAACAGCAGAAGGCCGGCGACGGCGACGAGCGCCGGGCCGGCCTTCTTGGTCGGGTGTCCGGCTCGGGGGATGGCGCGACCCCGGCCGGTGGTCGTGTGGGCCCGGGTCAGCCCAGGGAGGGTTGCTCGAGCATGAGGCTCTCGGCTCCCTCCGGGAGACGCCTGCCGGAGGCGCTCATCGAGTTGACGAACAACGTCTTGTCGATCCGGCCGTTGTAGATCGGTACGGCCTCCTGGACGCAGAGACGGACGACCTCCTTGCGGGAGAGGCCGGTCGCCTCGGACAGCTCGTCCGGGGTGAGGTGCACTGCCATCGGTACCTCCTCGACGGTGGTGCGGCCCGCGTCCCCTGCCGGGCCCGCTCGCCTCGAGAGGCGGGGCCGCTGCGGACCGCTCGCGCACGCGCCGGGAGGTGTCGTCATCCTGCTCGCGACGTCCCGACGGTTCGTGCGTCCATGTCGATGAGGGTAGCTCCATCGCCGAGGGGCATTCAAGCGCCCGGACCGGACGATGTGGCCCGTTCCGGGTGCACGCTGCGAGCATTCCTCAGGTTCGGGACACGGGGGCCCGGGCGGCCCGCCCGGCGTCAGGCGCCGCGGCGCAGCGCCGCGACCGCGGGAGCGGTGCGCAGGGCCGGCCACACGTACTGCCAGGCCTGCACCGCCACGAAGCCCGCGGCGATGACCGTGCCCCCGGCGAGGCTGTCGAACACGTAGTGGTTCGCGGTGCCGGTGATCGTGAGGAACACGAGGGCCGGGTAGCTGAGCGCCAGGAGCCGCAGCGCCCAGTGCTGCAGCAGCACGGCGACCACGCCGATCATGAAGGCGTACCCGAAGTGCATGGACGGCACGGCCGCGTGCGGGTTGAACAGGCCGGAGAGGACGCCGCCGTGGAGGTCGATGTTGCTGACCCCGGAGGGTGTCCACGAACCCGTCGCCGTTGATGAGGCGCGGCGGGGCCACCAGCACCACGAACACCGACAGGGCGATCGCGTTGGCGGCCAGGAAGGCGTTGCGGACGTAGGGGTAGACCCGGCGGCGGCGCTTGTACAGCCACACGAAGAAGAGCGGCGTGATGATCCAGTGGCCGAGCATGTAGAACTTGTTCAGCGCGCTGGTGAGGGCCAGGTGGTTGAGCAGCCACTGCTGGATGGACAGCTCGACGAACAGCCCGGAGCTCTTCTCGAAGTCGATGAGGCCCGCCGCGTTCTGGAACGCGGTGCTCGGCTCGCCGATGACCAGCATGCGGGACACCTGGTAGACGACCAGGGCGATCCCGAAGATCGCGATCTCCTGCAGCCACGGCCGGCGTCCCCGCGCGGCGCGCCACGCGGCCATCCCCGGGACCCTGGAGGGGCGCGGAGCGGCGGCGTCGGGTGTCGAGGGCGCGTGTGACATCGGGAACGAGTAACCGGGGAACGATCCGCGGTGGTTCAACGTACCCGGTGGACCAGACGTGACACAACCGTGTTACCGGACGGCCTTGCCAACACTGAACCGTCGCAGCGGGCGGGGGCGGAACCGTGTGGGGGAGGTGGCGCGGCGCCATGTCCTCGGTACCTACGGCCGTTACGGCGGAGTGTGGCACAGCTTGGTAGCGCGCTCCGTTCGGGTCGGAGAGGTCCCCGGTTCAAATCCGGGCACCCCGATACGGCAGAGGGAGCGACCCGACTCCCAGCGAGGGGCCCGCGATCGCGGGCCCCTCGCCGTTCCACGCCCTGGCGCCGGGCGGTGCCCGGCGGACCGGCTCAGACCGTGATGACGCCCTCGACCTCGGGGATCTGGCGGCGCAGCCGCCTTGCCTCGATGCCCAGGGACAGGGTGGCGGTCGACATGGGGCAGCCGCCGCGCGCTGCTGCGTGCATGGTGAGGTGGACGAAGCCCTCCTCGTCGAACTCCACGAGCTCGACGTCGCCGCCGTCCGAGTGGAGTGCGGGGCGGATCTGGTCGAGCACGTCCTCGATACGAGAGAGAATCTCGGCCGACATGCGAGGCTCCTTGTGATGACGCGGTGGGACGAAGTGATGGTAGCGACGTGACCGGGGCGGCGCCGTACGCGCGCGCCGCGGTGGTGCAGATGACCACCGGCGGCGACGTCGACGCGAACCGTGCGGCGGCGGAGCGGCTGGTGCGCCGCGCGGCAGGCATGGGAGCGGCGCTGGTGGTGCTGCCCGAGAAGTGGAACCTCCTCCCACGATGCCGTGGAGACCCTGGCGGCAGCCGAGGACCTGGACGGTCCGACCCTGGCGAGCATCCGGGCCCTGGCGGCCGAGCTGGGCGTGGCGATCCACGCCGGCAGCATCACCGAGCGGATCCCGGGCGACGACCGGCGCACCTTCAACACCACGGTGCTGGTGGGGCCGGACGGCCGGGACCTGGCGGTGTACCGCAAGATCCACCTGTTCGACGTCGCCGTGGGCGGCGTCTACCGAGGAGTCCGACTTCTCCGCGGCGGGCGAGGCCCTGGGCTGCGCCGACGTCGCCGGGCTGCGGCTGGGGCTCACCATCTGTACGACCTGCATGCCGGAGCTCTACCGGGCGCTGGTGGACCAGGCACCACCGCGCTGTCGGTGCCGGCTTCACCGCCGCCACCGGCAAGGACCACTGGGAGCCGCTGCTGCGCGCCCGCGCCATCGAGAACCAGTGCTTCGTGCGCTGAGCCCGAAGGCACGCCAACCGCACCCGCTCGCACGGGCGCTTCGATGATCGTGGACCCCTGGGGTCGTCATCGCGCAGGTCCCCGACGGCGAGGGCGTCGCCTGCGCCGACACGGACCTCGTCGCCCAGGAAGCGCATCCGCGCCTCCTCCCGGCGCTCGGACACCGCCGCCCGGAGCTCTACGGCTGAACCGCCGCGGACGGGTCGTCGCGGCCGCCCGCCCACCAGCGTCGCGCGCGCGGCATGGGCCTCGTCGAGCAGCACCAGGTCGGCGGGCGCGCCCGCCGCAGCGGATCGGCGGGCGAGCGCCCTCCGCGGCGCGACCGCCGCCGCCGCCACAGCTGCTGCGCGCGGCACCCCGGCGGCCTGCCCAGCACGGACGAGGCCGGTGGCGAGCGTCGCCGCGCTCCCGGCGGGCTTCGGCCGTCGCAGTCGCGCACGGCCCGGCCGTCGGACACGACCCGGCGGCCGCCCAGCCGGTACTCGCCCGGCGGCGCCGGCCGGTGGCGCTGACCGCACCAGCCGGGGACCCACCGCCCGTGCCAGCAGCAGAACGTCTGCGGGGGCGGCGTGGACGCCGTCGAGGATGACGCCGACGAACGCCCCCGCCGCGACCGCCGCCCCCACGGGCCGGGGTCGCGGCCCATCCGCCGGGCATCGCGTTGAACGCGTGGAGTGAGCATCGGCACCGGCGTCGAAGGCCGCCGCCGCCATCACCCCGCATCGGTGGCCCAGGTGACCAGCACCCCGCGCGCACGCAGCACCCCGACGGCCTCCGGGACGCCCTCGAGCTCGGGGGCGAGGGTGACCACCGCAGGCCGGAACAGCCGCAGGAGGGCCGCGACGGCGTCCGGGGCCGGAGCGCGCATCGGCCAGGCGGTACTTCGGCACGAGCAGGGGACAGAACGGGCCCTCCAGGTGGACGCCCAGGTTCCGGGCGCCGTCCGCCGGCCAGGGTGCGCAGCCAGCGCGCGGGCGGCCGCCCGGTAGCCGGCCATCCTCAGGTGACCAGCGTGGAGCAGAACGCCGTCACGCCGTGACGGGGCAGCTCGGCGGCGATGCGCGCCAGGGCGTCCGGGTCGTCGCCGGCCTCCACCCCCGCCAGGCCGTTCACCTGCAGGTCCACCAGGCCCGGGGCCAGCAGCCAGCCGCCGGGCAGGCGCACCCGCCCCCGCCGGGCCGCCGCGCCGGGGCCGCGATGCGGCCGTCCCGGACCTCCAGGACGCCCGTCGTGATCCGCCCGCCGCGCAGGACGGGCCCCTCGATGACCAGGGCGCGCACGAGGCGCGTATCATCCGCCGCCCGTGGGACGGCCGCAACGCGACGACGAGCTGGTGGTGGAGGTCGTGGACCTCGCCTTCGGCGGCATGGGCGTCGCCCGCGACGAGGGCTTCGTGCTGTTCGTGCCCGACACGGTGCCCGGGGACCGCGCCCGGGTCCGCGTCCGGAAGTCGCGCCGGCGCTTCGCCGAGGCCGACCTGCTGGAGGTGCTGGAGGCGGGCCCCGCCCGCCGGGAGCCCCCCTGCCCGTACGTCCCGCGGTGCGGCGGGTGCCGCCTGCAGCACGTGGACTACGCCGCGACCCTCGACGCCAAGCGCGCCCAGATCCGCGAGCACCTTGCCCGCATCGGGCACCTCCCGGACGTCGACGTGCGCGAGGTCGACCCCGCGGCGGAGCCGTTCGGCTACCGGAACAAGATGGAGTACTCGGCCGCGCCCGGGCCGGACGGGCGGCTGGTCCTCGGGTTCCACCGCCGGGGCCGGTGGGACGAGGTCATCGACCTGGAGGCGTGCCTGCTGGCCACCCCGCGCGGCAACGCGGTGCGGGACACGGTGCGCGCCTGGGCGGACGCGTCGGGGATCGCCGGGTACGACCAGCGCCACCAGTCCGGTCAGCTGCGGCACCTGGTGGTGCGCGAGGGCGTGGGCACGGGCGAGCTGCTGGTGACCGTGGTCACCGCCCCCGGGGTCGAGGACCTCGTGGACACCCTCGCCGCGCCGCTCGCGGAGGCCCACCCCGAGGTGGTGGGGCTGCTGCACGCCGTCAACGACGGCCTGGCGGAGACCACCCAGGGGCTGCCCACCCGCATCGTGAGCGGCGCCGACCGGTTCACCGAGTCGGTCATGGACGTGACCCTCGGCCTCTCCGCGCCGTCGTTCTTCCAGACCAACAGCAACATGACCGGGCGGCTGTACGAGCGGGTCGCCCAGGCCGCGGGCCTCGACGGCGGCCAGGTGCTCTACGACCTGTTCTGCGGCGTCGGGAGCATCGGCATCGCGCTCGGGCGGCGCGCGCGGCACGTCGTGGCGATCGACATCGTGCCCGAGGCCATCGAGGACGCACGCCGCAACGCCGAGGCCAACGGCCTCGAGGGCGTCTACACCGCGATGTGCGGCGACGTCGGCAAGGTCATGACCGAGCACCGGGGCGAGCTGCCGGACCCCGACGTGGTGATCGTGGACCCGCCGCGCGGGGGGCTGTCCGGCAAGGCCGTGCGCCGCGTGCTGGAGGTGGGCGCCCCGGTCCTGGTGTACGTGTCATGCCACCCCGCGACCTTCGCGGACAACGCCGCGCGGTTCGTGGAGGGCGGCTACGCCTGGATGCACGTCAGCCCGTGGATGTTCCCGCAGACGCCGCACGTCGAGGCGGTGGCGCGCTTCACGCGGCCCGCCTGACGGTGCCGCCGGTCTAGCGGTATCCGCAGACCGGCCAGTGCGACTGCATCCCGCGTGAGAACGCCCACGCGGCCGCGAGTGCCGACGCGTAGGGGTCCGTGCGTGTGAACCCGGCGTAGGGTGCGGTTCCACAGGGTGGTCGAACTGGAACAAGCCGATGTAGCGGCCCGCTCCCGGCCCGCGGGTTCAGCGTGGACTCGCACGTCGCCACCCGCCGCAGCTTGTCCTGCGGCACGCCAGTAATGGCGGCGGCCAGGGCCAGCGCGTGCTGCACCGGCTCCCGGACGGCGGCGTTCACCGTCGCGCACGTGCTTGCGCGGATGCGCGCACGGCGCAATCTGCCGCAGGTGCCGGGCGCGTTCACGGGTGAGCTGGCGGCGCAGGGTGTCGATGCGCGCGAGGAGCTCCGCCTCGCGCTGGCGTGACGCCGGCGGGGCCCGGCGGCACGACCGAGACGGGAGGGGCCGCGGCCGGCGCCTCCGTCGTCGTCGTGGTGGTCGGGGTCTCCCCGTAGACGGGGAAGGGGGTGTCGCCCAGCGCGACGGCGGAGCCGGCGAGGGCGGTTGCGCAGATCACGATCAGGGAAACCGCGGTCGGGCGCCTCAGGATGACCTCCTGGTCATGGTGTCCCCCACGCACCTCGCGCCGGCACCGGTCCGTCGTGGACCCGATGCTGCTGCCCGCTCGGGCGGGGGCCTGGCGGGTGAGGCACTGGGGCTTGCTCGCGGGCCTGCGGGGAGGGACTCCGCGAGGGTGCGAGTCTCGCAGAAGCTCCCGACGCCTCAGGCCCGCCCAGGTCCTTCCCTGCCGGTACGAGCGTGAAACGCCGTCGCGTTCACCCCCAGGAACATCAGTGAAACCGCCGGAATCGCCGGAAGCGGGGTGTCGAGGAGCACCGCGGCCGCCAGCGCGAGGCCCACGCCGAGGCCGCAGGCGGCCGCGGTGCGGGCCGCAGGCAGGCCCGTGCGGCGTGCTCCGGCGACCAGCAGCACCAGGATCGCGACGTCCACCGCGCCCAGCAGCCCGTCGGGCGGCCCGCCCCAGCCGGGCAGCCGCAGACCCGCGGTGCGCAGGAGCTCCGGGGCCTGCTCCGCCGCGTAGCCGGTGGGGCCGATCGCCACCGAGACCGCGTCCACCACCCCGGCGACCGCCGCGAGGACGGCAGGTACCCAGGCGGCTTGACCAGCGCCGCCAGCGCGGCGCCCACCGCGGCAGCGGCGAGCAGCCGGCCCGGCGTGGCCAGGGCCTCCGTGTCCATGAGGACGCCGGCGGCCCGGCCGCCAGCCCGGCGGCGGCCGCCCAACCCAGGACCGCCCGTCCGCGCAGCACCCACGCCAGGGCCACCGCGGCGGCGAGCACGGGCACCAGGCCCGCGACGCCCTCCAGGATCGCGGCCCCGTCGCCGGCCCCGGGGGACGGGAGCCGGTGCGCGAGCGCGACGTACGCCGCCGTGGCGGCGAGGGCCGCACCGGCGGCCGCGCCGCGCATCAGTACGGGGGCTGCGCCAGGTGCCAGTCGCCGAGCGCGCGGAACGCCGCCCAGAACGCCCGCTTGGCGTTCTGCTCGTCGAGCGACTCGTCGATGTCGGGCACGACGATCGCCTCGGTCGCCGGCGTCCACTGCTGCAGCTCACCGGCCGCCTCGGTGAGGGGCACGCTGCCGGACACACCCAGGGCGTTCACCGCCTCCACCGCGCGGGCGCCCATGGGCACGATGAGCTTGGGGGCGACGATCTGCAGCTCGCGGGCGAGCCACTCCGGGTGGAACCCGGCGTCGTCGAGCTTCACGCAGAGCGTCCCGTAGAGGCTGAGCGGGTCGATGCCGAGCCGCTGGACGCTCTTGAGGATCGCGCTTCCGGAGCGCCCGAAGAACGCCACGCCCTCCTGGCGCTCCGCCAGGCTCGCGGACCACTTGATCATCACGACCTCGGCCTGGGGGGAGCCGGAGCTCAGCACCGGCAGGGCCGCGGCGCCGTGATGCCCCGCCCAGGCGGCGATCTCGTCGTTGAGCTGGCTCAGCTCAGCGATCGCCCGCTTGAGGTAGGCGTCCTGGATGTCGCCGGGAGGCCCTCCGGTGCCGCCGGGCTCCGAGGGGCCCGCGGGGCGGAGGGGACGAGGCCGGTTGCCGGCGCGCTGTCGGGGTGGGTCCGGGGTCATGGACGCCCCTGATATTTGGCGGCCCTGTTCCGGTTCCTGCGCGTCATCGTTTCAGGTGTCGTGCGCAACATCGCGTGCACGTGCCCTCCTGGCCCGCCTGCCGCGCCTCGGGCGCACCAGCTCCGCCTCGGCCAGCGCCTCCACGAAGTCACGGCCGTCCTGGAACGGCCGCATCGACACGCCCACCGCGCCGAGGGCGTCCGGCACGGCCGTGACGCTCGCCGCGGTCACCACGATCCCGAGGCGGCGGGCGGCCCGCCCGGCCTCCAGTCCCGCGGGGCCGGCCGCGGCGGTCACGAGCTCGAAGCAGTCCACGAGGTCCGCCCGGTCCCGCAACAGCTCGCCCGGCGGCACGTCGCCGGTGGACGGGTGCGGGGCGACCACCACCCCGCCCTGGCCGCGGATGCGCGCCGCGGTCTCCGCGAACGGCAGGCCGGCCGGCACCTCCTCGGTGAGGAACAGGCCCACCACCAGCCCGTCGGCGGACGCGACCTCCTGGCCGACGATCACGGTGAGCCCGGGCGGCGCGGCGGCCGCGACCCGGCGGGCGGCCTCCAGGCCCGGGGCGGCGATGGCGACCACGTCGAGGCCGGCGTCGCGGCAGGAGGCGGCCAGGCGCGCCGGGTCGGCGTTCGCCGAGGGACGCACGCGCAGGTCGGCGACCACCCGCGCCGCGGGGTCCGTGCGGCGGTGCACGCGGCGGGCGATCGCGTCCCGGTAGACGGCGTCCAGGCGCTCCGCGGCCTCCGCGGGGGAGGGCACCGCGGCGACCGCGCCGGCGCCGAGCGCCGCCCGCCGCCCCGGATCGGCCATCAGCTCCACGACGGCCGTCGTCCACGCCTCGCGGGTGAACGGCGGCAGCACCAGGGCGTCCTCGCCGTGGTGCAACAGCTCCTCGGCCTCCGCGCCGCGGGGCGCCGCGATGACGCGGCCGCCGGCCATCGCCATGCGGGCCACGGGCCCGTCGACGTCCTCGGCGGTGCCCAGCAGCACCACCGACGCCCCGGCCAGCAGCCGGCGCCAGGAATCCGGGCCGGTGTCCTCCACGACCTCCACGACGCCGCGCAACGACTTGGGGATGGCCGAGCGGGTGCGCCACGGGGCCTCCCGCGGACCCATCACCGTGACGGTGCCGCGGGCGCCGGCCGGCAGCCCGCGCACCACGGCCAGCGCGAAGCGGAGGCCCGCGCGGTCGCGGCCGCGCGCGACGATCGCGATGCCGTCCCCGGATGGCGGGCCCGGGTCCTCGGCGGATGCGGGCAGGACGACGTCGTCGCCGGGGAGGATCTGCTGCGCCGCCCGCTGGGCGATGCGCGAGCCCGCGATGCGGACGTCCACGCGGCCGATGGCACGCTGCACGAGCGGGCCCAGGAAGGCCACGCCCTTGAGCGGCCGGTGGAACGTGGCCACCGTCGCCGCCGGCGTGTGCCGCAGGGCGGTGAGCGCGGGCGAGGGGGCGAGCGGCTCGTGGACGTGGACCACGTCGAACGGGCCGTGCCGCAGCGCGGCCTCCAGCCCCGCCGCCAGGTCGAGCGGCCCCGCGACGTGACGCGCGCGCCCCGCGCGGATCGCGCGGCCCGCGCACACCACCAGGGGGGTGCCGGGCTCCGCGAGCAGGGCGCCGGCGTCGCCGGCCTCCGCCCGGGCGAGCAGCGCGCGGCCCGCGGCGAGCGAGGCGCGGGTGACCCCCGGGGCGATCACGGTGACCCGGTGGCCGGCGTGCGCGAGGGCGTCCGCCTGGGCCTGCACCGCCCATGCGAGGTCGTCGCCCGGCGGCCAGGGCGTGGGACACACGATCGCGATTGCGAGAGCGTCGCTCACGGCCCTCCGGAATATCGCAGAACGCCGCCCGCCGGGGGCGGCCCGGTCACCGCTTGCGGTGCCCGGCGGACTCCGCGGCGGTGCGGTCGGCGAGCGCCGCCCGGACGTGCCACACGCGCTGCCCCGCGGTGAAGATCGAGAGCACCGCGAGGATGTAGATCACCACCTCGAGCACGCTGCCCAGCCCGCCCATGAAGATGCCGGACCCGGTGAGCACCAGGCGCTCCGGCCGGCCCATGAGCCCGCCCTTGTTGTCGTCGATGCCGAGGCCCTCGGACCGGGCCCGGGAGTACGACACCAGGAACGAGGCGGTGAGCGCCGCGAAGCACGCCGCCACCGCGAGGTCCTGGCCGTCGCGGGCGAACACCACGCCCAGCGCGCCCAGGATCACGCCCTCGGCGAGCCGGTCCAGCGTGGAGTCCAGGAACGCCCCGAACGTCGTGGAGCGGCCCTGCGCCCGCGCGAGCGTCCCGTCGAGCGAGTCGGCGAGGCTGAACGCCACGTAGGCGAACCCGGCGAGCACCCACTGGCGGGTCACGATGAGCGCGGCGACGCCGCACACCCCCGCGAACCCCAGCAGGGTGAGGCCGTTGGGGCTCAGGCGAAGGGCGTTCGCGAGGCCGAGCAGCACCCGCCCGACCGCGCTGCCGCGCCCCGGCGTGCCGTCACCGGCCTGGACTTCCTGCACTCCTGACGAGATGTGGGCCCCCCTGGCGGGATCCGCGGACCGCTGCGCCCGTGTGCGAGGATCGAAGGCATGCGCCTGTGCACGTTCCTCGACGCGGGCACGCCCCGTGTCGGCCGGGTCGAGGGTGACCACGTCATCCCCCTCGCCGCACCGGACCTCGTGACGCTGATCCGTGGCGGTGACGCCGGGGAGGCTGGCCCCCCGGTGCCGCTGAACCGCGTCAGCCTAACGGCTCCCCTGCGCCCCGTGAAGCTCCTGGGCGTGGTGAGGAACTACGCCCTCCACGCCGCGGAGATGCGCGAGGAGGCGCCGCCGGACCCCCAGCTGTTCAGCAAGCTGGTGACCGCGGTGACCGGGCCGGACGGCCCCGTGGTGCACCCGGACGTGACCGGTCAGCTGGACTACGAGGGCGAGCTGGCGGTGGTGATCGGCCGCACCGCGAAGGGCGTGGCGGAGGCCGACGCCATGGACCACGTCTTCGGCTACACGATCGTCAACGACGTCTCCGCCCGGGACCTGCAGAAGACCGAGCGCCAGTGGGCGCGCGCCAAGGGCTGCGACACGTTCGCGCCGATGGGGCCGTGGGTCGTGACCGCCGACGAGATCCCCGACCCGCACGCCCTGCGCATCCGCACCTGGGTGAACGGCGAACTGCGCCAGGACGGCTCAACGGCGGACATGCTGCACCCGGTCCCCAAGCTCATCAGCTGGTTCTCGCGCACCGTCACCTTCGAGCCGGGTGACGTGATCGCCACCGGGACGCCCGCCGGGGTCGGCAAGGGCTTCGACCCGCCCCGGTTCCTGTCGCCGGGCGACACGGTCCGCATCGCGATCGACGGGATCGGCGAGATCGAGCACGGGGTGGTCTGAGATGGGCACGTCCGAGCCCCGCGAGGTGCTGTCCCGCGTGCTGCGCCGCACCGGGCTGGCGTTCCCGCGCGGCGTGGTGGGGGAGGAGGTTGCGGCGCTCGCCGCCGCCCTGGAGACCCCCGGCACGCCGCCGGAGCGGCTGGACCGCCTGGTGGCCGACGCGGCCGAGGCGCTGTGGCCGGAGCTGTCGGCCTCGACGCTCGCCGCGCTGCGGATGCACCGCGCCCGGGCGACGGACCGGGACGCCGCCGACCTGGACACGGCGGTGGCGTGGGCGGAGACCGACGATCCGGGCAACCCCCTGGCCCGCGCCCTGGTGGTGCGCGCCGCCCAGGAGCTGGCGTTGTCCCTGGCCCGCGCCGAGCGCGTCCTCGTGCAGGCCGAGCCCGCGGTGGCCGAGGGCGGCAGGGGGGCGGCGGTGGCCGCCGCGCGGGCCGTGGGCGCTGCGGCCGTCGCGCTGCTGGACCTGGATCCCGAGGACTTCGCGCCCGAGATCGCCGAGTACGTGGACGCCGGGGAGGACGGCGACGCCCTCGACCGGCTCACCCGGCGCACCGGTGACATGGAGACGCGCGCGTGGGCGCGCGAGGCGCTCCTGGTGCTGGGCCCGCAGGACGCGCCGCGCGCCGCCGCGGCCGCCCGGGACCTCGCCGCGGGAGACCCGCCGGAGGACCCCGCCGAGGACGCGGTGTGGGTGCCCGTGATGCTCGCGCTGGTCGAGGAGGCCTTCGAGCGCGCGCTCGCCGCCGGGAACGGATCCGAGAGCGAGTCATAACCGGCCTCCGGGCCGATATGCTCGGTTCTCGGCCGTCTCGTGACGGCCGTGACGAAAACCGGGCGCCGGCACGGGACCGCCGCGACGTCCGGGGCGGGCCGGCGCGGGATCGACCCCCGTCGGACGCCGGAGTCTCATTGCATGAAATACGTGTCACCTGATACGTTTTTCGCAGACCACACGCGCGGGGACCCGCGTACGCGCCCGGACCCCGAACCGCCCAGAAACCACCGAGGACGCATATGGCCGACTGGACCGACTGGTACACCAAGGAGGACCCCACCAAGTGGGTCCTGGCGGAGATCCTCCGCGATCACGCGACGAAGACTCCGGACCGCCCGTACCTGAAGTTCGCCAGCAACCCGTGGGTGAGCTACGGCGAGGTCAACGCACGGTCCAACCGGGTCGCGAACGCCCTCATCGCCCGTGGTGTTCAGCCGGGCGAGTCGGTGTCCGTGATGCTGCCGAACTGCGAGGAGTTCCTCCCCGTCTGGTACGGCATCCTCAAGGCCGGCGCCGTGATGAGCTCCATCAACACGGCGTACAAGGGCGACTTCCTCTCCTGGACCATCAACCTGGTCGAGGCGAAGAAGCTCTTCATCTCCGACATCTACCTCGACCGGCTCGACCTCATCAAGGCGGAGCTCCCCAAGCTGGAGCACGTGATCGTGATGAAGACGGGCGGCCAGAACGGCCCTGACCCGAGCCTCAAGTGGGAGACCCTCGAGGAGCTCATGTCCGCCCCGGACAACGAGCCCGACGGTGTCGAGTACTCCTGGACCGCCGACGCCCGCATCATGTTCACCTCGGGCACCACCGGCCGTTCCAAGGGCGTGATCAAGCAGAACGCGGCCGACTACTTCTCGGCGCGCGGCCTGCTCGAGGTCATCTCGGCCACCGCCAAGAAGAGCGTCGCCGACCTCTCCGAGGACACGTTCTTCTCCTGCCTGCCGCTGTTCCACAGCAACGCGCAGGTGCTCTCCGGCTACCCGGCCCTGGTGGCCGGCGGCCGCGTCGCCTACGTCGAGCGGTTCTCCAGCTCCCAGTTCTGGCAGCAGGTGATCGACGCCGAGGCCACGATCTTCAACTCGATCGGCGCGGTCAGCTACTTCATCTACAACATCCCGGCGTCGGACCTCGACAAGTCGCACAAGGTCCACACCGTGTTCGCCGCGCCGACGCCCAAGGACATCTACTACGAGTTCCAGGACCGGTTCGGGGTCACCTTCATCGAGGGCTACGGCCTGACCGAGACGGGTATGGCCACCTACATGGACCCCACCCAGCCGCCCGTGCCGGGCTCCATCGGCAAGGCGAACCCCGGTTACGAGGTCACCGTCGTCGAGCCGGGCACCGACCGCGAGCTCCCCCGCAACACGCCGGGCGAGATCGTCGTCGACATGAAGATCCCGAACATCGTCATGCGCGCCTACTACGGCATGCCGGAGAAGACCGCCGAGGACTTCCGCAACCTGAAGCTCCACACGGGCGACCTCGGCCGCATGGACGAGAACGACTACATCTACTTCATGGACCGCGTGAAGGACTACATCCGCCGCCGCGGTGAGAACGTGAGCTCCATGGAGGTCGAGCGCCAGGTCTCCGACCACCCGAACATCAAGGAGGCCGCGGCGATCGGCGTGAAGGCGGGCGAGGGCGCCTCCTCGGAGGACGAGATCATGATCGTCTGCATCCCCGAGGGCGAGGCTCCCGACCCGGTGGAGTTCACCCACTGGATGGCCGAGCGCATGCCGTACTTCATGGTTCCGCGCTACATCCGCTTCGTGGACACGCTCCCGAAGACCCCCACCGAGCGCGTGCAGAAGGTCAAGCTGCGCGACGAGGGGATTACCGCTGACACCTTCGACCGCGAGGCCGCGGGCATCGTCGTGAAGCGGTAGTACCGACCACTGCGGGGCCCCGGGACACCGGGGCCCCGTGTTTTTGGAGGATCGACGTGAGGACTGACGAGACGCCCCGACTGGACCCGCTGGGTGTGCTGAGCAGCGCCCCCGCCGGCTTCATGGACGCACTGTCCTACCCGTACTTCCAGTCCGTCTTCGACCGGAAGAGCCGGCGCGTCGCGCTCGGCATGACCGTCGAGTCGGACGTCATCGCCTACTCGAGCCCCTACGAGCCGGTCGCGCTGAGCGAGCTCGAGGAGGCCCTGCTGGTGATGGCGGCGACGGGGCTCAACGGCCTCGCGCTTGCGGACCTCGACCCGGCCCGCGGGATGTCCACGCTCGTTCAGTGGACGAACCGGACCTGGCCGAGCGCGTGCAGCAACCACGGCACCGAGCTGTTCTGGTCGAACGACGAGGGCCTGTGGTGGCTGAACATCTTCGGGATGGTCCCGGAGCCGGGCGAGATCTCGACGCTGTCGGGCAAGCCCGTGGAGCAGCAGGCCGACTTCCTGGTCGACCTGTTCCGGCGGGCCCGGGTGAAGCTCAAGGACGGCCGCGCCGAGCTGCCGACCACCCTCCCGGGGCTGTTCGACTTCAACCAGTGGAACGCCAACAAGCCGGGCACGAGCCTGTTCGTGCCGGTGACGAACATGACGATGGAGTACATCAACGTCCTGTTCATCTACCTGGCGCGGTCGTACAAGTTCTCGATCGTCGACGAGCAGCGCGGGTGGGAGTCCGCCGGCCTGCAGAAGTGGATCGACCAGGGACGCGTCGACCCGGCACGGCGCATGGGCATGATGGAGCTCGAGACCCGCGTCCTGTCGATGATGGTCGTCGAGCAGGCCTTCATGTGCCAGAACCTCAACCTCGCCCTCCAGGCCCTGGGCCTGGGCGGCTGGACGTTCACCGGCTACCTCCCGAAGTTCGTGATGGGCGGCGGCGACGTCCCGGGGCTGGGCTTCCGGTTCCTCGAGGACAAGCAGGGCAACAGCTTCGCGGTGGGCCGGGACGGCTACTTCGAGGCCTTCACCCCGCCGTACTACAAGGACATGCACGAGGCGGTGGACGCCTTCATGGCCATGAAGTGGTCGGCCATGGACGAGGACGTCCCCAAGCCGTACAAGAACAACGAGCAGTTCGTGAACGCCATCCCGCGGCCCCACGAGGAGACCGTCGAGATGGTGAAGGACTACTGCCAGTACGTGTGGGACACGTACGGCCGGTTCCCGGCGTACCTGGACCCCATGTACCAGCGGCTCACCTGCCAGGCGCAGCACGTCGACCCCGACTTCTACGAGGAGAACTTCCCCGAGGGGTCGCTGTCGGGCCAGCACAAGAACCACTTCCACCGCTGGCACCCGGAGCTGTGCGACCACGAGGGCAAGCCGCCCCGGAAGGCCTAGCGCCGCCGGGAGACGAGGTTCCATCGAGGGCGGCCGGGAGGCCGCCCTCGATCGTTGCGGGGTGCCGTCAGGTCTTCTTGGACACGTAGTCCGCGATGGCGAGCCGCGTCTTCTTGTTGAAGGTGAAGGCGGGCATGCCGGTGGCCCCGTTCTTGAGCCGCTGGATGACCTCGGCCTTGGTGGGCTTCGCCTTGTCGAGGTTGGGCCCGAAGGTGCCGTGGATGCCGGCGGCCTTCATGGTGTGGCAGCCGCCGCAGTTCTTGCGCACGAGCGTGCGCGGGCTGGGGGCCTTGGCAGCGGTGCTGACGCCGGTGGCGACCGCCGCGGCCGCCACGACGGCGACGAGGGCGCTCGCGAGGCGCTTGTCGGGCACGTCCTACCTCCTGCTGTCGGGGAACCCGTCCGGGGACGTGGGCATCCCGAGGCTATGGCCGTCCCCGGGGGTCGCCATCGGGGGTTTCCCGGGCCCCCGGATGGCGATCGGCCGCGACATGTCCGCTACTGGTAGCAGGAGACACAAAGCCTGATATATGCTTCGGGTAATGGAACACAGGCAATCGGAGGCGCCGATTGCCGGGACCGACCTCGAGGAGACCACTCACGATGTCCACGCTGCCTACCCCGGCCGACATCCCGACGACGCCGGTGCTCCAGGCGATCGGTGATCGCCGCACCATCCGGTACTACGACCCCGAGAAGGTCGTCGAGGACTGGAAGATCAAGACGATGCTGCAGGCCGGACGCCTCCAGTCCTGCCAGGGCAACATCAACGCCACCGAGGCGATCGTCGTGAACCGCCGCACGACGGACATGTGGGACGAGATCGAGGAGTGCGTCTCCGGGTTCAACGTCCAGATGATCAACCAGGCGTCGCACCTCATCTTCTGGGTGACGAACCTCAACGCCTGGTACGGCCGCGCGAACGACGGCCTCTCGACCCTGGCCCTGTCCGGCGCGCTCACGAAGTACCACGGCTGGAACTACGAGTTCTCGATGACCCAGACGATCCCGCGGCTCATGTCGTTCCCCACGGAGCGCACGGACACCCTGCTGCGGTTCGAGTCCGGCCTCGCGGTCGCGAACGCCATGATCGCCGGCCAGGCGCTCGGCGTGTCGCAGAGCCTCATCGCCTTCGGCCGTAAGCCGGGCGGCGTCGAGAAGGCCTTCGGCCTGCCGCCGGAGTACAAGTTCACCTGGGCGCACGTCGTCGGCTACCCGAACGAGGACGTCAAGGCCGGTGGCCAGCGCGTCCGCCTCAAGTTCGAGAAGCTCTTCCACGACGACCAGTTCCGCAACCCGCTCCACATCGAGCCGGAGCTCGTGGAGTGGCAGAAGCAGGCCGGGATGATCCAGGAGCAGGCCCCGCTGGACGGCCGCTTCGAGGAGATCGACCGCCTCGCCGCGCAGTTCAGCCGCGACCCGGGCGTCGTGTCCTGGCCCGAGCGCGAGATCAAGCGGCTCATCAACGACGACGACTGGGACTTCGGCCCCCGCATCAAGGCCCGCGCCCAGCAGCTGCTGGACCAGGGCGGCCTTCCGGACTACCCGGAGGAGATGCTGGACACGTTCCGCCGCATCATGGAGGAGCGCGGTCTGGACGTGAAGAAGTTCCTCGGGGAGGACGCCTAACCCCGAGACCCATCCGGGCGGCCTCACCCCCCAGGTCCGGCCGCCCGGGACCCCCCTCGTGGCAGCGACACCCCGGTAGCACCCGGTGGTGGGCCTTCCCCCTCGGCCCGCCGCCGCGACCCGCGCCGCCCCCATGGTCCCCGCACTCGTCGTTTGGGGGCGGCCGCGGTTCTCCCCGGCCCCTATGCGAAGAGGCCGCCGCCCACGACCCCGCCGGGCGACACCCCGGGCGGCACGGCGAACACCGCGCTCGAGCGGTGCTGGATGAAGTCGTTGAGCGCGTCGCTCGCGGCCAGGCGGGCCTGGACCGGCACGAACTGCCGGAACGGGTCGCGCACGAACGCGATGAAGAACAGCCCGGCGTCCAGGTCCCCGGTGCCGGGGTCGGCGCCGTCGGCGAACGAGTAGCCGCGCCGCAGCATCCGCACGCCGCGGTTGTTCACCGGGTGCGCCTGCCGGATGTGCGCGCTCATCGGGATGACCGGCAGGAAGCTCTGGCCGTTCTTGGCCGAGAAGTCCGGGACGTCGCGCTCGTGCACGCCGGTGAGCGGCGCGCCGGTGTCCTTCCTGCGCCCGATCACGCCCTCCTGCTGGGAGAGGGGCGTCGCGTCCCAGCGTTCCATGTGGATGCGGATGCGGCGCGCCACGAGGTACGTGCCGCCGCGGAGCCACCGGGGGCCCTCCGGCCCCACCCAGACGTGCCGGCGCAGGGCCGCCGCCTCGGTGGGCGCGATGTTCGCGGTGCCGTCGCGGAACCCCTGGAGGTTGCGCGGGGTGGGGTGCGGGCCCCTGCCGGAGTGCGAGCGCGTGAAGCCGGTCTGCAGCCAGCGCATCGTGACCGCGCCGCGCCCCAGGTGCGCCAGGGCGTGCACGGCGTGGAACGCGACCTGGGCGTCGTCCGCGCAGGCCTGCACGCACAGGTCCCCGCCCGAGCGCGCGGGGTCCAGGCGGTCGCCCTGGAAGACCGGCAGCGGCTCCAGCCCGGCGGGATGCAGCCCCGCCCGCCCGGTGCCCCGGGCGAAGGCGCCCGGTCCCAGGCCGATCGTGATCGTGAGGTGCGCGGGGGCCAGGCCGACGGCCTCGCCGGGGTCCGGCGGCGCCGCCGCCGGCGAGGCGGGCACGCCCACCACCCTCCCGGCCATGAGCCGCTCCGCGGCGGCCGTCCAGTCGCGCAGGAGCGTCTCCAGGTCCCGCGAGCCCTGCGGCGTGAGGTCGAACGCGGCGAACGCCAGGCGGCCGGGCGGGGCCGTGAGGATCCCCGGTTGCCGCGCACCGTGGAACGGCACCGCCGCCTCCGCGGCGGGTGCCGCGGCGGACGCGCGGCCGGCGAACGCCAGGCCCAGCGCCCCGCCGCCGCCCAGCGCGAGCCGGCGGCGGCGGGTGAAGCCGGTGCCGGCCTCCGTGCCGGGCATCCTCAGCTCCCCAGCCGGAGGGTCAGCGGGGCGCTGAAGTACGTCTTCCCGCCCACCGTGTACCGCAGGCGCAGCACGTAGGTACCGGCGGTGCGGGGGGTGAACGCGACCACTCCGCCGGTCTTGCCGAAGGTCCGGGTCATGGCGTTGACGGTCTTCTTCCCGCGGCGCACCTGCAGGGTGACCTTGAGACGGGAGGCGTTCTTCACGGCCACCTTGAGCCGCACGACCTTCCGCAGGTGCACGCCGCCGATGGTCCGCAGGCTCACGCGCACCTTGGACGCGGTGCCGCCGCCGCCGGTGGTCCCGCCGCCGCCACCGCCGCCGCCACCGCCGCCCGGCGCCTGTACGTCGACGTTCACCGTGGCGGGCTGGCTCACCAGGCCGCGGGCGTCGGTGGTGCGGTAAGTGAACTTGTCGGAGCCGGAGAAGCCGGCGTCCGGGGTGTAGGTCGCCGTCGCGCCCTGCGCGCCGTTCTGGGCGATCTTCACCGTGCCGTGCGCCGGGGCGCCCAGCACCTTGAACGTGAGCGGCCCGTCCGCGGTGGTCGTGGCGTAGCACTGCTCGACGGTGACGGTTCGGTCCGTGTCGCTTGCGCAGATGCCCTGGTCGCTCTTGCGGGCCGGGATGGACGGGCCCACGATCGTGCCGCTCAGCGGCACCTGCACGGCCTGGCCCTGCGCGGTCTGCTCGGCGGCGCTGCTGGCCGTGGGGCCGGGGATGGTGCGCACGTCGTCCAGGCGGTTGTTGGTCTTGTCCTGCTCCAGCAGCACGCCCGTCGGGTTCACGTCCCCGCGCAGCGTGTACTGGCCGGGCTGGAGGTCGGTGACGTCGACCCACTGGTACTTGAGCTGCGACCAGTAGTAGTCGCCCAGGCCCGGTGACAGGCCCATGCGCACGACCTTGGAGCCGTCACCCGGCGAGTAGCACCAGTAGGAGCCGTACGGGCTGGGGTTCGAGGACGGGTAGTAGGAGGTGATCCCGCCGCCCCACGTGTCGAAGAAGCAGAAGCCCACCTTGTCGGAGACGTGCGGCTCGCCGCCGGGCACCAGCAGCGTGTACTGGGCCGCCGCGGCGAAGTGCCAGGTGGTGCCCAGGGTGTAGAACGCGGCGCCCGCCGCGGTGCGGTCCACGCGCTCCCAGTTGGGGTCGGAGGCCGGCGGCGCGGCGTCCGGCAGCGTCGGGGTGGTGGGGACCCCGCCCTTCCAGACGATCTGGTACGTGTGCTTGGTCACGGGGTCGCGGTACACGTCCAGCACGCCGGTGCCGGACTTCACCCAGATCACCGCGTCGAACCGGTAGAGCGTGTGCCCCGGCTTCTCCAGGGTGTCCATGTACACCGGGACCTGCTGGTCCGGGTTCGCGATGCTCGGGAACATGGGGACGAGGTCCGGGAGGTCGGACTGCACGTACCCCGCACCCGTCGCCGGGACGGCGCACGCCGCCGCCACACCCAGCATCGCCAGCCAACGTCGCCGCATCACGGACTCCCTGGTCACCGTTCGTCTCGAGGAGGGCGACCGCCCCGCGACCGCGTCGCCGTCCCCGCCCGGTGCGGGCCGAGCGCCGGCTGCGTCCATGCGCAATCTGGGCTCCGTGATGGGATGGCGTCACGCCCCGAGGGGCGTGTGCGGCGAGGGGTGCATCGCCCGGGGCCCGCCATCCCGTCGGGTCCCGGAACCACCGTCTCACAGGACCGGGCGTCCCGTGAATCGGACGAAGGCACAGTCGCGCGCCCATACGATCGGGCTGCGGAATCCACCACGGGGTGCGCTCAGGGGCGGCGGCGGGTGCGCCCTGCGGGAAAGCCCGGATGCGGGAGGCCACTTGCCCCGCCGGGCCCGGCCCCCGTAGGTTCCGGGCGTTCGAAACACCCGGACACAAGGGGGGAACCGGGGTGACCCGATTCACGAAGTGGGGCTGGCTGGTCGCGGTGGTCGCGGCGCTGGCCCTCGTGGCCGCCGGCTGCGGGAGCGACAGCTCGTCGTCATCCGGTGACACGGAGACGACCGCCGCGATCCCGGCGACGGCCGAGGCCGGCACGTTCCAGATGGGCATCGAGCCCTGGCTGGGTTACGGCCTGTGGCGCGTGGCCGAGGACAAGGGCCTGTTCGCGTCCAACGGCGTCGACGCGAAGATCACCAACTTCAACACCGACGACGAGATCAACGCGGCCCTCGCCTCGAAGAAGCTCGACGGCGCCAACATCGCGACGCACACGGCGATGCGCCTCGCCGCGGCGGGCCTGCCCATCACGATCGTCCTGCTGCTCGACCAGAGCACCACGGCCGACGCGATCCTCGCCCCCAAGACCGTCGCGAGCGTCGCGGACCTCAAGGGTAAGAAGGTCGCCTACGAGGAGGGCACCACCAGCGACATCCTGCTGCGGTACGCCCTCAGCAAGAACGGCCTCACCATCGACGACCTCACCAAGGTCCCGACGCCCGCGTCGGACGCCGGGGTGGCCGCCCTCGCCGGGCGCGTCGACGTCGCCGTGACCTACGAGCCGTACCTCACCACCGCGCTGCAGAAGGACGCGAACTGGAAGCTGCTGTTCACCGCGGGTGAGAACCCCGGCCTCATCAGCGACGTGTTCGTCGTCCGCAACGAGGTGCTCAAGGAGCGCCCCGGCCAGGTGCTGGCCCTCATCAAGAGCTGGCAGTCGGCGTACGACGAGTACCAGAAGGACCCGGCGGCCGGCCAGGCCGTCATCGAGAAGTCCGTCGGCGCCAAGCCCGGCGACCTCAAGACCGCGTTCGACGGCGTGAAGTTCTACAACCTCACCGAGAACGCCACCGAGATCGTCTCCGGCGGCACGTACTTCGACACCACCCTGAACGACGTGAAGACCTTCGCCACCGAGGCCGGTCTGATCGAGGGCGACATCGACGCCCAAGGGCTGGTGGACCCGGCCTTCGTGCAGGCGGCCACCAAGTAGCACCGCCTCACCCACCGGGGCTGCGGGGCCGGCGGCCGCCGGCTCCGCTCAGGCCCCGGTGAGCGCGCGCAGGCCGCCGAGCATCAGCTCGGCGGCCGCCGCGGCGTCCGCGAGCTCCACGTGCTCCTCGGGGGCGTGGCTGATCCCGGTGGCGTTGCGGACGAACACCATGCCCGCCGGGATGCGCTCGGCGAGGATGCCGGCGTCGTGGCCGGCGAAGCACAGCAGCTCCCGCGCGTCCGCGGGCAGGCCGGCGCGCAGCGCCGCCCGGATCGCCGGGTCGAAGGACACGGCCTCCGAGCGGGACGCGACGGTGACCTCGGCGGACACGCCGCCCTGGGCCGCCGCGGCGGCCGCGGCGTCACGCACCCCCGCCTCCACGTGGTCGAGGTCGGCCCCGGCCGGCGCGCGGACGTCCACCCACATGCGCACCTCGCCGGCCACCGTGGTGAGGGCGTTCGGCTCCGAGAGCAGGCGCGTCGCGGTGGCCACCACGCCCGGGCGGGCGACGGCCAGGTCGTTCACCGCGACCACCACGCGGGCGGCGGCGAGCAGGGCGTCGGAGCGCCGGTGCATGGGGGTGGTGCCGCTGTGGTCGGCACGTCCGCGCAGGTGCAGCGCCAGGCGCAGGCGGGCGGCCAGGCCGGCCACGACCCCCGCGGGCACCCCGGCCTCGGCGAGCTCGGTGGTCTGGTCGATGTGCAGCTCCACGAACCCGCGCAGGCGGCCCAGCCACGCGGGCGCCCCCGCCAGGCCGTCCGGGTCCACGCCCGCGGTGCGCATGGCGACGCTCATCGAGATGCCGTCCTGATCCCGGCGGGCGAGGGCGTCCGCGACGTCCAGGCGGCCCACCAGCGCACGGCTGCCGAACGTGGGGGTGTTGAAGCGCGCCCCCTCCTCGTCGGCGAAGGCGATCACCGCGACCGGCGCGCGCAGGCGCGAGGCCACCTCGAAGGCGGCGGCGACGCCCAGGGCGCCGTCGTAGGAGCCGCCGTCGCGCACCGAGTCCAGGTGCGAGCCCACCGCCCACCACGGGCCGGGGGCGTCCGGCACGGCCCACAGCGACCCCGCGGGGTCGCGCTCGGTGATGAGCCCCATGCCCTCCGCCTGCCCGCGGAACCACTCGGCCGCGGCGTGGTCCTCCGGCGTCCACGCCAGGCGGTTGGTGCCGGCCGGGCCCAGCCCGATGGGCAGCAGCCCGGCCATGCGCGCCTCCAGGTGCGCGGCGGAGATGCTCACGCCACCGACCTCGCCGCCGCGCCACCGTATTCGGCGCCCAGCTCGGCAGCGTGGCGGGCCACCTGGGCGCGGGCGGCGGCCAGGGCCCGGCCGCGCAGCCGGAACGCCGGCCCCAGCAGGCTGATCGCACCCACCACGGCGCCGCCCGTACCGCGCACCGGTGCGGCCACGGCGGTGACGCCCTCCTCCACCGCGTCGGTGCGCACCGCGACCCCGTCGGCGTCCACCCGGCCCTCCAGCGCGGCGCCCAGGGCGCTGCCGTCCAGCGGCACCAGCTCCCCCAGCCACGACACGTGCCGGATCGCCAGCGGCGAGGGGGCCTGCGCCAGGTACACGCCGTTGGCCGCGTCGCTGCGCACCGCCAGGTACGCGGACTCCTCGAGCTCCAGGGCCAGTGCGCGCAGATGCGGCTCGGCGAGGGCCGCCAGCGGCGACCGGCCGGCGGCGCGCAGTCCCAGGCGCGTGAGCGTGGGGCCGGCGGTGAAGCGCCCCTCCGGGGTGCGTGACACGAACCCGGCGGCCTCCAGGCCGCGCAGCTGGCGCAGCGCGGTGGAGGGGGCGAGCGACGTGCGGCGGGCCGCATCGGCGAGACTGATGCCGTCGTCGGCCTCCGCGACGCTCACCAGGAGGCGCAGAGCGCGGTCGACGGCGCGCATCGGCTCGGGCGGGGCCCCGTCGCTGCGTTGTTCCCGTGCCATGGAGCGGAATATAGTGCCGCGGAACGGAAACGCCACCGTCCGGCCCCGCAGGAAAGGATCCGCCCGGAAGTGAGCACCGACGTTCCCGTGACCCCGCCCAGGGCCCGGCGCCGCCGCCCGGCCGCCCTGCGCATCGGCGGCGGCATCCACCCGGGCCTCTACGTGGCGATCTCCGTCAGCGTCTTCGGCCTCATCCTGCTGGCCTGGTGCGTGGCCACCTACGGCGGCGTGGTGGACGCGATCTTCCTGCCGTCCCCCGGCGACGTCCTGTCGCGCCTGGGCGACCTGGCATCCGACGGCACCCTGTGGGCCGACGCGAAGACCTCCATCGTCCGCATCCTCATCGGCTTCGCGATCGCCACCGCGATGGCCGTCCCGCTGGGGCTGCTCATGGGGACCTTCGGCGCCGCCGACGCCGCGCTGACCCCGCCCATCGAGTTCCTTCGGTACATCCCGCCGGCCGCGATCGTGCCGCTGGCGATCCTGTGGGTCGGGTTCGACGAGCGCTACAAGTGGTTCATCATCTGGTTCGGCACGTTCTTCTTCGAGACGCTGCTGATCATGGACGTGGTGCGGCGCGTCCAGATGGAGCTGGTCGACATCGGCCGCACCCTCGGCCACTCGGAGCTCGCGATCGTGCGGCGCATCGTGCTTCCCGCCGCCGCGCCCGGCATCTGGGACGCCGCCCGCGCGATGCTCGGCTGGGCGTGGTCATGGCTCATCCTCGCGGAGCTCGTGGGCGCCAACGACGGCTTCGGCTACCGCATCGCCCGCGCCCGGCAGTTCTTCCAGAGCGACACGATCTTCGGCTACCTGCTGGTGCTGGGGCTGCTGGGGCTCACCATCGACCAGGTCCTGCGGTTCACCGGCCGCAGGCTGTTCCGGTGGGCGGAGGAGCGCCGATGAGCGCGATCCGCATCGAGGGCCTGGGCAAGACCTTCGGGTCGGGCGCCAAGGAGGTCGTGGCGCTCCGCGATGCGAGCCTGAGCATGGCCGAGAACGAGTTCGTCGCGCTGGTGGGGACCTCGGGATGCGGCAAGAGCACGCTGCTCTCGATCCTCGCGGGGCTGCAGGAGGCGACCGAGGGGACCGTCGTCGTGGACGGGGCGCCGGTCGCCGGTCCCGGGCGTGACCGGGGCGTGGTGTTCCAGACCTACACCCTGTTCCCGTGGCTCACGGCGCGGCAGAACGTGGAGTTCGCGCTGCACGGCGAGGGGATCTCCCGCGCCGAGCGGCGGGAGCGCGCCGCCGAGCTGCTGGCGCAGATGCGGCTGGGGGAGTTCGCCGACGCCTTCCCGCGCGAGTTGTCGGGCGGCATGAAGCAGCGCGTGGCGATCGCCCGGGCGCTGGTGTACCGGCCGCGGGTGCTGCTCATGGACGAGCCCTTCGGGGCGCTCGACGCCCTCACGCGGCGCATGATGCAGCAGCTCCTGGCCGAGGTGTGGGAGACCCACCGCCTCACCGTGCTGTTCGTGACCCACGACGTGGAGGAGGCCGTCTACGTGGCGGACCGCGTCCTGGTGATGACCAACCGGCCGGGGCGGATCAAGGAGGAGATCCCGGTGCCGCTGCCGCGGCCCCGCACCCCCGAGATGCTCACCGACCCCGCGTTCGTGGAGATCCGCGGGCGGGTGCTGGAGAGCATCATCGCCGAGGCGCGGGCGGCCGAGGCGTGATCGCCGCCCGCCTGCACGGCGTGCGCGACCTTCGCGTGGAGGAGTTGCCGCCGCCCGAGGCCGGGCCCGGGGAGCTGCTGGTGCGCGTGGAGGCCGCCGGCGTGTGCGGCAGCGACCTGCACGTGTGGCGCACCGGCGCGTTCGTCACCCGTTTCCCCGTGACGCCGGGGCACGAGGTGGCGGGCGTGGTGGTCGCCGCCGGCGACGGGGCGGCCACCGCCCCCGGCACCCGGGTCGTCATGGACTCGAAGGTCCCGTGCGGCACCTGCCCGGAGTGCCGGGCCGGGCACGCGCAGCGGTGCGGCGCCATCGGCTTCCTGGGCGAGGTGTGCGACGGTGGTTTCGCCGAGCTGCTCACCGTCCCGGAGGCGGCGGTCACCGCCGTGCCGGCCGGGCTCGACCCGCGCGTCGCCGTGCTCGCGGAGCCCGCCGCGGTGGCGATGCACGCCCGCCGGAGGTTGGAGCGGTTCGCCCCGGAGGCCCGCCGGGTGGGCGTGCTGGGCGGCGGCCCCATCGGCGCGCTCTGCGCGCTGATGCTCCCGTCCACGACCGACGTCGTGGTGGCCGAGACAGATCCTGTGCGGGCCCGGCTGCTGGCCGCGGCGGGCCTGGAGGTCACCGACGCCCTCCCCGCCGGGTTCCGGGCCGACGCGGTGTTCGACTGCGCCGGGTTCGCGGGTTCCGTCGCCTCGGCCATGGCGTCGTGCGCGCCCGGTGGCATCGTGATGCTCGTGTCGCTGCACCACGGACCGGAGACGCTCGACGCGAACGCCCTGCTGGCGGGCGAGCACGCCGTGGCCGGCTGCCACGTGTTCGAGGACGAGATGCCGGACACCGTCGCCGCGCTCGCCGCCGACCCCGCCCGCTTCGCGGCGGTGGTGAGCCGGGAGGTGGGGCTGGCCGAGCTGCCGGACGCCGTCGCGGAGGCCGCGGACGGCGGCCACCGGGGGATCAAGACCATCGTCGTGCCGGAGGGCGCCGCATGAGCATGACCGGGACCGACCTGGAGGACCTCGACGGGGGTGGCGTCGCCATCCGCCGCGAGACCCGCGAGTCGGACATCGAGCTGGCCGTGACGTTCGGGGCGAGGGATCCGGACCTGCCGCTCGACACGGGGATCCAGTTCCTCAACCACATGCTCGAGATGACCGCCTGGCACGGCGGGTTCAACGTGACCGCCCGCTACCGCACCAAGCGCTTCGACCTGTCGCACGTGGTGTGCGAGGACCTCGGCATCGCGATGGGCCGCTGCGTGCGCCGCGTGCTGGAGCGGCGCATCCCCGAGGGGGTCGCGAGCGTGGGGGAGGCCCACGGCACCATCGACGAGGCGCTGGCGTTCGCGATGTTCAGCCTGGAGGGGCGGGCCAACCACCACATCGACCTGCCCGCGTCCCAGCGGTCGGAGACCGTGGAGGACTCCTACGGGCACGACCTGGTGCAGTTCTTCGAGGGCTTCGCCCAGGGCTCCGGCGGCACCGTGCACCTGCGGCTCATCACGGGCACCGACCCGCACCACCGCTGGGAGGCCTGTTTCCGCGCGTTCGCCCGGGCCCTCCGGATGGCGCTCTCGCCGGACCCGTGGCGCGCGGGCGCCACGGCCGGCGTCAAGGGCACGCTGGATTGACGGAGCCCCTGGTCCTGGGGGCCGCGCCGCCGGCCGTCGACGACGTCGTGGCGGTCGCGCGCCACGGCCGGGCGGTGCGGCTGGACGCCTCCGTGGCGGACCGGGTGGCCGAGGCACGCCGCCTGGTGGACGACATCGTCGCCGCCGGGCGCCCGGTCTACGGCGTGAACACCGGCTTCGGGAGCCTGGCGGTCATCCGCATCCCGGACGCCGAGCTCATGCGCCTGCAGCGCAACCTGGTGGCGAGCCACGCGGTGGGCGTGGGGCCACCGCTGCCCGGCGAGGTCGTGCGGGCGATGATGCTCCTGCTGGCCGCCTCCCTCGCCCGGGGGCACTCGGGCGTGCGGCCCGGGGTGGTGGGGCTGCTGCTGGGGATGCTCGGCGCGGATCTGGTGCCGGTGATCCCCGCCCAGGGGTCGGTGGGGGCGTCCGGCGACCTGGCCCCGCTGGCGCACCTGGCGCTGGCGATGTGCGGCGAGGGCCGCGTCGCCACCCCGGACGGTGAGCGCGACGCGGGCGAGGCGCTCGCCGGCGCAGGCCTGACGCCGCTGGAGCCCGTCGCCAAGGAGGGGCTGGCGCTGGTGAACGGCACCCACCTGATGGGCGCCGTCGGCGCCCTGGCGGTGCACGACGCCCTGCTGCTCCAGGACGCCGCGGAGGCCGCCGCCGCGATGTCGCTGGACGCCCTGCTGGGGTCGCTCACGCCCATGGACCCGCGCATCCACGAGCTGCGCCGCCGCCGCCAGCAGGCCCGCGTGGCCGAGCGGGTGCGCGGCATGCTGGCCGGATCGGCGATGCTCGCCAGCCACGCCGACTGCGAACGGGTGCAGGACGCGTACACGCTGCGCTGCATTCCGCAGGTGCTGGGGGCCACCGCGGAGGCCCTGGACTACGTGGCCAGCGCGCTGGAGCCGGAGCTGGGGGCGGTGACCGACAACCCGCTGTGCTTCCCCGCCGACGACGAGGTGCTCTCCGGCGGGAACTTCCACGGCCAGCCGCTGTCGCTGCCGCTGGACGTGCTGGCGGTCACCGTGGCCGAGATCGCCGCGTTCAGCGAGCGCCGCACGTACCGGATGCTCGACGGCCGCGGCGACCAGTGGTCGCTGCCGCCGTTCCTCACCCGCTCGCCCGGCACCCGGTCGGGCCTGATGGTGCTGCAGTACACCGCCGCGTCCCTGGTGGCCGAGAACAACGTCCTGGCCCATCCGGCGGGGACCGGGTCGCTGCCCACCAGCGCCGGGCAGGAGGACTTCAACTCGATGGGCGCCACCGCGGGGATGAAGGCGCGCACGGCGATCGACAACGCCCTGGCGGTCGTCGCCATCGAGCTCATCTGCGCCGCGCAGGCGATCGACCTGCGCCGGCCGCTGGCGTCGGGCCCCGGGGTGGAGGAGCTCCACGCCCGGATCCGCCGCATCACGGATGTCGTGGACGAGGACCGGCCCATGGCGGGCGACGTGGCGGCGGTGGCCGCCGCGATCCGCGCGGGCGAGCTGACGGGGGTGTCATGAGCGTGTTCGGTGGGATGGGGGCCGTGGTGACGGGCGCGAGCTCGGGCATCGGGCTGGCGACGGCGAAGCTGCTCGCCGCCCGCGGCGCCCGCGTGTTGCTGGTGGCCCGGCGGGAGGACCGCCTGGATGCCGCGGTGGCGCAGCTGCGGGCGGCGTACGGGCCGGGTGCCGCCCACGCCCACCCCGCCGACGTGAGCGACGAGGACGCCCCGCGGGAGATCGCCGCCGCCGCGCGCGACGCCCTGGGCGGCATCGACCTGCTGGTCAACAACGCGGCCATCGACGGGGAGGGCGCGCCGTACACGGCCCTGGAGGCCGCGCACTGGCGGCGCGTGCTGGAGGTGAACGTGACGGCGGCGTTCCTGCTGGGCAAGCAGGCCGCCATCGACATGTCCGCCCGCGGCGTGGGCGGCGCCATCGTGAACGTCTCCTCCATCAACGGCCTGGTCGCCGAGGAGCACTTCGCGGACTACAACACCTCCAAGGGCGCGCTCATCGCCCTCACCCGGTCGATGTCCGTCGACCTGGCCCGCGACGGCGTGCGCGTGAACGCGGTGTGCCCCGGCTACACCCTCACGGAGATGACCGCGCAGACGCTGTCGGACCCCAACACGCGGGCCCACATCGAGGCCGACATCCCCCTGGGGCGGGTGGGGACCGCGGCGGAGTCCGCCGAGGTGATCGCGTTCCTGCTCTCGCCCGCCGCGAGCTACGTGACCGGGGCGGTGGTGACCGTCGACGGCGGGCGCACCGCCGGCTGGAAGGGGGCGCTGTGACCGACCGTCCGTGGCGCGAGTACACGTGGTCGTCGATGCCGGACGAGGACCGGGCGCGCATCCTCACGCGCAGCAACCACAAGGTGTTCGACCCGGAGCTGCTGCGGTCGGTGGGGGAGATCCTGGAGGACGTCCGCGCGAACGGCGACGCGGCGTGCAGCCGGGCGCTGGCCCGGTTCGACGGCTGCGACGTGCCCCCGGACCGCCTGCGGGTCTCGGAGGCCGAGATCGCCGCCGCCCCCGGACAGGTGCCGGAGCCGGTGCGCGAGGCCATCCGGTACGGCATCGAGAGCCTGCGCCGCTTCCACGCCCGGCAGACCCGGGAGCGGGAGTGGGAGGAGGAGATCCGGCCGGGCCTGGTGGTGGGCGAGAAGCTCACGCCCGTGACCCGCGCGGCCGTGTTCGTGCCGTCCGGAAAGGCCAGCTACCCCAGCGTGATGATGCAGCTGGGGACGCCCGCGGTGGTCGCCGGCGTGCCGGAGATCGCGGTGATCGTCCCGCCCGCGCCCGGCGGCGCCGGCGAGGTGGACCCGGCGGTGCTGTTCGCGGCGTCCGAGCTGGGGATCACCGAGATCCACCGGGCCAACGGGCCGGCGGGGATCGCCGCGGCCGCGTTCGGCACGGAGTCCGTGCGCCCGGTGCGCATGATCGTGGGGCCGGGCAGCCCGGCGGTGACGGCCGCCCAGATCCTGGTGCAGACCCACGGCGTGGTGACCAACATGCTGCTGGGGCCGTCCGAGAGCCTCGTGATCGCCGACGACGGCGCGGACCCCGAGTTCATCGCCTCCGACATCCTCAACGAGGCCGAGCACGGACCGGACTCGGCGAGCCTGCTGGTGACGCCCTCCCGTGCCCTGGCCGACGCCCTGGTGGCGATCGTGGAGCGGCGCCTGGCCGATCTGCCGGAGCCGCGGCGCTCGTACGCGCGCAGCAGCCTCACCGGCTACGGCGGCGTGATCCTGGTGGACGACCTCGCGCAGGCCGCCGAGGTGGCCAACGCCCATGCGCCGGAGCACATGGTGGTGGACGTCCGGGATCCCGACGCCCTGCTGCCGCTGCTGGTGAACGCCGGGGAGATCCTGGTGGGGCCCTGGACGCCCATCAGCGCCGCGAACTTCGCGGTGGGCGTGCCGGCCGCGCTGCCCACCGGGGGCTTCGCGAAGGTGAGCTCGGCGATCACCGCGCACACCTTCCTCAAGGCCACCTCCATCGCGCGGGCGAGCCGGGACGCCCTGGCCGACATGGCGGGCTGCGTGCTGCCGCTGTGCGACCACGAGGGCTTCCCCGGCCACGCCGCGTCGTACCGCTCCCGGGGGGTGGGGGGATGAGCACGGACGCCCCGGTGGTGCGCGCCCCGCGCGGCACCGAGCTGTCGTGTCGCGGCTGGCAGCAGGAGGCCGCCCTGCGGATGCTCATGAACAACCTGGACCCGGACGTCGCCGAGGACCCCGCGAACCTCGTGGTCTACGGCGGCACCGGGAAGGCCGCACGCACCTGGGAGGACTTCCACCGCATCGTCGCCACGCTCCGCCGGCTGGAGGACGACGAGACGATGCTGGTGCAGTCCGGGCGGGCCGTCGGGGTGTTCCGCACGCACCGCATGGCGCCGCGCGTGCTCATCGCCAACGCGAACCTGGTGCCCGACTGGGCGAACTGGGACGAGTTCCGGCGCCTGGAGGCCCTGGGGCTCACGATGTACGGCCAGATGACCGCGGGGTCGTGGATCTACATCGGCTCCCAGGGCATCGTGCAGGGCACCTACGAGACGTTCGCCGCCGTCGCCGAGCGCCGGTTCGGCGGGAGCCTGGCGGGCCGGGTGGTGCTCACCGCCGGCCTGGGCGGCATGGGGGGCGCGCAGCCGCTGGCCGTGACGCTGAACGGCGGGGTCGCGCTGTGCGTGGAGGTCGACCCGTGGCGGATCGACCGGCGCATCGAGACGCGGTACCTCGACGTGCGCGCCGACGACACCGATGACGCGGTCCGGCTGGCGGAGGAGGCCCGCGCCGAGCGCCGGGCCCTGTCGATCGGGCTGCTCGGCAACGCCGCGGAGGTGCTGCCCGAGCTGCTGCGGCGCGGCTTCCGGCCCGACGTCGTGACCGACCAGACCTCCGCGCACGACCCCCTGGTGGGCTACATCCCCCGGGGGCTGTCGCTGGAGGACGCGGCGGCGCTGCGCGAGGCGGACCCGCAGGAGTACGTGCGCCGCTCCCGGGCGTCGATGGCGGAGCACTGCGCCGCCATGGTGGGCTTCATGGACGCCGGCGCCGAGACCTTCGACTACGGCAACAACCTGCGCACCGAGGCCCGGGACGCGGGCTTCGCGCGGGCGTTCGACTACCCGGGGTTCGTGGTCGCCTACATCCGGCCGCTGTTCGCCCGCGGCATCGGGCCGTTCCGGTGGGCGGCATTGAGCGGCGACCCCGGCGACATCGCGGCCACCGACGACGCCGTGCGCCGGCTGTTCCCCGACGACGCCAAGCTGCACCGGTGGCTCGACGCCGCCCGCGAGCGCATCGCCGTGCAGGGCCTCCCCGCCCGCATCTGCTGGCTGGGCTACGGCGACCGGCACCGCGCCGGCCTGGCGTTCAACGAACTGGTGCGCACCGGGGAGGTGCGCGCGCCCATCGTGATCGGCCGCGACCACCTGGACTCCGGCTCGGTGGCCTCCCCGTACCGCGAGACCGAGGGCATGAAGGACGGGTCCGACGCCATCGCCGACTGGCCCCTGCTGAACGCCATGCTCAACGTCGCCTCCGGCGCGGCGTGGGTGGCGCTGCACCACGGCGGCGGCGTCGGCATCGGCCGGTCGATCCACTCCGGCGCCCAGGTGGTCGCGGACGGCACCGACGAGGGCGCCGAGCGCGTGCGGCTGGTGCTCACCAACGACCCGGGCACCGGGGTCATGCGCCACGCGCACGCCGGGTACGACGAGGCGCTGGACCACGCCCGCGCCACCGGGATGGACCTGCCGGGCATCACGACGTGACCGTCCTGCTCGCCCCGGAGGTCGTGCTCGACGCCGCCGGCCCGCGCCGCGGCCTGATGGTGGAGCTCGACCCGGAGGCGGGCGTCATCGCCGCGGTGAGGCCCGCGAGCGAGGGGGCGGTGCCGTTGCCCGGCCGGGTGCTGATGCCCGGGGTCGCCAACGGCCACAGCCACGCCTTCCAGCGGGACCTGCGCGGCGTGGTGGAGCGGGTCTCCCCGGAGGGCCGGGACGACTTCTGGAGCTGGCGCACCGCGATGTACGACCTCGCCGGCCGCCTTGACCCCGACGGCATCGAGGACGTCTCCCGGCGCACGTTCCGGGAGATGCGGGCCGCGGGGTTCACCTGCGTGGGGGAGTTCCACTACGTCCACCACCGGCCCGACGGCACCCCGTACGACGACCCCAACGAGCTGGCGATGCGCGTGATCGCCGCGGCCGAGGCCGAGGGGATCCGCATCGTGCTGCTGCTGGTCGCCTACGCCCGCGCCGGTGCGGGCCGGCCGCCCGAGCAGGGCCAGCGGCGGTTCTGCGACCCCACCGTGGACGCGTACCTGGAGCGGCTGGAGGACCTGCGCCGCCGCGTCGCCGGACGGCCGCTGGTGACGGTGGGCGCCGCACCCCACTCGGTGCGGGCCGTCCCCGCGGACTGGCTGGAGGCGATCGCCGCGCACTGCGACGCGCACGCGCTGCCCCTGCACGTCCACGCCTGCGAGCAGCACCGGGAGATCGAGGAGTGCCTGGCCGAGCACGGCGTGCGGCCCGTGGAGCTGCTGCACCGCACCGGGGCCCTGGGTTCCAGGACGGTCGTCGTGCACGGCACGCACGCCGACGACCGTGAGATGGATCTGCTCGCCGCCGCGGGCGCGACGGTGTGCGCCTGCCCCGCCACCGAGGCGGACCTGGGCGACGGGTACGTGCCCGCCGAGGCCCTGCACGGGCGCGGCGTGCCGGT
Source organism: Thermoleophilia bacterium (assembly GCA_046330435.1). Classification (GTDB taxonomy): domain Bacteria; phylum Actinomycetota; class Thermoleophilia; order Miltoncostaeales; family Miltoncostaeaceae. The sequence continues at coordinate 415,074 of JAXLST010000006.1, read as the reverse complement.
GTGCGTGGGGAGCGACGCCAACGTGCTCGCCGACCCGTTCGCGGAGCTCCGGGAGCTGGAGTTCATCGCCCGCCGCACCGCCGGGCGACGCAACGTGCTGGTCGCGCCCGGCGAGGACGGTCCGACGCCCGGCCTGCTGCGCGCCGCCTGGCGGCACGGCCCGCGGGCGCTGGGCCTCCCGGAGGGGCGCGTCGCGCCCGGCGCGCCCGCGGATCTGATCGCGCTCGACCTGGCGCACCCGCGCATCGCGGACGTCGCGGACGAGCACCTGGCCGCGGCCGTCGTGTTCGGCGGCGGTCCCGGGCTGGTCCGCGAGACGTGGGTGGGGGGACGGGCATGAGCACGCTCTCGGTGCACGGCGCCGCCCAGGTGCTGCGGCCCCCGGAGGACGGGCTGCCGTACCTGCGCGGTGCCGGCGGCGACCGGATGACCCTGGCGCCCGGCGGGATCGCCTGCCGGGACGGCGTGATCGCCGCCCTGGAGGACGACCCCGGCGCCGAGGTCCGCATCGACGCGTCCGGCGGGGCCGTGGTGCCCGGGCTGGTGGACTGCCACACGCACCTGCCGTTCGCCGGCTGGCGGGCCCAGGAGTACGCCCTCAAGGTCCAGGGCGTCCCGTACGCCGAGATCGCCCGCCGCGGCGGCGGGATCCGCTCCAGCTCGCGGATGCTCGCCCAGGCGTCCGACGACGAGGTCCTCACGCAGGCCCGCGGCCTGGCCGCCGAGATGCTGCGGCTGGGGACCACGGCGTTCGAGTGCAAGAGCGGCTACGGCCTGTCGCTGGAGGCGGAGCGGCGGCAGTTGGCGCTGGCGGAGGTCCTCGGGAGGACGGCGCCGCAGCCGACCAGCGTGACGGCGCTCGTCGCCCACGCCGTACCGGAGGGATTCACCCCCGGGGAGTGGCTCGACACGGTCGACGGCGCCCTGGACGACCTGCTGGGGGCGGCCCCGGTGACGGCCCTGGACTGCTTCATCGAGTCCGTCGCGTTCGACAACGACGCCTTGGAGCGCGTGGGCGCGATGGCCGCCACGCGCGGCCTCGCGCTGCGGGCCCACGTGGAGCAGCTGGGGTGCCACCGGTCGGTCCCCGTGGCGGTGGCCGCCGGCGCCCGCAGCGTCGACCACCTGTCGATGATCCATCCCGACGACGTGGCCCTCCTTGGGAGAGCGGAGTGCGCCGCGGTGCTGCTGCCGTCCGCCGAGGTGCTCAACGACGAGCACGCCGCGCCCGGGCGGGCGATCCTGGACGCCGGCGCCATCGGGGTGCTCGCCACCGACCTCAACCCGGGCACGTCACCGGTCGCGTCGCTGCCGCTGGTGATCGGCCTGGCGGTGCGCCGCTACCGGTGGACGCCGCTGGAGGCCCTCGCCGCGGTGACCCTCAACGCGGCCTGGGTGATGGGGCTGCACGAGACCGCGGGGTCGCTGGAGCCCGGCAAGCGCGCCGACCTGGTGGTGCTCGACGCGCCGGTCGAGCACGTGCCGTACCGCCTGGGCCACGACCCGGTGGAGGTCGTCGTCAGCGGCGGCCGGGTCGTCCACGTCCGCCCGGGGTCCGAGTGGCGTCTCTCCGGGTGACCGGCGGGCGTCAGGGCCGCGGGGCGACCGGGCCGATCGCCGGCAGGGTCCCGCCGTGCGCGTCCAGCAGCGCGACGGTGACGTTCCTCCGGACGGCCTCCACCGCGCCGGCGCCGATGGCCGCCGCCCAGCGGGCCTCCAGCTCCTCGTAGACCCCCTCCACCGCGGCCAGCAGCTCGCGCCCGCGGGGGGCGAGCCGGACGACCTTGCGGCGGCCGTCGGCCGTGTCGGCGCCGCGCTCCACGAAGCCGGCCGCCTCCAGGCCGTCGAGCAGCTTCGAGGCCGCCTGCTTGGAGGTGCGCATGAGCTCGGCGATCTCGCCGCCGGTCGTCGAGCCGTTGCGGCAGGCCAGCAGGACGTATCCCGCCGCGGGCGGGATGTCCGTCCAGCCCAGCTCCGCGAGCCGCGCGTGCAGGTCGTCGGTGAGCGCCCGTGCCGCCATCGCGAAGAGGCGCGCGAGCGGGATCTCCGGGAGCGCCTCCCGGGGTCCGGTCATCGCGCCCACGGCGGGGTGAAGGGCTCGCCGTCACCGGTGCGCGCCCTGCCGCCCACCGGCAGCACGCAGAGCATGTGCAGCGGGTCGGGACCGTCGTTGGCGAGGCAGAAGTCGGTGTCGGGAGGGACGACCACGGCGTCACCCGCGACGGCCCGGGCGTCCCGGCCCGCGATGCGCACCGAGGCGATGCCGGACAGGACCACCAGGATCTCCTCCTCGGTGAGCTGGTGCGGCGTGCCCGGCGTGCCCGGCCGGATCTCCACGCGCCAGACGCTGGTCCGCGCGGTGCCGCGGCTGGGGGCGGCGAGGGGCGTGAAGCGCAGGCCGGGCATGGGGTCGAGCGGGGCGGCCGGGGACAGGACGGGCATGGGAGCCTCCGAGGTCGTCAACGAGGGTGACTATCGCAGGCCGGCGTCATACCGTCAATCAGGTTGACCAGTTGGCATGTCGCCTCCGCCGGGACCCGGCTCCTCGCCGGTGATCCGCGCGAGCGTCACGAGGGTGGGCCCGCCGGCGTCGATGACGGCGTGGACCTCGGCCGTCTCGCCGGGAGCCCGGCGCTCCGCGGCCCAGGCGATCGCCTCGCGGACGTCCCCGACCGTGCCGGGCAGCTCCCACTCACGGCACGCGGTGCGACCGGCGTTCCAGAGGTGCACCCGGAAGCCGGGCCGGTCGATCTGCCGGCGGATGTCCCGGGGGTCGACCGGACGGGCCCCTTCGGTATCGGACATGCCGGAACCGCACCACGGGCGAGTCCGGACGTCAACCGGCGGGTGGGCGAAGCCTGTACCCACGTCCGGGATGCGCATCCCCGGGATGTCCCCTACCGTTCCCCATGCGCCCCCCGGGGCGCCGTGGCCCGCTGCACGGAATGGAGACCCGCTGGCTGAGCACGTGATCCTGTTCCCGACGTGCCTGGGGGACCTCGTGACCCCCGAGGTCGTGGAGCATGCCGAGACCGCCCTGCGCGCCTGCGGGTGCGCCGTCGCCCCCGCCCGGGACGCCACCTGCTGCGGGCAGCCGGCCTTCAACTCCGGGTTCGCCGACCAGGCGCGCCGCGTCGCCCGCCGCACCCTCCGGGCGCTGGCGAGCACCGACGGCGACATCGCCGTCCCCTCCGGCTCCTGCGCGTCGATGATGCGCATGCACTGGCCCGAGCTCTTCCACGGCGACAAGGACGAGGCGCTCGCCCGCCAGGTCGCCGGCCGGGTCCGCGAGCTCACCGCGATCCTCGCCGGGCACACCGACCGCCTGCGCGGCCACGGGCTGCGGTGGGACGGCAGGGCCGGGTACCACGACAGCTGCCACATGCTCCGGGAGCTGCGCCTCAAGGCCGAGCCCCGCGAGGTGCTGGCCTGCATCGAGGGCCTGGAGCTGGTGCCGCTCGCCGGCAGCGAGCGGTGCTGCGGCTTCGGCGGGACGTTCAGCGTGCGCTACCCGGAGGTCTCGGTGGCGATGGCCGACGACAAGCTCGCCGACGCCCAGGGCGCCGGCATCGACGTGCTGGTGTCCGCCGACCCGGGCTGCCTCATGCACCTGGGCGGCCGCCTGGCCCGCACCGGCGCGCCGCTGCGCACCGTGCACGTCGCCACCCTGCTGCACGAGGCGGGCCTGCGATGAGCACCACCGACCCGCTGCTGGGCACCACCTTCCGGGAGCGCGCGAACGAGCAGCTCGCCAACAGCTTCCTCCGCGTCGCGGTCCCGAAGGCCACCGACCACGCCGTCGCGACGCTGCGCAACCGGTACCGCGACCACGACTACGACGGCCTGCGGGAGCTGGGCCGCGAGATCCGGGAGCGCGCCGTCTCGGACCTCGACCGCTACCTGGACGAGCTCATCGCCGCGTTCGAGCGCAACGGCATCACCGTGCACCGCGCACCCGACGCCGCGGCGGCCCGCGAGATCATCCGCGGCATCTGCCGCGACGAGGGCGCGAAGACCGTCGTGAAGGTGAAGTCCATGGCCACCGAGGAGATCCGGCTCAACCCGGCTCTCGAGGCGGACGGCATCACCATCACCGAGACCGACCTGGGCGAGTACGTCGTGCAGCTCGACGACGACCGCCCGTCGCATCTCATCGCCCCGATCATCCACAAGACCAAGGCCGAGGTGCGCGCCAGCCTGTCGAAGGTGGCCGGCCGGGAGCTGCCGGACGACGCCGCCGAGCTCACCGCGTTCGCCCGCGGCGAGCTGCGCGACGCGTTCATGGACGCGGATGTCGGCATCAGCGGCGCCAACTTCGGGGTCGCGGAGACCGGCACCATCGTGCTGGTCACCAACGAGGGCAACGGCCGCATGTGCACGAGCCTCCCCAAGGTGCACATCGCGCTGATGGGCATCGAGCGCATCATCCCGAGGCTCGAGGACCTGGCCGTGATGCTCCCGCTCATCGCGGGCGCCGGCACCGGCCAGCTCATCACCACCTACGTGAACATGATCTCGGGGCCCCGCCGTGAGGGCGAGCCGGACGGCCCGGAGCGCATGCACGTGGTGATGCTCGACAACGGGCGGCGCAGCCTGCTGGGCACCAAGTACCAGGAGGCGCTGCACTGCATCCGGTGCGGTGCGTGCCAGAACGTCTGCCCGGTGTACCGGCAGGTGGGCGGGCACGCGTACGGCTGGGTGTACGGCGGCCCCATCGGGGCGGTCCTCACGCCGCTGTTCCGGGGCCAGAAGGACGGCGGGGAGCTGTCGCAGGCCACCTCGCTGTGCGGGTCGTGCGACGACATCTGCCCGGTGAAGATCCCCCTGCACCACCTGCTGCTCAACCTGCGCCACGACCGCACCGCGGCCGGCGAGGTGCCGCGCCACGAAGGCATCGCCGCCACCCTGTGGTCGTACGCCTGGTCGTCGCCGCTGGGCTACCGGCTCTCCGCCCGGTTCGGGCGGATGAGCGTCGGGCTGATGGGCCGCCGCCGCAGCGCCCCCGGCTGGACGGGCCCGCTGGCCCGCTGGACCCAGGGACGGGCCCTGCCCGCCCCCGCCAAGCGCCCCTGGCACCGGCGGGTGCGGTGATGGCCGAGCTGCACGACCTGGCGCCCACCGAGCTGCGCCCCGGCGAGGACCGGGTGACCCGGTTCATCGCGGAGCTGGAGGCCGTGGGCGGCACCGCCAGCCGCACCGGCCCCGGACGGCCTGGCGGCCGCCGTGCTCGCCGCCCTGGAGGCGGTGGGCGCCCGGCGCGTCGCGCTGGCCGCCGACCTGGCGGGCGCCCGCGAGGCCGTCGCCGCGCACCTGCGCGAGGCGGGGCTCGAGGTCGCCATGTACGAGGACGTCGCGCCCGACCGGTCGGTGTCGCGGAACCTGGACGCCACCGTCACCGGCTGCATCGCGGCCGTCGCGGCGACCGGTTCGATCCTCACGGGCGGCGCCTCGGGGCGGGCCGGCGCGCTCATCGCCCCCACCCACGTGTGCGTGGTGGAGGAGGGCCGCATCCTGGACGGCCTGCTCGCCACCCTGCGGCTGGCGGCCACCCAGGGGGCGTCCGGCATGGCGCTCCAGAGCGGCCCGAGCCGCACGGCCGACATCGAGAAGACCCTCATCCTCGGCATGCACGGCCCCAAGCACGTGCACTGCGTCGTCCTGGACGGCGGCCTGGGATGACCGCCGCCGCTCCCGCCCGCCCCGTCGCGCGCGCCCATGGCGCGCTGCCCGGCGGGGGGTGGGAGATGTGGCGCGCGGCGGCCGACCCCCGGCTCGCCGGGCTGGCGGACGCCCTCACGGGCTTCCGGGAGCACGGTGCCCCGGCGTCCCGCAGCGAGACGCCGTCGGGCCGGATCCCGGTGATCGTGACGCTGGAGGGCGCCTGGCGCGTCGCTGGCCCCGAGGGCACCGCGGATGTGGGGACCTTCACGGCGGGGCTGTGGGACGTCCCGGCGACCGTCACGGGGCGCGGGCCCACCGAGTGCCTGCAGATCGACCTCACGCCGCCCGCCGCCCGCCGCGTGCTGGGGATCCCGCTGGGCGAGCTGCGCAACCGGGCCGCCGGGGCGGCCGACCTGCCCGGGTGCGGGCTGGCGGAGCTCACCGAGCGCATCGGGTGGGCGCGCACGTGGCAGGAGCGGTTCGCGCTCGCCGACGCCTGGCTGCTGGACCGCCTGGCGCGCACCGGTGACGGCGGGGCGGTGGACCGGGCCTGGGACGCCATCGCGGCCGCCGGCGGCTCGGCCCGCGTGGGGCCGCTGGCCACGGACCTGGGCGTTCCCCGCACCCACCTGGCCACCCGGTTCCGGCGGGAGTTCGGCCTGAGCCCAAGGGAGGCCGGGCGGGTCCTGCGGCTGGAGCGCGCGGTCGCGGCGCTGCGGGCCGACCCGGCCGCCGACCTGGCGCGGCTGGCGACCGCCTGCGGCTGGTACGACCAGCCGCACATGCACCGCGACGTCCGGCGCCTCACGGGCCGCACGCCCGCCCAGCTGCGGGCCGCCGTGATGCCGGGCGCCGGCGGCATCGCCGCCTGACGGGACAACCGTGCAAGACCGGGCGCGCCGCGCGCGTCAGGCTCGTCGCACCACGACCCGTGAGGTGGACCGATGACCGCGTACCCCGTGCTGTCCTACCGCGACGCCCCCGCGGCGATCGCATTCCTGCAGGAGGCCTTCGGATTCTCGTGCACGATGCGCGTCGACGGGCCCGGCGGCACCGTCGCGCACTCGGAGCTGCGGGCCGGCGACGCCGTGGTGCTCCTGGGGTCGGAGCGCCCGGACATGGGCTGGCTGAGCCCCGCGACGCGCGGCGGGCCCACCGCCATCGTGTACCTGGTGGACGCCGACCCGGACGCCCACTGCGCGCGGGCGCGCGCCGCCGGGGCCGAGATCGCGATGGAGCCGCGTGACACGCCGTACGGCAGCCGCGACTACATCGCGCTCGACCCCGAGGGCAACGCGTGGAGCGTGGGGACCTACCGGCCGGGATCCCCGCAGGCGGCCTGACGGGTCAGGCGGGCTGCGGCGCCGGGAGGTCCACCAGCCCCAGCTGGGCGAGCAGGCCCACGTTGTCGGCCTGCACCCAGCTCTCGGCGATGCGGTCGCCCTCGAACCGGAACCAGTGCATGCCCTCGATGCTCGCGGTGCGCCCCGTCGCCGGGATCCCCATCACCGGGCCCGTGTTGGTGCCGCCCCACGTCCAGCGGGCGGCCACCACGTCGCCGGAGGCGATGACCTCGGTGACGTCCACCCTCGAGTCCGGGAACGCCCCCTTGTAGGCGCCCACCCGGGCGCGGACACCGTCCGGGCCCGCGGGCAGTCCCGGCGACAACGGGTCGTGGTAGGTGTGCCCATCGGCGAAGATCTCGTCGACCGCATCCAGGTTCCCCTGGTTCCACACCTCCTCGGCGTACCGCATGGCGATCCTGGTCATGTCGCTCATCCGTCGCTCCTTGGTCGGGTGATCCGGGGGCACGCCGAGGCTCCTCCCCGTCCCCGAGGTGTCGCATGACGGAAATCCCCAGGCCGGAGCCGCTGCTGGTGGACGGCCGTCCCCTGGCGGACGACTACGAGGTGGTGCTGGCCCACGAGCACCTGCTCATCGACATCCGCTGCTGGCACGACGCGACGCACGCGCCCACGCGGCACCTCGCGGACCAGCCGGTGAGCGCCGCGAACCTGGAGGAGGTGCGCACCAACCCGTTCAGCTGCCGCGACAACCTGGTGCTCGACGACCGGGAGCGCATCGCCCACGAGCTCCGGGTGCTGGAGCCCCACCGGGCGCTCGTGGTGGACGTGACGCCGGACTCGGTGGGCCGGGACCCCTCAGGTATGGCCGAGATCTCGCGCCACGCGGGCGTGGACGTGGTGATGGGCTGCGGCCCGTACATCATCGAGTCGCGCCCCGGGGACCCGCCGGACGCGCCCCCGGAGTGGTACCGGGACGCCATCCTCGCCGCGGTGCTCGGGCCGGCGCCGCGCCCCGCCGTGATCGGGGAGATCGGCACCGGCGACCCCATCCACCCGTCCGAGCGGGCGGCCCTGGCCGGCGCGGCGATGGCGCAGGCGGCCACCGGCCTGCCGCTGTACGTGCACCTGCACCCGTGGGGGCGGCGGGGCCACGAGGCGCTGTACATCGTTGAGGCCGCCGGCGGGGACCTCTCCCGCACCGTGCTGTGCCACCTGGACCCGCACGTCCCGGACGGGCTCGACTACCACCGCTCGCTGATGGCCCGGGGCGCGGTGATCGCCTTCGACCTGTGGGGCGACGAGTTCCCGTACGGGGCGGTGCGGATGCCCACCGACGCGGAGCGGCTCGACGCCACGCTGGCGCTGGTGGACGACGGCCTGGGGCACCTGCTGGTCCACTCCCACGACATCTGCACCAAGACGCAGCTCATGCGCTTCGGGGGCCCGGGCTTCGGCCACATCCCCCACGTGGTGCGGCCCATGCTCCTGGAGGCCGGCCTGGGGCCGGACGAGGTGCGCCGCCAGCTGGCGGGCAACGCGCTGCGGCTGTTGCGCGGGGGTTGACGCGGGCGCCTCGACCGTGGATATTCACCACACGGTTAACTTAACCAGGTGGTGAAGTTCGTGGCGGTGGTGGAACAGGAGCGGCTGACCCGGGTGTTCGCGGCGCTGGCCGACCCCACGCGCAGGGCGATCCTCGCCCGGCTGGCGCACGGCGAGGCCACGGTGGCCGAACTGGCCGCGCCCTTCGCGATGACGCTGCCGGCCGTGTCCAAGCACCTGTCGGTGCTGGAGCGGGCGGAGCTCATCGAGCGGGGGCGCCGGGGGCCGGGCCGGCCCTGCAGGCTGCTCCCGGAGCGGCTGCGCGACGCGGAGGGGTGGATGCGCGACCAGCGCGCCTTCTGGGAGGCCGGCTTCGACCGCATCGAGGCACGCCTGGATCTGATGGCGGACGAGGAAGGGGCTCGCGATGGCGAACCGGACGATGAATGAGATCCGGGCGGTGGGGGACGACCTCACGATCACCCGGTTCTTCGCGCACCCGCGCGAGCGGGTGTACCGGGTGTTCGGCGAGGGCGGGTGGTGGGGACCCGACGGCTTCACCTGCACGGAGGCGGTGGTCGACGCCGTGGTCGGGGGCGAGTGGCGCGGCACCATCCGCAACGAGGCCGACGGCGCCGAATACGGCTTCCACGGCGTCTACCGGGAGATCGTCGAGAACGAGCGGCTCGTCTACACGTTCATCTGGGACGACCCAGGCCCCGACACCCCCGACCACGTCTCCGTGGTGACCGTGAACTTCGAGGACGCCGAGGGTGGGACGCTCATGACGTTCCACCAGACGCCGTTCATCAGCGAGCAGAGCCGCGACAGCCACGGTGAGGGCTGGTCGCAGGCGTTCGACGGCCTGGAGCGGATGCTCGACGCGGGCTGAGTGGCACCGGAGCCGCCCGTTGGCTACCCTCGTTCTGTCCAGCCTGGACAGAACGAGGGGGCGCGGATGACGTGGCAACTCCAGGACGCCAAGCAGCGGTTCAGCAGGCTCGTCGACACCGCCCGGACGGACGGCCCGCAGGTCGTCACGCGGCACGGACGCGAGGTGGCCGTGGTGCTGTCGATCGAGGACTACCGCCGCCTGCGCGGGCTCCGCGACGGCGGGGACGCGCTGCTCGAGGGACCGGCCGACGATGCGTTCGCCGACCTCCTGGACGAGATCGTGGCGTCACGGGAGCTCCCCGACGCCGCTGAGCTCCCCGGTTGAGCTTCCTGCTGGACACCAACGTGGTGTCCGAGCTCCGGAGACGGACGGGGCATCCGGCCGTCCGAGCGTGGGCGGCGTCGGTGCCCCCCGGCCAGCGGTTCCTGAGCGTCCTCACGATCGGTGAGATCCGGGCCGGCATCGAGCGTCGCCGGAGGCGCGACCCCATGGCCGCGACGCTCCTCGACGACTGGCTCCGGGCCATGCTCGCCGAATACGAGGGACGCATCCTCCCGGTGACGCTCGCGGTGGCCGAACGGTACGCCACCCTCGCCGTCCCGGATCCCCTCGCGTTCGTCGACGGGCACCTCGCCGCGACGGCCATCGAACACGACCTCACCCTGGTCACGAGGAACACCCGAGACGTGACCCGTACCGGCGTCCCGGTGCTCGACCCCTGGATGTCTTAGCCGCCGGAGGTCCGGGCGACGCCCCACGCCGCGGCGGCCACCAGCACCGCGGCCCCCGTTGAGAACGCCCAGGGGAGCCCGGCGTGGGCGGCGAGCCACCCCGCGGCGGCCGCGCCCGCCGCACCGCCCGCCGCCTCGGCGGTGGTGATCCACGTGAACGCCTCGGTGCCGCGGCCCGGGGCGAGTACGTCGAGGGTCTCGAACAGCGAGATCGTCGCCGGGCCGTAGGCGAGCCCGGTGAGCAGCAGCAGCGGCGCGAGGGCGAGCGGCCCGCCCGCGGCCGCCAGGGGGAGGATGAGCAGGCCCAGCGCGAGCGCGGCGAGGGCGTACCGCCGCAGCGGCGGCCCGGTCCACCCGCGCCGGCCGAACCACAGGCCCCCGGCGATGCTGCCGGCCGCGAGCGTCGCGAGCAGCACCCCGGCCCACGCCTCCACGTCCCATTCGAGCGCCCCGGCGGGCACGGCGACCTCCACCATCCCCATGGCCAGGCCCAGGGCGACCGACACCACGACGAGCGTCGTCATCGCGGGCCCCGCCAGCCGGTCACCGGAGGCGGCGTCCGCCGGACGCGGCGGGACGGTGCCCGCCATGAGGCCGGCGGCGGCCACCGCCGCCCCGGAGAGCGTGAGCGGGAGCCACGCCGCCAGCGCGAACAGCAGGCCGGCGAGCGCCGGGCCCACCACCATCCCGGCGTCGCCCAGCAGCGAGGTGAGGGCGTACCCCCGCCGCAGCTCGGCCTCCGGCAGGACGTCCGCCCAGCGCAGCCGCATGGAGGCCACCAGCGGAGGGGCCGACAGGCCCGCCGCCGCGGCGATCCCCACCAGCGCGGCGTCCGGCGCGCCCTCCCGGGCCGCGAACGCGAGGAGCACCAGCGCCCCGCCGGAGACCGCGGCGAAGACCGGGAGCCAGGGGCGGGTGCCGCGCCGGTCCAGGATCCGGCCGCGCACCGGCGCCAGCAGGGCGGCGCCCACCGAGAACCCCGCCACGGCCAGTCCCGCCGTCACCGTCGAGGAGGTCGCGCGCTCCACCGACAGGAACACCGCCAGCAGCTCCATCCCGAAGCCCAGCCACGCGAGCGCGATCGCGGCGAGCAGCCGGCGCGCGCCCGGGCGGGCGGCGACGGCGCGGTATCCGCCCTCCACGGCCGTTCAGCCGGCGGAGGGACGCTCCCGCAGGGGCGCGAGGGTGCGCGCGGTGCGGGGGCTCGCCGCCAGCTCCTCCAGGGTGACCGGCAGCGGGATGCGCCAGTTGGGATGCTGGTCGACCGTGCCGGGCACGTTGGCGCGCATGACCGATCCGGCCACGTCGTCCAGGGACGCGCAGGCCAGCATGGACGGGGTGCGCGACAGCAGGGTGTGCAGGGCGGTGGTGAGCACCTCGGGGTCGTCGGACCACGCCCCGTCGATGCCCTCCTCGGCCAGCCGCTCCCGCAGCCGCTGCCGTTCGCCCGGCTGGGCGTCGGCGATGAGCTGCAGCAGCTCCGGCGCGTTCGCCCCGATGGACTGCAGGTGCCCGATGTCCGCGCCGCTGAAGAACCCGGCGACGGTGGGCAGGTCGTGGGTGGTGGTGGCCGCCATCGACGCCCGGGGGTACTCGGCGGGCGGCCGGTCCTCGAACCAGGCGAGCCGGTACGACAGCAGGCCGCGCCCGGCCAGCCGCTCGCGGAAGCCCTCCTCCACCGTGCCGAGGTCCTCGCCCACCACCAGGCAGCGGGCGCGGCGCGACTCCAGGCACAGGATGCCCAGCAGGTCGTCCAGCGGCATCCGCATGTACGTGCCCTCGAGCGCCGTCGCGCCGTCGGGCATCACGAACAGCCGGGAGAGGCCCATCACGTGGTCGATCCGGAGGCCCCCGGCGTTCCGCATCGCCGACCGGATCATCTCCCGGAACGGCACGTACCCCTCGCGCGCCAGCGCGCCGGGCAGCAGCGGCGGCACGCCCCAGTCCTGGCCCTCGGGGCCCAGCTGGTCGGGCGGGCACCCGACGCGCAGGGCGGCGCTCACAACGTCGCGGTGCGCCCACGCGTCGTAGCCGCCGCGCTGGGTCCCCACGGCCAGGTCGGTCATGAGGCCGAGGTCCATCGCGGGAAGGGCGGCCAGCTGCTCGTCGGCGAGCATCTGGGCGTAGGCGTGCACCCGGGCGACCCCGGGGTCGTGCGCGCCGTCGGCCGGCCAGTGGCGCCAGTCCCCGCCGCCGTGGCGCTCGGCGAGCGCGCAGAAGGCCGTGTACCGCTCCAGCTCCGGGTCCGCCGCGCAGAAGGCGTCCAGGGCGGCCCGGCGCCCCGGGTCGGCGTCGCAGGCCGCGGCGAGCATGCCGAGCGCCTCCCGCTTGAGCGCCCACACGCGGTCGCGGTCGATGCGCGGAAGGTGGTTCAGCTCCCGGCCGTCGGCGGCGATCCGCTCGAAGCGCGTCCGCGCCTCGGGGTGCAGCATCGCCGCCTCGGGGGCGAGCTCCAGCGCGAGGTGCAGGGGGTTGCGGTACTTGCGGCTGCCCGCGAAGTACGGGCTGGGCTCCTGATGCGGACCCGGGGTGGGGGCGTGCAGCGGGTTGACCAGTAGGAAGTCCGGCTCGCCCAGGGCGGCGGGCAGGGCCGCCAGGTCCCCCAGGTCGCCCATGCCCCAGCTGCGCTCGCCGCGCACGGCGTAGAGCTGGACGGCGACGCCCCACATCCGCCCGCCGTCCGTGAGCGCGGACGGGAGGTACGCGGTGTCCGGGGTCACGATCAGCGGCACGCGGCGCCCGTCCGGCGCGGCCAGGGCGTGGTAGCCCTCGGGCAGCCCCCCGGGCAGCTCGCCCGGCGCGGGCGCCTCGCCGCCGTCCTCCAGCTCCACGACGGCCCCGGCGAGGTCCTCGGGCAGGGGCCGCGGCGCGCCCGGCCGCACCACGATCGTCGTCGTGGACACGCCGGGATCCCCGAGCTCGTCGCAGATCGCGCGGACCACGTGCTCGGGGGGCTCGCGCCACACGCCCATCGCGTCGTGGTAGCCCAGGGTGATGCCGAGCGCCTGCGCCCGGTGCCGCAGCTGATCGTCCATTCCGGTTGAATGCTGCCTGATGGCGGCCCCCGAGCGCACATCCGACGCCCTGGGCGCCCACGTCCGGGACGGTCGTGCCCACTTCGCGGTGACCTCACACCACGCCGACTCGGTGGATCTGGTGCTCCCGAACGACGGCGGGGAGCGCCACGTGCCGCTCACCCGGGGGGACGACGGCGTGTGGCGGGCGGCCGTGCCGGCGCTGCGGCACGGGCAGCGGTACGGCTACCGGGTCGCCGGTCCCCACGACCCGTCCCGGGGCCTGCTGTTCGACTCCTCACGGCGCATGCACGACCCGTACGCCCGCGCGTTCGACGGGGCCTGGTCGGTGCTCGTGGACCTGCCACTCGAGGACACCGGCCCGCACCCCCGCACCCCGCTGGTCGACTCGGTGATCTACGAGACCCACGTGCGCGGTCTCACCCGCCTGCATCCCGGGGTGCCGCCGGACCTGCGCGGCACCTACGCGGGCCTGGCGCACCCGGCGGTCATCGCGGAGCTGACGGCGCTGGGCGTCACGGCGGTGCAGCTCATGCCCGTCCACGAGCACCGCACCGAGGCCGCGATCGCCGCACGGGGGCTCACCAACTACTGGGGCTACTCCACCCTCGGCTTCTTCGCCCCGCACGGGACCTACGCGGCGTCCGGAACGCGCGGCGGGCAGGTGAGCGAGTTCCGGGCGATGGTGCGGGCCCTGCACGCCGCCGGGCTCGAGGTGATCCTGGACGTCGTGTTCAACCACACCTGCGAGGGCGGCCCCGACGTGCCGCCCGTGTGCTTCCGGGGCATCGACAACCCGTCCTGGTACTGGCTCGCCCCGGACGACCCCGCCCACTACTACGACACCACCGGCTGCGGGAACACGCTCGACCCCGAGAGCCCCGTGGTGCGGCGCATGGTCCTCGACTCGCTGCGGTACTGGGTCACCGAGATGGGCGTCGACGGCTTCCGGTTCGACCTGGCCGTGTCGCTCGCACGGCGCCGCACCGGCTTCGACCCGCAGCACCCGCTGCTGACCGCGATGGCCGAGGACCCCGCCCTGGCCGGCACCAAGCTCATCGCGGAGCCCTGGGACCTGGGCCCGGGTGGCTACCAGGTGGGGCGCTTCCCGCCGCCGTTCGCCGACCACAACGGCATCTTCCGCGACGAGGTCCGCGAGCTGTGGTGCGGCCGCGGGACCATGGGGATGCTCGCCGGGCGGCTCGCCGGCGGGGAGGACGCCTACGGCGCGTCCGGGCGGGGGCCGGCCGGCGCCGTCAACCTCATCACCGCCCACGACGGGTTCACCCTGGCCGACCTGGTCAGCTACGACCACAAGCACAACGAGGCGAACCTCGAGGGCAACCTGGACGGGGAGAGCCACAACCGCTCCTGGAACTCGGGGGCGGAGGGTCCCACCAACGACCCGGGGATCCTGGAGCTGCGGGACCGGCGGGCCCGCGGGCTGCTGGCCACGCTGTTCATGGCGGTCGGCGTGCCGATGGTGGTGGCCGGCGACGAGCGCCTGCGCACCCAGGGCGGCAACAACAACGCCTACTGCCAGGACAACCCGGTGTCGTGGATGGACTGGACCCTGGACGAGCGCCGCGAGGCGTTCCTGGCGTTCGCGCGGCGGGTGGTGGCGCTGCGCGCCGGCGAGCCGCTGCTGCGCCGCGACGCGTTCCTGCGGCCGCGCGACGTCGCCTGGCTCCATCCGGACGGCACCGAGATGAACGGCGACGGCTGGAACGACCACGGCAGCCGCGCGCTGGGGATGCTGCTGCGCGGCCGGGGGGTGCGGCCGGCGCGTCCCGACCTGCTGGTGCTGGTGAACGCCGGGCCGGCGCGGGTGCCGTTCACCCTGCCGGACGCCGTGTTCACGGAGCTGCTGGACACCGCCCGGCCGGACGGCGCGCCGGGCTCCACCGCCCCGGTGGCCGGGACGGTGGAGCTGGGGGCGTGGAGCGTCCGCGTGCTGCGGCGGCGCCGCGCTACGCGTTCACGATGAGCCGCATGTCCGCGGGCTCGACGAGGTTCGCGTGCCGGGGGAGGACCCGGACCGTGAGCCCCAGGGGCCCGGCGGGCAGCGTGAGATCCGCCGTGTAGGTGGTCGTGCCGGCGATCGTGGCGCCGGCGGTGAGCTCCAGGGTGGAGCGTGACTGCAGGGTGCCGTCCTCCGGGCGGCCGTACACGGCCTCCACGGAGACGTCGTCCGGGGTGAGGCCGCCCAGGCGGACCTTCGCGGCAACCGGCATGCGCTCGCCGGCGACCTGGCCGCTGTGGGTGGCGTCCACGGACTCCACGGCCACGTCCTTCCACAGGTCCCGGACCCGCGCCTTCCACTCGGCCAGCTCCTTGGCCGCGCCGAAGTCCTTGTCCTGGAGCCGCTTGCTGAGCGTCGCGGCCGGGGCGTAGAGGTCGTCGACGTAGTCCCGGAGCATCCGGGTGGCGAGCAGCCGCGGCCCGGTGACCGACAGCGTGTGCCGCACCATCGACAGCCAGCCGCGGGGCAGGCCGTCCGGGCGCTCGTAGAACCGCGGCACCACCACGTGCTCGAGCAGGTCGAGCAGGGCGTCGCCCTCGATGGCGTCCCGCTCCTCCGCGGGCAGGGTGCCGTCGTCCGCCGACGGGATCGCGAAGCCGTTCGCGCCGTCGTAGAGCTCGTCCCACCACCCGTCCAGGATCGACAGGTTGAGGGCGCCGTTCAGCGAGGCCTTCATGCCGCTGGTCCCGCAGGCCTCGAACGGCCGCAGCGGGTTGTTGAGCCAGACGTCCACGCCCGTCACGAACGCCCGGGCGAGGGCCATGTCGTAGTCCGGCAGCAGGACGATGCGGTGCCGCACGTCCGGCCGGGCGGCGAATGCGCCGAGCTGCGCGATGAGGGCCTTGCCCTCCTCGTCGGCGGGGTGCGCCTTGCCGGCGATCACGATCTGCAGCGGCCGGTGCGGGTCCGTGAGCAGGCGCGTCATGCGCTCCGCGTCCCGGATCATGAGCGTGAGCCGCTTGTAGGTCGGCACGCGCCGGGCGAACCCGATGGTGAGCGCGTTGGGGTCGAGGACCCCGCCGATCCAGCCGAGCTGGGCGCCGCGCATGCCGCGCCCCTCCCAGATGCGGACCACGCGCGAGCGGACCTCCTCCACCAGGCGCATGCGGGCGCGCTGGCGGGCGGACCACAGCTCCTCGTCCGGCACGTCGTTCAGCACGTGCCAGCCGTGCCCCTGGGCGCCGTAGCCGGTGCCGAGGCGGGAGCGGTAGATCTGGTCGACCTCGGGGCCCACCCAGGTCTCGGCGTGCACGCCGTTGGTGACGTGCTTCACCGGGACGTCGTCCGACGCGAACCCGGGCCACAGCTCGGCGAACATGCCGCGGCTCACCGCGCCGTGCAGGCGGCTCACGCCGTTCACGCGCCCGGCGAGGCGGATGCCCATCATCGCCATGTTGAAGTGGTGCCCGTCCCCGTTGGGCTCGGCGCCCAGGGCGAGCAGGTCGTCGATGCCGAGCGACGTGGGGACGCCGCCCTCGCCGAAGTACCGCTTCACCAGGTCGTGGTGGAAGCGGTCGATGCCGGCGGGCACCGGGGTGTGGGTGGTGAAGACCGTGCCGGCCCGCACCGCCTCGAAGGCGGCGATGGGCTCCAGCTTCTTGTCCTCGACCAGCATGCGGATGCGCTCGAGGCCCATGAACCCGGCGTGGCCCTCGTTGGTGTGGAACACGTCCGCCTCGATCCCGAGGGCCACCAGCAGCTTCACGCCGCCGATGCCCAGGAGGATCTCCTGGCGGAGCCGGTGCTCGCGGTCGCCGCCGTACAGGCGGTCGGTGACCACGCGCAGCTCCGGCGGGTTGTCGTCGACGTCCGTGTCCAGGAGGTACAGCGGCACGCGGCCGACGTCCACGCGCCACGCCCCGGCGTGCATGGTGCCGCCGGGGATGGGGATGCTGATGCGCAGGGGGGTCCCGTCGGGGCCGTCGACGGGGCTCATGGGGAGCAGCTCGGGGTCGAGGTCGGGGTACTCCTCGATCTGCCGGCCGGCCGCCGTGAGCAGCTGCCGGAAGTAGCCCTCCCGGTAGAAGAGGCCGATCCCGACGATGCCGAGGCCCAGGTCGCTGGCGGCCTTGAGGTGGTCGCCGGCCAGCACGCCGAGGCCGCCCGAGTACTGCGGCAGCGCGGCGCCGACGCCGAACTCGGGGGAGAAGTAGGCGATGGCCTTGGGGACGTCGCTGCGCGCGGCGAACGCGTCGGCGGCGCCGATGAGGGCGTCCAGCCGCGCGGATGCCGCGTCGACGCGGGCGACGTACACGGGGTCGCGGGCGAGTTCCGACAGCCGGCCCGGCGACGCGTTGCTGAGCGCGGCGATCGGGTTGCCACCGGAGCGCTGGAACGCCTCCGGATCGACGTCCCTGAGGACCGCGACCAGCTCCGCGTCCCACGTCCAGGCCAGGTTCCGAGCGATGCGCGAAAGCGGCTGGAGGGGCTCCGGGAGACGGGGCTGCACGGTGAAGCGGGCGATACGTGAGGTCAAACTGGTCCTCTCAGGGGGATAGGGAACAGGTTGCGTGGGTCGCCGCAGTGGCGCAGTGTACGCCCGTGCCCCACGGACACCCCCTCGACGGCGACGTGACGCGACTCGAGCGCGGGGAGCACCACGACCCCCATTCGGTGCTCGGCGCCCACCCGCTGGACGCGGGCCGCGTGGCGGTCCGGGCGTGGCAGCCCGGTGCCCATGCGGTGTCCCTGCGGGCGGACGGCGAGATCCACCGGTTGCGCCGCGTGAACGACGCGGGGCTGTGGGAGGCGGTGTTGCAGCGTGACACGGTGCCGGACTACCGGCTGCTGGTCACGCGCGACGGGCACGAGCACGAGTTCGACGACCCGTACCGCTTCCTGCCGACGCTGGGCGACGTGGATCTGCACCTCATCGCCGAGGGGCGCCACGAGCGCCTGTGGGAGGCACTCGGGGCGCGACGGCGGCGCCTGGGCGAGGTGGAGGGCGTGGCGTTCGCGGTGTGGGCGCCGAACGCGGTCGGCGTGGGGCTCGCCGGCGACTGGAACGGCTGGCACCCGGAACGCCAGCCCATGCGGAGCCTGGGGTCGTCCGGCATCTGGGAGCTGTTCGTGCCGGGGCTGCCGCCGGGCGGCCGGTACAAGTTCGCGATCCGCGGGCCGCACAACACCTTCGACCTGCGCGCCGACCCGCTCGCCCGCCGCACCGAGGTGCCCCCGTCCACGGCATCGGTCGTGGACGACGAGGGCGGCTACGCGTGGGGCGACGGGGAGTGGATGGCAACCCGCCACGAGCGGAACGCCCACGACGCCCCCATGTCCATCTACGAGCTGCACGTCGGGTCGTGGCGGCGGGGCCTGGGCTTCCGGGAGCTCGCCGACCAGCTGCCGGAGTACCTCTCGGACCTCGGGTACACCCACGTCGAGCTGCTGCCCGTGATGGAGCACCCGTTCGGCGGCTCCTGGGGCTACCAGGTCTCCGGGTACTACGCGCCGACCGCGCGGTGGGGCGCCCCCGACGACCTGCGGTACCTCGTGGACCGGCTGCACCGCGCCGGCATCGGCGTGCTGCTGGACTGGGTGCCGGCGCACTTCCCGCGCGACGACTTCGCCCTCGCCCGGTTCGATGGGACCAGCCTGTACGAGCACCCGGACCCGCGGCGCGGTGCCCACCCCGACTGGGGCACCCTGGTGTTCGACTTCGGCCGCAACGAGGTCCGCAACTTCCTGGTCGCCGACGCGGTGTACTGGCTGGAGGAGTTCCACGCCGACGGGCTGCGCGTGGACGCGGTGGCCTCGATGCTCTACCTGGACTACTCCCGCAGCCACGGCGAGTGGTCGCCCAACCAGTACGGCGGCAACGAGCACCTCGAGGCGATCCAGTTCCTGCAGGAGGTCAACGCCACCGTGTACCGGCGCTGCCCGGGCGTGGTGATGATCGCCGAGGAGTCCACCGCCTGGGGCGGGGTCACCAAGCCCACCGACACCGGCGGCCTGGGCTTCGGGCTCAAGTGGAACATGGGCTTCATGCACGACTCCCTGGACTACTTCTCCAAGGAGCCGGTGCACCGCCGGTACCACCACGGGACGCTGACGTTCCCGTTCGTCTACGCGTACTCCGAGAACTACGTGCTGCCCATCTCCCACGACGAGGTGGTGCACGGCAAGGGATCGCTGCTGGCGAAGATGCCGGGCGACGACTGGCAGCGGTTCGCGAACCTGCGGGCCTACCTGGCGTACATGTGGGCGCATCCCGGCAAGAAGCTGCTGTTCATGGGCTGCGAGCTGGCCCAGGAGCACGAGTGGAGCGAGGCGGGGGAGCTCGACTGGGGCGGCCTGGCAAACCCCCTCCGCAAGGGTGTCCAGGACCTGGTGCGCGACCTCAACCGGCTGCTGCGCACCCGGCCCGCGCTGCACCGCGGCGACTGCGAGCCCTCCGGCCTGTGGGTGGTGGACGCCCAGAGCGCCGACGAGAACCTGCTGGCGTTCCTGCGCCGCGGCGGGGGCGACGACGTGGCGATGGTCGCGAACCTCTCCCCGGTCCCGCGCCAGGGCTACCGCCTCGCGCTGCCCCGCGCCGGCCGGTGGGAGGAGCTGCTCAACACCGACGCCCCGCAGTACGGCGGATCCGGGTGGGGGAACCTGGGCGCGATCGAGGCGGTGGAGGGGGAGTGGCACGGCCTCCCGGCCCACGCCGACATCACCCTGCCGCCCCTGTCGGTCCTGCTGTTCGGATAATCCGATTATCCGATACGGTCGGGCCATGCGGCGGATCACGGCCACCGAGGCGGCGCGCAGCGTCGCGACGATGCTCGACGACGTCGAACGTCACGGCGAGCACTTCGTGATCGAGCGGCGGGGACGCGTGATCGCGGAGGTCGGCCCCGCGACCGCCGGGAACGGGCGAGCCCTCAAGGATGCGCTGTCGGCGATGATCGTCGACGACGCGTGGCTCGAGGAGCTCCGTCGCGTGCGGGAGGACCTTCCGGTGCAGCTGCGCGAATGGCCCGGCTGATCCTCGACACGTCGGTGCTGATCGCCGCGGAGCGCCAAGACCTCGACCTGCGGGAGGTGCTGGACGACGACGACGATCTGGCCATCGCACCGGTCACCGTCGCCGAGCTGCTGCTGGGGGTGGAACTGGCCTCGCCGGAACGGCGTGGGGCCCGGGAGGGCTGGGCGAACGTGCTCCTCGCGCTGCTGCCGGTCGAGGCGTACGACGCGGAGGCCGCGCGCGCACACGCGGCGCTCATGGCCCACACCCGGTTGGCCGGGAGACATCCCGGCGCGCATGACCTCATGATCGCCGCGGTCGCGGTGCGCAGCGACCGCGAGGTGCTCACCCGCGACCGGCGCGGATTCGAACTGCCCGGTGTGCGCTCGCGCGTGGTGGCCTGATGCGGCGCTCCGTGGTCCCGGGGGACGGGGGCCTGGGCGGTCCCGGGCCGATCGGCTCGGAGTGGCCGCTCATGGTGTGGCGGTGGATCGGCCGGATCTTCCGGCGGGCGCGCGGCCGGGACTGACCCCTCCCGCGGCGCCCGGCGGCCGGCGCGGGTCCGGGCGTCGGGAGGTGCGGCGCCTTCATCCGCGGTGACTCCACGAACCGCCGCGGGGCGGGCGGGGAGTACCGGCCGCCGCGGACCGTGCTGAGGACGAGGACCAGGACGCCCACGGACGCGATCGTCAGGGCGATCTGCGGACCGCCGGGCGGCTCCCAGATCGCGATGCCGGACGCCACCAGGATCACGGCGAGGCCCAGGCGGAGCGCCCGGTCGGGGATGTGCACGGTCCACGACGCGCCGATGAGGGAGCCGGGGATCGACCCCAGCAACAGCCAGCCCAGCGCGTGCATGTCGACGTTGCCGGCCACGATGTGCCCGGTTCCCGCCACCCACAGCAGCGCGGCGGCGTGCGCCAGGTCGGTGCCCACCACGGTGGCCGGCCGCATCGAGAACGCCGTCAGCATCACCAGGGCGAAGAAGATCCCGCTGCCGACCGAGGTGAGGCCCACCAGGAATCCGCCGATGAGGCCCGTGGACACGGCGATCACCTTCGCCCGCCGGTCCATCCGCAGCCCATAGCGCTCGATGTGCCGCGACTTGGCGAGGGTGCGCAGCACCATGCCGAGGCCGCCCAGCAGCAGCGCGGCGCCCAGGATGTGCGCCTCCAGCCCGTGCTTGTCCGCCGACTTCCCGTGGATCCAGGTGGCGGCCGCCACCCCCAGCAGGGACGCGGGGGCGCTGCCAATCAGCATCCACGCGGTGAGCGTGAGGTTCACGACGCCCTGCCGCCGGTGCCGCCACGCGGCGGCGGTCTTGAAGATGGCCCCGTTGGCGAGGTCCGTCCCCACCGCCACCGTCGGCTGGAAGCCCAGGAACAGGACGAGGACGGGGGTCATGAGGGACCCGCCGCCCACGCCGGTCGCCCCGGCGAGGGCGCCGATGCCCAGGCCGACCACCACCAGCTGCCAGGTCACCTCGTGCCGGCCGGAGGCCCGGTGCCCGGAGCGGCGCGAAATCCGCGGGACCCCTGCGGATCCGGGACACGGGCGGGTGGTTGACGCCGAATTCTGGACCGACTTACGCTCCGGGACATGGTGCTGCGCCTCCGTCCCGCTCAGCTCGCCGTCGCCCTCGCGGCCCTGATCGCGGCCGCGGCGGCCGTCATGGTACTGGGCGCGGACCGCGGTGTGGCGCAGGGGCCGGGCGTGCAGCCCACCCGCGTCGCGCAGGGGGTGACCGTGACCCTCCGCGGGCGCCTCGGCTACGGGCGCGTGTACGACACGCCCCGCCGGGCCGGACCGCCGGACCCCAGGTTCGGCGAGGTCAACCCCGAGCCCCCCGACCCGTTCCCGCCCGTCCCGGCGACCGTGCTCAGGCCGGCACCGGCGCTCAACACCGGCGTGGGGCAGCGGCTGGACGGACGGCGGCGCCTCACCCGCGCGAACCCCGCGCACCCGAGGATCATCCGGAGCCGCTCGGCGCTGTCCCGCCGCGCGGTGACCACGGGCGCCTCCGCCCGCGCTCAGTCCGCCAACGACTTCACGATCTGGCGGAACGAGGCGGTGTCGGACCCCGACAAGACGCTGCCGACGCTGGGCACGCAGGAGCCGAGCTGGGCGAACGACCGGAACGCCATCCTGTTCACGGGCAACCGGTACGCGGCGGTCTCGCCGGACAACGGGATCACGTGGAAGTACGTGGACCCGGACGGGGCCTTCGACCCGGCGGACGGCTGGGACAACAAGGGCGGGTTCTGCTGCGACCAGATCGCCTTCTCGATCGACCGCGGCGGCTCGTCGCTCGTCCTGTGGCTCCAGCAGTACTACAAGGACGACACCACCGGGCAGGGCCTGCTGCGGCTCATCGTCTACGACAACCGGGAGGATCTCCTCAGCCAGGAGGACTTCTGCGTCATCGACTTCGAGCCGGACGACTTCGGCAGCTTCCCGCTCGCCACGTGGTTCGACTTCAACAACATGTCGGCCACGAAGAAGTACCTGTACATCTCCTCCAAGGTGGAGCGGGCGAGCGGCGGGCTCGTGGACGGGCTCGTGTTCCGGATACCGATCGACCAGCTCGCCGACGACGAGCGCTGCGCCGGCACGGGCCGGGCAAGCACCCGGTCGTCCTACTCGGTGACCGCGTGGACGGGCGACGCCGCCGGCTTCAACCCGACGCTGGTGCAGCAGGACCCGACCCGCACCCGCATGTACTGGGCCTCCCACTGCAAGGACGACAGCGACGCCGACCGCAACGAGAACCAGTGCAACGACAACAGCCAGATCAACATCACCAGCGTCGGCGACCAGGAGACCGAGGTCCAGATCTTCAAGCGGGAGATCTCCAAGTACGCGCTCACCGAGCGCGGGACGGGGAACTGCGCGGGGCCGAGCGGTGCCGACCCCTGTGACCGCATGCGCGACCGCATCCTCACCGGCTACCGCGCCGGCAACCGGGTCGGGTGGTTCTGGAACGTCAAGCAGGACGCCGACTACCCGTTCCCGCACGTCCGCGGCGCGGTGTTCGAGACCGGGACCCTCGACCGCGTCGAGGAGCCGGATCTGTGGAACCCCGATCACGCCGTGATGTACCCGGCGGTCACCGTGAACGCCGATGAGGACATCGCCCTCGCGACCTGGACGGCCGGCGGCGGCGACTTCACCCAGTCGCGGGTCGCCCTGGTGGACGGGGTCGGCGCCGACGACGACTGGGCCATCACCAACCACCTCGTCATGTCGTCGGACAGCGGCGCGAACCCCGACGACGACGGGGACGGCACCTGGGGCGACTACCAGACGGTGCGGCCCTACGGGGACTGCACCGGCACCTTCGGCGTCGCGACCTTCACGATGCAGGGCGGGACCGACGACTCCGACGCGGAGCCCCGCTTCGCCTGGTTCGGACGTGAGAGCCGCGGCTGCGCGGACCTCACGGTCGTCGACATCGGGGCGCTGCCGCTCACGCTGAACCGCGGCGACGACCTGTTCATCGCCCACACGACGCGGAACATCGGGTCGGGCACGGCCGGGGAGAGCACCACCCGCTTCTACCTGTCGCGCGACGCCGCGATCTCCGACGACGACGTCCGGCTGACCGGCTCGCAGGCGGCGATCCCGGCCTCGGGCCCCGGCGTGTCCCAGGGGCTCCTCACCGCCGCCGAGGTCCAGGTCCCCGCGGGGACCTATCGCCTCATCGGATGCGCCGACGACCGCGAGGCGGTGTCGGAGATCAGCAACACCAACAACTGCCTCACGCTCGAGGACCCCATCGTCGTGCAGCTGGAGCGGACCGCCGGGGCGACCTACCCCGTCGACGTGGCCATCGCGAGCTCCGCCGTCTCCGCCCGGGTCCGGCCGGGCGCCGGGTTCTCGGTCCGCGCGAACCTGCTCGGGGGCGGGGCGCGCCGCCAGGCGGTCACCTTCCTGCTGGCGCCGAACCCGAACCGCCCGTTCGCGGGTGCGCGGACGCTCGGCACCCGCACCCTCGGGGCGGCGGGGACGCGCCGCGCCGTGACGGTCCGCCTCACCGCTCCCAGGGGGCTGGCGCCCCGGGCGCGGCGGCAGTACCTGGTGGCGTGCCCGAAGGGCGTCCGCCGGGTGGACCGGTGCGCGGTCTCCGCGTCGCCGCTGTACGTGCTCGCCCGCCAGGCCTGAGCCGGCCCGCGCTCACCACCCCGCGGCGTGGAGGACCCGGGCGGCGACCTCGATGGGCGGTGCGTCCCCGTCCACGGTCACGGCGTCGGCCACGGGCACCTCGTCCCGCGCCATCGCCAGGTGCCCGGCGCGGTCCTCGGGTGTGTCGCGGCCCGCGAGGCGCCGCTCCAGCTCGCCGTGCGGCACCTCGAGCCGCACCACGGTGAGCGACGCGCCGGGCGGCAGCGCCGCCTCGACGGCCTCCAGGTGCGACGGGTCGGGCAGGAACCGCGACGCGACGATGTCCCGGATGCCGGCGTCCCGGTAGCTCGCCAGCACGGACGCCAGGTTCCAGGTGAGCACCTCGCGCACCGTCGCGCGCGCCGGATCCGGGCGCACCCACGCCAGCCAGTCGAGGTCCACCAGCGCGTACGGGCGGTCGCCGGCCTCCAGGATGTCGCCGATGGTCATCAGCACCGTGGTCTTCCCGGACCCGGGGGCGCCGGTGACCAGCAGCACCCGCATCAGCCGGCCAGTTCGGCGAACAGCTCCGAGTAGGCGCGGGCCGAGGCGTCCCACGAGCTGTCCCGGCCCATGCCGGCCAGCTGGATCGCGCGCCAGCGCTCCGGGGCGCGGAACGCGGTGGCCAGCTCCTCGAAGGCGGCGGCCAGGGCGGCCGGGGTGGGGTCGTCGAACAGGAAGCCGTTCTCGGCGGTCACCGTGTCGGCCAGGCCGCCCGTGCGCCGCACCAGCGGCACCGCCCCGTACCGCATCGCGATGAGCTGCCCCAGGCCGCACGGCTCGAACCGGCTCGGCATCGCGAACGCGTCGCAGCCCGCGTAGATGCGCTGCGCGAGCGCCGCGTCGAAGCCGATGCGCGCGCCCACCATGCCGGGGTTCGCCGCCGCGAGGTCCGCGAAGGCGTCCTCCAGCCACGCCTCGCCGGACCCCAGCAGCGCGATCCGCGCGCCGTCGTCGAGCATCGCCGGCGCGGCCTCCAGCAGCAGGTCCAGGCCCTTCTGCTCCACCAGCCGCGACACCACGCCGACGACCGGCGTGTCGTCGGCGACGCTCAGGCCCATCTCGGCCGCCAGCGCCGCACGGTTCGCCGAGCGGGCGTCGAGGGTCTTCGCCGTGAACGTCGCCGGGATCCGCGAGTCGGCGGCCGGGTCGAACGCGTCCACGTCGATGCCGTTCACGATGCCGGCGACGGTGTCGCCGCGGTCCCGCAGCACCCCGTCCAGGCCGAAGCCGCCCTCGGGGGTGGTGATCTCCCACGCGAACGTGGGGCTCACGGCCGTGACCCGGTCGGCGGCCGCCAGGGCCCGGCCCAGCAGGTTCACCGAGAACATGTCGGGATCACCCGGGGCGGGCACCGACGGGAGCCCGTGCCACGGCGCGAAACCGGCCTCACGGGTGCCCTGGTAGGCCATGTTGTGGATGGTGAGCACGGTGCGCACGTGGGCGTACACCGGGTCGGTGTCGCGCAGCTGGGCGAGGCGCAGGATCACCGGGGACGCGTGCCAGTCCTGCGCGTGCACGACGTCCGGGATCCACCGATCGTGGTGCAGGTCGGCCAGCGCCGCGTCGGCGAGCAGCATGTAGCGGTCCGCCTCGTCCGGGCCGCCGTAGAGGGGCGACGAGGTGAGCGGCGCGGCGTCCACCAGCCGCGTCTGGACCTTGGGGTGGTGGGGGAAGGGCTCCGCGAGCAGGCACACGTCCACGTCGCCGGTGCCCCAGCGCACGCGGTCCCGCCACGCCACGCGGGCGCCCTGGTTGGGCATCACGCCCTGGCCCCGCGGCATCACCAGCCGGATCTCGTGGCCCAGCTCGGCGAGGGCCACCGGAAGGGCGCCCGCGACGTCGCCCAGCCCGCCGACCTTGGCGTACGGGGACGCCTCGGCGGCGACCACCATGATCCTCATCCGGTCGCCTGCACGGTCCCGCCGGTGGGCACCCGGCCACGCTTGGGGAAGTCCTTCTCCTGGACGTCCGGGTCGATGCGGCAGTTGCGCCCCACGTGCGCCCCCGCCGGCACCACGGCGCGCTTGCCCACCAGGGTGATCCCGGTGTTCAGGCGCCCCGGCTCCAGCTCGTTGGGCGTCGTCATGTCGTCGCCCATCCCGATCTGGGCGTCGCGGCCGATGATGGCCTCCTTGTCGACGATCACGTGGTCCAGCACCGCGCCGGACTCGATGACCGAGTCGAACATCACGATGGAGTCGCGAACCACGGCGCCGGGCTTCACGATGACCCCGGGGGACAGCACCGACCGCTCGACGACGCCCTCGATGCGGCAGCCGTGCGAGACGAGCGACTTGCGGACCACCGCCTGGGAACCCACGTAGCCGGGCGGGCGCTCCTCGGACTTGGTGTGGATGAGCCATCCGCGGTCCGACAGGTCCATCTCGGGCTCGGGCTCCAGGAGCTCCATGTTGCAGTCGAAGTAGCTCTGGATCGTGCCCACGTCGCGCCAGTACCCGTCGAACCGGTGGGCGAACACCCGGTCGCCGTCGGCGATCATGCGCGGCACCACGTCACCGCCGAAGTCCTTCTTGGACCCCTCGGTCTCGGCGTCCTCCATGAGCCGGCTGATGAGCGTGTCGGTGCGGAAGATGTAGAAGCCCAGGGAGGCCAGGTCGGTCTCCGGCTTCTTCGGCTTCTCCAGCCACTCGGTGATGCGGCCCGTCTTGTCGGTCTTCGCCAGGCCGAAGCGGTGGGCCTCCTCGATCGGCACCCGCTGGAGCGCGATGGTGCAGTCCGCGTTCCGCTTGATGTGCTGGTCGATCATCTCCCGGTAGTTCATCGAGTAGATGTGGTCGCCGCCCAGGATCATCACGTGCTCGGAGTTCAGCTCCTGGAGCTCCTGGATGTTCTGGTACACCGCGTCGGCGGTGCCGCGGTACCAGCCCGCGCCGCGGCGGCCGAGGTACGGGGAGATGAGCCGCACCCCGATGCTCTGGGAGCGGTCGAGGTCCCACGGCTTGCCGGTCCCGATGTGGTCGTGCAGCGACACCGGCCGGTACTGGGTGAGGACCAGGAGGTCGTAGAGCTCCGAGTTCACGCAGTTCGAGAGCGCGAAGTCGATGATGCGGTACTTGCCCGCGAACGGCACCGCCGGCTTCGCTCGATGGGCGCTCAGGATGCTGAGCCGCTCACCCTGGCCACCGGCCAGGATCACCACGACGACGCCCTTGCGCTTCGGCTTCCAGACGGCCATCCGTACCGCTCCTCAGTTGATCCGGCGCGATCGTAACCCGGCGGGGATGCCTTCGTCGTCCGGGATCGCCCACCTGCGGCCCTCCGCGTAACACGCATCCGGGACCCCGGGCGGGGGCGGACCGCCCGGGCCGGTTCCCGGGGACCCGGGCGGCGACCGGTGCTCAAGACGGTCCGCCACCCTGTCGAGGGTTGAGTGGATCACACTCAACTTGGCCGTTAGCCAACTTGACATGACCCGACGCAGATCTACCATGGGTCGCGTCGCATTCAACATCGGTCCACCACCCGTATCCGACGGGCGGACCAGGAGGCGGAACAACGCATGGGTAAGACGATCGGCATCGACCTCGGCACGACGAACTCGTGCATGGCCGTCCTGACGGGCGGTGAGCCCGAGGTCATCCCGAACGCCGAGGGCGGTCGCACGACCCCGTCGGTCGTCGGGTTCTCCAAGACGGGTGAGCGGCTGGTGGGCACCGTGGCCAAGCGCCAGGCCGTCACCAACCCCGAGAACACGGTGTCCAGCGTCAAGCGGTTCATGGGCCGCAAGTACGCCGAGGTCGACGAGGAGATGAAGATCATCCCCTACGAGGTCGTCCGCGGCCCCAACGGCGACGCGCGCATCTCCGCCGACGGCAAGGAGTACAGCCCGCCGGAGGTCAGCGCGATGATCCTCCAGAAGCTCAAGAGCGACGCCGAGGCGTTCCTCGGGGAGCCCGTCACCGAGGCGGTCATCACCGTCCCGGCGTACTTCAACGACGCCCAGCGGCAGGCCACGAAGGACGCCGGCAAGATCGCGGGCCTCGACGTCAAGCGCATCATCAACGAGCCCACCGCGGCGGCCCTCGCCTACGGCCTCGACAAGGAGACCGACCAGACGATCCTGGTCTTCGACCTCGGCGGCGGCACGTTCGACGTGTCCGTGCTCGAGATCGGCGACGGCGTCTTCGAGGTCAAGTCCACCGCGGGTGACAACCACCTGGGCGGCGACAACTTCGACAAGGCGATCGTCGACTGGATGGTCGGCGAGTTCAAGCGCGAGCAGGGCATCGACCTGTCGGTCGACAAGATGGCCCTCCAGCGCCTCTACGAGGCCGCCGAGAAGGCCAAGATCGAGCTGTCGACCACGACGAGCAGCCAGATCAACCTGCCGTTCGTGACGGCCGACCAGACCGGCCCCAAGCACCTCGACCTGCAGCTCACCCGGGCGAAGCTCGAGGACCTGGCGCGCGAGCTGCTCGACCGCCTCGTGGGCCCCACCAAGCAGGCCATCGCGGACTCCGGCGTGGGCAGCAAGATCGACCACGTGGTGCTCGTCGGCGGCATGACCCGCATGCCGGCGGTGCAGGAGCGCGTCCGCGAGATCACCGGCAAGGAGCCGCACAAGGGCGTGAACCCGGACGAGGTCGTCGCCGTCGGCGCGGCCATCCAGGGCGGCGTGCTGGCCGGCGAGGTCAAGGACGTCCTGCTGCTGGACGTCACCCCGCTGTCGCTCGGCATCGAGACCAAGGGCGGCGTGTTCACCAAGCTCATCGAGCGCAACACGACCATCCCGACCCGCAAGAGCGAGGTCTTCTCCACCGCGGACGACAACCAGACCCAGGTGGAGATCCACGTCCTGCAGGGCGAGCGCGAGATGGCGGCCTACAACCGCACCCTCGGCAAGTTCAACCTGGTGGGCATCCCGCCGGCGCCCCGCGGGGTGCCGCAGATCGAGGTCACGTTCGACATCGACGCCAACGGCATCGTGAACGTGTCCGCGAAGGACCTCGCCACCCAGAACGAGCAGAAGATCGAGATCCGCGCGTCGTCCGGCCTGTCCGACGACGAGATCACCAAGATGGTGCGCGACGCCGAGTCGCACGCCGACGAGGACCGGCGCCTGCGCCGCGTCGCCGACGCCCGCAACCAGGCGGAGGCGCGCATCCACGAGGCGGAGCGCCAGCTGAAGGACAACGGCGACAAGGTCGCCGACGAGACGCGCCGCGACATCGAGGGCGCCGTCGCCGCCGCGAAGGCCGCGGTGGAGACCGACGACGCCGACGACATCGAGGCGAAGGCGGAGAGCCTCACCCAGGCCCTCCACAAGATGTCCGAGGAGATCTACCGCCAGGCCGCGGCCGAGCAGCCCACGGGCAACGGCGCGGGCCCCGAGGCGGAGACCGTCGAGGACGCCGAGTACGAGATCGTTGACGAGGACGCGCCGAAGGGCGCGTGAGGAGGCAACCGACGATGAGCACCCTGATGCGCTGGGACCCCTTCCGTGAGATGACCACCCTCCGTGACGAGATGAACCGCCTGTTCACCCGGACCATCGGCGACCAGCCGGTCGCGAAGGCCGCGGCCAACGCGACCTGGTCGCCGCCGGTGGACGTGTTCGACACGCCGGAGGCCATCGTGCTGAAGGCGGAGCTGCCGGGCCTGAAGGTGGAGGACGTTGACGTCGAGCTCGACGACAACGTGCTCACCATCAGCGGCGAGCGCCGGTTCGAGGAGAAGGTGGAGGACGGCCGTGCGTACCGGCTGGAGCGCGCGTACGGCTCCTTCGCCCGCACCATGACCCTCCCGCAGGGCGTGAAGGCCGAGGAGATCTCCGCGACGTTCACGGACGGCGTGCTGGAGGTGCGCGTGCCGAAGGCCGACGAGGTCAGGCCGCGCAAGATCGCCGTCTCCTCCGCGACGGCCTGAACGGTGGCCGCGGACGACCCCCAGCGGACGGCGGACCCCTCGGTGGACGGGGCGGGCACCCAGCCCGCCCCCGACCCCGGGGCGGATGCCGCGGCGGCCCACGGCGACGTGGAGGTCGCCGCCGAGCCGCTGCCCTCGCACGAGGAGCACCAGCAGGTGCTCCGCGAGCGGGACGGCTACCTCGACGCGCTGCAGCGGATGAAGGCGGACTTCGACAACTTCCGGAAGCGCATGGAGCGGGAGCGCGTGCACCATCGCGCGTCCGCCGCCCGCGAGGTGGTGGTGACGGTCCTGCCGGTGCTCGACAACCTCGAGCGCGCGGTGGGGGCGATCTCCCAGCAGGACGCGGCGCTGTCGGAGGGGGTCGAGATGGTCCGCGGCCAGCTGGCCGCGGTCCTCGGCGGCCACGGGCTCGCGGAGATCGAGTGCGTGGGCGCCCCGTTCGACCCGGCGGTGCACGAGGCGATCGCCTCCGTGCCGTCGGCGGAGCACCCGGAGGGCACCGTCATCGAGGTGGTGCAGAAGGGCTACCGGGCCGGTGACGACCTGGTCAGGGCGGCGAAGGTCGTCGTGGCCGCGGCGCCCCCGGTGGATCAGCAGGCCGGCTAGCGCCGGCACTCCGACGAGGTTCATGTGAACGACCTGTACGCCGTGCTCGGGGTCCGCGAGGACGCCAGCGCCGACGACATCAAGAAGGCCTACCGGAAGCTCGCCCGGCAGTACCACCCGGACACCAATCCGGGTGACGCCAAGGCGGAGGAGCGCTTCAAGGAGATCTCCCACGCCCACGACGTGCTGTCGGACGACGGCAAGCGCCGCCAGTACGACGCCCAGCGCCGCTTCGGCGGGGCCGGCGGCGGGTTCGGCAACGGCGGTGGCGGCGGGGCCGGGTTCGGCGGCGGGTTCGGGGACTTCGCGGACATCTTCAGCTCGATCTTCCGCGGCGGCGGCGGTGCGCGCGGCGGGGGCGACCCCCGGTCGCAGGCCCGGCGCGGCGGCGACCTGGAGGTCGACGTCACGCTGAACTTCGACCAGGCGATGCGCGGCGCGCAGGTCCCGGTGAC
The DNA here is from genome assembly GCA_046330435.1 of Thermoleophilia bacterium. GTDB lineage: Bacteria > Actinomycetota > Thermoleophilia > Miltoncostaeales > Miltoncostaeaceae. Next base: position 383,815 of record JAXLST010000006.1, on the reverse strand, counting down.
CGTCGACACGCGCGACACGTGCACCACCTGCAACGGCTCCGGGGCGAAGGCGGGCAGCAGCCCGCGCCTGTGCCCGGAGTGCCGCGGCCGCGGTGTGGTGGGCAAGGACCTCGGCGGGTTCTCGCTGGGGCAGCCCTGCCCGCGCTGCCAGGGCAACGGCACGGTCATCGACGACCCCTGCCCCACCTGCAAGGGCGCGGGCAGCATCGCCGCGCGCCGCAAGTACACGGTCAAGATCCCGGCCGGCGTGAAGGACGGCACCAAGATCCGCATGGCCGGCAAGGGCCAGGCGGGCGTGCGCGGCGCCAAGCCGGGCGACCTGTACGTGGTTACGCGGGTCGCCGCCAGCCGGGTGTTCACCCGGCAGAACGACGACCTGGTGGTCGAGGTGCCGGTCACGTTCGCCGAGGCGGCCCTGGGCGCCCAGGTGGAGATCCCGACCGTCGAGGGGCGCGTGAAGATCACCGTCCCCGCCGGGTCGCAGGACGGCCGCACCCTTCGCGTGCCCGGCCAGGGCGCGCCCAAGCTCAAGGGCGGCGGCAAGGGCGACCTCATCGCCAAGCTCCGGGTGCAGGTGCCCGACCGCCTCACCGACCCCGAGCGCGAGGCCCTGGAGCGGTTCGCGAAGCTCAACCGCGCCAACCCGCGGGAGAAGCTCTTCCAGTGACCCGCGAGGAGGTCAGATGAGCACCCGCCGCACCACCGGGATGTACCTCATCGGCATCGCCGCCGAGCTGGCGGGGATGCACCCCCAGACGCTGCGCGTCTACGAGCGCCGCGGGCTCATCACGCCCGTGCGCACCGCGGGACGCACGCGCATGTACACCGATGCGGACGTGGCCCTGCTGCGCCGCATCCAGGAGCTGTCGGAGGCCGGGCTCAACCTCGCCGGCATCGAGCGGGTGCTCGAGCTGGAGGCGCGGTGCGAGCGCGCGGAGCGCAGGGTCCGGGCCCTCCAGGACCAGCTGGCGCAGGAGCGGGAGTCGCGCCGGGACGAGATCCAGGAGATGCGGCGGTCCACCCGGGCGGAGCTCGTGCGCGTGGTGCGCACCGAGACGGCGCTCGTGCCGGTGGTCCGGCCGGTCATCAGAAACAGGTAGGTGGGGACGAAATGGCAGTCGACAAGCCGACCGAGCGCGCCCAGGAGGCCCTCGCGGGGGCCGTCCGGGCCGCACAGGACCGCAGCCACCAGCTGGTGGAGCCCGAGCACCTGCTGCTCGCGCTCCTCGCACAGCGCGAGGGGATCGTCGAGCCGCTCATCGAGAAGGCCGGGGCGGACATCGAGGCGATCCGGGCCGCCGCCGAGCGGCAGGTCGCCAAGCGCCCGGAGGTGCGGGGCGCGGAGGGCAACGAGCAGCTGTCGCCGGCGTTCCGCCGCGTGCTGCGCCGCGCCGGCGACGAGGCCGAGCGCATGGGCGACGAGTTCCTGTCCACCGAGCACCTGGTGATCGCCCTGCTCGGCGAGCCGTCCCCGGCGCGCGACGCGATGGTGGAGGGCGGCCTGGTCCACGAGCGGCTGCTGGCCGCCCTGCAGCAGGTGCGGGGCTCCGCGCGGGTCACCGACCCCAACCCGGAGGGCAAGTACCAGGCGCTGGAGCAGTACGGCCGGGACCTCACCGACGCCGCGCGCGCCGGCAAGCTCGACCCGGTGATCGGCCGGGACGAGGAGGTGCGCCGCGTCATCCAGGTGCTGTCCCGCCGCACCAAGAACAACCCGGTGCTCATCGGCGAGCCCGGCGTGGGGAAGACCGCGATCGCGGAGGGCCTGGCCCAGCGCATCGTGGTGGGCGACGTGCCGGAGTCCCTGCGCGACAAGCGGGTCGTGGCCCTCGACATCGGGGCGCTCATCGCGGGCGCCAAGTACCGCGGGGAGTTCGAGGACCGCCTGAAGGCCGTGCTGGGTGAGGTGTCCAGCGCCGAGGGCGACGTGATCCTGTTCATCGACGAGCTCCACACCATCGTGGGCGCCGGCGCGGCGGAGGGCGCGGTGGACGCCGCGAACCTGCTCAAGCCCATGCTCGCCCGCGGGGAGCTGCGCGCCGTGGGCGCCACCACCCTCGACGAGTACCGCCAGCACATCGAGAAGGACGCCGCCCTGGAGCGGCGGTTCCAGCCGGTGCTGGTGGGCGAGCCGTCGGTGGAGGCCGCCATCGGCATCCTGCGCGGCCTCAAGGAGCGGTACGAGGTGCACCACGGCGTGCGCATCCAGGACGCGGCGCTGGTGGCGGCCGCCCGGCTGTCGGACCGCTACATCACCGGGCGCTTCCTGCCCGACAAGGCGATCGACCTCATGGACGAGGCGGCGTCGCGGCTGCGCATCGAGATCGACTCGGTCCCCAGCGAGCTGGACGCCGTGCAGCGGCGCATCATCCAGCTGGAGATCGAGGAGCAGGCGCTCGCAAAGGAGAGCGACCCCGGGTCGGCGACCCGCCGCGAGGCGATCGCCGAGGAGCTGGCGGACCTCCGCGAGGAGGCCGACGCCATGCGCGCCCACTGGGAGCAGGAGAAGGGCGGCATCACGCGGATCCGGGAGCTCAAGGAGGAGATCGAGCAGGCCCGGATGGAGCTGGAGCGGGCCGAGCGCGCCGCCGACCTGGAGGGCGCCGCGCGCCTGAAGTTCGGGACGCTGCCGGAGCTCGAGCGGGCGCTCGAGCGGGCCAACGACGACCTGTCGCGCCAGCAGGAGAGCCGCCGCATGCTCAAGGAGGAGGTCGACGAGGAGGACGTCGCCGAGGTGGTGTCCTCGTGGACCGGCATCCCCGTGAACCGGCTCATGGAGGGCGAGGTGCAGAAGCTCGTCCACATGGAGGAGCGCCTGCACGAGCGGGTCGTCGGCCAGGACGAGGCCGTCGAGGCCGTCGCGAACGCGCTGCGGCGCGCCCGCGCCGGGCTCAGCGACCCGGACCGCCCCATCGGCTCGTTCATCTTCCTGGGCCCCACGGGCGTCGGGAAGACCGAGCTCGCCAAGGCGCTGGCGGAGTTCATGTTCGACGACGAGCGGGCCATGGTCCGCATCGACATGTCGGAGTACATGGAGAAGCACGCCGTGTCGCGGCTCATCGGCGCCCCGCCCGGCTACATCGGGTTCGAGGAGGGCGGCCAGCTCACCGAGGCCGTGCGTCGCCGTCCGTACGCGGTGCTGCTGCTCGACGAGATCGAGAAGGCCCACCCGGACGTCTTCAACGTGCTGCTGCAGCTGCTGGACGACGGGCGGCTCACCGACGGCCAGGGCCGGGTGGTGGACTTCAAGAACACCGTCGTGATCATGACCAGCAACACCGGCAGCCACTTCCTGGCGGACGGCATCGAGCCGGGCCTGGCCAAGGAGCGGGTGCTGGGCGCGCTGCGGGAGGCGTTCCGCCCGGAGTTCCTCAACCGCATCGACGAGATCGTGGTGTTCGAGCGGCTGGGCCGCGGCCAGCTGGACCGCATCGTCGACCTGCAGCTGGAGGACGTGGTGGCGCGGGTCGCGGCCCGCGGGGTCACCCTCACCCTCACCCCGGCGGCGCGCGAGCGGCTCGCGGACGAGGGCTACGACCCGGCGTACGGCGCCCGGCCGCTCAAGCGCGTCATCCAGAAGCGCGTGCAGGACCCGCTGGCCCTGCAGCTCCTGGAGGGCCGCTTCGGCGAGGGCGACCACGTGGAGGCCGACGTCGAGGGCGACGCCCTGGTCTTCCGGGTCCCGGCCCCGGCCGCCGTCTGACACGCACGCTGGGTGCGGGGCCGTCGCGGCCCCGCACCCCGCTGCGGGTTACGGCAGGCGCACCACGATCTTCTGGCTCGCCCGGTCGTTCCCACCGGGACGGTCCTCGCCGGCCGCCGTGAGGTCCAGGGTGACCGTCGCCCCCGCCGCCGTCTGGCCGTTCGCCGTCAGGCAGGCCGCCAGGTCGACGGTGAACGTCAGGGTCTTCGCCGGATCCGCGGGCGCGTCCGCGGCGGAGTCCTTGAGCGGGAACAGCTGCACCGCCATGTCGTCGGTGCCGCCCGCGCGCCGCGACAGGGTGGGGCTCAGCCCCGAGATCTGGTCCCGGCAGCCGTACTGCCGCGATTGCCCGTCGTACGAGATCCCGTAGTTCAGGTGGCCGAGGTCCTGGTACTCACCGGTCTCGGCGCCCGGGACCGACAGCCGCTGCGGGCGCCAGAACGTGAGCGTCAGCGTGCCGTCGCCCAGCAGCAGCGGGTTGCCCTCGCTCGCGCCGGCGGCCCCCGGTGGCATGGGGTACGTGACGGTCCCGGATGCGCTTCCGCTGCTCCACGCCGAGACGGCCGGCACGGTGACGAAGTACGGCGCCAGGGTGGTGGGTCGCCGGATGATCCCGGTGGACGTCGCGAACACGACGTCCATGACGTCGCCCGGCCGGATGGCGTCGGTGCCGACGCGGGGCTGCACGCCCATCGCGAACGAGGCGCGGCCGTCCCAGCCGGTGAGGCGCTCCAGGTTGGGGTACCCGCTGCCGTCCGGCGACCACGTGGCCCACCGGTCGCCGCGGGGCAGGCTCGGCGAGGACTCCGACATCCCGCTGATCACCGCGGTGCCGTCCGGCACCCGGCAGTAGGCGAGGGTGCCGCACTCCACGTGCCCGCTGGTGATGGTGGTGCCGCGGAACTGCGCCGGGTCGACGTAGAACGCCAGGTTGAAGGTGCCGTCGCCCGACACCAGGCCGTCGATCTGCTCCCGCGTCACGCCCGCGGCGTTCGCGTTGAGCGCGGTGTCGAGGCGGGTCTTCACGGTGGTGAACAGCCCGGAGGACGTGTCGCTGCCCGCGGTCGGGTCGTTGCCGTCGAGGACCCCGTTGCCGTTGTCGTCGGCGTCGAGCGCGTTCGGCAGGCCGTCCCGGTCGGTGTCGCCGCCGGGCTGGGCCTGGCCTCCTCCGCCGCGGTTCCCGCCGTCCGGCCGGTTCCGGCCGCCGTCACCGGGGCCGTCGCCCGGGCCCGCGGCCGCGATGCCGGCCTTCCGGCCCTTCTTCACGGTCACCAGGCCCAGGCGCCCGGCGCCCAGGGGCCTCCCGGTCCGGGTGGCGAGCACGTACGTGCCGAGCGTGAACCGCGGACGCAGGCCGCGTGCGGCGTACCAGCCGCCCTTGGCGGCGAGGGTGCCGAGGCGGCCGCGCGTGACGGCGAGCGCCGTGTAGGCCCTGCCGCCCCTGGCGCGCAGCACCACGGGGCCGGCGTAGCCGCCGCCCGCGTCCACCACGTGCAGCGTGGCACCCTTGAAGCGCCGGCTCAGGGCGAGTGAGAACCCGCCGTCGGTGCCGATCGGCGCGCGCACCGCGTCGCCGCTGGGTGCGATGGCGAGCACGGAGCCGCCGGTGGTTCCGGCGACGGTGCCCGTGAGCGGTGCGGCGCCGGCGGCGGCGGGAATGGCCAGGGTGGCTGCGGCCGCGGCGACGGTCAGCAGCCGCCGGCGGGCGTGGGAAGCGTCCATGCGGTCCTCTCCGTGTGACCTGCCCGGCCGTGCCGGCCGTCGGAGGGAACATCGGCGTCCCGGGGGCGGGACTGCACCCCCTACGGGGTCATTCGCCGCAGCGCAGGTCCACCTCGGCACCGGCCGCGGTGAACGACTCCCCGTTGCGGCGGGGGCGGGCGACGGCCCCGGCCCGGACGGGACCGAGGTCGGCGATGCGCATCTTCGCGCGGCACACCGGCTGCACCACGCCGGCGAAGGCCTCCTCCGCCGCCCGGCGGGCGCCGTCGAGGTCCTCGGCCAGCACGATGACCTCCTCGTGCTGGAACGGCCCCTCCCACCCGGAGGAGGCGGCCCATACGCGCAGTGCCGTGGCGTCGCTCACGCCGGGAACGGTAGCGCGCCCGGGCCTCAGGCGGCCCAGTCGTGCACCTCGCCGGCGGGTGGCTCCGGCTCGCCGGCGGGACGTGCGGCGGCCATCCGCTCGAGCGTCCGGTGCCACAGCTCGTCGTCGTCGCGGTGCGGCGGTTCCAGCACCGACAGGTTGAGGGCGGTCGCCGGGTCCCCCGGTCCCACGGCCAGCCGCTGGCGGCGCGGCAGCCCGGTCACGGCGTCGGGGCGGGTGCGCTCCAGCACCGTCCACCCCGAGGGGCCCTCGCAGCGGTGCGCGCCGCCCGCCGCCCACCGGGCGGTCTCCGCCGCGCCCTCGGCGGCCGTCACCCTCCGGATCCGGACGATGCGGCCCTCCGCCGGGGTGGGCGGGAGGTCGGCCTCATGCTCGGTGTCCCAGTGCAGCCGCTCGACGCGGGGGACGGGTGAGCGGCCCTCGTAGGTGCGGAAGCGGGTGAAGGGGAGGTTCCGGTCGGGCATGGCACCTTCGGTATCGGCGCCCCGGGCGCCGCCGATCACCCCCGTGGACGGGATGCCGCCCTGCGCGGCACCGCCGGTGCGCCCGTGGACGACACGACCAGCTGGATGAGTCCCGCGGCCAGCGCGCCCAGGGCCGCCAGCAGCGCCAGGTAGAGCCCCAGCTCCCGCGAGAGGACCGCCGACGGCTCCGGCAGCCGGATCGCCCGGAACGCGATCGCCGCGGCGGCCACGCCCGCACCGGCCACCGACATGATCGACAGCAGGGAGATCCCGCCGGCGTCCAGCGCCAGCAGGTCCCGCGCGTCGAGCGCCACGGCGAGCGAGCACAGCGCGCACAGCACCGCGCCGGCCACCGCGATGCGGGCCGCCGTCGTCGCATCCCACCCGGACACGGCGTCCGGGGCGAGGGGCTCCGCCAGCACCGGTTCGTACCACGGCAGGAACACCGTCACGCACACCGCGAGGGCCCCCGCCAGCGCCGCGAGCGACGGCAGCAGCGGACGTCCCGCCGGTGCCGGGCCCCGCGCGGTCACTCGATCGCCCCCGTCGCCGCGAGCACCGCGAACAGCGTGATCCACACCGCCAGCGCGCAGACCGCGCAGGCGATCCCGGCGACGGCCTTGCCCCGGCCGCCCAGCGTCCCGCCGGACGCGTCGATGTCGGCCAGCGCCAGCGACCCGATCACGTTCGCCGCGACCGCGCACAGCAGTGTCACGCCCGTGAACCCGCTGGCCAGGCCCACGATGCCCAGCACCATCGCCGCCGTCGCCCGCCCCGACACCCGTGCGGGCGGGACGGCAGGGACGCCGGGGAACGGTGCGGGGACCGGTGGCGGCAGCGTGCTCATCGGTCCCGGATCGTAGTCGGCCCGCGGGGACGCGTCCCTCGCCAGCGGTGCGCGGCGCGGTGCTAGGCTCGCCGCGTCCGAGGGACGAACCGCACGGCACCGCATGAGGAGGACCCGTTGCCGACCTACATCCTGCTCAGCACGCTCAGCCCCCACGGCGTCGGGACGCTGAAGGCGAACCCCACGCGCCTCAAGGAGGTCAACGACGAGATCGAGCAGATGGGTGCCCGGGTCGTCGAGCAGTGGGCCGTGCTCGGCCCGTACGACTTCGTGAACATCGTCGAGGCGCCGGACGAGAAGGTCATCGCCCGCGTGTCGATGGAGCTCGCCGCGCGCGGGACCGCGCACTTCCAGACGCTCACGGCCATCCCGGTCGACGAGTTCCTGTCGCTCCTCAAGTGATCCGATGACCGCCGGCCCGGGACGCCAGCTGCGGGGCCTGCTGCTGCTCCTGGGCGGCCTCGCCGGCCTGGCCGCGTCACCCGCGGCCGGCCGCCTGCGCCGCGTCGCCGCCACCCGGCTGGGCCGCGTCCCCCACGTCGGGGACCCCGTCACCCCGTTCCGCCAGGCCCCCTGCTACGACCGGGACCCCGACGACCGCGGCGCCAGCGCCCGGAGGGCCGAAGCCGTCCAGTAGGGGCGCCGACCCCGCTGCAAGAATCATCCGCGGCATCCGTCGGCCGATACATGACGGGTGAGTGTGCGGGCCGGTGCCCGCCAATCCCCCAAGGAGAGACGACCGTGGACCTTTCGGGCATCACGCCGCAGCAGAAGATGCTGGGCGCAGCGGGGGCGAGCGTGCTGTTCGCCATCGCCATGCTGTTCTTCACCTGGGCGGGCGGTGGGCCCATCAAGTTCACCGGGATGGACATCCTCCCCTCGTCGTGGATCTTCCTGATCCTCACGCTGGTCGCCGTCGCCGCGTTCGCCGCCGCCGCGTTCGACTACGAGCTCCCGATCCCGTTCAACCCGCTGGCGCTGGGCACGTACTGCATCTCGGTGCCGTTCATCATCACCCTGGCGCTCATGCTGGAGGGTGGCGACGGCCGCAAGTGGGGCCTGTACCTGGCCGTGATCTTCGGCCTGGTGGCGACCGCCCTGGGCACCTGGCTGTGGCGGTCCGAGGAGGCGTAGGCTCGGCCTGAGCCACCGCCCAACCCCGCAGAAGGGAGCGCGCCATGGGGATCATGGACAAGGCGAAGGAGGCCGCGAAGGCCGCCGCGGAAGCCGCCCAGAAGGGCCTGGACGAGGCGAAGGACGCGGGCCAGTCGTTCCAGCTCAAGCGGAAGCTCTCGGGCCTCGCCGAGGAGCTGGGGGAGACGGTCTACCGCCAGCGCGAGGGCGAGTCCGGCCTGGACGGCGAGGTGGACCGCCTCGTCGAGGAGATGCGCGCGGTGAAGGCGGAGATCGCCGCCCTCGCCGAGGAGTAGCCCGGACGTTCCCGCTCAGCCGCCGGTGCCGGCCTTCTTCTTCTTGGGGGGCCGCACCGGGGCGAGCGTGACGTCGGTGGCGAGGCCGGGCCGGCCGAAGCTCGTGCGGGCCTCGACCTCGATGCGGTGCTCGCCGACGGCGAGCTTGCGGGACACGCGGCGGTCCCACACCACGAGGGCCGTGCCCTTGCGGTAGGTGCGGGATGCGCGGAGCGTGCGGCGCAGGCGGCCGTTCGCGTCGAACACGCGGACCGTGACCTTCGCGGGCCGCAGGAGCCGGAACGCGATGCGCACCGCGGGCCGCACCTTCCGGCCCGCGCGTTCGCGCACGGGGCGGACCCGCAGGTCGGCGAGGGTGCGGTCCACCAGGAACCCGCGGCTCGCGGTGGTCGCGGGCAGTCCGTCGGGGGTGAGGGTGGCGGTGAGGTCCCACGCGCCGTCGCCGAGCGGGAGGCCGGTCGCGTCGACCGGCAGCACCACGGGGCCGGCCTCGACGGGCTGGGAGAGCAGCTCCCGCCGGTCCCCGCCGCCGCGCCGCTCCAGCGCGACCACGAGGCGGCCGGGCCGGGGCGCGGTCACGCGCGCGGCGCCGCGGTCGTCGATGCCGTCGCCGTTCGGGGTGATGCGGGCCAGCATGGGGGCCACGCGCACGCCGTCGTACCGCATCACCAGCGAGGTGGTGAGGCTGCGGGGCGACGACCAGCGCACCGCCGGGCTGCCGTCCACCACCATCTGGGCGCTGCCGCCGGCGTCCATCGCCACGGCGAGCCGGGCGCCCAGGCGGGCCATCAGCCGTGCCTGCTCGCCGACGGTGATGCCGCGGCTGCCCTGCTGCGGGCCCTCCGCGGCGACCAGCAGGTACGCGCCGTCCGCGGTCTGGCCGATCGCGGTGCGCGCGGTGCGCTGCGTGAGCTGGGAGGACGAGAACCCCTCGCCGGCGGCCGGCACCGGGGCGCCGGCGTCCACCAGCAGCGGCCCGCCGCCCAGGGCGAGGGCCGACGCCGGGAAGCCCGCCACGCCCGGGTCGATGCGCACCCGGGCGCCCGCGACCAGGTCCTTCCCGACGACCCCGGCGTTGCCGCCGGTGCCGCTCACCACCACCGTGCCCCGGGCGATCGCCGTGCCGCCGGAGGTGCGGACCTTGGTGACGGTGCCCGCCACGGAGGTGTTCGGCACCAGCTGGGCGCCGCCGTCCAGCGTGACCACCGCCTCCGTGCGCCGGGTGCCCGACGGGGTCGCCGAGCCGTACGCCGGGGTGAACAGCACGGTCTCGCTGGTGCGTTCCGCCGGGCGGTTGATGCCCGAGAACGTCCGCAGCAGGCCCAGCGGGTTCCCGGTGGTGTCGGTGGTCTGCCAGCGGCCGGTCAGGGTGAGGCGCGCCGCGGCGAGGACGCCGTCCGGTCCCAGCACCAGGGCGGATCGGGTGGGCTCCGGTTCGCTCGCCAGCCCGTCGGCGGCGGTCACCGTGATGCCGCTGGGGTAGGAGGCGGACGTGTTGAAGAAGTCGCCGTTCACCGCGACGACCCCGCCGGACGGCGAGCGGGCGGCGAGGGCGTCGGCGAGGTTCCCGCGGCGGCTCGTCGCGCCGCCGGTGAGGATCGGGGAGAGGCTCACCAGGCCGCTTGGCTGCGCCTTGATCACGTGGATGACCTGGGGGCCCGGGTCGACGATCCGCTGGTAGCCGATGCCGGGGGCCACCTGCTCCACCGCCGGGGACGGCGGCAGCAGCGGTTCCACCGGGGGCGGCGCGGCGACTGCGTGGACCGGGACCGCCAGGGCGGCGGCCGCGAGGGCGAGGTGGGCTCGGCGCATGTGGGAGGGAAGCTCAGCAGGCGCGTCGCGCGCACCCGGTGATGACGGTGTCAGGACATCGTGAGGATGCCCGAGGGGCCGTCCCGGGCTTCATACTCCGGGCATGGTCGGCTTCCTGCTGCTGCTCCTCGCCGCGACGGCGATCCTGGCGATTGCCCTGGCGGTGGCCCTGGTGCACACGCGTCCGGCGTCCGCGCCGCCGCCGCCGGACGTGCCCGACGCACTGGACCAGCGGCCCGCCGACTACGCGTTCGAGCGGTTCCCGCTGATCGCCCTGAGGGCCGACTCCCAGACGCGGCTCATCGCCGCGAACGCCCGGGCGCGGGAGGGCTTCCCGTTCCTGGAACCCGGGAGGCTCCTCCTGGAGTGCTTCGGCGAGCACCGCCTCGCCGAGCTCGCCGCGCACGCCCTCGAGACGGGCCGGCCGCTGGAGGGGCAGGTGCGGCTGTTCACCGACGACCGGCGCACCTACCGGGTGGTCGCCGAGCCCGTGCCGGCGCGCGGCGGCCGCGAGTGCCTGCTGTTCCTCACGGACCTCACCGAGGCGATCGCCTACCAGGAGCTGCGCTCGCAGTTCGTCGCGAACGTGTCGCACGAGCTGCGGACGCCGCTCACGGGCCTGCGGGGCATGCTGGAGGCACTGGCCGACGAGGAGATCCCCCCGGAGTTGCGGGAGCGGTTCACGAACCGCGCGATCGCCGAGACGGGCCGCCTGGAGGCGCTCATCACCGACATCCTGTTCCTGTCGGAGCTGGAGGCGTCCCCCGGTGACGCGTCGGAGCGGACGGACCTGTGCGACGCGGCCCGGGCGTCGGTGGACGCCCTGCGCCCGCTGGCGGACGAGCAGGGCGCCACGGTGGACGTGCACGCCCTGGGGAGGCTCCCCGTGCCGCTCACCGAGCGCATGGCCCGGACCATCGTGCAGAACCTGGTGGAGAACGCCGTCAAGTACGGCGGGCCCAACGCGCGGGTGTCGGTGGAGGCCCGCCCCGATGCGTCGGGCGCCAGCGCGGTGCTGATCGTCGCGGACCGCGGCCCGGGGATCGCCGAGCGCCACCTGCCGCACATCTTCGAGCGCTTCTACCGGGCGGACGCCTCCCGCTCGAAGGGGCTGGGCGGCACCGGGCTGGGGCTGTCGCTGGTGAAGCACATCGCCGAGCGTGCCGGCGGCCGCGCCGAGGTCCGCTCACGCGAGGGCTTCGGGACCACGATGACCGTCACCATCCCCATGGCGTCGGTCTTCCCGGGCACCGAGGAACGGCCCGGAACGGTGGGCGGGAACCTGGCGGCGTCCGCCGACCTCCCGACCGGTTAGACTGCCGTCCGCCCGTCCCACGAGTGACGGGATTCCCCATCCACCGGCCGCCGCCCGTCCCGAGGGCGCCGCCGCCGACGCATGGAGACCGCAGCTGAGCGTTCCGCTGATGGACATCGGGGCCCAGTATGGGCCGCTTCGCGCTGAGATCGATCGCGCGATCGCGAGCGTGCTCGACTCGGGCCGCTTCATCCTCGGTCCCGAGGTGAGCACCCTGGAGGCCGAGGTCTCGGCCCGCATGGAGGGGCGCCCCTGCGTGGGCGTCGCCAACGGCACCGACGCGCTGGTCATCGCGCTCAACGCCCTGGACGTCGGCCCCGGTGACGAGGTCATCACCACGCCGTACACCTTCTACGCCACCGCCGAGGCCATCGCCCGGCTGGGGGCGGTCCCCGTCTTCGTGGACATCCGCGAGGACGACATGTGCATGGACCCCGCGCTGATCGAGGCCAAGATCACCGCGAAGACCAAGGCGATCCTGCCGGTGCACATCTTCGGCCACCCGGCCGACATGGCACCCATCCGCGCCGTCGCCGAGGCCCACGGGCTGCCGGTGGTGGAGGACTCCGCCCAGGCGTTCGGCGCGGCCGACGGGAGCCGCCCGGTGGGCGCGCTGGGCGACCTGGCGACCATCAGCTTCTTCCCCACCAAGAACCTGCCGGGCATCGGCGACGGCGGGATGGTGGTGTGCCGCACCGAGGAGCTCGCCGATCGCGTCCGGCGCCTGCGCTTCCATGGGAGCCGTGACAAGGTCGTGTTCGAGGAGGTCGGGTACAACTCGCGCCTGGACGAGCTCCAGGCCGCGGTCATCCGCATCTTCCTGCGTCACGTCGACGGGTGGAACGACGGCCGCCGCGCCGCCGCCGCCGCGTACGAGGCCGCGGGGCTGGGCGAGGTCATGACCCTCCCGGCCGAGCGCGACGGCGCGCACCACATGTACCACCTGTACATGGCGCGCCATGCCGACCGCGCGTCGGTGAGCGCGGCGCTCAAGGAGCGCGGGATCGCCTCCGCCGTGTACTACGGAATCCCCATGCACCTGCAGCCGGTCTTCGCGCACCTCGGCTACAAGCCGGGCGACCTGCCCGTCGCCGAGACCTGCGCCGACACGGCCCTCGCCCTGCCGATGCACCCGCACCTCACCGAGGAGCAGGTCGCATCCGTGGTGGACGCGGTGCGGAGCGCCGACGGGGTGGCCGCCGGGTGAGCGTGAGCCCCCTCACGATCGGGACCGAGCCCGCGGGGGGACCCGCGGGACGGCCCCTGTCGATCTGGGTGGACCTCACGAACTCCCCCCACGTGGTGATCTTCGCGCCGCTGATCGCCCGAATGCGGGCCCGCGGCCACGAGGTCACCGTCACCGCCCGCGACTTCGCGCAGACCCTCGGGCTGCTGGAGCGGTACGGCATCGAGCACCGCGTGTTCGGCGCCCACGGCGGCGCCGGGCGGGCCGGCAAGGCCCGGGCCATGGCGTCGCGCAGCGCGCAGCTGGTGCGGTTCGCCCGCGACGGCGGGTTCGACCTCGCGGTCGCGCACGGCAGCACCGACCAGCCGCTCGCCGCGCGGGCCGCGCGCATCCCGCAGGTCACGATGTTCGACTACGAGTACGCCGCGGCGATGCACCACTGGAACGGCCGCCTGGCGAGCCGGGTGCTGGTGCCGGCCGCGATCCCCGAGCAGGCGCTGTGGCGGTACGGGATCCGCTCGCCCAAGCTGGTGCGCTACCCGGGGCTCAAGGAGGAGTACTACCTCGCGGACCACCGCACCGACGAGGGCGTGCTGGACGAGCTGGGGCTGGACCGCGGGAAGATCACCGCGGTGCTCCGCCCGCCGCCCGAGGTGACGCTGTACCACCGGGGCCTGTCGTCCGACGTGTTCGCCGCGACCCTGGACCGCCTCCTGGAGGAGGACGGCGTGCAGACCGTGGTGCTGCCGCGCACCGCCGAGCAGCGCGAGCAGCTCGCCGGGCGCCCCGCCATCGTCCCCGAGCGCCCCGTCGACGGCCCGAGCCTCATCGCCCTCGCCGACCTCGTGGTGAGCGCCGGCGGCACGATGAACCGCGAGGCCGCCGCGCTGGGCGTGCCGGCCTACAGTCCGTTCGCGGGCCGCCTGGGGGCCGTCGACCGGTCGCTCATCGCCGACGGCCGGCTGCTGCGGCTCGAGCGCGCCGAGGACCTGGTGATCGCCCGCCGCGCCCGCGACGCCCGCCCGCCGCTGCGGGACCCCGAGGCCCTCATCGACCTCATCCTCGCGCCCGCGCAGGTGCACGCATGAGCCCCTCCGAGCGCGCCGTCGTGACCCTGTGGACCACCCGGGCCCTCGCGCACCGGCTGGGCCAGGCCGCCGTCGACCTGGGCCTGGTGGCCCTCGCCTACTGGCTCGCCTTCCAGCTGCGGTTCGACTGGGAGGTCACCCGCAAGTTCGACCGGGTGTTCGACCAGACGATCCTGCTGGTCATCTGCCTGAAGCTGCTGGTGTTCGTGGGCTTCCGCTTCTACACCAAGTGGTGGCGGTTCACATCGCTGCGCGACCTGCAGGCCATCGTCATGGCCTCCGCGCTGGGCAGCCTCGCCGTGACCGGGCTCCTCACCCTGTGGCGTCCCGACAACGTGGCGCCCGTGCCGCGCGGCGTGCTGGTCGCCGACCTGGTGCTCACCATCGTGCTGGTGGGCGGCGCCCGGTTCCTGGTGCGCAGCGTGATCGAGCGCCCCGGCCGCAACGCCCTGGTCGCCAGCGGCAAGCGGGCCCTCATCGTGGGCGCGGGCGACGCGGGCAACATCCTCATCCGGGAGATGCGGCGCAACCGGGCCCTGGGCTACAACCCGGTGGGCCTCATCGACGACGACCCCCGCAAGCGCGGCATGCGCGTGATGGGCGTCAAGACGCGCGGCACCCGCGCCGACCTGCCCCGCCTGCTGCGCGAGCACCAGGTGGACGAGGTCATCATCGCGATGCCCTCCGCGCCCGGCATGGTGCGCCGCGACGTCGCCGAGGCGTGCCGCCGCGCCGGCGTGCGCTGCACCACCCTGCCGAGCCTTCCGGAGCTCATCACCGGCGACGTCACGGTGCGCCGCCTTCGCGAGGTTCGCGTGGAGGACGTGCTGGGCCGCGCGCCCGTGGAGATCGACCTGGCGAAGGTCGCCCGGTACCTCAACGGCCGCACCGTGATGGTGACCGGCGCGGGCGGGTCCATCGGCAGCGAGCTCTGCCGGCAGGTCGCGGCCCTCGGCGCCCGGCGGCTGGTGATGGTCGACCACGCCGAGAACAACCTGTTCGAGATCGACCTGGAGCTGCGCGAGCGCGGCTGGTCGGGCCTCGTGCCGGTCATCGCCGACTGCAAGGACGAGGCCGCGATGAGCCGCGCCTTCGCCGAGCACCGGCCGCAGATCGTGTTCCACGCCGCCGCGTACAAGCACGTGCCGATGATGGAGCTCAACCCGCTGCAGGCCGTCGCGAACAACGCGCTGGCCACCGAGCTCATGGCGGATCTCGCCGAGCGGCACGGGGTTGAGCGCTTCTGCCTCATCTCCACCGACAAGGCCGTGGAGCCGAAGACCGTGATGGGCGCCACCAAGGCGCTGGGCGAGCGGATCATCGAGGCGCGCGGCACGTCGTCGGGCACCCGCTTCGCCGCGGTCCGGTTCGGCAACGTGCTGGGCAGCAGCGGCTCGGTGCTCCCCATCTTCCGCCGGCAGATCGCCGCGGGCGGGCCGGTCACGGTCACGCACGCCGAGATGACCCGGTTCTTCATGACCATCCCCGAGGCGGTGCAGCTGGTGATCGAGGCCACCGGCATCGCCGAGGGCGGTGACATCTTCGTGCTCGACATGGGCGAGCCGGTCCGGATCCTGGACCTGGCGCACCGCATGATCGAGCTGTCCGGCCACGAGCCGGGCCGCGACATCCAGGTGGAGGTCGTCGGGATCCGTCCCGGCGAGAAGCTCCACGAGGAGTTGTTCAACGTCGACGAAGAGGTGCGCTCGACCCGCTATGGCAAGGTCATGCGGGCCACCAGATCACCTCTCCCGCCTGACACGCTCAGGAGGGGACTCGACGACCTCCGCCGTCGCGTCGCCACCCGTCAGGAGGACGGGCTGGGCGCGGCGATCTCCGCGACGCTCGGGATCGGCAGGGACGGGCTCGTCGACGACGAAAGCCAGAGCCGAGACCTGAGGCAACCGGGTACCGAAGGGGACAGGGACACATGAGCACGCTGATCGACGCTCCGCGCACCGCCGGGATGCCGCGAGGCGCCCGGGCCGTCCGCCAGGGCGGGCTGCTGGCCGGTGTGCACCGGCCGTGCCCCGACCACCACGCGCCCGAGTGCCCGTGCGTCGCGACCACCCCGGAGGGCCACATGGTCTTCTTCTGCCGTCCCGGGGACCACCACTTCACCGCGCACGCGCCCTCCGGGCGCTGATCGCCCGGCGGCTGCGCAGGACCGGTGGCCGCGGCCGATTTCCTGACGAGCCTCCAGGCCGCCGTGGCGGTGCTGGGGGGCGCCGGCGAGGCCGTCGTGGTCGCCGGCGCGGAGGACCTGGCGATCCTCGCGGTGAACGCCGCGGCGGATGAGCTGCTGGGGGACGTCGCCCCGGAGGGGCACACCCTGGACTGGCTGTTCCCGGACACCGCACGGGGCGAGCTCCGGACGAGCGTGGACGCGCTGCTCCGTCACGGCGGCCGGTCGATGGGCCTCACCACCCGGCCGCGCTGGGAGCCGGCGGGCGGGATGAGCGTGCCGGTGCGGCTGGACCTCGTGCGCCGCGACGGGGTGCCGCTGGTGCTCGCCTTCGTGCGCGACTCCCCGGAGGAGCGGGCGCTGCGCCCGTCGGTGTCCTCCCCGTCCCCGCTGGACGGCCTGCCGGACCGCACCACCCTGCTGGCGGAGCTGGACGCCGAGGTGCGCCGCGCCTTCCGTCACGGGCGCAGCCTGGCCCTGGTCAACGTGCGGCTGCGCGCGGCGGCCCGGTCCGGCCAGGACCAGCAGGCGGCGGTGCACGCCGCCGCCCGGCGGCTGCGCGAGGCGGTGCGCGCCGAGGAGACCCTGGGGCGCAGCGGCGACGACTCCTTCGCATGGATCCTGCACGAGGCCGATGCCAAGGGCGCCCGGTCGGCGGCCGAGCGCGCCCGGCGGGCCGCGCTGGGGGACCGCACCGGCGGCGTCGCGGTGGCGGTCGGGGTGGCGGCGCTCACCCGCGGCGACTCGGCGACCGACCTGCTGCGACGCGCCGAGCTGGACACGATCGTCGACCCGGGGCCGGGCCGGCGCGGCGCCCGCGGGGCGTCCGGCCTTGCGGCGGAGGCGGAGCGGCTGCTGCGCGCCGGGCTGGACGGCGACGCCCGCGCGGTCGCCGACATCCTGCGCACGTGCTTCGAGGAGCGCGGCCACGCCGGCGCGTACGACGAGATCATCCAGCCGGCCCTGCGGCGGCTGTCCCGCGCGAGCGGCCCCGAGCCGGCCCGCCCGGCGGAGGAGCACCGTGCGATCGCCTTGCTGGAGTGGGGGCTGGCGCGCCGTCCCCGGATCTACGCGCCGCCGGACTCCGCGGTGCTGGCGGTGCTGCCCATGGGCGTCGACGCGCGGCGGGTCACCACGCCGGCCGCCGCGGACGCCGCCGCGACGGCGGGGTGGACGCCGGTGATCCTGGAGGTGCCGCCGGCGTCGGACGTGACCCGGCCGGTGTCGGACCTCGGCGCCGGTGCCGTGGCCCTGGTGCTGGGCGACGACGCCGACCTGCTGGAGACCGCCCACGTCATCGAGGACCTCGCGGAGACGATCCCCGGGATCATGATCGTGGCGATGGGACCGCCCGGTGGGATCCTGCGGCGGTGGACCCCGCCGCCGCCGGCGCGGGCGCTCTCGACCGCCGGGGCGCTGGTGCAGGCCCTGGGCGGCCCGAGCCGCCGGGGCGCCGCCGCCGTCAAGCCCTGACGGGGCGGGCCGCCGGGGTCACTCCCAGGTGGCCACCCACGCCTCGATCTCCGACACGACCCGGGCGAGGGCGAGGCCCTTCTCGGTGAGCCGGTACTCGGCGGCGCCGTCGGGGCGCCGGATGCGCTCCATGATCCCGGCGGCCTCGAGTTCCTTGAGCCGCTCGGACAGGAGGCGGGCCGACAGGCCGTCGACCCGCTCCTGGATGTGCGTGAACCGCGCCGGCCCGTCGAGGGTGACGCGGATCACCGCGGCGCTCCAGCGGCGGCCGATGACCTCGGCCGCGCGCTGGTACCGCACGCACACGTGCATGTCAGGCGGGCGCTCCACGGTGGAAGCGTCTCATGCCGCGGCCGCCGCGCGATGGCTCGGCTGCGGCTCGAGCGCCAGCTCGAGGACCTCCGCGACCGTGAGCACCGGGTGGACCCGCAGATCCGCCAGCACCGCCTCGGGGACGTCGTCCAGGTCCCCGCGGTTCCGCTCCGGGATGATCACGTCGGTGAGGCCCGCCCGGTGGGCGGCGAGGAGCTTCTGCTTGACCCCGCCGATCGGCAGCACGCGGCCCTGCAGGGTGACCTCGCCGGTCATCCCCACCGTGGGCTTGACCGCCCGCCCGCTGAACAGCGACGCGAGGGCCGTGACCATGGTGACGCCCGCCGACGGGCCGTCCTTGGGGATCGCGCCGGCCGGGACGTGCAGGTGCACCTCCCGTCCGCCGACGTCGGCGCGGTGCAGCCCCAGGGCGTCGGTGTTCGCCCGGAGCCAGGAGAGGGCGATGCGCCCGGACTCCCGCATGACGTCGCCGAGCTGGCCGGTGAGGACCAGCCGCTCGCCGGCGCCCTCGGCCGGCATGGCGGTGGCCTCCACGAACAGCACGTCGCCGCCGGTGCCGGTCACCGCGAGGCCGGTGGCGACGCCCGGCACCGCCGTGCGCTCCGCCGCCTCGTGGTGGAACCTGGCCCGCCCGAGCGACGCCCGCAGGTCGTCGGTGTCGACGGCCACGGGGCCGGCCTCGCCGCCGGCGACGCGGGTCGCCGCCTTGCGGACCAGCTTGCCGAGCTCGCGCTCCAGCGACCGCACCCCGGCCTCGCGGGTGTAGTCCGCGATGACCTGCCGCAGGGCGGCCTCGGTCACGGTGACCTCGTCCTCCCGCAGGCCGTTGCGCTCCACCTGGCGGGGCAGGAGGTAGTCGCGGGCGATCGCCAGCTTCTCCTCCTCGGTGTAGCCGTCCAGGGTGATGACCTCCATCCGGTCCAGCAGCGGGCCGGGGATGGTGTCCATGACGTTGGCGGTGGCGATGAACAGGACCTCGGAGAGGTCGAGTTCCACGTCGAGGTAGTGGTCGCGGAACGTGTGGTTCTGCGCGGGGTCGAGCACCTCGAGCAGGGCGGAGCTGGGGTCGCCGCGCCAGTCGGAGCCGACCTTGTCGACCTCGTCCAGCAGGATGACCGGGTTGCGGGTGCCGGCGTCGCGCAGGGCGCGCACCAGGCGGCCGGGCAGGGCGCCGATGTAGGTGCGGCGGTGCCCGCGGATCTCCGCCTCGTCGCGGATGCCGCCGAGGCTGATGCGCACGAACTCGCGGCCCATGGCGCGGGCCACGGACTCGCCGAGGGACGTCTTGCCGACGCCGGGCGGGCCGACGAGGGCGAGGATGACTCCGCTGCTGGCGTCGTCGAGCTCGCGCTCGCGGCGCAGCTTGCGCACCGCCAGGTATTCGAGGATGCGCTCCTTGACGGTCTCGAGGCCGGCGTGGTCCTCGTCGAGCACGCGGCGGGCGTCGCCGAGGTCGAGCCGGTCGTCGGACCGGGTGTCCCAGGGCAGCGAGACCATCCACTCCAGGTAGGTGCGGATCATCCCGGCCTCGGGGCCCTCGCCCTGGCGCTCCAGGCGTGACAGCTCGCGCTCGGCCTCCTTGCGGGCGTGCTCGGGCATGCCGGACGCCTCGATGCGGGCGCGCCAGTCCTCGCGGTCCTCGGCGTCCTCGCCGTCCAGCTCGCGCTGGATCGCGGCCATCTGGCGGCGCAGGATCGCCTCCTTCTGGTCGCGCTCGAGGCCCTCGGTGACGTCCTCGCGGATCTTGCGGCGCAGGCCCATCTCGGCGAGGCGGTCGCGTTGCGCGGCGACGGCGCGGCGCAGGCGCTCGACCACGTCGACGGCGGCGAGCACCTCCGCCTTCACGGACGGGTCGATGTCGGGGGCGTAGCCGACGGTGTCGGCGAGCCGCCCGGGGTGGCTGATGGTGCGCAGGAACGCCGCGACGCGGCCGGAGTCGCCGCGCAGCCCGGCGACCTCCTCGACGACGGCGCGGTACTCGTGGGCGAGCTCGTGGGCCTCGAGCGGCAGCTCGTCGGGGTCGCGCAGTTCGCGCACGCCCACGACGAGGCCGTCGCCGACGACGGCGGGGCCGAGCTCGGCGCGGTGGAGGGCCTCGACGGCGACGCCCTGGGTCCCGTCGGGGAGCGTGAGCTGGCCGGTGATCTCGATGACGACCCCGATCGCGGCGAAGGCGCCGTCGATGCGGGGCACCGCCACCACGCGCCCGTCGACGGCCCGTTCGAGGGCGGCGAGCTGCTCCTGCTCGAGCACGGGGAACGTCACGGACATGCCCGGCAGCAGCACGGCGTCGTCGAGGGGCAGGACGGGGAGCTGGGTGATGGGTTCGCGATCCATGTGCGGGATCTCCATTCGTGGGCGTGACCGGCGGGGGACGCGAGGGGAATTCGCTAACCGGTAAACGACACGTTACGAAAGGTAATCCCCCACGTCAAACGGACCCGTCCGAGGGGGCATGGCCGCACCGCATCCCCGTGGCGAGTCGATGCGCAGGAGTCGCCCATCGGTACCGGCGTGGACGCCCACCCCCGGGAGACGCACCACAAGAAGGTGCGGACGGCGAGGATGAGATGACGGGGAGCCATGGATGGAGACCTGAAGCTGTTACCGACCAGCCGTCAGGCGCGGTTCCAGGGGCCAAACCCCCCGTGGGCCACCAGTGCCAAACGACTGCCGCGCCGGACGGTTCTGAGAAGCCGACGCGACAACATCCCCGGATCTCATCCCCCTGGCGAGTCGACCCGAAGGAGTCGCCAATCAGTACCCGTGTGGACGCCGACCCCGGGAGACGCACCGCAAGAATGTGCGGACGGCGAGGATGAGCAGCCGGGAGGCAGGGATGCCGACCTGAAAGCTGATGCCGGGCAGCCGTCAGGCGCGGTTCCAGGGGCCAAACCCGCCGTGGGCCATCAGCGCCAAACGACTGCCGGGCCGGGCGGTCATGAAAAGCCGACGCGACAACAGTTCCGGATCGCATCCCCCTGGCGAGTCGACCCGCAGGAGTCGCCAATCAGTACCAGCGAGGACGCCAACCCCGGGAGACGCACCGCAAGAAGGTGCGGACGGCGAGGGTCGTGATCCGGGAGCCATGGATGGCGACCTGAAAGCTGATGCCGGGCAGCCGTAAGGCGCGGTTCCAGGCGCCAAACCCGCCGTGGGCCATCAGCGCCAAACGACTGCCGGGCCGGGCGGTTCTGAGAAGCCGACGCGACAACAGTTCCGGATCTCATCCCCCTGGCGAGTCGACCCGCAGGAGTCGCCAATCAGTACCAGCGAGGACGCCAACCCCGGGAGACGCACCGCAAGAAGGTGCGGACGGCGAGGGTCGTGATCCGGGAGCCATGGATGGCGACCTGAAAGCTGATGCCGGGCAGCCGTAAGGCGCGGTTCCAGGCGCCAAACCCGCCGTGGGCCCTCAGCGCCAAACGCCTGCCGGGCCGGGCGGTTCTGAGAAGCCCGACTCTGAGGGTCCTACTCCCCTCGGCGACGCTGTTCGGCGATGAGGACGGATTGGAGCCGGGTCATGGTGCTGGCGCGTTCCCGCCGGGAGGACTCGGCGAGGCCGAGCTTCTGGTAGATGCGGCTCACCCGGTTGTTGATCGTCCCGAGGCTCAGGTGAAGCTCACCCGCGATCTCGGCGTTCTTGTGCTGCCGGGCGATGAGGAGGGCGGTCGTCAGTTCGGCGTCGGTGAGGGTGGCGACCCGGGGACCCCACGCGGCCTCGTCGTCGCCGTTGCCGCCGTCGGGGATGAGCCGGCCGGCGGCCCACTGCAGGGCGTCGTCGAGCAGCGTGGATTCAGGGGTCCGGATGCGGTGCTCGGCCACCCAGGCGGGGCGCCCCTCGCGGTCGCGCAGGACGGTGCGCCGACCGGTGTGCTCCCCGTTCTCATCGCCCGTCGCGGGGGTGAGCCGCAGGTCGGGGTCCCGGAGGTGCTCGCGCAGGGCGGCCTGCACGGCCTCGGGTCCCGCGGCGGTGGAGGTCCGAAGGGCGCGGCGGGCGTCCTCCTCCAGTTCGTTCCAGCGGTAGAGGGCGAACCCGTAGAGGAGCGGCAGGAGCATGAAGGTGACCTTCGTGAGCCGCGACGCGGGCTCCGCCAGGTCGGCCTTGTCGCCGGCCAGGAGGAACGCCGTGAAGCTGACGAAGATCGCCCAGATCCCGATGCGGGCGGGGATGTGGGCGGCCCGGTGGGGCGGGTCGCGGGTGCGGAAGCTGCGTTCCGACGCGCGGAGCACGAAGAACCCGAGGATCGCGAGGGTGACGCCCTGCAGCAGCTGGAGCGGGGTGACGAGGTGTTCGTACCCGTGGATGTAGTGGTTGCGCGCATCGCAGCTGGTGCAGCCCGGGTTCGGGTTGTCGCTGAACAGCACCCAGACGCTGGAGAGCGCGGACCACACGGTGATGGCCCACAGCAGCCGCCGGAGGCCGCGCACGCGGCCGGGGTCGACCAGGCCGGTCGCGGGGTCCACGGCCGCCGCCGACACGCTGAGGCGCCCCAGCGGGAACGTCATGAGGATGAGGAAGAACGGCGGCACGTCGATCATCGAGATGACGTTGCCGACGGTGAACAGCCAGCGGTGGTCGGCCTCGTCGATCCGGGCGATCAGCCATGCGGCGCCGCCGATGACGGCCCAGGCGCCGAGCGGGTTGCTGTAGCGGGTGCGGTGGTACGCACCCAGGGCGGTCCAGGCGGCGCCGCCGAGGAACAGGATCGTCCCGCGCTCGGGGTTGTCGTTGAGCAGGGCGACGCCCAGACCGACCAGGCACACGGCGATCGCGACCACGGTGGAGGTGCGGGCGCTCCACGGCGTCCAGAAGATGCGGTCGCGGATCCGGCGGACGCGCGAGGGCGCCCGGCCGGCCGCCGGTCCGAGGGTGATGCGCCACCTCCGGGTCGGGTCGGGGTCGACAGGCGGAGCGCCGAAATATGCATGGTCAACGACCCAAGGACAACCGGAAAACCTGAAAACGCGATGGGCGGTCGGGGCGATGGGCTGGCATGCTGCGCGGCCGATGCCGGACGCCGTGATCTTCGACATGGACGGGGTGCTGCTCGACACCGAGCGCGTGTGGGACGAGGTGCGCGAGGACCTCACCCGTGAGCGCGGCGGCGCGTGGCACCCGGGCGCCCAGCGGGACATGATGGGCATGAGTTCCCAGGAGTGGCCCGTCTACATGGCCGAGCGTCTGGCGGTGCCGATGTCACCCGATGACATCCTGGTGACCGTGGGCGACGAGCTCATCCGCCGGTACCGGGACGCGCTGCCGCTGCTGCCGGGCGCCGACGCGGCGGTGCGCCGCATGGCGGGGCGCTGGCCCCTGGGGCTGGCGTCCTCCTCGCCGCTGCGGGTGATCCTGGCGGCCCTCGAGCTGGCCGGCATCCGCGACTGCTTCACCGCGGTGGTGTCCTCGGAGGAGGTGGGGCGCGGCAAGCCGGCCCCGGACGTCTACCTGGAGGCCGCCACCCGGATCGGGGTGGCGGCGGACCGGTGCTGGGCGGTCGAGGACTCCACCAACGGCATCCGGTCGGCGGTCGCCGCCGGGATGCGTGTGGTCGTCATCCCGAACCCGGACTACCCGCCGCACCCCGACGCGGTGGGTGCGGCGCATCTGGTGGTGACGGCGGTCGCCGGGCTCACCCCCGACCTGATCGAGGGCTAGCCCCGGCTGTACATGCGCTCGCTGCGGCGCGAGCTGCGGCGCACCGGCACGCGCTCGGTGACCACGCGCTCCCGGTTGTCCTCGATGATCTCCAGGTAGACGAGCAGCGCCTCGGTGAGCCGCGCGCGGCACGCCACGCAGAGGTGGTCGCCCGCGGGGGCCTCGACGTGGCGGCACAGCTCGCACCGGCCGGGCTTGCGGGGCGGGTCGCCGTACCGGCGCATCCCTCCGCCGGAGTAGGTCGTCATGGCGTTCACTTGCTCGGACCTCGTGTCCTTGAGTCGTGTAGAGGAGATATCGACACGACCCGGCGATCGCACAACCCCTCCATTCCCGGGCCGGTGTGCGAACATCGCCCACCAATGGACCTCCGGCAGCTGCACACCTTCCGCATGGTCGTCGAGCGCGGGTCGTTCTCCGGGGCGGCGGAGGAGCTCGACATCTCCCAGCCGGCGGTGTCGTTCCAGATCCGTGCCCTCGAGGAGTCGGTGGGGCACCGGCTGCTGGACCGCTCCGGCCGGCGCGTCGCCCTGACCGAGGCGGGGGAGATCACCTACCGCTACACCAAGCGGATGATGGGCATCGAGCTGGAGCTGGAGCGCGAGCTGCAGGAGCTCGGGGACCGCATTGCCGGCCCCCTGGTGCTCGGGTCGTCCACCGGCCCCGGGGAGCTGGTGCTGCCGCGGCTGCTGGGGCGGTTCGCGGAGGCACACCCGGAGGTGGTGGTGCGCCTCGCCGTGCTCGACACCCAGACGGTGTGCGACCGGGTGCTGGAGGAGGAGCTGGAGCTCGGCATCGTGGGTGCCGCCCGCCAGCAGCGCGGCCTGGTGTTCGACCCGTTCATGCGCGACGAGCTCGTCGCGATCGTCCTTCCCGGCCACCGGTTCGCCGGCCGGGACCGGCTCACGATCGCCGAGCTGGTATCCGAGCCCCTGCTGGTGCAGCAGGAGGGCTCCGGCGTGCGGGCGGTGGTCGAGCAGGCGATGCGCGACGCCGGCATCCGGGACCGCGACCTCAACATCGCGATGGAGCTGGGTCTGCAGCAGTCGGTCAAGGCGGCCGTCCTGGACGGCTTCGGCATCACCGTCATCTCACGCCTCGCCGTGGAGCGGGAGGTCGCCGACGGGAGCCTGGTGGCGCTGCCGCTGGAGGGCGCGGGGCTCGCGCGGGAGTTCTGGATCGTCCGGCACGCGGGCCACACGCCGCGGCGCGCGGCCAGGGCGTTCACCGAGTTCGCGCTGCAGGAGCTCGCCGACGCCGCCGCCACGACGGGATAAGACCGCCTTATCGCGGGCATCGGAGTGGGATCGGGTACGATCCCGGGCGTGACCGGACCCCGCGACGCGCGCTTCGACGTTGTGGTCGTGGGCTCCGGCGGCGCCGGCATGAGCGCCGCCGTCACGGCGCGCGCCGCGGGGGCCTCGGTGCTGGTGGTGACCAAGTCGGCGCTCGGCGCGTCGAACACCGGGCGGGCCCAGGGGGGCATCCAGGCCGCCATGGGCGACGACGACTCCGTGGCCTCCCATCGCGACGACACGTTCGCCGCGGGGCACGGCGACGCCCGGCCGGAGCTGGTGGCCAAGCTCACCGGCGAGGGGCCGGACGCCATCGCCTGGCTCCAGGAGCTGGGCGTCGAGTTCACGCGGGACGACGGCCGGCTGCGCATCCTGCGGTGCGGCGGGGCGAGCCGCCCGCGCCTGCTGCAGGCCGGCGAGCGGACCGGGGCGGAGATGGTGCGGGCGCTGCGCACCGCGGTGCGCGCCGCCGCGCCGGAGGTGCGGGAGTCCACCGCCCTGCGCGAGATGCGTCCCACGGCCGCGGGCTGGCGCCTGGAGCTGGAGGGCGCGGGGGCCGGGACGGTGGACGCGGGCGCCGTGGTGCTGGCCGCGGGCGGCGGCCTGCGCGGCGAGGCCGAGCGGCTGGGCGTGGGCAGCACCAACCACCCCGACGCCACCCCCGAGGTCCTGGAGCTGGCGATCGCGCTGGGCGCGGCCACCGAGCACGCGGACTCCTGGCAGCGGCACCCCACCGGCTCGGTGTGGCCCGAGGCCCTGGCCGGCTACGCGCTCCCCGAGACCACCCGCAGCTACGGCGCGACCCTCCACGACGCCCACGGCGAGCGGTTCGTGGACGAGCTGGCGCCCCGCGACGTGGTGGCCGACGCCATCGTGCGCGTCGTGGAGGAGGGGCGCGGGGTGACCGCCCCCAACGGTCTGGCCGGCGTCTGGCTCGACACCGCCGCCATCGACCGCGAGCACGGCGCCGGGTTCACCGCCGCCCGGCTCGCCTACGTCCACAACCGCTACGCGAAGGCGGGGGTGGACATCACGCGCGAACGGGTGCTGGTGTACCCCGTGCTGCACTACCGCAACGGCGGACTGCTGATCGGCACGGACGGGGCGACCAGCCTGCCGGGGGTGTTCGCCGCGGGCGAGATCACCGGCGGGGTGCACGGCACCAACCGCCTGATGGGCAACTCACTGCTCGACACCGTGGTGTTCGGGCGGACCGCCGGACGCGCCGCCGCACAGGCCGCGCGATGACCGAAGGGAGACCTGTGACCACCGCACACGCCCACACGCTGCCGGACTTCCTGTCCGTGCCGGGGCGCCCGCCGAAGCCCCGTCAGACGGGCATCACGCACGTCATCGACAAGGGCATGTCGGTGCGCCAGCTGGAGGACATGCTGGAGGTCGCGGGCGATGTCGTCGACATCGTGAAGTTCGGGTGGGGCACGTCGTACGTGAGCCCGAACCTGCGCGACAAGATCGCGCTGCTGCGCGACGCCGGTGTCATCCCGGTGCTGGGCGGGACCTTCTGGGAGGTGTGCCTCACCCAGCAGAAGCTCGACGACTGGCGGCGCTGGGTCACCGACCTCGGGCTCACGCACGTCGAGGTCTCCGACGGCACCATCTCCATGCCGCACGACATGAAGCTCGACCACATCCGCCGGCTGTCCCGCGACTTCGTCGTGCTGAGCGAGGTGGGCTCGAAGGACGCCGAGGTGGTCATTGCCCCGTACAAGTGGGTGGAGCTCATCGAGACGGAGCTGCGGGCGGGCGCCTGGAAGGTCATCACCGAGGCCCGTGAGAGCGGCACCGCGGGCATCTTCCGGGGGTCCGGCGAGGTGCGGATGGGCCTCATCGACGAGATCGTCCACGCCATCGACCCCAACCGGCTGCTGTTCGAGGCGCCGCAGAAGGCCCAGCAGGTGTGGTTCATCGAGAAGTTCGGCCACAACGTCAACCTGGGCAACATCCCGCCGGACGAGGCGATCCCCCTGGAGACGCTCCGACTGGGGCTCCGCGCCGACACGCTGCGGGCGACGATCAAGGACAACGTGGACGGCGCCGGCATCTGAGCCGGGCCCGCCGTCGTTGTGGGGCGGCGCCGGGGGCGAGAGGATGGGCCGCGGTGCGGACCGTGCCCACATCCCTCGCCGTCGCGGCGCTGCTCGCCGCCGCGCCGTCCGCGCTCGCCCAGGCACCGGACCGGCCCTTCGGGGCCGCGTTCACCTGGGGGTACGAGCTCAACCAGGACGAGCTGCCGTCGTACGACCCGGACCGGGCGGCGCCGCCCTTCCCGCCCGCGCGCTGGTACCGGATCATCGACGGGATCCTGGGCGCGAGCGGCCGCAACGGCCTGTGGTACACGGGGCCGAGCGCCCTGCCGTTCCCGCCGCTGCCGCTGGCGCCGAACGAGCCGGTGGGCTGGCGCACCCCGCGGAACCTCGCCGCCCAGTACGCGCGCACCGGCCTCTCCTGGGACGTGGCCCACGAGGTGTGGGCGGCGCGCAAGGCGCTGCGTGCGCCCGGGGTCACGGTGCTCGACCCCACGGTGAGCCGCTTCGCCTACACCCAGCGGGTGTCGCTGGTGGACCCCGCCTACCGGCGGGCGGCGCTCGCGGAGATCCGCCGGATCGCGCCCACCGTGCGCGGAAAGCCGTACGTGTTCGCGTGGACGGGGTCCGACGAGCCGCTCATCCGGCTGCCGCGCGGCCGGGCGGCCGAGCGCTCCCGGTACGCCAGGACCATGCGCGCCCAGGTGCGCGGCCGGTACGGGCAGGCGGCGCCGCGGGCGACCGCCCGCCGCACCGCCGCGCCGGCGGAGGGCCTGCGGTGGCTCGCGTACAACCGCTGGGCGGCCGACCGCTTCTTCGCGATGAAGGCCGAGCAGGCCGCGCTCATCCGCCGGCTCGCGCCCGGCGCCCGCGTGCTGCCCAACGACTACGGCTTCATCCGGGGCTTCGTGCCATGGGACTACACGCGGCTCTCGGCGTTCGCCGACCTGGTGGAGGCCGACCCGTACGTGAGCTTCGCGGAGGCCGTCCGCCCGGGCCGCGGCCGCTACAACCCCGGGTTCGGGGCGAAGTTCATGTCGGACCTCACCGGCGTTCGCACCCGCGTCGTCCTGCAGGCGTTCACCTACTCGGGCTACACCCCCGAGGTCGCCGACCTGTACGCGTGGGCCGGGCAGGCGCTGCGCGCGGGGGCCACGGACATCACGCTGTTCGCGTCCGGGAACCCGCGGTTCACCGACCGCCCGTTCTACGAGGGCATGCAGGCGCTGGCCCGGGACCTGCGCGGGACCCGCCTGCCCGCGCCGCCCACGGACCCCGCCACGCTGGTGCTCTACGCCACGGCGTCCGAGGGGCAGGGGCAGCCGTCGCTGACCGGCGACGACCGGTACCTGGCGTCCGGCGACGCCCTCTACAGCCTGTACGGGCTGCTGGGCGAGCTGGGCCACGCGGCGTTCAGCTTCGACGCCGACGCGCGGCTGGAACGGGAACCGGCCCGCCTGGCGGCGGCGCGCACCGTGTGGCTCCCGCGCGCCGACACGCTGGACCAGACGTTCGCGCGGCGGCTGGCGGACTGGGTGCGCGCCGGCGGCACGCTGATCGTCGGCGACCCGGCGGCCTTCACCCGCACGCCCGACGGGGGCTCGCTCGCGGACGTCCGGGCCGAGCTCATCGGCGCCGGACTGGGCCCCGCGCGCCCCGGCCGGCTGGTGCGGATGGGGCCGGGCGCGCTCGCCGCGGGGCTGCCCGCCGACGAGCTGTACGCCGCGGTGGAGGCGCCGTCCGCCCGGGCGTTCGACGCGGTCCCCGAGGGGCGGAGGTGGTGGCCCGGTTCGCGGACGGCGCGCCGGCGGCGATCCGCCGCACCGTGGGCCGCGGCCGCGTGGTGGCCTTCTCGGTGGACCTGATGCGGCCGCAGAACCTCACGGACCCCATGGACCTGGCCCGGATGGTGCGCGACCTGCACACCTGGTCCGGGGGCGGGCTCAGCCCGGCGTGGGACTACACGGTCCCCGGCGCGCCGGACCCGGCGCGGCCGCCGTGGGAGGGCGCCGCGGCGCCCCTGCCGTAGGGCTCAGCGGCCGACGAGGAGCACGCGGGTGGCGCGGGCGGCGTTGCCGGCCCGGTCCTTCGCGTACAGGTGCACGACCCGGTACCCGCTGCCGGCGAACGCGTGGGAGACCCGGGCACCGCGTGCGTACCGGCCGTCCCCGAGGCTCCAGCGCAGGGACGCGGGGTCCACGGACGAACCGGCGTCCGCGGCGCGGGCCACCAGCACGGCGTCGCGGCCGCGGACCCGGTAGCCGATCGACAGGCGCGGCGGGGTGCGGTCCACGACCACCACCCGGTGGGCCGGGCTCCAGTCCAGGGTGGTGCCGCCGGACACGGCCTGGGCGTCCACCACGTTGCGGCCCTGGCGGACGTTCACGCGGAACCATGGCGAGGTGGTCACCGCGCTCCACTTGCCGTTGTTCACGCGGAAGCGGTAGCCGTCGCCGTTCTCGGTGCGGACGCGCAGGGTCACGGTGCGCCGGCGCGTGGTCACGGGGCCGCTGCCCTCGAACGCGGTGTCCGGGATGTTCAGCGCGCTCGCCGGCCCGAGCACCGCCTGCACGGCGCGCACCGCGTCGACGCGGCCCGACCCGTAGCGCTGGTCGGGGCCCGGGGACCCCAGGTCGACCGCCGAGCTGCGGATGATCTCCGCGGCGGTGGCACCGCGCGCCTGCGGGTTGGCCTGCGCCATCAGGGCGATCACGCCGGCGACGTGCGGCGACGCCATCGACGTCCCCGAGAACGCGAGATAGCCGTCGCCGGTGCTGGAGGTGATGTTCACGCCCGGGGCGGCGACGTCCGGCTTGGTGAGGACGGTGCCGGCGGCGGGGCCGGTGCCATCCAGGTTGAGCCAGTTCACGGGGCCGCGGCTCGAGAAGCTCGCGACCGTGTTGTTCTCGTTGAGTGCGCCCACGGCGAGCGCCTCCGGGTACCCGGCGGGGCTGCCCACGCTGGAGGCGTCCGGGCCCGTGTTGCCCGCGGCGAACACGGGGGTGATGCCGAGCTCCACCCAGCGGCGGATGATGCTGCGGAACCACGGGTCGTTGGCGTCCTCGGCCGACCAGGAGTTGTTCACGGCGACGGGCTGGTCCGCGGTGGCGGGGTCCCCGTCGGGGTCGGTCATCCACTGGGCGGCGGCGATGAGGGCGCTGCCCGGACCGACGCCGCTCGCGCCGATGGCCTTCGCCACGATGATGTGGGCGCCGGGGGCCACGCCGATGGCGGCGCCGCCCTCCGAACCGCCGACCATCGTCCCGATGGTGTGCGTCCCGTGCCCGTTGTCGTCGTACGGGGTGGGGCGGTTGTTCACGAAGTCCCGCCAGCCCACGACCTTCCCGGCGAGCTCGCGGTGCGCGGCGTTGACGCCGGTGTCGATGCTCCCCAGGACCACGCCCTGGCCGGTGAGGCCGGTGGCCTGCCACACCTCGGGCGCGCGGATGGCCTGGAGGCCCCAGTCGCCCTCGCCGGGGTCCGGGAAGGACTCGATCACGTCGGAGGTGGTCTGCTGGATGTGCACGGGCAGGTCGGCGTCCACGCGCTCCACGCCGGGGTCGGCGTCCAGCTCGGCGATCTCCGCGGGGGTGGCCCGCACCGCGATCGCGTTGATGAGCCAGAACCGCTTCACCGGCTGGTCGTCGACGATGTCGACGACGTCGGGCTGGGTCGCGGCGGCGGTGCGGCGCAGCGCCGCGAGCAGGGCCTGCGGCCGGCCCTCGAAGTCCTGGGCGTCCACCTGGCGGCGCAGCGTCACGAGCACCGGGATCTGCGCGTCGGGTGCGGCGACGGCGACCTTCGCCGCGAGCTCCGGGCCGATCTCGGCCCGCGCCGGGGCGGGGAGGAACGTGAGCGCCGTACAGGCGCATGCCACGAGGGCGACGGCGGTCGGCAATCCGTGCCGGGCCCCCGGGCTGGCGTTGCCCGAGGTAAACAGGGTCCACTCCGTTGGATCTCTGCCGTGCCCCGCATGTATCGGCCCGCCGCCGACCCGTCTTGACGCGCGGGGAGGTTCCTCCAGGATCGGGCCGACCGGAGCCGGGGGCGCCCCGCGGGGGCGTCGCTATCATCGGCGGCCATGCCCGCGTTCATCTGCCCCCGCTGCGCCCGCCGTGAGCGCGCCTCCGACCGCCACGACGGCCACCAGGCCCGCGGCTGCACCAAGTGCGGCTTCGGGTTCATGTTCGAGCTGCTCGAGGACTACTACGCCGGCCCGAACACCGCGCTGGTGGTGTGCGACCAGAACCGCCGCATCATCGCCGCCGGGCACGCCGCCACCGCGGTCACGGGCTATCAGGAGGGCGACCTCATCGGCCACGAGGTCGTGAGCCGCCTGGGCCTCGGGAACTTCCCCAACGGCGATCCCGCCGCCACGGCCCTGGAGTGGGGCGTGCGGCAGCTGGACGTGGCCTGCACCTTCCGGCCCGCGGGCCTCGGCAAGGACCAGGCCGCCGTCGCGGACTTCTTCCCCGCGTACGACGACGACGGGGGCCTGCTGGTGGCCCTCACCCCCAAGGCCGGGGCGCAGACCCCCGCATAGACTCCCCCCGGAACCCGTACCGGGAGGGGACATGGAGCGGCGTCGGCTGGGCGGCAGCGACCTGGAGCTGTCGGTGATCGGGCTGGGCACCTGGGTGTTCGGCGGGCGCTGGGGCGGCGCCGAGGACGCGGAGTCCGAGGCCGCGTGCCACGCGGCGATCGACGCGGGCGTGAACTGGATCGACACCGCCGACATCTACGGCCAGGGGAGGGCCGAGCAGATCGTCGGCAGGGTCGTGCGCGACCGTCCCGGCGAGGTGCTGGTGGCCACCAAGGGCGGTGTGGCCTGGAGCTTCGACTCCGGCGCCCTGCAGATCTGGCGTGAGGCCTCCGGCGACTACCTGCGCATGTCGCTCGACCGCAGCCTCACGGCCCTGGGGATGGACCACGTCGATCTCTACCAGGTGCACTGGCCCGTCCCCGGGGTCCCCGCCGAGGACACGATGGGGGCCCTGCTGGACCTCCAGAAGGCCGGGAAGATCCGCTGGTTCGGCGTCTCGAACTACCACCGCGCCGACCTCGAGGCGGCCGGCGCCGTGACGCCCTTCGCCAGCTACCAGCCGGGCTACCACGTGATGCGTCGCCAGATCGAGGAGGCCGAGCTGCCGTGGTGCGCCGAGCACGGCGTGGGCGTCATCGCCTACGGCCCCCTCGCGCACGGCCTGCTGACCGGGAAGATGACCGCGCAGACCACGTTCCCCGTCAACGACTGGCGCGCCGCCAGCGAGTTCTTCGCCGACGGCCACCTCGGGGAGCGGGTCGCGGTGGTGGAGGGCATGCAGCGCATCGCGCAGGAGTCGGGGCGCCCGGGCGGCGCCGCGGAGCTCGGCGTGGTGTGGGTGCTGCGCCGGCCGGAGGTGACCGCCGCGATCGTCGGCGGCCGGAACGCCGAGCAGGCCCGGGCGAACGCGGCACTCGCCGGCGCCCCGCTGACGTCCGACGAGGAGGCCGCGATCGACGCGCTCCTGGCCGCGCACCCGCTCGCGTCCCGCGAGTACGGCCACGGCGAGCCGCCGGTGCGCCCCGCGGGCTGAACCCCCGCTCGGACCGGGCCGCCCCCTCCGTCCGGACGGGACGGCCCGGTCCACACGCGCGTTGTATCCGCCACCCCCGGGTGGGACGATTCCGGCCATGGCACAGCCCGCCGCCCCCAGGCGCCGCGAGTCCGACGACCGCCCGCGCCCCGCGCTCATCGCGCCCACCCCGCCCGGACCCCTCGGGGACCCGGACCCCGACGGGGTCCTGCGTTCCATCGACATGGCGCTCGGCGCCGCCCGCAAGGGCCGCAGGCACCTCGTGCTGCTCGCGGTCTCCGTGTCCGACGACCCGGGCATGGCCGCCGAGTCCCGGCTGGAGCAGGTGGCGACGATCATGCGGAACATGGTGCGCGGCACCGACGGCATCTGGCGCGACGGGCCGCAGAGCATCGCGGTGCTCCTCGCGGACGTCGACGGACCGTCGGTGGAGCCGGTCCTGGCCCGCATCCGGCTGCGGCTCAAGAAGGAGATGCCGGGCCGCACGCGCATGGGCCGCTCGGCCGCCGCGCCGGGCATCGGTGCCGCCGACCTGCTGGACCTGGCCCGGGGCGACCGGGACCGCTAGCGGGTCCACCTGTGGCCGGCCCCCGGCCGGGCCTATCCTTCGGGTTCCGGCACCCGTAGGAAGGGCATCCCCATGAAGGTCGCCATCGTCGGCGCCACCGGCCTCATCGGCCGCCGCCTGGTCGAGGCCCTCCTGGGCCGCGGATGGGACGTGGTCCCCGTGTCCCGGAAGGGCGAGGACATCGCCGGGACGCCGGGCGTGCGGTGGGACCCGGCGGTGGGCGACGCCGTCCCCGCGGAGCTCCTGGCGGCCGACGCCGTGGTGAACCTGGCCGGCGCCGGCATCGGCGACGCCCGGTGGACCGACGCGCGCAAGCGGCTCATCCGCGACAGCCGCGTCGACACCACCCGCGCCCTGGTCGCCGCGCTCGGCGACGGCGGCCCGCGCGTGCTGGTGAACGGCAGCGCGATCGGCTTCTACGGCACCGGCGAGGAGACCCGCACCGAGGCGTCCCCGGCCGGCGGGGACTTCCTCGCGGAGACCTGCGTCGCATGGGAGGCGGAGGCCCTCGCCGCCGAGGCGAAGGGCGTGCGCGTCGTGCTGCTGCGCACCGGGATCGTGATGGCCGCCGAGGGCGGCGCGCTGAAGAAGCAGCTCCCGCTCTTCAAGGCGGGCGTCGGCGGCCCGCTCGGCGGTGGCCGCCAGTGGCAGTCCTGGGTGCACATCGGGGACGTCACCGGGCTCATCGCCCACGCGGTGGAGCACGACGCCGTCACGGGGCCGCTCAACGCCACCGCGCCGGAGCCCGTGCGCCAGAAGGACTTCGCGCGCACGCTGGGGCGGGTGCTGGGACGCCCCGCGTTCCTGCCGACGCCGGGCATCGCGCTGAAGCTCGCGCTGGGGGAGATGTCCACCCTCGCGCTGGACGGGCAGCGCGTGGAGCCGGCCGCGGCCCTGGCCTCGGGCTACGGCTTCCGGTTCACGGAGCTGGAGCCGGCGCTGCGGGACGTGCTGTCCCGGGACTGATCAGTCCCGGGGGAACATCCGCTTCAGCTCGGCCTCGAACACGAGCCAGTTCTCCTCGATGTACTTCGCGTTGACCCGGTACTTGGCACCGGGCAGGCCGCGGGCGAGGTTGACGGCGTCCTGGGTCGCGCGCTCCTCCATGTCGGCGAAGTGGTTGCGGTACTCGCCGACGAGCCCCGCGAGCTCGAAGTGCTTCATCTGCTGCTCCTCGAGCAGGCGGTCGAGGAACGCGTACGGGTCCTCGCCCTCCATCCGCTTCGCCATGCCGGTCCCCGGTGTCCGATCGCAGGTCGGCGCGATGCTACCCTAGGCGCCGCGCGGGGGATTAGCTCAGCTGGGAGAGCGCCTGCTTTGCAAGCAGGAGGTCGTCGGTTCGATCCCGTCATCCTCCACCTCGCCCGGGCGGGACCGCCGTCACACGGTCCTGCCGCCGCGGCCGCGCAGCCGGCCGGCGCCCAGCACGGCGAGCAGGACGACGCCGAGCACGATGAAGAGCGCGAGCCACGCCGCGATCTTGATCACGCCGACGATCCCGAAGATCAGGATCGCGAGCGCGAGGACCACCAGCAGTGCGAGCATCCGTTCCTCCTCATCCCGTGGCGGGGGTCGTGTGTTCCACCCGCCGTACCCCGTCCGGGCCCGCCTCACCCCGGGACCGGTTCCCGGGCGCACCTGCACGGGTAGTCGCCCGGAAAACGGACGGAGGACGCCATGGACCCCACCCGGGACCCCCGCGAGGACGAGAGCGGGCAGACCACCCAGACCTCCGGGCAGCCGCCCCTTCCGGACGAGGACGGCGACGAGGACGCCGGTCCGGCCCGGCCGTCGCCGTGATCCCCGCCCGCTGACGCCCGGCCGCGGCATCGCCGCGGTCCAGGGCGCGGCTGGGTCGGACCGCACCGATGTCACTTGCATGCGCAAGCATGTTTCATCTACGGTCTCGCGGCGCACTGAACAGGGCCGCGCCACAGGAACCCATCCCCGACCGCAAGGAACGGAACATGCCGCGCATCGCCGTCGTCTACTACTCGTCCACCGGGCACGTGCACAAGCTGGCGACCGCCGTCGCCGAGGGCGCTCTGGAGGCCGGTGCCGAGGTCCGCCTGCGCCGGGTCGCCGAGCTGGCGCCCGAGTCGGTCGTGCGGGGCCAGGAGGCGTGGGCGGCCCACGCCGACGCGGTCCGCGACACCGTCGAGGTGGCCACCCCGGACGACCTGGTGTGGGCCGACGGCTACGCCCTGGGGACGCCCACCCGGTTCGGCACGCCCGCGGCGCAGCTCAAGCAGTTCATCGACACCCTCGGGCCCGTGTGGGCGGAGGGCAAGCTCGCGAACAAGGCGGCCACCAGCTTCACGTCGGCGATGAACCGCCACGGGGGCCAGGAGTCGACGATCCTGGCGCTCAACAACGTCTTCTACCACTGGGGTGCCGTGATCGTGGGCCCCGGCTACACCGACCCGCTGCTGTTCGCCAGTGGCGGCAACCCGTACGGCACCTCGTTCATCACCGGCCAGGCCGTCGCCGACGCCCTGCCGGATGAGATCGTCGCCGCGGCCCGCTACCAGGGCCGCCGCCTCGCCGAGATCGCGGCGAAGCTCACCGCCTGAGCGCGGCCGGTGTCCCCGGTCCCGCGTGAACGCGCGGCGGGACCGGGGACGCCCGCGGGACCTCACTCCCGCTCGGCCTTGAAGACCTGCTGGGCGGGGGTCCCGGGCCACCACGTGTCGATCGTGTGCCACGTGCCGTTGGTGGCCTGCGTCTGCATGGCCACGACGACCGAGTCGATGCGCGTCGAGCTGAAGGGATCGAGGTCGATGTCCCATCGGTGCCTGGCGTTGTCGGGGGAGCAGACCGACCCTCCGTGCTCGGTCGCGATCTCGCCGCCGCCGGCGTCCACGTAGGTCATGAGCATCCGGGCGCACGTCCCGCCCATGTTGTTCAGGAACAGCCCGCCGGTGAGGCGGGGGGTGATCATGCCGTCCTCCTTCCTCACCCACGCCATGCGGCCGGAGCCCAGCGGCGAGCCGATGCCCCAGGTGCCGTCGCCGAAGTCCACGCCGTCGGAGGTCAGGCGCACCTTGTCGGCGGTGAAGTCGGGTCCGAAGTACTTGGACTCCACCGTGGTCCATCCCGCGCGGGCCGTCTGCTTCTGCAGCGACACCTTCACCAGGTCGATGCGGGGGCTGGAGTACGGGTTGAGGCTCACGTGGTACGTGTGGGCCTTCCCGTCCTCGGCGCACACGGTGCCGCCGTACCTGGTGGTCAGCTCCTCGCCGTCGTCGAAGTAGACGAGGCGCATGCGGGCGCAGGAGCCGTTGGCGTCGTCGATGCGCATGTCGCCGGTGAGGTACGTGTCGTAGATGCCGGCGTTGTGATGCCAGAACAGGTGGCCGGACCGGAACGTGAAGCTGCCGGTACCGAGCGTCAGCGTGTCCTCGTCCACCATCGCGGCCTGGGCGGCGGGTGCGATCGCGGCGAGTGCCGCGGCCGCGGCGAGTGCGGCGAGTACGCGCCTGCGGATCGATCGAGACATGGGATTCCCTTCCTCTCGGGGTTGTCATGACCGCGGCCCGGAGGGCGGCGGCATCTCGGAAGGACGCCATGCCGGACCGGGTGATTCCCCGTCACGTGTGTGGTTTCCGTGAACTCCCGCGGGCCGGCCGCGGCGGGGGCAGCGGCCAGGAGCTTGCACTTCCGCACAAGTGCAGCTGAAATGCAGGCATGACGGTGGCCATCACCATCAGGGACGTCCCCCGGGAGGTCCGCGACGAGCTCGCCGCCCGTGCGGCGCGGTCGGGGCGCTCGCTGCAGGAGTACCTGCAGGCGCTGCTCGCGTCCGCCGTCGAGCATCCCCCCGTGGACGACGTCATCGCCCGGGCGCGGGCGCGCGTCGCGGTCACGGGCGGCCGCGTCGACGCCGCGGCGATCCTCGCCGCCCGAGACGCCGGCCGCACGTGACGCCGGTGGTCTGCGACGCCTCCACGGTCGTCGCCATGCTGCTGGACGGCGGGCCCGACGGCGCGTGGGCGGCCCGGGCCATGCGCGGCGCCCCCCTCCGGGCGCCGGCGCTGCTGCCCTTCGAGGCCGCCGAGATCATCCGGCGTCAGGAGGCGGCGGGCGTCGTGAGCGCGGACCAGGCGGCGCAGGCCCACGGGGACCTGCTGGACCTCGCCGTCGAGCTCTGGCCGCACCGCCTCCTGGCGGAGCGCGTCCGGGAGCTGCGTCCGGTCCTCGACGCCCACGACGCGTCGTACGTCGCGCTCGCCGAACTGCTCGCCGCGACCCTGGTGACGCTGGACCGCCGCATCCTGGCGGCTCCCGGCACGCGCTGTGCGATCGCCACGCCCGAGCTCAGGCGGCGTCCCCCGTGACCTGCAGGTAGGTCGCCGGGATCGCCGTCGCCCCGTCGCCGAGCCGGTCCCACCGGCGGCACAGGTCCACCAGGTCGGCCTGCAGGGCGTCGCGGCCGGCGTCGTCCAGGGCGGCGAACGCACGGACCGTGGGCCCATAGGTGGCGCGGAACTCGGCCACCAGCGCCTCCGGGGAGGCGTAGCGGAACGTGAAGGTCTCCTCCCTGGCCGTGATGCCCGCCAGCGTCCTGCCGAACAGCAGCCGCACGTGGTCCTCGACGCCCCACAGCACCGGCGGCGCCACGCCCGCGGGCGGCGGCACGTGCGCGCTCATCACGCGGAACATGTCGCCGATGAAGCCGTCCGGCGTCCAGCAGGCCAGCGCGATGCGGCCACCCGGGCGCACGACGCGGCGCAGCTCGGCGGCGGTGCGCGACTGGTCGGGCGCGAACATGCACCCGAAGATCGAGACCACCGCCTCGAAGGTGCCGGTCATGAACGGCAGGGCCTCGGCGTCGCCCTCGACGAAGTCCACGCCCAGGCGCTCGGCCCGCGCGCGCTCCCTGCCGCGCTCCAGCAGCGCGGGCACGTAGTCGACGCCGGTCACGTCGCAGCCCAGGCGGGCGGCGGCGAGGGCGGCGTTGCCGCTGCCGGTGGCGACGTCCAGCACCCGCCAGCCGGCGCGCAGATCGGCGGCGTCGACGAGGCGCTCGGCGGTGACGGCGATGCGGCCGCCGACGACCGAGAAGTCGCCGCTCGCCCAGGTCGCCTGCTGGCGGGCCTTGACGGCGGCGAGGTCGGGGCCTGCGGTGGTTGCCATGGGGGCGCTCCTTGTTCGTTGGGCCGCGGGACCGTTCCCGCGCATCCCCAGGCTCGCCTCCTGCCCCCGGCGCGCGCTGCGGGGGCGGCCACCCAAGTTGGGGCCTCCCGGCACCCAGGTTTCCCGCCCCCTGGGCTAGAGCTGGTCCCGCACCCCGGCCTCGCGCCACACGCGGGCCACCGCGTCCTGCGGCGCGTGATCCATGGCCGCGCGGGCGGCGCCGCGGCGGCCGACGGGCAGCACCGTCGCGCGGCGCCCGTCCTCCAGCAGCAGGGCGAGGGCCGCGTACCCGGCCACGGCGGCGAGCGCCACGCCCACCCAGCCCGCGAGGTCCTTCCAGCCGCCCGACCCGGTGAGCTCGTACACGCCGGTCACCGCGAAGCGCAGGGTGGTCGTGGCCAGCACCAGCGCCGGCACGACCTTCACCGGTGCGGCCACGGCGCAGCACATGCCCATCGCCGTGGCCGACACCAGCAGCAGGAGGCCCATCGCGTCGCTGGTCGCGCCCGGCGCCCCGGTGATGGTGACCAGGGCGAGGCTCCCCCACGTGCCGGCCAGGATCGCCATTCCCGTGCCGGTGGCCGGGTCGCGGGCGAGGAACCCCAGCACCGAGGCCACCAGCTGCAACGGCACCACGAACGCCAGGAGGATGAGGCCCACCGACGCGGACTCCGCGGTCTCCACCCAGCCCAGCTGCAGCCCGGAGACCGTGAACGTGCCGCCGGCGAGCGCCAGGAACCCCAGCGGGAGGGGGTTCGCCATGGGGCGCAGGACGACGCGGGCCGCGGTCACGAGGCGACGACCAGCGCCTGGGGCGCGGCGACCATCATGCGCGTCCTCAACCACTTCAGCTGCACCGCGGTCTCGCCCTCGCAGCGGGCGACCACCTCCAGCAGCTCGCGGTCGCGGGCGCCCAGCGCCGCCTGCTTGATCACCACCCACGAGATGTCGCACTCGGTGGCCATCAGGAAGAGGTCGTGGAGGTCGCGCAGCAGGCCGAGGCCCCCGGAGCGGGTACCGGTGAACAACTGGGTGTGCAGGCGGTCGGGCTCGTCGTCGGCCTCCTCCCCGTAGCGTTCCGCGAACGGGCGCAGCCGCTCGGCGTGGTCGTCGCACTGCGCCGCGAGCAGGTGGCACTCGTGGAAGACGTCGGGCTCCTCCCGGTGGTCCGTCGCGACCTCGGCGAAGGCCTTCGCCAGGTCCAGCTCGCTGCGGTGCAGCAGGCCGAGGTAGTGGGCGACATGCATCGCTCAGCCCCCCACGGCGGCGTGCGCCGCGACCCGCGCGCTGCCGCCGATGTCGGGCGCCGGCGAGGGTGCCCGTCCGCGCGCCTCCAGCGCGACCGCGACCGCGGCGACCTTGAACAGCGGCTGCTTGGAGACCGGGTCCCACATCGTCTCGGTGAGCTCGTTGGCGGCGGTGCCCCCGCCGCCCGCCGGACCCGACCCGCCGGCGCGGTCCCAGTAGCCGTAGTGGAACGGCACGAACACGACGCCCCGGCGGATGCCGGAGATGCGCACGGGCCCCCGCATGGCGCCCCGCGCGGACGACACCCGCACCACGTCGCCCTCCTCGATCCCCAGCGCCTCCGCGTCGCCGGCGTTCATCTCCACCCACACCGACGGCGCGGCGTCCTGCAGCTCCGGCGCGCGGCCGGTCTTGGTGCGCGTGTGGAAGTGGTAGACGGTGCGGCCGGTGGTGAGCAGGAACGGCCGGTCGTCCGACGGCTCCTCGGGGGGCGGCCGGTACCCGTCGGTGCGCAGGAACGCGCGCCCGTCGGGGCGCGCCGCCCGGTACTCGGTGGCGTCCACCTCGGCGCCGGTCGCGAGGTCGTGGCCGTAGGTCTCGCACACGTCCGGGTGCGTGTTGAACACCCCGTCGGTGTACAGCCGCTCCGTGCCGCCCGGCGCCGCGTCGGTGCACGGCCACTGGATCCCGCCGCCGCCGCGCAGCCGGTCGTAGGTCATGGCCGAGTAGTCGCACGGGCGCCCGCGGCTGCAGCGCTTCCACGCCTCGAACGCCGACTCCGGGTCGTTCCACGACGGCAGCGGGTTGCCGTCGCGGTCCCGGAAGTCCATGCGGCGCGCGAAGTCCAGGAAGATCTCGAGGTCGGCGCGCGCCTGGCCCGGCGGGTCCACCGCCTTCTCGGAGATGTGGACGGTGCGGTCCACGTTGGTGAAGGTGCCGGTCTTCTCGCCCCAGCCGGCGGCCGGCAGCACGACGTCCGCGAGCCGGGCGGTCTCGGTGAGGAACATGTCCTGCACCACCACCATGAGCTCCGGGCGCCGCAGGATGGACCGGATGCGGGGCAGGTCCGGCAGCGACACCGCCGGGTTCGTCGCCGAGATCCACAGCAGCTCGATGGAGCCCTGCTCGGCGTACCGCCAGATCTGCATGGCGTGGGTCGGCGGCGCCCAGTGCGGGATGACGTCCATGTCGACGTTCCACAGGTCCGCGAGCTCGCGGATGTGATCGGCGTTGTCCCAGTTCCGGAAGCCCGGCAGGTCGCCGTCGGCCCCCGTCTCCCGGGTGTTCTGGGCCGTCGGCTGGCCGTTCATCTGGTAGATCCCGGCGCCCGGACGGCCGATCATGCCGCGCAGCAGGTGGATGTTGTTCACCTGGCACGAGGCCGCCGTGGCCTGGTGCGACTGGTAGAAGCCCTGCAGGACCGTGGACAGGAGCCGGTCGCAGGTGCCCAGCAGCTCCGCGGCGTCCTCGATGCCGCGCTCCGGCACGTCGCAGATCCGTGCGACACGGGGCACCGTGTACGGGTCGACGGTCCGCTCGAGCTCGTCGAGGCCCAACGTGTGGGCGTCCACGTACTCGCGGTCGACCCACCCGTGGCGCAGCAGCTCCCGGATGAGGCCGTTCATGAGGGCCATGTTCGTGCCGTTGCGGACGGCCAGGTGGACGTCGGCCTCGCGGGTCACCGCGGTGGAGCGCGGATCCACGGCGAGCATCCGCGGCGGCACCGCCCCCGCGCGCCGGTCGAGCATGCGCGACCACAGCACGTCCTGGGTCTCCGCGACGTTGTGGCCCCACAGGGCGATGGCGTCGCAGTGGTCCACGTCGGTGTAGGACCCGGGCTGGCCGTCCGTGCCGAACGAGGCCTTCAGCGCCGCGGCCGCCGTGGCGGTGCACAGGCGCGTGTTGCCGTCCATGTGCGGGGTGCCGATGCCGGCCTTCCCGATCACGCCGAGCGTGTAGTACTCCTCCAGGAAGAGCTGCCCCGAGGTGTGGAAGCCGAACCGGCCCCAGCCGCCGGGGCCGTCCAGCAGCTCCCGGGACCGGGCCACGATGCGGCCCATCGCGGTGTCCCAGTCGCTCTCCACCAGCCGGCCGCCCTCGCGCACCAGGGGGACGGTGAGCCGGTCGGCGTCGTCGTTCGCCCGCCACCCGAACAGGTCCTTGGGCCCGAGGCGCCCGTGGTTCACGCGGTCCACCGCGCGTCCCCGCACGCCGGCGATGCGCCCGTCCTTGACGGCGATGTCCAGGCCGTCGCCGTTGGAGTGCAGTACCGACGCGCTCTGCACCCAGCGGTCCACGTCCTCCTCGCGCAGGCCCTCCTGCAGCTGCATGTCGACGCGGACGGGCCAGTCGGCCGGGCCGCCGGGGTCGGGGTACGGGGTGCGGGGCCCCCAGGGGTCGGCGATGCGGTCGGTCACGGTCCGCCTCCTCGGGGATGGTTGGGGACTGCAACTACCCGCGGCGTTCCGGCGTATGCCGCGGGCGTTTGCCCCCAACCCGGCGCCACCCGCGGGCCGCCCATGTCACGGACACCGACGAGCACGTCACCTGGACGGGTGCGGCCCCTGCGATCCACGACACCCCGGCGCCGAGGCCTCCGGCGCCCCCGCTCGTCCCGGCCCGGGCGTCCGGGCCACGCCACCTCGGTGCGCTGTGTGCACATGGCGGCCTCGGCCGCCACCCCACGCGGCGTCAGGCCGCGGGGACCTCCGCGCCGTTCACCCTCCACCGGTACAGGGGCTTTGCGCGCAGCGACTGGCCGGCGAAGCATCCCCGCTCCGCGCGGGCGATGAGATCCCGCAGGCCCTCCGGGCCCGGGTCCGGAGACATCGTGACGTCCAGGTCCACCGCGACCTCCACGAACGCGAACACCCCGTCCTCGGGCCGGGCGCTCACGACGCCATGGGCGTGGGCGGTGCCGCCGGCCTCGATGCCGGCCCGGCCGGCGGAGTGCCGGAGCGAGGCCAGCGTGCACCGGGCGACCGCGCCCATGATGAGGTGCTCGGGCGTGGCGCCCGGCCCGGTCTGCAGGACGGGGGCGTCCTCGCCCCAGGAGACCAGGCCCTCCCAGGTCGCGTCCGCCTCGAAGATCAGCTGCTTCGCCCGAACCGGCATGTCCCGCTCCTTCGCGTGAGGTCGCCACGGACCATAGTCCACATCTGCACGGTTGTGAAGTGGTTAATCGGGTGGCATGATGCGCCGCATGGACCACGCGGACTGGGACCGGCGCTACACCGCCGCGGAATTGGTGTGGACGGCGCGCCCCAACCGGTTCCTGGTCGCCGAGGCGCTGCCGCTGGCCCCGGGTCGTGCCCTGGACCTGGCCGCCGGCGAGGGCCGGAACGCCGTGTGGCTGGCCGAGCGGGGCTGGACCGTCACCGCCGTCGACTTCTCGGCCGTGGGGCTGGAGAAGGGCCGTGCGATGGCCTCGCACCGCGGGGTCGTGGTCGACTTCGTGCAGGGCGACGTCACCGAGTGGCGCGCCGAGGAGGCGGTGTTCGATCTGGTGTGCGTGCTGTACCTGCAGGTGCCCGCCGCCGCCCGTGGCGCGGCCATGCGTGCCGCGGCGGAAGCGCTCGCCCCCGGCGGGGCGCTCGTCGTCGTGGCCCACGACATCCGGAACCTGACCGATGGCGTCGGGGGGCCGCAGGATCCGTCGGTTCTCTACGGCCCGGAGGACGTGCTGGCGGATCTCGATGGACTACCGGGCCTGCGGGCGGAGCGAGCGGAACGCGTCCTGCGCCCCGTGGGCGGGCGGGATGCCATCGACACGCTGGTGCGCGTCCGCCGGGCGTGACCGTCGCGGGCGGCCGCGGGGCCGCCCGCGGGCCGTTCAGTAGGCCTCGGGGTCGAGGCGGAGCGCCTCGTTGAAGCGGTTGATCATGTTGTAGAGCGCCGCGATCATCGTGATCTCGACGATCTGCGGTTCATCGAAGTGCCTGCGCAGCTCATCGAAGGTGGCGTCCGAGACGTCACCGGGGCTGCGGGTGAGCTCCTCCGCGTAGACGAGCGCCGCGCGCTCGTCATCGGCGAGATCCGCCGAGGCCGGGTCGCGCATCGCCGCGATCTCGTCCTCCGTGAAGCCCATCTTCGCGCTGATCTGATCGTGGGCGTGGGTGCAGTACGCCGAGCCGTTGACGATCGACACCCGGAGGATGATCCGCTCCTTCAGCCGCGGGTCGATGTCGTACGCCTGCTGCACCGCGGCCACGAACGGCCCCATCGGCCCGAGGATCTCGGGCCGATGGGCCAGCGCCTTGTAGATGTGCGTCACCTTCCCGCGCTTCGCCCGCATCCGTTCGAACGACTCGCGGACGACCGGATCGCCGGTGGTCTCCTCCTCGATGTAGGCGACCCGGGCCACTAGAGGTTCTCGACGCCCTGGCGGATGCGGTCGATGCCTTCCTCGAGCAGCTCGTCCGGGCAGGCGTAGGTCAGGCGGATGTGGCCCTCCCCACGGTCCCCGAAGGCGGTGCCGGCCACCACACCGACCTGGTAGTTCTCGATCATGTAGTCGGCGAACTGCTGGGCGGTCATCCCGGTGCCCCGGATGTCGGGGAACACATAGAACGACCCGTCCGGGGTCTGGCAGTCGATCCCGTCGATCTTGTTGAGCAGCTCGACGGTCTTGTCACGCTTTGCCTGCAGACGCTTGGTCTGGACCTCCACGTGCTCCTGCGGCCCGGTGATCGCCGCAAGGGCCGCCAGCTGCACGAACGCCGGCACATTGGTCACCGAGTTCTGCTGGAAGATGTCCATCGCCGTAATGAGTTCCTTGGAG
The DNA here is from genome assembly GCA_046330435.1 of Thermoleophilia bacterium. GTDB lineage: Bacteria > Actinomycetota > Thermoleophilia > Miltoncostaeales > Miltoncostaeaceae. Next base: position 339,565 of record JAXLST010000006.1, on the reverse strand, counting down.
GCGACACACCACCCGATCCGGAACCCGGTCATGATGTAGGTCTTGGAGAAGGTGTCGACCAGGATCGAGCGGTCGGCCATCCCATCCACCGCGGCGATGGTCTTGTGCTCGGCCGGGGCGTAGACCATGTGGGAGAAGATCTCATCGGTGAGCACGATCACATCGTGCTCGGCACAGATCGCGGCGATCTCCTCCAGCTGACCGACCACCATCCCGTTGGGACGCTGCGGGGAGTTGATGATCAGCATCTTGGTCCGCGGGGTGATCAGACTCCGCAGACTGTCCAGGTCAAAGTGGAAGTCCGGCTCCACCAGCGGCGCGTACACCACCTTGCCACCGGCATAGGTGATCCAGAACTCATCCGGCGGGTACCCGGGGTTCGGGAAGATCACCTCATCGCCCTGATCGACCACCGTCAACAGCGACTGGGTCAGGGCGTGCTTGGCACCCATCGTGACCAGCACCTCATCCCGGGTGGTCGGACGGCCACGCTTGGTCGCCTCCTCGGCGATCGCGTCCCGCAGCTCCGGCAACCCCGGACCCGGCACATACCGGACATGGCCCTCATGCACCGCCCGCGCGGCAGCCTCATAGATGTGCGGAGCCGGGTAGAACTCGTCCCCCTGAAAGTCACCCTTCTCAAAATGGATGACCCGCTTACCGGTCTCACGCTCCATGGCCTCGGCCTTACGCATCGAGGCCCACTGCTTGGGCAAAACGAAGTGCGACGTCCGAGAGGACAGACGCAGAGGGGGTGCCGTTGCCATCGGGACTCCTTCGAATGTGGGTCGTTCTTCCGAGGGTAGTCCCGTGCGGTCCCGGCGGTCCAAGACCAAACGGCCGCATGATTGATAGCGTCGCGCTATGAGTTTGACGCTCCAGCGTTTGCGGTACTTCCTGGCGGTTGCGGATGAGTTGAGCTTCACCCGTGCGGCGGAGCGGCTGCACGTGGCGCAGCCGTCACTGAGCGCCCAGGTGCGGGCCCTCGAGAAGGGCCTGGGGGTGGAGCTGCTGCGGCGCACCACCCGCCGCGTCGAGCTCACCGAGGCGGGGCGCGGGCTGCACGAGGACGGCCGGCGGCTGCTGGAGGAACTGGACCGCGCCGTGACGCGTGCGCGGCGGGCCCACGACCGGGCATCGGCGGCGCTGCGCGTCGCGTACACCGCCAGCGTGGGGTACCAGGCGCTGCCGCTGATCCTGGACGAACTGGAGGCGGAGGCCCCCGAGGTGGTGGTGAGCGCCCACCGCGCGTGGAGCACGCGCGTGATCGACGCGGTGCGCACGGGCGACGTGGACCTGGGGCTGGTGCGCGAGTTCGACGGCGCGCCCGGGCTGGTGCACGAGTGCCTGCGCCGCGAGCCGCTGGCGGTGTTCGCCAGCCACCGCCACCGCCTCGCGGGACGCGACGACCTGACGGTGGAGGAGTTGCGCGGCGAGACGATGGTCGTCGTCCCGGCGTCCCTGGCGCCCGGCTTCCACGACCTGGTCATCGAGCTGTGCGAGCGCCGGGGCTTCGACCCGCCCACCATCGAGCTCGCCGCGCCGGACAACCGCGAGCCGCTGCTCGCGCACCTGTCGCGGCACCCGGACCGGCTGTTCGTGGGGCCGGTGTCGATGTCCACGACGTCCTGGGAGGGCGTGGTGCACGTTCCCCTGCGCGACCCGGATGCCCACATGGAGCTCGTGGCGGTGTGGCCCGAGACGGGCGCGGCGCCGTCGGTGGACACCGCGGTCGCGGCGGCGCGCACCGTGGCGGAGCGCGAGGGGTGGCTGGCGATCGCCCCCGTCTGACCGGCGGCCCTTGCCTCCGGCACCGCCAAAGACCAGAATCCCCGTGGTCTTTTCAACGTATGTCCCGGCCGGTCCCGAGGAGGACACCGCATGGCGCTGCAGCTCAACGACATCGCGCCCGATTTCACGGCGCAGACCACCGAGGGGGAGATCCGGTTCCATGACTGGATCGGGGACTCCTGGGCGGTGCTGTTCTCCCACCCCAAGGACTTCACCCCGGTGTGCACCACCGAGCTGGGCTACATGGCCTACATCAAGCCGGAGTTCGACAAGCGCGGGGTGAAGATCATCGGCCTGAGCGTCGACCCGCTGGGCCGGCATACCGAGTGGGCGAAGGACATCGAGGAGACCCAGGGCACCGCCCCGAACTTCCCGATCATCGCCGACAGCGACTTCGCGGTCGCCAAGGCCTACGGGATGCTCCCCGCCAGCGTGGAGGGCGACCCGACAGAGCGGACCCCGGCCGACAACCAGACGGTCCGCAACGTGTTCGTGATCGGGCCGGACAAGCGGCTGAAGCTGATCCTGGTGTACCCGATGACCACGGGCCGCAACTTCGACGAGGTGCTGCGGGTCATCGATTCGCTGCAGCTGACGGCCAAGCACAAGGTCGCGACCCCCGCCCAGTGGACCCAGGGCAAGGACGTGATCATCGCCGGGTCGGTGAGCAACGAGCAGGCCAAGGAGATCTGGCCCGACGGCTGGCAGGAGCCCCGCCCCTACATCCGGATCGTCCCACAGCCCAGCTGACCCCGATCCCGGGGAGGGGCCGGCGCCCCTCCCCGGGAAGCGGATCCCGCCCCCCGGGCAAGGAGGGGCATGACGACCGATCACCGCACCGACGCGGCCATCGTGTCGGAGTCGCTCCGGCGGCCCGAGGCGTTCGCCGCGTTGTTCGACCGGCACTTCGACCGGATCCACGGATACCTGTCGCGCCGGTTCGGGGCGGAGGCCGCGCAGGACGCCGCCTCCGAGACGTTCCTGGTGGCGTTCCGCCGCCGCGGGGCCTACGACCCCGCCCGCGCCGACGCGCTGCCCTGGCTGTTCGGGATCGCCGTGCGCGTCGCCCGCTCGCAGCGCCGCGCCGAGCGCCGGATGCTGCGTGCGACGGGTGTGCACGACGCGCCTCCCGCCGATCCGCACGCCGCGGCGCACGCCCGGCTGGGCGCCGCCGAGCACGATGCGCTGCGGTGCGCGCTCGCCGGCCTGCGCCGGCAGGAGCGCGACGCGCTGACCCTGTTCGCGCTCGCCGACCTCACCTACGAGGAGATCGCGCTGGCGCTGGGCATCAGCCCCGGCACCGTCGCATCCCGCATCTCCCGTGCACGCGGCCGCCTGTCGGGCGAGCTCGCCGCGCTGCGCCCCTCCCTCACGACCACCACGGAGGCCGTCGATGCCTGACACCGTGACGCGCGGCGTCGAGGCCGCCTACCCGCCCGTCACCGACCACGCCGCCGCCCGCGACGCCGCGCTGCGCGCCCTGGCGCGCGAGATCGACGGGGCCGCTCCCCGCCGGTCCCGCCGCCGGCTGGCGCTCGTCGCCGCAACCGGCGCGGTCGCCGTCACGTTGGCCGGTGCCGGGGTCGCCCGCATGGTGCTGCCCGGCGAGGCGGGGCTCACGCCGCGCGCCGACGCCGCAACCGTGAAGGCCCTGGAGACCGGTGCCCGCGCCGCGGCGGCGGCTCCCGCGGTCGCGGCCCTCGGCCCCGGGCAGTACCTGTACACGCACTCCCAGAGCACGACCATGGTCACCTCGGTGTCCGAGGACGGCGACACCTCCTACCTGGTGCGTGAGGACCGGCGGAGCTGGATCGGGGACGGCCGGCTGCACCTCGTGGGTCGCAGCGAGCCGGTGCGGTTCCTGGCCGGCGACCGGGCCGCCTGGGAGGCGGCCGTGCGCGAGGCGCGGTCGCGGCCGGCGGTCTCCGACGAGCGCTACCCGTCGCCCTCCACCATCGCCGATGCGTTCGCGCAGGCCGGAGCCTCCGACGAAGCGCTGTCGAAGGCCGCGGACGATCCGGAGGCGGCGGCCCGGCTCCTGCGCGGCGCCGCGGGCCGGTACGGCGGGCAGCCGGCCGATCAGGAGGCGTTCACGATGGTGGGCGACGGCCTCCGCGAGTCGGTGCTGTCGCCCGGGGCCCGGGCGGCCCTGTTCCGCGCCGCCGCGTACATCGAGGGCGTCCGGTCGATCGGCGCCGTCCGCGACTCCCACGGCCGAGCCGGCATCGGCGTCGCCCGGGAGGCGGACGGGATCCTGGAGGTCCTGATCTTCGACCCGTCCACCTCGCAGCTGCTGGAGGAGCAGCAGCGCACGATCGCGCCGGTGGAGTGGCTGCCGGGGGTTCCGGCGGGCACGGTGATCGGGCGCAGCACCTATCTGGTGAGCGCCGTCGTGGGCTCCGACACGGCCACCCCGTGACCTGGCTGGCGGGGCGCGCCGTCACGGCGCGCCCCCGCCCCGGCACTTGACGCCGGGACCCGGACGGTGCGCAGATGGACCGCCCGCGGTCCCGCGGATCCCGTCGGAAGGCCAGCCCCATGCGCGTCCGCCCCGCCCGCCCCGCGCTGCCCGCGATCCTCCTCGCGGCCGCCGCGCTCGCCGTCGCCGGCTGCGGCGGCTCGGATGACTCGGCGCGGCCGGCGGCGACCGCCACGACGGTCACCGTCGCGGCCAACACCCCCGGCCCCACCGGGACGTCGCCCGCGACAGAGACCGCCGCCGGCGCCGCGTGCACCCCCGCGGAGGACGGCAACGGCCTGGACTACACCGTCGCCGACCTCCCCGCCGACGACCCCGACGGCGGGCTCGTGGTGCATGCCGACGCGGGCGCCGCCAGCGCGCAGACCGGGCTGCTGCCCGCCGGGACGGCCGTGAGCACGGTCAACGACCCCGCCCGCTGCCAGGTCCTGTCCGACGGCGCCGTGTGGTGGGAGGTCGAATACGGCGGCGGCTCGCGCGGCTGGGTGAACTCCCGGTTCCTCACGCGCACGGCCGCACAGGAGGCCGCCACCCGCACCGAGCTGTGCCGCGTGTACCGCGAGGTGCTCACGTACCGCACGAGCGCGGACTTCGCTCCTCAGGAACTCACGGCCGAGCTGGAGGGGCTGCTCAACGGCCCGCCTCCGGGTGTGAGCGACGCGCTCCGGAGGATCGCGAACCCCGCGGACGAGGCGGACCTCGCCGGCGCCTACACCTCCCTGACCTCCTACGTGGGGCCGCTCTGCGCCTGAGCGGTCAGGGCGTCGCGGTCGGCGGCCACGAAGGCCGCCATGAGGGCCGGGTCCTCGACGTGACCCGGCCCCTCCACGCCGGAGATCACGTCGATCACCGCGGGCCGCGCGTCCCGGACGGTCTCGGCGACGTTGGCGCGGTTCGGGCCGCCCCCGAGGACCACGGGGACGCCCACGGCCTCCACCGCGCGGCGGACGAGCGCCCGGTCCACCGCCACCCCCGTGCCGGCCGGCCGGGACGACGACCCGGAGTCCACGAGCGGCTCGGCGGCACCGGCGGCGGCGTCCGACCGGCCCGGTGCGATCCGGTGCTCGGGGTCCGGTCGGACGCGGGGCGCCGGGGGCCGGGCGTCAGCCGCCGGGCGGGGTCCGGACGAGGCGGATCACCGTGCCGCGGGGGCTGACGTACACGTCGAACTCGGCACCGTCGCGGCGGGTCACCTCGATCTCCCACCGCGCGCCGAAGTCGTCCTCGCGCTCGGCGCCGGTCACCCGCGCCGGCTGCCCGAACCGCCGCTCAACGAAGCGGCGGGCGACCTGCGACGCCCGGGCCCGCGTGACCGGGGCGCGCGCCGACTCCGCCGCGCGAACCCGCGGGCTCAGGACCGGGGAGGGGGATGCGCCCGCCGTCGCGCCCACGGCCCCGGCTCCGCCGGCGGCGATGGTGGTGGCCAGGATCAGCTCGAGCATCGGCATTGGTCGCCTCCCTGATAGATGAACTGAAAATCAGGATAGCAACAGCATGTGTAAGGGCCGGGCCGGCCGGTTCCCCCGTGACGGCGTCAGGCGCCGCGGACGGCGGCCACGAAGGCCGCCATGAGGGCCGGGTCCTTGACGTGACCCGGCCCCTCCACGCCCGAGATGACGTCGACGACCGCCGGCCGGACCTCCCGGACGGTCTCGGCGACGTTGCCGGGGGTGAGCCCCCCGGCGAGGACCACCGGGACGCCGACCCCCCGGACGACGCGCCGGACGAACGCCCGGTCCACGGCCACGCCGGTTCCGGCGGGGCGGGAGGAGGACTTGGAGTCCACCAGCAGTTCGGCCGCGCCCGCGGCGGCGAACGACCGGCCCAGCGCGATCCAATGGTCCGGATCCGGGTCGGGGGCGTCCACGTCGATGCGGAGCGCCTTGACCACCGGGACGCCCGTGGCGGCGACGGCCGCCACCACCTCCGCCGGCCCGTCGTCGTGGATCTGCACCATGCCGGGTGCCAGGTCCCGGACGATGCCGAGGATGGCCTCCGCGTCGCCGCCCACCACGGCCACCCGCAGCACCCCCGGCGGCACGGCCGACATGAGCACGCGGGCCTCCGCCCGGGAGAGGTTCCAGGGGTTGTCCTGCGGATACTCGACCACGAACCCCAGGCGGTCCGCGCCGGCGGCGACCGCCGCGGCGACCTCCTCCGGGCGGGTCATGCCGCAGATCTTCACCAGGCTCACCCCGGCCAGCCCACCCCGACCAGGGACTCGATCATCGCCCGGGTGTCGGGGGCGGTGAGGATGGCGGTGCCCACCAGCACCGCGTCGGCACCGGCGTCGCGGGCGCGCCGGGCGTCGTCCGGGCCGGCGATGGCGCTCTCCGACAGCACCACGGCCCCCGGCGGGAACGCGGCGACCAGCCGCTCGGTGCGGCCCACGTCGCCCGCGTCGGTCTCGCCGATGCGGATGTCCCGGTTGTTCACGCCCAGGACGTCCGGCCGCAGCCCCAGCTCGGCGACCCGCGCCAGGTCGGCCGGCTCGTGCACCTCCACCAGCGTCTCCAGCCCCTCGGCGTGCGCCGCCTCGTGCAGTGGGCCGATCGCGTCGCCCAGCATGTTCACGGTGAGCAGGACGATCTGGACGCCCGCCTCGCGGGAGGCGCGCATGTCGTCCGGGCCGCGGGGGAAGTCCTTGCGCAGGATCGGCACGTCCACCAGGGGCCGGATGCGCCGCACGATGTCCAGGTCGCCGCCGAAGTCGTGCGGCTCGGTGACCACCGAGACGCCCGCCACCGGCAGCGACCCGTAGATGCGGGCGAGGTCCTCGGGGGTGCGGCCGCGCAGGAGGTCGCCCTCCTTGGGCGACCGCACCTTGATCTCGGCCAGGACCGGCAGGCGGCCCTCGGCCTGCCGGCGGCGGATGGACGCGACCAGCCCGGCCGCCGCCGGCCCGCTCACGCGGTCACACCTCCTGGGACGCGGCGGCGACCTCCTCGAGCTTGCGCAGCGCCGCACCCGAATCGATCGTCTCGCGCGCCAGCTCCAGGCCCTTCTCGGGGCTGTCCGCCTGCCCGGCCACGTACAGCGCGAAGGCGCTGTTGAGCAGCAGGAAGTCCCGGCGCGGGCCGGTGTCCTGGCCGGCGAAGATGCCGCGGATCGTCTCGCCGTTGAACTGCGGCGAGCCGCCCTGCACGTCCTCCAGGGAGCAGCGGGACAGGCCCAGGTCCTCCGGCGACACCTCGTACTTGGTGATCTGGTCGCCCTTCACCTCGGCCACGCTGGTGCGGCCAAGGATCGACATCTCGTCCAGGCCGTCCATGCCGTGCACCACGAGCACGTGCTTCATGCCGAGCTGCGCGACCACCTCGGCCACCATGCCAACCAGCTCCGGGCGGTAGACGCCCAGCAGGTGCCGCGGGGCGCCGGCCGGGTTGATGAGCGGGCCGATGATCGTGAAGAAGATCGTCTTGATGCCGAGGGCCTGCTCGGGGAAGAACACCTTGAGCATCAGCGGGTGGAAGCTCGGCGCGTACAGGAAGCTCCAGCCCACGCGCTCGATGAGCCGCTCGCCCTGCTCCGGGGCGAGCTCCACCTTGATGCCCATCGCCTCCAGCGCGTCGGCGCTGCCCGAGGACGAGGAGATCGAGCGGCTGCCGTGCTTGGCGACCTTCGCGCCGGCCGCCGCGCACACCAGGGAGTTCGCGGAGCTGACGTTGAAGGTGGTGAGGCCGCCGCCGGTGCCGCACATGTCCACCAGGTCGCCGTCGACCTTCGGCTGGATCTGCACGCAGTTCGCCCGCATCGCCCGGGTGATGTAGGTGACCTCGTCGATGCTCGGGCCCTTCATCAGCAGGGCCACCAGCCACCCGGCGATCTGCGCCTCGGTGACCTCGTCGTCGCGCATCGCCTCGATGAAGTCGAAGATCTCCCGCTCGGAGAGATCCTGGTTCTGCGTGAGCTTCCCCAGGGCGTTGCGGGTGACCTGTGCGCCGGTGCTCATCCGCCGCCCCCTCTCAGAACTTGTAGGTGTGGAAGGCCATCAGCGTCTCGGTGTTGATGATCCCCTCGACGCCCTGCAGCCGCTCGGTGATGACCTCCGACATGTGCTCGTACTCCTGCACCTGGACCTTGGCGACCAGGTCGTACGCGCCCGCGGTGGACAGCACCTCGGTGACGTCCGGGATCTGCCCGATCTCCCGGGCGATACGGGCGACCTGCCCGCCCTCGACGTTCATGAGCACGATCGCGGTGACCATGTTCCCCCCTCCCGGACGTGGTGGCCCCGTCCCCGGGCCGTTTGGACGGCCCATCTTCTGCACGGCCGCCGCCGCGGATGCAAGACCGGGTGCCGCGGCCGTCCCGCGGGGTACGCTCATCCGGTGGGGTGGCCCCTGGAGCTCATGGACTGGAAGCGGCGCGTCGCCGCGATGTACGCCGGCGCCCGCGCCGGGGACGGCGACCCCGGCACGCTCGCCGCCTTCCGGGAGGCGAAGGACCGGCTGTTCGCGGAGCACCCGGAGAGCCCGCTCACCCGTGACGACCGGGACGCGTTCACGGGGCTGCCGTACTTCCGCCACGACCCGGAGCTGCGCGTCACCGCGCACCTGGAGCCGGAGCCCGACGGCCCGGAGCTGGTGATCCCCACCAGCACCGGCGAGCCCACCCGCTTCCGGCGGGTGGGGTTCGTGTCGCCGGTCATCGCGGGCACCGAGGCCCGCCTGGCGGTGTTCTGGCTCGAGGGCTACGGCGGCGGGCTGTTCCTGCCGTTCCGCGACGCCCTGGCGGGGGAGGACGTCTACGGCGGCGGCCGGTACCTGCTGGACACGGTGAAGGGCGCGGACCTCGGCGTCGGCCGGGACGGGGCCCTGGTCCTGGACTTCAACTACGCCTACAACCCGTCCTGCGCGTACGACCCGCGCTGGAGCTGCCCGCTGGCACCGCCGGAGAACGTCCTGGACATCGCGATCCCGGCGGGGGAGATGACGCCGGGGATCTGAGGCTACGACGGCCCGGGGACCCCGCCGGAGGTGCCGGGCCACCCCTGGCCCGTGCGGTCCAGGGCCGCCGCGAAGTCCTCCAGCGTCGCCCGCGCCGCCGCGTCGACGGCCGCCATCGGCGTGGCCAGGGCGATCTCCAGGGCGTCCTCCACCGTGGTGACCGCCAGCACGCGGAAGCGGCCGGCGGCGATGTCCGCGACCAGGTCCGGCGGCAGCATGAGGTCCTCGACGTTGGACGCCGGCAGCACGACGCCGTGCGTGCCGTCCAGGCCGCGGTCGCGGCACAGCGCGTGGAACGAGGTGAGCTTCTCGTTGACGCCGCCCACGGGCTGCGCCTCGCCGTGCTGGTTGATCGAGCCGGTGATCGCGATGGCCTGGTCCACGGGGAGTCCGGACAGCTCCGACATGAGCGCCACCACCTCCGCGATGGACGCGGAGTCACCGTCCACCCCGGAGTAGGACTGCTCGAACGCGAGGCTCGCAGTGAGCGACAGGGGCCCGATGTCGGCGTACCGGCGGCGCAGGTACCCGCCGATGGTGAGCACGCCCTTGTCGTACACGCCGCCCGACAGCTGGGCCTCCCGCTCGATGCTGATCACGCCCGCGGACCCGGGCGCCACGGAGGCGGTGATGCGGGTGGGCTTGCCGAACGCCTCGTACCCCAGGTCGAGCACCGAGAGGCCGTTCACCCGCCCCCGGGCGGCCCCGGCCGTGGCGACCATCAGCAGGCCGTCGCGGAGCGCCTCGCCGATGCGCTCGGGGATCTCCCCGCGCCGGTACTCGCGGCGCCGCAGGGCCTCCTCCACGTCGTCGCGGGTCACCGCGCCGGCGCCCCGGTCGCGCGCGATGAGGCACGACTCGCGCAGCAGGTCGGCGATGCGCGAGAACTCCGCCGACACCCGCGTGCGCCGGCCCGCGATGCGCACGCCCTCCTCGATGAGCGCCCCCAGGGCGCCCGCGTCGGCGTGGGGCAGGTCCTCGTCGCCGCAGATCCCGGCGATCACCTCCGCGTACCGCCGTGCCGCGCCGGCGTCGCGCGGCATGTCGGCCGAGAAGTCGGCCCGCACCGAGAACAGCCGCAGGAAGTCCGGGTCGGCGGCGCCGAGCAGCTCGTACGCCCATCGCTCGCCCACCAGCACGACCTTCACGTCGATCGTGATGGGGTCGGGCTCCAGGGCGCGCGGGAACCCCCACATGCCCGACCCGGCGCTGCCCGGCTCCAGCACCCCGGCCTTCAGCGCGCGCTTGAGCTGCGGCCACGCGCCCGGCTCCTGCAGCAGGTCGGCGGCCTGCAGCAGCAGGAACCCGCCGTCGGCGCGCAGCAGGCTGCCGCCCCGGATCGTGGTGGCGTCGGCACGCCACGACAGGGGGCCGTCCTGCACCCGCTCGACCATGCCCGCCAGGTTCTGGGCGGTGGGGAAGCCCTCGTCCACGACGGGCGCGCCGGTGAGCTGGGAGCGGTCGGCGACCACGTTCACCCGGTACCGGTCCACCCGCCGCGCGAACATCTCGGGGGTGCCGGGCCCCGGCCCCACCAGCTCCACCAGGGCGTCCACCGCATCCGCCCGGACGTCCCGCAGGAAGGCCTCCACCTCCGCGCCCTCCGCGTCGCCGGCGATCGCCCGCAGCGCGGCCTCCACGAGCGCCGTGCCGACGTCCCGCACCAGCTCCTGGATCTCGCGCACGAACCGGCGCTGGCGGCCCCGGGCGCCGCGCAGGTGGTCGCGCACCCGCGCGGCGTGGCCCGCCAGGCGGCGCTCGGTGTCGGCGAACGCCGTTGCGTCCAGCGCCTCCCGCAGCTCCTCCAGCGGAACCGGCTTGCCCTCGTGGAGGGGGGCGACCTCGGGCACCACCATGCCCGGGCCCATCGCGACCGGCACCAGCGCGAAGCCGTCGGCGCCGAGCTCCGCCCGCAGGGCCTCCATGAGCTCGTCCTCGGCGGCCGCGTACCGCTCCTGCAGCGCCTCGCGCCGCCGGTCGAGCTCCGGGTCGTCGGCGAGGGTGGGCGCCCGGGTGGCGAGCGCGGTGCGCAGGGCGTCCACCCGCTCCGCCAGCCGGCGTCCCGCGCCCGGAGGCAGTCGCAGCAGCCGCGGGCGGTCCGGGTCGTCGAACCGGTGCACGTAGGCCAGATCGCTCGGCACCGGCAGGCCCGTCGCGAACCGCTCCATCATCCCCCGCACCGCCGAGCGCCGGCCCGTTCCCGCCGGGCCGGCGACGAACACGTGGTAGCCGGGGCTGCGCAGCCGCAGGCCCAGTTCCAGCGACGCGACCGCCCGGTCCTGTCCCACGGGGCCCTGGCGGGGGCCACGTCCGCGCTGGACGGCACCTGGACGTCCTCGGGGCCGATGACCAGACGGCAGTCGGCGGCGGCCACCAGGAGATCGGGACGCCGTTCGGCGAGCGGGCGTTGCTGGGCGGGTGGGCGGTTCGGCATGCCGGGCTGATTCTTCCAGCCGCGGACCGCCATCCCGCGCCGGCTACGGAACGGCGGAGGGTGTGATGATGATCGTGACCGGCGCGTCGACGCCGTCGCAGTCCTCGTCCACGCCGTTCCCGGGCCATTCGGACGCCCCGGGATAGATCCCCGTGACGTGGTCGTTGCAGTCGGTGTGATCGGCGACGTGCCCGGCCGGCTGGGCGACCGCGAACTCCGGGGTGAGCGTGAGGATGTCGCCGTAGCCGTCGCCGTCGACGTCCGGGTACCAGGCCGACGGGGAGGCGCCCGGGGCACCGGGGGCCCCCGTCGCGCCAGGCGGGCCGGCCGGGCCCTGCGGGCCCGTCACCCCCGGCGTGCCGGAGGCGCCGTCGGTCCCCCGGGCGCCGTCCGCGCCGCGGGCGCCGTCCGCCCCCGCCGGGCCGGCCGGGCCGGGCGCGCCGACGGGACCCACCACGTTCCAGGACACCTTGCGCTGGCCCTTCGGGCAGCGGCGCTTCTTGGTGGTCACGCGGATCTCGCCGGTCTTCTTGGCGACGCAGGCGTACAGCGTGCCGACCTTCTTCGCGGGGGCGGCGGCCTGGTGGACGCCGCCGTTCCCGGCGATCGCCGAGCCGGCGACGAGCGTCGCGGCGGCGATCACCCAGGGGGCGAGGGCGCCACCGCGCGGGCGGTGGGTGGTGCGCAATACGGTACGGCTCCTGAACGGGGGTCGCGTCGCGAAACCGGGACGCGCGTCCCGATGTGCATCGGCGGGCGGGACCCCCGATCAAGCGCCAGGCGTCACCGCCCCGTCGCGAACGGGTCGCTGAACCGCCGTTCGGTGAGGAACCGGCGATCCGTGAGGGTCTTCAGGAACGCCACGAGGTCGGCCTTCTCCTGGTCGGTGAGGTCGATGCCCACCGTGAGGTCGCTGCGGAAGGGGCTGAGGCGCCCGTCGCCGGCGAACGGCCCGGAGGTCACGTTGCGGCCGCCGTCGGCATAGAACTGGACGACCTCCTCCAGCGTCGCCAGCGACCCGTCGTGCATGTACGGCGCGGTCACCGCGACGTTGCGCAGGCTCTGCGCCCGGAACGCGCCCATGTCCTTCGCCCGCGCGGTGAGCTCGAACACCCCGCGGTTGCCCTCCGGGAACGCCCCGGTTCCGCCGATGTTGTAGAGCCCGGTGTTGTGGAACAGCAGCGGCTCAGGCCGCTTGCCGACGTAGCTCACCTGGTCGTTGAAGTTGATGCCGCCGTGGCAGTGGTGGCATTCGGCGCGCTCACCGAAGAACAGGTCCTTGCCCCGCGTCTCCGACACGGTGAGCGTCGCCTTCCCCCGCTGGTAGCGGTCGTACTTCGAATCCGCCGAGATGAGGGAGCGCTGGAACGTGGCGATCGACTTCACGATGTTGGCCCAGGTGATGGGGCTCGCCTGGCGCGGGAAGGCCGTGCGGAACTTGGCCTGATAGCGGCGGTCCTTGCGGATGCGCGCAAGGACCTTGAGCTTGTTGTGGTCGTTCACGCCCATCTCGACGGGACGCTCGCCGAACAGCGGCGTCTCCATCTGCCGTTCCAGGGTGACCAGCGACGGATTGGCCCATGTGAGCGTCGCGTTGTAGGCAACGTTCTGGAGCGGCATCGAGCCGCGGGGCGTCGTCTCACCCGTGGAGCCGGTCGAGACGGCCTTCCCGTCGGTGAACGCCAGCGACTGGAGGTGGCAGGAGCCGCAGGACGTGGTCCCGTTGCCCGACAGCCGGATGTCGTAGAACAGATATCGGCCCAGGTCCGCCTTCGCGGTCGACATCGGGTTCTTGGCCGGGACCCGCGGCACCGGGAAGCCCTTCGGCAGGCTCCATGTCCATTTTGGCGCGGGCTTCGCCGCGGGGGCCGCGGCGCCGGTGTTCGCGTCGGACGTGGTGATCCCGGCGATCAGGGCGGCGCTCAGCGCGAGCACGGCGACGCCTCCCAGGGAGCCCCGCGGCGGACGCCGCAGGGCCCCCGACCTTCCGGTGCGGGGGCCCTGGGCGGCGCTCATCGCGCGATCGCCCGGAAGAGCGTCTGGGTGCCGGAGGACACGCCGTTGCCGGTGCCGTCGGCCTTCCAGTCGAGGCCGAGGGCACCGAACACGGGGCCGCACTCGGGGTCCGTGCCGCCCGACATGCAGCCGGTCGCGCCCGCCTGGTTCACCGTGACGTTGTTCCCCGCCAGGAGCGCGCCGATGTCGACGGCCACCTTCTGCTTGGCCGGGTTGAACTTCGCGAACTTCACTGTCACGCGGTTCGAGGCCAGGCAGTTCGACGTGCCGCCGGTCGCCGGGTTGCCGAGGCACCCGGTGCTGCCGAGGTGCATGTTGAACGTCTTGCTCGCCCACGTCCCGGCGGCGCCCGCCGGGTCGGTGACCTCGATCTTCGCGAACTTGCGGCCCGCCTGCCACGACCACGTCATGGCGGTGAGGTCGAGCGGGGCGGGCGCGCCCACCGTGTCGCTGTGGTTCATCGGGAACGGCACGCCGAGGTAGAACCGCATGCCGACGTAGTCGCCGTGCGGCACCGTGCCCTTGATCACGCTGTTCAGCGCGGCGTCGCCCTGGTCACACGAGCCGGTGCCGTTCTCCAGATCGATCATCGTGAGGCGGTTGCCCCCCTGGGAGATGACGTAGCCCTTCTTCGCCGCCAGCGTCAGCAGCACCGACGTGCCGTTCTTCCGGACCATCCGGACGTTACTGACGTAGAAGCGCAGGTCCTTGAGCTGGGCGGTCGCGGCGGTCGTGCCGAGGCCGGTGATCGGTGTGCCGCAGGAAACGGGGGCGGTCCCGTTGACGGCGGTGAAGGGGATCGAGACGGCCATCGTCTCGTGGCCCTCGTGGGCGGACGCGGCCTGGGCGCCGAGCACGGCGAGGCCGGCGGTCGCGAGGGCGAAGGCGGAGCGGCGCACGGTGCGCTGGGTCATGAAGGAGTTCTCCTGGGTCGCCGGCCATCGGGCCGGGCGGATGTGGAGCGGACCCGCCCCGTGCTGGGGTCCGGGTCGCGCGACGGTCGAGTCGTCGTGCTCCGTCCGTGACCGGGCGCCGGCGGGACGCCGTGCGCCGCTATGCGACGTGTGCCGCGGCCGGACGGAGCCGGCCGACGGGAGGTCCGCGAGGGGGACGGACCGTGAGGACGTGCCGGCGTCGCGCGAGGGCCGGCGGCAGGGTGAGGCGCCGCGCGGGACGCGGAAGGGAACGGCGACGGCGCGCCGGCAGCAGCGCGCGGACGACCGCGAGCAGCCGGGCCAGCAAGCGCTGGCCGGCGCAGAGCGGCAGGGTGAGCAGCAACGCGACCGCGAGGTGCACGGCCACGCCGGCCGGTGTCACGACCGGGCCCTCGTGATGGACCACAAGGCCGAACATCCATGGCGCCCCGTGCAGGGCGAGATGCAGGACCACCTGGAGGCCGATGAGAGCCGCGCAGGTGCGGACCGGACCCCATGCCGCGAACGTGACGCGGCGGCCACCCCTTGCGCCGAAGGGCACCACGACCAGCAGCATTGCCAGCCACATCAGCGGCGCCGTGGCCAGCACGCTCGTGCTGGGTGTCGCCGAGAGATGCCCGAGGATGGTCGCCCCGAGGGCGGCCCCGGCAAGCGCGACGCGCCGCGTCAGGATGGCGAGGTCGGAGTGCATCCGTGGAGAAGTTACGGTGCGGCGGGCGGTCCGTCCTCCGCAGATGTCCCCAGAACGGGTCGCGGACGACCCGCGATGGGTCGGCGGCGCTGCAACGGGGAACCGGGACCTGTGGGCCGGTGTTGCGACGCCCGCGCGCAACCGGGGCTATTGTCGTGGTTCGTATCCCGTCGAGTCCGGCCCCCGACCGAACGAGGAGCGTAGAACCGATGCTGATGCGCCGTGACGGTCAGGACGGCGACCAGGCTGCCGAAGAGGCCCGCATGGACCAGATTCACGGCAACGGCCACGGAAACGGCGGCGGGATCCTCGCCCACACGCCGCACCACGACATCGACCCCGACGAGACCGAGGACTGGCTCGAGGCGGTCGAGGACGTCCTGCGCGAGCGCGGCCCCGAACGGGCCGGCCAGCTGCTCGGGGAGGTGGTCAACGAGGCGCGCCTGTCGGGCGCGATGGTGCCGGTCGCCGACAGCACCCCGTACGTCAACACCATCCCGCCGGAGGAGAGCGAGCCGATCCCCGGCGACCAGGAGGTCGAGCGCCGGCTGCGCTCCCTCGTGCGGTGGAACGCGGCGGCCCTGGTCCTGCAGGCGAACAAGGAGAGCTCGGAGCTGGGCGGGCACATCGCCAGCTTCCAGTCCGCGGCGACCCTGTACGAGGTGGGCTTCAACCACTTCTGGCACGCCCGCACCGAGGAGCACGGCGGCGACCTGGTCTACATCCAGGGCCACTCCTCCCCGGGCATCTACGCCCGGGCGTTCCTGGAGGGGCGCCTCTCCGAGGACCAGCTGAAGAACTTCCGGCAGGAGGTCGACGGCAACGGGCTGTCGTCCTACCCGCACCCGTGGCTCATGCCGGACTTCTGGCAGTTCCCCACGGTGTCGATGGGCCTGGGCCCGCTCATGGCGATCTACCAGGCGCGGTTCATGAAGTACCTGCAGGGCCGCGGCATGACCGACACCGACGGCCGCAAGGTGTGGGCGTTCATGGGCGACGGCGAGATGGACGAGCCCGAGTCGATGGGCGCGATCTCGCTGGCCGGGCGCGAGCACCTCGACAACCTGGTGTTCGTCGTGAACTGCAACCTGCAGCGCCTCGACGGGCCGGTGCGCGGCAACGGGAAGATCATCCAGGAGCTGGAGACGAACTTCCGCGGCGCCGGCTGGAACGTCATCAAGGTGATCTGGGGCGAGAACTGGGACCCGCTGCTCGCCGCCGACCACGACGGCCTGCTCAAGCGCCGCATGATGGAGGCGGTCGACGGCGAGTACCAGACGTTCAAGTCCCGGGACGCCGAGTACGTGCGCGAGCACTTCTTCGGGGCCTACCCGGAGCTCAAGCGCCGCGTCGCGCAGATGACCGACCAGCAGATCTGGGCCCTCAACCGCGGCGGCCACAGCCCCCACAAGGTCTTCGCGGCGTACCACGCCGCCGTGAACCACGAGGGGCAGCCCACCGTGATCCTCGCCAAGACCATCAAGGGCTACGGCATGGGCCGGGCCGGCGAGGCCCAGAACATCACGCACCAGCAGAAGAAGATGAACGAGGAGGCGCTGCTCGCCTTCCGCAACCGCTTCGGGGTGCCGCTCAACGACGAGCAGGCCCGGAAGGCCGTGTTCTACCGGCCGTCCGAGGACAGCCCCGAGATGCGGTACCTGCGGGAGCGGCGCGAGGCGCTGGGCGGCAGCCTGCCGGCCCGTGCGCCGGCCGCGCCGCCGCTCGAGGTGCCGCCGCTGTCGGCCTTCGACGCGGTGCTGCAGTCCACCGGCGACCGCGAGATCTCCACGACCATGGCCTTCGTGCGGATGCTCGGCACGCTGGTGCGCGACAAGAACATCGGCAAGCACGTCGTCCCGATCGTCCCGGACGAGTCACGGACCTTCGGCATGGAGGGCATGTTCCGCCAGCTCGGGATCTTCTCCCAGGTGGGGCAGCTCTACTCGCCGGAGGACTCCGAGCAGCTGATGTTCTACAAGGAGGACAAGCAGGGCCAGATCCTCCAGGAGGGCATCAACGAGCCCGGCGCGATCTCCTCCTGGATCGCCGCGGGCACGTCCTACGCCAACAACGGCGTGGCGATGATGCCCTTCTACATCTTCTACTCGATGTTCGGCTTCCAGCGGGTGGGCGACCTCGCCTGGGCGGCGGGGGACAGCCGGGCCCGCGGGTTCCTGGTGGGCGGCACCTCCGGCCGCACGACCCTCAACGGCGAGGGCCTGCAGCACGAGGACGGCCACAGCCACATCCTGGCGTCGGTCATCCCGAACTGCCGTGCATACGACCCCACGTACGGGTACGAGGTGGCGGTGATCGTGCAGGACGGCCTGCGCCGCATGCTCACCGAGCAGGAGGACGTCTTCTACTACCTCACGGTCCTCAACGAGAACTACGCGCACCCGGCGATGCCGAAGGGCGCGGAGGACGGGATCCTCAAGGGCATGCACCTGGTGCGCGCCGGCAAGGGCCGCGGGCCGCGCGTGCAGCTCATGGGGTCCGGGGCGATCCTGCGCGAGGTGCTGGCCGGCGCCGACATCCTGGAGGCCGACCACGGCGTGGCCGCCGACGTGTGGAGCGTCACCAGCTTCACCGAGCTGCGGCGCGACGGCATGGAGACCGAGCGCTGGAACCGGCTGCACCCCACCAGGAAGCCGCGGGTGCCGTTCGCCGAGGCCCAGCTGGCCAAGAAGAAGGGCCCGGTCATCGCGTCGACGGACTACATGCGGGCGTTCGCCGACCAGATCCGGCCGTACATCGGGAACCGGCCGTACACCGTGCTGGGCACCGACGGCTTCGGCCGCAGCGACTACCGCGTGAAGCTGCGCCGGTTCTTCGAGGTCGACCGCCACCACGTCGCGGTCGCGGCCCTGCACGCGCTCTCCCGTGAGGGCGACATCCCGACGTCCGCGGTCCAGAAGGCCATCGACGCGTACGGCATCGACACCGAGGCGGTTCCCCCGTGGCAGCGCTGACCGAGGTCACCGTCCCCGACATCGGGGACTTCGACCACGTCCCCGTCATCGAGGTCCTGGTGAAGCCGGGCGACACCGTCGCCCCGGACGACCCGCTGATCGTCCTCGAGTCGGACAAGGCCACCATGGAGGTCCCCGCGCCGTCCGCCGGCACCGTCGCCGAGGTGCGGGTGAAGGTGGGCGACCAGGTCTCGCAGGGCGACGTCATCTGCGTGTTCTCCGGCGACGGCGGCGGGGACGCGCCCGCGGCCGAGGAGCCCGCCCCGCCCCCCGAGGCTGAGTCTCGACCCGAGCCTGAGGTTGTCGAGGAAACGCCTGCTCCTGCCGATGTCGCCGCGCCGGCTCCGGTCGCGGAGGACCAGGGCGGCGCCGAGCCCGACGTGGGCGTGGAACCCGACCCGGCGCGCGCCGGCCGGGAGGCCGCCGAGGAGCGCATCGCCCCGGCACCGCCGGTCGCGCAGCCCGCGGGGCCGGGCGGGATGGTCTACGCGGGCCCCGGCGCCCGCCGCCTCGCCCGCGAACTCGGCATCGACCTCACCGCGGTCACCGGGACCGGCCACAAGGGCCGCGTCACCAAGGAGGACGTCGAGGCCGCGCGCGCCGGCGGCGGAACGCCCGCCCGGACGGCGGCCCCGGCCGCCGCGGCGCCGGCTCCCGCGTCCGGTCCCGCGCCCGCCGCCCCCGAGGGGCTGCCCGCGTGGCCGCAGGTGGACTTCGCGAGCTTCGGCCCGGTGGAGGTGCAGGAGCTCACGCGCATCCAGCGGCTCTCCGGCCCGGCGCTCACCCGCAACTGGGTGATGATCCCGCACGTCACCCAGCACGACGACGCCGACATCACCGAGCTGGAGGCCTTCCGCAAGGAGGTCAACGCCCAGTACGGGGACCAGGGCGTCAAGCTCACCATGGTCTCCCTGCTGCTCAAGGCCTGCGCCGGCGTCCTGCGCCAGTTCCCGGCCTTCAACAGCTCCCTGGACGGCGGCAACCTGGTGGTGAAGAAGTACTTCCACCTGGGCTTCGCGGTCGACACCCCGGGCGGCCTGGTGGTGCCGGTGATCCGCGACGTCGACTCCAAGGGGCTGCTGGAGATCGCCCGCGAGCTGGTGGAGCTGTCCACCGCGGCGCGCGACGGCAAGCTCACCCGGGAGCAGATGCAGGGCGGCACGTTCACGATCTCGAGCCTCGGCGGGATCGGCGGCACGGCCTTCACCCCCATCATCAACGCCCCCGAGGTCGCGATCCTCGGGGTGTCGAAGTCGGCGACCAAGCCGGTGTGGGACGGCGAGGCGTTCCAGCCGCGGCTCATGCTGCCGCTGTCGCTCTCCTACGACCACCGTGTGATCGACGGCGCCGCCGCGGCGCGCTTCATCACGCGGCTGTCGGAGACGCTCGCGGACCCGCGCAGGATGCTCCTGTGAGCGCGGAGGGGGACCGCCCGGACGTCGTCGTCCTCGGCGGCGGGCCGGGCGGGTACACCGCGGCCTTCCGTGCCGCGGACCTGGGCCTGCGCACCGTGCTGGTGGAGCGCCACTCCCGCCTGGGCGGCGTGTGCCTCAACGTGGGCTGCATCCCCTCCAAGGCCCTGCTGCACGCCGCGAAGCTCATCACCGACGCCGAGGAGGGCCCGTCGCTGGGCATCGGCTTCGGCACGCCCACGGTGGACCTGGACGCGCTGCGCGCCTCCACGACGGCGGTCGTGGAGAAGCTCACCGGGGGCCTGGCGGGCCTCGCCAAGCAGCGCAAGGTGGAGGTCGTGCGCGGGGAGGCCAGGTTCACCGGCCCCAACGCGATGACCGTCGCCACGGCCGACGGCGACCGCGAGATCGCGTTCTCCAACTGCATCGTCGCCGCCGGCTCGGAGCCGGTGCGGCTGCCGTTCCTGCCCGAGGACCCGCGCATCATGGACTCCACCGGGGCGCTCGCCCTGGAGGACGTCCCCAAGCGGCTGCTGGTGATCGGCGGCGGGATCATCGGCCTGGAGATGGCCACCGTGTACGACGCCCTGGGTTCCCGCGTGCGGATCGTGGAGCTCATGGAGCAGCTCATCCCGGGGTGCGACCCCGACCTGGTCAAGCCGCTGCACGCCCGCGTGGCCAAGCGGTACGAGGGCATCCACCTGGGCGCGAAGGTCACCGCGGTGCAGGCCCGGAAGGACGGCCTGCGGGTCACGATGGAGGGCCCCGACGGCACCTCGACCGTCACCGCGGACCGCATCCTGGTGGCCGTCGGCCGTCGCGCCAACGGCGGGGCCCTGGGCCTGGACGCCGCGGGCGTGACCGTGGACGAGCGGGGCGTGATCCCCGTGGACGCCCAGCAGCGCACGAACGTGCCGCACGTGTTCGCGATCGGCGACGTCACCGGCAACCCGATGCTCGCCCACCGTGCGACGCATCAGGGCAAGGTGGCGGCCGAGACGATCGCCGGGCACGCCGCGGCGTTCGACCCGCGCAGCATCCCGTCGGTGGCCTACACCGACCCCGAGGTCGCGTGGACCGGGCTCACCGAGACCGAGGCCAAGGCGAACGGCGTCGAGTACGAGCTGGCGGTGGTGCCGTGGGCCGCCTCCGGCAGGGCGCTCACCATGGGCCGCGCGGAGGGCCGCACCAAGCTCCTGGTGGAGCCCGGGTCCCGGCGGATCCTGGGGGCCGGCATCGTCGGCATCGGCGCGGGCGACCTCATCGCCGAGGCGGTCCACGCCATCGAGATGGGCTCCGACGCGGAGGACGTCTCCCTGAGCATCCACCCGCATCCCACCCTGTCGGAGACCGTCGCGTTCGCCGCGGAGGCCGCCGAGGGCACGATCACCGACATGTACCTGGGGCGCCGCCGCCGATCATGACGGCGCGGGGCCACGCGCGATCGCGCCCGGGCACGGACCCGGTGCGTGGGCCCCGGGAGCACGACCGATGGGGAGTTCCGCGGTCCCGCTCGGACGGCTAGGGTCGCGCAATCCCGCGGGTTCGACGGCGGGCCTCGACCCCTCGGGACCGGACGCCCGGCAAGCCTTGGAGAGGTGGCTTGATGAACCGGAGTGACCGTCGGTCGCGGCGCGGCATGCCCTCAGGCGCGCGCCCGGCCGCGATGCTCGCGATCCTGGCGTTGGCGGCGGCACCCGCCGCTGCGCACGGCGACCGCCAGAACCGACCGCCGACGCCCAAGCCCGACGTCGCAACGATCACCGAGGACGCGGCGCCCAGCGTGTCCGGGAACGTGCTGGCCAACGACACCGACCCAGATCGCGACCGCCTCGCGGTCGTCCGGCCGGGGACGTACTCCCTCGTCTACGGCCGCATCACGATCGCCGCGAACGGCGACTTCACCTACAGCCTGAACAACACGAACCGGCTGGTGAACTCCCTTCGCGCCGGGCAGTCCCGCCTGGAGCTGATCCCGTACGTCGTGAGCGACGGACGCGGCAAGCTCGCCGCGTCGCTGCTCACCATCACCATCCGCGGCGCCAACGATGCGTCCCTCGCGGTCGACGACACCAACGGGGTGCGTGAGGACTCGGCGCCGAACCCGATCACCGGGAACGTCCTCGGCAACGACTCGGACGCCGAGGGCGACCGTCTCACCGTGTCGAACCCGGGCACGTTCGCGCTGGGGCACGGGTCGTTGGTGCTGCGGGCCGACGGGTCGTACAGCTACACGCTGGACAACACCGACCCGCAGGTGGATCGCCTGAACGCGGGAGATTCCCTGATCGACGAGTTCACCTACAACGTGTCGGATGGGCGTGGCGGCACGGCCACGGCGAAGCTGTCCATCACGATCACCGGCGTGACCGACAATCAGGCGCCGGTGGCGGTGGATGACACCAACTCGGTGCGTGAGGACACGGCGCCGAACCCGGTGTCGGGGAACGTTTTGGGCAACGACTCGGATGCGGATTCGGATGCGTTGACGGTCACCAATGTGGGGACCTTCACGTTGGCGCACGGGTCGTTGGTGCTGCGGGCCGATGGGTCGTACAGCTACACGCTGGACAACACCGACCCGCAGGTGAACGGCCTGAACGGCGGCGATTCCTGGTCGATTCCTTCACGTACAACGCGTCGGATGGGCGTGGTGGGACGGCGTCTGCGGTGTTGCGGGTGACGATCAGCAGGGTGACCGACAATCAGGCGCCGGTGGCGAGGTGGATGACACCAACTCGGTGCGTGAGGACTCGCTGCCGAACCCGGTGTCGGGGAACGTTTTGGGCAACGACTCGGATGCGGACTCCGATGCGTTGACGGTCACCAATGTGGGGACCTTCACGTTGGCGCACGGGTCGTTGGTGCTGCGGGCCGATGGGTCGTACAGCTACACGCTGGACAACACCGACCCGCAGGTGAACGGCCTGAACAGCGGGCAGTCGCTCAAGGACGAGTTCACCTACAACGTCTCGGATGGGCGTGGCGGCACGGCCACGGCGAAGCTGTCCATCACGATCACCGGCGTGACCGACAATCAGGCGCCGGTGGCGGTCGATGACACCAACGGGGTGCGTGAGGACTCGGTGCCGAATCCGGTCACCGGGAACGTGTTGGCCAATGACTCGGATCCGGATTCGGATGCGTTGGCGGTCACCAATGTGGGGACCTTCACGTTGGCGCACGGGTCGTTGGTGCTGCGAGCCGACGGGTCGTACAGCTACACGCTGGACAACCTGAATCCCGAGGTGAACGGCCTCGGGAGCGGGCAGTCGCTCAGGGACGAATTCACCTACAACGTCTCGGATGGGCGTGGTGGGACCGCGTCGGCGGTGTTGCGGGTGACGATCACCGGGGTGACCGACAGCTAGACCGGGCGTCGCAGCGCGGGGCGCGGCACACGCGCCCCGCAACGCCCGTCTCGGTCCTACGGCGCGGCCTCCAGCAGTGCTTTCAGGCGCGCCTGGTCCTCGGGCAGCTCGCGCTCCGCCTCGCGGCGCACCAGGGGCAGCAGCAGCTTCCCGGCGAAGCCCGCGTCGAAGTCGAACGACGCGCTCACCCTGCACCGGTCGTCGCCCAGCGGTTCCACCGCGACCCGGGCGACCACGCGGATCGGGCCGCCGCCGCCGCGGAACGTGTACGACCGGCCGGGGGTGAGTTCCGTGACCTCGTACCGGATGTCCTGGCTGCCGGCGGGGGTGCGGCGCGTCTCGTGGACGACGGTTCCCACCCGGACGGGGTCGCCACCCTCGATCCGGACCGCGGCCAACGAGCCCTGCCATTCGTGGGCGCGTGCGAAGTCGATGAGGTGGGCGAACACCGCGTCGGCGTCGCGGGCGATCTCGATGCTGCGGGAGACGTCGGGCATGGCCCCCACGGTACTCCGGCGGCGCGGCGGGCGGGGGAGGACCGGGGCGGCGGACCGCCCCGGCACGAGCCCCGGGTCAGTGGTGGACGGCGCGCTCCATCGCGGCGGCCTGGGCGACCCATCGGGCCACCTCCGACTCGGCCGGCAGGCGGCGCACCAGCTTCTTGTCGGCGTTCGCCGCCGCGAGCGCGGCGGTGAGGTTCGCCGCGTTCCGGGCCGCGAGCTCCGGCACGGAGTCGACGCCGGCGGCCTCCAGCAGGTCGGCGAACTCGGAGCCGACGCCCCGGATGCGCATGAGGTCGGCGTGGTTCACCCACTCCAGCACCCGGTCGCCGGACACGCCGGACTCCTCCGCGATGCGCTTCCGCCCGGCCCTGGTCGCGCCCTGGCCCAGCAGGGCCGCGACGCTCCGCACGCCCGCGGCGCGCAGCTTCCCGGCGAACGCCGGGCCGATCCCTTCGATCTCCTCGAGCTTGGTCATTCCCGGTCCTCCATCGACGGGGGTGAGGAACACGTGCCGACCCGGAGCCCAGACCCGGTGGCTCGATCGTCCTCCATCCGCATCCCCCCGGTCCAGCCCCGCGGGCCGGCGTGTCACGCGCCGGCGAGCCGCCGGTATCCGGCGACGTCGGCCCCGAAGCGCCGGGCGTCGAAGGCGGGCGGGTCGACCAGGACGTGGTCGACGCCGAGCGCCCGCAGGCGCGGCGCCACACGGGCCATGCGCTCCAGGTCCGCGCGGATCCGCACCGACACCGTGAACGCCGACCGGTCCCGGCCCTCGGCCGCAAGGGCCCCATCCAGCGCGGCGAGCCGCTCCCGCAGCCCGGGTTCATCGCAGACGGTGGTGTGCCACGCGTCGCCCAGCCGTGCGGCCCGGCGGATCCCGGCGTCGGAGTTCCCGCCGATCCACACCGGGGGTCCGCCGGGGCGGGCGGGGAGCGGAGCGATGCCCGCGTCGGAGACGCGCACGTGCAGCCCCTCGAACGTGGTCTCGCCGCGCCACAGGGCGCGGCAGCAGGCGATGGCCTCGTCGGTGCGGCGGCCGCGCCCGCCGAACGGCACGCCCAGGGCCGCGAGCTCCGGCACCATCCACCCGGAGGCCAGCCCGGCGATCACCCGGCCACCGGACAGGGCGTCCAGGCTGGCGAGCGCCTTCGCCAGCACGACCGGGTGCCGGTACGGCACCACCAGCACGCTGGTGCCGAGTCCGGCGCGGGTGGTCGCCGCGGCGGCCCATGTGAGCACGGTCAGCGCGTCGTGAAACGCGTACGGCGGGGCCGTCGACCCCGGCGGCAGGATGAGGTGGTCGGACACCCACAGGTCGTCGGCTCCCGCATCCTCCGCGTCGCGTGCGGCGCCCGCCAGCACCTCGCCGCTCACGGGCTCCCGGAACTGGGGCAGGTGGACGCCGAGCCGCATGCGGCAAGGGTACGCCGGGTGGCGCCGGACCGGTCCGCGCGGCGACACTGGCCGCGTGAGCGACGCGCGCGCACAGGGCAGGGACGCGCTGTCCCGCGGTGCCTGGGACGAGGCCCGGGCGGCCTTCGCGCGGGCCGCCGCCGAGTACCCCGCGCCCGACGCGTACGAGGGCCTCGGCATCGCCGCGCGGTACGCCCTGGACGCGGACGCCGCCTTCGCGGCCCACGAGGAGGGGTACCGGCTGGCGCGTGAGGCCGGGGACCCGGACGCCGCGGCACGGCTCGCCGTGCAGCTGGGGTATGACGCGTACTGCTTCCGCAGCGTGCCGGAGGCGATCGGCTGGGCCGAGCGCGCGGCCATGCTGGTGGAGGGGCGGCCCGCGAGCTTCGCCACCGCCTTCGTGCCCTACATCCGCGGCTACATGGCGCTGCTCGGCGAGCACGACCCCGCCCGCGCCCGCGAGGGCAGCGCGGCGGCCGTGCGGCTGGCCAGGGAGGTCGGCGCCGTGGACCTGGAGCTCATGGCGGTCGCCCTGGAGGGGCTTGCGCTGGTCGCCGAGGGGCGCGTCAGCGAGGGCATGTCACGGCTCGACGCCGCCGCGGCCGCCGCCGTGGGCGGGGAGATGACCGATGCGGACTCCATCGAGACGGTGTGCTGTTTCGTGATCGACGCGTGCAAGCGGGTGAGGGACCTGGAGCGGGCGAGCGAGTGGTGCCTGCGCACCCGGGACATCGCCACCCGCTTCGGCGACCGCCAGATGTTCACGGTGTGCCGGGTGCACTACGCCGACGTGCTGCTGTGGCACGGCGACCTCGACCGCGCGGGGAGGGAGCTGGAGGCGGCGGTGGACGAGCTGGGGCGGCTGCGCCCCGGCAGGGACGTCGATGCCCTGGTGCGCCTCGCCGAGCTGCGCCGCCGGCAGGGGCGCCACGCGGAGGCGGAGGACGCCCTCGCGCGCAGCGGCCCGCACCGCCTCCATGCACTGGTGTCGGGGCTGCTGGCCATGGACCGCGGAGATGCCGCCGGCGCGGCCGAATGCGCCGCCCGGTTCCTGCGCCGCATCGGCGACGCCGACCGGTTCGAGCGGGTCGCGGGCCTCGAGCTGCTGGTTCGGGCCGCCCTGGGGACGGGTGACCGCGCGGCGGCCGAGGCAGCCGCCGCGGAGATCACCGAGGTCTCGCGGGCGGCCAACGCCCCACTGCGCGCCGCCGGCCCTTGCCGCCGCGCGGCTTGCGGCGGCGGCCGGAGACGACGCCGCGGCCGGCGCGGCGGCGGAGGACGCGGCGGACCTCCTGGACGCCGCGGGGGCGCGCTACGACGGGGCGCTCGCCCGCCTCGAGCTCGCCGGGGCGCTGAGCGCCGCGGCGCTGCGGCCCGGGCTGCCACGGCGCGCGCGGCCGGTGCGGCGGCGCTGCGGGAACTGGGGGCGGCGGTCCCGGGCGGGGACGGCGTCCCCGCGGGACCCCTGAGCCCGAGGGAGCGCGAGGTGCTGCACCTGCTGGCGCTCGGCCGCGGCAACGACGACATCGCCCGTGAACTGGTGCTGAGCGTGCGGACCGTGGAGCGCCACGTGGCCAACATCTACGGGAAGATCGGCGCGTCGGGCCGCACCGCACGGGCTGCCGCCACCGCCTGGGCGCACGCGCACGGGATTGGGTAGCGGCGGCCCCCGGGTTGGGTACCGGTGCGCATGCGCCGCCCCCGGCCCCGTTCCTACGCTCGCCGCAACATCCCCGAGCACCCGGAGGTGAGCGGTGTCCAGCATCACGCGAGGGACCTCGGCGCGGCAGGTCGCGGCCGAGGGGTACGACGCGGCGTTCCACGACCTCGGTGAGGGGTGGACCGTCGCCTTCGAGACCTTCACGGCCGACGCGGATCCCGCGGAGCTCTTCCGCGGGCTGCCGGACGACCGCTGCCAGTGCACGCACCTGGGTGTCGTGCTGGAGGGGCGATTGATCCTGCGGTACGCGGACCGCGAGGAGGTCGTGGAGGCCGGTGCCGCATACCTGGCGACGCCCGGGCACACCCCGGTCGTCACCGCCGGCACCCGCACGGTGGAGTTCAGCCCCACCGGGGCGCTCTCGACGACCATGGCCGTGGTGGGGGCGAACCTCGCCGCGCTGCAGGGGGCGGCCCGATGAACCCGATGCACGCCTCGATCTGGCGGTTCACCGGCGACCCGGAGCTGCTGGCCCGGGCCTACGACGCCTTCACCGCCGAGCTGGGCACCGGCCAGCTGCTGGTGCACGTGTGCCTCACCGCGGAGGACGGGCTCATCGTCGTGGACACCTGCGCGGACCGTGACGCGTGGGAGCGGTTCATCGCGAACCGCGCGGGCATCGTGGCCGCGATGGCGCGCCACGGTCTCCCGGAGCCGGTCATCGAGGACCATCCGGTCCACGCCGTCCACGCCCGTCTGCCGGTGCCGGCATGACCACGACCGCCGTCGCGGACGTGCTCGCGATGGCCGACGCCGCGGAGTTCGCCGCCTACGCCGACGCGTGGGCGGCGGCGCCGCCGGAGACCGCCGGGGCGCTCGGCATGTTCAGCGCCCGCACCGGCCCGTACACCGTGCTGGGGTGCTGGGCGCTCCCCGGCGCGCCCATGCTCAACCGCGTGACGGGTGCGGGCCTCCAGCCGCTCGACGCGGCCGCCCTCGCCGAGGCGGTCGGGCTGCTGCACCGCAACGGCTGCGTCTGCCAGGTGTCGCTGCGCGACGACGCGCCGGGGGCCGCCGAGACCGCCGCCTGGCTCACCCGCCGGGGTTTCCGCGAGGGGTACGCATGGATGCGCTTCGTCCTGCCCGGGGGCGCGGGGCCCCCGCCGGTGCCCGGCGGCCTCACGGCACGGGTCTGCGCGCCCGGTGACGCCGCCGCATACGGGGACGCCTTCGCCACGGGCTACGAGCTGCCGCCCGCGTTCGCGGGCGTCGCCGCCGGGCTGGTGGGGCGCCCGGGCTGGACGTGCGTGATCGCCGAGACCCCGGAGGGGTTACCGGCCGGGACCGGTGCGATGCGGGTGGACGGCGGCGTCGCGTGGCTCGGCATGGGGGCGACCGTGCCGGCCGCGCGGGGGCGGGGCGCCCAGCGGGCGGTGCTCGCCGCCCGCATCCGCGGGGCGCGGGGGCTGGGCGCGCGCCTCATCGTCACCGAGACCGGGGAACGTTCGCCCGGGATGCCCGACGCCTCCTACCGCAACATCCTTCGCGCGGGGTTCGCCGAGGCCGGTCTGCGGCGGAACCTCGTGGCGCCGGCGCCCGGGCGCTGACGCAGGGGTGGACGGGGCGGCGCGTCATGCGACGCGGTCCGCCGCGCCCGTCTCACCCCCGGACGCCCGCCCGGTCCCACCAGGCGAGCAGCTCGGCCGCGGAGCGGTCGGCGAGCGCCAGGGCCGCGTCGATCTCACCGGCGGCCGGCGGCGTCCCGCGCTCCGCCCGCTGCTCGATGCCCGCGAGGGTCGCGGCCAGCAGGGGCAGGCCCACCGCCACCGCGCCCGAGCGGAGCTCGTGCAGCGCCTCCGGGAGCGCCTCGCCGTCGGCGTCGCGGATCGCCGCCCGGTGCGCGGGGACCGAGGCGGCCCAGTCGCGTGCGATGCGGGCGAAGACGACCGGTTCCGGTGACCCGGCGAACGCGGCGAGGCGGGGCTCGTCCAGCAGCGCGTGCATCCGGGGCACCCTACCCGAGCCGCGTCTCCGCAAACCCGCATCGTCATCCGGATCCCGCCGGAGGCCGCCCGGCCCTCGGGGGAGCAGGATGGTGGTGGACCAACAGCTCGGGAACGGAGGCGGTCATGCTGGCCCTCACCGATGCGCTCGGGTTCCGGCGCGATGCCGCCCGGTCCATGCCCTCCGGCCTGCGGCACGTGGTGGCCGCCATCGCCGGACTGCACGGGATCGCCCACGTGGCCGGCGCCGTCGCCGCCGTGGACGCGATCGACGAGGGCACGGGGGTGTCCTACCTGGGCGGCCTGCTCCACGTCACGGACCCGTCGGCGCTGCGCGTCGCCGGGATCGCCTGGGCGGTCGCGGCGGCCCTGTACGGCGTGGCGGCCCTGGCGGTGTGGATGGGCCTGGCGGGCTGGCCGCGGGTGCTGCTGGCGGCCTCGGCGGTGTCGCTGGGCATGTGCGTCCTGGGGCTGTGGGGCGCCGTGCTGGGCGTGCCGGTGAGCCTGGCGCTGGGCGCGCTGGCCGTCGCGGGCATCGAGAGCGGGAGGCGCCATGCGTGACACCCTGCGGCGCGAGGTGGCCGAGGCCGGCCTGACGGCCCCGGCCTGGACGGACGCGCCGGTGACCGAGGACGACCTGGCCGGGCTGCCGGAGCCCGCCCGCAGATACCTGCACTTCGTGCGCGTGGTCGGCAGGCCGCGGGACGCGAGCGTGCGCATCCGCATGCACGGCAGGTTCCGGCCGTCGCTCCACGCGGCGTGGAAGACCCTCGACAGCCGGCAGTACAACACCGGCCCGCCCGAGACGGCGCGCGTGTTCCACATGCGGCTGCCGTTCCTCGGCGTGCCGGTCCAGGGGCGCGACACCTACCTGGAGGGCCACGGCCGGATGCTGATCCGGCCCCTGGACGCGTTCACGGTGCAGGACGCCCGCGGCGAGGCCTTCGACCTGGGTGAGCTGGTCACCTGGCTCAACGACGCGGTGATGTTCGCGCCGTCGATGCTGCTGCACCCGTCGGTGACGTGGCACGGCGCCGGGGAGGACGCCTTCCGGCTGGTGATGGTGGACCACCTGCACACCGTCTCCGCGCGCGTGGAGGTGGACGGGCGGGGCGCCGTGACCGGCTTCGTCACCGACGACCGCGCCTACGCTCCGCCCGGGGCCCGCGACCCGGTCCGCACCCGGTGGTCCACCCCCGTCGAGGGCTGGCAGGCGTGCGGGGACCGCATGATCCCCACGGCCGCGCGGGCCGAGTGGCTGCTGGAGGGCGGGCCGTTCAGCTACGCGGAGGCCGTGATCTCCCCCGACGGGGTCGCCTGGAACGTCCCCCCGGACGCGGCCTGACTACGGCACCCAGGTCTCGCCCAGGGGCGTGACCTGCAGCTCGTGCGTGGCGGCCTGCGGTCCCTGCTCGGCCAGGTACCGCACCGCCCGCGCGAGGTCCCGCGGGTCGGCCTGCGACGGCGACGGCGGCGTGCCGATGGGCGCGATGCCGGCGTCCACGATGAGCAGCGCGCAGTGGATGCCGTGCGGGCGCAGCTCCTGCGCCGCGGCCAGCGTGATGGCCCGCACGCCGAACGCCCCTGCGGCCCACAGGCCGCGGCCGGGCATGGGCCGGCGCGACGACCCGCCGGTGACCTGCACCAGGGTGCACGGACCGCCCTGGTCGAGCGCGAACCGCGACGCGGCCCGCAGGAATGTGAACGCCGACCGCGCGGGGGCGGCCGCCCAGGCGTCGTAGGCGTCCGGTGCGGCGTCCGCGATGGGCCCGCCGCCGAACGGCCCGGTGCGCTCCCCGCCGTACGCCGACGCGGCGTTGACGACCACGTCCACCCGGCCGTGCTCCGCGGCGGCCTCGGCGAGGATCGCCGCGATGCTCTCCGGGTCGGTCACGTCGCCCGGCCGGGCCGTCGCACCGGCGAAGGCGGCGCCGGCCAGCGTCGCCTCCGAGCGTGCCACGGCGACCACCGGCCATCCCGAGTCCATGAGGTCCTCGATGACCGCGCGCCCCAGGTTGCGCGCGCCGAAGACCACCGCCGCGCCGGTCATGCGACCGCCGACAGGACGAGGTCCAGGCGGGTCCCGTTGAGCCGTGCCTCGAAGCGGACGCGCTCGCCCCGGGCCGCGTCGGTGACCTCGACGAACATGCCGGCCCGGGCGCCGCGCCGCGCCACCCGGCCGCGGTCCACGGCACCCGTCGTGGTGAGTGCGAACCAGCGGCCCGCGGCGATGGTGCGCCCGGCGACGACCTTCCCGCCGCTTCGGGCGACGATGCGCAGCAGGCCGGCGGCGCGGTTCCGCGGGTTGCGGACGGCGGTGAGCGCGAACGTGACGCCGTTGTCGGTGACGGTGCCCAGCGGCGCGGTGCCGGGGCACGGGTACGGCACGATGAACGACGGCCGCGCGCCCGGCGGCCGGTCACCGGGATACGCGACGCGCAGGCGGGTGTAGCCGAACGAGGAGCCGGTGCACCGCACGCGCAGGTCGGCCCGCACCGTGGCGGGGAACGTCACGAACGTGCCGCCGGCGCAGGTGGGCGTGCAGGTGTTGGTGGTGAGGTTCCCGCGGCCCGCGCGGTGCCGGAGCCCCAACCGGTCCACACCAGGTCGGTGAGCACGGCGTTGCCGTCGGCGCAGGCGAGGACGATGCGGGCGGGCCGCTCGCTCCCGGAGCGGCAGTCGGCGCGGACGAGCGTGGGATCGGCGGCGAGGGCGGCGGGCGCGGCGGCGAGGCCGGCGGCGGCGGTCGCGAGCAGGAGCAGGCGGCGAGTCATGGGCGGACCGTACGCTCCGCGGCGTCGCCGGGTCCAGTCGGGTCGCCCAGCGTCCAGACCGCCGTGGGGACCGACTTGCCGCGCACGTCCATCGCGCCCACCGGCACGAGGTCGGGTGCGACGCGGGTGAGCGCGCCCCGGGTGCTGTCGGCGATCAGCACCATGTGCGGCGTGTCCTTGGTGAGCCCCTGCAGGCGCGAGGCGCTGTTGGTGGTGTCGCCCACCGCCGTGTACTCCATGCGGCGGTCGGAGCCCACGTTGCCGGACATCACCGGCCCGCTCATGAGCCCGATCCCCATGCGGAACGGCTCGCCGTGGCCAGCCCCGGAGTACCAGGCGTTGAACGCGGGGAGGCGCTCGCGCAGCATCTCCCGGGCGGCGTCGACGGCCCGGTCCGCGTGGTCGGGCTGCTCGATGGGTGCGCCGAAGATCGCCATGATCCCGTCGCCCATGTAGGAGACCAGCGTGCCGCCGTGGTCCAGGACGGCGTCGCTCATCTCGGTGAGGTACCGGTTGAGCACCTCGATGACGGTTTCCGGGGGCAGCTGCTCCGCCCGGGTGGTGAAGCCCCGCAGGTCGGCGAACATCACGGTGCTGTAGAGCCGGCGGCCGCCCAAGCGCTGGTTCTCGCCCGCGCTGGCGATGACGTTGTCGACCACGGCGGCGGGGACGAACCGGGCGAACTCCCGGCGCACCAGCTGGCGTTCGCGGTCGAACTCCGCGCGCTCGCGGTCGAGGAACAGGAAGTTCACCGCCGAGGCGCCGACCCCCGCCAGGAGGAGCGCGAGGAGGGGGTACGCCACCTCCAGCACGGTCCCGGACTGGAACGCGGCCTGGGCGGCCACGAGGTAGGCCGCGCCGACGGCGACCACCGCGGGCAGCGCGAACCACGACGACCGCCGCAGTCCCGCAAGCACGCCGGCGGCGGCGAGCGCGACGACCAGCACCGGGCCCAGCCACCCCGGCGGATCCCGCAGCGGCACGCCCGCCAGGATCGTCGCCACGGCGTTCGCGTTGATCTCGGGTCCCGGCATCGGCCCGTCGCCCACCGGCACCGGGCTGAGGTCGTTGAGGCGGGGGTCCGTCGCCCCGATGATCACGACGCGGCCGCGCAGGGCGGGGCCCGCCCTGCCGTCGACGACGTCGACCGCCGGGATCGTGCGGACGGTGCCCGAGGGGCCCGCGTAATCGATGATCGCGCCGCCGTCGCCGAAACCGTCGGCCGGCACGGGACGCCCGGTCGCCGTCTCCGCGATGGCGACCGCGAATGAGGAGAGCCCCTCCACGGAACGGGGCACCCGCCGGATCACGCCTCCGGCGGCGCTCGGGCCGGGGAACGCGGCGTGTCCCACCCGCACGCCGATCGCCGTCAGGTCGTCGGGGTTGACGAACACGCCGGGCTGGCCCAGGTCGTCCACCCCGGTCGTCGCCAGCACGAGGCGGGGGGTGGCGTCGATCGCGTCGATCATGGCGAGGTCGGCGGCCTCGGTGGTGGTGTCCCTCAGCTCGATGTCGTAGCCGATGGCGCGCGGCCGGGCCGCGGCGACCGCCGTCAGGATCCTCGCCTGCTCCGCGCGGGAGAAGGGCCAGCGCCCGAAGCGCTGCGTCGTGGCCCCGTCGATGCCCACCACCACGACGTCGGCGGGCGGCCCCTGGTCGCCCCGGACGGCGAACCTCGCGTCGACGGTGCCGCGCTCCATGCGGTCCAGGGTCCCCGCGGACCGGGCGAGCAGGCCCAGCACGGGGGCCAGCGCCCCGATGGCGGCGATCATGAGGACCCGGCGACGGGACGCGCGGCGCATGGGCGGACAGTAGACGGTGTCGTGGCGCGAACACGGCGGGTGTCGCGCGGGTGACGGACCGAAGTAGGGTTGCCCGGCAGGATCCCGCCATGACCGTCCGCCGCCGACACCTCGCCGTCCTCGCCGCCGCGCTGCTCGCCGCCGCGCCCGCCGCCGTGGGCGGTGACGGCACCATCGCGACCTTCGCGGGGACGGTGGCCGGGTTCGCCGGCGACGGGGACCGCGCCGACCTCGCGCTGCTGAACCGCCCCGAGGGCATGGCCACCCAGGCCGACGGGTCGGTGCTGATCGCCGACACCGGCAACAACCGCATCCGGCGGGTCGCGCCGGACGGGCGCATCTTCACGTTCGGCGGCGACGGCACCCCGGCGCTGGCCGGTGACGGCGGCCCGGTCGCGGCCGCCGAGTTCAACGCGCCGACCGACGTCGCGGTGCTGGGCGACGGGTCCGTGCTGATCGCCGACAGCGGCAACCACCGCATCCGGCGGGTCTCACCCGGCGGCACCGTCACCACCCTGGCCGGCACGGTCCGGGGCCTCGCCGGCGACGGCGGCGCGGCGGCGACGGCGCAGATGGACACGCCCACCGAGCTCGCGCCGCTCGCCGACGGGGGCCTGCTGGTGGCCGACACCGGCAACCACCGCGTCCGCAAGATCGCCGCGGACGGCACCATCACCACGGTCGCCGGCACCGCGAGGGGCTTCTCGGGCGACGGCGGCCCGGCGACCGCCGCCGCGCTCGACACCCCGCGGGCCGTGGCGGTGACCGCCGACGGCGGCTTCGTGATCGCCGACGCCGGCAACCGGCGCATCCGGCGCGTCGCACCGGACGGCACCATCAGCACCGTCGCGGGCGGCGGCGTGGGCTACGACGCCGAGGGCGGCCCGGCGAGCGCCGCGGCGCTCGGGCTGCCGGCCGACGTGGCCCCCCTGGGCCGCGGCCTGGTGATCGTCGACGCGGGCACCGACCGCGTGCGCCGCATCACCCCGCTGGGCGCGGTCTTCACCGTCGCGGGCGGCAGGCGCGGACTGGGCGGCGACGGCGGCCCGGCGCAGGACGGTCAGCTCGACAGCCCACAGGCCTTCACGTTCCGCGGCGACGGCCTGCTGGTGGGCGACACCGGCAACAGCCGCGTGCGCCTGGTTACCGACACCGGCGACGTGCCCCCGGCCGAGGCCCTGCGGACCATCCGGGTGACGCCCGGCGGCGGCACCGTCACGGTCCGCCCCCGCGGCGGCACCGCGGACATCCCCATCCAGGAGCCCGACCTCGCGCCCAACGCGTCGCGCGTGGACGCGACCGGCGGCACCATCGGCCTCACGGTGCGCGACCCCGACGGCGGCCCGGACGCCACGGCCGAGGCATCCCTGGGCCGCTTCCTGATGGTCCAGCCGGTGGCCGACACCGCCGTCGCCGACCTGCGCCTGGACGGGCCGCTGGCGTGCGGCGCCTCCGCGAGGGCCGCCGGGCAGCTCGCCGCCAAGAAGAAGAAGCGGCGGCTGCGGATCAAGGTGAAGGGCAAGTACCGCACCAGCGGCCGGTACGCCGTCGCCGTCGCCAACGGCACCGCCTGGGAGATCACCGACTTCTGCGACCGGACGGTCATCCGCGTGACCGAGGGCACCGTCACCGTGCGCGACCTGCGGCTGCGCAGGAACGTCCGCGTGAAGGCCGGGCGCACGTACGTGGCGCTCGCCCGCGCCCCGCGCCCCCGCTAGCTACCGCCCCCGGCGCTCCACGCCGTCCGCGTCCACCACGGTGGTGCGGCCGCGTCCCAGGACCACCGCCCCGCGGGCCTCCTCCTCGCGCAGCACCCGGTTGACCGTGGCGCGCGAGGTGCCGGCCAGGCCCGCCAGGTCCTCCTGCCGGAGGGGGATCACCGCGTCGCCGCCGTCGGGGGCGTAGATGCGGGCGAGCTCGGCCAGGCGCCGCCGCACCCGCTTGTCGGACGGCAGGTACAGGGCCTCCAGCAGGTGCTGGGACAGCCGGGACACGCGGTTGGCGAGCACGGCCACCATCACGTCGGTCACGGCCGGGTACTCGGCCCGCAGCCGCTCGAAGTCCGGGCGGTGGATGGACCGGGTCTCCGCGGCCTCCAGCGCCTCCACCGTGGCGGAGCGCCGGCCGGTGCCGATGAGCGCGAGCTCGCCGAACATCTCGCCGGGACCGACCACGTTGAGGATCGCGATGTCGCCGATCGCGGTCTGCACGCGCACCGCGAAGCGCCCCGCCACGACCAGGTGGAGGGTGTCCGCCGGGTCGTCGTTGTGGAAGACGACCTCGCCGCGCTGGAAGGCGCGCCGCCGGGCGATCGACAGCACACGCTGCACATCGGCGTCCGGGACGCCGTCGAAGAGCTGCCAGCGCATCGCCGCCTACGGTACCTCAGGTGCCGGGCGGCCGTGTCCGGGCTGCGCCCCGCCCCGGCGGTGCCGGGGCGGGACCCGGGGGTGCTGCCTCGGTTAGTGCTGGGCCTCGGTGGGCCAGCGCATGTCGATGTGCAGCTCGACGTGGTGCCGCTTCTGCTTCAGGTCGACGACGACCTCGACGGGGTCGAGCACCACCGTGGGGGCGTGCCACTCGTCGTAGGCGAGGGTGAGCTTCCCCTTGGCCAGCTGGTCCGCGAGGGAGTGCAGCTGCTGCGCGACCAGCTCATGGGTGGCGGTCTCGCTGAGGTCGAACACGTGGGTGGACATCGGTCCGCGTTCCTTCCGTTCGGTGGGCGCCCACCAGGATGACGGGGCACCGGGACGGAATCGTCAGTAGGGGCCGCCGAACTGAGCTTCGGGAAACCCCTGCCTAGTCGTCGTCGTGGTCGCGGCCGCCGCCGTCGCCGCCGTGATCGTCGTCCTCGTCGCCGTCCCTGTGGGGCGCGGAGGTCGTCGTCCCGGTGGTCAGCACGGGGGGTTCGGTCACCGTGCCCGGCTCGGTCGCGCCGGCCCCGGTGGTGGTGCCGGACGGCCGGCCGTCGACGGTGAGCGCGGGGCTGAGGCGGCCCATGGGGTCCTCGGACCGGGCCTGCCCGAGCAGCACCAGGTTCGCGGTGACCGCCGCCGCGGCGGCCGCGAGCCCCACGCCCACGGCCGCGATCCTGCGCCTGCGCGGCGTCACACCGGCTCCGTCACCGGGGGTGCCGGGCGACGGGCCGCCTGGCCCTGCGCCTGCTTCCGCGCGGCCGACTTCCGCTTCTCCACGCCGGCCCTCCACGCCGTCGCCGCAGCAACCGAACCCACGGCCCCACCGTACATGGCCAGCACCCAGGTCTTCCCGCTGTCGGTCCCGGCGGCCAGGCCGTGGGCGGCGGCCAGCGCGAAGGCGCCGTAGGTGGCGTAGTGGAGCTTGCGCCACGTCTTGGGGCCGATGCGCTTGCGGAGCGAGAACGAGGTGTGGACGCCCAGGGCGAGCCACGCGGCGATCACGCCGAGGGAGGTCCACAGCGGCCGGTAGGGCACCATGCCCGGGACCAGCAGCGCCGTCACCGGGATGTCGACCGCCCGGTCGAGGACGAGGGTGACCCCGTGCAGGCCGGTCATCACCAGCGCGCCCAGCGAGAGCGTCTTGTGGAGGTCCACGATGTCCGCGGGGCGGGCCCACGAGGGGCGGCCGCGGCCGGCGAGCAGCAGGCCGAACAGCATCGTGGCGGTCATGAGGCCGAATGCGACCAGGCCCGTGACGCGGGCGGCGATCCAGAACGTCGGGTCGGTCATGCCAGCACCCCCGCGAGGACCGGGCCGTCGGCGGTCACCAGGACCGCCGCGACGCCGAGCTCACCGGCCCGCCGGCCGCCGTCCGCGCTGCCGCGCAGCAGCAGCTCGGTGGCCAGGGCCTCCGCCTCGGTCGCGCTGGGGGCGGACGCCGTGGCGCGCACCAGGTCGGTGCGGGCGGGCGCGCCCGTGGCCGGGTCGATGACGTGGTGCTGCGGCACGCCGCCGCGCGTCCAGTGGCGGCGGTCGGTGCCCGACGTGGCGACGCCGCCGGCCATGATGTTGAGCACCAGGCCGGTGCCGTCCACGGCCACGGGCCAGCCCTCGCCGGTGAGGCGCGGGCCGCTGACGGCGGCGTCGCCGCCGACGACCGCAAGCGCGGGGCCCGCCTGGGCGAGGATCCGCACCGCCCGGTCGGCGGCGTCGCCCTTCGCGATGCCGCCCAGGTCGAGCTCGACGCCGGGGGCCAGGATGATCTCACCCGTGCGGGTGTCGAACCGCACGGCGCCCCCGCCCGGCACGGGGGAGCCGGCGGGGCCGGGGTCGCCGCCCCGGACCTCGTCGAGGTCGCGGTCGTAGCCGGCGGCCCGCACGGCGGGCAGCACGGTGGGGTCGAACCGGCCGCCGGTGCGGTCCCGGGCGTCCAGCGCCGCGTGCACGACGCGGAACAGGTCGGGGCCCGGCACCAGCCGGCCCAGCCGGTTGAGGCGGGACAGCTCCGAGCGCGGGTCGAACCGCGAGAGCGCCTCCTCGAGCCGCCGGACCTCCGCCTCGGCGGAGGCCAGGGCGACGTCGGCGGCGGTGCCGTCCGCGTCGACCAGCAGGTCGACGTCGGTGCCCATCGCGCGGAAGGAACGGGTGCGCATCACGAGCTCCGTGTCGCGGCGACCGGGGCCGCCTGGGTGATGGTGACGACCTGCGGGGCGGCGTTCGCCGCCGCCTCGACGCGCCGCGCCGTGTCGCCGCGCACCTGCGCG
This sequence comes from Thermoleophilia bacterium, assembly GCA_046330435.1. GTDB lineage: Bacteria > Actinomycetota > Thermoleophilia > Miltoncostaeales > Miltoncostaeaceae. Next base: position 301,679 of record JAXLST010000006.1, on the reverse strand, counting down.
GCGGCCAGCCGGTACGCCCGGGCGAGGGCGAGGTCGCGCTGGGCGGCCGGATCGGCCACCGCCTGCGTGACGGTCTGGGCGGCCTGCGGGGCGGGGTCGGCCGCCTGCGACGCCGGGAACGGGTTCCCGGAGATCGCGAACCAGCCGCCCGCCAGTGCGAGCGCCGTCGCGGCGCCGGCGTAGCCCTTCAGGGTGCGCGCGTCCATCAGTCGTCCTCCCCGTGCTCGCCCTCGTCCCCGTGCTCGTGGTGGTCGTCGCCCCAGGACTGGGAGGCCGGCGTCGCGGCCGGGGCCTGCTCGACCACCGTGCGGGTCTGCGGCGTGGTCTTGGCGGTGTTCCGCTCGGCGATGGCCTTCTTCAGGTCGGCCCGCGCCTTGGCGAGCTCCTTCGCGGCCGCCCCGGCGTCGGTGCCGCCGGCGACGGTCGTGGTGAGCGCCGCGGCGGCCGGCTGCGTCGAGGGGCCGTCCGGGCCGAGCGCCGCCGTGCGGGACAGGGCGACGACGCCGAGGATGGCGGCGAGGCCGACGATGGCTGCGACGATGCGACGGTGGACGCCGTTCACGGTGGACCTCCGGGGGTCGTTCAAGCGGACGATTGGAGTGTCGTCCGATCGGTCCCCGGTCACGCCCTCCGGTTGCCCAGGGCTTCCCCAGCGGCGGGTAAGGGTTCGTCAAGGGCGCCGCGCGGCGTCCGCGCCGACGCGCAATGATCCGGCCATGAGATTGCTGGTGGTCGAGGACGACGAGGCCATCGCCGCACCCCTCGCGGAGGGCCTGCGGCGGGAGGGCTTCGAGGTGCAGCGGGTCGGCACCGGGCGCGAGGCGCTCGAGGCGCCGGAGCCCGACATGGTCCTGCTGGACCTCCGCCTGCCCGACATGGACGGGTACGAGGTGGCGCGCGAGCTGCGCTCGAAGTCGCGCGTCCCGATCATCATGGTGACCGCCCGCGGCGAGGAGGTCGACCGGGTGGTGGGCCTGGAGCTCGGGGCGGACGACTACCTGGTCAAGCCGTTCGGGATGCGGGAGCTCATCGCGCGGATCCACGCCGTGATGCGCCGCGTGGACGCCGAGCCGGAGCAGCCGAAGACCCTCGAGGCCGGGCCCCTGGTCATCGACACCCGGGCCCGCCGGGCGTCGGTGGACGGCCGGGAGATCCCCCTCACCCCCAAGGAGTTCGAGGTGCTCGCCCTGCTGGCCGAGGACCCCGGCGCCGCGGTCGACCGCCGCCGGATCCTGCGGGAGGTGTGGGGCACCACCTGGTACGGCCCCAGCAAGGCCATCGACATGCACATCAGCGCGCTGCGGAAGAAGCTCGGCGACCCGGGCCTCATCGAGACGGTGCGCGGCATCGGCTTCCGCCTGCGCGAACCGTGACCCGGCGCCTCGTCGCGAGCTACCTGGCGCTTGCGGCGGTGGTGCTGCTGGCGCTCGAGATCCCCCTCGGGGTCATCTACGGCCGCACGGAGCGGCAGGCCTTCGAGTCCCGCATCGAGCGGGACGCCGTGGCCCTGGCGTCGATCAGCGAGGACGCCCTGGAGCGCGGCGGCCCCTACGAGGGCCTGCGGCGCGTGGTGGACCGGTACGCCGCCGAGACCAACTCCCGGGCGGTGATCGTGGACCGCGACGGGACGCTGCTCATCGACACCGACACCGCGCGCCCCGAGGGGCGGTCGTTCAGCAGCCGTCCGGAGATCGCCGCGGCCCTCGCCGGGCGGCCGGCGGTGGGGGAGCGGCGTTCCCAGACCCTGGGGCAGCGCATCGTCTACGTGGCGGTGCCGTCGGCCTCCGGCGGCCAGGTGCACGGCGCCGTGCGGGTGAGCGTGAGCGCGCACGAGCTGGACGACCGCGTGCTGCGGTACCGGCTCGCCCTGCTGGGCATCGCGGCCGTGGTGCTGGCGGCGGTGGCGGTGATCGGCTGGCTGCTGGCCCGGTCGGTCGCGCGGCCGCTCGAGGACCTGGGCGCCACCGCCAGCCGCGCCGGCGACGGGGACCTGTCGGTGCGCGCCGACGAGGACCGCGGCCCCGCGGAGGTGCGGGAGCTCGCCCGCCGGTTCAACACCTCCACCGCCCGGCTCGAGGCCCTGGTCGCATCCCACCGGGACTTCGTCGCCGACGCCTCCCACCAGCTGCGCACGCCCCTCACCGCCCTGCGGCTGCGGCTGGAGAACCTGGAGCGCGACATCACCCCCGGGGGCCGGGACGACCTGGACGGCGCCCTGGAGGAGGCGGACCGGCTGGGCCGCCTGGTGGAGGGCCTGCTGACCCTGGTGCGGGCCGAGCGGGTGGAGGAGACCGCGGTGGCCGCGGACGTCGCGGAGACGGTGCGCGAGCGCGTCGCCGCCTGGACCCCGCTCGCCGAGGACGAGTCCGTGCGCCTGGAGATGGACGTCCCCGACGGGCCGGCCATGGCGCGGGCCGTGCCCGGGTCGGTCGAGCAGATCCTCGACAACCTGCTCGACAACGCCCTGCTGGCGACCGTGCCCGACGGCGAGGTGCGGGTGGCGCTCGCCCGGGAGGGGCGCTGGGTGGTCCTCACCGTCGCCGACCGCGGCCCAGGCATGACGCCCCAGCAGATCGCCTCGGCGTTCGAGCGGTTCTGGACGACCCGCGGACGGGAGGGCTCGGGGCTGGGGCTCGCGATCGTGGAGCAGCTCGCGCAGGCCTGCGGCGGCACCGCGGCCCTGCGTCCCCGCGACGGCGGCGGCCTGGTGGCGGAGGTGCGCCTGCCCTCCGCCTGATGGGAGGCGACCGGGTTCCCCGGCCCGCGGGCGCGGTCCCCTACCATCCGCCGGAGTCGGTGGAGGAGTGAGCGTGCATCTGGTCCCCGGGGAGCGGTTCGGCCCCTACGTGGTGGAGGCGGAGCTCGGCAGCGGCGGCCAGGCGGCGGTGTACCGGGCGCGCCAGGTCGGGACCGAGCGGGCCGTCGCCCTGAAGGTGTTCACCCAGGTGGAGGACGCCGGGGCGCTCGCCCGCTTCAAGCGCGAGGCCGTGGCCGCGGCGAGCGTCGACCACCCCCGCATCGTCACCGTCTACGAGTCCGGCGACGTCGACGGCGTGCCGTTCATCGCGATGCGGCTCGTGCCGGGCCCGTCGCTGGCGGACCTGCTGTCGCGGTTCGGGGCGGTCGCGCCGCACCGGGCGCTGGCGATCCTGGACGACGTCGCCGAGGCGGTGGACGCCGCCCACCGGCACAACGTCATCCACCGCGACATCAAGCCCGCGAACGTGCTGCTGGACCTCGACGACCGGGCGTTCCTGTCGGACTTCGGCGTGGCCCGGCTGCTCGACCAGCCCGGCCTCACCCGCCGCGGCGACTGGCTCGGCACCGTGGAGTACATCTCCCCGGAGCAGGCCGCCGGCAACCCGGCCACCCAGGCGTCCGACATCTACGCCTTCGGGGTGCTGGCCTACGAGGTGCTGTGCGGACGGCCGCCGTTCGTGCACCGCCAGCCGAGCGCCGTGGTGCTCGCCCACGTGCGGGAGCAGCCGCCGTCGGTGACCGCCGCGAACCCGGTGCTGCCCACCTCCCTGGACGTGCCGCTCGCGCGGGCCCTCGCGAAGAGCCCCGGGGAGCGCCCGCGCCAGGCGCGCGACCTGGTGGCGGACCTGCGCACCGCCCTCGCCGGCTGGCAGCCCCCCGCCCCCGTCGCCGCCGCTGCGGACGAGCCGGAGGGCTGGACCCGCGTGCTGCGGCGCTTCTCCACCGGTGACGCCGAGGGCGCAGGCGGGACGCGCGTGATGGAGGCGCCCACCCGGGTGCAGGGTGCCCCGCCGCCCCCGCCCGCGGGCGTGCCGGTGGCCCCGCGCCGCCGCCGGCGCCGCGGCAGGTGGGCCGCGGCCGGGGCGGTGGCCGTCCTCGCCGTCGCCGCCGGGGGCGCGTACGGCGGGTGGACGTACTCGGAGGACCGCGTCCACGACGCCGAGACCGCCCGCGACCAGGCCTACCGCAACGGCTTCCGCAAGGGCGTGGCCCGCGGCACCAAGGACGGCCGGGCCGACGGCCTCAAGACGGGCCTGGCCCAGGGCCGCAAGGAGGGGAGGGCCCAGGGACTGGAGGAGGGCAAGGCCGCCGGGCTCGCCGAGGGCCGGCAGGTCCCGGACGCCGAGCCCGGCGCATACCGCCTGGTGCGCGCCGGCGAGGACGGGCAGGGCGAGTACCTCGGCGAGGTCATGTCCTCCGAGGGCGGGTGCTTCGTCGTCGACGGCGACGGCAACGTCCAGCTGTTCCAGACCGCGGTCGCCTTCGACCCCTGCTCGATCCTGGGCCGGGGCTGACCGGATGATCGCCGTCGACGGGCTGGTGAAGCGCTACGGCGCCGCCACCGCCGTCGACGGGCTCTCGTTCACCGCCCGCCCCGGCCGGGTGACCGCGTTCCTGGGCCCCAACGGCGGCGGGAAGACCACCACCCTGCGCGTCCTGCTGGGGCTGGCCCGCGCGGACGCCGGCTCCGCCACCGTCGACGGGGTCGCCTACGCCGCGCTGCCCAGGCCGCTCGAGCGCGTGGGCGCCGTGCTGGAGGCGGCCGCCGCCTTCCACCCCGGCCGCACCGCCCGCGACCACCTCCGCGTGCTGTGCGCCGCCTCCGGCATCCCCGCCGGCCGCGCCGGCGAGGTGCTGGCGATGCTGGGCCTCGAGGACCACGGGGGACGGCGCGTGGGCGGCTTCTCGCTGGGCATGCGCCAGCGCCTGGCCCTGGCCGCCGCGCTGCTGGGCGACCCCGGTGTGCTGGTGCTCGACGAGCCCGCGAACGGCCTGGACCCGGCCGGCATCCGGTGGCTCCGGGAGATGCTCCGGGCGCTGGCCGCCCAGGGGCGCACCGTGCTGGTGTCGAGCCACGTCCTGTCCGAGGTCGCCCAGACGGTCGACGACGTCGTGATCATCGCCCGGGGGCGCCTGGTGCGCGCCGCGACCCTGGACGCGCTGCTCGCCGAGGCCCGCCGGGAACTGCGCGTGCGCAGCCCCGACGCCGCGGCGCTGGCGGCGGCCCTGGAGGGGATGGGCGCCCTGGTGACCCGTGACGGCGACGGTGCCCTGTCGGTGGACGGGGTGGACGCCGAGCGTGTGGGGGACCTGTGCCGCGACCGGGGATGGGCCCTGCACGAGCTCGCCCCGTCGGTGGAGCGCCTGGAGGACGTGTTCCTGCGGCTGGTGGAGGAGGCGGCGTGACCGCGGCCCTGCGCGCCGAGGTCCTCAAGCTGCGCTCCCTGCGGATCACCGCGGGCCTGCTGGGCATCGCCGCCGGGTACGTCCTGCTGAACGTCATCGCGATCCTGGCCCTGCAGGGCGTGGAGGGCAGCCCGGCCGACGTGGGCACCGCCGAGGGCCTGGACCTGGTGCTGGGGCTCGGATCGAGCGCGTACCTGTTCAGCTTCGTGATCGGGGTGATGGCGTCCACCGGCGAGTACCGGCACGGGACCGCGGTGGCCACGTTCCTGGCCGAGCCGCGCCGCGCCCGCGTGGTGGTCGCCAAGGTGGTGGCGGCGGGCCTCGCCGGGGTGGGCTACGGGGCCGCGTGCCTGGCGCTGGCGCTCGCCGTGTCGCTGCCGTGGCTGGGGTTGATCGACCACGCGCCGCTCGGCGCGGGCCGGGTGGCGGCCGTCGCCGCAGGCACGGTCGCGGCCGTGGCGCTGTTCGCCGCGATCGGCGCCGCCCTGGGCGCGCTGGTGCGGAACCAGGTGGTGGCGCTGGTGTCGGGCCTGTCGTGGCTGCTGGTGGGGGAGGGGCTGCTGCTGGCGTTCCTGCCCGAGGTGGGCAGGTGGCTGCCCTCGGGGACCCTGGGAAGCCTCACCCGCACCAGCCCGGCGGACGAGGTGCTGCCGCCGTGGGCGGCCGCGCTGGTCCTGGTCGCGTACGCGGTGGCCCTCACCGCGGCGGCCGTCGCGGCCACGCGGCGCCGCGACGTGTAGCCGCGGATCCCAGGCGGGCGGCGACCGCCTCTGCAATCCTCCGGGCCGTGGACGCCGACCATTACGCCACCCTGGGGGTGGACGAGGACGCCACGCTGGAGGAGATCCACGAGGCGTGGCGGTTCCAGCTGATGGCCTTCCATCCGGACCGCTTCTCGAACGACCTGCAGCGCGACCGCGCGGAGCTGATGGCCAAGCGCGTGAACGCGGCCTGGCAGGTGCTGGGCGACGCGGCGGAGCGGGCGCGGTACGACCGCGGGCGGCGGAACCGGCGCGACGAGGGCCCACGGCTGCGTGAGCTGCCGTGCCCGGTGTGCTCGACGCTGTCGGCGGTGCCCGACCAGGCGGGCCGGATGGTGAGCGTGAAGTGCCCGGCGTGCTCCCACACCTTCGACGCGGTGGTGGGCGGCGTGATGATCGGCCGTCCGCGGCTGGAGGCGCGGTACCTCGGCGGGCGGCACCTGCTGCACGTGCGGTCCGCGGACGGCCGGGTCGCGACCGCGGCGGCGCGGCGGCTCCCCACCGAGCTGGCGCTGTCGGAGGGCGAGACGGTGTCCGTGGTGTTCGGCGGCCGCGGGCGCGGCGCCAAGTACGTCGTGGTCCACGGGCGGATCACGGACATGGGGTGGAGGACGGGATGAGCCGGGCGCCGGTGATCGGGGTGTGCACGCCGCTGGAGCGCGCGCGCTGGGCGGTGTGGGACATGCCGGCGGCGCTGGTGGCCGCGAACTACCTGCGGGCCGTGTGGGACGCGGGCGGCCGGACCGTGCTGCTGCCGCCGGACCCCGCCGTGGAGGCCGATCCGGCGTCGTTCACCGATCTGGTGGACGGGCTGCTGCTGGTGGGCGGCGCCGACATCGAGGCGTGCCGGTACGGCGAGGAGCCGCACCACACCGCCGAGCAGGCACAGACGGTGCGCGACGGCGTGGAGATCGCGCTGGTGCGCGACGCCGCGCGGCGGGGCACGCCGGTGCTGGGCATCTGCCGGGGCCTGCAGATCATCAACACGGCGTTCGGCGGGACCCTGTGGCAGCACCTGCCGGAGACCCACGGCACCGAGGAGCACCGCCGGACCCTGGGCGCGTTCGCCGGCAACGAGCACCCGGTGGACCTCACCCCGGGGTCCCTCGCGGCCCGCGCGGCGGGCGAGACCCGTCACACCGTCGTGTCGCACCACCACCAGGGGATCCGGGACCTGGGTCCCGGGCTCATCTCCACGGGCTATTCCGACGACGGCGTCGTCGAGGCCGTGGAGGGGGAGGGCGGATGGCTCCTGGGGGTGCAGTGGCACCCGGAGGCGGACCCGGCGAGCCGGGTCATCGCGAGCCTCGTGGAGGCCGCGCGGTCGTCCATGTGACGCGCGGTCGGCGGCGGGCCGGGGAGGGGACGGCCCCCGACCCGCACGCGTTCCGCGTCGCTTGCGAACATCGGCTGACCGGGTAGGCAGTGCACTCCACCGCGTTCGCAGGGCAAGTGTGCCCGGCGCGCGGAGGGCGCCTCCTTGGCCCTGTGGCGAAAGTTGGGGCGCGGATCTTCGGCCGCACCGCGCGGCGCCGCACCTCAAGACCGGCGGATCGCCGCCGATGCGGAGTGGACCCCCCGCGCCGGAACCCACATGCCGCGCCTCCCCGCCCAGATCCGCCTGCTGCTGCGCCCCCGGCGCGGCGTGGCCGTGGCCGGGGTCGTCGCCGCGTCGCTGGCGGTGATCGGGGCCTCGGTGATCCTGGAGGCCCGCGCGGAGGACGACCTGCGGCGCACCTCCTCGGACGCGGCCGCCCACGCCCTGGGCCGGGAGCTCGCCGTGCGCGAGACGGCGCTGCTGGGCGCGCGCGGCCTCATCGCCTCCAGCCGGGCCGTGGACGCCGAGGAGTTCCGCCGGTTCGGCGACCTCGCCCTGGGCGACGCGGGCGACGCGGTGTGGCACCCCGTGGTGCCCCGCGCCGGGCGTGCGGCGTTCGAGCGCACCGTCGCGCCCATCGCCGCGCTGGACGCCGCCGGCAACCGGCTGCCCGTGGGGGAGCGGGACCGGTACCTACCCGGCGCCCTGGCCGCCCGGTCCGCAGGGGCGTGGGGCCTGGGCGTGGACCTGCTCGCCGACCCCGCCCGCGCCGAGGCCGCGCGCAGGGCGGTCCAGACGGGGGCGGTCGCCATGTCCGCGCCCGTCACGCTGCCCACGCCGTCACGCCCGAGCGGCGTCGAGTTCGTCATCCCCGTGTACGGCCGCAGCTCGGCGGTGCCCGCGGAGGCCGACCGGGAGCGCCTGCTCACAGGCCTGGTGAGCCTCGCCGTGCCGGTGTCCGCCCTGGAGGCCCGCGTGGAGGCCGCCCTGCCCGCCGGCGCCCGGGCGTCCATCGAGGTGCACCCCCAGGAGGCGCACGACGGCGGCGTCCCCGTGTTCTCCGGAGGCGGCGGCCGGGCGCTGCACCTGCACGTGACCCCGCCGCCGCGCGCCCGCTGGGTGCTGCCGGCATCCGTGTCGGCGGCGTCCCTGGCCATCGGGCTGCTCACCGTGATGGTGCTGCTCCAGGCCGGCCGCCGCGAGCGCGAGGTGCGCGACGCCCTGTACCGGCAGTCCGAGGCGCGCGACGCGGCGGAGGCCGAGGCCCGCCTGCGGGAGGACCGCTTCCGGGCGCTCGCCCAGGAGGTCCCGGTGGGCATCTGCATCCTCACGCCGTCTGGCACCGTGGAGTTCGCGAACCAGCGCTGCGCGGAGCTCCTGGGCGTGTCGATCGCCGGCCTTGTCGGCGAGACCCTGCTGCGGCCGGCGCTCGAGCCCCAGGGCCGGGCGCAGCTCGCCGGGAGCCTCACCGCCGCCCTCGCCACCGGCAACCGCTTCGCCGACGCCGTGTGGGTGGCGTACCCCAACGGGCAGCGCGCCCGGCTGCGCGTGCAGGCCGTGCCGTCGGGGAACGGGGACGAACGGCGGCACCTCTGCACCGTCACCGACATCACCGACGAGCACGTCCGGGAGCTGCGCGAGCGGGCGCTGGCGCGCGTGGCCGCGGTCGCCGCATCGGGGCCCGGCGTGGAGGCCGTGCTGGAGGCCGCCCGCGCGGCCCGCGCCGAGGTGCCGGGCGGCGGGGACGACCCGGCGTTCGGGGCGCGGCTCGCCGAGCTCGTCGCGATGGCCCGCACCGCCGCGGACGCCCGCGCCGCGCTCACCGAACGGGCCGAGCGCGACCAGCTGACCGGCCTGGGGAACCGCCGGGTGTTCTGGGAGGCGCTCCGGGGCGCCGCCGCCTCGTCGGAGCACGGGGTGCCCGCCAGCCTGGTGCTCATCGACATCGACCACTTCAAGCGGGTCAACGACACCCACGGGCACTCGGCGGGCGACGGGGTGCTGCGGGAGGTCGCGGCGCGCATGCGCGGCGCGGCACGCGGGTCCGACCTGGTGTGCCGCGTCGGGGGCGAGGAGTTCGCCTGGCTCATGCCGGGCACCGGCCCGGAGGGCGCCGGGGTGGCCGTCGCCCGCCTGCTGGAGGGCATGCGCGGCACGCCGTTCGCCGGCGTCGGGCACGTCACCTGCTCGGCGGGCGTGTGCCCCGTGGAGCCCGGCGTGACCCCCGAGGCGCTGTACGAGCGCGCCGACGCCGCCCTCTACGCCGCCAAGCGGGCCGGGCGCGACACCCTGCGGGTGCACGGCGACCCCGCCGGCGCCCCCGCGGCCTGAGCGCGCCGCACCCCTTCGGGGGCGGCCGCATCCGGCCGTACCATCCCCGAGACCGAGCACACGACCGGGAGGCACCATGGAGATCACGATCCGGCATTCCCCCGCGTTCGCCGTCGCCCGCTGCACGCTGGGCTCCGGCGAGCGCGTGCGGGCCGAGAGCGGCGCGATGATGGCCACGTCGCCGGGGGTGGCGGTGGAGGCCAAGATGGAGGGCGGCCTCATGAAGTCCCTCAAGCGCGGCGTCCTGGGCGGAGAGTCGCTGTTCGTGACCACCTTCACCGCGCCCGACGGCGGCGGATGGGTCGACGTCGCCGCGAACCTGCCGGGCGACATCGTGGAGCGCGAGGTGATCCCCGAGCGCGCCCTGTTCATCCAGCGCGGCTCCTACCTGGCCTCCGAGGCCGGCGTGGAGATCGACGCCAAGTGGGGCGGCTTCAAGAACCTGTTCGGCGGCGAGGGCGGGTTCATGATCCGCGCCTCCGGCAACGGCACCGTGCTGCTGTCCTGCTACGGCGCGCTCGACCGGGTGTCGCTGGCCCCGGGGGAGACCGTGGTGGTCGACTCCGGCCACATGGTCGCCTACGACGAGACGGTCACCAGCGTCCTGCGGCGCGTCTCCTCGACCATGCAGTCGCTGAAGAGCGGCGAGGGCTTCGTGTTCGAGTTCACCGGCCCCGGCGAGGTCTGGACCCAGAGCCGCAACCCCACGTGGCTCCTCGACTGGATCGCCACGGGGATCGGTAGCCGGCAGTGACCCCCGGCGCGGCGGGCCCGGCGCCCGGGCCCGCCGCGCTCAGTCCGGCTGCGTGAAGATCCAGTCGCGGTCCTCCGCGGCCGCGGCGTGGCAGTCCCAGCACGCGGAGGCCTCCGCCAGCAGGTCGTAGGGCGCGTCCTCCGCGGTGCGCGCGTACTCGGTGAACCGCCAGTCCCCGTGCTGCGGGTCGTACTCCGGGACCTTCTCCATCACCGACACGAAGGCCATGGAGTCGGCGCCGCGGCCCCCGGTCTTCACCACCACCGTCCCGGGCGGCAGGGGCGTTACGAACCGGCCGTCGCGCGCCACCCGCGACAGCTCGCGGTTGAGGCGCACGACCTTGCGGTCGCCGTGCGGGGTGTCCGGCGACGCGGCGATGGGACGGGCGTTGACGCGCGGCCACGCCTCGAACCCCGCGGTCTGCGGAGGCAGCCCCGGCAGGGGCGCCACGCCCGCGGTCACCGGCGCTGATACCGTGGCGTCCGCGTCGCCTCCGCCGCCACCGCAGCCGGACGCGACGAGGGAGGCGATGACCGCCCCCGCGAGGCGGGTGGACCACCGGACGCCGAGCCGCATCGCGCAAGCCTACGACGCCGCGCGCCGCGCCGCCCGTTTCGCCCGAGGGAGAACACCGGGGGCGGCACCTTCGCCAGAGGGCCAAAGCCCCGGAGGGGTGCCCCTACCTAGATTCACCACAGCTTGGCCCCCCTGCGGGCCGCTCCGGAAATCCCTCGTCAAGGAGAGCTATGCGATCCAAGGCACTCAGGCTGGCACCGCTGTGGGCACTGCTGCTGCTCATGGTCACGCCCGTCCTGGCCGCGGCGCAGGACGCGCCGCCCACCACCGATGAGCTCGCTCAGAGCGTCGGAACGCTCATCACCGCCGTGGACTCGGTGTGGGTCGCGGTCGCGGCCGCGTTCGTGCTCCTCATGCAGGCGGGCTTCGCCCTCCTCGAGGTCGGTCTCTCGCGCATGAAGAACGCCGGCGCGGTGATGGCGAAGATCCTCATCAACATGTCGATCGCCATCCTCATGTTCTGGGCGACCGGTTTTGCACTGGCGTTCGGGAACGGGAACGACTTCTGGGGGACATCCGGCTGGTTCTTCTCCAGCACGGGCTTCCCGACGTCTGAGGACTACGTGTACTCGGCGGCGACGGCGAGCATCACCAGCCTCTGGTTCTTCCAGGTCGTGTTCTGCGCCGTGTCGCTCGCGATCGTGTTCGGCTCCATGCTCGACCGCACGAAGTTCATCGGGTACGTGCTCTTCGCGATCCCGTTCGCCGGCTTCATCTACCCGGTGGTCGCCCACTGGACGTGGGGCGGCGGCTGGCTGTTCAAGGACGGCTTCCTGGACTACGCCGGCTCCTCCATCGTCCACCTGCAGGGCGCCCTGGGCGCGCTCACCGGCGCGCTCATCCTCGGTCCTCGCATCGGCAAGTTCCGCAACGGCAAGCCGATCCCGATCCCGGGTCACTCCATCCCGCTCGCGATCACCGGCGTCATCGTCCTGTGGTTCGGCTGGATGGGCTTCAACGGCGGCTCGAGCCTCCTCGCGAACAACCTCGACTTCGTCGACGTGATCGTGAACACCAACCTGGCCGCTGCGGCCGGCGTCATCGGCGCCACCGTGATGTCCCTGATCCTCTTCAAGACGCTCGACGTCTCGCAGATGGGCAACGGCGCGATCGGCGGCCTGGTCGCCATCACCGCCCCGTGCGCCTTCATCGACTACTGGGCGGGCATCGTGGTCGGCCTCGTCGCCGGCCTCCTCATCCCGCTGGTCGTGGTCGCCGTCGAGAAGCTCAAGATCGACGACCCGCTCGGCGCCCTCGCCGCACACGGCGTGTCCGGCATCTGGGGCACCCTGGCCATCGGCCTGTTCGGCACCTCCACCCGCATGGACCCGGTCATCGTGAACCTGGTCGGCCTCGACTCCCGCGAGGGCCTCTTCGTGGGCGGCGGCCTGGGCCAGCTGTGGGTCCAGTTCTACGGCATCGCCGCGACGGTCGGCTTCACCGGCGGCCTCACCGCCATCGTGTTCCTGGCCATCAAGTACACCGTGGGCCTCCGCGTGAGCGAGGAGCACGAGACGTCGGGTCTCGACATCTCCGAGCACGGTATGTTCGGGTACCCGGAGCAGTTCATCGACGTGCCGGGTGCGAAGCCCGAGAACTCGCCCATCGTCGCCACTGGCGTCGCCGGGTCGAGCGCCCCCGCCACGTCGCCCGCCACCGCGTCGTAAAGGGAGCTGGTCACCGTGAAGAAGATCGAGGCGTTCATCCGCCACGAGGCCTTCGACGCCATCCGAGACCGTCTCGCCGCCATGGGCCTCCCGTCCATGAGCATCAGCGAGGTCAAGGGCTCGGGCCGGCAGAAGGGGTTCACCGAGAGTTACCGCGGCTCCAAGACCACCATCTTCCTGCGTCCCAAGCTGAAGCTGGAGTTGGTCGTCGACGACGCCGACGTCGACCGCGCGGTCGACACGATCCTCGAGCTCGCCCACACGGGTGAGCCCGGGGACGGGAAGATCTTCATCATCAACATCGAGGAGGCCGTCCGCGTGCGGACCGGGGAGCGCGGCGACGTCGTGCTCGCCCCGCACCCGGAGGAGGCCACCGCGTAGCGGTCCACGTCACGGGTGGGCCCCGGCCCACCCACGGACGGTCGTACACCTGGGGCCCGGCGAACGCCGGGCCCCAGGCCGTTCCGGGATCCGTGCGCCGCGGTGCGTCAGCCGCGCCGGCGCTGCCGGGCGAGCCCGACCTTCACCGTGGCGCCCGCGACCCATGTCTGGGGCGCGCCGTCGTCGACGGTGTAGCTGCCCTGGCCCGTGAGCCGCACGCGGAAGCGGCCGGAGGCGTTGAGCGTCATGTCCGCGGACTCGACTCGCAGCCGGATGTTCGAGCCCGACACCAGGAACCGGCGTCGCACGTCGCCCAGGCGGATGCGCCGGACCGTGACGAACGGGGACCCGGGGCGGGTCCGCACCGGCCGCACCACGCGGCCGCCCACGCGCAGCATGGCGTCGCCCGCCCGGTCCTGCACCACGATGAGCGCGGGGCCGCGCGCGACGCCGAGCACGGCCGCGTCGCCGTCGAGGATGAACACACCGCGGCCGCTGGCGGCGAGGATCCCCTGCGGCGCGGGCGCGGAGACGGCCGGCTGCACGGCGAGGGCCGCCACGGCGGCGCCGGCGGTCAGCAGTCGGGCGAGAGCGGGCATGCACGCATTGTGCGCAACGCCGGTGATACAGGTGCGGTGCGGGTGTTAGGAATTTCCCATCGTCGCGGCGGGCCGGCTCACCGTGCCGTTCGGCGCGGTGAGGCCCGGCGGGGCCGCCGGCAGCCGCAGCTCGAACCGCGCGCCGCCCTCCGGGGCGTCGTCCACGCTCACGTCGCCGCCCAGCTCCCGCGCGAGCTGGCGGCAGATCGCCAGGCCCAGGCCCACGCCGGTGCGGCCGTCCGGGGTCTCGTGGGAGCGGAACGGCTGGAAGATCTCCTCCCGCAGGGGCGGCGCCACCCCGGGGCCGCTGTCGCCCACGCGCACCCGCAGGCCCCCGTTGGCGGCCGGCTCGGCCTCCATGGTGACGGTGCCGCCCTCCGGCACCCACCGCAGCGCGTTGTCCAGCAGGTTGGCCACGATCTGCCGCAGCCGGGACGGGTCGGTCACCACCACCGGCAGCGGCGCGATGCGGCGCGTGTACCGGATGTCGCGGCGGGCGGCGTCGGGCGCGAGCGCGTCGAACGCCTGCTGCAGCACCTCCTCCGGGTCGACCGGCACGTGATCCATGCGGAACCGCCGGGCGTCGATGCGGGCCAGGTCGAGCAGGTCGGCGACCATCGCCTCCAGGCGCCCGGCCTCGCCCTCGATCGCGGCGAGGGAGCGGGGCACCTGCTGCTCCGGGACGATGCCGTCCGCGAGGGCCGCGGCGTGCCCGCGGATCGCGGTGAGCGGGGTGCGCAGGTCGTGGGTGACCTTCATCAGGAACTCGCGGGTGCTGTCCTCCCGCTCCCGCAGGCGGGTGACCATGCCGTTGAACGCGGCCGCCAGGTGGTCGAGCTCCGCGGTGCCCGCGGGCGGCACGGTGGCCGACAGGTCCCCGCCCGCCACGCGGTCGGCGGCGGCCTCCATGTCCTCCAGCGGGCGCGTCACGCGCGCGGTGAGCAGCAGGGTGAGCAGCAGGGCGGGGACGAACCCGATGAGCGCCGCCATGATGAGGCTGGGGGCGACGTCCTTCCACTGGGTGGCCACGTCCGCCCGTGGCTTGGAGAGCACGATGTACGTCCACGGGCGCCCGGCGAGGGTCACCATCGCGGCGGTCGCCACGCGGTCGGCGCCCGCCGCGGCGAACGCCTCGTCGAGCCGCTCGTAGCCTTTGCGCTGGATCTCGCCCTTGTCGAGCTGCGGGGGCGTGGCGACCGCGATGTCGCCGTACCGCAGGACGCTGCCGACGCAGAAGGTGTTGAAGCCGTCCAGCACGTACAGCCGCGCGCCGCGGCCCAGGTACGCTTCGATGTCGGCCTTCCGGAACGAGTCGCAGCTGCCGTTCAGGGCCTGGCGGTCGAGCCGGACGCTGATGAGCCGGGCCAGCCGGACGGTGAGCTGGTCGAACTCGTCGCGTCCCTGGCGCGAGCTCTCGGTGCGCACCAGGCTCGACGACACCACGCCGAACACCAGGGCGGCGGCGAACAGGCCGGCGAGGGCGCCGAGCGCGAGGCGCCCGCGGAGGGTGCGCCAGGGCGGGAGGCGCCGCCTGCGCCGCGGCGGCGGCGCGCCGGGGGCGGTGCCCCCGAGGGTCACCGCTTCGCGGCCACCTTGTAGCCGGTCCCCCACACGGTCTGGATCGGGCACGCGTCTCCGAGCTTGCGGCGCAGCTGGCGCACGTGGACGTCGATCGTGCGCGAGTCGCCGAGGAACGTGAAGCCCCACACCCGCTCCAGCAGCTGCTCGCGGGTGAGGACGATCCCCCGATTCTCGATGAGGGTGACCAGGAGGTCGAACTCCTTGGGCGTGAGCGCGACGCGCTCCTCCTCGACGAACACCTCGCGGCCGCCCACCTCGATGCGCAGGCTGCCGAGCTCCAGCACCGTGTCCTCGGGGCCGGCCGGCTCGGCCTGGCGCTCGTCGGTGCGGCGCAGCACGGCCCGCACGCGGGCCACCAGCTCCCGCGGGTTGAACGGCTTGGTGACGTAGTCGTCGGCGCCGAGCTCCAGCCCCACGACCTTGTCGACCGCGTCGTCCCGCGCGGTGAGCATGATGATCGGCAGGTTGCCCTCGGCGCGCAGGCGGCGCGTGACCTCGTAGCCGTCCATGCCGGGCAGCATGAGGTCGAGGAGCACCAGCGACGGCCGCTCCTCGATCGCCATCCGCAGGCCGTCGTCCCCGCGCTCGGCGACGGAGACCCGGAACCCGGCGGCCTCGAGGTACATGCGGGCGAACGAGGAGATGTTCGCCTCGTCCTCGATGATGAGGACGTGGTCAGCGGTTGCGTCTGCCATCGACGCCGATGCTAACTGCCGTACCGGCGCACCTGGAAGTCCCGGTGCCGGGACGGTGGTCACCCGGCGGCCACGGGAGCCGCGGGCTCCGGTGCGGGCGCGGGCTCCGGCGCCGGTGCCGGAGCGGGGTCCTGGGCGCCGAGCGCGCGCACCCGGTCGCGGTCGTCGTCCCCGCCGCCGTCACCCGGTGCGGGGTCCGTCCCGACGAGCATGCGTGCCCCGTTCCACGGCCCGGAGTTGCCGCCCGCGACGTTGTACTGGCCGCGGCCCTGGAAGCGGGCCCAGCCCACGCCCGATGCCTCCAGCCCCTGCACGCCGCGGACCTCGAGGGTGAAGCGGGTGCCGGTGACCAGGTAGCGGCCGCCCACGCCCTGCAGGCGGGCGATGCGGCGCCTGCCCAGCGGGATCACGCGCCCGTTGACGATGAGCTTGGCGTCGCCGGCGCGGTCGACGAGCCGGATGCCGGTGCGCCGGGACTGGGTGAGCCACCCCACCACGGCGAATCCGCCGTCCAGCGAGACGACGCCGTTGCCCTGTGCCTGGATCTGCTGTGCCTGCATGTTCTGCAGGCGCGGGACGCGGGTCCCCGTGGAGGCCGTCGCCGACACCGCGAACAGGGCGAGGGCGAGCAGGAGCAGGGGCAGGGAGCGCAGGGCGCGGGGCACGGCACCTCGGATCCGGACGTCGGGAACGGGCGGACGTTCGCCCGTCCATCGGATGGTGCGTCCGGTTCGTGAGCCGGGCCGTGCGTCCGCGGTAAGCGTTCTCTGGTGAATCTGTGAGGAAAGTGTGAATACCCCCCGCTCGGGAGGGACTCCCCTCCCCGGATGGGGGGCTTCGCCCTATTCCAGGCTGACGCCCTCTTCGACCGTCACCGGCGGCGCGCCGCCGCCGAGGTCGACGCCCTCCTCCACCTTCACGGGCTGCTGCCCCGCGGCGGGGTCCGGCACCTGCACGGGGTCCTCACCCTCCGGCACCGGCCGCGGGCCGTCCTCCAGATACCCCCAGATGATCTCCCCGCACTGCGGGCACGTCGGCAGCGCCCTGCGGTTCCGGATCTGGAACTGGCAGGCGACGCAGCCGAACAGGCCGCTCACGCGCTGGCCGACGTGGAAGCAGGGGATGCCGAGGCGGCGCTCCGCCTCCTGGGCACCCTGGGCGGGCGACATCCCGCGGGGGACGGACTGCTGACCGGGACCGCCCCGGCCGGTCCCGCCCTGGAGACCACCCGGACCCGAACGCTGCGGCGGCAGACTGCTCATCCTGGAACCCATCCTTCCCGCCAGGGCGCGACCGGTCGGGCCGTACTGCCCAGGGCGTATCGTTCACACGCGGCATCCTGAGCCTACCGCGACGCGGCGGCGCCGGGAGCCGGACCGCGCCCAACACCACCAGCCCCGAAGGGACGCATGCGCCTCGCGCTGGCCCAGCTGAACACCGTCGTCGGCGACATCGAGGGCAATGCCGGGCGCATCGCCGACGCGCTCGCCGCGGCGGGGGACGCGGACGCCGGCCTGGTGCTGTTCCCCGAGCTCGCGATCTCCGGTTACCCGCCGGAGGACCTGCTGCTGCGGCCCCGCTTCGCCAGGGACTGCCGCCGGGCTGTGGAGGAGCTCGCCGCGGGCGTCACCCGGGGCGCGGCGATCATCGGCTTCCCGGAGTGGGACGGGGACTGCTTCAACTCGGCCGCGGTCATCGCCGACGGCCGCGTGCAGGCGGTGTACCGCAAGCGCTTCCTGCCGAACTACGGGGTGTTCGACGAGGCCCGGTACTTCGCGTCCGGCGAGGCCCCGATGGTGGTGGAGATCGCCGGGATGCGCGTCGGCATCGCGATCTGCGAGGACATCTGGTACCCGTCGCCGGTCACCAGCGACCTGGCGGCGGCGGGCGTGGACCTCATCGCCTGCATCTCGGCGTCACCATGGCACCGCGGCAAGGCGGACGCGCGGGAGCGGATGCTGGCCACGCGCGCGGCGGACTCCGCGGCGGCTCTGGCGTTCTGCAACCTGGTGGGCGGCCAGGACGAGCTCGTCTTCGACGGCCGGTCCCTGGTCGCGGACGCCACCGGCCTGGTCACGGCGCGGGCGCCGCAGTTCAGCGAGGTCCTGATGGTCGCCGACGTGGACCGCGACCTGGCCGTCCGGCGCCGCCTGCGGGAGCCGCTGGCCCGACGGCTCCCCCGCGCGGCCCACGCCCGGACCGTGGTCATCGACGGGGTCGTGCCGCCCCGGCCCTCCGAACCGGTGTCCGAGGTGCTCGCCGTCCCGCCGGCGCCGGAGGCCGAGGTGTGGGAGGGGCTGGTCACCGGCATCCGCGACTACGTCGGCAAGAACGGCTTCGGCGGGGTGGTGATCGGCCTGTCCGGCGGCATCGACTCCGCCCTCACCGCGGCGCTCGCGGCGGACGCCCTGGGTGCCGACCGGGTGCTCGGGGTGTCGATGCCCTCCGTCTACACCAGCCGGCGCAGCGAGGACGACGCGGCGGCGCTCGCCGACGCGCTCGGCGTCGAGCTCATCACGCTGCCCATCGCGGAGGTGGTGGCGGCGTTCGAGGGGGTGCTGGCGGGAGCCTTCGCGGGTGCGGAGCGGGACGTCACCGAGGAGAACCTGCAGGCCCGCGCCCGCGGCACGCTGCTGATGGGCCTCTCCAACAAGCGCGGGGCCCTGGTGCTCGCCACCGGCAACAAGAGCGAGATGTCGGTGGGCTACAGCACCCTGTACGGCGACATGGTCGGCGGGTTCGCGCCGCTGCGCGACATCTCCAAGACCTGGGTGTACCGGCTGTGCCGGTGGCGTAACGCCGACGCCGGCCGGGAGGTCATCCCGGAGGCCACGATCGACCGCCCGCCCACCGCGGAGCTGCGCCCTGACCAGCTGGACACCGACAGCCTGCCGCCCTACGACCTCCTGGACCCCATCATCGAGGGGTACGTCGAGGACGAGCTGGACGCGGAGGACCTGGTGGCGCGCGGCCACGACGCCGCGACGGTGCGGCGGGTGCTGCGCATGATCGACCGGGCGGAGTACAAGCGCCGGCAGGGGCCGGTGGGCATCAAGGTGACCCCCAGGGCCTTCGGGAAGGACCGGCGGATGCCGATCACCAACGGGTATGTCGCTCCGTAACCTGCTCGCCGTCGCCGCCGGGTGCCTGGCCGTGGCCGCCCCGGCCGGCGCCGCGGCGCAGGCGGTGCCACCCCGGGCGTTCGGGGAGACGTCCCCGCCGCACGCGGGCTCATGGTCACGTTCCGCGACGTCCCCGGCGCGGCGGCGCCGCCGCCCGGCTGCGCGGGCTCGGCGAGGTCGCGCCGCTGGCGCCCGGCGCCGGGGTGTGGCGCCTCACGCCCGCCCGCCGCGCCGGCATCCGCGAGGCCGTGCTGCGCCGCCCGTCGGTGCGGGCCGCCGAATGGCCGCTGGTGCGGCGCTCGGCGGAGCGCGCCTCCCCGGTGGCGCCGCTTGCGCCCATCCCGCTCGCGCCCCTGACCGACCCGCTCAGCGGCGAGCAGTGGGGGCTGCAGCAGGACGGATGGGACGCGCGGCTGGTGGGACGCGAGCCGCGCCCGATCATCGCGATCCTCGACGGGGGGCTGGACCTGCAGCACCCCGAGTGGAGCGGCGCGAACGCCGGCGTGATCATCGCCCCGCACAGCGTCATCCCCGGGCGGAACCAGCTGAACGTCGACGACTGGGGCCGCACCGGCCACGGCACCCACGTGGCGGGCATCGCCGCGGCCCCGGCGAACGGCATCGGCGTGGTGGGCGTCGCGCCCGCGTCGGCGCAGTCGCGCCTCATGCCCGTGCAGGTCGCCTCCCGGGACGGGGAGTTCCTGGACGAGGACATGATCGCCGGCATCCGGTGGGCGGTCCGCAACGGCGCGAAGGTCATCAACATCTCCGCCGGCGGCCCGGGGGACACCTACGCGTTCCAGCGCGTCGTGTACTGGGCGACCCGCCGCGGCGCGCTCATCGTCGCCGCGGTCGGCAACGAGGGCGACGGCGACAACAAGCTGCTGTACCCGGCCGCGTACCGGCGGGTGCTGGGCGTGGGCGCCCAGTGCGGCCCGGAGCGCACACCCGACTGCCGCACGCCGCTGGGGGTCGCCGCGTTCAGCCAGCACAACCGGTCGGTGGACCTCATCGCCCCGGGCGTCGACGTCCTGTCGACGGTGCCCAAGGAGATCGCCGACGACGAGATCTCGCCGGGTTACGCGTTCCGGGACGGCACGTCGATGGCCGCCCCGTACG
Organism: Thermoleophilia bacterium; assembly: GCA_046330435.1. Classification (GTDB taxonomy): domain Bacteria; phylum Actinomycetota; class Thermoleophilia; order Miltoncostaeales; family Miltoncostaeaceae. The sequence goes on along the minus strand of JAXLST010000006.1, from coordinate 281,609 downwards.
TCGCGGGCGTCGCCGCGCTCGTGCAGGCGGCGAACGGCAACGCGCTCACGCCGTACCAGGTGATGCGGCATCTGGAGTCGACGGCCCGCGACCTCGGCCCGGCCGGCCGGGACGACCGCACCGGCTGGGGTGCGGTGGACGTCGCGAAGGCCGTCACCACGCCCGTCCCGCCGGACGACGGCGGCGAGCTGAACGACGACATCGCCTACCTCGGCAACGCCACCGATCTGTCCAGCGCGACGGCGCCGCTGGTGGTGGAGGCCGACGTGGACGCCCAGGACGACCCGGACGACGTGTACGCCGTCACGGTGCGCAGGGGCCAGCGCGTGCGGGTCGAGGTCACCGCCGACCGCGGGCGCCTGGAGGTGTACCTGTGGGGGCCGCGCACCGCCTCGGTGTCGGTGCGCACCGGTCCGAACGCGCGGCGCAACCTCCTCGCCCAGTCCCGCCGCCCCGGCCGCCGGCAGGTCGCCGTCGTGCGGGCGACGCGGAGCGGCCGCGTCTACGTCGACGTGCACGCCCCCCGCGGGACCACGGGCTACACGATGCGGGTGCGGCGCCAGCGGTAGGCTCCCGCGATGCCCGAGATCCTCCACGCCCTCGTCTACGAGTACCCCCCGGACATGCTGGAGCGCCGCGCGCCCCACCGGGACGGGCACCTCGCCCTCATCGCCGCATGGCACGCCGACGGCCGCATCGTCATCGCCGGCGCCCTCGGCGACCCGCCGGACCGGGGGCTGCTGGTGTTCCGGGACGCGGCCCAGGCGGAGGCCTTCACCGCCGAGGACCCGTACGTCGCCGCCGGGCTGGTGGTGTCCCGCAGCATCGTCCCCTGGACCGTGGTGACGCCCCTCCCCGCGTAGCGGCCGCCCCCGCGGGGGCTTGTGGCTCCCGGCACAGCTGGGACCCAGGGACAACGCGGCGCCGGGGAATCCTGTCTCGCGGTCCATCCGTTCACGGCGCCCCGTGGCCGATCCTGGGACGGCGATCCGCACACGCCACCACCCCTCAGGAGGCCGTGATGGGCATTCCGTTCGACCGCTCCGATGAGTTCGACACCGTCTGGGAGCCGTGCGGCGGCTGCTGGGGCCAGCGCGTCATCTGGACCCGCACGCCCGGCGCCGGCGTGATGGAGAAGGAGGCCTGCCCCTCCTGCCTCGGCGTCGGCCAGCGCGCCGTCGTCGTCACGGGCCCCGCCTGGCGGGGTGCCCGGGCGGCCTGAGCCCGTCCCGGTGGTGATCACCTCGCGGTGATCACCACCGTCTTCTTCGCCACGTCCTTGGCGAGCCGTGCCCGGGTCTTGGGCTCGACGATGCCGGTGCCCTTCAGCTTCACCTTCTTCTGGTACTTGGTCACGGCCGTGGCCATCTTCTTGGTGTAGCGGCCGTTGGGCTTGGCCTTCTTCGGGAGCTTGCCCAGCACCTGCAGCTGCGCCCAGGTGGTCGCGTACAGGACCTTCGCGTTGCCCTTGAGCTTCGGCTCGCCCTTGGCCCACACCAGGCGGGTGCCGCGCTTGGCGTTCGCCACCCGCCGGATGGTGAACGTCGCGTCGCGGCGGTTGCCGGCGGCGTCGATCGCGGTGAGCGTGACCCTGCGGCCGGCGGGAAGCACGAGCTTGGCGGTGCGCGCCGGGAACCGCTTGCCGGCGTACTCGATGGCGGCGAGGCCGGAGCCGGCGTCGGCGGCGGTGATCTGCGCGGCGGCGCTCTTGCCGATCGCCAGGGCCGGGATCCGGACGCTCAGGGTGGGGGCGGTGCGGTCGGCGACGAGGGTCTTGGTGACCTCGCGGACGTTGCCCGCCCGGTCCGTCGCGCGGACCGTGATGGTGTTGGGGCCCTCGGCGAGCGGGATGCCGTCGCCGGGGACCGGCTGGCCCTGGACGCCCGGTGCCGGCAGCCACTCGAGGCGCTCCAGGCCGGAGGCGTCGTCGGTGGCCTGCACCTGGGCGGTCGCGCCGGACTGCGTGACGTCCACGGTGGGCGGGGTGTCGTCCACCAGGACCTCGATGACGGCCTGGGATGCGCGCCCGTCGGTGCCCTGCACGGTTGCCGCGACGGTGCGCTTGCCGGCCGTGGTGTAGGTGGTCTGCACCTGGGTGCCGGCGGCGGTCGACCCGTTGCCGAACTGCCAGCTCACGTCGCCCAGGGCGGAGCCCTCGACGGTGGCCGACAGGGACACGACGTCGCCGGGCTTCACGTAGGCCTTGGCCACGCGCACCCTGAGGCGGGCGGTGGAGGCCGCGGACGGCACGGTGACGCTGATCGGTGCCGACGGTGCGGAGGCGTTGCCGGCACGGTCCAGCGCGACGACCGTGATGGTGTGCGCGACGTCGCCGGTGAGGCCCTCCAGGTCGACGGCCAGCAGGTTGGTCTCGGCCACCTGCGTGCCGTCCACCAGCACCCGGTACCGGGAGATGCCGGACCGCGCCAGGAGGGTGGAGGGTGCCGAGTACGCGGAGGCGTTGCCCTCGGCGTCGCTGGCGCGCACCGCGAAGGCGTACGGGGTGCCCTGGTCGAGGACGGCGCTCCAGTCGATGGCGGCGCGGCCCGGGCCGGTGGCGGCGGCGCTCACGCCGGTGGGCGACGGCGGGGCGGCGGTGTCCACGGCGCCCGCGTCGGACAGGGTGAGGCCCGCGCCGCTGCCGGCGACGGCGCCGCCGCGGGAGACGTCGTAGGCCGCCGCGCCGGTGACGCCGGTCCAGGACAGGGTGATGGGGTAGCCGGAGCCGCTGGGGGCCGCGGGCTGGGCGGGCGGCGTGCGGTCCGGGGTGGTGACCTCGGCCGTGACGGTCCCGGAGCGGTTCCCGGCGGCGTCGACGGCGACGGCCTCGTACCCGTAGGTGGTGTCGTCGGCCAGGCCGGTGTCCTGGAACGTCCCGGCGGGGGCGTCCACCACGATGCGGCCGGCCTCCGTCACGATCACGCGCTCGGCGTCGCCGGAGTAGCCGGTCACCAGCTCCACGCGGCCCGTGCGGCTGGACAGCGGCACCGTGGTGTCGGCGGTCGCGACGAGCGTGGGGTCGGGCGGGTTCGTGCGGTCGAGCCGGATGGTCGCGGCGCCGGTGGGCGGCGTCGCGCCCGGGCCCCATGCGGAGGGGTTGCCGGCGCCGTCGAGGAACCTGAACTGCACGAGGGTCTCGCCCTCGGCGGTGGCCGTGAACGAGGCCCCGGCGGCCGGGGCGCTCCAGGTGGCGCCGCCGTCGGTGGAGATGCGGTGCTCGGCGGTCATGCCGGCCGGCGGGGTGGCGCCGACGGTCATGGACGGCGCGTTGGTCCAGTCCAGGGACCCGCCCGTGATGTCGCCCGCGGCCGGGGCGGGGGGCGGGGTGCGGTCGATGCGGGCGGTGCCGTCGGCGACGGGGCCGCCGGCGATCGAGGGGTCCAGGCGCTGGTGTTGCCGGCGGGGTCGACGGTGCGGAACTGCACCAGGGTCTCGCCCTCGTCGGTGATGGTCACGGTGGTGCCGGTGGCGGGGGCGGTCCAGGTGGTGCCGCCGTCGGTGCTGGTGCGGTACTGGGTGGTGGTGCCGGGGGTGGGGTCCACGGCGATGGTGACCGACGGGACGTCGCGCCAGGCAAGGCTCCCCTCGCTGCCCGCGGCCGGGGCGGGGGCGGTGGGTGCGACGGTGTCGAGGGCGACGGTGGCCGGGCCGCTGGGTGCGCTCTGGTTGCCGGCGTGGTCGACGGCGATGACCCGGTAGACGTAGGTGCCGTCGCCGGTGAGGGTGGTGTCGGTGAAGGTGGTGCCGGTGGTGACGGTGCCGACCTGCACGCCGTCGCGGGTCACGATGTAGGAGGTCGCGCCGGTGGCCGGGTCCCAGGTGATGAGCGGGTCGGTGTTGGTGGCGGCGGGGCCGGTGACGTTGCCGGGCACCGCGGGGTCGGTGCGGTCGATGCGGGCGGTGCCGTCGGCGACCGGGCCGCCGGCCACCGAGGGGGTCCAGGCGCTGGTGTTGCCGGCGGGGTCGACGGTGCGGAACTGCACCAGGGTCTCGCCCTCGGCGGTGATGGTCACGGTGGTGCCGGTCGCGGGGGCGGTCCAGGTGCTGCCGCCGTCGGTGGACGTGCGGTACTCGGTCGCCGTGCCGGGCGTGGGGTCGACGGCGATGGTGACCGACGGGACGTCGCGCCAGGCCAGGCTCCCCTCGCTGCCCGCAGCCGGGCTCGGCGCGGCCGGGGCGACCGTGTCGACCACGACGGTGGCCGGGCCGCCGGGTGCGCTCTGGTTGCCGGCGTGGTCGACGGCGATGACCCGGTAGGCGTAGGTGCCATCGCCGGGGACCGTCGTGTCGGTGAACGTCGTGCCCGAGGACACGGTGCCGACCTGTACGCCGTCGCGGGTGACGATGTAGCTGTCGGCGCCGGCCGCGGGGTCCCAGGTGATCACCGGGTCGTCGTTGGTGGCGGCGGGGCCGGTGACGTTGCCGGGCACCGCGGGGTCGGTGCGGTCGATGCGGGCGGTGCCGTCGGCGACGGGGCCGCCGGCCACCGAGGGGGTCCAGGCGCTGGTGTTGCCGGCGGGGTCGACGGTGCGGAACTGCACCAGGGTCTCGCCCTCGTCGGTGATGACGACGGTGGTGCCGGTGGCAGGGGTGGTCCAGGTGGTACCGCCGTCGGTGCTGGTGCGGTACTGGGTGGTGGTGCCGGGGGTGGGGTCCACGGCGATGGTGACCGAGGCGACGTCGCGCCAGGCCAGGCTGCCCTCGCTGCCGGCCGCCGGGGCGGGGGCGGCGGGGGCGACCGTGTCGACGGTGACGGACAGGGGGCCGGCCGGGACGCTCTGGTTCCCCGCGCGGTCCACCGCGATGACGCGGTACTGGTAGGTGCCGTCGCCGGGGGCCGCCGTGTCGGTGAACGCCGTGCCGCTGGGGACGGTGCCGATCTGCACGCCGTCGCGGGTCACGATGTACGAGGTCGCCCCGGACACGGGGTCCCACGTGAGCGAGGGGTCGCCGTTGGTCGCGGCCGGGCCCGTGAGGTTGGCCGGGGCGGCCGGGTCGGTGCGGTCGATGCGCGCGGTGCCCGCGGCGGTGGGACCGCCGGCGTGCGCCGGGACCCAGCCGCTGGTGTTGCCGGCGGCGTCCACCGCGCGGAACTGCACGAGGGTCTCGCCCTCGGCGGTGACCACCACGGTGTCCCCGGCGGCCGCGGCGCTCCACGTGGCGCCGCCGTCGGTGCTGGTGCGGTGCTCGGCGGTGGTGCCCGCCTCGGTGTCGACCCCGATGGTGACCGAGGCGACGTTGCGCCAGGCCAGGGATCCGTCGCTGCCCGCCCCGAACGTCGGGTCGGCCGGCCCGGTGACGTCGAGGACGACGCTCACGGGGCCGCCGGGAGTGCTCTGGTTGCCGGCCTGGTCCACCGCGATGACCCGGTAGGCGTAGACGCCCTCGCCCGGGGTGGTGGTGTCGGTGAACGTGGTGCCCGCGGTGGTGCCCACCTGCACGCCGTTGCGGGTGACGATGTAGGAGCTCGCGTCGCCGACGGCGTTCCAGGTGACGACCGGGTCGGTCGCCGTCGCCGCGGGCGCCGAGACGCCGGTGGGGGCGGCCGGGGCGGCCCGGTCGATGCGCGCGGTGCCCGCGGCGGTGGGACCGCCCACGTGAGCCGGGGTCCAGGCGGATGCGTTGCCCGCGCCGTCCACCGAGCGGAACTGCGCGAGGGTCTCGCCCTCGGCGCTCACCGTGACCGACGTGCCGGTCGCCGGGGCGCTCCACGCGGTGCCGCCGTCGGTGCTGGTGCGGTACTCGTAACCGGTCAGGGCCGAGCCGCCGGCGTCGGTCGCGCCGGACGCGGTGATGGTGACCGAGGCGGTGTTCTGCCAGGACAGCGAGCCGCCGGAGACGGTGGGGGCGGCCGGGTCGGTGCGGTCGAGGCGGGCGATCGCGGAGGCGGTCCAGGCGGAGGTGTTGCCCGCGCCGTCGACGGAGCGGAACTGCGCCAGGGTCTCGCCCTCGGCGGAGACGACGACGCCGGGGCCGGCGGCCGGGGCGCTCCAGGTGGTGCCGCCGTCGGTGCTGGTGCGGTACTCGTACCCGGAGAGGGCCGCGCCGCCCGCGTCGGTGGAGCCGCCGGCCGAGATGGCGGCGGACGCCGCGTTGCGCCAGGCGGGGTCGCCGCCGGTGACGGTGGGCAGCGTGGGGTCGGTGCGGTCGATGCGGACCGTCTGGGACGCCGACCAGGCGCTGGTGTTGCCCGCGGCGTCGACGTTGGCGAACTGCACCAGGGTCTCGCCCTGCGCGGTCACCAGGACGGGGCTGCCGGAGCCGGTCGCGCTCCAGGTGGTGCCGCCGTCGGTGCTGGTGCGGTAGGCGACACCGGCGATGCCGGACACGCCGTCGGCGCCGCCGGAGGCGCTCACGGCGACCGACGGGGTGCTCTGCCAGCTCGCCGACCCCCCGGAGGCGGTGGGGGCGGTGGGGTCGGTGCGGTCGATGCGGGCGATGCCGGTGGCCGACCACGCCGAGGCGTTGCCGGCGGCGTCGATCGCGCGGAACTGGGCGAGCAGCTCGCCCTCGGAGGACGTGATGACCATGGCGCCGGCGGCCGGGGCGGTCCAGGTGGTGCCGCCGTCGGTGCTGGTGCGGTACTCGTGGGACGCGACGCCCGCGTGCGCGTCGGTGGCGCCGGTGGCCGACAGGGTGATGCTCGCCACGGACTGCCAGCTCACCGACCCGCCGGACGCGGTGGGCGCGGCCGGGGCGGTGCGGTCGATGCGCACGGTGTTCGACGCGCCCGCGGACGCCGGCGTCCAGGCGCTCGTGTGGCCCGCCCCGTCGGTGGAGCGGAACTGCACCAGGGTCTCGCCCTGGGCGGTGACGGTCACCGACGACCCGGCGGCGGCCGCGGTCCAGGTGGTGCCGCCGTCGGTGCTGGTGCGGTACTCGTAGCCGGTGAGGGTGGAGCCGCCGGCGTCGGTGGACCCGGAGGCCGACACCGTCACCGATGCGGTGTTCTGCCAGGTGAGCGACCCGCCGGAGACCGAGGGCGCGGTGGGTGCGGTGCGGTCGATCCGGGCGGTGCCGGCCGCACTGGCGCCGCCCGCATGGGCCGGGGTCCACGTGCCCGCGATGCCGGCGTTGTCGACGGCGCGGAACTGCACGAGGGTCTCGCCCTCGGCGATGACGGTGACCGAGGTGCCGGTGCTCGCGGCGCTCCAGGTGGTGCCGCCGTCGGTGGAGGTGCGGCGCTCGTACGAGGCCACGCCGGAGCCGGCGTCGGTCGCCGAGCCGGCGGTGATCGTGACCGACGGGACGTCCTGCCAGCTCAGCGACCCGCCGCTCACCGTGGGCGCGCCGGGGGCGGTGCGGTCGATGCGCACCGTGTTCGACGCGCCGGCGGAGGCGGGCGTCCAGGCGCTGGTGTTCCCGGCGCCGTCTGCGGAGCGGAACTGCACCAGCGTCTCGCCCTCGGCGGTCACCGCGAGGCTCGCGCCGGCCGCGGCGGCGCTCCAGGTGGTGCCGCCGTCGGTGCTGGTGCGGTACTCGTAGCCGGTGAGCCCGGAGGGACCGCCCGCGCTGCCGCTCGCCGACACGGTCACGGACGCGGTGTTCTGCCAGCTCAGCGACCCGCCGGAGACCGTGGGCGCGGTGGGTGCGGTGCGGTCGATGCGGGCGGTGCCGGCCGCGCTGGCCCCGCCGGCGTGGGCGGGGGTCCAGGCGCCCGCGTTCCCGGCGTTGTCGACGGCCCGGAGCTGCACGAGGGTCTCGCCCTCGGCGGTGACGGTGACCGAGCTCCCGCTCGCCGCGGCGCTCCAGGTGGTGCCGCCGTCGGTGCTGGTGCGGGACTCGTAGCCGGAGAGCGCGGAGCCGCCCGAGTCGGTGGAGCCGGTTCCGGAGACGGTGACCGAGGCCACGCTCTGCCAGCTCAGCGACCCGCCGCTCACGGTGGGGTCGGTGGGCGCCGTGCGGTCGATCCGCGCGATGGCCGCCGTGGACCAGGCCGAGCTGTTGCCAGCCGCGTCGACGGAGCGGAACTGGGCGCGGGTGTCGCCCTCGGCGGACACGATCACCATCGACCCGGCGGCCGCGGCGGTCCAGGTGGTGCCGCCGTCGGTGCTGGTGCGGTACTCGTGCGACGCCACCCCGGAGACGGCGTCGGTGGCCCCGGTGGCCGAGAGGGTGATGCTCGCGACCGACTGCCAGCTCGCCGAGCCGCCGCTCACGGTGGGGGCGGTGGGGTTGGTGCGGTCGATGCGGGCGGTGCTGCCGGCGGCCGGGGAGGACGGGCCCCAGGGGCCGCTGTTGCCGGCGTCGTCGATCGCGCGGAACTGGACGACCGTCTCGCCCTCGGCGCTGATCGCGACGCTGTTGCCGGCGGTCGCCGAGCCCCACGTTGACCCGCCGTCGGTGCTGGTGCGGTACTGGTAGCCGGTGATCGTGCCGCCGCCGACGGTGGCGCCGGAGCCGGTGATCGTGACGGACGCGGTGTTCTGCCAGGAGAGCGACCCGCCGCTCACGGTGGGCGCGGTCGGGCCGCTGCGGTTGATGCGCACGGTGCCGCCGGCGGTGCCGGCGGCCGGGCCCCAGGACCCGGCGTTGCCGAGCGTGTCGAGGGCGCGGAACTGCACGAGGGTCTCGCCCTCGGCGCTGACGGTCACGCCGCTGCCGGCCGCCCCGGCGCTCCAGGTGGTGCCGCCGTCGGTGGACGTGCGGTACTGGTACGAGGCGACCGAGGTGTACGCGTCCGTGGCGCCGGAACCGGTGACGGTGACCGAGGCGACGCTCTGCCAGCTCAGGGACCCGCCGCTCGCGGTGGGCGTGGTGGGCCCGCTGCGGTCCAGGCGGACCGTGTTGGAGGCGCCGCTCGAGGCCGGCGTCCAGGCGCTGGCGTTGCCCGCGTTGTCGACGTTCCGGAACTGGACGAGGGTCTCGCCCTCCGCCGTGACGGCGAGGCTGGAGGCGGTGACCGGGGTGGCGCTCCACGTGGTGCCGCCGTCGGTGCTGGTGCGGTACTGGGCGCCCGACAGGGCGGAGCCCCCGGAGTCCGTGCCGCCGGTGGCCGAGATCGTGGCGGAGGCCGCGGCGGACCAGGTGAGCGACCCGCCGGAGACGGTGGGCGCGGTGGGGGCCGTCCTGTCGATCCGGACGGTGCCGTTCGCGCTGGCCCCGCCCACGTGCGCGGGCGTCCATGCGCTGGCGTTGCCGGCGTTGTCGACGGCCCGGAACTGGATCAGGGTCTCGCCCTCGGCGGTGACCGCGACGCTCGCGCCCGAGGTCGCCGCGCTCCAGGTGGTGCCGGCGTCGGTGCTGGTGCGGTACTCGTAGCCGGACAGGCCGCCCGCGCCGCCCGACGACCCGGAGGCGCTGACGGTGACCGACGCGACGCTCTGCCAGCTCAGCGATCCGCCGCTCACGGTGGGCGCGGTCGCCGCGGTGCGGTCGATGCGGACGGTGTTGCCGGCGCCGGCGGAGGAGGGGGTCCAGGACGAGGTGTTCCCCGCGCCGTCGACCGACCGGAACTGGACCAGGGTCTCGCCCTCGGCGGTGACCGCGACCGAGCTCCCGCTCGCGCCCGCGCTCCAGGTGGTGCCGGCGTCCGTGGAGGTGCGGTACTCGTAGCCGGTCAGGCCGGAGGGGCCGCCGGAGGACCCGGATGCGCTGACGGTGACCGACGCGACGCTCTGCCAGCTCAGCGAGCCGCCGCTGACGGTGGGCGCGGTGGGGGAGGTGCGGTCCAGGCGGACGGTGTTCGCCGCCCCGGCGCTCGCGGGCGTCCACGCGCTGGTGTTCCCGGCGGTGTCGACGGAGCGGATCTGCACGAGGGTCTCGCCCTCGGCGCTGACGGTGACGCTGCCGCCCGCGGTCGCGGAGCCCCACGTGGTGCCGCCGTCGGTGCTGGTGCGGTACTGGTAGCCCGACAGCGCCGAGCCGCCGGCGTCCGTGGACCCGGTGCCCGAGACCGTCACCGACGCGGCGGTCTGCCAGCTCAGGGACCCGCCGCTGACGGTGGGCGCGGTGGGGGCGGTGCGGTCGATGCGCACCGTGTTCGACGCCCCGGAGCTCGCCGGCGTCCAGGCGCTGGTGTTGCCCGCGCCGTCGACGGAGCGGTACTGCACCAGCGTCTCGCCCTCGGCGGTCACGCTCACGCTGCTGCCGGAGGTCGCCGAGCCCCACGTCGCGCCATTGTCGGTGCTGGTGCGGTACTGGTAGCCCGACAGGGCGGAGCCGCCGGTATCGGTGCTGCCGGAGGCGCTCACGGCGACCGAGGCGACGCTCTGCCAGCTCAGTGACCCGCCGCTGACGGTGGGCGCGGTGGGGGCGGTGCGGTCCAGCCGGACGGTCGACCCGGCCGTGCTGCTGGCGGGCGTCCACGCGCTGGTGTTGCCCGCGCCGTCGACCGAGCGGTACTGCACGAGGGTCTGGCCCTCGGCGGTGACCGTCACGCTGCCGCCCGCGGTGGCCGAGCTCCACGTGGTGCCGTTGTCGGTGCTGGTGCGGTACTGGTAGCCGGAGAGGGCGGAGCCGCCGGTGTCGGTGCTGCCGGAGGCCGTGACCGTGCCGGACCCGGCCGACAGCCAGGAGAGCGACCCGCCGCTGACGGTGGGCGCCGACGGGGCGGTGCGGTCGATGCGCACGGTGTTCGACGCGCCGGAGGCCGACGGGGTCCACGCCCCGGTGTTGCCCGCGCCGTCGACCGAGCGGAACTGGACGAGCGTCTCGCCCTCGGCGCTGATCGTGACGCTGCTGCCGCTCGTGGCCGAGCCCCACGTGGTGCCGCCGTCGGTGCTGGTGCGGTACTGGTAGCCGGACACGCCGGACAGCGCGTCGGTGGCGCCGGAGGCGCTCACGGTGACCGAGGCGACGCTCTGCCAGCTCAGGGACCCGCCGCTCACGGAGATGCCGCTCTGGGGGATCGCGGAGACGGCGTCCACCATGGCCCCGTACTGGCCGGACGACAGGCCCGTGAAGGTGAGGGCCGTGCTGGTGGAGGTGGCGGTCGCCTCCAGGGTGACCGTGGTCCAGCCCATGGCCGAGGTGGACCGCCCGGTGGTGTCGAACCGGATGGTGCGCAGGGCGGACCCGCCCCAGCCCACCTGCAGCTCCTTCAGCGAGGGGCTGCCATAGGTGTTGCCGGCCACCTGGAACGTGATGCGGTACACGGTGCCGGGGGTGGTGGCGAGGGTCTGGGTGACGACGCCGGGGCCGCTGCCGTTCACGTCCAGGGCCTGGGTTCCCGCGGCCACCTGCTGGAGCGTGGTGTTGTGGAGGCTCACGCTGGCGGACGAGACGGTCCAGGACCCGATCGACTGGCCCGCCGTGTAGTCCGCGTACCCGGGGTTCGTGGGGATGACCGGGGACTCGAAGCCGCCGTTGGACACGGCCTCGCCGCCCGGGTTGCCGCCCGGCGCCGTGCGGTCCAGGCGGACGGTGGAGCCGGCGACGGCCGACGACGGCGACCAGGAGCCCACGTTGCCGGCGCCGTCGGTGGTGCGGAACTGGACCAGGGTCTCGCCCTGCTCGCTGACCGTCACGCTGCTGCCGGAGGTCCCGGCGCTCCAGGTGGTGCCGCCGTCGGTGGAGGTCCGGTACTCGTAGCCGGCGATGCCGGAGTTGCCGCCGCTGGACCCGCTGCCGGTGACGGTGACCGAGGCGACGCTCTGCCAGGACAGGGAGCCGCCGGAGGCCGTCGCGTTGGTGGGCGCGGTGCGGTCGATGCGGATGGTGTTGGTGGCGCCGGAGCTCGCGGGGGTCCAGGCGCTGGTGTTGCCGGCGCCGTCGACCGACCGGAACTGCACCAGCGTCTCGCCCTCGGCGCTCACGGTGAGGCTGCTGCCGCTCGTCGCGGAGCCCCAGGTGGCGCCCCCGTCGGTGCTGGTGCGGTACTGGTAGCCGGAGAGCGCGGAGCCGCCGGTGTCGGTGGAGCCGGTGGCGGAGACCGTCACCGACGCGACGCTCTGCCAGCTCAGCGACCCGCCGCTGACGGTGGGCGCGGTGGGGGCGGTGCGGTCCAGGCGGACGGTGTTCGTGGCGTCCGAGGCGGCCGGGGTCCAGGCGCTGGCGTTGCCGTACGCGTCGACGCTGCGGAACTGCACCAGCGTCTGGTTCTCGGCGGTGATCGTCCTGGAGGGGCCCGTCGCGGCGGCGCTCCAGGTGGTGCCGCCGTCGGTGGAGGTCCGGTACTCGTAGTGGTCGAGGCCCGCGCTCACCGGCTCGAAGACGCTCGCCGGCATGGTGGCGAAGGTTCCGGTGGTGGTGGGGGTCTCCCACAGCAGCTGCATCACCGCCGAGCCGGTGAGCTCGTAGTGCTCCACCGTGATGCCCACGCGGGTGCCGGCGGTGAGGTTCAGGTACGTGCTGGTGTCGGTGGTGACCGAGTGCGAGGTCCAGTTGTTGATGACCCGGTGGCCGTCCACCCACATCCGCACCCCGTCGTCGGAGTTCGTGCGGAAGCGGTACTCGCCGGTCGTCGGCACCACCAGCACGCCGGTCCACCGCGAGCCGAAGTTGTCGCTGTTCACGCCGACCCCGGGCGAGCCGGTGCCCCAGTCGAAGTCGATGTTCTCGCTGCGTGCGAGGGCCGGGGCGCCGGTGAGCGTCGTGTTGTTGAAGTACTGCCCCACGAGGCCGCTGGGGGCGTCGGTGGACCCGGAGGCGGTGACGGTGGTGGACGCCTGGCTGAGCCACGACAGGGAGCCGCCGGCCACGGTGGGGGTGGTGGGGGCGGTGGTGTCGGTGGTGAAGCTCAGGATCTGCCCGTACCGGATGTAGCCGTCCACGTCGGTGACGCGGGCCCGGTAGTAGTAGGTCGTGTTGGCCTGCAGGCCGGTGACCGCGGTGCTCGCGGCGACGTCCGCGGTCCCGGACCCGGCCGACACCGAGGCGGTCGTCGTGCCCAGCAGCGGCGACGTTCCGTACTGGAAGACGTAGCTCGCGCCGCGGCCGTTGGGGTTGACGGTGCCCTGGAGGGTCGCGCCCGTCCCGGAGACGGAGGTCACGCCGCCCGTGATGGCGGTGGGCAGGGCCTCGGTGAAGCCCACCACGTAGAAGGACCCGGAGTTGTTGCGCCCGTTGTTGTCCGCGCCCTGCGCGGTGAGCATGAGCTCCGGGTAGCCGTCGCCGCCCAGGTCGGCGATCGTCGACAGGCTGGTGCCGAGCGCGTCACCGGCGGCCGCGCCGTCGATGCGGATGACGTTCGTGCCCGCGGTCGCCAGGTCGATGTTCGACCCCAGCGAGCCACCGAACACCACGTACGACGAGCCGGAGTTCGTGCGCCCGTTGTTGTCGGCGCCGGAGGCCCCCAGGAGGATGTCCGGGTAGCCGTCGCCGTCGATGTCGCCCGCCGCCCAGCCGAAGCTCAGGCCGTCGCTCGCGGCGGCGCCGTCGATGCGGAAGCCGTTGTAGGTGCCGGCCAGGTCGACGTCCGCGGTGGACGTGCCGCCGCGCACGATGAACAGCGACCCCGAGCTCGAGCGGCCGTTGTAGCCCGCGCTCGACGCGGTGATCGCGATGTCCTCGAAGCCGTCGTCGTCGATGTCGCCGATGGGCCCGATGTTCCCCAGGCCGTCGCCGGCGGTGGCGCCGTCGATGCGGAAGCCCTGCCCCGAGGTGATGGACGCCAGGTCCAGCGTCGTCGTCGACGTGCCGCCGAACACCACCCAGGTGGAGCCGGAGTCCGTCCGCCCGTTGCGGTCGGCGTACGGGGAGGACATGACGATGTCGGCGTAGCCGTCGTTGTTGATATCGGCGCCGCCGGGCAGGCTCACGCCGATCTGGTCGCCCGCGACGGCGCCGTCGATGCGCCGCCCCTTGGTGCCGAGGCTCGCCGCGTCGATCGTCGTGGTGTCCGACTTGCCGAACACCACGTACACGGAGCCCGAGTTGTTCCGGCCGTTGTTGTCCTCGCCGCTGGCACCCGCCAGCACGTCGACCTTGCCGTCGCCGTTGACGTCGCCGGTGCCGATGCGGGAACCGAAGTAGGTGTTCGAGGCGGCGCCGTCGATGCGGTAGCCGTTGCTGCCCAGCGAGGCGGTGTCGATCGTGGTGGTGGTCGACTTGCCGAAGATCACGTAGACGGAGCCGGAACTCGCGCGCCCGTTGTTGGACGCGTTCCGGGCGCCGATCGCAACGTCCGCCAGGCCGTCGCCGTTGACGTCGCCCATGCTCAGGCCCGTCTGGCCGAAGTTGTCGCCGGAGGACGCGCCCATGATCTGGTAGCCGTTGGTGCCGAGGCTCGCGAGGTCCACGGTCTTCGCGGTCGCCGACCCGAACACGATCCACGCCGAGCCGGCGTTGGAGCGGCCGGCCGGGCTCGCGGTGTTCGCGCGCACGAGGATGTCGTGCAGGCCGTCCCCGTTGACGTCCCCCACGTCGCGCGGCCCGATGATGCTGTCGTTCGCCGCCGCGCCGTCGATGCGCATGTGCACGTTCACGCCGGTGGACAGGTCCAGCGCGGCGTGGGCACGGGGGACCGCCGCCAGCCATGCGGCCAGCGCGATCAGGAACGCGAGCGCCCACAGGACCGTGCTGCGGTCCGTGGCGCCTGGCGATTCGTGCCGGTGCGTGTGCGGGGAGTGCGGGATGGCTCGTGCCCGTCCTTGGGCGAGAGGGGTCCAGAATTCCGTACCGGTTTGATCGACAACCGGTGCCCCGGATCTGAGCGCCTAGAGGAAACCCTTAACCGGGGCGTGTTCAGGGCTCACGTCCCGCTGATCGTGAGCGTCACCTTGGCGAGGTCGCGCATGAGCCGGGCGCGCGTGGGCCAGTCGATCGCGCCGGTGGCCTTCAGCTTCGACTTCTTCTGGTACTTGGTGACGGTGGTCGCCAGTTTCTTGGTGTACCGGTCCAGCGGCTTCGCCCTGGCGGGCAGCTTCTTCAGCAGCTTGAGCTGGTCCTGGACGCTGCGCAGCAGGATCGCCTGGCGGCCCTTCAGGCGCGGGTCGCCCGCGACCCACGCGATGCGCGTGGACTTGGGGACGTTCTTGGCGCGCTGCACCGTGAAGTAGGCGACGGCGCGGTTGCCGGCGCGGTCGACGGCACCAACGTAGATGCGGCGGCCGCTGGGCACCACCATCTTCATGCTCGGCGACGTGAAGCGCCGGGTGCCGTACTCGAAGTACGCGAACCCGGAGCCGGCGTCGCTGGCGGTCACCGCGATGGTGGCCTTGCGGCCCACGACCATGGCCGGGACCTTCACGCGCAGCACGGGCTTGGCGGTGTCACGTGTGATGTCGCGGACGACCTCGGCCATGAGGCCCGCGCGGTTCCACGCGCGGATCGTGATGCGGTTCGCGCCCGGCTTCAGCGGGATCCCGGCGGTCTCGTCCAGGGGCTGCGCCGCGCCGCCGTCCACCGACCACTCGGCGCGGGCGATGCCGCTCTCGGGGTCGGACGGGTGGGCGGCCAGCGAGATGGCGCCCGGGGTGAGGTCGATCACCGGCGGGGTGGCGTCCACGACGATCTCGACGACCGCGGTGGCGACCGGCGTGCCGGACACCGAGGCGGTCGCGCGCACCAGGCGCTTGCCCTGCTCGGTGTACGCGTGCTGCACGGACATTCCGGCGACGCTGACGCCGCTGTCGAGCGTCCATGTCACCGGGCCGGCCACGCCCTGCAGGACGGCGCTGAACGTGACGGGCTTGCCGGGCTGCACGAACTGCTCGTCGGCGCTGATGCGCAGGCTCGCGGTGCCCCCGGTGTCGGGCGGCAGGTTGACCGTCACCCCGGTGGAGGCGGGGGACGCGTTGCCGGCGTGGTCGAGGGCGACCACGGTGATGACGTGGTCGGTCGACCGGGTGAGCCCGGTGACGTCGAACGTCGTGGCCGGCGTGTCGGTGACGGGGGTGCCGTCCACGATCACCCGGTACGCGCTCACCCCGGAGCGGGCGGTGAGCGCGGTGCCGGGGGAGAACACGCTGGCGTTCCCGAGGGCGTCCACGGCCCGGACGGCCATCGTGTAGTCGGTGCCGCGGTCGGTCACCGCCGCCCAGGAGAGCGCCACGGTGCCGTCGGCGCCCACCGTCGCGGACAGTCCGGTGGGGGCCGGCGGGGCCGCGGCGTCCACGGCGGCGGCGTCCGTCGCCGAGGTGCCGGCGCCGGTGTACGCGGTGCTGCCGTCCCTGGCCAGGACGTAGGTGGCCGCGCCCGGCACGGCCGTCCAGCCGACCACCAGCGGATACCCGGATCCGGTGGGCGGGGCGGGCTGCGCGGGCGGGGTGCGGTCGGGGGTCGTGGCGGACGCGGTCGCGGGGGCGGAGGCGTTGCCCGCCGCGTCGTACGCCACGGCCGCGTACGTGTAGAGCGTGTCGTCGAGCAGGCCGGCGTCGGTGCGCGTCCCGGCGGGTCCGTCGGCGACGGTCCGCAGGCCCTCGGTCACCACGACCCGCACGGCGTCGCCGCCCATGGTCGTGGCGAGCTGCACCGCGCCGGTCCGCGAGCCCAAGGGCTGGGCGGCGTCGGCGGTCGCCGTGATGCCGGGGACCGGCGGCGCGGTGGTGTCGATCGTGACGGTGACCGAGGCGGGGGACGGGTCGGTGTTGCCGGCCAGGTCGGTGGCGCGCGCCTCGAGCGTGTGCGTGCCCTCGGCCAGCGGGCCGGCGGTCCACGCCGCGATGCAGGCCGTCCAGGCGCCGCCGTCGATGCGGCACTGGTAGGTGGACGGCTCGCCGGCGCCCAGGGTGAGCACCACGACCGGGACGTTGGTGGTGCCCGCGGGCGCACCGGTGATGGTGGTGTTGGGGGCGATGGTGTCGGCCGGCGTGAAGATCACCGTGACCGGCGCGGAGGGCGCGGAGTCGTTGCCGGCCGCGTCGGTGGCGACCACGCGGTACACGTGGGTGCCGGCGTCGAGCTGGGTGAGCGCGGTGTCGGTGAAGCTCGTGCCGCTCACGGTGCCGGCGGCCACGCCGTCGCGCAGCACCGTGTACGTGGCGGCGCCGGGGACCGCGGTCCAGCCGATGACGGGGGCGCTGGTCGCCGTGCCGCCGCCGGTGAGGCCGGTGGGGGTGGCCGGCGCGGTGCGGTCGATGCGCACGGTGGACGCCGCGACGGCCGTCGCCGGCACCCACGCGCTGGTGTTGCCGGCGGCGTCGACGCTGCGGAACTGCACGAGGGTCTCGCCCTCGGCGGTCACGGTCGCCGACGCGCCGGCCGACGGGGCGCTCCAGGTGGCGCCGCCGTCGGTGGAGGTGCGGTGCTCGAGGGTGGTCCCGGCCGGCGGCGTGCCGGTCACGGTCACGGAGGCGGCGTTCGTCCAGCCGGTCCCGCCGCCGGAGATGCCGCCCGCCGAGGGCGCCGCCGGGGCGGTGGTGTCGTAGGTCACCGAGACCGGCGCCGACGCGGTGCCGCGGTTCCCGGAGCCGTCGACCGCGATCACGCGGTAGGCGTACGTGCCCTCGCCCGGGACGCCGGTGTCCGTGAAGGTGGTGCCCGTGGTGACGGTGCCCACGTCCACGCCGTCGCGCTGCACGACGTAGCTCACGGCGTCGGTGGTGGTGCCCCAGGAGATGACGGGCGGGACGTTGGTGTCCGCGGGCGCGGTGACGCCGGTGACCTGCGGCGGCGGGCCGCGGTCGATGCGGACGGTCGAGCCGGCGGTGGCGGTGGCGGGCGTCCACGCACCGGTGTTGCCGGCGCCGTCGACGGCCCGGAACTGCACCAGCGTCTCGCCCTCCGGGGTGACGGTGAGGGTCCCGCCGGGGGCGGCGGCGGTCCACGTGGTGCCGCCGTCGGTGCTGGTGCGGTGCTCGTACCCGGCCAGGGCGGACCCGCCGGCGTCGGTGGAGCCGGTGGCCGTCACGGTCACCGAGGCCACGTTCTGCCAGGCGAGGGACCCGCCGGAGACGGCGGGGTCGGTGGGCGCGGTGCGGTCGAGCCGGACGGTGCCCCCGGCCGTGCCCGTCGCGGGCGCCCAGGCGCTGGCGTTGGCGGCGCCGTCGACGGCCCGGAACTGCACCAGCGTCTCGCCGGTGGCGGTCACGGTGACGCTCCCGCCGGTGGCGGGGGCGGTCCAGGTGGTGCCGCCGTCGGTGCTGGTGCGGTGCTCGTAGGTGAGGCCGGAGGGGCCGCCGGACGACCCGGAGGCGGTCACGGTCACGGACGCCGCGTTCTGCCACGCCAGGGATCCGCCGGTGGCGGTGGGGTCGGCCGGCGCGGTGCGGTCGATGCGGGCGCGGGACGACACCCAGGCGCTGGCGTTGCCGTCGCCGTTGAGGGCCCGGAACTCCACCAGCGTCTCGCCCTCGGCGGTCACGGTGACCGACGCGCCCGCGGCGACGGCCGACCAGGTGGTGCCGCCGTCGGTGCTGATGCGCCGCTCGTAGCCGGTGACGCCGCTCTCGGGGTCGGTGGACCCGCCCGCGGTGAGGGTGACCGACGCGGTGTTCTGCCACAGGGCGCTGTCGCCGGCCACGACCGGGTCGGTGGGCGCGCTCACGTCGATGGCCAGCAGGCGGCTGAAGATCTCGTTCTCGCCGGCCGCCATGCCGCCGGGGGAGCTGTTGCTGCCGTCCCACACCACCAGGAATGCCAGGCGGCCGTCGGGGGACGCCACGGCGGGGCGGCCGACGGTGTCCGCCGGGTCGCCGTCGGCGCCCATCACCGACACGCGCAGGTCGTTGGGGCCGTACTCGGCGCCGTTCGCCAGGACGCGCTGGGCGTAGATCTCGGTCTCGGTGTCGGACAGGCCGGCGCCGTCGTCGCTGCCGGTCCACGTCACCAGGTACTGGCCGGCGGTGTCGTTCCATGCGACGTCCGGGGTGAGGGCCCGGTACACGGCGTTGCCGTCGGGGCCCATGTCGCTGACCCGGCGGTCGTTGACGCCGGTCTCGGCGCCCGCCGCGGTGAGGCGCTGCGTGTAGATCTCGAACTCGTCGTCCACGGTGCCGCCGGAGGCGTCGTCGCCGCTCCACGCCACCAGGTACTCGCCGTTGGTGCGGTCCACCGCGACGGCGGGGGTGAGGGCGGCGGCGGACGTCGCGCCGTCGGCGCCCATGTCGCTGATGCGCGCGTCGTTGGCGCCCACCTGGGCGAGCGTGCCGGACAGGCGCTGGGCGAAGATCTCGTTCTCGTTGTCCACCTGCGGGGCGGTGTTGTCGTCGCCGCTCCACACCGCCAGGAACTCCCCGGCCACCGGGTTCCATGCGATGTCGGGCCGGGAGGCGTCGTAGGCGGCGTTGCCGTCGGGGCCCATGTCGCTGATGCGCACGTCGTTGGCGCCCACCTGCGCGAGGGCGGGCGACAGGCGCTGGGCGAAGATCTCGTACTCGTTGTCCACCAGCGGGGCGGTGTTGTCGTCGCCCTCCCACACCACGACGTACTCCTGCGCGGCCGGGTTGTAGGCGATGCGCGGGTTGAGGGCGTCGTAGGCGGCGTTGCCGTCGGGGCCCATGTCGCTGACGCGCACGTCGTTGGCGCCCACCTCGGCGCCGGCGGCGGAGATGCGCTGCGCGTAGATCTCGTTCTCGTTGTCCACCAGCGGGGCGGTGTTGTCGTCGCCGCTCCACACCACCACGTACTCGTGGGCGTCGGGGTTGTAGACGACCCGCGGCTCCCAGGCGGTGTACAGGGCGGAGCCGTCGGGGCCCATGTCGCTCACCCGGATGGCGCTGCCGATCCAGGCGCCGGAGCCGTCGGCCAGGCGCGCCCACACCTCGTCCTCGCGGGCGCTTCCGGTGTCGGCGGTCCACACGGCGAGGAACTCGTTGCGGTCGGGGTTGTAGGCCACGTCCGGCCAGATGGCGTCCCAGCCGGCGTTGCCGTCGGGACCGGTGAACGAGGCCCGCTGCTGGGGGCCGAGCTGCAGCCCGGCGAGGCGCACCGTGCCCGCCGCGTCGGGAGAGCCGGCGTGCGCGGGCGTCCAGGTGCCGCGGTTGCCGGCGCCGTCGACGCCGCGGAACTGCACGAGGGTCTCGCCCAGGGACGTGACGGTCACCGAGCTCCCGGCGGCGGCGGTGCCCCAGGTGGCGCCGCCGTCGGTGCTGGTGCGGTGCTCGTAGCCGGAGAGGCCGCTGGGCCCGCCGGTGCTGCCGGTGGCGCTCACCGTCACCTGGTCCAGGCCCTGCCACTGCAGGCTCCCGCCGCTCACCGTGGGGTCGGTGGGGGCGGTGCGGTCGATGCGGACGGTGTCGGAGGCGCTCCAGGCGGAGGTGTTGCCGGCGTCGTCGACGGCGCGCAGCTGCACCAGGGTCTCGCCCTCGGCGGTGATGGCCGCCGACGCGCCGGCCACCGGGGCGCTCCAGGTGGTGCCGCCGTCGGTGCTGGTGCGGTACTCGTGGAGGCGACCGAGGACACGCCGTCGGTGGCGCCGGATGCGCTCACGGTGACCGAGGCGACGCTCTGCCAGGCGGGCGACCCGCCGCTCGCGGTGGGCGCGGTGGGGTTCGTGCGGTCGATGCGGACGGTGGAGCCGGAGGTGGCGGAGGCGGGCGCCCAGCCGCTGGTGTTGCCGGCCTGGTCGGCCGTGCGGAACTGCACCAGGGTCTCGCCCTCGGCGGTCACGGTGGCCGTGCTCCCCGCCGCGGGCGCGCTCCAGGTGGTGCCGCCGTCGGTGCTGGTGCGGTGCTCGTAGGAGGCGACGCTGGAGACCGCGTCGGTGCTGCCGGACCCGGTCACCGTGACGGACGCCGTGTTCTGCCAGGCCGGCGCGCCGCCCGCCGCGGTGGGGTCGGTGGGGGCGGAGCGGTCGATGCGGGCCGTCTCGGCGGCGGCCCAGGCGGAGGCGTTGCCGCCGTCGTCGACGGCGCGGAACTGCACGAGCGTCTCGCCCTCGGCGGTGACGGCCACCGAGGACCCCGCGGCGGCGGCGGTCCAGGTGGTGCCGCCGTCGGTGGACTCGCGGTGCTCGTAGGTGACGGCGCCCAGGGTGTCGGTGCTGCCGCCGCCGGTGAGGGTGATGGACGCCACGTTCTGCCAGGCCGCCGAGCCGCCGCCGGTGGTCGGCACGGTGGGGGCGCCGCGGTCGATGCGGACCGTCGCGTCCGCGGTAGGGCCGGCCGGGGCGTCCAGGCGCCGGTGTTGCCGGCCGCGTCGACGCTGCGGAACTGCACCAGGGTCTCGCCCTCGGCGGTCACCGTGCTCGAGGCCCCCGCCGCCGCGGCGCTCCAGGTGGTGCCGCCGTCGGTGGACTCGCGGTGCTCGTACCCGGTGACGCTGGAGACCGCGTCGGTGCTGCCGGTCGCGGTCACGGTGACCGAGGCGACGCTCTGCCAGGCGAGCGACCCGCCGCTCACCGTGGGGTCCGTCGGGGCGCCGCGGTCGATGCGCGCGGTGTTGCCGGCGACGGCCGCGGAGGGCGTCCAGGCGCTGGTGTTGCCGGCGTTGTCGACGCTGCGGATCTGGACGAGGGTCTCGCCCTCGGACGTGGCGGTGAAGGACGGGCCGGTGGCGGCGGCGGTCCAGGTGGTGCCGCCGTCGGTGGACTCGCGGTGCTCGTACCCGGCCAGGCCGCTGTCGCCGCCGTTCGCACCGGAGCCGGTGACGGTGATGGACGCCGTGTTCTGCCAGGCGAGCGAGCCGCCGGTGACGGTGGGCGCGGTGGGGTCGGTGCGGTCGATGCGGACCGTGGATCCCGCGATGGGGGAGCCGGGGCCCCACGGACCGGTGTTGCCCGCGTCATCGGTGGCGCGGAACTGCACCAGGGTCTCGCCCTCGGCGGTGACGACCAGCGTCGCGCCGGCGGCGGGGGTGTCCCAGGTGGTGCCGCCGTCGGTGCTGGTGCGGTGCTCATAGCCGGTGATGGTGCCGCCCAGCACGGTGGCGCCCGAGCCGGTGACGGTGACCGACGGCACGCTCTGCCAGGTCAGCGACCCGCCGGTGGCGGTGGGCGCCGAGGGGCCGCTGCGGTTGATGCGGACCGTGGATCCGGCGGTGGCCGACGACGGCGCCCACGCGGAGGTGTTGCCGGCCGCGTCGACGCTGCGGAACTGCACCAGGGTCTCGCCCTCGGCGGTGACGGTGGACGATGCGCCCGCCGAGGCCGCGCTCCAGGTGGCGCCGCCGTCGGTGGACTCGCGGTGCTCGTACCCGGTGACGCTGGAGACCGCGTCGGTGCTGCCGGAGCCGGTGACGGTGACCGACGGCACGCTCTGCCAGCTCAGGGACCCGCCGCTCACCGTGGGGTCGGTCGGGGCGGTGCGGTCGAGGCGCACGGTGGAGCCCGCGTCGGCGGTGGCGGGGGCCCATGGGCCGGCGTTCCCGGCGTTGTCGATGCCGCGGTACTGACCAGGGTCTCGCCCTCGGCGGTGACGGTGGCCGATGCGCCGGCGGAGGCGGCGCTCCAGGTGGTGCCGCCGTCGGTGCTGGTGCGGTGCTCGTACGAGGCCACGCCGGAGAGCGCGTCGGTCGCGCCGGACCCGGTGACCGTCGTGGACGCCTGGTTGAGCCAGGCTCAGCGACCCGCCGCTCACCGTCGGCCCGGCCTGCTCCGTGACGGACACCTCGTCGATCACCGGGCCGTACTGCCCGGGGGTGAGGCTCTGGAACTGCAGGTGCGTCGCGGGGCCGGCGGCCGTCGCCTCGAGCACGACGGTGGTCCAGCCCATCGCACCGGCGGAGTTGCCCGTGGTGTCGAACCGGACGGTGCGCAGTGCGGTGCCGCCCCAGTTCACCCGCAGCGTCTTCACCGCGGGGCCGCCGTCGGTGTTGCCGGCCATCCGGAAGGTGATGCGGTAGGTGGCGCCGGCGGTGGTCCCGAGGGCCTGCGACACGGAGCCCGGGGACCCGCCGTTGAGCTCGAGGGACTGGTTGCCGGCGGCCGGGGCCCAGTACGGGCCGACGATGGCGACGGTGCCGGAGTCGAGCGTCCAGCCGGTGAAGTCCGCGGTCAGGTCCTCCCAGTCGGGAGCCATGGGACCGGTGGGCGCCGGGGTCTCGAAGCCGCCGTTGGTGACCAGCTCGGCACCCGGGTTCCCGCCGGGACCGGTGCGGTCGATGCGCACGGTGTTCCCGGCACCGGCGGTCGCGGGTGCCCAGGTGCCCGCGTTGCCCGCGGTGTCGACGCCGCGGAACTGGACCAGGGTCTCGCCCTGCTCGGTGATGATCGCCGAGGCGCCCGCCGTCGCGGCGCTCCAGGTGGCGCCGCCGTCGGTGGAGGTGCGGTGCTCGTAGCCCGACAGCGCCGAGCCGCCGGCATCGGTGCTGCCGGCGCCGCCCACGGTCACCGAGGCGACGCTCTGCCAGCTCAGCGACCCGCCGGTCACCGTGGCGTCGGTGGGGGCGGTGCGGTCGATGCGCGCGATGCCCGACGCGCTCCACGGGCCGGTGTTCCCGGCGGCGTCGATCGCGCGGAACTGGACGAGGGTCTCGCCCTCGTCGGTGACGATCTGCATGGCGCCCGCCGCGGCGGCGGTCCAGGTGGTGCCTCGTCGGTGCTCACCCGGTACTCGTGGCTCGCCACGCCGCCGGGCGTGTCGGTCGCGCCGACCGCGCTGAGGGTGATCGACGGCACGCTCTGCCAGCTCGCCGACCCGCCGGAGGCCGTCGGGGCGCCCGGGTCGGTGCGGTCGATGCGGACGGTGGACCCGGCGGTGGGCGAGGAGGGACCCCACGGGCCGGTGTTGGCCGCGTCGTCGATGGCGCGGAACTGCACCAGCGTCTCGCCCTCGGCGCTCACGGTCACCGAGCTGCCGGACGCCGCGGCGGTCCACGTGGTGCCGCCGTCGGTGGACTCGCGGTGCTCGTAGCCGGTGATCGTCCCGCCCAGCACGGTGGCGCCCGAGCCGTTCACGGTGACCGACGCGACGTTCTGCCAGCTCAGGGACCCGCCGGACGCGGTGGGCGCCGAGGGGCCGCTGCGGTTGATGCGCACGGTGGAGCCGGCGGTGGGGGAGGCGGGCGTCCAGGGGCCGGTGTTGCCGGGGGTGTCGGTCACCCGGAACTGCACGAGCGTCTCGCCCTCGGCGGAGACGGTCACGGAGCTCCCGGCCGCGGCGGTGCCCCAGGTGGCGCCGCCGTCGGTGGACGTGCGGTGCTCGTAGCCCGCCACCGCGGTGAAGGTGTCGGTGCTGCCGCTCGCGGAGACGGTGACCGAGGCCACGGACTGCCAGCTCAGGGACCCGCCGCTCACCGTGGGGTCGGTGGGCGCGGAGCGGTCGATGCGCACCGTGGACCCGGCGGTGCTGCTCGCCGGCGTCCATGCGCTGGTGTTGCCCGCGTTGTCGACGCTGCGGAACTGGACGAGGGTCTCGCCCTCGGCGTTCACGGCGATCGAGGACCCGCCCACCGGGCCGGTCCAGGTGCCGCCGGCGTCGGTGGACCACCGGTACTGGTAGCCGGACAGGGCCGACCCGCCGGCGTCGGTGGCGCCCGAGCCGGTCACGGTGACCGAGGCGACGCTCTGCCAGGTCAGCGACCCGCCGCTCACGGTGGGGGCCGTCGGGTCCGTGCGGTCGATGCGGGCGGTGGAGCCCGCGGTCGGGGCCACCGGGGCCCAGGCGCTGGTGTTCCCGGCGGCGTCGACCGTCCGGAACTGCGTGACGGTCTCGCCCTCGGCGGTGATCGTCGCGGTGGGTCCGGCGGTCGCGGAACCCCATGTCGAGCCGCCGTCGGTGCTCGTGCGGTACTCGAACGACGTGCCGGGCTGCGCCGACAGGACGCTCGCGGGGATCGCGGCGAACGTGCCGGGGGCGCCGGGCTCCTCCCACAGCAGGGACATCACGGCGGGACCGCCGTTGTCGTAGAACTCGAGCGTCAGGTCGACGGCCTGCCCGGCGACCAGCGTGACGGTGCCGCTGGTGTCGGTGGTCACGCCGTGCGTCGTCCAGTTGTCGATGATCTTGGCGCCGCCCACCCACAGGCGAACGCCGTCGTCCGAGGACGTCTGGAAGCGGTACGTCCCGGTCGCGGGGGCCACGACGCTGCCGGTCCACCGCGCCGAGAAGTTGATGGGGACGCCGCCGCCCGGGCTGCCGGTCCCCCAATCGAAGTCCACGGCCTCGGTGCGGGTCATCACCGGGTACCCCGTCAGGCCGACGTTCGCGAAGTACTCGCCGCGCAGGCCGCCCGTCGTCACCGCACCGGGCGTGCCCTCGGCGGAGATGTCCAGCGACGGGACGCTCTGCCACCCCAGGGACCCGCCGCTCACGGTGGGTGCGGTGGGAGCGGAGCGGTCGATGCGGACGGTCCCGCCCGCCGCCGGGGCCGCGGGGATCCACGCGGAGCGGTTGCCCGCGGCGTCGACGGACCGGACCTGCACCAGGGTCTCTCCCTCGGCCGTGACGGCCGCCGACGCGCCGGCGGCCGCGGAGCCCCAGGTGCTGCCGCCGTCGGTGCTGGTGCGGTGCTCGTACCCGGTGACGCTCGAGACGGCGTCGGTCGCGCCGGACCCGGTCACGGTGACCGAGGCGACGCTCTGCCAGCTCAGGGAGCCGCCGCTCACGGTGGGGGCGGTCGGGTCGGTGCGGTCGATGCGGGCGGTGGACCCGGCGGTCGCCGAGGCGGGCGTCCATGCGCTGGTGTTGCCGGCGCCGTCGACGGACCGGTACTGCATGAGCGTCTCGCCCTCGGCGGTGATGGTCGCCGTGGCCCCGGCGGCGGGGGCGCCCCAGGTGGTGCCGGCGTCGGTGCTGGTGCGGTGCTCGTAGCCGGTCAGGGCCGAGCCGCCGCCGTCGGTGCTGCCCGAGGCGGTGATGTCGATGGAGGCCGTGTTCTGCCAGCTCAGCGACCCGCCGCTCACGGTGGGGGCGGTCGGGTCGGTGCGGTCGATGCGGGCGGTGGACCCGGCGGTCGCCGAGGCGGGCGTCCATGCGCTGGTGTTGCCGGCGCCGTCGACGGACCGGTACTGCACCAGCGTCTCGCCCTCGGCGGTCACCGTGAGGCTGCCGCCGGCGGTGGCGGCGCTCCACGTGGAGCCGCCGTCGGTGGAGGTGCGGTGCTCGTAGCCCGACAGCGCCGACCCGCCGGCGTCGGTGGAGGCCGCGCCGGTGATGGTGATCGAGGCGACGTTCTGCCAGCTCAGGGACCCGCCGCTCACGGTGGGGGCGGTGGGGTTCGTGCGGTCGATGCGGACCGTCGAGGCGCCGGTCGCCGGAGACGGCTCCCAGGCGCCGGCGTTGCCGGCGTTGTCGACCGCGCGGAACTGCACGAGCGTCTCGCCCTCGGCGGTGATCACCGCCGACGGGCCCGCCGTCGCGGTGTCCCAGGTCGTGCCGCCGTCGGTGGAGGTGCGGTACTCGTAGCCGGCGACCGCGGAACCGCCGGAGTCCGTCGCGCCGGAGGCCGACACGGTCACGGACGCCACCGACTGCCATGCCGCGGAGCCGCCCGACACGGCCGGGACGCCCGGGTCGGTGCGGTCGATGCGGGCGGTGGACCCGGCGGTGGCCGTGGCGGGCGTCCATGCGCTGGTGTTGCCGGCGCCGTCGACCGACCGGTACTGCACGAGCGTCTCGCCCTCGGCGGTCACCACGTACGAGGACCCGGCGGTCGCACCGCTCCAGCTGGTGCCCGCGTCGGTGGAGGTGCGGTACTCGTAGCCGGTCAGCGCCGACCCGCCGGCGTCCGTGGACCCGGAGGCGCCGATCGTGATCGACACCGTGTCCTGCCAGGCCAGTGACCCGCCGCTCACCGTGGGGGCGGTGGGGTCGCTGCGGTCCAGCCGGACGGTCGACCCCGCGTCGGGCGTGGCGGGCAGCCACGGGCCGGCGTTGCCGGCGTTGTCGGTGGCGCGGAACTGCACGAGGGTCTCGCCCTCGGCGGTGACGGTCGCGGCGGCGCCCGCGGTGGCGGAGCCCCAGGTCGAGCCGCCGTCGGTGCTGGTGCGGTACTCGTAGCCCGAGACGCCGGAGTGCGCGTCGGTGGCGTCCGCGCCGGTGATGGTGGTGGACGCCTGGTTGAGCCAGCTCAGGGACCCGCCGCTCACGGTGGGACCGGCCTGCTCCGTCACCGAGACGTCGTCCAGGGCGATGCCGGCGCTGCCGGCGGTGAGGCTCTGGAAGGCCAGGGCGGTGCTGGAGCCGCTGGCGACGGCCTCGAGGCTCACCGTCTGCCAGCCCATCGACCCGGCGGTGTGCCCGGTGATGTCGAACCGCAGGGTGCGCAGGGCCGAGCCGCCCCAGTTCACCCGCATCTGCTTGATCGCGGTGCCGGTGGGGGTGCCCGCCATGCGGAAGGTGATGCGGTAGACCGCGCCCGGCGTGGTGGTGAGCGTCTGGGTGACGGTGCCGGTCGCGGTGCCGTTGAGGTCCAGGGCGCGCGTGCCGGCGGGCGTGGTCCAGGTCGTGACCTGGTCGACGCTCCCGGTGACGGCCCAGCCGCCGAACGAGGTGGAGTACGTGGTGGTGGAGCCGACGGCCGGCGTCTCGAAGCTGCCGTTGTTCACCAGCTCGGCGCCGGGGTTGCCGCCGGGGGCGGTGCGGTCGATGCGGGCGGTGGACCCGGCCGTGGGGGAGGCGGGTGCCCACGCGGAGGTGTTGCCCGCGCCGTCGACGGCGCGGTACTGCACCACGGTCTCGCCCTGCTCGGTCACGGTGACCGAGCTGCCGGAGGTGACGGTGGGCGACCAGGTGGCGCCGCCGTCGGTGCTGGTGCGGTACTCGTAGCCCGACAGGCCCGACCCGCCGGCATCCGTGCTGCCCGAGGCGGAGATCGCGATGCTCGCGACGCTCTGCCAGGACAGTGACCCGCCGCCCACGGTGGGGTCGGACGGGGCGGTGCGGTCGAGCCGGACGGTGTTGGTGGCGTCGGCGCTCGACGGCGTCCAGGCGGAGACGTTGCCCTCCACGTCGACCGCGCGGAACTGGACGAGGGTCTCGCCCTCGGCACTCACCACCACCGACGCCCCGGACGTGGCGCCGGTCCAGGTGGTGCCGCCGTCCGTGGAGGTGCGGTACTCGTAGCCGGCGACGCCGGACCCGCCGGGGTCCGAGGAGCCCGAGGCGGAGACGGTGACGTTGGCGATGCTCTGCCAGGAGAGGGACCCGCCGGCCACCGTGGGGTCGGTGGGCGGCGTCACGTCCAGCGACCCGGGCGCGTAGCGCAGCACCCGGTTCCGGCCGAGGTCGGTCACCAGGACCGTCCCGTTCGGCGCGACGGCGATGCCGATGGGGCTGTACAGCTGGCCGGCGCCGGACCCGGGGGTGCCGAACTGGCCGCGGGCCGCGCCGGTGACGTCGTAGACGTGGATGAGGCCGGTGCCGTAGTTGGTGACGTAGACGTCGCCGCTGCCGTCCACCTCGATGTCCTGCGGGGTGCTCATCCCAGGGATGGGCGGGACGGTGCTCCAGGAGTTCACGAAGGCGCCGGCGAGGGTGAACCGGCTGATCCGGTTGAGCGACTCGTCGGTCACGAACACGTGGGTGCCGTTCACGGCGATGTTCTCGCCCAGCGTGATCTGGCCCGGACCGGACCCGGAGGACCCGAAGCTGCGCTGCAGGGCGCCGGTCTGGTCGAACACGAAGACCTGGTCGATGGCCTCGTCGGTGACGAACACCTCGCCGTTGGCGGCGATGGCGATGCCGTTGGGGGCGCTGAGGGTGCCGCCGCCGAACGTGCGGATGTGCGTGCCGGTGCTGCTGAACACCTGGACGCGCCCGTTGTCGTGGTCGGCGACGAACACGTCGCCGGAGGCGTTGAACGCGATGCCCCGCGGGCTCCTCAGCTGCGTCGCCCCGGTGCCGGAGGTGCCGAACGCCCGGATGAAGTTGCCCTGGAAGTCGAACACCTGGATGCGGTCGTTGCCGGAGTCGGCCACGTAGGCGCGCCCGTCGGGGCCCACCTCGACGTCCTCCGCCGAGGTGATCTGCCCGGTGCCGCTGCCGGCGGACGACCACTCGTCGATCCAGGTGAAGGCGTTGTCGGTCGTGACGCTGAGGGTGCTGCCGTTGGTGCGGTTGCCCGCGGCGTCCTCGGCGACCATCCGGAAGTAGTAGGTGCTGTTGAACGCCAGGCCGCTGATGGCCGCGGTCTGCGCCACGGCGGAGGAGCCGGTGCCCGCCGGGGAGATCGCCGTGGTGTTGGTGAGGCTGCCCGGCGAGGTGCCCCACTCGAACCACGCGTCGGTCGCCGATCCGCCGCCCGGGTTGACCGAGCCGTTGAGGGTGGCGGTGCCGGTCCCGATGCCGCTCGCCGCGGCCGTGGTGGCGGTGGGGGACGTCCGGTCCAGGCGGACGGTGGACCCGGCGGTGGCGCTCGCCGGGGTCCAGACGCCGGCGTTCCCTGCGACGTCCAGGGCCCGGAACTGCACCAGCGTCTCACCGGCGGCGCTCACCACCGCGCTGGACCCGGCGGTCCCGGAGTCCCAGGTGGTGCCGCCGTCGGTGCTGGTGCGGTACTCGTACCCGGCACCCCGGACAGCGTCGGTGGACGCGGAGGCGGTGACGGTGGTGGAAGCCTGGTTGAGCCAGCTGGTGGACCCGCCGCTCACCGTGGGTGCGGTGGGGGCGGTGCGGTCGAGCTTGACGGTGCTGCCGGAGGTGGCGGAGACGGGCGCCCAGGCGCCGGCGTTGCCGGCGTTGTCCAGCGCGCGGAACTGCACGATGGTGGTGCCCTCGGCGGTGATCGCCACCGAGGTGCCGGAGGTCGCGGAGCCCCAGGTGGTGCCGTTGTCGGTGCTGGTGCGGTACTCGTAGCCGCTCAGCGCGGACCCGCCGGAGTCGGTGGCGCCCGAGCCGGTGACGGTGACCGAGGCGACCGACTGCCAGGAGGTGGAGCCGCCGCTCACGGTCGCCGCCCCGGGGGCGGTGCGGTCGATGCGGGCGGTGGACCCGGCGGTCGCCGAGGCGGGCGTCCAGGCGCTGGTGTTCCCCGCGCCGTCGACCGAGCGGAACTGCACCAGGGTCTCGCCCTCGGCGGTGATGGTCGCCGTCGACCCGGACGTGGCGGTCCCCCACGTGGTGCCGCCGTCCGTGGAGGTGCGGTACTGGTAGCCCGAGAGGGAGGAGCCGCCGGTGTCGGTGGACGACGAGGCGGTGATCGCGATCGAGGCGACGCTCTGCCAGCTCAGCGAACCGCCGCTCACCGTCGGGGCCACCGGGATGGTCCGGTCGATGCGGGCGGTGCTGCCGGCGGTGGAGGTCGCGGGCGCCCAGGGGCCGGTGTTGCCGGCGTTGTCGACGCCGCGGAACTGCACGAGGGTTTCGCCCTCGGCGCTGATGGTCGCGGTCGACCCGGCGGTCGCCGACCCCCAGGTGGAGCCGCCGTCGGTGCTGGTGCGGTACTGGTAGCTCGCGACACCGGAGTGCGCGTCGGTGGCGGAGGCGCCGGTCACGGCGACCGATGCGACGCTCTGCCAGCTCAGCGACCCGCCGCTCACGGTGGGGCCGGCCTGCTGGGTCACCGACACGTCGTCGATCGCGGGGCCGTACACGCCCGCGGTGAGGCTGGTGAAGGTGAGGGCGGTGCTCGAGGAGCTCGCCGTGGCCTCCAGCGTCACGGTCGTCCAGCCCGGGGAGCCGCTGGTCGCGCCGGTGGTGTCGAAGCGGACCGTGCGCAGCGCTGAGCCGCCCCAGTCCACCCGCATCCCGGTCAGCAGGGCCCCGCCCATCATGTTGCCGCTCATGCGGAAGGTGATGCGGTAGGTGGCCCCCGCGGTGGTGGCGAGCGTCTGCGTCACGGCGCCGGGCTGGTCGCCGTTGAGGTCCAGGCTCTGCGACCCGGACGCGGCGATCCACTCGGCCCCGGTGAGGTCCACGTTCCCGGAGCTCACGGTCCAGCCGCCGAAACTGGTGGTCTGCCGCGAGTGGAGGGACACTCCTATCGACGGTGTCTCGAACCCGCCGTCGGTCACGAGCTCAGCGCCCGGGTTGCCGCCGGGGCCGGTCCGGTCGATGCGCACGGTGTTGCCGGCGCCCGCCGAGGACGGCGTCCAGGCCGAGACGTTGCCGGCGTTGTCGATGGTCCGGAACTGGACGAGGGTCTCGCCCTGCTCGGTGATGGCGGCGCTGGCGCCGGAGGTGGCCGTGGCGGCCCAGGTGGTGCCGCCGTCGGTGCTGGTGCGGTACTCGTAGCCGCTCACCCCGGAGGTGGCGTCGGTGCCGGCCGATGCGGTCACGGTGACCGAGGCGACGCTCTGCCAGCTCAGCGAACCGCCGGACACGGTGGGGGTGCCGGGGGCGGTGCGGTCGAGCTTGACGGTGCTCCCCGCGGTGGCGGACGCCGGGGTCCACGCGCTCGCGTTGCCCGCGACGTCCACGGCGCGGAACTGCACGAGCGTCGTGCCCTCGGCGGTGATCGTCGCGGCGGCCCCGGAGGTGCCCGCGCTCCAGGTGGAGCCGCCGTCGGTGCTGGTGCGGTACTCGTAGCCCGACACGCCGGCGGTGGCGTCGGTGGAGCCCGATGCGGTCACCGTCGTGGACGCCTGGCTGAGCCAGCTGCTCGACCCGCCGCTCACGGTGGGGGCGGAGGGGGCGGTGCGGTCGAGCTTGACGGTGCTGCCGCTCGTGGCCGAGGAGGGCGACCAAGCCCCCGTGTTGCCCGCGCCGTCCACGGCGCGGAACTGCACGAGCGTCGTGCCCTCGGCGGTCACCGCCACCGAGCCGCCGGAGGTCGCGGAGCCCCAGGTGGAGCCGTTGTCGGTGCTGGTGCGGTACTGGTAGCCGCTCACCGCCGAGCCGCCGCTGTCCGTGGCGCCGGAGCCGGTGACGGTCACCGACGCCACCGACTGCCAGGAGGTGGAGCCGCCGGTCACCGTGGTGGTGCCCGGGGCAGTGCGGTCGATGCGGGCGGTGCTGCCGGCGGTCGCCGAGGCGGGGGTCCACGCACTGGTGTTGCCCGCGCCGTCGACGGTCCGGAACTGGACGAGCGTCTCGCCCTCGGCGCTGATCGTCGCGGTGCCGCCGGAGGTGGCGGTGCCCCATGTGGTGCCGCCGTCGGTGGACGTGCGGTACTCGTACCCGGAGAGCGAGGAGCCGCCCGTGTCGCTGCCGCCGGAGGCCTTCACGTCGACGGAGGCGACGCTCTGCCAGGACAGCGACCCGCCGCCCACCGTGGGAGCGGCCGGTGCGGTGCGGTCGATGCGCGCGGTGCTGCCGGCGGTGGAGGTCGACGGGGCCCAGGGACCGGTGTTCCCGGCGTTGTCGACGCCGCGGAACTGCACGAGGGTCTCGCCCTCGGCGCTGATGGTCGCGGTCGACCCGGCGGTCGCCGACCCCCAGGTGGAGCCGCCGTCGGTGCTGGTGCGGTACTGGTAGCTCGCCACCCCCGAGAACGCGTCGGTCGCGGACGCCCCGGTGATCGCGACCGAGGCCACGCTCTGCCAGGACAGCGACCCGCCGCTCACCGTGGGGCCGGCCTGCTGGGTGACCGAGACCGCATCGATCGCCATGCCCATGTTCCCGCTGCTCAGCGCGGCAAAGGCGAGGGTCGTGCTCGACCCGGTGGCCGTGGCCTCGAGGGTCACGGTCTGCCATCCCATCGCGGCCAGGCTTCCAGACTTGGTGCGACGGACGGATCGCAGGACCGCACCGCCCCACTCGACCTGCATCTCCTGAAGCGACGAGGCGCTGGGATCGGGGTTTGGTGCCTGCTGGAAGGTGATGCGATAGGTCGCCCCGGCCGTCGTGGCGAGGGTCTGGGACACCTTGCCCGGCACGGTGCCGTGAAGCTCCAGCGACTGGCTGCCCGCGGCGGCCTGCCAGTAGCTCCCGACCAGCGAGATGTCGCCGGAGACGATCGTCCAACCGGTGAACGAGGTGCTGCGGACGGTGAAACTGCCGGCGGCGGGCGTCTCGAACCCGCCGTTGGTGACCAGCTCCGCACCGGGGTTCCCGCCGGGGCCGGTCCGGTCGATGCGCACCGTGTTGCCGGCGCCCGCCGAGGACGGCGTCCAGGCCGAGACGTTGCCGGCGTTGTCGATGGTCCGGAACTGGACGAGGGTCTCGCCCTGCTCGGTGATCGTCGCGGCCGCGCCGGAGGTGGCCGTGGCGGCCCACGTGGTGCCGCCGTCGGTGCTGGTGCGGTACTCGTAGCCGCTCACCCCGGAGGTGGCGTCGGTGCCGGCCGAGGCGCTCACGGTGACCGAGGCGACGCTCTGCCAGCTCAGCGAACCGCCGGACACGGTGGGGGTGCCGGGGGCGGTGCGGTCGAGCTTGACGGTGTTCCCGGCGCCTGCGGAGGAGGGCGTCCAGGCGCTGGCGTTGCCCGCGCCGTCGACGGCCCGGAACTGCACCAGGGTGGTGCCCTCGGCGCTGATCGCGACGCTCGCGCCGGTGGTCGCCGACCCCCAGGTGGATCCGCCGTCGGTGCTGGTGCGGTACTGGTAGCTCGTGACGCCGGTGTTGGCGTCGGTCGAGCCGGACGCCGACACCGTCACCGACGCCACGCTCTGCCAGGACAACGACCCGCCGCTCACCGTGGGGGTGGTGGGGGCCGTGGTGTCCAGCGGCCGCAGCACCAGCGAGCGCGCGTTGAACGCGACGCCCGGGCTCGCGGTGGTGGACTTCACGCCCGGCGAGCCGGTGGTGGGCTGCGGCTCGTCCAGGGCGATCACCCCGGGGCGGGGGCCCGCGTACGCCGACTGGTACAGCTGGGACATCGATGCGGGCGCCGTCAGCGTCCCGTTGGAGTCCTGCGCGAGCAGGATCACCAGCATCGAGTCCGGGACCGTGACCGTGGGGGCGGTCACGTTGAACGGCGTGCCGGTGCCGGAGGTGCTGATGGTGGTGGTCGTCGGCGAGGACGGCTCCACCCCGGCGTAGCCCACCATGCCGCCGGAGGCCCCGAGGCTGCCGCTGAACGTCCACGTGTAGGTCGCCGTCTCCGACCCGGTGGCGGTGCGCTGGTAGATGGCGTGGGCGGTCGAACCCACGTCGGTGCGGCCGATGAGCGTCCACCCGGCGGGCGCCGTGATCGTGGTGCCGGAGCCCCCGTCCACGGCGACCTGGGCGAGCAGGAGGTCGTTGGCGACCGTGCCGGCCGGCACGGTGAGCACCAGGGAAGCGCCGCCGCTGTTGGTGTTGGAGGTCTGCCCGCGCAGCACGATCGTGTTGCGCTGGATGCGGATGGTGTTGGTCGCCCCGGCGGACGACGGGCTCCAGGAGCCGACGTTGCCGGCGGTGTCCGTGGCCCGGAACTGCACGAGGGTCTCGCCGTTCGCCGACGCCGTCGCGGTGGCGCCCGAGGTCGCCGAGCTCCAGGTGGACCCGGCGTCGGTGGACGTGCGGTACTCGTACCCGGAGACCCCGGACAGGGGGTCGCTCGCGGCGGAGGCGGTGATCGACGCCGAGTACACGCTGCGCCACAGCAGCGACCCGCCGGTGAGGGTGGGGGCGCCCGGGGCGGTGCGGTCGATCTTCGCGGTGTTCCCGGCCACGGCGCTCGCGGGGGCCCAGTTGCCCACGTTGCCGGCGCCGTCGGTCGCGCGGAACTGCACCAGCGTCGTGCCCTCGGCCGCGACGGTGGCGCGCCCGTCGGCGGTGCGCACCGCCGACTGGATGCGGCTGGGGGAGCCGGAGTACTGCCACACCAGGACCGCGGTGCCGTCCGGCGCCATCGCCGCCTGCACCTGGTAGGCGGTCGCCCCGGTGTCGGAGTGCGTGGTGGTCGCGCCCCACGAGCCGCCGGAGGTTTTCACGCTCGACTGCACCCGGTAGCGGGCGCCGTCCCAGCGGTACCAGGTCAGGATCGCGTCGCCGTTCGCGGAGGTCGCCACCGACGGCCCGAAGCCGTTCTGGGCGGGATCGGACATGTCCGACACCGATCCCCAGGTGCCGGCCCCGGTGCGCTCGATGGCCTGCACCCGCCAGGCGGTGCCGTCGTACCGGGTCCAGGTGAGGACGATCCCGCCGTCGGCGTGCGACGCGATCTGGGGCCCGGTGGCGTTCTGACCGGCGGCCGACCGGGACACGCCGGCGCCCCACGCGCCGCCGGACGGGCGCTCGGAGGTCTGGACGAGGGTGTTGGTGCCGTCCGAGCGGATCCACGTGGCGACCATGGCGCCCGCCGGGGTGACGGCCACGTTGGGGCTCTGGGCGTCACGGCCCGAGGCGGAGATCACCGACACGGCGCTCCAGGCGCCGCTGCCGGAACGGGTCGCCGCCTCGGTGCGCGTGTTCGTGCCGTCCGAGCGGCGCCACACCAGGGCGGTCTCGCCGGTGGCGTTCATCGCGACGCGGGGTTGGTCCGCACCGGTCGACCCCACCGTCTGCGGGCTGCCCCATGCGCCCCCGGAATACCGGGCCGCCTGGACGCCGCCCTGCTCCCATGCGGCCACGGCGTTGCCGGTGGCGTCGATCGCCACCTTCGGGTTGAGCGCCATGCTGCCCGCCGTGGAGATCGCCGCGGGGGTGCCCCAGACGCCGGAGGAGCTGCGCACCGCGGCGTAGATGCGGTAGTTCGACCCGTCGTACCGGTCCCACACCGCCACGGCGGTGCCGTCGGCGCCCACGGCCAGCGCGACGGTCTGCGGGTCGGGGGCCCCAGTGGTGAGCGCCGCCGGCGTTCCCCAGCTGCCGCCCGCCGGGCGTGACGCGGTGTACACCTCGTAGTTCGCGCCGTTGTACTGCCGCCAGACCGCGACGGCGTTGCCCGCCGAGTCGACGCCCACCTGCGGCACGTCGGCCCCGCCGGCGACGGCCGACGTCCATGCGTTCGCGCCCCACGTGCCGCCGGTGACTGCGCTGCTCCAGGTGGAGCCGTTGTCGGTGCTCGTTCGGTAGCTGTAGCTCCCCAGACCGCTCGCTCCGCCGCTCGACCCGGTGGCGGTGAACGTGATGCCCGGCACGCTCTGCCAGCTCAGCGACCCGCCGGAGACGGTGGGGTCGGTGGGGATGGTGCGGTCGATGCGGACCGTGCTGCCGGCCGTCGCGCTCGACGGCGCCCACGGGCCGGTGTTGCCCGCGTTGTCGACGCCGCGGAACTGGACGAGGGTCTCGCCCTCGGCGCTGATCACCGCGCTGCTGCCGGCGGTCGCGGAGCCCCACGTGGAGCCGCCGTCGGTGGAGGTGCGGTACTGGTAGCTCGCCACGCCCGAGAGGGCGTCCGTCCCGGCGGACCCGGTCACGGTCACCGACGGCACGCTCTGCCAGCTCAGGGACCCGCCGCTCACGGTGGGACCGCTCTGGGGGACGACGGAGACGTTGTCGATCGCCGGCCCGTTGTTCCCGCCGGACGAGAGGCTCTGGAAGGTCAGCGCCGTGTTCGTGGACGTCGCGGTCGCCTCCAGGGTGACCGTGGTCCATCCCATGGCGGTCGTGCTGCGGCCGGTGGTGTCGAACCGGACGGTCCTCAGGGCGGAGCCGCCCCATCCCACCTGAAGCTCCTTCACGCCCTGCGTGCCGCCGGGATTCCCGGACAGCGCGAAGGAGATGCGGTACACGGTGCCGGGCGTCGTCGTGATCGTCTGGCTGATGGCGCCGGGACCGGGACTGCCGTCCATGTCGACCGACTGGCTGCCGGCCGCGGCGTTCCAGCCGCCCGTCGTGGCGTAGAGCTCGACGGTGCCGGAGGTGATGCTCCACGCCCCGTATCCCTGGCCGGCGCTGCCGGTCTGGAACCCGGACCCGAGCGCAGGCGATTCGAAGCTGCCGTTGCTGACCAGCTCCGACCCGCTGTTCCCGCCCGCCCCGGTGCGGTCGAGGCGGACCGTCGCGCCCGCGGTCCCCGAGGCGGGTCCCCAGCCGGAGACGTTCCCAGCGGCGTCGGTCGCGCGGTACTGGACCTGCGTCTCGCCCTGTTCGGTCACCGTCGCCTGGGCGCCGGTCACAGGGGTGGGGGACCAGGTTGTTCCCCCGTCGGTGCTCTGCCGGTACTCGTAGGTGAGGGGGGAGAGCTGCGCCTTGGGGATCGCCACGTACGACCCGGACCCCGGCGTCTGCCACAGCAGGTGCGCCTGGGCGCCGCCGGTGTTCTGGTAGTACTCGAGCACCACCGGGTAGGTCTGGCCGGCGGTGAGGGCGACCCCCGCCGAGGTCACCGTGCTGAGCGGGTGGTCGGACCAGTCGTTGATGACCTGCTGGCCGTTGACCCACAGCCGGATGCCGTCGTCGGACTGGGTCTGGAACGTGTACGTGCCCGTGGTGGGCGCGGTGACGCCGCCCTCCCATCGCGCCGAGAAGCCGGTCGCGTTCACCAGCGGGTCCGGCTGCGACCCGGTCCACGTGAAGTCCACGTTCTCGGTCTGGGTGAGCACCGGCGACCCGGTGAGGGTCATGTTGTTGAAGTAGCTGGCCTTCAGCCCGGTGGGCCCGGTGTCGGTGCCCGGCTGGGCCGTCACCGTCGCCGAGGCGGCGTTCGACCACGTGGTGCTGCCGCCCGCCGCCCCCGGGGTGCCGGGGGAGGTCCGGTCGATGCGGGCCATGGACGCGGCGGTCGCCGTCGTGGGGGTCCAGGCCCCCGCGACGTTGTTGTTGTCCACCACCCGGTACTGCACGCGCGTCTCGCCCTCGGCGGTCACGGTGAGCGACGTGCCGGTGGTCGCCGAGCTCCAGGTGGTGCCGCCGTCGGTGGAGGTGCGGTACTCGTACCGCTTCACGCCGGACGCACCGGCCAGGGCGGCGGCGTCGGAGGCCGACAGGACGTTGTTGGTGATCACGACGCCGTCGATGGCCCCCTCGAGCTCGTCGTCGGCGATGAAGTTCGAGGTCCCGAAGAAGTAGTTGTCGCGGACGCCGCTCTGCAGGGGGTGGGAGCCGCCCGAGGCCACCAGCACGCCGTCGACGTACAGCTTCATGAGGCCCGTGGCGTCGATGGTGGCGACGTAGTGCTGCCACTTGCCCACCTGGATCACGTTGTTGGCGTAGATCCCGTCCACGTAGGTGGGCGACGAGTCCCAGTCCTCGACGACCAGCCGCAGGTCGTCGCTGCCCGCGCCCTGCTTGGAGAGGGCGAAGACGTTCAGTGCCCCGGTGCCGCCGTAGCCGCCGAAGTCGAACAGGCGCGACCAGCTGCCGTTGAGGTTGTCGAACTTCGCCCACATGGCGACCGACATCGTTCCGCCGGTGGTGAAGCTGCCCTGGATGTCGGCGGACCCGCCGTTGCTGAACGCGATCGCCGAGTTGGGATTCCCGAAGCGGTCCGTCGTCCAGGTGGACGTGGGGTTGAGCAGCAGCGAGTAGCCGTTGCCCGTGCGGTCGGCCACGCTGCTGCCGGATCCGGCGTCGAACTCGTAGCGGGCCAGCTGCCCGGTCGCCGCGCCCGTCCCCTGGTAGTCGTCGCCGCCGGTCGCGGTGATCGTCTGCGAGGCGACGTTCTGCCAGTTCGCCGCACCGCCGCTCACCGACGGGGAGCCCGGCGCGGTGTTCTCGGTGCTGAAGATCTGGTCGCCGCCGTAGCTGCGGAAGCCGTCGACGTCCTCGACGACCAGCCGGTAGTGGTACAGCGTGTTGGCGGTGAGGCCCGTGATGGACGCGGTCGCGGTGCCCGCGCCGGTGCCGCTCGCGGTGCGGGACGTGGAGCTGCCGTACGCGGTGCTCGTGCCCCACTCGAAGAACGAGTACCCGGACTGCCCGTTGCCGTTGTAGGTCCCGTTCAGCGTCGCGCCGGTCGTGGTGATCGACGTCGCCGAGTCCGTCGTGACGGTGGCCAGCATCAGGGCGGGGGAGACGATGTAGCTCTGGCCGGCGTTCGTGCGGGCCGAGGGGTCCGCCATCATCGCCGGGGCGAGGACCTCGTCGAAGCCGTCGGCGTTCTGGTCGGCGATCACGCCGCCGCCCTGGCCGCTCTCGCTCGAGCCGAGGTTGTCGCTCGCCGCGGCGCCGTCGATGCGGAAGCCCTGGGTGCCGAGCCCGTCGAGGTTGACCTCGTCGGTGTTCGCCTTGCCGAACACGATGTACCCGGACCCGGAGTCGGTCCGGCTGTTGTTGTCCGTGTACTCGGCGCCCACGTACAGGTCGGCGGTGCCGTCGTTGTCGATGTCGCCGGCGGACCGCACCGTGATGCCCGTGCCGTCGTTGTCGCCCACGCCGGTGATGCGGTAGCCCTGTGACCCCAGGGAGTTCAGGTCGATGGTCGACGTGCTGGTCTTGCCCCACAGCACGTAGGCGGCGCCCGTGCTGACGTTGTGCTCCGCCACCCAGGCCCACGGCGCGCCCACGGCGACCTCGCCGATGCCGTCGCCGTTCATGTCCGGCAGGGCCGTGGCGCTCGAGAGCTCGTCCAGGGAGACGGCGCCGTCGATGCGGTAGCCGGCGCTGCCCAGCGAGTTGAGGTCGACGTTGCCGGTGCCCGCCTTGCCGAACACCACCCACACGGACCCGGAGTCCGTGCGGAAGTTGTTGTCGGCCAGGTTGGCGCCAACCAGGATGTCGGCCTTGCCGTCGCCGGTGACGTCGCCGGCACCCACGTTGTACCCGGCCTTGATGCCCGAGCTGGCGCCGTCGATGCGCCATCCGTCCGTGCCGAGCGACGCCAGGTTCACGGTGGTCGTGGTGCTCTTGCCGAACACGACGAACACCGACCCGGAGTTCGTGCGGGAGTTCAGGTCGGCCTGGTCCTGCGCGGCGATCAGGTCGAGCTTGCCGTCGCCGTTGACGTCGCCGGCGTCGACCGCCCAGCCGCTGGAGGAGCTGAGGGTGGACCCGTCCACGACGTAGCCGCCGCTGCCGAGCGAGGCGACGTCCACCGCGGTCGTGGTGGCCTTGCCGAACACCACGTAGGCCTTGCTGTAGCCCGTCAGCGCGATGTCGTCGTAGCCGTCGGCGTTGAGGTCGCCCATCGCGACGCCGCCCATGCCGACTCCGCTGCCGCTGGGCGCGTTGATCTTGAAGCCGTTGGTCCCCAGGGCGTTCAGGTCCACCGTGCGGGGCAGGGACCCGCCCCACACCACGTAGGAGGCGGCGGCACCGCTGCCGCCGGCCCACGATGCGGGCGCGCCGACCAGGACGTCGCTGATGCCGTCGTTGTTGACGTCGCCGGCGTCGCGGAGGGTGAAGCCGGAGTTGGTGTTCGCGGCCGCACCGTCGATCCGCAGGGCGATGTTCCCGGACGTCGCCATGTCGATGCCCGGGTCGATGCCCAGGATCGAGTCGTAGATCTCGTACTCGTTGTCGTTCAGGGACCCCAGGGCCGGGTCGGACTCCCAGGCCAGGTGCCACTTCTTCGCCCGGGTGGAGGCGGCGAGGGCGACCGTCAGGGCGCCCTTGGCGGTGCCCGAGGTGGTGAGGTTGGCCCGGGAGATCCGGCGGTCGTTGTCGCCCACCTGCGCGGCGTTCGAGTCCAGGCGCTGCGCCCAGATCTCGATCTGCCCGTCGATGGCGGTCGACGAGGTGTCATCGCCCTGCCAGGCGACGAGGTACTGGCCGGCGACCGGGTTGAACGCGACGCTCGGGACCTGGGCGGCGTACAGCGTGCTGCCGTCCGTGCCCATGTCGGAGATGCGGATGTCGTTGGTGCCCGTCTCGGCGCCGGCCGCCGTGACCTTCTGGACGAAGATCTCGTTCTCGCCGTCCACCAGGGGCGCGGTGTTGTCGTCGCCCTCCCACGCCACCAGGTACTCGGTGTCGACGGAGTTGTAGGCCACGTCCGCGCGGTTGGCGGTGTAGAGGGCGCTGCCGTTGGGCCCCATGTCCGACAGGCGCGTGTCGGTGCCGTTCTCGGTGCCGTTGGCGTTGACGAGCTGGCTCCAGGCCTCCCACTCGCCGTCCACCAGCGGCGCGGTGTTGTCGTCGCCGGTCCAGGTCACCAGGTACTTGCCGGTGGTGGTGTCCGCCGCGACCCGGGGGAAGTTGGCGGTGTAGGCGCTGTTGCCGTCCGGGCCCATGTCCGACAGCCGGACGTCGTTGGTGCCCGTCTCCGCGCCGGCGGCGGTGACCCGCTGCCCGTAGATCTCGAACTCGTTGTCGACGAGCGACCCGGTGTTGTCGTCGCCCATCCACACCACGAGGAACTCGCTGTTGACGGGGTTGTAGGCGACGTCGGGCCAGGAGGCGTCGTACAGGGTCGAGCTGTCGGTGCCCCCCATGTCCGACAGCCGCACCTCGCTGCCCACGGTGGCGCCGGCGGCGGAGACCAGCACGCCGTAGATCTCGTCCGCGCCGTCGGCCTGGTAGTCGCCCTGCCACACCACCAGGTAGCGGTCGTTCGTGGGGTCGTAGGCGACCGACGGGTTGGCGGCGTCACGGAGGGTGTCGCCGTCGGTCCCGACGTGGGAGATGCGGAACTGGGAGCCCAGCCACTTGCCGTTGCGGTCCGCCAGGCGGCCGTAGACCTCGTGCTCGTCGGTCGCGCCGACGGTGCCGGTCCACACCACCAGGTACTCGTCGTCCTGGGAGTTGTAGGCGACGTTGGGGTCCGTCGAGGTCCACGAGTCGCCGTCGCTCCCGGACTGGGATGCGCGCAGCTGCCAGGACGGCGCGAAGCCGTCCGCGCCCAGGGCGCCCGAGGCCGTCAGCAGTGCCAGCAGCACCGCCGCCAGGGCAGCGAGGATCCATCGCACCGCGGGGTGCGCGCGCGTGGGGGACTGCGGCGGGGGATGTCGGCGTGTCTGGCCCGTGGGGATCCAGCTCCTGGACGTACGTCAGGAACTGCATCGGCAGGCGGGACGCCGGATCGAGGAACGGTGAGATCCCTCCATGCGCCCGATCGGGCGCACTCACGCTCAGGTGGAGGCTGAGACCGAGGCGGCCGTGATGGCGGCCGATGCCCGCGCGGCGGCGTCCAGCGCGCCCTCCACGTGCCCCGCGAACCGCTCCGCGGTCTCGGTGGACGCCCAGTGCAGGCGGCCTCCCAATGCGGGTTCCCGGTACCCGGGGTGCCCGAACAGCCCCAGCGCGCCCAGGGCCTCCACGCCCGGCGGGGACGTGCGGGCCTCCAGCCGCCAGTCCTGCACGAGCACGTCCTCGGGCGTGGCGGCCGCCGGGCCGAACAGCCCCGTGAGCTGGCGGACCACCTCGCCCCGGCTGGGTGCCGGCTCTCCGGGACCGGGCATCGCGAAGCCGAACAGGGCGGCCGGCTCGCCGTGCGGGCCGCTCATGTCGTGGATCTCGCGCAGCGGGCCGTCGTGGCTCACCGCGGCGCCCGCCAGGCCCGCCTCCCGCCAGAACGGGACCGCGTACCGGGCGACCACCTTCACCACCGCGCCCATCCACACCGGCGTCGCCTCGGCGAGCGCGCGGAGCTGCGGCGGGAGGTCCGGGGTGAACGCGATGCGGGCCGCGGCGAGGGCCGGCGGCAGGGCGGCCACCGCATGGGCCGCATGCAGGGCGCCGCCGTCCCAGGCGACGGTGACCCCGTCCTCCGCGGCGGCGATCGCGGTGACCGCGATGCCGGTGCGGACGGTCCCGGCGGGAAGCGCCGCGGCGACCGCCTCGGCGAGGCCCTGCATGCCGCCGGTGAGCCGGCCGCCCGGCACGTCCAGGGGGTTGCCGTGCAGGCGGCGCACCGCCCCGCCGGCCTCGTAGACGGCGTCTCCGGCGAGGTGCTGCTGGTGCACGGGCAGCCGCAGCTCGGCGATGAGCGCCTGCACCCGCGGCTCGTTGGCCCAGAACCACGTGGCGCCGAGGTCCAGGCCGTCGCGCGAGCACAGGCGCCCGCCCACCCGGTCGCGTGCCTCGAGCACCGCCACGGTGCGGCCGGCGGCCGTCAGATGCCGGGCGGTGGCGAGGCCGGCGATCCCGGCGCCCACCACGACCGCGTCCACCCGGGGGCTGTCTACGCTCTGCACATGCCGGAGTCTCTCCTTCCGGGCGCCCCGGCGCCCGGGATCCGCGTGATCGACCTCACCCAGCCGCTGTCGGCCGTCACCCCGATGTGGCCGGGCAACGCCCCGCCGGTGATGACCGCCGAGGCGGAGCTCGCCGCGGACGGGTTCTTCACCCGGCGGTTCGAGATGTCCGAGCACACGGGCACCCACCTGGACGCCCCGGCCCATTTCACGGCCGGCGGCACGGCCGCGGACGCGATCCCCGCGGAGCGCCTGGTGGTGCCGGCCGTGGTCGTCGACGCGCCGGGCGGGCCGCATGCGCTGCTCACCGCCGCCGCGGTGCGCGAGCACGAGGGGCTCCACGGCGTGGTCCCCGCGGGCTGCGCGGTGCTGGTGCGTACCGGATGGGAGCGGCACCTGGCGGACCCGGAGCGGTACATCGGGCGCATGGACTTCCCGGGCGTGGCGGTCGACGCGGCCGAGCTGCTGGTGTCCCGCGGCGTGGTGGGCGTCGGGATCGACACCCTGGGCGTCGACACCGGCGCGGCGACGGACTTCCCCGTGCACGCCCGGGTGACGCTGCCCGCGGGGGTGTGGCACCTGGAGGGGCTGGTGAACCTCGGCGCCCTGCCGCCCCGCGGGGCGACCCTGTTCGTGGGCGTGCTGCCGCTGGCGGGCGGGTCCGGGGCGCCGGCGCGGGTGCTCGCCGTGCTGCCCGGCGCGTGAGCCGCGACCGCCGGATCCTCGGCATCGCGCTGCCGGCCCTCGGGGCGCTCGCCGCCGAGCCCCTCTACGTGCTGGCCGACGCCGCCGTGGTGGGCAACATCGGCACGACCCAGCTGGCGGGCCTGGCGGTGGCCGGCGGGATCATCTCCAGCGCCGTCTGGCTGCTCAACTTCCTCACCTACGCCACCACCGCGCGGGTGGCCCGGCTCACCGGCGCCGGGATGCGCGACCGGGCCGACCACCTCGCCGGTCAGGCGCTGTGGCTCGCCCTGGCCCTGGGGGCCTGCCTGGCCGCCGGCCTGCTCGCCCTGGGGCACCCGCTCATCTCGGTGATGGGCGGATCCGGGCAGGTGGCCCGCGAGGCGTGGACGTACCTGTGGATCAGCGCCCTCGGCGCGCCGGCGGTGCTGGTCGCGCTCGCGGGGCAGGGCTACCTGCGCGGGGTGCAGGAGATGCGCCGCCCGCTGGTGATCCTGGGGATCGCGAACCTGGCGAACATCGCGATCGAGCTGCCCCTGGTGTTCGTGCTGGACATGGGCATCGCCGGGTCCGCCCTTTCCACGGTCATCGCCCAGTTCGGTGCCGCGGCGGCCTTCGTGCCGTCGCTGGTCCGGGCCCTGGCGCCGCCCGCACGGGACGCCATGCGGAGCCTCCTGCAGCTGGGCGGGCACCTGGTCGTGCGCACCGGCGCGCTGCTGTGCGCGTTCCTGCTCGCCACCGCGGTGCTGGCCCGTGCCGGGGCGGAGCAGGTGGCGGCACACGAGGTGGCGTTCCGGTGCTTCATCTTCCTCGCCCTGGTGCTCGACGCCGTGGCGATCGCCGCCCAGACCCTGGTGGGCACGGCCCTGGGCGCGGGGGACGTCCACGACGCGCGGGCCCTGGCCCGCCGCATGGTGCTGT
The DNA here is from genome assembly GCA_046330435.1 of Thermoleophilia bacterium. Taxonomy (GTDB): domain Bacteria; phylum Actinomycetota; class Thermoleophilia; order Miltoncostaeales; family Miltoncostaeaceae. Next base: position 237,544 of record JAXLST010000006.1, on the reverse strand, counting down.
GGGGCCTGGTCGCCGGCGCCGTGGCGGCCGTCGTCCTCCTCGCCGGGGCGTCCGTGGTGCCGGGGGTGTTCAGCGACGACCCCGCCGTGCTGGACCAGGCCGAGCGCATCTGGTGGGTCTTCGCCCTCATGCAGCCGGCCAACGCCGTGGTGTTCGTGCTGGACGGCGTGCTCATCGGCGCCGGCGACACCCGGTACCTCATGTGGTCGATGCTGGGGGCCTTCGCGGCGTTCGCCCCGTGGGCCCTCGCCGTCCACACCGAGGGCTGGGGCATCGCGGGCATCTGGGCGGGGATGTGCCTGCTCATCGCCGTGCGCCTGGGCACCAACGTCGCCCGCCTGGTGAGCGGGCGGTGGGCGGTCGCCGGGGCCGGCGCCGCCTGACCCATCCGATCGTCGGGTTCCCGACGCCCGGCGGCGGGCGTAGCCTCGCGGCGTCACCGGAAGACAGGAGCCCGTGCCCATGTCCCGTCGCATCCGCAGCGCAGTCATGCTCGCCGCCGCCGCAGGCGGCCTGGCCGTCGCCGCGCAGGCCCAGGCGGCCGACTTCTGCGTCGACCGGACCGGATGCGACGCCGACAAGAGCTTCCCCGGGGACCTGCAGGCGGCGCTCAACGCCGCCGCGGCGTTCTCGGGCGCCGACCGGGTGCTCATCGGCCCCGGCACGTATGCCCGCCCCGGCGGCGCCGGGTTCGCCTACACGTCGGCGTCCCCGGTGGAGATCGTCGGGAACCCCGGCGAGGCGACCGTCATCGCCACCGACCCGTCCCTGCCGCAGAACGACTACGCGCTGCGGGTCTTCGGCGGATCGCACGTCGTGCGCGACCTGGACGTGTTCGTGGGCCACGTCAACCGGGCCGGCGTGTTCATCGGCGACACGGCCGTGCTGCGCGACGTCCTGGTCACCGCCGAGGTCGGCGTGGCCGGCTACGGGATCGGCATGGGCGGCACGGCGTCGCTCGACCGCGTGCAGGTCGTGCAGGAGGGCGCGCCCGGCGCAATCGGCGTCTCGGCCTTCTGCAGCTGCACCATCGCCGACTCGAGCATCGCGACCGAGGGCACCGGCGTGCGCTTCTCGGGGGCCCCGGTCACCATCGACCGCACCCGCGTGCGGGCGCTGGTGGGGCTCAGCGCCGACGGCTTCGGGGCGACGGTGCGCGACTCGGTCATCCAGCCCCGCGGTGACGGCGCCGTGGGCGTGCGGGCCCGGAACTTCAACGCGGGCAACCAGGCCATCGAGTTCGCGCTGCGGCGGGTCACGATCGCGGGCGACGGCTCCGCGAACCAGACGGGCGTCGCGGCGGTCGCCGACAACGGCACCGAATCGGCGTCGGTGGACGTGGAGGGCAGCGTCATCACGGGCGTCGCGGTGCCCGTCCAGCGGGAGGCCTCGGGCGGCCGGCCCGCGAACGTGACGCTGCGGTGGACCAACCTGCCCGCCACGGGCAACGTCGACCAGAACACCGGCGGCGGGACCGGGGCGATCACCGCGACCGACCACGTCACCAACCACCAGGCGGTGTTCGTGAACCCGGTGCAGGGCGACTTCACCCCCCAGGTGGGATCGCCGCTCATCGACGCGGGCGACCCGGCGGCGGTCCTCACCGGCGTCACCGGCTTCGGCGGCGCCGCCCGGCCGCTGGACGGGGACGGCGACGGCACCGCGGTGGTGGATCTGGGCGCAGTGGAGGCGCCGGCGGTGTCGGTCGGGCCGCCCGCCGTCACGCCGCCCGCGGACCCCGGCCCCGGTACCGGCACGAACGCCAACACGCCCACCGTGAGCGCGCCCGCCGCGGCCGACACCACCCCGCCGCGGCTGCGCGGCGGCCTCGTGCTCAGGCCGTCGCTGCGCCTGCGGGTGTCGGTGGCGGAGGCTGCGAAGCTCACCATCCGCCTGCAGCGGCGCGTCGGCGCCCGCTGGGTGAACGCCGGGCCCGTGGTGCGCCGCACCACGACCGGGCGGGCGCTGATCAGCGTCCCGCTCGCCGTCCCGCGGGTGCGGGGCACCTACCGGGTGGTGGTGAACGCGGTGGACGGCGGCGGCAACACGTTCCTGCTGAGGGGGGTGAGGGTCCGGCTCGGCGCGCGGTGACTGTGCGAGCATGACCGCATGACCAGGACCGCGTTCGTCACCTCCGAGGCCACCGCCGCGTACGACCTGGGGGACGAGCACCCGCTCTCGCCCCTGCGGCGGCTGCTGGCCGTCGACCTCATGCGCGCCTACGGGCTGCTGGACTGGCCCGGCGTGTACACGGTGGAGCCGCAGCCCGCCACGCAGGCGCAGATCGAGCGCTCCCATGCGGCGGCGTACGTGAAGGCCGTCCAGCGGATGAGCGCCAACCCGATGCTCGCCCACGGCTTCGAGGCCGCCCAGTGGGGGCTCTCGCCCGGTGGCGACACCCCGGCGTTCCCGGGCATGTACGACGCCGCCGCCCTGGTGTGCGGCGCGTCGATCGCGGCGGCGATGGAGGTGTGGGAGGGCCGGGCCGACCAGGCGTTCAGCGCCGGCGGCGGCCTGCACCACGCCTTCGCCAACAAGGCCGCCGGGTTCTGCATCTTCAACGACCCCGCCGTGGCGATCCACGCGCTGCTGGACGCCGGCGCGGAGCGGGTGGCGTACATCGACGTGGACGTCCACCACGGCGACGGCACCCAGTGGATCTTCTACGAGGACCCCCGGGTGCTCACCTGCTCGGTGCACGAGAGCGGCCGCTACCTGTTCCCGGGTACCGGCAGCCTCGCCGAGCGCGGGGTGGGGGACGCCACCGGCACGGCCGTCAACGTCCCGCTGCCGCCGTACGCGGGCGACGCCCCGTACCTGCGGGCCGTGGAGGACGTCATCTGCCCCGCGGTGCTGGACTTCGCCCCGGATGTCATCGTCACCCAGGACGGCGCGGACCCGCACCACCAGGACCCGCTGGCGCACCTGCAGGTCACCATGGAGGCGTTCCCCCGCCTGTACCGCAGCCTGCACCAGCTGGCCGAGCAGGCGTGCGACGGCAAGTGGGTCGCGCTGGGCGGCGGCGGCTACAACACCGACGTGGTGCCGCGCGCCTGGACGATGCTGTTCGCCGAGATGATCGGCGCCGAGCTCGCCCCGGACCTCCCCGAGGCGTGGGTGCGGCAGGCGCAGGAGCGGGCGGGGCAGCCGCTCACCGCCACGCTCATGGGGGACCCGGAGCCCGAGGTCCCGGCGGCCGAGCGCGCCCGCGCCGACGCCGAGGGGCACCAGGTCATCGACCAGGCCCTCATCCTCCTGCGCTGAGCGCGCCGCGGACACTCCCGGAGCTGTGGCGGGGCGCGCACCAGCCGGTGTGCGCCCACGAGCTCGCCGTCCGCATCCTGGACGAGGCCGGGTACGGCCGCACGCGCGGGGTCGCCCAGCAGGCCGCGCGCATCGCCCGCTCGGCGCGGCTGGAGCGCGACCGGCGGGCGCGGCTGTTGTGCGCCGCCTGGCTGCACCGCCTCGGCGCCCCGCGTGACACCGCCCGGCGCCTGCGGGCCGCCGGCCATGAGGACCTCGCGCGCATCGTCGCCCACACCGGGTTCGCGGCGATGGCGGCGAACATCCGCGGCGAGGCACCCCTGGAGGCCGAGTTCCCGGTCCCCCAGGGCGCCGACGAGGGCCTGCTGATGCTGCTGGACGTCGCCGGGGTCACCACCGACCAGGACGGCGCCGCCGCCTCGCCGGCCCGCTGCCTGCGTCAGCTGGTGGAGCGCGTCGGACCGGCGGACCCCGAGGTGCGGGCGATGGTGGCGCTGGTGACCCGCCTGGGGGAGGACCCCGGCGCCCGCGCCCTGGTGGAGTTCCTCGCCCCGGCGGCGCCCGCCCGTTAGGCGGCGGCGGTGGGCGGCGGGCCGTGCTTGGCGCCCGGCCGGGTGACCCACAGGGAGTAGGCGATCGCGCCGCCCAGCACGACGGTGATGGTGATCAGCGTCACCCACACCGGCGGGTGGAACACGCCCGACAGCAGCATCTTGAGGCCCACCAGCGACAGCAGCAGGGCGAGGCCGTGGCTCAGGTACTCGAACCGCTGCATCGCGCCGGCCAGCAGGAAGTAGAGCGCCCGCAGGCCCATCAGGGCGAAGGCGTTGGCGGCGAACACGATGAACGGCTCGCGGGTGACGGCGAAGATCGCGGGGATCGAGTCGATCGCGAAGATCACGTCGGTGGTGGCGACGACCGCGAGCACGGCGAGCACCGGGGTGGCGTACCGGATGCCGTTCTCCCGGATGAAGACCTTGGTGCCGCGGTAGTCGTCGGTCACCTTCATCCGTGACCGGATGAGTTTCAGCACCGGGTTCTTCTCGGGTTCCACCGTCTCGCCGTGCGCGTTGAGCAGCCGGTAGGCGGTGTAGATGAGGAACGCCCCGAACACGTAGATCACCCAGTGGAAGGCGTCGAGCAGGGCGGCGCCCGCCAGGATGAACAGGAGGCGCAGCACCAGCGCCCCGATGATGCCGTACATCAGGATCGTGGGCTGCAATCCGTACGGCACCGCGAAGTAGCCGAAGATGACGGCGAACACGAACAGGTTGTCCATCGAGAGGGTGCGCTCGATGAGGTAGCCGGACAGGTACTCGCCGGCCTGCGCCTTGTCGTGCCACACCAGGATCACCCCGGCGAAGGCCACGCCCAGGACCGTCCAGATCACGCTCCACAGCAGGGCGTCCTTGATGGACACCTCGTGGTCGCCGCGGCCGAACACCAGCAGGTCGATCGCGATGAGCACCGCCACCAGCGCGGCGAGCGCAAACCAGGCCCAGAGGGGAATCGCCACCCGTCACACCCTTCGGAGGAAACGCCGGTCCATGGCCCCGGTCACGGGACCCCGTTTCCCGAAGGTCTCTCCCGCCCCTGGAAACAGGGGCCGGCGCGCCGGGCCTCATCGGCCGTACTGACGACGTCGCCGCTCCCGGGATACTCCCCTTGCGGACCGGGGAACCGTAGCACCGGTCCCCGGGGCGGCGGCACCGCATCCGCGGGTGGGGGTGCGCCGGTCCCCGCGCGGGAGTACCGTGGGCCGCTGCGCCCGCCGGGCGCGACCCCAGCCGCCGTGCCGCCACGCCCACCCCGACCCTCGCGCGCGATCAGGCCAGGCCAGCTGGTGGTGGCCGGGTTCGGTGCGGCCGTGGTCGTCGGGACGCTGCTGCTGCTCCTGCCGGTGAGCCGCGAGGGGCCGGGCGGCGCGGGCTTCGTGGAGGCGCTGTTCACCTCCGCGTCGGCGGTGTGCGTGACCGGGCACACCATCGTCGACACCCCCACGTACTGGAGCCCGTTCGGCGAGGCGGTGATCCTGCTGCTCATCCAGGTGGGCGGCCTGGGGATCCTCACTGCGGGGTCGATCATCCTGGTGATCGCCGGGCGCAGCATCGGTCTGCGCGCGCGGATGGTGGCCCAGAGCGAGGCGCGCGCGATGTCGCCCCGGGACGTGCGCCGCGTGCTGGCCGGGGTGTTCGTGGTCACGTTCACGGTGGAGGCCGCGGTGGCGGCGGTGCTCACGATCCGGTTCTGGACCGGGCACGGGCAATCGTTCGGGGATGCCCTGTGGAGCGGGGTGTTCCACGCCGTCTCGGCGTTCAACGGCGCCGGCTTCGCCCTGCAGAGCGACAGCTTCGCCGGGTTCGCGGGCGACGCGCTGGTGCTGGTCCCCATGGGGGTGGGAATCGTGATCGGCGGCATCGGGTTCCCCGTGCTGTTCGAGGTGCGCGGCAACCGGCGCCGCCCGAGCCGGTGGTCGCTGCACACCAAGCTCACCGTGGTGGGGACGTGGTCGCTCATGGCCTTCGGGGCGGTCACGTTCGCGCTGCTGGAGTGGACGAACCCCCGCACCCTCGGGGCGCTGGAGCTGCCCGGGAGGATCCTGGGCGCGTGGTTCCATTCGGTGAGCGCCCGCTCCGCGGGGTTCTCGACGGTGGACGTTGGGGGCATGAAGGAGGAGACCTGGCTGGTCACCGACATGCTCATGTTCGTGGGCGGCGGCACCGGCTCGACGGCGGGCGGCATCAAGGTCGTCACGTTCATCGTGCTGGTGCTCATCGTGGTGAGCGAGGCGCGCGGCGGCCGGCAGGCCGAGGCGTTCGGGCGGACGATCCCCACGAACGTCATCCGGCAGGCGCTGTCGGTGGCGTTCATCGCCGTGAACGTGATCGTGTTCGCGACGCTCGCGCTCATGGCGATGGAGCCGTACTCGTTCGCCCAGATCCTCTTCGAGGTGATCAGCGCGTTCTCGATCGTGGGGCTGTCCACGGGCATCACCGGTGACCTGTCGACGCCCAGCCACCTCATCCTGACCGGGCTGATGTTCATGGGCCGGGTCGGTCCCCTGACACTGGTGGTCGCCCTGGCGCTGCGCGAGCGTCAGCGGTTGTACGACTACCCCGAAGAGCAGCTGCTCATCGGCTAGGGGCTCCCAGTGCTCACCACCGGCAACCGCACCCTCATCGTGAAGCGCAACCGTGCGCTGCAGCCGGCGCAGGTGGTCATGCTCGCGTTCGCCGCGGCGATCCTCATGGGCACCGGCCTGCTGCTGCTGCCCGTGGCCAAGACGGGGGAGGGCCACGCCTCGTTCATGGAGGCGCTGTTCACCTCCACGTCGGCGATCTGCGTGACCGGCCACTCGGTGGTGGACACCGCCACGTATTGGAGCACCTTCGGGCAGGCCGTGATCATGCTGCTGGTGCAGCTGGGCGGCCTCGGGATCATGTCCGCCGCTCTGGTGGTCTTCATGCTGGCCGGCCGCCGCATGGGCCTGCGGCGGCGCATGATCGCCGCGGAGGAGGCCGGGGTGGTGAACCTCAGCGACGTCCGCCGCATCCTGCTGGGGCTGGTCGCGTTCTCGCTCACCTGCGAGGCGATCATCACCGCGTTCCTCACGGCGCGGTTCATGGAGGACGCCTCGTTCGGGACGGCTCTGTGGCGCGGGGCGTTCCATGCGGTGTCGTCGTTCAACAACGCCGGCTTCGCGCTGTTCAGCGACAACCTGGCGGGCTTCTCGCACGACTTCTTCGTGCTGATGCCGATCGCCGTGGGGATCATCGTGGGCGGTATCGGTTACCCGGTCTTCCTGGACCTCAAGAAGAACCGCCGGCGGGTCGCCCGCTGGTCACTGCACACCAAGCTCACGCTCACCGCGACCGGCCTGCTGCTGGCCGTCGGCACCCTCGCGTACCTGGCGATGGAGTTCGGCAACCCGGCGACCCTGGAGCCCATGTCGGGCGGCGCGAAGGTCCTCAACGCGTTCTTCCAGTCGGTCACGACCCGCACCGCCGGGTTCAACTCCATCAGCCAGTCGGGACTGCACGACGAGTCGCTGCTGGTGAGCGACATGCTCATGTTCGTGGGCGGCGGCTCCGGGTCGACCGCGGGCGGCGTGAAGGTCGCGACGTTCGCCGTGCTGCTGCTCATGGTCATCGGCGAGGCGAAGGGCGGGCGCCAGGCGGAGGCCTTCGGGCGGACGCTGCCGGTCGCCGTTCTGCGCCAGAGCCTGGCCATCGCCTTCCTGGCGATCAACGCCGTCACGTTCGGCACCATCGCTCTGCTGGCCGCCACGCCGTACAACCTCAGCCAGTGCCTGTTCGAGGTGGTCTCCGCGTTCGGCACCGTCGGCCTGTCCACGGGGATCACCCCGGACCTGGGCGACTTCGGCCAGTCGGTCCTGGTCGCCCTGATGTACTTTGGCCGCGTCGGTCCGCTCACGCTCGCCGTCGCCCTGGCGGCCCGCGAGCGGGACCGCCTGTTCACCTTCCCCGAGGAGCGCCCGCTCGTTGGCTAACCGCAAGGACGACATCCTGCTCATCGGCCTGGGGCGGTTCGGCCAGGCACTCGCGCAGACGCTCACCGGCCTCGGCCACGACGTCCTCGCGATCGACTCCGACGCCCGGGTCTGCCAGGCGTGCAGCGGCGACCTCGCCCACGTGGTGACCGCCGACGCGACGTCCCCGGAGGCGCTGCGCCAGGTGGGCGCCGACCAGTTCCGCACGGCGGTCGTCGCCATCGGCAATGACATCCAGGCGAGCATCATGGCCACCTTCAGCCTGGTGGACCTCGGCATCCCCCGGATCTGGGCGAAGGCCATCACCTCCCAGCACGGGGCGATCCTGCAGCGCGTGGGGGCGCACCGCGTGGTGTTCCCGGAGCGCGACATGGGCGTCCGCGTGGCCCACACGATGATCGGCCGCACGATCGACTACGTGGAGCTCGACGACGAGTTCGTCCTCATCGAGACCACGGTGCCCCGCGAGCTGGCCGGCAAGAGCATCGCCGCCGCCCAGGTGCGGCAGCGGTTCGAGGTGACGGTGCTGTGCGTCAAGCGCCCGGGCGGCAAGTTCACCTACGCCACCCAGGACACCGTCCTCAACCTCGGCGACCTGGTGGTGGTGTTCGGCGCCACCCGCAAGGCCGAGGCGTTCGCCGCCCTGCTGTAGATGCCGGCGTTCACGGCGGAGATCCTGGACATGCAGCGGGCCCTCGCCGTGGAGGTGCCCGCGGACGTCCTGGAGGCGCTCGGCGGTAAGCGGGTCCCGGTGACCGTGGCGCTGAACGGCGCGACGTTCACCACGACGACCGGCTCCATGGGCGGGCGGGTCCTCATCGGCATCAACAAGGCGACGCGGGCCCTCACCGGCGTGGCTCCGGGCGAGGTCCACGAGGTCGTCGTGGAGCGTGTCGCCGCGCCGCGCACCGTCGATCCCCCCGCGGAGATCGCCGACGCCATCGCCGCCGAGCCGGCCCTGGGCGCGACATGGGCGGGACTCGCTCCGAGCCATCAGAAGGAGTACGCGGAGTGGGTGACGTCCGCGAAGAGGGCGGACACCCGCGCCCGCCGAGCGGAGCGCGCGGTCGAACGGCTGCGCGAGGGCGCCAAGAGCCCCCGCTGACCCGTGGGTGTCACCCGCGGACCGTCCCGTGACAAGAGCGGGGTGATGGACACCGACGCGCACCTGCTGGCCCACGCCGACGCCCCCGGGGCGTTCGAGGAGCTGGTGTCGCGCCACCAGCCGGTGCTGCACCGCTATGCGGCGCGCCGCATCGGCGCCGCCGCCGCGGAGGACGTGATCGCCGAGACGTTCGCCATCGCCTACGCCCGGCGCGGTGCCTTCGAGCCGTCGCGGGGCGACGTGCGCCCGTGGCTGTTCGGCATCGCGACGAACGTGCTGCGCGGCCACCACCGCCGTGAGCGCCACGCTCTGGAGGCGTACGCCCGCACCGGCGTGGACCCGCTCGCCCCGGGACCCGGCGCGGGCGACGCCGCCCTTGGGGCGGCCCTCGCCGCCGCCCTCGCGGGGATGCGCAGGGAGCACCGCGACGTCCTGCTGCTGCACGCCGTCGCCGAACTGAACCATTCCGAGATCGCCCAGGCGCTCGGGGTTCCCGAGGGCACCGTGAAGGGCTGGCTCAAGCGGGCGCGCACCGCGGCCGCCAGGGAGCTGGAGTCCCAGGGGCTGCACCGGCCCGCGCCGACCGAGGAGGCCGTGGGATGACCGACATCGACCTGCTCATCCGCGAGTTCCGGGCCGACCAGCCCGGCCCGGCGACGGCACCCGCCGCGGTCGCCGCCTCGGCGCGGGCCGCGAAGGGTCCGCGTCGCCGGCACCTGCGCCGCCGACTGCTCGCCGGCGCCGGGGTGACCGCGACCGTCGCGGGCGTGGCGGCCCTGTTGCTCGTCGCGCTGCCCGGCGGCGGGGACGACCGGACGGCGGATGTCCCCGGTGGGTATGCGGCCGTGGCGACGCTCCGCATCTCGGCGCCGGGCGGTGTCACCGACGCCCTGCTGGCGAAGGTCACGGGGCTGATCCGGCGACGGGCGGCGGCGCAGGGCGTTGCGGGCGTCCAGGTGTCCAGGGCGGGGTCCGACCGCCTCACCCTGGTCATCCCGCGCAGCGCCGGCTGGGAACGGGTGCTCGCGCTCACCGAGGCGCCGGGGATCCGGGTCGTGGACATCACCGGGAGCGAGGACATCACGCGGGCACCGGTGGTCGTTCCGCCGGACCGGATCGGCAACGTCACGTACGCCCGCGGGCGCCTTCGCGTCGAGGTCGCGTCCCGGGTCGACGGCGGCCTGCCCGACGCCCTGGCCCAGCGCCGGAAGCTTGCCCTTGTGGGCACGCGGAACGGCACCTGGACGGTCCTCGGCATGGTCGACGCCCCCGCCAGCGAGGCGCTGTCGTCCGAGGCCATCCTGGTGCGGCCCCAGGAGCTGGGCGCCGCACGGTGGGCGGCGAAGACGTACGCCGGCGGTGGTGCCGGGGCGGTGCTGACGGTCGAGGAGGTCCACACCGAGGGCACGCCGCCGGCGAACGTCATCGAGGTGCCGAAGGAGATCCTCGAGCTCATCGGGAGCTTCTCGGGATCGCCGGTGCGGCCGGGCAGGATCGCCCGGGTGATCGACGGGACGCTCTCGGGGCGCCGGGTCACCGAGTGGGAGGGCATGGCCATGGACGGAACCCGGCCGGCGGTCATCGAGGTCGACGGCACGATCCGCTTCGGCGCCGGGTGTGCTGCGACCGAGGTGGTCGTGGCCCTCCGGGTGTGCGGGTCGGGTGCCGGTCCGGGGTTCGAGATGGTGTCCGGCGAGGTCCCCGACGGCCGCGCCGTCCAGGTCGAGCTGCGGAGGGACGGCACCAGGTATCTCGCACTCAAGGCGGACTGGCGGTTCGTGGGGCTGGTCCCGCCGGGCACCGGGCCGATCACAGTGGTCACGCTCGATGCCTCGGGCACGGTCCTGGAACAGGTGCCCCTGGGTGCCGTGGCGCCTTCGACACTGCCCGCCAGCGCTCCCTGACCGCCTCGGCGGCGGACCCGGCGTCTAGGCTTGCCGCATGGACGCTCCCGAGGACCGCCGCTGGGGACCCCGCACCCGCGCGATACATGCCGGAAACCGCCCCGACCCCACCACGGGGGCCCGGGCGGTGCCGATCTACCAGACCACGTCCTTCGTGTTCGAGGACACCCAGGACGCCGCCGACCTCTTCGCCCTGCAGAAGTACGGGAACATCTACTCCCGCCTGGCGAACCCCACGGTCGCCGCGCTCGAGGAGCGGGTCGCAAGCCTGGAGGGCGGCATCGGCGCGGTCGCCGCCGCCAGCGGGCAGGCCGCCGAGACGCTGGTCATCACCTCCCTGGCGGGCGCCGGGGACCACGTCGTCGCCAGTTCCGCGCTGTACGGCGGTACCTACACGCTGCTCGACGTCACGCTGCGGCGCCTCGGGATCGAGACCACCTTCGTCCCCCCGGACCGCCCCGACCTGTTCGCCGACGCCGTGCAGCCCGGCCGCACCAAGCTCATCTACACGGAGCTCATCGCGAACCCGTCCGGCACGATCGCCGACCTGGAGAAGCTCTCCGCCGTCGCGAAGGACGCCGGGGTGCCGCTGGTCGTCGACTCGACGCTGGCGAGCCCGCACCTGTGCCGGCCGCTGGAGCACGGGGCCGACATGGTGGTCCACTCCGCCACCAAGTTCCTGGGCGGGCACGGGACGTCCATCGGCGGGGTCGTCGTCGACTCCGGTTCCTTCCCATGGGACAACGGGAACTTCCCGGTCATGACGGAGCCCGTCGCCACGTACGCGAACCTCCGCTTCTACGACAACTTCGGCGAGTACGGGTTCTGCACGAAGATGCGCGTGGAGGGGCTGCGGAACACCGGTGCGGTGCTGTCGCCGTTCAACGCGTTCCTGATCCTGCAGGGCATGGAGACGCTCTCCCTGCGCATGGACGCCCACGTCCACAACGCGCGGGAGATCGCCGAGTGGCTGGACACCGATGAGCGCGTCAGCTGGGTGCGGTACGGCGGCCTGGCCGGCGACCCCAACCACGCCCTGGCAATGAAGTACCTGCCGCTGGGCCCCGGGGCGGTGTTCTCGTTCGGCCTGCCCGGCGGGCGGGCGGCGGGGGAGGCGTTCATCGAGGCGTGCGAGCTGTGCTCGCACCTGGCGAACGTGGGCGACACCCGCACGCTGGTCATCCACCCGGCGTCGACCACGCACCGGCAGCTCAGCGAGGACGCCCTTGCCGCCGCCGGCGTGTCGCCGGACCTGGTGCGCATCAGCGTGGGGATCGAGGACCTGGAGGACATCGTGTACGACCTGGACCGGGCGCTCGACGCCGCGACGAAGGCGGCCGCCGCATGAGCGTGGAGCGGGTCGAGACCGCCAAGGGGGACTGGGTCGCGCCGAGCGCCGCGGAACGCCGCGCGATCCTCCGTGCCGCGAGGTCCATCGCGGTCCCCGGGGCCTCCGGGAACCCCGCCCGGGCCAGCAACTTCGTGCTGGCGTACCTCCGCAGCTCCGTCGCCGACTACGAGCTGTATCCGGTGAACCCCCGGGAGCAGGAAATCCTCGGCATGAAGGTCTACCCGAGCCTGAGGGATTTGCCGCAGACTCCGGACATCGTGGACGTGTTCCGTCGCAATGAGGACCTCCCCGAGGTCGCCCGCGAGGCGGTCGAGATCGGCGCCAAGGTGCTGTGGATCCAGCTGGGCCTGCACAGCGACGAGGCCGTCCGGATCGCCCACGAGGCGGGCCTCAAGGTCGTCACGAACCGCTGCATCAAGATCGAGCACGCCCGGTTCGCGGGCGGCCTCCACCTGGCCGGCTTCGACACCGGCGTCATCTCCTCGAGGCGCACCCGGGGCTAACGGGCCGTCCGAGCTCCGAGGTGTGGTTCAGCGTTGTAGCGAGCTCTGGTCCAGAGCTGCAGTAGCTCTTGGTCCAAAGCTGCAGTGCGTATTGGTCGAAAGCTGTAGTGACGCGCGGTCCAAAGCTGTAGTCTGCGGGTGTGGACTCGTACACAGACCGTTTCATGGACGCATTCTTGGATGAGCTTCTCGCCGCCCATCCGGCGATCATGCTCGTCGGCCCACGGGGTTGTGGGAAGACGACCACGGCTCTGCGTCACGCCAAGACCCTTTGGCGACTGGACGACCCGCGTCAGGCGGCCCTGTTCGCTTCGTCCCCCGACCGCGCGATCGACGAAGTCCACGCGTTCCCACTCATGCTCGACGAATGGCAGGCGGTTCCCGATGTGCTGGGAGCAGTGAAGCGCCACGTCGACACTCGTCGAGGGGCGGGGCGATTTCTCCTGACCGGGTCTGTGCGAGCGCCATTCGCAGGTGGCGCATGGCCGGGCACCGGCCGGGTCATCGAGATCCCGATGACGCCCCTCTCGGTTGCCGAGCGGGTCGGTCGCACCAGTAGGCGCCCGTTCATCCCCGCCCTCGCAACGGCGGAGCTCCCGCAAGTAGCCGATGCCGAGGACATCGTCGGATATATCGATCTCGCCCTGGCGGGCGGCTTCCCGGAAGCCGTCGTGCTCGACCCCGATGCTCGGTACCGGTGGCTCGGCTCGTACGTCGATTTGCTCGTTGGACGGGAGTTGCAGGAGGTCGGGTACGAACTGGATCCGCGCAAACTCCGGGCATACCTCACGAGCTACGCGGCCAATAGTGCGGGTGTCTGCGACCACGCATCCATCTATCGCCCGGCGGACATCAACCTCCGCACCGCTCAGCGGTACGAATCGCTCCTGCAGTCCCTCTACATCGTCACCACCGTGCCCTCTTGGGGCCCCAACCCGCTCCAGCGACTCGTCCACCAGCCGAAGCGCTTCATCGCCGACACCGGTCTCTGGGCACGCCTTCTCGACGTCCGCCGGGACGAGGTGCTGCGAAACGGGGATCTGATCGGACGGCTGCTGGAGACGTTCGTCGTGAGCCAGCTTCGTGCGGAGTTCCCGATTGACGAGCGCACGAAGCTGTCCCACCTGAGGACGAAGGGTGGCCGTCAGGAAGTCGATCTCATCGGTCAAGTCGGAGCCGGCAGGATCGTGGGAATCGAGGTGAAGGCGACCTCGGCTCCCAAACGGGATGATGCCCGGCACCTCATCTGGCTCCGGGACGAGCTCGGCACGGATTTCGTGCGCGGGGCGGTGCTGCACACGGGGCCGTACACCTTCGAACTGGATGATCGGATCCTCGCCGTGCCGATCTGCGCGATCTGGGCGTGATCTCGGGCTAATCCGGACTCGGGCGTAAGGTCCGGCCCCGTGCCGGACCCTTCCCGTTCGATGCACCCCGATCCCGATCGACGCGCCCGCTTCGAGGCGCTCTGGGACACCCATTACCGGGCGGTCCTGGCGTACGCGACCCGTCGCACCGCGCCGGACGAAGCGCGCGACGTCGCGGCCGAGGCGTTCACGGCCGCGTGGCGGCGCCTGGACCAGGCGCCCGACGACGCCCGTCTGTGGCTGCTCGGCCTCGCGCGCGGCGCGGTCGCCAACAGCCTCCGGTCGGACCGCCGCCGGGAGGCGCTCGCCGAGCGGGTGGCCGCCAATCTGGCCCAGCCACCATCCGGGGATGAGGACCGCGGCCTCGCCGACGCCCTCGCGCGGATGCCCGAGCGGGACGTCGAGGCCCTGCTGCTCGTCGCCTGGGAGGGGCTGTCCAACGGCGAGGCGGCGGCGGTGATGGGGTGCTCCACCGCCACGTTCACGGTGCGCCTGCATCGTGCGAGGCGTCGCTTGGAGCGACTGATGGCCCAGCCGGAGGCGGCCACCGCAATGGGAGGGGAACCGGCATGACCGACGTGCTCGATCTGCTCGCCCGCCGGAATCCGGTCGACGAAAAGGCGCTACCCGCCCGGGATGCCCGGGCCGTCGAGGACCTGCGGCGCATCCTGGGCGAGCCAGTCCCTCCGGGGCACCGTCCGCGACGCGGGGCATCCCGCCCGGTGCGGTTCGCCGCTGGCGCCGTCGGCGTCGCGGGCATCGCCGCCCTCATGGGCGGGCTGTTCCTGTTCCGTCCCGGAGCGGATCCGCGCGTGGAACCCGGGGGCCTCGCTCCCGGGGAATGGGCGCTCGAGGCCACGGTACGCGTGCAGCCGGCACCTGATGGCCTCGGCCTTCAGGAGTCCACCCGGCGCGCCGGCGAGATCATCCGCGCACGGGCCGAGGCACTCAACCGCCCGGGCGTCACCGCTGACCCCATCGCGCCCGGGGTGCTTCGGGTCGTCATCCCCTGGGGCACGACCGCGGGTGACTTCAACCTGTACACCCAGATGCCGGACATCACCCTGGTGGATCTCGACGATCGGCTGGTCGCAGACACCGTTCGGGACCCGCGAGGGGTCGTCCGATGGCTCGAGGGCGCTGAGCGCGCCGGCTCCCCGGGCGCAGAGTGGGTGGCGGTGTCGGCGAGCGGAGTCGTGCTCGGTGGCCCGTACCCCGCGCGCCAGCCGCGCTACCGGGGCGCGCGCTGGCTGCGGCCCCCCGCGGGCGTCCACCTCGTGCGCATCCCCCGCGAGGCGGCCGGGTACCGGGACACGGGTACCGCCGCCGACTTCCGCCCCGCCTACGCGGTCGTCGTCGACCCCCCGATCGTCGAAGCCGACGACGTGATCATCGCCCGCAGACAGGGGCAGCGGCTCGTACTGGGGCTCCGTGATCCCATCGCGGTGACCGGCCGGCACACGTATGCGATCGCCTATGGGGCGGTGATCGGGCGCGTCCTGCCCGCGGCACGAGGGGAAGTGGTCCGCGTCGTGAGGGCAGGGCCCAACGAGATCCCGCCGGGGTCCGCGGCCGTGAGCCTCGTCGGTGGCGGCCTCCGTGCCGATCTCACGGTCGAGTCGACACGGCTCCTCGGTTCGGCACCTCGGCGGACCGGGACGCCATCCGTCGTCGTGCCCGAGCTGCGACGGCGCTACGCCCGCTCCGAGGCGTTCACCTCGGACGGCCGGCCGGTCCCGCGCTGGTCGACGGCCCTCGACGTCCTCACCGCCCGCACGCCCCAGGGGACCTGGCGCCTCACCGAGGTGCTCACCGACCAGGACGACGTCCCGATCGGGTTCCTCACCGGACCTCACGGCGGCCAGACCTGGTCGTGTGTCCTCGGGCCCACGGCGAGCATCGTCCGGGCCTGCGACCGCAGTGGGGCCCACGTGATCGGACGGGCCGCTCCTGGAGTCACCTCGGTCGAGGTTCGCTACCGGTCGGGTGCCGTGCGAACGGCAGTCGTCCAGAACGGCTGGTTCCTGCTGCTGGCCGGCCGCGGCGACGGGGCCGTGATCGTCGCTCTCGACGAGGACGGGAAGGTGCTTCGCGCAATCCCCCGCCGATAACCGCTCTTCGACGTGCGAGCCTGACGCCGAATCGCGACTGGTCAGGTGAGCTTCGCGGCGGTCGCCTCGGTGATGATCCAGGTGACGTTGCCGCTGTCCGGCCGGACCCGGCCGGCGGGGATGCCGGCGTCGCCGGCGATCGCCCGGGCCACCACCTCTGCCTTGGCGGCGTCGTCGGCGACGAACATCACCCGCCGTGAGGCGTTGATGAGCCGCAGGGTCATCGACACGCGCCACGGCTGGGGCAGCTCGGGGCGGTGGACGGGGACCATCAGCCGGTCGGCGGCATCCAGCTCGGGGCCGCCGGGGAACAGGGACGCGGTGTGGCCGTCCACCCCGATGCCGAGGACGCACAGGTCGAGCCGCGGGGTCGTGACGTCCGGGAACTCGGCGCGCAGGTCCGCCTCGGCCGCGGCGGCGGCGTCGTCCGGCTCCAGCTCGCCCGGGATCCGGTGGACCTGCTCGGGCAGCAGCGGGACGCGGTCCAGGAGGGCCTCGCGCACCATCCGGTAGTTGCTGCCCTCGTCCTCCGGCGGCACGCAGCGCTCGTCGCCGAAGAAGATCCGCAGCCGCGCCCACGGGGCGCACCGGGAGCCGAGCCGCTGGTACGCCTTGCGCGGCGTCGAGCCGCCGGCCAGGGAGATCGTGGCGGGGACCAGGGGGGTGGCCGCCACCGCGAGGTCCTCGATGCGCTCCGCCGCCATGTCCGCCAGGGCCAGCCCGTCGGGGACGACGATCACCTCGGGCGTCATCGGGTCGCCACCTCACGGGCATGCGGGAGGGCCCGCTCGAACGGATGGTCGCGGCGCTGGAGCTCCAGCTCACCCGCCAGGAGCTGCGCCCGGTCCTTGTACGGCAGGGGCAGCACGCGGCGGCGCGCCTTCTCGGTGGGCGCCGACACCACCACCGCCGCGGTCGAACGGTCCGGGAACCGGTCGATCGCGAGCCGGCGGCCCGCCAGCGACTCCAGTTGCAGCCCCACCACACCCCCTCCGGGAACATCCTTGCGGGGATGCAGCTCCACATGGAGCTTGTCCCCGAGCGTGTCGCGGAGCCACCCGGCCAGCAGATACGCCGAAACCGTCGGCGAGGTCCCGCAATGCCAGATCTCCGCCACCGCACCTTGCCGGAGCCGCTCGATGTGGTCCAGGTCCACCAGCTGGTTCACCAGCTGCCGCCACGGCGTGAGCTCCGCCCACGCCAGGTCCGTGAGCGCGGGACCGGCGAGGGCGGCGTCCGCCAGCTGCAGCAGCGCCGTCACCGCGTTCGGGCCGCGGCCCGCCTCGGTCACCACGCGGTCCGCGCCCTCCGAGACCTCCGCGTACACGGGGTCCGACAGGTCCGGCGCGCCCGGCCACCACAGGTACACCGGCAGGTCCGGGCGCAGCAGCGACCGCACCGCGCTCGCCGCGCCGCCCGTCGTCTCGCCGTGCAGGGTGAGCCGCAGCAGCTCCACCAGGGACTCGCGCTTCGCGCCCCCGAACGTCTGCGTGCGGGTCTCCAGGTGGGCCTCGATGCCCTCCCCGTCCCAGGCCCGCTCCAGGATGATCGCCCGCGACGGCTGGTGGTCCGACAGCGACTCGATGATCGCCTCGAACTCCAGCGCGTCCTCCACGCGGGTCACGGTCACCAGGTTGAGGACGCCGGCGCTCGCCAGCGGCTGGCCGTGCTCGTCCACCGCGTGCAGCGCCGCGAGGTGCCGCGCCAGGTCGGCGGCCGACTCGACGTGGCCGTCCCACTCCATCGCCTCCGACGGCGGATGGGTGCTCACAGCCGCCGCCACTCCCGGCCGTCGCGCGCGATGAGCTCGTCCCCGGCGTCCGGGCCCCACGACCCGGCCTCGTAGTTCGGCTCACCGATGGGCGTCGCCGCCCAGGCCTTCAGCAGCTCCTCCACGATCTCCCAGGCGCGCTCCACCTCGTCCCAGCGGGCGAACAGGGTGGAGTCCCCCAGCAGCGCGTCCAGCAGCAGGCGCTCGTACGCCTCCGCGGACGGCTTGAGGAACGAGCTGCCGTACTGGAAGTCCATGCTCACGGTGCGCAGGTCCACCTGCGGCCCCGGCACCTTCGCCGCGAACTTCAGGGACGCGCCCTCGTCCGGCTGGATCCGCAGGGTCAGCTGGTTCGGCACCACCGCCTCCACCGCGGTGTCGGCGAACGGCAGGTGCGGGGCCGGCTTGAACTGGATCGCCACCTCAGTCGCCCGGCGCGGCAGGCGCTTGCCGGTGCGCAGGTAGAACGGGGTCCCGGCCCACCGCCAGTTCTCGATGAACAGGCGCATCGCCACGTACGTCTCGGTGTTCGAGTCGGGCGCCACGCCGTCCTCGGTGCGGTACGCCGGCACCGGCTTGCCGCCGATGTAGCCCGCGCCGTACTGGCCGCGCACCGTCACCAGGTCCACCTCGTCGGAGGTGATCGGCGGGATCGCGCGGAGCACCTTCACCTTCTCGTCCCGCACGTCCCGGCTCTCGAACCGGGCCGGCGGCTCCATCGCGATGATCGACAGCACCTGGAAGATGTGGTTCTGGACGATGTCCCGCAGCGCGCCGCTCTGGTCGTAGTAGCCGCCGCGGGTCTCGACGCCCAGCTCCTCCGCCACCGTGATCTGCACGTGGTCCACGTACCGGCGGTTCCACAGCGGCTCGAAGATCGCGTTGCCGAACCGCAGCACCAGGAGGTTCTGGACCGTCTCCTTCCCAAGGTAGTGGTCGATGCGGTAGACCTGCTGCTCCCGGAAGACGGACTCCAGCCGGCGGTTGAGCTCCCGCGCGCTCTCCAGGTCCTCGCCGAAGGGCTTCTCCACCACCAGGCGGCTGAAGTTCCCCTCGCTCTCCCCGGACAGGCCCACCGCGCCCAGGCGCTCGGCGATCACCGGGAAGAAGTCCGGGGCGGTCGCCAGGTAGAACAGCTTGTTGCCGCGGGTGCCGAGCTCCTGGTCCAGGCCCTTCAGGAGGGTGCGCAGCTGGTCGTACGCGGCGGGGTCGTCGAAGCTGCCGGTCACGTACCGCAGGCGCCGGGCGAAGCCCTTCCAGACGTCCGGGTCCACCTCGCCCGAGCGGCTGTGGGCGTTCACCGCCTTCAGCATCTCGTCGCGGAACTCGTCGTCGGTCCACGCGGTGCGGGCCACGCCGACGATGGCCATCTCGGGCGGCAGCAGCTGCCCGAGCGCCAGGTTGTAGAGCGCCGGCATGAGCTTGCGGTGCGTCAGGTCGCCCGACGCACCGAAGATCACCACGGCCGCCGGGGCGGGGGTGCGCGACAGGCGCGCCCCCAGGTCGAACGGCGGGGGAGCGTCCGCGGCCGGCCGGGCGCTCTGGCTCACGAGTGCTTCACCGCGTGACCGCCGAACTCCCTCCGCAGGGCGGCCACAACCTTCGCGGTGAAGCTGCTGTCCTGGCGGCTCCGGAAGCGCTCCAGCAGCGACAGGGTGATGATGGGCGCCGGGACGTCGGTGTCGATCGCCGCGGCGACCGTCCACCGGCCCTCCCCGGAGTCCTCGACGTAGTCGCGCAGGGACGCCAGGTCCGGTTCGCGGCGCAGCGCCGCCGCGGCCAGGTCCAGCAGCCACGACCGGATGACGGTGCCGTGCCGCCAGGCGTCGGTGACGTCGGCCAGGTCCAGGTCGAACTCCGAGGCCTTGAGGATCTCGATGCCCTCGGCGTACGCCTGCATGAGGCCGTACTCGATGCCGTTGTGGACCATCTTGGTGAAGTGCCCGGCGCCGCTGGCGCCGGCGTGCACCAGGCCGCCCTCCTTGGGCGTCAGCACCTCCAGCGCGGGCTTCACGTGGGCGAACGCGTCGGCGTCGCCGCCCACCATGATCCCGAAGCCCTCGGTGAGGCCCCACACGCCGCCGCTCACGCCGATGTCCAGGAACTTGAGGCCGTGCTCGGCGGCCTCCTTCGCGTGCCGCTGCGAGTCGCGCCAGTTGGAGTTGCCGCCGTCGATCACGATGTCGCCGGGCTCCAGCTGCTCGAACAGCTGCTGCAGGACCCCTTCCGTGATCTCCCCGGCGGGCACCATCGCCCAGGCCACCCGGGGCCGGTCGCCCAGCTTCTCCCGGATGTCGCCGATGGCGACGGGTCCCTCACCGCCTCGCTCCGCCACGGCCGCGGGGTCCGCGCCGGGGTCCGACACCACCACGCGGTGGCCGGCGGCGGTGAGCCGCCCCGTGAGTCCGGAACCCATCCTCCCGAACCCGATCATCGCAAGCTCCACGTGCTCCTCCTTCGCCCGTAGCGGGGGCTGCTCGGTCGTGCGGGGTGCGTCAGTTGCCGTTCAGCAGCGCGGTGATCGCGGCGATGCCCGCCGCGGCGTCCGGGCCGATGTCCACGCGTGCCAGCCGTCGCCCGCGGGCGGCCAGCGCCTCGGCATCGCCGATCGCCTGGGCGCACTTGAGCTGCGAGAACGTCCACGGCCGGCCTGGCACCGGCGCGTCCACGGGGTCCTGGCCGATGAGCTGCAGGCACACCGCGGTGTCGGGGCCGCCCTTGTGGAGCTGCCCGGTGGAGTGCAGGAACCGGGGGCCGTACCCGAAGGTGGTGACCGCGCCGGTGCGGGCGCGGATCGCCCGGCGCAGGTCGGCGGCGGCGCGGTCGGCGGCGGGGGACTCCGGGCAGAACGCCTGGATCGCGACGTAGTCGCCGTCCTTCACCTGACCGATGAGCCGCACGGCGGCATCGGTGCCCTCGCGCTCGTCGGCGGGCGCGCGCCCGGCCTCGATGTCGCCCAGCACCTTCACGGTGACGTCCTTCGCGGCCTGCACGTCCGGCTGGTCGAAGGGGTTCACGCCCAGGATGGTCCCGGCGGCGGCGGTCGCCAGCTCCCACGCCATGTAGACGCCGCCCAGGTCCAGTGTCTCGGGCACGTCCATGGTGATCACCGGGTGGCCGGCGGCCGCCAGGGCGGCGGCGTCCTGGTCCAGGTCGCCGGTGATGCGGTGGTAGACGAACACCCGGTCGTCGCCGTAGTCGGCGGGGCGCCCACCCGGCTCCTGGGCGACCGGCACGATGCCCAGGCCCTGCTTGCCCATGCTCTCGGCGACCAGCTGCTCGATCCAGAGGCCCAGCACCGACAGCGGTGGGTCCACCATCAGGATCACCTTGTCGCGGCCGGCCCTCGCCAGCGTGCCGAGGGCCACGCCCAGGCGGTTGGGCTCGTCGGACGCCAGGGCGGCCTGCGCGCGGTCCAGCAGCGGGTGCAGGGGGACGCCGGCCAGCGCCATGGGCAGCAGGCCGAACAGCGACAGCGCGGAGAACCGGCCGCCGATGTCCTTGGGGTTCTCCAGCACCGCCCGGTAGCCGCGGGCGCGGGCCGCGTCGCCCAGGGGCGTGCCGGGGTCGGTGATCGCGATGAAGTGCTTGGCGGCCTCCGCCTCGCCCAGGGCGCGCACGGCGCGGTCCCAGTGGTACGCCTCGAACGTGAGCGGCTCCACCGTGGTGCCGCTCTTGGACGCCACGATGAACAGGGCCGTGGCGGGGTCGATGCCCTCCGCGGACGCGGCCACCGACGCGGGGTCGGTGGAGTCCAGCACCCGCAGCTCGATCCCCGAGGGCGCGCCGAACGTGCGGCGGGTCACCTCCGGGCACAGGCTGCTGCCGCCCATGCCCAGCAGCACCGCATGGGTGATGCCGTCGCGGCGGGCCTGCCGGGCGATGGCCTCCAGCAGCGGCACGTGCTGCCGCATCTCGAAGGGCGCGCGCAGCCACCCGATCCACGGGGCGACGCCCTCGGCGTGGTCGCCCCACGCCGAGGTGTCACCGCTCCTGATGCGCGCGGCGAGCCGCGACGCGGTCGCGGCCTCCCACGCCTCGTGGACTGCCGTCTCCGCACCGCCAAGGCTCCACCGCATGGCTACCCCAGTTGCTCGCGGGCCGCCGCGGCAACCGCCTGCGGCGTGATTCCCAGGTGTTCCAGTGCCACCTCGCCGGGAGCGGAGGTGCCGAACCGGTCGATCGCCACCACTCGGCCGGTGAGGCCGGTGAAGCGGTGCCATCCCAGGGACGCCCCGGCCTCCACCGCCACGCGGGCGGTGACCGACGGCGGCAGCACCGCGTCGCGGTACTCGGCGGGCTGGCTCAGGAACAGCTCCCAGCTGGGCATGCTCACCACCCGGGCGCCCACGCCCTCGGCGGCCAGCAGATCCGCGGCGGCCAGCGCGGTGTGCACCTCGCTGCCGGCGCTCAGCAGGATGCAGTCCCCGCCGTCACGCACCACGTACGCGCCCTTGGCGACGTCGGCCGCCCAGTCCATGGTCGGCAGGTTCTGCCGGGTGAAGATCAGCGCCGTGGGGCCGCCGGTGCGCTCGATCGCCACCGCCCAGGCGGCGGCGGTCTCCGTGGCGTCCGCCGGCCGGATGGTCACCAGCCCCGGGATCGCGCGGAGCGCCGCGAGGTGCTCCACCGGCTGGTGGGTGGGGCCGTCCTCGCCCAGCGCCACCGAGTCGTGCGTGTAGACGAACACCGACGGCAGCTTCATGAGCGCCGACAGGCGGATGGTGTTCTTCATGTAGTCGCTGAACACCAGGAACGTGGAGCACACCGGGCGCAGGCCGCCGTGGGCGGCGATGCCGTTGGTGATGGCGCCCATCGCGTGCTCGCGCACCCCGTAGCGGATGTTGCGCTGCGCGAAGTCCCCGGCCTCGACGTCCCCGGAGGACTTGATGGCCGTGGAGGTGGAGGAGGAGAGGTCGGCGGCGCCCTGCACCAGCTCCGGCACCACCGGGGCGAGCGCGTTCATGACGGCGCCCGACGCGGACCGGGTGGCGACGCCCTTGCCGGTCTCGAAGCCCGGCATCGCCTCCCGCCAGCCGTCCGGCAGGTCGCCGGCGATGCGGCGGCGCAGCTCCGCGCCCTCCGCCGGGTGCGCGGCGGCGTAGGCCTCCAGCACGGCGTCCCAGGCGGCCTCGGCCTCGCGGCCCGCGGCCTGCAGCTTCGGCGCCCAGGCCGACACCTCGTCCGGCACCAGGAACTGCGCGTCCTCCGGCCAGCCGTACGCGCGCTTGGCGCCGGCGACCTCCTCCGGGCCCAGCGGGGAGCCGTGGGCGGCGGAGGTGTCCTGCTTGGTCGGCGCGCCGAACCCGATGTGCGTGCGGCACACCACCAGGGTGGGCCGGCCGTCGGATGCCGCGGCCTCGGTGAGCACCCGGTCGATCTCGCCCAGGTCGTTGCCGTCGGCGATGTGCAGCACCCGCCAGCCCTGCGCGGCGAACCGCGCGGGGACGTCCTCGTCGAAGCTCAGCTCCAGCGGCCCGTCGAGGCTGATGCGGTTGGCGTCGTAGATGCCCACCAGCTTGCCCAGGCCCAGATGCCCGGCGACCGAGGCGGCCTCGTAGGAGATGCCCTCCATGAGGTCGCCGTCGCCGCAGATGAACCACGTGCGGTGGTCGATCACCTCGTTGCCGGGCCGGTTGAACTCCGCGGCCAGCAGGCGCTCGGCGAGCGCGAAGCCCACGGCGTTGGCCACGCCCTGGCCCAGCGGGCCGGTGGTGATCTCCACGCCCGGGGTGTCGCCGCGCTCCGGGTGGCCCGGCGTCTCGGACCCCAGCTGGCGGAACGCCTTGATCTGATCCAGCGGCAGGTCGTAGCCGCTCACGTGCAGCAGCGAGTACAGCAGCGCCGAGGCGTGGCCCGCGCTCAGCACGAACCGGTCCCGGTTGAACCACTCCGGGTTCGCCGGGGCGTGCCGGAGGTGGCGGCTGAAGAGGGTCCACGCCACCGGGGCGAGCCCCATGGGGGCGCCGGGGTGGCCGCTGTTGGCGTGCTGGACGGCGTCGATCGACAGCGTCCGGATCGTTGCGACGACGAGGGCGTCGGGGGCGGGTTCTGTGGGCACGCTCACCTTTCCTGGGGCTTGGCCAGCGCGGAGTGTATCCCCACCCCCGGAGGGGGCGAACCGCACCGGCCCGCCCCAGAGATCGCCCAGTCGCCTCAACCCTGCGCCGCGGGCGCCGATCCACTCTCAAGGACCCCTTGCGCCCGTGGACCGGGCGCGCACAGGTGAGATGGAACTCACGACACTCGAACACACCCGCGGGGGCGGTTGGTCCGCTCCCTTCCCCGGTCTCGACTCGGACCGCACCCTGGTGCTGGCGTTCGCGTCCCCCGGTTACCACGACGACTGGGCGCCGGTCCGCGAGCTGCTGGACGCCTACCCGGCGTCGCACGTGATGGGCTGCTCCACCGCGGGGGAGATCCACGGCGCCCGGCTCTCCGACGACACCGTGTCGGTCGCCGTCGCACGCTTCGGCGAGACGCGCCTGCGGTGCGCCACCGCCGACCCGGCCGACGGCGGGTCCCACCGCGCCGGCCGTGAGATCGGCCTCGCGCTCCGCGCCGACGACCTGCGGGCCGTGCTGGTGCTCTCCGACGGGCTGCAGGTGAACGGCACGGAGCTCACGCGCGGGCTGGGCGAGGTGCTGCCCCCGGGCGTGGTGGTGACCGGCGGCCTCGCCGCCGACGGCGACCGCTTCGGCCGCACCTGGGTGATCCTCGGCGGCCGCCCGGTGCCGGGCGTGGTCACCGCCGTCGGCCTCTACGGGGACGCGCTGCGCGTGGGGCACGGGTCGCAGGGCGGCTGGGACCGGTTCGGCCCCGAGCGCCTGGTCACCCGGTCGGCCGGCCCCGTGCTGCACGAGCTGGACGGCCGGCCCGCGCTGGCCCTCTACAAGGAGTACCTGGGGGAGCGGGCCGCGGGCCTGCCCGCCACCGGACTGCTGTTCCCGCTGGCCCTGCGGCCCGAGGGCGGCGGGGAGGCCGTGCTGGTGCGGACGATCCTCGCCGTGGACGAGGACGCCCAGACCCTCACCTTCGCGGGCGACATCCCGCAGGGGGCGATGGTCCAGCTCATGCGGGCGAACTTCGAGCGCCTCATCGACGGTGCCGGGGCGGCCGCCCTGGACACCGCCCTCGCGGACGCCGCGGCGCCCGCCCTGTGCGTCGGCGTGAGCTGCGTGGGACGCCGCCTGGTGCTTGGGGAGCGCACGGAGGAGGAGATCGAGGCGGTTCTGGACGGCCTGCCGGCCGGGACCCGCCAGGTGGGCTTCTACTCCTACGGGGAGATCTCGCCCCTGGCGGCCGGGCGCTGCGACCTCCACAACCAGACGATGACGCTCACCACGCTGGCGGAGGCCGCGTGACCGAGCTGCACTCGGTGCTCGCCCGGCAGCTGCGGCGCCTGGGCCTCGACGCCGGGACCCCGCCCGCCGACCCCGCCGCCTGGGCGGCGCTGCTGGCGCGCGTGTCGGCCGCCTACACCGACGGCGACAACGAGCGGTACACGCTGGAGCGCGCCCTGGCGGTCTCGTCCCGGGAGATGCGGGACCTTTACGAGGCGCGGGCCCGGGCGGAGGCCCGCCAGGCCGCCCTGCGCGAGGTCGCGACCTGCGTGGCCGGCGGCAACGACCCCACCCGCGTGGCCGACCTGGCGATGTCCACGATGCGCGCGCTCATGCCCGGCACCGAGACCCGCGTGCGGTGGATCACCGGGGAGGTGGGAGACGAGCCCGGCGACCTGCCACCGCACCTGGCGGCGGTGGTCAGCGGCGGTGCGCCGCGGCGGCGGGAGATGAGCGGCCTCACGGAGGTCGCGGTACCGGCGGTCGCCGCCGGCCGCGTGCGGGCCATCCTGAAGGCGATGGTGGTGGACGACCCCGACGAGGCCGAGCAGCTGCTCACCGACCTCGCGGACCTCGTCGCCCTGGCGACCGTGAACGCCGAGGCCGCCGAGCACCTGGCCGCCAAGGCCGACACCGACGCCCTCACCGGCCTCGCCAACCACCGGGTGTTCCAGGAGCGCCTGGATCTCGAGGTGCGCCGCGCCCAGCGCCACGGCCGCGCGCTCGCGGTGGTTGTGGGCGACATCGACGAGTTCAAGCACGTCAACGACAGCTACGGCCACCAGGTGGGGGACCGCGTGCTGGCCGTCGCCGCCCGGCAGCTGGCGGACGTCGCCCGCGCCAGCGACCTCGCCGCCCGGATCGGCGGGGAGGAGTTCGCGCTCATCCTCCCGGAGACCGACGGGCCCGGCGCCATGGCCGTCGCCGAGCGGCTGCGGGAACGGCTCCAGGAGGAGCCCATCCCGCCGGTGGGCCGGGTCACGATCTCCCTGGGCGTCTGCGCCCTCGCGGACGCCGAGTCCGCTCGCGAGGTGCTCAACCGCGCCGACGTCGCCATGTACTGGTCCAAGGCCAACGGCCGCAACGCCACCACGCGCTGGACGCCCGAGGCGGCGTCCGCCGTGGGCGCGGCGTCCGGTGCCGCCGGGGCGCAGCGCATCCGTGCGCTCACCGCCATCCGCTCGCTCGCCCGGGCGGTGGAGACCCGCAACCCGTTCCTGCGCGGCCACTCCGACCGCGTCGCCGACATCGCGCACGCCCTCGCCCTGGAGCTCGGCTGGCCCGCCGGGCGTGCCGCCGCCCTGCGCCAGGTGGCGCTCATCCACGACGTCGGGAAGGTCGGCCTGCCCGAGCGGCTGCTCATGGTCCCCGACGCGTTCGCGCCCGGAGACCTGGACCGCGTGCGGCAGCACGCCATCCTCGGGGCGGAGCTGGTGACCGAGCTCATGGACGGCGAGCAGGTCGCCTGGCTGCGCCACCACCACGAGCGCGTCGACGGCGGCGGCTACCCCGACGGGCTGGGCGGCGACGACATCCCGGACGGCGCACGCGTGCTGGCGGTCGCCGACACCTGGGACGCCCTGGTCTCCGACCGTCCCCACCGGGCCGCCTGCTGCCCGGACGTCGCCCTGGACGAGTGCCGGCGGGTCGCCGGCACCCAGCTGTGGGAGCCCGCCGTGTACGCCCTGGAGCGCCTCGTGGCGCGGGGCGTGGTGGAGGCCCTCACGCGGCACGCGGGCGAGGCGTCCCGCGCCGCCGTGCCCTGGGCCTGAGGCCCCCGCGGGAGCCATCCGAACGGACGGGCGATACCCGTCGCACACGCGCCTCCCGAAACGGTAGTCTGCGCCACCCCTCCTTCCGGAGGCCGTGACCTCCCGGACAGCGCGTGCGCGTCCGGGGACAGGGGCCAGGTCACGTCCATGCCGGCCGGGGTGCCTTGACCCGACCTACTCACCAGGATCGAGCGATGCCGTTGAACTCCCAACGCCGGGGAGCTGTCCCGGCGCTGTCGCAGTCCACCTCATCCATCCGACCGGTGCGCCGTGCGCGGCGCAGGGCCTGGTGAGCGACCAGCCCGGAGCGCCCGGAGCGCTCATCGGAATCCCGAAGGAGTCGATCGACGGTGAGCTGCGCGTCGCGATGACGCCGGCCGCCCTCGGCCCGCTCCTCAAGGGCGGCGTCCGCGTCGTCATCGAATCCGGGGCCGGCATGGCCGCCGGGTTCCCCGACGCCGCGTACACCGACAAGGGCGCCACCATCGGCACCCGCGACGAGGTCTTCGCAGCCGACGTGCTCGCCGCCGTCCGCGCCCCGGAGGGCGCCGACCGCGACCGGGTCCGCGCCGGCCAGGTGGTCGTCTCCATGGCGGCGCCGCTCGCCGACCCGGAGACCGCCCAGGCGTTCGCCGAGAAGGGCGCCACGCTCTTCGCGCTCGAGATGGTGCCGCGCACCACCCGGGCCCAGGCGATGGACGTGCTGTCCTCGCAGGCCAACGTGGCCGGCTACAAGGCCGTGCTGCTCGCCGCGAGCAACCTCCCGAAGATGTACCCGCTGCTCACCACGGCGGCCGGCACCATCGCCCCGGCGAAGGTGCTCATCATCGGGGCCGGCGTCGCCGGCCTCTCCGCCATCGCGACGGCCCGCCGCCTCGGCTCGGTCGTGGAGGCGTACGACGTGCGCCCCGCGGTGAAGGAGGAGGTCCAGAGCCTGGGCGCCCGGTTCGTCGAGCTCCCGCTCGAGACCGGCCAGGAGGGCTCCGGCTCCGGCGCGTATGCGCAGCAGCTGTCCGAGGAGACCCTGAAGAAGCAGCAGGAGCTCCTCGCGAAGACCGTCGCCGCCAGCGACGTCGTCATCACCACCGCGCAGGTCCAGGGCAAGAAGGCCCCGGTCATCGTGACGTCCGAGATGGTCGCCCAGATGGCGCCCGGCTCGGTCATCGTCGACCTCGCCGCCGAGCAGGGCGGCAACTGCGAGGCCACCGTCGCCGGTCAGACGACCGACGTCGGCGGCGTGAAGGTCATCGGCCCGGTGAACCTGCCGGCCACGATCCCCACGCACGCCAGCCTCATGTACGCCAAGAACGTCGCCAACTTCCTGCAGCTCATGGTCGCCGACGGTCACGTCAACCCCGAGGTCGACGACGACATCGTCCGCGAGACCATGGTCACCAGGGGCGGCCAGGTCGTCCACCCGCGGGTGCGCGAGGCGCTCGGTCAGGAGCCGCTCCCGGCTCCGGCCGCCCCCGCCGAGCCGGAGCCCGCCGACAGCACTGAGGAGGTGGCCGGGTGAGCGGTGACGTCATCATCACCAGCCTCTTCGTCTTCGCCCTCGCCGGGTTCCTCGGCTTCGAGGTCATCCGCAAGGTCCCGAAGCTGCTGCACACCCCGCTGATGGCGCTCACGAACGCCCTTTCGGCGATCGCCCTCGTGGCGTCCCTGATCGTCCTCGGCCACGCCGAGACGACGTACTCGACGATCCTCGGGTTCATCTCCGTGGTGGCGTCGACCATCAACGTGGTCGGTGGGTTCCTCATCACCGACAAGATGCTGAAGATGTTCCGCAAGCCCGAGCGTCCGAAGCCCGCCGTCGGTCAGGAGGCCGGGTCGTGAGAGAGAACCTGATCAACCTCGCCTACCTGGTCGGTGCCATCGGGTTCGGCCTCTCGCTCAAGTGGATGTCGGCCGCCGCCACGGCGCGCCGCGGCATCTTCGCCGGTGAGGCGGCGTTCGCCATCGCGATCGTCGCGACGCTGTTCCAGCCCGAGATCGAGGCGAAGGGCTACGTGCTCATCGTCATCGCCCTCGCGCTCGGCACCGCCATCGGCATCCCGCTCGGCCTCAAGGTGCCGATGACCGCCATGCCGGAGCGGATCGCGCTCTCGCACGCGTTCGGCGCCCTCGCGGTGGCCGCCACCGGTATCGCCAAGTTCTTCCTGGACTGGAACGTCTTCGGGAAGTTCGAGCTGGCGGTGCTCGGCGCCGAGATCCTCCTCGGCGGCCTGGTGTTCACCGGCTCCCTGATGGCGGCCGGCAAGCTGCACGAGAAGCTCCCGCAGCGCCCGATCATCTTCAAGGGCCAGAACTACGCGAACTTCGCCATGATCGGCGTGGGCATCGCGGTGGTCATCTACCTGATGTTCAACCCCGAGGACCGCTGGCTGGTCATCCCGCTGGCCGTCCTGGCGCTGATCATCGGCGTGATGCTCATCATCCCGATCGGCGGCGCCGACATGCCGACGGTCATCGCCCTCCTGAACAGCTACGCCGGCCTCTCGGCCTCGGCGCTGGGCCTCGTGCTCGACAACAAGCTGCTCATCGTGGCCGGTGCCCTCGACGGCACGGCCGGCCTCATCCTGGCGATCATCATGTGCCGCGCCATGAACCGCTCGTTCCGGAACGTCATGTTCGGGGCGTTCGGCGCGGTCGACGAGACCGCCGGCGGCGGTGCCGCGGGCGAGGTCGCCCCGGTGCGGTCCGCCGCGATCGACGAGGCCGCGGACCTCATGAAGATGGCCCGCAGCGTCGTGATCGTCCCGGGCTACGGCATGGCCGTCGCCCAGGCGCAGCACAAGGTCCGCGAGCTGGCGGACGCCCTCGAGAAGGAGGGCGTGGACGTGAAGTACGCGATCCACCCGGTGGCCGGCCGCATGCCGGGCCACATGAACGTGCTGCTCGCCGAGGCGAACGTGCCGTACGACAAGCTGCTCGACATGGACGAGATCAACAACGACTTCCCGCAGGTGGACGTCGTGCTCGTCCTCGGCGCCAACGACGTGGTGAACCCCGCGGCGCGGCACGAGAAGAGCAGCCCGATCTACGGCATGCCGATCCTGAACGTCGACCAGGCGCAGACGATCATGGTCGTGAAGCGCTCGATGCGCTCCGGCTTCGCCGGCATCGAGAACGAGCTGTTCTACAACCCGAAGACCCTCATGGTGTTCGGGGACGCGAAGGCCGTGGTCACCGAGATGGCGATCGAGGTGTCCGGCCAGCGCGACGCGATCAGCCTGTAGCCGCACGGCGTCCCGGCCCGTCCCTCGCGGGCGGGCCGGGACCCCGGCGCAGGGTGGCGCGGCCCGGGCCTAGCGGCCCAGGGCGTGCGGATGGCTCTCGTGGAGCCCCGCGGTGGTGATGCGCACGAACGTGGCGTTCGCGTGCATCTGCGCGATGGTCGCGGCGTTGGAGTAGCTCATCCCGGAGCGCAGGCCGCCCACCAGGTTCCGCACGATCTCCGACGCCGGGTCGCGCAGCGGCACGACGGTCTCGACGCCCTCCGGGACGGTGGGCACGAACTCGTCGTCCTCCGCGTGCGCCCGGGCCTCGGCGGCCGGGGCGGACGCCATGCCGCGGAACACCTTCACGCGGCGCCCGTCGCGGGTCACCACGTCGCCGGGGCTCTCCGGCGTGCCGGCCAGCAGCCCGCCGATCATCACGGTCTCGGCGCCGGCGGCGATGGCCTTGGCCACGTCCCCCGGGTACCGGATGCCGCCGTCGGCGATCACCGGCACGTCGAACTCGGCGCACGCCTCCGCGCAGGCCATCACGGCCGACAGCTGCGGGACGCCGACGCCCGCGACGATGCGGGTCGTGCACACCGAGCCGGGGCCCACGCCCACCTTCACGGCGGCGGCGCCGGCGTGGCACAGGTCGCGAGCGCCGTCGGCGGTGGCCACGTTGCCGGCGACGATGTCCACGGCGTCGCCGATGGCATCCCGCACCGCGCTCACCGCCTGCACCGCGTGCTCGGCGTGGCCGTGGGCGATGTCGAGCACCAGCACGTCGGCGCCGGCGGCCACCAGGGCGCGGGCGCGCTCCAGGTAGTCGCCGCGCACGCCGATGGCGGCGCCCACGGCGAGCCGCCCGCGGTCGTCGGTGGTGGCCTCGGGCCGCTCGGCGTGCTGCAGCAGGTCGCGCATGGTGACCAGGCCGGCCAGGTGGTCGTCGTCGCCCACCAGCGGCAGCTTCTCGACGCGGGCCTCGCGCATGATCGCGAGCGCCTCGTCGCCGGTGGTGTCGACGCGGCCCACGGCCAGCCGGGACCGGGGCGTCATGGCGTCGGACACCAGGCGGGCGTCGGGCACCATGCCGATGTCGCGGCTGGTGAGCATCCCGGCCAGGCGGCGGTCGGCGTCGACGACCACCAGGCCGCTCACGCCGTGCTCGGCCATGATCCGCCGCGCCTCGTCGAAGCCCGCGTCGGCCCGCACGGTGTGGGGGTCCTCGATCACCAGCGCCTCGGCACGCTTCACGCGGGCGACCTCCCGGGACTGCTGCTCCACGGTGAGGAACCGGTGGATGATCCCGAGGCCGCCGACGCGGGCCATGGCGATGGACATGGACGACTCGGTGACGGTGTCCATGTTGGCGGAGACCAGCGGCACGGAGAGGCGCAGCCGCCGGGTGAAGCGCGTGGAGGTGTCCACCTCGCGGCGCGAACGGATGCCGCTCCGCAACGGCACCAGCATCACGTCGTCGTACGACAGGGCGAGGGGGATGTCGGATTTCCAGTTCATGGCAGCCCGGGACCATAGCGCCGTTCCCTCCCCGGGGCCGCGGGACGGGTAGCATCGCCGCCATGCGAGGACGTGCGCTGCTGGCCGCGGTGATCGCGTCGGCCGCCGTCGCGATGCCCGGCTGCGGCTCCGGCGGGTCGTCCGGTGCGACCGCCTCCACGACGCCGCCCGACGAGTACGTGGCGGCGGTGCAGGGACTGCTGGCACCGCCCGCGCAGCTCGCCTCCCTGGCGACGGCGCGGCTCAAGCGGGACCCGGAGGTGGGGATCCCGAGCACATCGGAGGTCGACGGAATGATCCGGGCCGCCGAGCGCGAATTGAGGGAACTGCGGGAACTGCCGCTCGACTCGGCGGTGCTCCGCGGCCAGCGCGATGCACTGGCCGGCGCCTACCAGGCCACGGTGACCGCCATGCGGCGTGTCGGCCGGGACCTCGTGCAGGATGACCGGGTCGCACTGCGCCAGCACCTCACCCCGCTGTTCATGAGCATGCGAGGACTCTCATCCGCCGTCTCGCCGCCCTGATCGCCGTCGCCGCCGCGCTGCTGTTCGCGGCCGGCTGCGGGTCGGACCCCCTGCCGGTGCCCACCACGGACCTTCCGTCCGCCACACCGTCGGGGCCCCGCGGGTACCTGGCCGACACGGCGCTCGCCGCCGACGGCATCCGCGGATTCCAGGTCATTCTCGAGGGGATGGCGCCGGAGGTCACCCAGACGGAGCTGCGCACCGCGGCGCCCGGCCTGCGCCAGGACGCCGACACCGTCGCCCTGGCCTACCGCAGGCTCGCCGCCCAGCGGCTCGACGACACCCGCCTGGAGGCGCAGCGGCAGAGGGTCACACCCGCGCTGTCGGACGTGTCCGGGCTCATGGAGCGCATGGCGGACCTCGCGGAGGCCGGCAAGGTGGCCGACCTGGTGGCCCTCGCCCCGCAGCTGCGCGCGGCCGTCGACGCCCTGAGGGCCGCCGCGACCTGACGTCGTGCGACGGCGTGGGAAACGCCGGAATCGCCGATTCAGCGGGGTGGGGTCATGCTTTCGGGGGGGTCTGCCGATCCTGAAGGCGTGCCGCAGTCCGTCCATGTCCTCATCGCAAGCGCCTCTCCGGCGTACGCCCGGGGCCTCGCCGCGTTCCTCGAGGACGGGCCCCTCGTGCCCGTCGTCGCGCACACGATCGACGGCGCCCTGACCCGCGCCGCCGAGACCGCGCCGGCCCTTGCGGTGGTCGACGAGCGCCTCGGCGACGGCCCCGGCCCGGAGCTCGTGACCGAGCTGCTGCGCCGTGACCCGGGGATGCGCGTGCTGTGCAGCGTCCGGGACGACGGCCCGCAGGCCCAGGTCGCGGCGCTCGCCGCGGGCGCCTGCGGCGTGGTGCTCGCCACCTGGCCGCGCGAGCTGGTGGCGGAGGCCGCCGCCGACGCGCTGCGCGGCGTCTCGCGGTTCGAGATCGGCGTGGTGCGGTCCCTCGCGGACATGGCCCGCCGGTCCGGTGCCGGGGAGGCCCGGCTCACCGAGCAGGAGCGCGTCGTGCTGCGCCTCATGCGCCAGCACCTCACCTACAAGGAGATCGCCCAGCGGCTCGGGGTGTCGTGGCACACGGTGCGCACGCACGCCCAGTCGATCCTGCGCAAGTCGGGCGTGCACTCCCGCCGCGATCTGGACGGCTGGGCCGCGCGCCTCGACGAGCGGGAGGCCGCATGACCGGGGCGGTCGCCGTGGCCCAGCGCCCGCGCCGTACCCGCCGGCCGCGCGCCGGGGCGCTGCTGCGCCGCCGCGTGGCGCCCGCCGCCGGCCTGGCGTTCCTGCTCGCGGGCGGCGCCGTGTGCGTCCGGGTGACGGCGGCGACCCTGCTGGGCGGCGGCGAGGGCCCGGAGTGGCTCTTCACCGGCGCCGCGTGCGTGCTGGCGGGCGTCGCGCTCGTGCTGCTCACCTTCCCCAAGTTCGTCCCCTCCGGCCCGGAGGAGACGGAAGGACCCCACCCCGCACCGCCGCGCGGGTAGGGAGGAGGGCGGTCCGCCGCCCTCCGCGGAGACCACTTGGCGGGGCACTGGGAGGCTGCCCCGCCAGGTCGGTCCGACCGCTCACCGCACGGTGAGCCGCGTCGCCTTCACGGCGCCGACCTCACCGGCGTCGCCGATGAACTGCCGCACCAGCAGGTAGCCGCCCGCCCGCACCCGGGTGAGCGGCAGGCTCACGCGGATGGGCTTGCCGGCGGCCGCGCCGCCGGTCGTGCGGGTGAGGACCGTGCGGCCCGCGGTGGTCATGATCTGCACGCGGATGCGCCCGGCGGCGCTGGCGCGCTGCGTGAACCGCAGGGTGCCGCGGTGCACGGCCCGCCCGGGGACGGCGCCCCGCAGCGCGGGGGCGGAGCCGCGCACGGTGACCGTGGCGGTGTCCTGGGTCACGTTGCCGGCGCGGTCGGTGAGGGTGACGCGCACGGTGTAGCGGCCGGCCTTCGCGAACCGGTGCCGGAGCGTGGCGCCGGTGCCGCCGGCGACCTGCACCGACGGGCTGCGGTCGCCGAACCGCGCGGCCACGGTGGCGAGGCCGCCGTCGTCGCGGGCGCCGGTCACGAACACGGCCTCCTGGCCGGGGCGGATGCGCTGGTCGGCGCCGGCCCCGCCCGAGGGCGCGGTGTTGTCCACGTTGAGGTACAGGTAGTCGGTGGTCACGTAGCCGTCCTGCACCTCGACCCGCAGCGGCCCGTCCTCGTGCTGCCGGGTGTCGACCGCCAGCGTGCGGGCGCGGGTGCCGGGCGTGACCCGGGCCACGCGCCACTCCGGCGTGACGTCCGGGTCCGCGTCGGCGGCGAGGTCGACGACGCCGCGCACGGAGGACCCGTCCGCCGCGCCGGTGATGTGCACGGGCCGGTGGCCCGCCACCAGCTGCAGCTGCACCGCCGACCGGGTCGCCGGGTCGCCGGAGGTCACGGTGATGCGCGCCCCGCGGGGGACGCCGGGCAGCTGGACGCTGAAGGAGCCGTCGTTCCCGGCGGTGGTGGCGGCGTCGCCCACGGTCAGGCGGCCGAGCTCGCCGTTCACCCGCACGCGGGCCCCCGGCGTGGTGCGGCCGGTCACGCGCCCGCCGGACTCCTGGGCCGTGAGGGCGATGGGCGCCGAGAGCTGGACCGGTCCCGCCGCGATCCGGAGGTTGCTGCCCGGGCCGGCGTGGGCGGGGAACGGGTCGCGTCCCAGCGGCCCGCCCTCGAGGTCGCCGTCCCCGACGACGCCGCGGTTCTCCAGCACCCTGCCCCCGGCGAGCGTGAGGGCGGCCCGGTACGGGCCGGTGATCCCCGCTCCGGACACGTACCCGCTGCCGGCGTCGAAGAGGATCCCGGGCCGGACGTCGGTGACCCCCATGCTGTCGCCGGAGCCGCTGTAGCTGGAGTCCATGGACACGTAGTCGCCGCCCACCGGCAGCAGGCCGGTGGCCTCCACGGCGACCCGCGGCGTGGTGAGCCCGGTGCAGTTCGACGACAGCGGGCCGGTGACGGCCAGCGTGTCGCAGGGGCCGAGCGGGCTGGTGGTGTCGTCGGACTGCCCGTGCAGCGCCATGCGGACGTTGTAGCGGCCGCGGTCCGCGTCGGCGGGGAGGGCCACGCGGAACCCGTCGGCGGTGAACGTGGCGGTGCCGAACTTCCGCGTGCGGTCGATGACCCCCTGCTGCACGACCCGGATGCTGGCCCCGGGGCCGAGCGCCGGGTAGTCGAAGTACGTGGGGACGTCGTCCGCGCCCGGCGCGGAGGCGGGCAGCGTGCGGGAGAACACCAGGTTGCCGCTGGCGTCCCTGCCCTCGACCACCACCGGCACGCCCGGGGCGGCGTCGTTGATCTGCACCGAGGTGTGGTCGGGGTACGTGTTGCCGTAGAAGTACACGGCGCTCGAGGTGTACGGGCGCACGACGACGTTGCGGCCCCCGGAGGGGATCGTGACGGCCGTGTCCGGCGTGTTCGACGGGAGGTCGAGCGTCGTGCCCGTGACGGGCGTCGCGCCGACGGTCGATCCGGGCGTGAGGTCGAGGAAGTGCAGGGTGGTGCCCTCCCGGCGCACGGTGGGGATCCGCGCCGACAGGGGGGTCGTCTCGTCGTCGCCCTTGATCGAGAACACCAGGCCCTCGGCGACGGTGGAGAGCCGGCTGTCGAACTTCACCGACCGGCCCGCGCCCCCGGCGCAGGCGGTGGCGGCGATGGGCTGGGTGGTGATCCCGCCCACCACGGTGCCGTCCGGCAGGGACAGGGTCCCCTGGACGGCGTTCGTGGCGGCGGTGATGTCCGCGCAGCCGAACGGGGTGTAGGAGGGGTTGACCGTGACGGCGGTGACCCCGGCGTTGGCGATCGCGGGAATCGCCAGGGCGCCGATGGCCGCGGCGAGTGCCGTGAGGCGCGGATGGCGTCGCCTGGACATGTGAGGCTCCTTCTGGTGGGCGGCCGCCCCCGGTTGTGGCGGCCTGTGGGATGACGCTACGAGGGGCACCGTGCGGGGTCAGTGCCCCGCGCGACGCCCCTCGTGTCAGGCCCGCGACACAGCGGGCCCGGCGGCCCGGGACCCGACGGGGACCCGGGCCTCGTATGCCGGACGCCGTCAGCGCACCGTCAGCGGGGTGACCGCGACCGCGCCGACGTCGCCGCCGTCACCGATGAACTGCCGCACCAGCAGGTACCGGCCGGCCGCGAGGCCGTCGGTGGGCAGCGCCACGGCGATGCGCTTCCCGGCGGCGGTCCGGGCGGAGGTCGTGGCCAGCACCGGCATGCCCGCGGCGGTGAGGACCTGGGCCCGCACCCGCCCGGCGAGCGATGCCCGCTGGGCGAACCGGAGCGTCGTGCGGCGGGCGACGGAGGCGGGCACCGCGCCGCGCAGGCGGGCGCGGCGGCCATCACGGTCACCACGGCGGTGTCCTGGGTCACGTTGCCGGCGCGGTCGGTGAGCGTGACCCGCACCGTGTACCGGCCGCCCTTGGCGAACCGGTGCCGGATGGTGCCGGCGGCGCCGCCCGCGACCTGCACCGCGGGGGTGCGGTCGCCGAACCGAGCGCTCACGGTGGCGAGGCCGCCGTCGTCGCTCGCGCCGGTCACGAACACGGCCTCCTGGCCGGGGCGGATGCGCTGGTCGGCGCCGGCCCCGCCGGAGGGCGCGGTGTTGTCGACGGTCACGTACCGGTAGTCGGAGGGCGTGCCGTCCTCGTTCAGCTGCACGCGCAGCGGCCCGTCCTCGTACGCCCGCGTGTCGACGGTCACGGCCGCCTGGCCGCCGAAGCGCGGGGCGTCGCTGCCGATCGCCCACGACGGTGCCTGCGCCCCGGCCTCGGCGGTGAACGTGACGGCGCCGCGCACGGGCTGGCCGTCGGCGGGGCCGGTGATGCGCGGCCAGGGGTGGCCGGAGCGGAGCTCGGCCCGCGCGAGGGTGCCCGTCGCGGGGTCGCCGGCGCTCAGGAGGATGCGCGTGTTGGCGGGAAGCGGCGGCAGGACCGCCGCGAAGGTGCCGTCGGCGGCCGCCGTGGTGATCGCGTCGGCGAGGACCAGCTGGCCCCGGGTCGCCATCACGCGGACCCGCGCGCCGGGCACGGTGCGTCCGGAGACGCGTCCGGCGGCCTCACCGGCGTCGAGCGCGAGCGGGGCCTCGAGGCGCCCGCCGTCGTGGGTCATCACGAGCCGTGCTCCGGCCGGGATGTGCAGGGGGAACGGCGTGAACGGCCGGCTCGCCTCGGACAGGCGGTTCAGGACGCCCTGCCGGGTGAGCGTGCGGCCGCCGGGCAGGACCAGGTCGGCGCGGAAGGCCCCGGTCACCCCGAGCGGGTAGATGTCGCCGGTCTGGGGCACGAACAGCACGCCCGGGCGCTCTGCGGACAGCGAGGTGATGTCGCTGCCGGGGAAGCGCGCGCTCACGCGGACGCCGTCGCCCACGGCCATGGTCAGGCCCGTGGCCGTCACCTGGGTCCGCGGGCCGGTCACGCCGGAGCAGCCGCTGCCCGGGGTGGTGGCCCCGGTGAACAGCTGGTGGCACGGGCCCAGGGGGTCGCCGGGCCGGTCGGACGCCGGGTGCAGCGCGGTGGCGGGGTCGTACGCGCCCTCGGTGGCGCCGGGCGGCAGCGCGGCGCGGAAGCCGTCCGGGCGCACCTCCGCCGTTCCCATCGCGAGGGTCCGGTCCATCACCCCGTCCTGGACGATCCGCACGGTCGTGCCGGACGGCAGCTCCGGGAGCCGGCGCGCCGAAACGTCCTCACCGGTGCCCGGGACGGCCGGGGGGAGCGTGCGGTCGATGACCACCCGTCCGTCGGGAGCGGTGGCCAGCACGTGCACCGGGATGCCCGGTGCCGGGCCGACCACCCGCACCTCGGTCCCCTCGCGCGGATACGAGCTCACGTAGTTGTACGTGAACGGGTACTGGGGCAGGCGGACCGTGGCCGTGCGGCCCCCGGGCAGGGGGGACGTCACGAGGACCACGCCGGGCGGGAGCGGCATGTCGAACGTGGGGCCGGACGCCGGGACGCCGTTGACCGCCGACCCCGGGGCCAGCTGGGCGAGCCGGTACCGCTGCAGGTCGGCGCGGCCCACCGGGATGTGGAGGGTGGTGTCCGCGGACTCGTCGTTCCCGCGCACGGTCAGGTCGACGCCGTCCAGCGACTGGGTGAACCCCTCGGTGGCGATGATCGACCGGCCGGGTCCCCCGGCGCACGCGGTCGCGACGACGCCCTGCCCGGTGAGTCCGCCCAGGCGGGTCCCGCCGGTGGTGAACGAGACCTCGAGCGAGGTGGTGGCGGGTGTGACGTCGGCGCACACCTGCCCCGTGGACGCGTTGGACGTGACGGTGATCCCGGTGACACCGGCGTTCGCCGCCGCCGGGATGGCCAGCGTGGAGAGCGCGGCGAGCAGCGCGATGCGGGCGCGGCGGCGTTGCCTGGACATGTGGGGGCTCCTTCCATGTGGCCGCGCCGGAGTGGCGGCCGTCGTCCGCGACGGTACGAGCGCCCTCCTCGCGGGTCCGTTCCGGCAGCGACGCCCGCCGTGTCACGGACGCGACAGAGCCCGCGGGGGCTGGCAGGCTGTGCGGCATGCCGACCCGCCGCAGCCGTCCCCGCCGCTCCTGCCACTCCGTCCCCGTCACCCGCCCCCGCATGGTGGAGAAGGCCCGCGACCTCCCCGCGGACCTGGTGTTCCTGGACATGGAGGACGCCGTGCCGCCGGCCGAGCGGGGCGACGGCGCCCGCGCTGCGGCCGTCGCGGCCCTCGCCGCGCCGTTCGCCTCGCCCACGGTCGCCGTGCGCGTGAACGCCGTCGGCACGCCGTGGTGCCTCGGGGACCTGTGCGCGGTGGTGCCGGCGCGGCCCGGTATCGTGCTGGTGCCCAAGGTCGAGGATCCCGGCCAGGTCGCCTTCGTGTGCCACCTGGTCGACGCCCTGGAGGCCGAGCACGGCCTCGAGCCCGGCTCGGTGGGCGTCGAGCTCCAGATCGAGAGCCCGGGCGCGCTCGCACGCGTGGCGGAGATCGCCTCCGCGAGCCCGCCCCGCGTGGAGGCGCTGGTGTTCGGGCCCGGCGACTTCGCCGCATCCCTGGGGGCGCCGCAGACGATGGTGGGGGAGCTGCCGGACCCCGCGGGCCCCGATCCGGCGGCGATGGCGCTGTTCGCGATGGTCGTCGCGGCCCGCGCCCACGGACTGCAGGCGGTGGACGGCCCCTACGGCGACATCGGCGACGCGGACGGCCTGGCCCGGTCGGCGGCGCGCGCCCGCGCGCTGGGCTGCGACGGCAAGTGGAGCATCCACCCGTCGCAGATCACGGTGCTGAACGACGCGTTCACGGCGTCAGCGGAGGAGGTGGAGCGCGCCCGGGCGATCCTCGCCGCGGTGGGTGACGGCGGCGCCGCCCGCCTGGAGGGCGAGATGGTGGACGACGCGACCCGCCGGCTGGCGGAGGCGGTGCTGCGCAGGGCGGGCTGAGCCCGCCCCGGAGGGATCAGGCCTCGTCGGAGGTGGCGTGGCCCTCGTCGACCACGTCGCCCTCGGCGTCCTCGACCGTCGCGTAGACGGTCTCGTCGCGGGCCTCCATGACCTCGCCGTTGCCCACCAGCTGGCGGACGTGGTCGTCGGCGACCTGGCTGAGGACGCGCTCCAGGCCGGAGCGGGTGGCCTGCAGGTGCGTGGCGAGCGCCTCGCGGGCCTCGCGCATCTGCTCGATGAGGCGCTGCTCGCGATCGCGGACGACCGTGAGCTCCTCCTCGATCTCGCGGGCGCGGGTCTCGGCGTCCTTCTGGGCCTGCTCGGCCTGCGCCTCGGCGGCGCGCACCTTGCCCTCGGCGAGCGCCTCGGCCTCGAGCTCGATGCGCCGGGCCTCGCGCTCCGCGGTCTCGCGGATCTCACGGGCCTGCGCCTCGGCGGTGCGGACGAGGTCGTCGCGGGTCTTCTCGGCCGAGCGGCGCGTGATGGACGCGTCGCGGGCGGCCTGGTCGCGGAGGATCTGCGACGCGGTCTCGGCCTCGCGGCGGAGGGCGTCGGCGTCGCGGCGGGCCTCGGCGGCGACCGCGTCGGCGTTCTCCTGCGCCTCGCGGCGGATGAGGAGGGCCTGCTGGTCGGCCTCGCGGCGGACGCGCTCGGCCTCGGCGCGGCTCTGGATCGTGAGCTGGTGCGCCTCGGACTCGGCCTCCTCGCGAAGCTGGGTCGCGGTGGCCTCGGCGTCGCGCAGGAGCTTGCCGACGACGTCGCCGACCTGCTCCATGAGCTGCTCGCGGTTGGCGGGCGCCGTGACGGTCTGGGCGACCTGGTCGCGCTCGGAGCGTGCCTTGAGCAGCTCGGCGCGAAGGCCCTCAAGACGCTGCTCGGCGTCGGCGCGCTGCGCGTCGGTGGTGGAGCGGACCCGGTTGATCTCGTCCTGCAGGCGCTGAAGCTCCTGGGAGCGGCGCTGCAGCTCCTGGTCGCGCGTCTGGAGCTGGTCGCGGACGAGGGACAGCTCCTCGTCGAGCCGGCGGCGCTCGCTCTCGACGAGCTGCATCTCCTCGTTGCTGGCCGGGGCCTCGGCGGCGGGCGCGGGCGCCGTGCCGCGGGACTCGGCCTCGCGGAGGGCCTCGCGGAGCCCGGAGGCCTCCGCCTGGGAGCGCTCGAGGGCCGCCGCGGCCGCCTGGAGCAGCGCATCGACCTCCTCGGGCTTGTAGCCGCGACGGACGATCGAAAGCTGCGCCCGGCGCAGCATCACGGGCGTGAGTTCAGCCTGCGGCTCGCGCTGGAGTTCTGAGGACGTCGACACGATGTTCCGGAAGTCTGTCCATATCGGGGGTCAATGACAAGTGCTCATTCGGCGCGTTCACGTGCCGATCTGAGCGTCACGGCACCCCGAACCCCCGGAAAGCGGAAGAAAATGGACGCAGCGGCCATTGCACTGGACGAGTTGCGGACGGCCCTCGAGGAGCAGGCCGCGGCGATGTCGCGCGACGCCGAGCGCCTCTCCGAGGCCGTGGACACCACGTTCCCGCCCCCGCGCGCGGCGCGGGAGCGGGACGGGTGGAGCCTGCCGGTCGCCGCTTAGGCGGCGGCGGGGGTGTCCTCGTCGGACGCGCGCATCGCGTCCCACGGGATCATGATGGCCCGGCCGTCGGTGACGATCTCACCGGCGGTGCGGAGCTTGCTGAACGCGGTGGTCACGGCCTCCCGCGACGCGCCCACGAGGCTCGCCCACTGCGCGTGGGTGAGCTCCAGGCGCAGCTGCACGCCCTCGGGGGTGGCGACGCCGAAGCGGTCCGCGAGCTGGTGCAGGCGCGCCCGGAGGCGGTCCTCCACCCGCATCTCGCTCACCAGCGCGACGGTCTCGCGCAGTGACGCGAGCCGCTCCGACAGCACCGTCGCGAGGTTGCGCCCCAGCCGCGGGTAGCGGGCGATGAGGCCCTCGATCGCACGGCCGGACAACGGCGACACCGCCGAGTCCTCCAGGGCCGCGACGACGGGCTGGCAGTCGGTGCCGAGCGTGGAGTAGACGCTGCCCTCCTCCAGGATCGACGTCATGACGTCGGCTCCCTGGGCGGCCGGCTCGAACACCGCGACGCGGCCCTCACGCACCAGGAACAGGTGGTCGGGACGGGTCAGCGGGTCCGGGGTCTCGGCACCCTTCGGCCACCGCACGAGCGGAAGCCGGTTCTCGAGGAGCGCAAGGTCGGTCTCGGGCAGGCCGGTGAAGAGGTCCATCCGCGCGAGCTCGACCCGGCCTGCCCAGCCGGTTCGGGTTCGCGTGCCTCGGATGTTGGGGACCTCTCTGAGCGCGATAGCCATGGTGAGACCCTCCCACCCTTTTGTTATGGCCTTCTAAGGTGTCGCGGAAGATGTGATGGTGGTTCCGTCATGTGGGACGGCCACCGGCAGGATCCGGCGGACGCTCCCGGCGGGGGGCTTCAGGCCGCGTGACGAGCAGTCCCACCGCGGACGGGGGCGCAAACATGACCGACAGACCCAGCCCGGCCGTCCAGGATTACCTGAAGGCCGCGTACCGGCTCGCCGTGGACGCGGAGGCCGGCGCGATCACCACCTCGCGGGTCGCCGACGCCCTCGCCGTGACCCCCGCCTCCGCCAGCAACATGCTCAAGCGCCTCGACGGCCTGGGGTACGTGGAGCAGCTGGGCCGGGGGGAGTTCCGCCTCACCGCCGCGGGCCGGGCGGGCGCGCTGGAGGTGCTGCGCCACCACCGGCTCCTCGAGACGTTCCTGGTGGAGCGCGTGGGGGTGCCCCTGGAGGAGGCCCACCGCGAGGCGGAGATCCTGGAGCACCACCTCTCGGAGGAGCTCGAGGCGCGCATCGCCGACCTGCTCGGCCACCCGGACCGCGACCCGCACGGCGATCCCATCCCCAGCCTGGAGGGCGACGTCGCCGAGGTCGCGGGGGCCCCGCTGTCGGACCTGGGGGCCGGCAGCAGCGGGACGGTCGTGCGGGTGAGCGACCGGGACCCCGGGCTGCTGCGGTTCCTCGCCGGGGCGGGGCTGGTCCCCGACGCCCCGGTGCACGTCCTGGGCCCCGGGGAGGGCGGGACCGTGCGCGTCCGGGTGGACGGCGAGACGGTGGACG
The DNA here is from genome assembly GCA_046330435.1 of Thermoleophilia bacterium. Taxonomy (GTDB): domain Bacteria; phylum Actinomycetota; class Thermoleophilia; order Miltoncostaeales; family Miltoncostaeaceae. The sequence goes on along the minus strand of JAXLST010000006.1, from coordinate 194,775 downwards.
TGCCCGCCGACGCGGCGGACGCGGTGTTCGTCTCGGCCGGCTAGTGGCGCGAGCCGGGGGCGGGCCACACGCCCTCCCGGCGGACCCGGCGGTCCAGGTACATCAGCCCGACGCCCAGCAGCGCCACGGGCTGCGCGACGGTGAGCACCAGCAGCGACACCGCGCCGTCGGCGATGATCTTCGCGTCGCCGCCCAGCGTCGAGAACGGCGCGGCGAGGATCGCCGACACCAGGGTCGCGGCCAGTGCGACGGTGATCTGGATGGCGAGGTAGCTGCCGAGCGTCCACCAGAACGCGCCCTTGGAGAGGTCCGCGCTGCGCGTGAACGCCTCCCGCACCTCGCGCCCCTCGGTGACCACCGTGATGGGGGCGTAGAGCCACAGCACCAGCAGGATGATCGCCGGGATCACCAGCAGCACGATGCCCGCGGCGAGCCCGGCGAGCGTCACCGCGATCACCGCGGCAAGCGGCCAGAAGCGCAGCCCCACCAGCTCCAGGCTGTGGGAGGCCGTCGCCGGCCGGCCGTTGAGCAGGTCCATCGCCAGCACCGCCGCCGCCGCCACGCTGATCTGGCTGAGGAGCTGGGTGGGGATCGCGACGATCACCGTGCGCAGCAGGGTGTCCCGGGCCGTGTCCGGCACCCCGTAGGCGAGGTCGCCGCCGGTACCGAGCAGGACGGTGGGGAGCGTGCTCACCAGTGCGATCACGATGAGCGCCCACGGGCGCGCCCGGTACATCGCGAGCGCGGTGGACATGATCCCGCCGAGCCCGAGTGGGGCGGGCGGCGGCGGGGCGAAGGCGACCGAGCGGATCAGCCGGTCTCCGCATCGTCGCGGTACGGGACGGCCTCGTCGGCCAGGTCCTCCATCGTGAGCCCCATGCTCTGCATGAAGAACGGGGTCATGAGGTTGAGGGTGTGGCGGCAGGCCGGGCACATGGGCAGCGGCGGGGGCTCCGGCAGGTCGTGCTCGCCGGTGAGGCTGAAGGCCTTCCCCGCATAACGGGCGCAGTGCCCGCAGCCGGTGGGGCGGGCGTCGAACCGCACGAGGTCCCAGCCGGCGCCGCGCAGCTGCGCCATGAGCCCCTCGTGGGCGCGGACGTACTCCTCCGCCTCCTCGGCGAGCTCGGCGCGCACGGCCGGCGCCCATCCCTCGCGCACCGCGACCGCGAACGGCTCCGGGGGGTCCGGGATCGACCGGAACCGCTCGGTCCAGCGGTCGATCTCGGCGTCCCAGTCGCGCTGCACGGCGGGGTCCGTCAGTCCTCGATCCAGTCCACGGGGACGGGGCCCGGCACCAGCCCGGCCTCGTGGCCGCGGCGCAGCAGCTCGGCGACCGCCGCGCGGCCGTCCTCGCCGTAGTCCAGGGTCCGCTCGTTGACGTACATGCCGACGAACTTGTCGGCGAGGTCCATGTCCAGGCCGCGCCCGAACTTCTCGGCGTGCGCCAGGGCGGGCTGCCGGTGCTCCAGCGCGTAGGCGATGGAGTTGCGCAGCAGGTGCGAGAGCCGGGTCATGGTCGGCTCGTCGCCCACGTCGCGGCGCACCGCGTTGGCGCCCAGCGGGAGGGGCAGGCCGCCCGTGAGCTCGTCCCACCACTCGCCCAGGTCCAGGATCTTCACGAGGCCCTGGGTCTGGTAGGTGAGCTGGCCCTCGTGGATCACCAGGCCGGCGTCCACGTTGCCCGCCTCGACCTCGTCCAGCACCTCGTCGAACGGCACGATCACCGGGTTCTCGATCTTCCCGACGGCGAGCTGCAGCTCCAGGAACGCGCTGGTCCAGGTGCCGGGGATCGCGACCCGCAGGCCCGGCAGCTGGGACGGCTCGATGGACGCGCCCTCGCGCACCACCACCATGGGGCCGTACTTCTCGCCCATGGACGCGCCGTGGGGGAGGAGCCGGTACTTGTCCGACAGGTAGGCGTAGGCGTGCACCGACAGCGCGGTGACCTCGAGCTTGCCGTCCACGGCCCACCGGTTGAGCGTCTCGATGTCCCGCAGCACGTGCTCGACGCGGAAGCCGTCCATGGGGATCAGCTCCTCGGCGAGGGCGTAGAACATGAAGGCGTCGTCGGGGTCGGGACTGTGCCCGATGCGGATCAGCTGGTCGGCCACGCGGGCTCCTGTGATGAGGGGAAAGGGGTGGGCGTCGGCATCCTAGTCGGGACGCCGCGGCGCTTACTCGAAGAAGGTGTCGTCGTGCGAGTACGGCGGGCTGCAGCAGCACAGCAGCACGATTCGCGTGCCGGCGTCCGCGGTGAGCTGGTGCCAGGCGCCCGGCGGGATGAGGACGGCGTCGCCGGCGGCGACCGTGCGGGTCGCGCCGTCGATCTCCATCGTTCCGGAGCCCTCGAGGAGGTAGTACAGCTCCTCGGAGGCGCGGTGGTGGTGCCGGGTGGTGGCGGTGCCCGCCTCCAGGGTCGCCTCGGCGAGGCTCTGGTTGGCCACCGGGGCGTTGGAGAGGTCCAGCAGGCTCCGGATGGTGCTGCCGTCGGCGGTCGTGAAGGGGACGGCGGCGTCGCGTGCGCGGATCTCCATGCGCCGGAGGTTAGCGGTCCCCCGGCCGCCCGCCGGTGGGACCCGTGACCCCTTTGACTTTCCATGTTGGAAAGTGCCATGCTTTCCAACATGGAAAGCTCACCGCAGGTTCCCCCCGCCGGCAGGCCCTCCCCCGAGGAGGCCGCCGCCGCCCTCCGCGACGCCCGTGACGCCTCGCGGTCCATGGCGGGCCTGGAGCTGCCCCGGGAGTACAGCCTCCTCACCGGCTCCGCGAACGCCGTGTTCGCCTACGGCGTCGCCGTCGGCAACAGCGACTGGCGCTTCGGGCAGGTCGCGTTCATCGCGTCGCTGATGGTGCTCATCGGCGCCGGGCTGGTCGCGAAGGAGCGCTTCAGGCGCCGCAACGGCGCATGGGTCAACGGCTTCGGCGGCCCGCGGGCGACCTGGCGGCCCGTCGCGGCGTTCGTGGTGGTGCTGGTGGTCTGCGTCGTCGGGGCGACGGCGCTCATGGTCGCCGGGCACCCGGCGTGGTCGGCGGTGGTCGCGCTGCTGGCGCTGCCGCTCACGGCCGTCTCGGACCGCTGGTGGATGGCGGCCTACCGGCGGGGCGCCGGGGCGGGGGCGTGAACGGGTTCGATCCCGTCATCCACGCGCCGCTGCGCCTGCGGCTGTGCTCGCTGCTGTCCCCCGTCGAGGAGGCGGAGTTCGCGATGCTCCGTGACCGCCTCGGCGTGGCCGACAGCGTGCTGTCCAAGCACGTGGCCACGCTGGCCGACGCCGGCTACGTGAAGGTCGCCAAGTCGGCGTCGGGCGGCAGGCGCACCACCTGGATCTCGCTCACCAGGCCGGGCCGCCGGGCCCTCGAGGGGCACCTGGCGGCGCTGCGGGAGATCATCGACGCGTCCGGCGCCGGGTGACGCTCAGGCGGCGGCGACCACCCGGTTGCGGCCGGCGGCCTTCGCGGCATACAGCGCCTCGTCGGCGCGCTTGACCAGGGCCTCCGGGGTGTCGCCGGGCCGCCAACCGGCGCAGCCGATCGACGCCGTCACCCGGACGCCGCCGCACGGCGCGTCGGCGATCGCGCCGCGGATCCGCTCCGCCAGGCCGGCGCCCTCCTCGGTGCCGATGCCGATGAGCAGCACCGTGAACTCCTCACCGCCCACACGGGCGACCATGTCGTAGCGGCGCACCGCCTGCTGCAGGCGTGCAGCGATGTCCACCAGCACCCGGTCGCCGGTGTCGTGGCCGTGGGTGTCGTTCACCGCCTTGAAGTGGTCGGCGTCGACGCACAGGGCGCACATGGGCTGGCCGGACCGCTCGGCACGGGCGCACTCCTCCTCCAGGCGCTCGGTGAGCGCCCGGCGGTTCGCGGCGCCGGTGAGCGGGTCGTGGCGGGCCTCGTGCAGGAGCCGCTCGAGCTCCGCGCGGCTCTCGGTGACGTCCAGCAGCAGCCCCTCGTCCCACACCAGCGAACCCCGCCCGGTGCGCCGGCCGCGGTCGCTCACCCAGCGCACCTCCTCGGAGGCGGTGGTGATGCGGTACTGGAGGTCGTAGCCCACGGCGGCGGCGGGGTCGGCCAGCGCCTCCGCCACGCGGTCCCGGTCGTCGGCGTGGATGAGGCGGCCCAGGGCGTGCCGTCCCGCGCGGAACTCCGGGGCCTCGATGCCGCACAGCCCGGCGATGGCGTCGGTGACGTAGCTCAGGCGCCGCTGGCGATCGGGGGACGCCCGGTACAGGACCCCCGGGATGCGGTCCACCAGTTCGGCGCGCCGCGGCGGGGCGGCATGCGGGGCGGCGGTGCGGACGCCGATCCCGGCGAGCATGCGGGCGCGGCAGTCGGCGCACATGCCGGCGACGATGGCGACGGCGCGCTCGCACACCCCGCATCGGCCGCTCGGCGTCCGGGTCAGGGGCTGGGCGGAGGCGGGGCGCGGGGCGTGATGGGGCATGCCAGTCGAATCGGCACCCCCGGCCGATGCCTCAACCGGCGATTTTCAGGCGGCGACGGGGGAGGGCCCCGATCCGGGGGGCGCGGCGACCACCCGGTTCCGCCCGGCGGCCTTGGCGCGGTAGAGGGCGGCGTCGGCCACGGCGAGGGTCTCCCGGCCCTGCAGGCCGGTGCACTGGGCGACCCCGGCGGAGATCGTGATGGTCCCCACACCGTGCACGGGCTCGGCGGCGATGGCGGCGCGCAGCCGCTCGGCGACGGCCAGCGCCTCCCGCAGCGGGGTGTCGGCCAGCAGGAGCACGAACTCCTCGCCCCCGGCGCGGGCGGCCAGGTCGATGGCCCGGATGCCGCCCTGCAGGCGCCTGCCCACCTCGACGATCGCCCGGTCGCCGGTCTCGTGGCCGAACGTGTCGTTCACGGCCTTGAAGTGGTCGATGTCGGCGGCGACCACCGAGTACGTCGCCCCGGTGCGGTCGTGGCGGTCCGTTTCCATCGACAGCCGGTCCTCGAGGGCCCGGCGGTTCGCCAGGCCGGTGAGGGGGTCGTGCAGCGCGAGCCACGCGAGCTCGTCGTGGGTGCGGCGGCGGTCGGTGACGTCCTCCAGCATCCCGTCCAGGCAGGGCGCCCCGCCGGAGGTGGTGGCCTGCCCGCGGTCGAGCACCCACCGCACGCCGCCCTCGGCGTGGATCACGCGGTACTCGATCTCCAGGGCGCCGCCGGCGGACGCGACCTCGCTGAGGGCGCTGCGCAGCCGGTGCCGGTCGTCGGGGTGCACGACGTCCATGAGCCCGAGCCGGCCGGTGTTGAACACCTCCGGCTGGTGCCCGGTGACGGCGGCGACCTGCTTGCTCACGAAGGTGACGGTGCGGCGGGGGTCCTGGGCCGCGCGGTACACCGCGCCCGGGACGTTCTGGATCAGGCTGGCGCCGGGGGCCGCGCCGGGCACCAGGTGGATCCCGCCCTGCCCGGGATGGTCGTCGCTCGGCATGCCGCCCTCATCGGCACGGTCACCCCTCCCCCTGAACGGCCGGTGTCTCCCCGGACCAGAGGATGCACGTCCCCTCGCCCTCGGCGGCCAGGGTGCCGTCCTCCAGGTGGATGCCCACGACGGCGCGGAACCCCCTGCCGCTGCGCTGCACCAGCCGGGCGCGCATGCCCAGCGGGGCGTCCAGGGGGATGGGCCGGCGGATGCGGTACCCCACCTTCGCCGTCATGCCCCACAGGCCGTGCGGGGCCCCGGCGTACACCAGCATCTCGTCCACCAGCAGGCCCACCAGGCCGCCGTGGAAGTGCTGCGGGTAGCCCTCGTGGTGGGCCTCCGGGTGGTAGACGGCGACCGCGTCGGTGCCGTCGGCGTGCACGTGCAGGTGCAGGCCGTGGGGGTTCGCGGGGCCGCACACGAAGCAGTCCGGGAACGTGCCGGGGTTCAGCAGGGGCAGTCCGGAGAGGTCGGCGGGGGGCGCCTCGTTCATGTGCGGTCCGCCGTCCGGCGCCGGCCTCGCGCGGGTGGCGGCACCAGCCCGGGCACCGCGATGCGCAGGACGTCCTCGACGCGGTCCACCGGGTGGATGTCCATCCGCTCCCGGAGGTCCTCCGGCAAGTCGGCCAGCCCGTCCTCGTTGAGCTTGGGGATGATCACCGTGCGGATGCCGGCCCGCTCCGCGGCGAGGGTCTTCTCCTTCACGCCGCCGATGGGCAGCACCTGCCCGGTGATGGTGACCTCGCCGGTCATCGCGACGTCCGCGGACACCGGGTGCCCGGACAGGGCGCTCGCCAGCGCCGACACGATGGTGATGCCCGCCGAGGGGCCGTCCTTGGGGATCGCCCCCGCCGGGACGTGCAGGTGGATGTCGTGGGTGGCGAAGTGGTCGTCCGGGAGGTCCAGGCCGATGTCCGCCGCGTGGGCCCGCACGTAGGTGAGCGCGGCCTGGGCGGACTCCCGCATGACCTCGCCCAGCTGGCCGGTGATGGTGAGCCGGCCGCTGCCGGGCATCACGCCGCACTCCACGAACAGGATGTCGCCGCCCGCGCCGGTGACCGCCAGGCCCGTGGCCACGCCGGGCTCCGCCGTGCGGCGCCGCACCTCCGGGTGGATGCGCTCGGGGCCCAGGAGCTCCCGCACCTGGGCGCGCCCGATGCCGAACCGCCCGGTCTCGCCCTCCGCGACGCGCCGGGCGATCTTGCGGGTGATCGCCCCCAGGCGCCGGTCCAGCTGCCGCACCCCGGCCTCCCGGGTGTACTCGGCGATCACGGTCTCCAGCCCGGCGTCGGTGATCCGCACCCGCGATGCGGTGAGCCCAGCGTTGCGCAGCTGCCGGGGCACCAGGTACCGGCGGGCGATCGCGTGCTTCTCACGGTCCGTGTAGCCCGACAGCTGGATGACCTCCATGCGGTCCAGCAGCGGGCGGCTGATGGTGTCCAGCACGTTGGCGGTGCACACGAACAGCACGCGCGACAGGTCGAGCGGCAGGTCGAGGTAGTGGTCCCGGAAGGTGCTGTTCTGGGCGGGGTCGAGGACCTCCAGCATCGCGGCGCTCGGGTCGCCCCGCACGTCGCCGCCGAGCTTGTCGATCTCGTCGATGAGCAGCACCGGGTTCATCGACTCCGCGTCGCGGATCGCCCGGACCGGGGTGCCGGGCATCGCCCCGATGTAGGTCCGCCGGTGCCCGCGGATCTCGGACTCGTCGCGCACCCCGCCCAGGGAGATCCGCGCGAAGCGGCGGCCCAGCGCCCGCGCGATGGAGTGGCCCAGCGAGGTCTTGCCGACACCGGGGGGCCCGGCGAAGCACAGGATGGGGGCGGGGGCGTCCGGGTTGAGGCGCAGCACCGCCAGGTACTCGAGGATGCGCTCCTTCACCCGCTCCAGCCCGTGGTGGTCCTCGTCGAGCACCGCGCGTGCGTGGTCGAGGTCCAGGTCGTCCTGGGTGGTGACCCGCCACGGCATCGACACGAGCCACTCCAGGTACGTGCGGATGACCGAGTGCTCACCGGACTGCGACGGCATCCGCGCGAGGCGGTCCAGCTCCCGGTCGGCGGCGGCCCGCACGGCCGGCGGCGGGTCGGCCTTCTCGAGCCGCTCCCGCAGCTCGTTCACCTCGGCCTGTTCGGCGTCCAGCTCCCCGAGCTCCGCCTGGATGGCCTTCAGCTGCTGGCGCAGGAAGTACTCGCGCTGCTGCTGGTCCATGTCGGACTGGACGTCGCTCTGGATCTTCGCGCCGAGCTCGAGGACCTCGACCTCCCGGTTGCACAGCACCAGCAGGCGCCGCAGCCGCACCTCCGGGTCCGGTTCCTCCAGGAGCTCCTGCCGCTCCTCGGTGCGGAGCCGCATGGAGGAGGCGATGAGGTACGAGAGGGTGTTCGGGTCGTCGACGTTCGCCGCCGCGACCTGCAGCTCCTCCGGCAGGTACGGCACCAGGTCGATGATGCGGCTGAACACGGCCTGCAGGTTCCGCGCGAGGGCCTGCACCTCGTCGCCGGCGGCCTCCCGGTCGGGGATCACCTCGACGCGGGCCTCCAGGTACGGGTCGGTCCGCGTGAACTCGGTGAGCCGCACGCGCACCAGGCCCTGCGCGAGGATCCGCACCCCGTCCGGGGCGCGCAGCATCTTCTGCACCAGGGCGGCGACGCCCACGTGGTGGATCCCCTCCGGCGGCGGCTCGGTGACCTCCGGGTCCTTCGAGGTGACCAGCGCGACCATCCGCACGGGGCGGTCCATGATGTCGTCGATGAGCCGGATCGACCGGGGCTCCCCGATCGCCAGCGGCGCCACGGCGTCGGGGAACACCACCGTGCTCTTCAGCGGGAGCACCGGCAGGAGCTCCGGGACCTCGTGGCTCACTCCGCGCCGCCGGTGATGTCGATGCTCCGCTTCTCCGGGGCCTGCCGCGTGGTGATCGGCAGCGTGATGGTGAGGATCCCCCGGTCGTAGTCCGCCCGGGTGGCGTCCGGGTCCACCAGCACCTCCAGGCGCAGCCGCCGCTCGAACGGCCCCCAGTCGATCTCCGCGTGCTGGTAGTGGCGGCGCTCCCCGGACCCCCTGCGGCGCTCACCCCGGATCACCAGCAGCCGCCCGTCGAGCATCACCTCGATGGCCTCCGGGTCCACCCCGGCGACGTCCAGCTGCACCGTCACCGCCGGCGGGTCGTCGGTGAGGTACACGTCCACCGGCGCGCGCCCCGCGTCGCGGCTCCCCGCCCGGGGACCGGCGATCAGCTCGGCGAACAGCTGGTCGAATTCACCGTGCAGCTGGCGGAACTGGCTGATGAAGTCGTCGGTCGGCACGTCGCTTCAGGTCCCCTCCCGGGCGCTGATGCTACCGTTCCGCCCGATGACCTCCGTACTCGTTGTCGCCCATTCCCTGACCTCGGTCCTCCTGATCTTCCTCGTGCTGCTGCACAGCGGGAAGGACGCGGGTCTCTCCGGCGCGTTCGGCGTCGGCGCCAGCAGCGGCTCCTACGGCGGGAGCTCGGCGATCGTCGAGAAGAACCTCGACCGCATCACCGTCGTCGTCGGGATCCTCTTCTTCCTGACGACCTACCTGCTGGTCAAGAACTACTGATGAATGGGCCGCCCCCGGGCGGCCCATTCACCGTGCGGCGCGAGCAGGGACGAGAGGTCCTACTTCTCGTCCCTGCTCCCGTGCGGCTGGTCCGGGGCCACGGCCCAGGCGTAGGCCTCCGCGAGGCGCAGGAGCGTCATCGCGTTCGGGGCCGCCCCGATCTGCGCCTGGATGGCCGCGAGGAGGGCGTCGCGGGTGGCGACCGCGGCGGGGCTGGTGATCGGGTCCTGGGTCATGCGTCTCCCTGTCGGATGGTGGGCGAGGGGCGGTCGGCTGCGAAGGCGCGGCCATCTGTCCCCACCCTGTTCCGTGCGCTCGGCGCTAGCATGCCCGACCGATGAACACACTTCCTCTGCCGGTCAAGTACCTCGGTGGCCTCGTCTTCGTGCTCGTGCTGGGCGTGGTCCTCTACATCGCCGCTGCGATCCACGTCTACATCCTGGCCTGGATCATCGACCTGATCGGCACCATCGCCTGATCGACGGGGCACCCCCTCAGGGGGGTGCGGTCGACACGGTGGTCGTCGTTCACCGCCTGCGGGTTCCGGGACCCGTGCGCGTGACGACGCCCGACGGCCGTGTCCCGAACGCGGTATCCTTCCCGGAGGCCATGCGGCTGTGGCGGAATTGGTAGACGCGCAAGGTTGAGGGCCTTGTGACCCTTTGGGTCGTGGAGGTTCAAGTCCTCTCAGCCGCATCCTGAGAAGCCCCGCGAACGCGGGGCTTCTCGCATTTCTGGCCTCAGCGGTCTGGGGCGTGGATCGGCTCGTGGTACCGACGTGGTACCAGTTTCCGCCGCCTTGTCAGGTCCAGAGGGAGGCCTCGGCCCGGGCGGCGGCGTCGCGGAGGTATCCGCGTTCGAGGTGCCCGTAGTGCTTCACGGTGACGCCGATGTCCTGATGCCCGAGCTGGCGCTGCGCGTAGACCAGGGGGAGTCCGGCCCCAAGCCAGAGGGCCACGGCGCTTCCGCGGAGGTCATGCAGCCGGACACGGCGCGTGATCCCCGCCCCCGCCAACGCCCGCTTGTGCCAACGGTTGGAGACGTAGGTGCGGTCCTGGTGCCGTCCGTCTCGCCGTGGGAACACCAGGGGGCCGTCGTAGTGCTCGCGCAGAGTGGCGCGGTGCTCCTCCAGGATCCTGGCCAGGCGGGGGCCGACCTCGACGCGGCGGGCCCGGTCGTTCTTGGTGCTGCCGATCCGTTCGCCGCGTCCCTTGAGGGAGCGGCGGATCAACAGGCCGTCCGGCTCGATGTCGGACCATTCGAGGGCGAGCACCTCGGAGATCCGTGCGCCGGTGCCCAGGAGCACCTCGGCGATCGGCCGGTAGGGAGTGGCGCAGGCGTTGAGGTAGGCCCGGACCTCGTCTGCGGTCAGGAACTCCTGTTCCTGGTGCTCGTCGGGCAGGCGGAGTCGTTCCTTGCTGCCGGCGCCGCGGGAGGCGGGGTTGGTGACCAGGAGGCCGTCCTCGACCGCGTGGGCGAGCATAAGACGGAGGGGGACGATGGTGTTGTTGACGGTCTTGGCCGCGAGGCCGGTCGAGCTGAGGTCGGCGACGGCCCGCCGCAGGTGCGCGGGCGTGATCTCGCGGAGCCGGAGATGGCCGATGAGCGGGATGAGTCGGCGGACCGCGGCGCGGTAGTCCTCGTAGGTGCCCTGCTCGATCCGTGGGCGGTGTTCCTCGAGCCAGCGCGTGGCGTAGTCGGCGAAGGCTTCCCGGGAGGGGGCGAGGGCGCCGCGCTCGACCTCGGAGAGGGCGCGGGTGAGCGCCCGTTCTGCGTCTCGGCGTGAGCTGCCGATGGCCCGTTTCACCTGGCGGCCGGCGGCGTCTCGGTACTTGATGGAGTACGTCCGCGTGCCGTCTTTGGCGACGCGTTCGATGATGGATCCGCGGGCCATCAGCGCGCTCCGCGGTGCGGGGATCCGCCCGGCGTCGGTCGCCGGGTAGGGTCGTGGTGCATGAGGGCGTGCTCCTCGTGCCGGGCCCGGGGCGTTGGCGCGCCGCCGGGCCAACTATTGAGATTGCCGCCCACGCTATCCGCCTCCCTGCGCGCGCCGCAACGTCTCGGTGGTGGTCTGACCTGGGCGCCAGGCGGCCCGCGCCGCAGTGAGCCATTCCTCGACGTCCTCCGCGACGAAGCGCAGCGGTCCGTCGGGGCCGCCCAGGCGCAGTGAGGGGATGCGTCCGTCCGCAGCGGCGGCATACACCCAGGAGCGCGAGACACCGAGCATCTCGGCCACCGCACCCGGCTTGAGCAAGCGCGGAAGCGGGGCCGGATGCGCGGCGCCCCCGGTCATCTCGGGGTCCTGGATGCGCAGCTCGGGCCGTTCGTTCATAGCGATGGTCCGAAGTCGATTTCGGGGGCCGGAAGTGGCGGGGTCGGGGTGCGTTCGGCTGTGCGGGTGGTGTCGCGTTCGGGGTGCAGGAGGTGGGTGATCTCGGTCAGGCGGGCCTGGAGTTGCCCGTTGGTGAGGTCGGCGAGTTCCGGGCGGGGAGGCTCGGGCCGTCCGGGTCGCGGCGGGGTGACCGGTGTCCGGGATATCTGGTTCTCGATGAGGCGGATGCTGCGGGTGAGGTCTCGGCGTGCACGGGTCAGTGGCCGTGTCCCCTCGCGTGCGTCGACGAGTTGCTGGTGGCGTGCTTGGTGTGCCTGGCGGGTGTCGTGGTGCCGTTGGGCGTCGCGGTCGGCGCGGAGTGCCTGGCGGATCCATGCGGCTTCGGTTCGGAGTGACTCGGAGTGACTCCGAGCCGCATCGCGTTGGTGCGTGGCGAGGGGTTCGGCGGTCGCGCGGGTCATGGCCTGGGCGAGGGCGTCAAGGCCGCCGCGGTGGCCGGGGTCCAGGGCCCCTGCGGGTTCGCGTTCGGCGGTGAGGTACAGGTGTGTGTGGGTGCGTGCGCGTGTGAGGGCGACATACCCCCACTCGGCGAGTTGGCGGCTGTCGCTGGCCAGCACAAACGCGTGGTCGACGGTGGCGCCTTGGGCGGCGTGCACGGTGAGCGCGTATGCGTGTCGGACATGCTCGGCCGCGTAGTCGGCGGGCAGGGTTCGCAGCTCCCCGTCGTGGGTGCGGAGCACGACGTGGTCGGGGGTGAGTGATTCGATGCGGCCGCGCGTGCCATTGCGGACACCGAGGGCGTGGTCGTTGTGGCGGCACATCACCCGGTCCCCGGCCGCGAGGACCGCACCCCCGTAGCGGTGCTCGGCGCCGAGGCGCCCGGTGGCGCGCATCCGCTCGCGGGCGAGGGCGTTGAGGTCGTCGACATCCTGGTTGCGGTGGGCGAGCATCACCGCCTCCCCGACACCGGTCTGCCGGGCGGTGGTCCACCAGTCCTCCACCAGCCGTGCGCGGGCCTGCTCGGTGTCCGGGGTCTGGGTGATCCGCCCGTGCGCGGCGTACGCGGCCAGCGCCTCATGCGCGTCGCCGCTGCGGAGGGCCGCAAGCGCCTCGCGTTCCCACTGGGCGTGCTGGCGGCGGTTCCCGACCAGCTCTGTGGTCTGCACCTCGCTGGTGAGGGCGGCGAACAGGCCGCCGGGGCCGACGGCTGGGAGTTGGGCGGGGTCTCCGACCAGCACGACCCGCCCGTCGGCATCGGTGACGGTGTGGATGAGGGCGGCGAGGGTCGGGGTGTCGGCCATCGAGGCCTCATCCACGATCACGCACACCCCCGCCGGGGTGAACGCACCGGTGCGCAGGTCCGCGAGCAGGGCGTGCAGGGTGGAGGTTGGGATGCCGGTGGCGTCTCCGAGGATGCGTGCGGCCTGGGCGGAGGGCGCGCACCCGCGCACACCCACCCCGGACGCGGTCAGGGCGGCGGATGCGGCGGCGAGGGCGGTGGTCTTGCCGGCGCCGGCGTGCCCGATCACGCACGCCACCCGATCCTCGGCACCGGCGACCAGCCGGGCGGCGCGCACCTGCTCCTGGCTCAACCGGATCGGGGTGTGTGTGAGTGCGTGGGCCAGTGCGTCCGGGCGTGCGTGGGCGACCGGCTGGCCACGTCCCTCTCGGGCGGCCTGCAGGACCCGCCCCTCGACGCGCACTAGCTCGACCGGGACGAACCGCTCCGGGGCACCTAGGGCCGGGGCGGGCAGGCGCTCCAACCGGGGGTCCCGGGTGAGGGCCTCCACCGCCTCCAGCACCTGCGCTGCGGTGGCCCCGTCGGGATGGTGGTCGCACACCGCCCGCACCAGATCCGCGGTAGTCAGCGAGGTGGTGTTCGGAGTGACTCCGGAGTGCCCGAGAACCGCATCCGCAAGGAGTTCAGAGCGTGTGCGCGCCCGTGTGCGCGGAGTGCCTCGGAGTGACTCCGCCCGGTGGGCGTCAAGGCCATGTTCGGCGGCACGCGCACGCCACCGCTCACGTGCGACCACAAGGTCCACGCTGCGCTTCACCGCCCGCGTGGCGACCTGGGCGACCCGCCTGCCCGCGTGGGTGTCCGCGCCGCGTGCCCGGGCCTCCTCCAGCACCGCCGCGCGACGGCGGCTGAACTCCTCGATCACCCCGCGTGGCACACCGGCGATGTCCGCCTGCCCCGCCCTGACCGGCCCCCAGCTGACGCCGAGGCGCTCGGTGAGCTCCGCCCGTAGCCGCGCCTGGTAGACGTGCCCCGTGGCGGTCCGCCAGTCCGCCAACAGCAGCCGGCCATCGAGGGCCCGGTGTGTGCCTTCCCCGGTGCGGCCGAGGTTGGCGATCACCACGTGGGTGTGCAGGTGCGGGTCCCCGTCCCGGTTCGTGCGGTGCACGAACCCCGCCGCCACCAGCCCCGTCCGCTCACGGATGATCCCCTGCGGGCCGCTCCTGACGACCGCCGCGTACCGCTCCAGCACCACCAGGGCATCACGCCACGCCACCCGATGCGCTTCTGCAACTTGGGCGCGGACCGCGTCATCGGTGAGGGCGTGCAGCAGGCTCACCGACTTCGGGGCCTCAAAGGTCAGATCGAACCCCACCACCGGCCGATGGACGACGTCCACCAACCGCCGCTCCCCCGAGACGGGATCCAGACGCTCGGTTGGGATCACCCGCTCACCGACAACCCGACGCAACACCTCGTCCGTGGCGGGGTGCCGGCCGTCCAGGAGCACCGACAGCTCCCCGTCGGCCACCTCACCGGCAAGGCCCAGGTCCTGGGCCCCGGTGCCGGCCCACTCCCCGCGGGCCTCACCCTCACCGGCGTAGTACGCCTCCCGGTCGGTGGCGACGGTCCGCTCGTAGTACGTCCTGGCCGCCCCAGCGGGCCGCAAGCGTGCTGCGGTCACCACGACCAGACCCCACGACCAACTCGGAAAAGGATCCACACATAAGAGAACGGTCAAACCGACCCAAAAAAGGGGGTGCCCGAACCACTAAGACTTGGAAAAGCTCACCGTCGTCGCGTCACGGTCGACGCTCCCGAGGGCGCCGGATGGCGCTCGCGCTGCGCATCTCGCGGTCCGCCCACTCTCCGTGCAGGAGGCTCCGCACTTTCCAGTGCATCTTGTGCGTCAAGACGCGAAAATCCCTCGGGTGGGCAGCCGCCTAAGGGATTTGCCTCGACGGTGGAGCCGCCGCGTATTCGTTGAGGTTCATCCGTCGACGGTACTCGTCCAAACAAAGTGCGACCATAAAGGGGTCCTCGCGTTTGAGCGGGGTTCGGGGGTAGCGACTGGGGGCGGGTAGGCGTCGGGGACCCCGGTCATCGTTGCGGCTTCTCTAGGGCTGCGACGAAGGTGAGGTCCCCGACATGGCGGACGCTACCGGCGTTGCCGAGGTGATGCTCGGCCTGCCCGGTTTCCAGGTCCTCGACGCGTCGGAGGCGGATGCGGAGTTGGTGCTCACCGTGGAGACGAACCCGAGCGCGGTGGTGTGCCCTGGGTGCGGGGGTGCGGGGGTCGCCCATGACCGGGCGCCGGTGGAGTACCGGGACCTGCCGTGCTTCGGCCGCCCGGTCAGGTTGGTCTGGCGCAAGCGCCGGCACCGATGCCCGCACGCAGACTGTGATCTGGGGACCTGGACCGAGGTCCGCGATGAGTTGGCCACGCGGTGTCTGCTCACCCGCCGGGCGGCGATCGAGTGCTGCATTCAGGTCGGGATCAACGCCCGGCCGGTGGCGCAGATGGCCCGGGAGCTGGGGGTGAACTGGCACACCGTCATGGATGCCGTCGCGGAGATCGGGCAGCCGTTGATCGACGATCCCCACCGGGTCGGGGATGTGGCGATGCTCGGGATCGATGAAACGACGTGGCTGTCTGCGACCCGCCACCACCCGACGCGGTTCGCCACCGGGCTTGTGGACCTGGATCGGCGGCGGATCATCGATGTGATCCCCGGCAACACCAGCGCCGATGTCCAGGGCTGGCTGGAGCAACGGCCGGCCGCGTGGTGCCACAACGTTGCGGTGGTCGCCACCGACCTGGCTGAGTCCTATCGGCATGCCCTGGGGGAACGCCTCGCCCACGCAACCAGGGTCGCGGACCCCTTTCATGTGGTGCGGATCGGCAACCGGTGCCTGGATCAGGTCCGCCGCCGCGTCCAGAACCAGACCCTCGGGCATCGGGGCCGCAAGGCCGATCCGCTGTACCGGATCCGGAAACTGCTCACCAAAAGCGTCGAGCACCTCGACCAGGCCGCCCTGGATCGGATGCTGCTGCAGCTGCGGGTCGGGGACCCCGAGGACGAGGTGATGGGGGCGTGGCTCGCCAAAGAGTCGGTACGCGACATCTACCTCACCAGCGACCCCGCCGACGCCGAGACCTTGATCGACAAGGCGATCACCGCCTGCAAGGCCGACCCAGTGGCTAAGATCCGGGCCCTCGGGCGGACGCTGGGGCGGTGGCGCACCGAGATCCTCGCCCACCACCTCACCGGCGCCTCGAACGGGCCGACCGAGGCCCTGAACCTGCTCATCAAGAAGGTCAAGCGCGCCGGCCACGGCTTCCGGAACTTCACCAACTACAGGGCTGCGGATCCTGCTGCACGCCGGCGGCGTCAACTGGACGACGCTCAGACCCCCGACACCATCACTCCGGCAACCCCGACCACGCTGAAACGCGAAGAGCCCCATAAAGGGCGCGTCGAGCCGGGTTGCAGCGGTGTAGCTGCCTCTGTCAGTGGCGGCGTCTGCAGGAGCTGGCGCTCTCCAAAGACGTCGGCGGTCTGCTCGCTTGATGAGCCCCGTGCCGTGGCCAAGCAGTGTGGCCCTTGCGGGATCGTCGCCGACGCGAGGGACGCGCCGAGGATCGAAGCACAACCGGACGTCAGCGTGGCAGCGGCAGGGATGCACTCGTCGACCCCTACCGCGCGCCAACGCTGCGATCTCGGACTAGTCGCTCGACGCTCGCATGTCGATCGGTATCTTGATCGTTGGCTTGCCCTCGCCGGACGCGTCGATGACGATGCTCTTCGGAATAGGCGTCAGTCGCAAGAACGCAACGCGACCTGTGACCGGGAGCGCCTTTCCATCAGCTGTTGCCTGGCTGTAGCCGTCGGGAAGTAGGGCACTGCCCCACACTGTGTCACTCGGGACATTCCCGCCAATGAGGATGACGGGTTCACGGCTGCTCGCGACCTCGCCGCAGGTCACTTGGCTGCTGCGGGCGTCATAAGCCATTACAAAGCACTCATCCCCATCCGCGCCGCGGGCGAGAAACGCTGAAACACCCTCAGAAGTCCCCATGTACCGCAGTGTGTCCGGCCTCAAGTGGGCGACCGCCGCCTCGTTGAGCAGTCGGATCCCATCCGGGGTCGCAACCTTATAGGCGTCAGCGAAATAGACGCCGCCCTGTTGCCCACCCTTGACGGTGTCCCCGAGCGCGACAGGCGTTCCCCCGAGATCGGGAAACTCCGGCTGACCGGAGACCACAGCGCCTCCAGCCACTGCTGCGCATACCGCCAAGAGGGCGCCCGCTCCGATTGCCCCGGTGCGTCGTTTCATTCGCGCTCCCCTTGTCTAGCTGTACGAGTAGCGGCAGCGGACCGAGATCGTGCCGCTGCCCTTGTGGATGCACTTCCAGAGCCCGTCCGTGTAGCCGCTGCCAAGGCTGGTCCACCAGTTCTTCGGCTCACCAGCGGCCCGAATCGCGAAGTCCGTCATGCCAACGCCGTTCTTGTAGCGCTCCTGCCGCTTGGCGGTGCCGGTTGTTTCATTGTCCATCGAACCCTCGAAGAGGATGTTGGCGATCCACCCGGAAGTCCGAGCGTCGTTGTAGAAGGTCAACGGCCCGTAGCCACAACCCGAGTTGACGTAATAACAGGCGATCGCCCCTCTCGCTGTCCCAGCCCCAACGCTGAGAGCCAGAACAGCGACCATCGCGGCGCAAAGGCCTCCGAGTCTGCACATCTGTCTGTCTCCCATGTCGCGAATCGCTGCAGAAAGAACCCTATAACGCACGTTAGGATCAGGTCAAGGAGTTTCGCTCGTCGCTCATGTAGGTCCGGTGGCCGGCTCAAACCGGAGCAAGCTGCTGGACATTCACGTAAGTAGGGAGGCAGGCAGGAGGAATCACCGGCTGACGCTGGCGGCAGGAGCGGGGCCGTGGTACCCGCGTGGTACCAAACCGGCTGTGCGATGCGTCCACCGTGTCTTGGAGGCCGGAAGAACCGCCCAGATATGGCCTACAGGACTAGCTGTGAGCCGCAGGAACTCGGTTGAGGGCCTTGTGACCCTTTGGGTCGTGGAGGTTCAAGTCCTCTCAGCCGCATCCTCGAGGGGCCCCGTAGACGGGGCCCCTCGTCGTTTCCGCACCCGGCGGGGTGGCGCTTCTGCATGCGGTTCGCAGAGGATCGTCGTCATGACGATCCGGCGCGTGGTCCTCGCGGTGCTGCTGTCCCTCCTGGCCGTGGTCGCCGGGTGCGGTTCCGACCGCACCGGCCCGGCCGCCGCCGCCGCGGGCGACGAGGTCGTCCTGCTGAAGGCCGGCACCGATCCGCAGCCGCTGCGCCTGCGGCTGTTCGAGGGCGCCGTGTCCCGGGCACGGATCACGATGCGCTTCCAGCTGGGCCAGACGGTGGACGGCCAGGACGCGGGTCTGCCGCGCCAGCCGGGGCAGCGGTTCACGATCGAGGCGACGACCACGGACGTGAGCGGAGGGGTGGCGACGATCTCCTACCGGTACCCGACGGTCGAGGTGGTCGACACCGACGGCGTCGACCCGGTGCTCCTCGCCCGCCTGCGCGACCTCACGCGGCCGTTCACCGACATCAACGGGGTCATCAGGATCGACGACCGCGGCCGGGTGCTGAGCAGCACGATCGACGGCATCGACGGCCTCGACGCGTCGCTGCGGCCCCTGATGCAGCAGCTCACCGACCAGCTCAAGTCGCTGTCCGTCCCGCTCCCGGAGGAACCGGTGGGGATCGGCGGCAGCTGGCGCGGCTCCTTCAGCGTCGACGTCGGCGGGGTGCGCACCGACACCGCCTACACGTACACGCTCGACCGCCGCGACGGCGAGCGTCTCGAGATCTCGTCGCGCGCGGTCAGCACCGCGCACGTCGGGACGTCGCAGAGCACCTCCCCGGGGGTGGAGATCGAGCAGGTGACCGGCGGCTCCACGGTCACCGGCGGGAACGTCATGGACCTGGGCCGGTTCCTGCCGCTGTCGAGCACCGGCCGCGTCGACGGGACCGTGACGATGGACGTGCGGGCCGGATCGCAGCGCTCGGACGTGGAGGTCCGGACCAGCGGGACGATCGAGCTGGACTCCGGGGGCTGACCGGCTGCGGCCCGCCCGCAGCGCGGCTCCGCGCACCGGGAGATGCCGGGCCCGCCGGCGTGTGCGCAGACTGGCCCATCCGGACCGGTGAGCGGAGGTGGGCCCCATGGGCGGCGAGGGCATGTACATCGACCACGTGATCCACGGCGTCGTCGACATCGACGCGGCCGCGGAGCGCCTGCGGCGCGACCACGGCCTGGGGACGGTGCCCGGGGGACGCCACCTGGGCGGCACCACCAACCTGCTGGTGCCGTTGCGGCCGCCGCTCTACCTGGAGCTGCTGGGAGTGGGCGACACGTCGCTCGCCGACGCCGCCTGGCTGGCCCAGACCCTGAACGGCCGGGACCGGCCCATCTGGTGGGTCCTCGGCGTCGACGACCTGGAGGACACGGCGCGCCGCCGGGGGCTGCCGGTGCAGGAGGGGGTCATGGCGATGGCGGACGGCGGCGAGGTCCGGTTCCGCAACGCCGGGATGCACCGCTACCCGCTGCCGTTCTTCGTCGCCTACTCCGGCGACCGCGAGACGCAGATGCGGGTGTGGGAGGAGCGCTTCCGCGCGGCCCGGCACGACTGCCTGCCCGGCGGGTTCTCGTTCGTGGAGGTGGGCGGCGGCCCGGACCTGCTCGACGCCTGGCTCGGCGACCACGGCCTCCCGGTGCGCCACGTCCCCGGGCCCACCGGCATCACCGCGGTGGGCATCGAGACGGACCGCGGCGAGGTCGTCATCCGCTAGGCCGTCGGGCGCCCGGACGCCACGCCGTACACTGACGCGGCCCCGCCGACGCACCGAAGGAGTCCCGCCCATGAGGATCCGCGCCGCAGTCCTGGAGGAGTTCGGCAAACCCCTGGTCATCGACGAGGTCGACCTCGTCGAGCCGAAGGCCGGCGAGGTGCTGGTGCGGCTCGCGTCCTGCGGGGTGTGCCACACCGACGCGTACACCGCCAGCGGCGTCGACCCCACCGGCTACGCCCCGTGCGTGCTGGGCCACGAGGGCGCCGGCGTGGTGGAGAAGGTGGGTGACGGGGTCACGATGGTGAAGCCCGGGGACCACGTGGTCACGCTGTTCGCCCCCGAGTGCGGCGAGTGCATCCACTGCCGCAGCGGGCGGACGAACCGGTGCATCGTGATCCGCGACCAGCAGAACGCCGGCTACCTGCCGGACGGCACGACGCGCCTGTTCCGCAATGGCGAGCCCCTGCGGCATTTCATGGGCTGCTCGACGTTCGCGGAGTACACGGTGATGCCGGAGATCGCCCTCGCCGTCGTGAACCCGGATGCGCCGCTGGACGGGTGCGCGCCATTCGCGTGCGGCCTGGCCACGGGCATCGGCGCGGCGCTCTACACCGCGCAGGTCCAGCCCGGGGCGACCGCGGCCGTGTTCGGCTGCGGCCTGGTGGGCCTGGGCGCGGTGATCGGCGCCAAGCTCGCCGGGGCCGAGCGGATCATCGCCCTGGACCTCTCCGAGGAACGCCTGGCCGAGGCACGGCGGCACGGCGCCACCGACACCCGCGTCGCCGACGCCGACACCGTGGAGTGGATCCGCGAGCAGACCGGCGGGTACGGGGCGGACTACACCTTCGAGGCGACGGGCAACGTGAAGGTCATGGGGCAGGCCGTCGAGGCCGCCCGCGAGGCATGGGGCCTGGCCACCATGTGCGGCGTGGCCGGCAGGGGGGAGAAGCTCGAGATCATCCCGCGGTTCCTCATCACCGGCCGCCGCGTCACCGGCTCCTCGTTCGGCGGCGTGAAGGGCCGCACCCAGCTGCCCGGCCTCGTGGACCGGTGGCTCGCGGGGGAGTTCGACGCGATGTCGCTCGTCTCGCACCGCCTCACGCTGGACCAGGTCAACGAGGGCTTCGAGCTCATGGAGTCCCAGAACGGAATCAGGAGCGTCATCCAGTTCTCATGATCATCGACCGCGTCGAAGACCAGAAGTGGCTCGCCAACACCTACCTGGTGGCGGAGGGCCCGGGCGGGGCCGGCGTCCTCATCGACGGCAACGGCGTCGCCGACCCCCTGCTCGAGCGCATCGAGCGTGACCGCATCACCATCACCCACATCCTCCTCACGCACCACCACGAGGACCACGTGCTGGAGAACGCCCGGTACCGGGAGCGGTTCCCCGGCGTGCCGTTCGTGGGCCACCAGGGCACCGCGGACGTCCTGGGCGAGGGGTCGCTGGACGTCATCCTCGGCGACGGGGACACCGTCACCTCCGGGTCACTGGAGTTCCGCGCGATCGACACCCCCGGGCACTGCCAGGGCCACTTCGCGTACCTGGTGGGCGACGACTGCTTCACCGCCGACGTGCTGTTCCACCGGACGCTCGGCGGCCACGCCCGGCCCGGCGGGAACTTCCCGCAGCTCAAGCACAGCACCATGGAGGTGCTGATGAAGCTGCCGCACCACGTGCGCGTCCATCCGGGCCACAGGGAGCCGACGACGATCGGCGACGAGTGGGAGAACAACCTGTTCATCCGCCTGTGGCGCGGCCTGGACGCCGAGGGCGACGAGACCGTCACCGTGAAGGACATGGGGGAGGGGCGCCTGCTGGTGCTCGCCCCCGACTACGACGGCGGCACCAAGGGCCTGGTGCGGTTCCCCGACGGCACCGAGGGCATCTACTTCGGCTCGCGGATCACGCGCGCCGAGTGAGCGCCGCGCGCCGGCCGCGGGCGCGTGCCCGCGGCCGGTCACGTGACAAGCGCCGCCGGGCGGTGTAGCGTGCGGGAACAGGTGTTCGTCCCGACCCCCGCGGAGGCACGTGATGGGTGATCTCACCGGCCGGCAGGCCGAGATCCTGCAGTTCATCAACCGGCACTGCGAGGAGACCGGCTACCCGCCCACCGTCCGGGAGATCGGCGAGGCCGTTGGCCTCGCATCGCCGTCCACGGTGCACGCGCACCTCTCCAAGCTCACGGACGCGGGGTACCTGCGCCGCGACCCCACCAAGCCGCGGGCGATCCTCGTGAACGAGGACGAGACCGGCCGGCGCATGCCGCCGCGGTCGCTGGCGAAGGCCACCGCCCTGCCCCTCGTCGGCTCCGTCGCGGCCGGTATGCCGCGCCTCGCCGAGGAGCACGTCGAGGACTGGGTGCACACCCCGTTCCCCGCCGACTTCCTGCTGCGGGTCACCGGCGACTCCATGCGGGACGCCGGCATCCTCGACGGCGACCTGGTGGCCGTCCGCAAGCAGGACACCGCCAACCAGCACGAGATCGTGGTGGCGCTGGTGGAGGACGAGGCCACGGTCAAGCGCTTCATCCGCAAGGACGACCACGTCGTCCTCATGCCGGAGAACCCGGACTACCCGCCCATCGTCGTGCGCGAGGTGTCGATCCTCGGCCGCGTCGTCGGGGTCCTGCGCAGCCTGTAGCCCGGGGCCCGGCGCGGTACCATCGGCCTCGCGAGCCAGGCAGCCGCGGACCGCCCCGGCGGTTCGAGGAAAGTCCGGACACCGCAGAGCAGGGTGCTGGTTAACGGCCAGCGGGGGAAACCCCAGGGACAGTGCCACAGAAACGAAACAGCCTCGGACTCGTCCGCGGCAACGGTGAAACGGTGCGGTAAGAGCGCACCAGCGGTCTGGTGACAGACCGGCTGGGTAAACCCCACCCGGTGCAAGGCCAAGTCGGGACGCCACGGGTTGCTCGCCCAGTCCCAGGTCGGCCGCTCGAGGCGTCTGGCAACAGACGTCCCAGATGGATGGCTGCCCACGACAGAATCCGGCTTACGGCTCGCTACCCCTGATGCCCGCCTCGGCGGGCATCAGGCATTCCGGGCCCGTTCAGGCCGCGGCGATCTCCGCCCGGGCCGCCTCGGCCAGGGCGTCCCGGTCGACGCCCAGGCGCTCCAGCGCACCGGCGGCGGCGCCCGTCCTGACGTCGCACAGGGCCAGCACCACCATGGCCCCGAGGGCGGCGGGCGACCCGGAGTCCCCGCGGTGCCGGACCACCTGCTCGAACAGCCGCTTGCCGCCGGGTGACATCCGGTAGCGGCCCTGGCGCGTCGAAACCCCCTGGGGATCCACCGCGGGGAGCTCGGGTGCGGTGATCCCGAACGCCGAGAGGGCGGCGGAGCGGTGCTCCGCGAGCGCCGTGCGGAAGTCCTCGGCCGTCAGGCCGACCCGGGCGAGGGCGTTGACGGCCGAGCCGTCCGCGTCGTCGAGGGCCGCCAGCACGATGTGCTCCGCTGCGGTCTCGTCCACGCCCTCCGCGTTGGCGTGCGCCTCGGCGCCCAGCAGGAGGGCGTTCACGGCCCGCATCCTCCCGGTGATCGACCGGATCCCCATCACGAGTCCTCCCCCTGCAGCCCGGCGGCCTTCCGCCGGGCGGCGTGGCGTTTGTGTGCACCCTGGCGGGTGATGTCCAGGGCGTCGGCGATCTGCTGCCAGGACCACCCCAGCGCGATCGCCCGGTCGACCGCCTCGGCCTCGAGGCGGTCCGCGAGCCGGCGCAACGCGACGACGCCCGAGAGGGCCTCCGCCGGGTCGTCCGGGAGCGTGAGCTGCGTCAGTGCGTCCATGTGTCAACCGTAGTTGACACATGGTGCAGCTGTCAACTCAGGTTGACAGCTGCGAAGCGGGTCAGGGGGTCTGCAGCCCCGAGGTCCGCTGGCGCTCACCCTCGCGGGAGCCCGTGAGCAGCGCCGCCTGGATGTGGTCGAGCACCGCGAACAGCGACGGGATGGCCCGCTCGTCGTCCACGTCGCCCTTGGTGATCGCGTCCTCCGCCTCCACCACCAAGGCGCTGGCGATGCGCGTGAACTCCAGGGCCACGTTCATGCCCGCGTCGCCCTGCAGGGCGCCCCTGAAACCGGCGACCTCCGCGCGGCCCACCGAGCGGTCGACGCTGCCGGTCTCCAGCGCCGCGGCCGCGACGCGCAGGAACCTGATGGTGGTGCGGCGCAGCGCCGGCGGGCTCTGCCGCGGCCCCCAGGTGGGGATCTCGTCGTCGTACCCGGCGGCGACCCGGTCGACGATCGACTCGGTCCGCGCGTTGAGCTCCCGCGCGAGGGAGGGGCACGGGGGGAGGTCCGCCGGCTGCTGGCTGCGGGCGAAGCGCCGGACGCGGTCCGGCACGGGCGCGCCGCGGTCCGCGAGCCACTGCTTGAGCTCGTCGACCTCGAAGCGGCGATGGCCGCCGACCGTGCGGTGCGACGGGAGCAGCTTCTGGTCGGCCCAACCCCGGACCGTCGCGACGCTCACACCGAGCAGGGCAGCCGCCTCGCTCGCCGTCAGCGTCCTCGGGAGGTCCCTTCCCCTGGTCTGATCCGCCACCGGCACCCTCGCAACACCCGACGGGGATCCGCCGGCGCGGCGATCGTAACCGCTGCCACGCGCAAGATCGGTTGCAGGTCGACGAAACCCCCGATCAGGGGCGACTTTTCTCCCGTCCGGAGGATTCAATCGCCAATCTCGCCGAAACGACGACGGTCAGCAGGACCACTCCGAGGGTGAGGGCGGCCCCGAGCCGTGCTCCGGCGGCCCAGGCGACCAGGGTCCCGGCCGCGGCGGCGGCCAGGGCGGCCACCCACGTGACGGCGTCCCCCTTCGGCAATCGGTCCATCACGACCTCCCGGTCCGTTTCTCCATCAGCAGGATGCCCGATGCGCGGAACACGAGCCGTCCGAGCGGCCACCGCCGCCTGCGGACCGGCCGGAACCCGGTGGACTCGTACAGTGCGATCGCCCCGGCGTTCTCGCCCGTGACCCACAGGGTGAGGCGGGATTTCCCGGCCTCGGCGGCGCGGCGCTCGACGGCGTCCAGCAGTGCCCGCGCGACACCTCGGCGGCGCGCCGCCGAGGTGACGGCCAGCTCGCCGATGTGCCCCTCGTCGGCGGTGAGGGGATCGGGGCGCAGCAGCGACAGCACGACCATCGCGCGCAGGGCGCGCAGCGGCCCCACGCGTTCCGCCAGGCGGCGGGCGAACGCCTCCGGTGGGCGCGACTCGGCGGTGGCGAGGTGGACGGCCCCCACCGGCTCGCCGTCCAGCTCCGCAACCAGGAACCCGCCGGACCCGCCCGCGATGTCGTCCCGCACCATGCCCGCGAGGCCCGCGACGGCGCGGGACCCCAGGGCGGGCCGGTACTTGGCCCCGAGCGCCTCGCTGAGGATCGCGGCGATCGCCGGTGCGTCGGCGGGGACCGCGGGCCGCACCGAGGGCGCGTCGGTTGTGGGGTCCGGGATCACCCTTGGGAGGTTATGGTCGGCGGGCACGTGACGAGCGACGAACGGGGTGAGAGCAGATGGCGCGACTCGAGGCGGGACAGCCGGCTCCGGACTTCTCGTTGGAGGCCGACGACGGCTCCACCGTCACCCTGGCGGATCTGTCGGGGCAGCGGGTGGTCCTCTACTTCTACCCGAAGGACGACACCAGCGGCTGCACCGCCCAGGCCTGCGAGTTCCGGGACAGCATCCCGGAGTTCGACGCGAAGGGGGCGCGGGTCATCGGCGTGAGCCCGGATCCGCTGAAGAGCCACACGAAGTTCCGGGACAAGTACGACCTCAACTTCACGCTGCTGTCGGACCCGGAGCACACCGCCGCGGAGGCGTACGGCGTGTGGGTCCAGAAGTCCATGTACGGCAAGACCTACATGGGCGTGGAGCGCAGCACGTTCGTGATCGGTGCCGACGGCACCCTGGAGCAGGCGCTGTACAAGGTGAAGCCCAAGGGCAACGCCGCCGAGGTGCTCGCCACGCTGGGCTGATCAGCCCGCCGGCCGCTCCTCCAGCGGCCACACCTCCACCCCGCCGTGCGCGACCGCACACGGCGTGGCCGCCGCCATCGCGACGGCCTCCTCCAGGTCGCGCGCCTCGATGAGGCCGAAGCCGGCCACCGGCAGGTCCGACCGCAGGAACGGCCCCCGCAGGGTACGGACCCCGCCGGCCTCGGGATTGCGCACCTGCACCGGCTCCCCGGCGGTGCCGGCGACCGCCCCCGCCCGGCACAGTCGCGCGTCGTGCGCGTGCGCGGCGTCGCGCACGGCGGGGGGCGTGCGGTCGTAGCCCGCACGGTCCCCGTACCCGATGGTCACGAACCTCGGCATCCTCCACCTCCCGGCGTCGTCGGCACCGGGGTACCCGGACCGGCGCACGCGCACCCGCCGGAGGCGCGTCGACATCCCGCCGCTGGGGTAGGTTTCCGCCGACCGACCGGGCAAGGGGGATCGATGGCGTGGGATGACGTGTCGCGGTGGCAGCCGGTGGACCTGTACGCGTCCTTCAAGATGGGCGACGCGGTGCAGCCCGTGGACGTGCGGGACCGGAACTACCGTGAGGCGACCGAGCAGATCAAGGGCGCCATCCGCATCGACCCGATGGAGTTCGAGTCGCAGATCGCCGGCCTGCCGGACGGCAAGGAGCTCATCTTCTACTGCGACCGGCCCGGCGAGGCGACGAGCCTGAAGATCGCGATGTGGGCGTTCGACCACGGGCGCGCCCGGGTCGGGGTGATCATCGGCGGCTTCGACGCCTGGAAGGACGCGGGCTACCCGCTGGAGCCGAAGCCCGAGTGACCCCGCCCCGGGGCCGTCAGGCCTCCGGGGTCTTCGGCACCAGCCCGTAGGTCTTCTCGAGCCACGCCGGCAGGTTGTGGGCGATGGCGCGGGCCACCAGCTCGCGCTCGGAGATGGCGACGCGCGCCGCGATCTCCATCACCAGGCGGGCCTCGTCGCTGCGGACGTTGCCGATGCCGGACACCGTCTCCTCGGCCTCCTTGCGGGCGTAGACCATGCCGCGGGCGGCCTGCGCCCAGTTGGTCTTCATCCACTCGATGAGGTTCTTCTCGAGGTCGCTGGGGTCGTAGCCCAGCAGGGCCTTCTGGAGGTCGTTGGGGTTGAACTCGGCGTCGCGCTGCATCGTCACCTCTGAGGCCGTGTGGGTCGCCGCGGCAGTCTATCCCCGCCCCGGGGCACCGGGCGGCGTGTCACACTTGACCCGGCCCCGGGATGGCCGGGGGGTCGAGCCGAGGCGGGTCACGTGCGCACGTTCATCCTGCTGTCCACGCTCACGCCGCAGGGCGTCATGACGCTGCGGGCCACGCCGGAGCGCCTCCTCGAGGTGAACCGCGAGGTGGAGCACTTCGGCGGGCGGGTCCTGCGCCAGTGGGCGGTGCTGGGGGACTACGACTTCCTGAGCGTGGTCGAGGCCCCCGACGAGCGGGTGATGGCGCAGATCTCCGCCGAGCTGTCCGCCCGCGGCAGCGCCCACTTCGAGACCCTCGCCGCGATCCCCGCCGAGGACCTCGGCGAGTTCCTCGGCGACGATGAGGCCGCCCCGGCCTGACGGGCGCGGGGCGGGGCGATCAGGAGACGCGCCGCCAGGTCTCGCCGTCGCACAGCGGGCACGGCGGGAGCACCAGGATGCCGTCGTTCTCGGTGGGCGAGGTGACCAGCAGGTCACAGGAGTTGCACCGGAAGTGGCCGGAGACCTCGTCGCCGACGACGTGCAGCTGCTGAGCGGTGGTGGAGTTCATGTGGGTCGTTCTTCCTCGTGGGTTCGTGCGCCCGTGCCCGTCCCCGGACGCAGCCGGGGCGCCGGGTGGAGCCGGGCCCGGGTGGATCGGTCGGGGACCGGCTTAGGTGGCGAGCGCGGCGATGACGCTTGCGATCGCCGCAAGCGTGAATACGCCGGCCCCCACGAGCAGGAGCAGGCGCTCGGGTACGCCGGCGACCCGGCGGGCGGAGCCCGCGGCGGTCACCGGGCGGCGGCGGCCAAGCAGCCGCGCCACGGCACCCTCGTCCAGGAAACGCTCGCAGTAGGGGCAGAACTCGGCGTCGTCGAGCAGGGGCAGCCCACAGCGGTGGCACGCGGGTGCCTCCGAACGATGGTTCCCCTGGATGTCGTGCTCCGGCCTCACCGGACCCGCTTCCCCGCGACGCAAAGCGACGGGCACCGCCCGTCGGTCGGGTGAGGATACAACCATCGCGCCGTGCGCCGCCACCATTGTGATGGTGACCATTTCGGGGTGTTTCAGGCGTCTTTGGTGAAGAAGCGCTCCGCGGCCTCCCAGCCCGGGCCGGGACCCGGGGCGGGCTCGCCGGTCGCGGCGGGCGCCGGGGCGGCGGCCGCGGGCCCGGAGGCGGGCGTGGCCGGCTCGGGCGTGGCGGTGCGGAGGTCCTCCGCCTCCACGACCTTGGCCTCCAGCTCCATGAGCTTGGACTCGACCGCGGCGATCTCCGCCGACAGGGGCCCCTCGGGCAGCTCGCCGCGGCGCACCAGCTCGTAGGTCCGCTCGCCCAGCTCCTCGAGCGCGGCGCGGTGCTGGCGCTGCAGCAGCCGCCGCTCGCCCTCGACGCGGGCCTTGCGCAGCGAGCCCTGGACGTCGTTCGCGATCTTGCCGGCCTGCTGGGCCAGGCTGTCGAGGATCGACATGGCACCTCCTGCGGGTTCGGGGGCGTCCGGCGGAAGGCGAGTGTAGTCCACGTCCCGGCCGCGCCCGCGCGGCGGGCCGCACGATGTCGTGCGGGAACCGGCACGCCGCGTCACGGACACGTGCGAGGGGCCGCTCGTAGCGTCGCGGCATGACGACCACCCACCCCCGCGGGGCCGCCGGCCAGGCGGCCGCCGAGCTCACCGCGCTGGTCGCGGTCATCGCCCTCATGGTGGCCGTACTGGCGGTGTGGCTCCCGGGGATGCGGCTCGGGGATCCGCCGCCGGTCATCCCGCAGGTCTCCCGCGCGCTCGCCGCTGGCGGCGACGGCGTGCCGCACGCGGGCATCCCGTCCGTCCGCGAACTGCTGCGCACCGCCGACCGCCACGACCCGTTCGACGCCATCGCCGGATGGCTCGACCACGGCGACGGCTGGCTGCGGGCGGTGCCGCTCAACCGCGCGGGCGTCGAGGTCCTGCGCGGCGCCCGGGACGAGATGCGCGACGAGCTGCTGGCGGCGCTCGACGACCCGGTGGGCTACGGCCACGACCTGGTGAGCCCGCCCTCCCTCGACGACCTGCGCGAACTGGCGTCGGGCGCCCGGAACCTGCCGGACTACCTCCGGGAGCTGCGCGGGATGGACCGCGACGAGGCCGTGATGCGGGTCTCCCACGACGCCGGCCGCATCGCGGCCCGCGCCGGGATCGTCTGGCTGCGGCGCCGCATCAGCCGCTCGGTGCTGCGCCGGGCGGGCAGGGCCCCGCCGCCGCAGGAGCACCGGGGCGGCGCGCCGTGACGCGCGCCCGCCCCGCCCGCCCCCGAACCCACCACACCGACGAACCAAGGAGCACGACATGACCGACGCAGCCGCCGCACGCCTCACGGTGTGGCTCATCGACCGGGCCGCGCGGGCGGACGCACGCGGGCAGGGCACCGTGGAGTACGTGGGCGTCGTTGTGACGATGGCCCTGCTGCTGGGGGCCGTCGCCGTCGCCGCCAAGGGCTGGGGCAACGACATCGGTAACTCGCTGAAGGAGGTGGTGAAGGACTCCGTGGGCTTCGCGAGCTCCCGGCTCACCGGGCGCTAGGGGCGGTGCGGCTCCGGCGCGGCGTGCGGGTCGGCCACCAGCACCGCCGCGCCGGGCACCTCCCCGGCCGCCAGATCGGCGAGGGCCGCGTTGGCGTCGGCCAGCGGGTAGGTGCGGATGCTCGTGCGGATGGGGATCTCGGCCGCCAGGCGCATGAACTCGGCGGCGTCCGCACGGGTGACGTTGGCGACGCTCACCAGGTTCCGCTCCCACCACAGGTCCTCGTACGGGAACTCCGGGACCCGGTCGAGGTGGATGGCGTTCACCGCGACGGTGCCGCCGCGGTCCAGCGCGGCGAGGGCGCGGGTCACCACGGAGCCCACCGGGGCGAAGGTGACGGCGGCGTCCAGCGGCTCCGGGGACGCGTCGTCGTACCCGCCGGCCCACGCCGCGCCGAGCTCCAGGGCACGGGCCCGCTCACGCTCCGACCGGGTGAAGACGTGCACGGTGCAGCCCCAGTGCACGGCGATCTGGATGGCGCACAGGGCCGAGGCCCCGAACCCGAACAGGCCGAGGGTCCCGCCCGGGGCGATCCGGCACCGCCGCAGCGCGCGGTAGCCGATCACACCTCCGCACAGCAGGGGCGCGGCGTCGACGTCCGCGACGCCGTCCGGCAGGCGCACCGCCGCGTCCGCCCGCACCAGCATGGCCTCGGCGAACCCGCCGTCGCGGTCCCAGCCGGTGAACTCCCCGCGCTCGCACAGGTTCTCCCGGCCGGAGACGCAGAAGCGGCACGTGCCGCAGGTGCCCGCCAGCCAGTACGCGCCGGCGCGGTCGCCAACGGACCAGCCGTCCACGCCCTCGCCCACGGCGGCCACGCGGCCCACCGCCTGGTGCCCGGGCACGACCGGCCGGCGGCGGGGTGCGATGTCCCCCTCGCACAGCTGCAGGTCGGTGCGGCACACCCCGCAGGCCGCGACGCGCAGCAGGACCTCGCCGGGACCGGGGTGGGGGAGGTCCCGCCGTTCGGGGCGCAGGGGGCCCGCCGCCGCGGGCGCGGGATCACCGAGAACCATGGCGAGCATGGGTACAGACGCTACCCTCACCGGGCCGCCGTGCCGCGGCGCCCCTTCTCCGTGCCCCACGCCATCGACATCGTCCCAGCACCCGGCGCCCCCCTCGGGCGGGCCGACCACACCCGCCGCTGGGCCCTGCGCTTCCCCGACGGCGCCGAGCGCTTCCCCGGGATCATCCGCCCGGAGGCCGAGGCGGCGGCCCCCGTGATGGGCGCGATGGCGCCCTCCGCATGGGCGACGGCGCTGGTGCGGGTGGATCTGGAGGTCGTGCTCACCGACGGGGCCGGCCCCTACCTGGTGGACGCCGAGGGGACGCTCGTGCTCGTGCTGGGCCCCCACCCGGCCATGGGCGACCTGCGCGTCGCGATGGGCCAGCCGGACGGGGCGACCCACCACCTGGGGCTCGTGCGCGAGGTGGCGGGCGGGGTGTGGGGGTGGTTCGCGGACGCCCGCGTGCCCAGCACGGCCCGGGTGCAGGCGCTCGACGGGCTCGTGGCGACGGGGTCCCCGGCCGATGTGGAAGGGTGGACCCGCGTGTACCGCGGGACGATCCCCGAGGCAGGGCTGCAATAGTCCCCCAGATGGACGCACCGCGCACCGAGTACCTCACCCGGTTCATGGCGCTCGCCCCCGAGCCCCTTCCGGATGACGCCGCCGACGCCCTGCGGGAGGCGCTGGAGGGCATGCCGGGCACGGGTGCGATCCACGGCGCCACCCACGATCATGGGGCCCGCACCGTCTCCGGGGAGTTCCTCATCGAGGTCGAGCACGGCATCGCCAACGCCGCCCGTGACGCATCGCGCCTGGCGCGCGAGTCGCTGAAGAACGCCGGGCTGGGCGATGCCCAGCTGGTGGAGCTGTGGGTGTCGCTGCGCGGGGAGCCCGCCTGGTGAGCGACGCGCCCGTCGATCCCGCGCTGAACGGCACGCCCGCAGCCCCCGCCGAGATGGTGGGCGGCAGCGCCCTGCCCGGCGGCGTGATGATGCGCACCCGCAACCGGGTGGGCGTCGCGGTGCGCTCCGAGGAGACCGGCGAGATCCTGACCGACGGCTTCGACCTGGAGCCGCCCACCGCCCGCTGGGCCCGGTGGCCGCTCATGCGCGGCGTCGTCGCGATGCGCACCGCCATCAAGACCGGCAGCCAGGCGATGGGCCTGTCCGAGCGCATGCGCTGGGGGCTCACCGACGACGACGAGGGCGAGGACGAGCCGCTGGGATGGGGCGCCAAGCTCCTCATCGGCGGCGGCGCCGTGGTGGGCGCCGGCCTGCAGGTGCTGGCGTTCCGCGTGGGCCCCATCGTCATCGCCAAGGAGGCGGGCCTGGAGGGCGCGGCGTTCATCATCGCCGACGCCGCCATCCGTCTGCTCCTGCTGCTCGCCACCCTCCTCGCGATCAGCCTGTTCAAGCCGTTCCGCAAGATCCTCAAGTACCACGGCGCCGAGCACCAGGCGATCGCCGCGCACGAGGGCGGCGCCCCGCTCACCGCGGCCGCGGCCGCCGGGTTCACGCGCTTCCACCCGCGCTGCGGCACCTCGTTCCTGGTGGTGTCGGCCGTGGTCTCCATCGCGATCTACGGTGCGGTGCTCGCCATCACCGGGGTGTTCACCTACCCGGCGCTCATCGCCACCCGCCTCGCGGGCGCGCCCGTGGTGACCGCCATCGCGTTCGAGCTGCAGCGGCAGGCGGCCAAGCTCGCCGACGGCCGGTTCCGGTTCCTGTCGTGGCCCGGCATGGCCGCCCAGTACCTCACCACCCGGGCGCCCGGCCACGAGGAGCTGGAGGTCGCCGTCGCCGCCCTCGACGAGGCGCTGCGCCCGCCCGACCCGCACCACCCGCACCCGGCGCCGTCGCCCGGCAACGTGACGATGTCCCCCGTGGTGGACATCACCCCCGACCTCCCGTAGCGGCCGGTGCTCGTGGACTGGCTCCGCGACAACGACTGGGCCGTGCGGCTGCTGGTGATCGGCGCCGTGGTCCTGGCCGGCGTCGTGATCACGTGGATCGCCCGCCGGTCCGTGCTGCGGTTCGAGCGGCGCGTGGGCGGCGCGCACCCCACCGGCTCGCCGGCGCTCAAGCGCGCCCACACCCTCGCGGCGCTGCTGTCGGCCACCGCCACGGTGGTCATCTGGGTGGTGGTGCTCATCACCGTGCTGGAGCAGGCGGGGGTGCCGGTGGGGCCGCTGCTCGCGGCGGCGGGCATCGGCGGCATCGCCCTGGGCTTCGGCGCCCAGCACCTCGTGCGGGACCTGGTGGCCGGCTTCTGCATCCTGCTGGAGAACCAGTACGACGTGGGCGACGAGGTCGTGGTGGGCGGCGTGGAGGGCACGGTGGAGGCCATCACGCTGCGCACCACCGTCGTGCGGAGCCTGGACGGCAGCCGCCACGTGGTCTCCAACGGCGAGGTCCGCGTGAGCAGCAACAAGACCAAGGTCTACTCGCGGTACGTGTTCGTGCTGCCATTGCCGTACGACGTGGACACCGACCGGGCCGTCGAGGTGGCCCGCGGCGCCGCGGACGCCATGCGCGCCGAGCAGGAGTGGGCCGTCGACATGCTGGGGCCGCTGCAGGTGCTGGGGATCGACGCCTTCAGCGAGCACAGCGTGGACGTGAAGCTGTACGTGGAGACCCGTCCGGGGCGGCAGGACGCCGTGGGCCGGGAGCTGCGGCGGCGCCTCAAGCTGGCCCTCGACGAGGCGGACATCCCCCTGCCGTTCCCGCCCCCGGCGCCCCGGTGAACGGCCGGGCGCGCGACGCCGTCCTCGTGGCGGGGCAGATGGCGCTCATCGCCGCGGCGGGCGCCGCCGGGTTCGCCGGGCCGCGGTGGCCGCGCATCGGCGCCGGCCGGCGCCGGGCGGCCGGGCTGGCCCTGCTCGCGGGCGGCGCGGCCTTCGGGGTGGCGGGCAGCCGGGCCCTCGGCCCCGCGCTGACGCCGCGGCCCACGCCCCGCGCGGGTGCCGGCGTGTGCGATCGCGGCCCGTACCGCGTGGTGCGCCACCCCGTCTACGCCGGGGTGCTGGCGTCGGCGGCCGGGTGGGCGCTGCTGCGCCGCCCCGCGGCCCTCGCGCCGCTGGCCGGGCTCGCGGGCCTGCTGCACGCCAAGGCGCTGCTCGAGGAGCGGCTCATGGAGGCCGCCGACCCGGGCTACGCCGCCTACCGCGAGCGCGTGCGCTTCCGCATCGTCCCGTTCGTCGCCTGAGGCGCCCGGCCCGCGGGACCAAGGGTGCGGTCGCGGCGTGGCCCGCTGGACATGGACCGCGGCCGACGCTGGGGGTTAGGGTGCCGGATGTAACGAACCCCCGAAGTGGAGTGCATGCATGCGGAAGTGGGTGAGTGCGCTCGCGGCGGTCGCCGTCGCGGCGACCATGGTGTTCGCGGGATGCGGCAGTGACAGCTCCTCGGCCCCGGCGGACACCTCCGGCGCGGGGACGGCGACGTCCGCGTCGGCGGACCTGGGGCTCAAGACCCCCGGCAAGCTGCTCGTGGGCAGCGACATCCCCTACGCGCCGTTCGAGTTCACCGACGCCGGCTCGACCGAGGTCAAGGGCTTCGACGTCGACCTGGTGAAGGCGATCGCGGCGACCTTCGGGGTCACGGACGTCGAGTTCAAGCGCGAGAGCTTCGACACGATCTTCACCACGACCGCGCAGGGCCGGTTCGACATGGCCGCGTCGTCGATCACCATCACCGACGAGCGCAAGAAGGTCGTGGCGTTCAGCGACCCGTACTTCGAGGCGAACCAGTCGATCATGGTGCGCGGTGACGACCCGCAGGGCCTCGACGCCCTGGCCGGCAAGACGATCACGCCGGAGGAGGCCCAGACCGCGCTGAAGGGCAAGACCCTCGGCGTGCAGCGCGGCACCACCGGCGCGGAGCTGGCCAGCAAGGTGCCGGACGCCAAGAGCCAGCAGTTCCAGATCGTCGACGACGCCTTCAACGCGCTGCTCGCCAAGCGGGTGGACGCCGTCCTGAACGACTACGCCATCTCCGCGTACGCGACGGTGGCCAAGCCGAACCTGAAGGTCGTCGCCAAGGTGAGCCCGTCGGAGAGCTACGGCTTCGCCTTCCCGCAGGGCAGCACCGCCCTGGTGGCCGCGTTCAACGAGGGCCTCGCGAAGGTGAAGGCCGACGGCACCTACGCGGACATCTACCGCAAGTGGTTCAACGAGGAGCCGCCGGCGAACTGATCACCCACAGCTGACGGACGGGGCGCACCGCCATGGGGACCATCAAGGACCTGTTCTTCTCGTGGGACGCGGTGCGGCCCGTGCTCGGCGACCTCCTGCGGGGGTTCTGGGTCACGATCGAGCTGACGTTCCTGTCGCTCATCCTGGCCGTCAGCGCCGGCCTCATCCTGTCGGTGATGCGGCAGACCCGGACGGCCCGGCCGTCCCTGCCGAAGCGGATCGGCACCGGCGTGCTGCGGGTGCTCGCGGTCGTCTACATCGACGTGTTCCGCGGGCTGCCCGCCCTGCTGGTGATCATCATGCTGTACGTGAGCCTGCCGTTCACCGGGATCCCCGTGTTCAAGGACTTCACGGGGTTCCAGGTGGCGATCCTGGGCCTCACGCTCGTCTACGCCGCCTACCTCGCCGAGATCTTCCGGGCGGGCATCGAGGCCGTCGAGCGCGGCCAGGTGGAGGCGGCGCGCAGCCTCGGCATGTCCAACACGCAGTCCCTGCGGAAGGTGGTGCTGCCGCAGGCGGTGCGCCGCGTGATCCCGCCGCTGCTCAACGAGTTCATCATCCTGAGCAAGGACACCTCCCTGGCCGGCGTGATCGTGGTGGGCGAGGTGGTGTACGTCGCCCGCACCAGCCAGGCCGTGACCCTCAACTCCACGGCCCTCACCGGCGCGGCGGTGCTGTTCCTCGTGGTCACGCTGCCGCTCATCCGCGTGGTGGACCGCTACATCGAGCGCGACCGCAGGCGGCGCGGCGGCGGACGGGTGGTGATCCGGTGAGCACGTCCACGGGTCCCGGCTCCGTCCGCGTCGAGGGACTGGTCAAGCGCTTCGGCGACAACGAGGTGCTGAGCGGCATCGACCTCACCGTGGACCGCGGCGAGGTGGTGTGCGTGATCGGCCCCTCCGGGTCCGGCAAGTCCACCCTGCTGCGGTGCATGAACCTCATCGAGACGCCCACCTCCGGGCGGGTGTTCATCGACGAGGACGAGATCACCGCGCCGGACGCCGACACCAACGCCCTGCGCAGCCGCATGGGCATGGTGTTCCAGAGCTTCAACCTGTTCCCGCACATGTCGGCGATCGAGAACATCACGGTCGCGCCCATGGTGGTGAAGAAGGTCTCGAAGGCCGACGCCCACGCCCGCGGCATGGAGCTCCTGCGCCGGGTGGGGCTGGAGGAGAAGGCGGACGCCAACCCGCGGTCCCTGTCCGGCGGCCAGCAGCAGCGCGTCGCGATCGCCCGGGCCCTCGCGATGGAGCCCGAGGTGATGCTGTTCGACGAGGCCACCAGCGCCCTGGACCCCGAGCTGGTGGGCGACGTGCTCGCCGTGATGCGCGAGCTCGCCGAGGGCGGCATGACCATGGTGGTCGTGACCCACGAGATGGGCTTCGCCCGCGAGGTGGGGGACCGCCTGGTGTTCATGGACGGCGGCGTGATCGTCGAGTCCGGCGTGCCCGCCGACGTGCTGTCGAACCCGCAGCAGGAGCGCACCCAGCGCTTCCTGTCGCGCGTGCTCTAACCGCCGCGGGACGCCCGCCGCGGGCGGGCCAGGTGCTTGCGCCGGTACATGTCGGCGTCGGCGTCGGCGAGCAGCATCGCCGGCTTGGCCTGGCCGGCGTTGCCGACGGCGAGGCCCACGGTCGCCGACACCTGCAGGCGCCGTGACCCGATGTCCACGGGCTCGCGGAACGCCGCGGCGATGCGGTGGCTGATCGCGACGGCCTCGCCGTGGTCCGACAGGCCGTCGAGGATGAGCACGAACTCGTCGCCGCCGAACCGGGCGGCCGTGTCGTTGGTGCGCAGGGAGGCCCGCAGCCTTCCGGCGACGGCCACCAGCACCCGGTCGCCCGCCTCATGGCCGTAGGAGTCGTTGACCGACTTGAAGTCGTCCAGGTCCAGGAGGATGACGCCCACCAGCCGGCGGCCCCGCTTGGTGAGCGCGTGGTCGAGGCGCTCCTCCAGGAGGGCCCGGTTCGCGAGCCCGGTGAGGGCGTCGGTGAAGGCCGCCTGGGCCAGGCGCTCGCTGGTGCTCGCCAGGTCGGCGAGCGACCGCTGCAGCCGGCCGTTCTCGAGCGCCAGCACGACGTGGCTCGCGTAGGTGTCGAGCAGGGACCGGTCGCCCTGGTCGAACGGCTCCGTGTCGGGTGTCGACCGGGTGACGGTGACCACCCCGACCGTCCGGTCCTCGATCTCCAGGCGCGCCTGCAGGGTCCGGCGGCGCTCCGCCGCGCCCACGGAGGCGGCCTCCCGTTCGGCCGCGTCGGGGCCCAGCGGGACCATGAGCTCCATGGCCTCGCCGGGGCCGCGGGAGGAGCGCAGGGCGGCGTCGCCATCGCCGGAGGGCATGAGCACGATGCGGGCGACGTCGGCGCGGAACAGCCACCGCGCCTCGTCGAGCAGCTCCACCACGGCGGCCCGGATGTCGGCGGCCGCCTGCACGCGCCGCATCGACCGGTACAGCAGCTCGGTCTGGTCCCGGCGCCGGATGTCGCGGACGTACGCGCGGTGGGCGGCGATGAGCACCGCGCACGGCAGCAGCAGGAGCAGCAGCGCCAGCGGGCTGTGACGGGCGAGCTCTGCGCAGGCCAGCCCGAAGGACGTGGTGCTGAGCACCCCGACGGTGCCCAGCCCGACGGCCCCGCGCAGTGTCGTGGGCGCCGGCCACGACGCCTCCGACGCCGCGATGGCGATGGCCACCAGCAGCCCGGCGAGCAGGTCGCCCACCAGCACCGCGCCGATGGCCAGCACCCACAGCATCCAGTCCTCTGGGCCCGCGCCAAGGGCGTCGAGCCCCAGCTGGAAGACGGTGACCACCACGCACGTGGTGAGCACGAACTGCGCGGTGTTGAAGGCCAGCCGCATCCCGCGCTGGCGGCGGGCCAGCAGGAGGGCGGCGGTCGCGCCCAGCAGTTCGGCGGCCACCAGGTGCAGGGGCGCGGCGAACAGCAGGCCCAGCACCAGGGGCAGCTCGGTGAACGAGAAGGTGTGCGTCTGGCGGCGCACCTCGATGCGCACCACCGCGACCTCGGCCACCAGGAAGCCCAGGGCGAGCATCCACCACGTGACCTCGACCTCGTCCAGGGGCGGACGCCGGTCGCGCAGGACCAGGAGTGCGAGGGCCGCGGCGGCGCCCGCGCAGAGCACCGTGAGGACGGCCACGCGCACGGGGCCGGGGACGGCCGGACGGCGTGGGGAGTGGGAGGAGGGCTCCGGGGTCATGGGTCGGGGGCGACCGGTCCTGCGGGGACATCCGTTCCGGGCGGTGCGGTCACCGCCCGGACGGGTGCGTCAGTTCACATCACCAGGATCGCTTGAGGACGACGTAGCCGCCGCCCCACACGGGCGACCAGCCGTCGTCGACGCTCACGATCTGCGCGTCGTCGTCGTACGGGACCTGGCTGGCGGCCGCGGTGCCGGCGCCCAGGGAGATCGCCGCGACCGCGACGAGCCCGGCGGTGGCGAACCAGCGGCGCAGCCTGCGGGCACGAGACCTGCGCGGTTCGGAGGATGAGGTCATGAGCCTCCTCAAATCGGATGGGCACGCTTCCATGCGAGGAGTTCATCGGGCGGGAAACGGGCCGGGCGCATGGGCATTTCCTTTATCCGCCCTTGACACCCGGGGCCAGCTCACCGCGGCGAGCACAACCAATAGCACGTCCCTCGCGCACAGCAGAATCACGGTGCGCGGGTCCAGCTCCTCGACCAGCCCCAGGTAACCCACCGGGAACACGCGGTGCGACAGCCACAGGACCGCGAGCATGAGCGGCAGCACGGCGATCCCGCGCCGCCCGGGCAGCAGCGCGACCACCGCGGGCAGCCACAGCAGGTACTGCGGGGACAGGACCTTGCCGGTGGCGATGAGCACCAGCAGCGTCGCGGCCAGCACCGACGCCAGGTACCGGGGGTCGGCGCCGTCGGCCGCGCGCAGCCGCCGGTGCAGCAGCACGGCCAGCAGCGCCGCGAGCGCGACGCCCAGCAGGGACCCCGCCGTCGCGAGGGCCTGCGGGAGGCCGCCCTCGAGGTTGTCGCTGCCGTAGGTGCGGACCACGCGCACCGGCAGGCCGCCGATGTGGTGCGCGGCGAGCAGCAGCGCCGACCCGGTGGACTCGATCTGCAGGGGGCGCTCCAGGTGGTACGCCACCGAGCGCCACAGCCCGGCGGGGGCGGCGAGCGCCGCGGGCACGACCACCGCCAGCCCGGCGGCGACCGCGGGCGCCAGGTCGCGCGCCGCACGGCGCGGCGGCACGGCGTGCAGGTGCGCGACGAGCAGCGCCGGGGCGAGGGCGGCGGGCACGAGTTTCATGAGCACCGCCGCGGCCATCAGCAGCCATGCCGCGCGCCACCGGCCGGTGACCGCGCACCACACCAGCCACGCCAGCAGGGCGGTCACCGCCAGGTCGTACCGCGGCAGCGACAGGTCGCCGAGCATCCACACCGAGGCGGGCACCAGGGCCGCCCCGGCGGTGACCCGCCACAGGGGGAGGTCCAGGGCACGCCCGGTCGCGACGATGCCGGCGGCCGCGGCGCAGGCGCACGCCGACATGAGGGCCTGGAAGGCGATCTCGTAGCGGCCGGGCAGCAGGTCCGCGGCCCAGAACAGCAGCGCCGCGCCGGGCGGGTACTCGACGTCGAAGTCCCGGTAGGGCAGGGCCCCGAGGCGCATGAGCCGGGCGGCGTGCTCGTAGGTGGGGATGTCGCCGAGGGTCACGCCGTCCGCCGCGCGGATGCGCACGACGGCCGCCGCGACGATGAGCAGGCACACCGCGGCACCGGCGGCCAGGGCCCCCGCGCGGCGGGTCACCGCGGCACCCGCGCCCGCTGCACCGCGCCGCGGTTCGTGGATGCCCAGGCCGCCGTGAACCCGTCGCCGGTCCAGGCCACCGCCGGCCCGGCGACCTCGTGGCCCGCCGGGCTCAGCGTGCGGCAGCCGGTCCAAGACCCGGCCGAGGGCGGGAGGAGGGCGATCCTGGCGGTGAGCCGGGGACCGTCCAGGTCCTCCCACACGGCCGCGGCGGTGCCGTCGGGCGCCATCGCCAGGGCGGGCGCGCCCGAGGCGCGCGAGGCGGTGACCGGCGCGGCGGGCCCGGGTGCCCGGCCCGGGGCGGCGCGCACCCACAGGACCCGGTCCCGGGCGCCGTCGCGCTCCGGCCAGGCAACCACGACCGCGCCGTCAGCCGCGACGGCGACGGCGGGCGACTGGTCCGGCGGACCGGGCGGGCGGGGCAGGCCCAGGGGGCGGACGTGCTCGCCGCCCGCGGTGCGGCGCGGGCCCCACGTCCCGTCCGGCCCGCGGACGCGCAGCCCCACGCGTTCGCGCATGCCGCCCAGCTCGTCGCGCCACACCATCGCCACGTGGCCGCCCGGGCCGGCGGCCACCCGCAGGTCGGAGACCAGCGGCACCGCGTCCGACAGCGTCCGCGGGACGGACCAGCCGTCGCCCTCGGCCGTCGCGGCCCGCACGACCCAGCCGGCGGGGCCGCCCTGGGCCCAGACCACCATGCGCCGGCCGCCCGCGTCGACCACGGGCACGACGTCGCGCACGTCCCCGTCGCGCAGGACGGCGCGGGCCGGGCCCACCGCGCCGCCGGGCGTCACGGCGGCGGCCATCACCGCGCCGGCGGGGTCGTGGCCCCAGGCCACCAGCGCGCCGCCGGACGGCGTGGCGGCGACCCCCGGGCGGCGGGGCCGCACCCCGCCCGCGGCGGAGACGTCGCGCGCGGGGCTCCAGGAGCCGTCCGGGGCGCGCGTCGCGATGCGCACGGCGCGCCGGTCACCGTTCCAGCCGTCCCATGCGACCGCGAATCGCCCGGCGCCCAGCGCGGCGGCCGCGGGCGCGGCGGCGGAGCGCTCGGAGACCGCGGCCGGTGGTCCCCAGACGCCGCCGCCGAGGGCGGCGGCCTGCAGCGGGTCGCCGAACGCGGATTCCCAGGCGGCGAGGGCCGAGGTGCCGTCCGGGGCGGCCGCCAGGATGACGTTGCGGCCGTCCTGCGACGCCAGATCCGCCACGTCGGGCACCCTGGGGCAGCCGGGAGGCGCCGCACGCTGCCCGGCGGTGCCGCACCCCGCCAGGACGAGGCAGAAACCCGCTCCGAGCGCCCAAATCCTCACGGTCAACTCGACGGTGAGATGGCGTCCCGCAGGGCCGGTTCCTCCAGTGTGAGGCCGAAGAGCGGCCCATTGGGGGCCATCAGATCGGCGGCGGCGCGCAGCGACGGGATCTCGACCGGCCGGAATCCCACCCGCTCGAGCAGCCGTGCGACGGTGGCCCTGGCGTCGGGGTCGTCACCCGCCAGCGGCACCCCGAGGCCGTCGGGGGCGGCCAGGCGGTTGGCGTGCACGGTGTTGAGGGCCTTCACGACCCGCGCGCCGCCCGCCATGCGCGCGACGGCCTCCGACGACCCCGCCTCCCCCGCCAGCGCCTCCCAGCCCGACCAGGCGTTGGTGGCGTCGATGAGCACGGTGGACGCCGGCAGCGGGCCCACCTCCTCCAGCAGCTCCTCCACCGCCCCGTACGGCACGGCGAGCAGGACGATGGGCGCGCCCGCGGCCTCCGCCGCGTTGGCGGGCACCACGCCCGATCCGATCTCGTCGACCAGCGGGCTCAGCGACACCCGGCCACGGCGGTTGGCGATGAGCACCTCGTAGCCCGCGCGCGTGAGGACCCGCGCCGCCGCGCCGCCCATCCGCCCCGCCCCGAGAATGCCCACGCGCACGGGCCAACCGTATCCTCCCGGCGTGGACGGCACCCTCATCGGCGCGGCCGCCGCGGGACTCGGCGTCGCCGCGCTCACCACGCCCGCCGGCGTGTCGGGGGCCGTCTTCCTGCTGCCCATCCAGCTGGGGCTGCTGGGCGTGCCCAACCCGGCGGCCACGCCCACCAACCTCCTCTACAACGGGCTCGCCACCCCCGGGGGGCTCGTGCGGTGGTGGCGCACCGGCGCGGTGGACCGGGCGCTGGCGGGGCGGCTCATCGCGGCGGCGCTGCCCGGGGTGGCCGCCGGCGCGGCGCTGCGCGCGACGGTCCTGGCCGGCCGCCTGGCCGTGCTGCTCATGGTGGGCTGCGTGCTGGCGGCGATGGGCGCGTGGCTGCTGATCTCGACGCGCGTGCGCCCGGCCGCGCATGCGCGCGAGCCCACGCGCATGGCGCTGGCGGCCCTCGCGGCGGGGGCCGGCCTGGTGGGCGGCGCCTACGGCATCGGCGGCGGGTCGGTCATCGCACCCGCGCTGGTGACCATGGGCGTCCCGGTGGGACGGGCCGCGCCCGCCGCGCTCGCCACGACGTTCGCGACCTCCGTCGCCGGGATCGCCGCGTTCGAGCTCCTGGCCGCCGCCGGCGCGGCGGCGGCCACACGGTGGCGCCGGTCTGGGACGTCGGCATCGCCCTGGGCCTGGGCGGCCTGGCGGGCGCCCACCACGGCGCCCGCCTCCACGCCCGGGCGCCCGAGCGGCTCCTGCGCGCCGGCCTCGGCGCGGTGGCGCTCGCGGTGGGGCTCGCGTATCTGCTCGCCGCCTGGGGTTGACGTTCCGCCGGCGGGCGGGCATGATCGCGGCGCGCTTATCGAACCGATAAGCAAGACGCATACATAAGACGCACGGACATGACGCAACGGTCCGTCCTCCCCGCTGGCACGGGGAGGACGGTGGGCTGGGGCGTCGTTGGCCAGGCCGCGGGATGCGTCCCCGCCGCCGGCGAGCGGCGCCCCGGCATCACCCCTGGCCCGGTACGACCGAGGAGTGAACTCTCGATGCTACGCGAACGACTCCGCCTCCCGGCGACCCTGCTCTCCCTCATCGTCGCCCTGGCGGCCATCTGGCTGTCCGGCTGTGGTGGCGACGACTCCGGGAGCGGGGACACCTCCGCCGGTGACGGCGGCACGAAGCTGACGCTCGTCGCGTACAGCACTCCCAAAGAGGTCTACGAGAAGCTCATCCCCGCCTTCCAGGCCACCGACGCCGGCAAGGGCGTGGGGTTCGAGCAGTCCTACGGCGCGTCCGGCGAGCAGAGCCGGAACGTCGAGGCCGGCCTGCCCGCCGACTACGTGGCGTTCTCCCTCGCCCCCGACGTCGACCGCCTCGTGAAGGCGGACCTCGTGGACGCCGACTGGGCGTCCTCGAAGTACGACGGCATGGTCTCCGACTCGGTCGTCGTGTTCTTCGTGCGCCCGGGCAACCCCAAGAACATCAGGACCTGGGACGACCTGCTGCGCGACGACGTCGAGGTGCTCACCCCGAACGTCTTCACCTCCGGCGGCGCCAAGTGGAACACGATGGCCGCCTACGGCGCCCAGCTGCAGCTCGGCAAGACCCCGCAGCAGGCCACCGACTACCTCACCAAGCTCTACGCGAACGTCTCGGTGCAGGACAAGAGCGCCCGTGAGTCCCTCCAGACCTTCGTGGGCAGCAAGGGCGACGTGCTGCTCGGCTACGAGAACGAGGCGATCCTGGCCAAGGCCAAGGGCGAGTCCATCGACTACGTCGTGCCCGACGAGACGCTGCTGATCGAGAACCCCGCGGCGATCACGACGGACAGCAAGAGCCCGGAGGCCGCGCAGGCCTGGCTGGACTACGTGAAGTCCCCGGAGGCCCAGAAGGTGTTCGGCGAGGCCGGCTACCGGCCGGTGGACCCGGACGTCGCCAAGACGTTCGACTTCCCGACGCCCCCGAAGCTCTTCACGATCGCCGACCTCGGCGGCTGGTCGAAGGTGAACGACGAGTTCTTCGACCGCGACAACGGCGTCGTCGCGAAGATCTTCAAGAACCAGGGCACGCCCATTGAGTAGCGGGTCCGCAATCACCCCGGCGCCCTCGGGGGCGCCGGGGGCGGCACCCCGGTCCCGGCGCCGCCTCGGCGTCGGGACGCCCCTGGGGCTGGGGATCGCCGTCAGCTACCTCAGCCTCCTGGTGCTGATCCCGCTCGCCGCCGTCGCGTGGAAGTCCTTCGACGACGGCTCCGGCGCGTTCTGGGACGCGGTGACCTCCGAGCAGGCGATCGCCGCGATGCGCCTCACCCTGCTGGTGTCGCTGGGCGCGGTGGTCGTGAACGCCGTGATGGGCACGATCATCGCCTGGGTGCTGGTGCGCGACGACTTCCGCGGCAAGGTCGTCATCGACATCCTCATCGACCTGCCGTTCGCCCTCCCCACCATCGTGGCGGGCCTCACCCTGCTGGCCCTCTACGGGCCCAGGGGGCCGGTGGGCATCAACGTCGCCTACACGCGCATCGGCATCACGATGGCGCTCATCTTCGTGACGCTGCCGTTCGTGGTGCGGGCCGTCCAGCCGGTGCTGATGGAACTGGACCGCGACATGGAGGAGGCGGCCGCCAGCCTCGGCGCCGGCCGGCTCACCACCTTCCGGCGCATCGTCCTGCCGAACCTGGTGCCCGCGATCGTGAGCGGCGTGGGCCTGTCGTTCAGCAAGGCCCTCGGCGAGTTCGGCTCCGTCGTGCTCATCGCCGGGAACATCCCGTACAAGACCGAGGTCGCCTCCGTGTTCATCTACGGGCAGATCGAGAGCGACGCGCCCCAGACCGCCGCGGCGGTGTCGGTGGTGCTGCTCACCGCCTCGTTCCTGGTGCTGTTCGGCCTGAGCATCTTCGAGAAGCGGATGACGCGCCATGCGGAGTAGGCTCGCCCTCCGGTTCACGGCGATCGGGTTCCTGATCGCCGTGCTCGTCGGCCCGCTCACGCTGGTGGGCTACCGCGCGTTCGAGGACGGCGCCGGCCCGGTGTGGGACGCCATCACCGACGACGCGGCGATCTCGGCGCTCAAGCTGACGCTCACCATCACCGCCATCGCCGTGCCGGCGAACGCGGTGTTCGGCGTCATCGCCGCCCTCCTGCTCACCCGCCCCAAGCTGCCGGGCCGCACCCTGCTGGGCGTGATCATCGACCTGCCGCTGGCGCTGTCGCCGGTGGTCGTCGGCCTCGCCCTCATCCTGGTGTGGGGCCGCCGGGGCTGGTTCGGCGAATGGGCGATCGACCACGGCTTCCAGGTCATCTTCGCGCTGCCCGGGATGGTGATGGCCACGATCATCGTGTCCCTGCCGTTCGTGGTGCGGGAGCTGGTGCCCGTGCTCAAGGAACTCGGCACCGAGCAGCAGCAGGCCGCCGCGACCCTCGGGGCGTCGGACCTGCAGATCTTCTGGCGCATCGTCCTGCCGGCCGTGCGCCACGGCCTCGCGTA
Source organism: Thermoleophilia bacterium (assembly GCA_046330435.1). GTDB lineage: Bacteria > Actinomycetota > Thermoleophilia > Miltoncostaeales > Miltoncostaeaceae. The sequence continues at coordinate 150,252 of JAXLST010000006.1, read as the reverse complement.
CGGCGTGGTGCTCACCACGGCCCGTGCGCTGGGCGAGTACGGCGCGGTCGCGGTGGTGTCCGGGAAGATCGCCGGCCGCACCGAGACCCTCACCCTCCGCGTGGAGGAGCGCTTCCAGGCGTTCGACCTGGTCGCCGCCTACACCGCCTCGATCGTCCTCGCGCTCCTGGCGGTCGTCACCGTGGCCGCGATGCGGCTGCTCAACAGGGAGAAGCACTGATGTCCATCGTCGCGACCGGCGTCACGAAGCGGTTCGGGGACTACACGGCCCTGGACGACGTGAACATCGAGATCCCCGGCGGGTCGCTCACGGCCCTGCTGGGGCCGTCCGGCTCCGGGAAATCGACCCTGCTGCGGGTGATCGCCGGCCTGGAGACACCGGACGTGGGCAACGTCGAGATCGACGGCACCGACGTGACCGGCGTGCGGCCGCAGGACCGGGGCGTGGGCTTCGTGTTCCAGCACTACGCCGCGTTCAAGCACATGACGGTGCGCGACAACATCGCCTTCGGCCTGTCGGTGCGCAAGCGCCCCCGGGCGGAGATCCGCGAGCGCGTTGACGAGCTCATCCACCTGGTGCAGCTGGAGGGCCTGGGCGACCGGTACCCCAGCCAGCTCTCCGGCGGGCAACGGCAGCGCATGGCCCTCGCGCGGGCGCTCGCCGTGGAGCCGTCGGTGCTGCTGCTGGACGAGCCGTTCGGGGCCCTGGACGCCCGGGTGCGGACCGAGCTTCGCCGGTGGCTGCGGCGCCTGCACGAGCAGGTGCACGTGACCACCGTGCTGGTCACCCACGACCAGGAGGAGGCCATGGAGGTCGCCGACCGGATCGCGGTGATGGACCACGCCCGGCTGCAGCAGGTCGGCACGCCGCGCGAGCTCTACGAGGAGCCGTCGAACCCGTTCGTGATGGGCTTCGTGGGCGCCGTGAACCGCCTCGGGGACAGCTTCGTGCGGCCCCACGACCTGGAGCTGCGCCCCAACCCCAACGGCATCACCCACCCCGCCCGGGTGGAGCGGGTCACGCACCTCGGCTTCGAGGTGCGGGTCGAGCTCGAGCGGGAGTCGGGCGGCGCGCTGCTCGCCCAGCTCACCCGCGGCGAGGCCGACGAGCTGGGCATCGCCGAGGGCGACACCGTGCACGTCGCGCCGCGCAAGGAGCGCGTGTTCGCGGGCGGCGCCGGCATCTGAGCCGGCGGGGAGGAGAGGCCGCCCGGGACGCCCACAGTCCCGGGCGGCCATGCGCCCGCCCCGGGGGGAGAGTCCCGGGGCGGGGTGACCTAGCGCTGAGGGTCAGCGCCGGGTCCCGGGCGCGGATGCGGTGGCAGGGAGCACCATCGCCCGGCTCTCGTCGTTCTCGCCCGGCCCGCCGCCGCGCTCGTTGCCGCGGTTGTCCCACTTCTCCTTCCACACGGCCTTGGCGCCCGAGTGGCCGGTGCGGATGGTCCACACCGTGGCGAGGCCGGCGGTGAGGATCATCGCGGCGGCGGTCACCGCGAAGAACTGCTTCGCCCGGGCCAGCTTGCCCAGGGCGGAGTCGGGCCCCAGCTTGAAGCGGTCCGGCCAGTGGTGGATCACGAAGCCGATGGCGGCGATCGCGAACAGGATGGCGAACGTGCGCGTGCCCTCGCCCAGCTCGGCGTGCTGGCGCACCAGCGCGTCGTTCTCGCCGATGGCCTCCTGAAGGGCCTCGCCGCTCCCGGCGGCGAGGATGGCGCCGCCGGCGCTCACGATGGCCAGGGCGGCCACCACGAGGCTCAGGGGCCTGCGGTGGCGGGGCAGGAACACCGCCGCGAGCGCCACGAGCGCCGCGAGCGGGATGAGGACCACCGGCATGTGCACCAGGAACGGGTGGGCCGGCAGGCCGAACACGGACTTGAGTTCCAACGGTCGCCTTCCGTCGAGGGGGTGGGATGACCCCGGGAAGGATCGACAGGACCGGGTCACCCATCCACCCGCGCGGATTCAGGAAAGGGTAAGGACCGAGGTTGGCCCCGAGGCCAAGGTCCGGCGCCGGACTGCCGATGTAACGTGCACCATGGGACTGGAGATGGACTTCTCCGCTGCCTGGGGCGCCGGTGACGACGCCCCGCCCGAGCTGCCCCGGAACGTGTGGGACACGATCGCCGCGGGTGAGCGTCTCGCCGGGCTCGTGGAGCCCAAGGGGACCTTCGGCAGGCTCACCGCCGTGATGGCCATGGGCCCCCGGGACGCCCAGGACTACGCCGCCGGCGCGGTCGGCTTCCGGCTGCGGCAGGGCAACGTCGTCGCGCTCACGTTCCTGCCCGGCGACGGGCGCGGGCGGGGGCCGGTGGACGTGGAGTTCGACGTGCACCTCCCGGACGACCGGGCGGTGATGATCGAGCTCATCGGGCAGCAGGCGATGACCGCCATGTGGATCGACGTGTCGGAGATGCTGGTGGTGCGGCGCGCGAACCTGGCCCTGGACGGGGCCCGGCGCATCGTCACCCAGGCGCTCGCCGCGTAGTCAGCCGGCCTCGGGCCACGTGTGCACCGGCGCGCCGGTGGCCGCCAGGTCCAGGTACCGCCGCAGCATCTCGGCGACCGCGGCGTCGCGGCCCAGCCGCGGCTCCAGGGCGAGGACCGTCCGCCGCTGCCACCGCGACCCGGTGAGCCCCGCCGCCACTCGGTCGCGCACCACGCCCAGGTGCCGGGCGCGCTCCTCCTCGCCCACCCCCACGGACGCGAGCCCGGCGTCGGCGAAGCCGATGAGCGCCGGGACGAGGGTGGCGACCGGCTCGGGCCGCGGCGACGGCGCCAGCTCCGCGGGCCACAGCATCGTGGCGTCCATGCCGTGCCGCGCCGCCTGCATGAAGTTGTGCTCCGCGTACCGGAAGGGCAGGGCGGAGGTCATCCAGGGCGTCTCCTCGGCGAGGGCGAGGGTGAGGCCCACCAGCAGCGCGGCGTTGGCGACCATGTCGGCGGCGGTGGGACCCGCGGGCAGGCACCGCAGCTCCAGGCGGACGTTGCCGTCGCCGTCGGGGTCGTACACGGCGCGGTTCCACCGCCACACGGTGCCGTGGTGCAGGCGCAGCTCCGAGAGCTGGGGCGGGTGGCCGTTCCGCAGGGCCGCCATCGGGTCCTCGTCGCCCACCAGGGGCAGCAGGGGCTGGTGCAGGGCGACGCTCTCGGCGAACAGCTCCTCCGGCCCGCTGCGCACCCACCCGTGGCCGAAGGACACGCGGGAGGGGCGCCAGGACGCCGACGGCCCGCGGTCGTCCACGGCCTGCCGGAACAGGGCCACACGGGTCTCCTCCCAGCCCAGCCGCCCGGCGAGCACCGGGGAGTTGCCGCACACCGCCAGCACCGGCCCCGTGGCGATCTGGGCGGCGTTGTAGACCTTCGCGAAGCGCTCCGGCGGCACCTGCAGGTGGACCTGCAGGGAGGTGTTCGCCCCCTCGAGCGTCACGTCGTCGCACGTGAGGGTCACGGACTCCGGCCCGTCGAGCCGCACCCGGAAGGGGGCGCCGCGCAGCTCCCGGATGCGGGCGGACAGGGCGCGGAACCGGGGGACGTCGGTGAGGGCGTCGCGCTGCAGGTCGCCCTCCCGGATGGTGGGCAGGATCCCCACCGCCGCGACGCGCCCCCCGTGCCGGGCGGCGGCCGCGTCCACGCCGTCCAGCACGGAGCGCAGCTCGCCCTCCAGGGCGGTGAACGGCGTGCCCGCCAGGGGCACCGGCAGCGAGTTGTACTCCACGTTGAAGCGGTCGAGCTCCACCGCCATGCGCGGCACCGCGCAGTCGGCGAGGACCTCGGTGTTGCGCATGAGCGGCAGCCCGTCGCCGCCCACCAGCGACATCTCCAGCTCCATGCCGATGCGGGCCGGGCCGGCGCCGAACCCGGGGCGGGCGAGGACCTCGCGCAGGGCGGCCATGCAGGCGTGCAGGCGCGCGACGAACCGCAGTTCGTCCTCACGGGTGAAGCTGTCGCGTTCGATCTCGAGCCCCATCCGGGGCCGAGCCTACCCCGGACCGCCCGGGGTCAACCAGCGGCGTCCTCGCCGGGGACGTCCTCGGCGGCGGCGGCGGTCTCCGCGACGGCCTCCCCGGGGGTCTCCGCGGGGGTCTCCCGCGGCGCCTCGATGGGGGCGGGGGCGGCCTGCAGGGCGGTGTGCTCGTCGGTGACCAGGCGGGCGAGCACCGAGACGATCACCGGGTCCAGCTGGCTGCCGGCGACGGACCGCAGCTCCGCGAGGGCGACGTGGAAGGACATGGCCTCCCGGTAGCTGCGCGTGCTGGTCATCGCGTGCCAGGTGTCGCAGGCGGCGACGATGCGGGACTCCACCGGGATGGCGTCCCCGGCGAGGCCGTCGGGGTAGCCGGTGCCGTCCCACTTCTCGTGGTGGGCGCGGACGATCCGCCCCACGTCGCTCATGATGCCGCCCACGGTGTCCAGCATCCGCTGGCCCTCGGTGGTGTGGGTCTTGATGATCTCCCACTCGGCGGCGTCCAGCGGCCCGCGCTTGTTGATGATCTCCTTGGGGATCGCGACCTTGCCGACGTCGTGCAGCAGGGCGCCGAACTCCACCCGGCGGCGCTGCGCGGAATCGAGGCCGAGCGCGTCGGCGACGGCCAGCGCGAGCGCGACCACGCTCTTGCAGTGCTCGCCGGTGTACTCGTCGTCGGACTCGATGACGTCGCCCAGCACCATCGCCGTGCCCCGGTAGGCGTTGCTGAGCTCCACCAGTTGCTCCAGGCGCTGCCGGCGCTCGGCGGCGAAGGCGTGCAGCAGCAGCAGGAGGGGGGCCACCAGCAGCAGCGCCCAGGCCCGGTGCTCGGCGGCGACCGCGAGGGCGAAGCCCACCGGCGCGAGGGCCACGTCCACCAGGTACACCCAGTCGCTCTCGCGGATCTGCTCGCGCAGCGACGGCCCCCCCAGGAACGTCTCCCGCACCACCGACGCCGCCAGGTCGCAGGCGATCTGGGCGGCGAGTGCGAGCACCAGCACCGGGACGTCGGGGGCGTGGCTCGACATGGGCCCGGCGAGCCCGAACACGACCGCGGGCCCGACGCTGTACCAGGCGTTGGGGAGGGCGAGCAGCATCCGGTCGGGCGCCGCGCGGCCGCGCAGCACGTCCGGGAGCCCGCCGACCACCAGGGCCGCGGCGGTGACCGCGGGGAACAGGCCGGCCGGCACCATGAACAGCACGGGCACCGACACCAGCATGATCGGCACCGTGTAGCCGCTGGGGATGGCGAAGCGCACGTGCGCGGCCAGGGCCATCATCCCGACGGCGACCAGGAGCTGCCACCAGCCGTCGATGGGCGAGGTGGGGAAGGCCACGGCGACGGCGGCGGCGGCGACCAGGAAGGCGGCGCCGGCACCGGCCTCCACGCGCCGCTCGGCGCGCGTCATGGGCTCCGCGTCACGGCCGAGGGCCTCCGCAAGGCGGTCCTCATCGGTCGCACGCAGTCGCGGCGGGGCCTCGCTGGCGTCCATGCCGGCCATACCTGATGTGTCGCCACGCCCGGGGGCCCTCTTGAGGAGGGGGGCTGGGCACATCCTCTAGCGGGGGGTGGGCATCGCCTCACGGGGCCGATCCAACCCGTGCATCCCCTCGCACACCCCGCCGGGAACGAGGGCGCCGCCGGCCGGTGCGCGCACGGGATGCGCAGCAGGGAACACCCGTGCCCAAACACACTTCAGGAGCCCCGAATTGAAGAAGTCCCACCGGATCGTCCTGCTCGCCGCCGTCGCCGCGTTCGCCGTGTCCGCGCCGTCGGCACTCGCCCAGTCCGCCGCCGCGCCCACCGCGGGCACCTCCGCGCACCACCTGTCCGCGAAGGGCGGGTCCTTCGGCTCCAAGCCGAAGATGCGCGCCGGCTCGTTCGGCTCCAAGCCGAAGATGCGCGGCGGGTCGTTCGGCTCGAAGCCGAAGATGCGCGGCGGGTCGTTCGGCTCGAAGCCGAAGATGCGCTGATCGCGATGCCTTGACCGGCCGTGGCGCGCGGAGCAGACTCCGCGCGCCATGCCGGAGTCACGCATCGGGTTCGGGCTGTTCCTCGCCCCGTTCCACGCGGTCGGGGAGAACCCGACCCTCGCCCTGGAGCGCGACCTGGAGCTCATCTCCTGGGTCGACCAGCTCGGGTTCGACGAGGCGTGGGTGGGGGAGCACCACACCACCGGGTGGGAGACCATCGCCTCCCCGGAGATGTTCCTGGCGGTCGCCGCGGAGCGCACCCGGCACATCCGCCTGGGCACGGGCGCGGTGAGCCTGCCGTACCACCACCCCATGATGGTGGCCGACCGCATCGTGCTGCTCGACCACCTCACGCGCGGGCGCATCAACTTCGGGGTGGGGCCGGGCGGCCACATCAGCGACGCGGTGATGCTGGGTCTCGACCCGGCGACGCTGCGCGACCGCATGGCGGAGTCGCTCGAGGTGATCGTGCGGCTCATGACCGACACGGCGCCGCTCACCGTGGAATCCGAGTGGTTCACCATCCGGGACGCGGTGCTGCAGCTGCGGCCGTACCAGCACCCGCACCCGCCGCTGGCGGTCACCAGCCTGGAGTCCCCCGCCGGCATGCGCCTCGCCGGGCGGTTCGGGGCGGGGGTGTTGTCGCTCACCACGGCGAAGTCCTCCGGCGGGATCGTGGACCTGCGCACCCAGTGGGCGCACGCCGAGGACGCCGCCGCACAGGCGGGCCGCACGGTGCGGCGGGAGGACTGGCGGCTGGCGATCCCCGTCCACATCGCCGAGACGCGCGAGCGGGCGATCGAGGACGTCCGGGAGGGAGGCGCCCGCCACCTGCTGGAGTACGTGGAGGCCACCACCGGCCGTCCGTGCCCGGTGCCGGGTCCGCCCGAGAAGGTCGTGGAGCAGATGGCCGAGTCCGGGGCCTGGGTGATCGGCACGCCCGACGACCTGGTGGACGTCATCGCCATGCTCCGCGAGGCCAGCGGCGGGTTCGGCACGGTCCTGCTGTGGGGCCACGAGTGGGCGCCGTGGCCCGCCGTGAAGCGCAGCTACGACCTCATCGCCCGCTATGTGATGCCGCGGGTGCAGGGCACCCTGGCGGGCATCGAGTCCTCCAACGCGGTGGCGCGCGCGCAGGCCGCGCGGCTGCATGCCCTGCGCGCCGATGCGACGGCCCGCGCCAAGGAGGCGGCGGGCCCCGCGCCTACTTGAACCGGCCGCCCCGGGCGAGCACCTCGATCCGGTAGCCATCCGGGTCGCTCACGAAGAAGTACCGGCCGCTGAAGCCGTCCTTCATGAGCTCCTTCAGCGGGTCGGGGCTCAGGCCGGCCGCGGTGAAGCGGGCGTGCTCGGCGTCGAGGTCGTCCACGCTGAACGCCATGTGGCCGTACCCGTTGCCCAGGTCGTACGGCTCGGCGGTGCCGTGGTTGACGGTGAGCTCCAGCTCGAACTCGCTCTCGGCGTTCGAGAGGTAGATCAGCGAGAACGAGTCGAAGTCGACGCGCTGGGCGATCTCCAGGCCGAACGCCTCGCGGTAGAACGCCAGCGACCGCTCCTCGTCGCGGACGCGGATCATCGAGTGGATGGCCTTCGCCATGGGGACCCCCGGGTGGACGTGGACGACGCCCGCCCAGCCTACCCGCGGCCGGTGGTGGCGGGACCCGCCCCCGCGACGGGTCCCACCACGGCTATGCGGCCTCCGGCTCCTCCGCCGCGGGACGGCGGAACAGCTTTGCCGCCCGCTGCTCGGCGGCCATCTCGGCCAGGCGCGCGCGGTACGCGGCGCGCGCCGCCTCGAACGCGGACCAGCTGGTGTCGCCCTCCTGGCGCGCGCCCAGCACGGTGAGCAGCACACGGTCGTCCGGGTGCATCGCGAACCTCCGGGTCGCGGATGGGCAGTGCACCCGAGTCTCGGCGCGGCCGCCCCGCGCCCGGTAGCCACCCTGGGTGTGGACCGGCGCCACCCCCCGGGATCACGGGCGGGGCAGCAGCACCGGCGGGGTGTGCGGCACCGCGGTGCGCACCAGCGTGTGGACCACGCCGGCGAGGCCGGTCATGAGCCCCAGCGAGCGCCCGCCCGGCAGCCCGCACCGGACGGGGACGCCGTCGGCCACCTCGCCCGCCACCGCGAGGGCCCACCGCTGCCGCGGCCCGGTGTCGCCGGCGAGCGCCAGGACCTCCGCCAGGCCCCCGGCGCCATGGCACAGGCTCAGGTCCGCACCGGTGGCGGCCAGCGACGCCGCCGCGTGCGCGGCGGCGGTGGCCAGACCGGCGGCGACCGGCTCCGCGGCCACCGCAACGCCGGCCTCGGCGGCCCGCACCCGGGCGAGCGCCATGCCCGGCGCCCCGTGGCACCACGCGCAGGCGTACGACGGCACCGGGAGGGTGCGCGCGCGGCGCAGGTCGCGCCAGTTCCCGGCGTGGCGGTCGAAGTGCGCGTCCTCCGCGGCGAACACGGCCGCCGCGTCGTCGTGGAACCCGGCCTCCGCGAGCGCGAGGCCGACGCCGGACGCCCCGTGGGCGAGCCCCGTCCCCATCCCGTCGCCCGCCGCATCGCGCAGGGTCCCCGCGATGTCGGGCCCGCGCGGCGCGGTCCGCGCCGGCAACAGCGGATCGAGGGCGAGCAGGCTCCAGCGCGGCGCCGGCGGCGCCGCCCACCAGGTCCCGGCCCACGGGCTCCGGGACGGCCGCGGCGAGCCCGGCGGCAAGCCGCACCAGCTCCCCGTCGCCGGCCAGGCGACCCACCCGCGCTGCGGCGAGCGCCACCCCGAGGACGCCGTCCAGCAGCCCGGCCCCGGCGGCCCGCCGCCGCAGGACCGCCGCCGACTGGCGCAGCGCGCCGCCGGCGGTGCGCAGCAGCTCGCGGTCGCCGGTTGCCGCGCCGGCCTCCGCGAGGGCCAGGGCGATGCCGGCCGTCCCGGCGTACAGGTCCGCGGGAAGGGTCGCCGTGACCGGCATCTCGGGGAACCGCTCGTCCATGACCGGCCCCAGCCAGGTGCAGCGGTCGCCGTGCCACACCGCCCGCCCGGCGAGGTCGCGCGCCAGCGTGCGGGCGAGCTCCAGGGACTCGCTCATGCGAAGGGCTCCGGAGCCCAGGGGGATCCCGGTCCCAGGTGCGGACGGCGCGGGTCGATGCCCGCCGCGGCCAGGGCGGCCTCCATGCGCCGCACCCGCCCGCGCGGATCCCATGCACGGAACTCCATCGCCCGCACCAGCCCGTCGGCCAGCAGCCCGCAGCGGTGGTGGCCGAAGCTGTCCAGGCCGCCCGGGTCCTCCGCCCAGCCGATCCCCGGGGCCAGCCGCAGCGTGAGCACCGGAACCGTGGGACGCAGGTGCGGCGCGAGGTCGGGGTGCCGGCGCCGCAGGGCGGCCACGACCCGCTCGGCGTCGTCCATGCGGGCGTAGAGCACGGCGGCGTCGCAGCGGCGGTACGCGGCCGGGTCCGACAGCAGCTTCATCCGGAACGCGATCCCCAGGCGGTCGAGCTCCGCGCCGATGACCGCGGCGAGCGTGGCGGCGCCCCTCGGGGTGGCGTGCAGGTACGCGCGCATCACCCGCCCGTCGATGCGTCCGTCCAGGTCCCGGCGGCCCAGGACCAGGTGGTAGCCGGGCACCAGGCCCGGCAGGCAACCGGGCAGCCGCAGCTCCGAACCGATGAGGTCGCCCGGCGCGACCTCCGCGTGCAGGCCGTCGCGCACCGCCCGGCCGTGACCCGCCGGGCGCCCCCCGTCCTGCAACGACCCGGCGGTGCCGCGCACCGCGTCGATGCGCGACGCGAGCGGCGTGGCGCCCACCGGGGACGGCGCATCGGCCTCCGGCACGAGCGGCGCCGGCCCGCCGCGTCGGTACCAGTCGGCGTAGAGCCGCTCCCGCACCGCGGCGACCAGCGCGTCACGGCCCGGGCCCACGGGCTCGGCCACCCCGAACCAACGCAGCACGCCCGGCGCGAGGTCCAGCGCGGCGGCGGCGCCGGCGAGCGCGCGCCGGACGCCGGTCACCCGGCCGCCTCCACGCGCTCCGCGAACGCCTGCGGCCGGGTGAGCACCAGGCGGGCCGCCAGGGTGACCGTCGCCGCGCGCGCCGGTGCGAACAGCTCGGACTGGCAGTCCTCCGCCGCGGCCTGCAGCAGCCGTGCGCCCGCCCATCGCACCACGGCCACGGTGTCCGGCGCGCCGCCGTACCCCGTCAGGAGGCGGGCGACGGCGGCGCACGCGCCGGCGAGCGCCGGGCCGCCGCTGCGCAGGGCCAGGGCCTCCGACGGCGCGCCCGGATCGAGCGCGTGCGCCCAGCGCAGCAGCAGGTCGCCCGCCGCCCACCCGAGGTCCAGCGCGGGCGGTCCCGGGCCGGCGGCCTCCCAGTCCACCAGCGTGACGCGGTCGCCGTCGCCCAGCAGCACGTTGGCCAGGCGCAGGTCGCCGTGGGTGAGGGCCGCCGGCGTCCAGTCGTCCGCCAGGGCGTCGAGGGCGGCGCACATCGCCTCGTCGGCCTGGACGTCGCGGATGAGCCCCACGACCGCGGCGGACGACCAGGACAGGCGCCGCGGGGTGGGACGGTGCAGGCGCGTGACCCACGGCGGCGCCGACGTCCCGGCGGGTGCGGGCAGGCCGTGCAGGGACGCCAGGACGCGCCCCAGCGCGGCGAGGTGCCCCGGGGGGACGGCGGGCGCATCCCCGGCCGGGACGCCCGGCACGTGGGCGAGGACGAGCCCGTCGTCGCCGTGGTGGTGCACGGCGGGCACCGCGTCCCGCAGGGCGGTCGCGGCGAGCGCGGCCAGGACCCCCGCCTCGCGGGCGCCCCCCTCGGCCGGCGCGGGCTTGAGCACCCACCGCGGGGCGCCGTCCGCCTCCAGCACCACGGCCGCGTTGCGCCCCCCGGCGGGGCGCAGCACGACGTCGTGGCCGGTCAGGAAGCCCGGGGCGGGCTCGGCGGCCCGGACGAGCCGTCCCAGCCGCGCCGGGAGGGCGTCAGTCCTCGGCACACCATCCGATGGTGTGGGAGGTCGTCTTCGGCTTGCTGCAGGTGTACGCCATGACCGTCTGGTCGCACGACGCGAGGCCGAACAGGAAGTCCGGGTTCTCGGTGAGCAGCGCGCCGTAGGGGTCGCGGCCCGTCACCCTGACCTCCAGCGGCAGGCCCTCCTTCACCCAGACCAGCCAGGGGTCGGCCGCCTCGGGGCCCGGCTGGTACGAGACGATGCCGTCCAGCTCCAGGTAGACCGAGAAGTCCAGTCCCGCGTACAGGCGCGGCGGGCTGGCCTCGGTGTCCAGGTAGCCCCGCAGCACCTTGACGGGCGTGCGGTCACGCACCGCCGCCATGGCGCGGAGGATCCCCTCGGGGAATCCGGGTGGGGTGTTGCCCTCCATGATGGTTCCTCCCTCCGTGGTCAGTTGATGCCGAACTGCGCGCGTTCACCATCCGACAGGTCCCGCGTCACGCGCTCGCGGGCCAGGTCCTCCACCGCGGCGACGCCGCCGCAGACGTCGCAGCGCCACCGCAGCAGGCGGTAACCGCCCGGGCGGGTCGCCATCGCCGCGACCCAGCCGCCGTCGGCGGTGAGCGCAACGTGCGCGGGCCGTTCCGCGGGCAGCGCCACCAGCTCCGTGCCGGCCCGCCAGTCCCACAGGCGGACGCCGTCGGAGGCCGCGCTGGCCACGATGCGGCCGTCCCCGGAGAACCGCACCGAGGTCTCGATGGGGCCCTCGTGGCCGCGCAGCACGGCCAGCTCCCGTCCCGTGCGGGTGTCCCAGACGCGCACCGTGCGGTCGGCGGATCCCGTGACGGCCAGGCCGCCGTCGGCCGTCAGGTCCAGCGCGCCGACCGTGCCGGTGTGGCCCACCAGGCGCACCTCGCCCCCCGCCCTCCAGGCGATGACGTTGCCGGAGAAGTCGGAGGCGAGGACCGTGGAGCCGTCGGCGCTCACGCGCGCCGCCGCAGGCGTCGCGGGAAGGCACCGACCGTTGCCGGGGCCCGCCGCCGGCCTGGTCCATCGGATGACCGTCCCGCTGTCCTTCGCGGCGGCGGCCACCCGCCCGTCGGGGGTGACGTCGACCGCCGTCCAGAACCCGGGGGCGGGTGAACACCGGCCCGCCGCCCCGGCGCGTGATCGCCAGCGCCCCCGGGCACCGTCGTCCAGGCGACCGCCGTGCCGCCGGGCCCAGGACGCCGTCGTTGAGCCCGCCGTCCACCCCCGCCGGGGTCAGCCGGGGGCGAGGCCGCGGCGCCGGGCACCACCGGGCAGGCGAAGCCGTCCGGCAGCAACGCGACGGCACCGGCGCCCGAGACCGCCAGCAGGCTGCCCTCCTCCCCGGCGCCCGCCTGCTCGGCGCCGATGTCCGCGCGCTGCGGGGCCCCGCGCGACCACGCCCACCGCCGGGCGCCGTCGTCGGCCGCGGTGAGCAGGTCGTCGGGGCCGGCGCCGAACGCCGCGGCGTACACGGTGCCCTGATGGCCGCGGAGCACCGCGGCGGCCTCGCCCCCGCCGGCGGGCCGGACGGTGACGCCGCCGTCGGTCGCGGTGGTCGCGATCCACCGCCCGTCCGGCGACCAGGCGACGCCGATCACCGGGACGTCGGTGCGCGTGCGCACGGGCTCGCCCGCCGGGTCGGCCCAGTCCCACCGGTACACGTCCGGCGTCGAGAACCCCGTGGCCGCGACCGAACGGCCGCCGGGGCCGAAGGCGACGTCGCCCGCGGGCGCCTCCACCTGCGCGGTCCGTCCGCCGCCGCCGTCGGTGCGCCACACGCCGATGACGCCGCCGTCCCCGGTGCCGAACCCCCCGCCGGCGACCTCGGCGCCGTCGGGGGAGAACGCCAGGGCCACGACCCCGCCGGGGATCGCCCCGATCACGCGTCCCGGTCCCGTGCCGTCCACCGGCCACACCGTGACCCTCCCGTCCTCGCCGGCGGCGGCCACCAGCCGCCCGTCCGGTGAGAGCGCCGCGGACCGCCCGCCGGGGGCGGGCACGCGCCGCAGCAGCCGGCCACCGGCCACCGTGCGCACCTCCACGCGGTCGGGGAACGTGTCGGCGGTGCTGCCGGCCGTGACCGCGTACCGCGCGCCGGCGGCATCCAGGTCCAGGCCCAGCACGACGCTGCCGTCGCCGGGCAGGGTGCCCGTCTCCCGCCGTGCGGTGAGGTCGTAGAGGTGCACCGCGCCGTCGTTGCCGCCCGTGACCATCCGCGTGCCGTCGCGTGACACCGCGATGCGGCTCAGGCCCGCGGGATCGGGGAAGCGGGCGACGATGGGGGAGCCGAACGTCGTCTGCCGCAGGGCCCACTCGGCGTCCGGCGTGGGGTCGGCGTCCATCGCGGCCTGCGCGAGCAGGACGCCGAGCTCCGGGTCCCGCCCCACCTGATCGCGGGCATTGGCGGCGAGCTGGCGCGACTGGGCGACCGCCTTGGCGTCCACCGCGTCGTTGCGCTGCAGCAGGGCGTACCCGCCGGCCCCGCCGACGGCCACCAGGCCCGTGGCGAGGGCCGCGATCGCGACGCGTGTGCGCCGGCGGCGGGCCAGCGCCTCCCGGCCCTCGCGCTCCTCGGAGGCGGCCAGGAACGCCCGCTCCCGGTCGTTGAGGGCCCCGCGGTCGCGTTCCCGCCAGCCGGCCAGGCGGGCGCCGCGGTACAGCTGCCCCTCGTCGCGGTCCGCGCGCTCCCACTCGTCCGCCGCCTGGGTGAGCCGGTGCTGGGCCACCAGCGCCTCGCGCTCCTCGGCGATCCACCGGCGCAGCCGCGGCCAGCCGCGGATGAGCGCCTCGTGCGCGACCTCGACCGTGGGCTGGCCCGACGATGCGTCCCGTGAGGTGGTGAGCAGGCGGGAGGCGGTGAACGCCCCCACGACCGCGTCCACGTCGGCGTGCTCGGCGGGGTCGGTGACCAGCTCCCGCAGCTCCGCGCGCCGGCGCGTGTCCTCGGTGCCCTCCCCGGGCTGGGTGAGGCGCAGCAGGATGCGGCGGGCCAGGCCCTGCTGCGGCGGCGTGAGCGCGGTGTGGACCGCGTCCGCGCGGCGGGCGAGGGCGCCCTCAACGCCGCCGGACGCGGCGTACGCCTCCAGCGTGAGCTCACGGCCGCGCCGCCGGTGCCACAGCTCCAGCAGCAGGTGCTGCAGCAGCGGCAGCGCCCCCGGCCGCCCGGCGAGGTCGTTGAGGATGCGCCGGGTGAGCCCCGCCTCCAGCACCAGCCCGCTGCGGCGCGCCGGGACCTCGATCGCGCGGCGCAGCGCGGCCGGGCCCATGGGGCCCAGCAGGAACTGGTTGGACGCCACCAGGTCGCGCAGCGCGTCGTGCTCGGCGCAGTGCGGGTAGAAGTCGGCCCGCATGGCGGCGACCACCCACACCCGGCCGCCCGGCAGGGTCGCGGCGTCCACCAGGGCGTCCAGCGCGGCGGTCCGCTCGTCCGGCTCGGCGAGCGTGAAGAGCTCCTCGAACTGGTCGACCACCAGGAGCACCCGCGCGTCGCTGCCGTCCGCGGGCAGGGTGCCCTCGAGGCTGCGGCGCAGCAGGGACGGGTCGGTGCCCAGGGCGCCCGGCTGCGGGCGCTCCCGCAGGGGCACCAGCGGCGCCACCGCGGCCGCCAGCGCCGCCAGGGGGCGGGCACCCGGGGCGAACGCGGCGATGCGCCACGAGGTCCCCGCCGGGTCGTCCCGCAGCGCGGGCAGCAGGCCGGCGTGCAGCAGCGAGCTCTTGCCGCTGCCCGACGGGGCGACCACCGCGAGGAACCGCCGTCCCCGCAGGCGCTCCACCAGCGCCGCGACCTCGTCCTCCCGCCCCACGAACAGGGCGGCGTCGTCCTCGCCGAAGGCGGCGAGGCCGCGGTAGGGGCACGCGTCGGCGACGCCCGCGTCCGGTGCGGGCGGCGGCTCCTCGCGCACCAGGCGCACCAGCTCGCGGCGGCCGTCGCGGTCGCCCGTGCCGAGGCGCAGGTCCGCCCAGCGGCGCCCCGCCAGGAACGCCATCCCGGGGCCGAACGGGTCCGGGCTGCCCGGCAGCAGCGCCGCCCCGATGCGGTAGGCGCGGTCCCGCAGGGCGACGTCCTGGGCCACGGACAGCGGCTCCCGCGCCCAGTCGCCCAGGCCCTCGGCCCCCACCAGCACGACGCACGCCGCCGACGCCCGCAGCGCCTCGCCGATGTCGTCCGCGCCGGGGGACGGCTCCCAGACCTCCAGCCCGGCGTCGCGCATCGCGGCCCGCACCTCGGCGGCCGGGGCGGCGTCGGAGGGGTGGTGCACCAGGACCGCGTCGAACCGCAGCGCGGCCAGTGCGTCCGCGAACGCCGCGGCGGACGGGAAGCGGTCCTCCGGGCGCTTGGCCATCGCCCTGGCCACCAGGGCGTCGAAGCCGGCCGGCACCCCGGGGGCGGCCTCCGAGACCCGCGGCGGCGACTGGGTGAGGTGGGCGATCTGCGCCGCCTGCTCGTCGCGGGTGGGGAACGGCACCCGCCCGGTGAGCGCCTGGAACAGCACGCATCCCAGCGCGTAGACGTCGGTGCGGGCGTCCAGCGCGCCGCCGCGGATCTGCTCGGGCGCCAGGTAGGCGAGCGTGCCGGCCCAGCGGCCGCCGGTCGCGTCCGACACGAACCGCGTGGCCAGGCCGAAGTCCGACAGGTACGCCGTGTCGTCGTCGGCGTTCACCAGGACGTTCGCCGGCTTGACGTCGCGGTGGATGAGCCCCCGGCGGTGCGCGGCCTCCAGCGCCGCGGCGACCTGGCCCAGGATGCGGGCGGCCTGCGCCGGGGGGATGCGGCCGCGGCGCGCGATGAGGTCCGCGAGGCTCTCGCCGTCCACCAGCCGCATCGCGATGTACAGCCGGTCGCCGTCCTCGTCGGCCCGGTACACCGGGATGACGTTGGGGTGCTCGATCGCCGCCGCGGCCCGGGACTCCCGCAGGAACATCTCCCGGAAACGCGGGTCCCTCGCGTACTCGGGGGCGATGAGCTTGAGGGCCACCCAGCGGTCCAGCTGCTCGTCGCGGGCCCGGTAGACCACGCCCATCCCGCCGGACCCGGCGATGCCGTCGATGCGGTACTGGCCGATGCGCTCGCCGTCGGCCGGCATCGGGGCGGGCGGGGGCGGGGGGTCCCCGCCGGCGTCCATCGTCTGGTCGGTGGTCTGCTGCTCCGGGGCCATCGGCGCGGTCGTGTCCTGGGTGTCGGGTTCGGGACTCCAGGTGGACTTTATGTGCGCCGGCGTGCTCATCGCGGGGTCCCGAGCGTGACCGCGCGCCGCCCGTCCCGGTAGATTTCGTCACGGATCGTGTCCGTGGCGGGAGGAATCGCATGGGGGAGGACGGTGACCGGCCGGGCGACCTGATGCGTCGCCAGGAGGCCGAGCGCGCCGGCCGGCCCTTCCTGGTGCTCCGCGACGGCGAGGGCGCGCAGCGCATCGTGCAGCTCGGGGATGCGACGGAGCGGGTCGTGATCGGGCGCCGCCCCACCTGCGACGTGGCCCTGGAATGGGACTCCCGGGTGTCGCGCGTGCACGCCAAGCTGGAGCGGGTGGCGGGCGAGTGGGCGCTGGTCGACGACGGGCTGTCGCGCAACGGCACGTTCGTGAACGGCAACCGCGTCACGGCCCAGCACCGGCTCAGCGACCGGGACGTGATGCGCCTGGGCCACACCTACATCCAGTTCCGGGCGCCGGGCGCCGTGGAGCACCCCACCTCGCCCGGGTCGCAGCCGGTGATCGCCGACGACATCACCGAGGCCAAGCGCCGCGTGCTGCTCGCGCTGTGCCGGCCGCTGCTCGCCGACCCCGGCCGGCTCGGCATCCCCGCCACCAACGAGCAGATCTCCGCGGAGCTGCACCTGTCGGTGGAGGCGGTCAAGGCGCACCTGCGGGACCTGTACCGGCGGTTCGACATCGGCGACCTCCCGCAGAACGAAAAGCGCACGCGCCTGGCGCGGCTCGCCATCCAGGCGGGCCTGGTGCGGCCGGGCGACGTCTGACGAGCACCCCAGGGGGGACGGCGTCCCGGCGGTCGCCCGCCTGGATCGTGCCCCGCGAGGGGTGTGACGGACGCTGCCGCCGGTGACGCCGCCGGGAGTCTCCCGCCCCGTCCGGGCGGCGAGCCACCCACCCAGGGTGTGGTCCGGACTACCCCCCCGCGCGGCCCGCGGGCCGGAACAGGTAGTGGCTCACGATGAACTCGGAGCCGTCGCGGAACCCCCACAGCCCCTCGCACGACAGGAAGAACAGCCGCCAGCGGCGGAACCTGCGGCTCGCCCCGCGGCGGTCGTAGGGGGCCGATCCCAGGATCTCCAGGGCCCGCTCCCGGTTGGCGTCCAGCAGCTCCAGCCACGCCCGCGCGGTGCGCGCGTAGTGGGTGCCGGACACCCGCCAGTGGTCGGCGATCTCCAGGCTCCCCGCGGAGGTGTGGAGCATGAGGTCGTCGGAGGGCATGGTGCCCCCGGTGAAGAAGTGCCGGGCGATCCAGTCGGAGCGGCGGGTCTCGTCGAACTCGAACGGCAGGGTGCGGTGCGTGAACACGTGCACGAACGCCAGGCCGTCGTCCTGGAGCCATGACCCGATGCGGCCCATCATGCGCCGCTGGTTCCGCACGTGCTCGAGCATCTCGATGCTCACGATGCGGTCGAAGCGCCCCTCCGGCTCGAAGGCGTTGGCGTCGGCGGTGACGATCTCCAGGTTGTCCAGGCCCCGCTGCCGGGCGACGCCCAGGATGTACTCGCGCTGCGACGCGCTGTTGGACACCCCGAGGATGCTGCTGTTGCGGTGCCGCTCGGCGAGCCACAGCGACAGCGACCCCCAGCCGCAGCCCAGGTCGAGCACCCGCTGCCCGTCGCGCAGCCGCGCGCGCTCGGCGTAGAGCTCGAGCATGGCGTCCTCGGCCTGGGCGAGGGTGGTCACGCCGGGCGGCCACCACGCGCACGAGTACTTGCGCCGCGGGCCCAGGCACAGGGCGTAGAAGTCCGCCGGCACCTCGTAGTGCTGGGCGTTGGCGTCCTCGGTCGCCACCGCGATGGGCTGCGCGTCCAGGCGGTCCACCAGGTCGCGGAACCGCTCGCTCTGGGCGTCGATCCCGCCCGCCGCCTCCGCGCGGATGCGGCGGCCCACGCGGCTGCGGATGCCGGCCCGCAGGACGGCGTCCGGCACGGGAAGGCGCTCGGCGATCTGGATGGCGAGGGGTTCCACCGGGGGGAGCCTAGGGGGCCGGGGGCCGCGGGGCACGGGGGATCGTCACCCGGGGCGCGGGAACCGGTGCACCCCGTCGATGCGCGGCGCGCCGCCGTCCCAGGCGAGCCACAGGCCCTTCCAGCGGCCGAGCTTGGCGGGCTCGCCGGCCAGCGCGGTGTGCAGCGCCCGCAGCACGCCCGCGTGGGCGACCACCAGCGTGACGCCCTCCCCGCGGTGCGCGCCGAGGGCCGCCAGGACGCGGGCCTCCATGTGCGCCCACGGCTCGCTGCCCGGCAGCGCGGGGACGGTGCCGTGGTCGCGCCAGGCGGCCAGCGCCCCCGGATGCCGCGCCTCGATCTCCTCCCGGGTGCGGCCCGCGAAGGCCGGGATGGCGTGCTCCCGCAGGCGTGGGTCCTCGGTGGCATCGGGCAGGCCCAGGGCCCGCGCGGCCGCCGCCGCGGTCATGCGGGCCCGCAGCAGGTCGCTGCACACCACGCGGGCGACACCCAGGCCGCCCAGGTGGGCCGCCAGGTGCGCGGCCTCCGCCAGCCCGGCGTCCGAGAGCGGGGGGTCGTCCTGCGCGGTCCAGCGCCGCTCGGCGTTGTACGTGGACTGCCGGTGGCGCACCACCAGCGTGCGGGGAGGCGTGGGCACGGGCGGCATCATCGCCCCGCCGGCACCCGGTCCGCACAGCCGCGGGGCATGGCCGCGGTCAGCCGGCCCCGTCGCGCCCGGGGATCTCGACGCCGAGGGCCGCCCCCACGCGGCGCCGCATCTCCAGGTACTGGTCCGTGTACGGCCCGGGGAGCCCCGGGGGCCGGTGCACGACCTCGGGCTCGCCGACGACCTCGTCCGGCGCGAACTGCTCGCGCGTGAGGTCGACCTCGACGCCCCCGATCCGGTTCCAGGAGTGGTACCCGGTGCGCTCGCCGCCGCGGGTGACCTCCGCCACCAGCAGGTCGCCGCCCAGCAGGTCGTGCAGCGTGAGGGCCGTCACCGCGCAGTGGCCGCGCGACGGGTTGCCCGGCGTCCAGTCCGCCAGGTCGTCCGGCGAGCAGAGCTCCCGGGAGAACGCCGCCCGCACCGCGGCCTCGATGGCCGACAGCGTGAGGGGGCCGGGGCGATCCGCCATGGGCCGACGATACCGGCGGGTCCCCCGTCCGCCGCGCGGGCCCGTCCTCTACCGTGGCCCCATGGACGCGCTCGCGGTGCTCGGCTGGTCGGCCCTGGCGGTGGCGGTGCTCATGGCCGCGCTGTGGGCCGTGAGCGTGCGGCTGCGCGACTCGGGCATCATCGACCCGTTCTGGGGGTTCGGCTTCGTCGTCGTCGCATGGGTGGCGTACCTGGCCTCCGACGGGGACGACGGACGGCGCCTGCTGCTCGCCGCGCTCACCTCGGTGTGGGGCCTGCGCCTGTTCGCCCACCTCGCCCGGCGGAACTTCGGCAAGCCCGAGGACTTCCGGTACGCCGAGATGCGCGCCCGGCACGGGGACCGATGGCCGCTGCGCAGCCTGGTGACGGTGTTCGGGCTGCAGGGGGTGCTCATGCTCGTCGTGAGCCTGCCCGTGCAGTTCGGCGGCCTCCCGGACTCCCCGGGCCTGGGCTGGATCGCGGCCGCCGGTGCGGCCCTGTGGGCCGTCGGACTCGCCTTCGAGACCGTCGGCGACCTGCAGCTGTCGCGGTTCCGGGCCGACCCGGCGAACCGCGGGAAGGTCCTCGACACCGGCCTGTGGCGGTACACCCGGCACCCGAACTACTTCGGGGACTTCTGCGTGTGGTGGGGCCTGTGGCTCATCGCCGCGGAGGCCGGCTGGCCGGCCCTCACGGTGATCGGGCCCCTGCTCATGAGCGTGCTGCTCATGCGGGTGTCCGGCGTGGGGCTCCTGGAGAAGGACATCGCGACGCGGCGGCCCGGCTACGCGGACTACGTGCGGCGCACCAGCGCCTTCTTCCCGCGGCCGCCCCGCAGGATTTCCTCACAAAGCGGGGCCTGAGCCTCACAAATCCGCACCCCCGGGCCCTCCGTCTTCACTTTTCGCGGCCCGGGGGCGCCGGGGCTTCACTTTTCGCGGTCCGCGGGCCCGCGCCATCACACCTCGTCCGAAGGTGCTTACGAAGGTGCGAGACCTCCGAACAGGGTGATGCCGGATTCCCTCACCTGCCGGCCGGAGCATGGGGATGCAACGAACGCGGAACCCCCGCGCACCCCACGGACATCAAAGGACGCATCGATGAAGCTCCGCACCCTCCTCCTCGGCACCGCGGCCACCCTCGCCCTCGCGGCGCCGCTCGCCTCCGCCGCCGTGATCGACGGCACCGACGCCTCCGACCTGCTGCGGGGCACCCGCGCGGCCGACACCATCAGCGCCAAGGCCGGTGACGACCTGATGTTCGGCTGGACCGGCTCGGACGTCATGCTCGGCAACGCCGGCAACGACGTGATCTTCGGCGGCCGCGGCTTCGACACCATCCTCGCCGGCGCCGACAACGACGTCGTGTCGGCCGGCCCGCAGCGCGACGTGGTGCTGGGCCAGCAGGGCAACGACATCCTCATGGGCGGCTTCGGCGGCGACGTCCTGTCCGGCGGCTCCGACAACGACCGCCTGGTGGGCGCCCAGGGCTACGACACCCTGTACGCCGGCCCCGGCGAGGACATCCTGATCGCCGGCCGCGGCAACGACGTCCTGTTCGCCCGGTTCCCGGACAACCAGCGCGACGTCCTGGACTGCGGCCCCGGCCGCGACGTGGCCTACGCCCGCGCCGAGGACACGGTCCTCGCGAACTGCGAGCGCGTCGTGATCGTCCCGTCCACCAGCTCCCTCACGGACCCGGCGGACGAGGACACCCCGCCGCCCGCCGCCACCAAGCCGGGCGAGGACCGGCCGGCCGCGGCGAACGACGCCGAGTCGGAGTAACGGCGCCGGGGGAGGCCCGGGCGGACAGGGAGGTCCGCCCACGGGCACGCCCGCGGCACGGACGGCCGCGGGGTCAGCCGCCGGCGACGGGGGTGAGGACCGCCAGTTCCTCCCCGTCCGCCAGCGGCCGGTCGGGGGACACGACGTCCCCGGCGACCGCCACCGCCAGGCCGGCGGGCCCCACGACGCCGGCCTCGGCGGCGAGGCGGGCCACCAGGTCGGCCACGGTCGCGCCGGCCGGCATGGCGATCTCGCGGCGCGGCCCCAGCCGCGCCGCGAGCGCCCCGTTCAGGCGGACCGTGACCGCGACCTGCACGGCCGTCAGGACCGGCCGTACTGCTCGCGCACCAGGCCGCCGATGCCGACGCGGTCCAGGGCCTCGGTGGGCGCCCGGAACGTGACCTGCACGACGCCCGGCGCACGGCCGATCTCGATCGCGCCCGAGATCGTGGCGCGGTTCTTGACCTCCGGCACGGTCATGCCCAGCAGGTCCGCGGCCCGCTGCAGGCCGTTGTCGATCGCCGAGTTCATGTCCGGGCCGGTGCCCACCACCGAGATCGGCAGGCTGTCCTCCGGCGCGGCGACGCCCCACCGGGTGGCGAGCGCGGCGGCGTGCGCCTCCTCGGCGGCGTCGAGCGGGCGGGCGAGGAACGGCAGGTCCTCCGGCACCGGCAGCACGATGGGCCCGTCGATGCCCAGGCCCTTGATGAGGTGCACCTGCAGGGTCACGGTGCCCGACACGTCGCAGGTGTGCCCGGCGATCTCGCCGTCGCCCTGCAGGGCGTGCATGTCGCCCATGTACACGCCGCCGCCTGGGATCTTCACCGGGCAGATCACGACGGCGCCGGCGCGCACGGCGTCGATGTCCATGTGGCCGTCGGTGCGCAGCGCGAGCTGCTCGGGCGTGAGGGCCCGGCTGTGCGGGGCGCCCAGCAGGAACGCCCCGAAGTCGCCGGCGTTGTGGGAGTCCGGCAGATCCACCGCCGGCATCGTCCCCAGCTGTCCCATGAACGGCCGCAGGCGGGCGACCACGCCCACCAGGTCGTGCGGGGCGAACAGCAGGATCGGGTTCTGCACCGAGTTGCCGGGCAGCGCCGCGTACCGGGCGGCGTCGTGCGCGAAGGCCTCCGCCTGCTCCCGGCCCACCGTGACGCCCAGGTGCCGGTCGTCGTCGAACGCGATGGTGTAGCCGTTGGTGAACGCGAAGGGCGCCGCCGGGGCCCCGCAGCTCGCGCACCGCACCGAGTCCTCGCCGATGCCCTCCACCACGGTCGCCTCGTCGGCGGCGCCGCAGTTGGCGCAGACCTTCGCGCAGTACGGGTCGCCGTTGAAGCGGCCCTCCACGAACCGGTCGTTCCCCGACGAGGTGGCCAGGGAGGTCACCGTGATGTCGCGGATGCGGATCGCGATGGCGTCCCCGGGCTCCGCGCCCTCCACCGCGACCGGCAGGGTGACCTCGTGGCCGCCCTTGATCGCAGGGGTGATCATGGGCCCCCAGCACCCGGGGGCGGTGTTGGCGACGATGTGGCCGCCGTCCCTCACGGTGCCCACGACCTCCGCCCCGGGACCGATGATCCCGTCGGTGAAGCGGTCCACGAAGACCGTCTCCGAGGCCGTCGCGGTGCGTTCGGTGGTCGCCATGGCAGCTCCTTGGGGGTGAAGTGTCCGGTGCCGCGAACGTACCATCGGGTCCCATGGACACGACACCCGCTCCCGACCGCTCCGGCGAGGTCATCCGGGACGCCGACCTGCGCGGCGCCGGCCTGGCCGGCGTCCTGCTGCGCGGCGCGCTGGTGGACGGCGCGGACCTGCGCGGGGCGGACCTGCGCGGCGCCGACCTGTCGGGCGCCCGGTTCACCGGCTGCCGCCTGGACGGCGCGGACCTGGACGGGGCGGTCCTCGAGGGCACGGCCCTGCGGGCCTGCTCGCTGGCCGGCGCCCGCCTGGACGGCGCGTGGACCGCGGCGGTGCTGGACGGCTGCGACCTGCGGGACGCCCGGTTCGGCGGGGCGGCGCTGCGCGGGGTCACCATGGGCGGGTGCGACCTGCGCGGCGCGTCGTTCACCGGCGACGGACCGCTGGAGGCGGTCCTGCACGGCTGCGCGACCGACGGGATGGAGCTGGGCGGCCGCAGCACGGCCGCCCTCCGCACCGGCTGAGCCTCAGGCGTGCCGCCACTCGGGGGCGCGCTTCTCAAGGAACGCGCAGATGCCCTCGCGGGCGTCCGCCATGCCCGCGTTCGCCACCATCACCCCGGACGCGTACGCGTAGGCGTCGGCCACCGGCATCTCGGCCTGGGCGTAGAACGCCCGCTTGCCGATGCCCACCACCGGCCGGCTCGCCTCGGCGATGCGCGCGGCGAGCTCCATCGCGGCGTCCATCACCTCGTCCGCCGGGACCACCCGGTTCACCAGCCCCTCGGCCCTGGCCCGCTGGGCGTCGATGGGATCCCCGGTCAGCAGCATCTCCATCGCCGTCTTGCGCCCCACGGCGCGGCTCAGCGCCACCATCGGGGTGGAGCAGAACAGGCCGATGCGCACGCCGGGCGTCGCGAACCGGGCGTCCTCGGCGGCGACCACCAGGTCGCAGGTGGCGGCCAGCTGGCAGCCCGCCGCGGTCGCGATGCCGCGGACCGCCGCGATCACCGGCTGCGGGATCTGCTGGATCACCGTCATCAGCCGGGTGCACACCCGGAACTCCTCCTCCAGGAACGCGGCGTCCGCGTCCCGCATCTCGGCCAGGTCGTGTCCCGCGCTGAACGCCGGCCCGTTGCCGGCGAGCACGACCGCCGCGCACCCCGGGTCCGCGGACACCGCCTCGAAGGCGGCGATGAGGTCCCGCATGTGCGGCACCGACAGGGCGTTGCGGCGCTCCGGGCGGTTCATCGTGATCACCGCGACGGGCCCGGAGGCCTCCACCAGGACGTGCTCGAACTGCGCTGCACCTGCCATTCGGACGCCTCCAGGACGGGGATTGTGCGCGCACGCTAGCGCCGCGGGGCCCCGGGGAGGGAGGGCGGTCCTAGTACCAAGAGACAATGGAGACCCGCCCCGTCCCGCTGGAACCATGCCGGTCATGGCACGGTCGATGGACGCCCAGCCGCCCCGGCGCGACACCGTGGAGCTCTCCAAGGCCCCCGAGCGGCCGCCCGTATCCCCCGCGATGTCCCTCAGGGAGATCATCGGTGCGGGCACCGCACGGCGGCGGTCCGGGGCGCGCCTGCGCGGCGCCCTCGCGGCGCTGGCCGGTGTGGGGTTCCTCGCCGTCGGCGGGTGGACCGTGCACAGCGTGGTGCTTCCGCGGCCCGCCGCGGGGGTGTCACCGTCCCTCTGGATCCCCGGGTCCGCGGCGCAGCCCGAGTCGGCGGCGGTGCCCACGCCGGCCGTCCGTGCCGCGGGCGCAGGGGACGACGAGGACGTCGCGGCCGCGCTGCCGCGCCGCGGCGACCGCGTGACCGGGACCGGTGGACGGCGGGGACCGGCGGCCGGGGCCGCCTCGCCCACCCGGTCCCGCGTGGGGGCAGACGCCGGACGGGGCGGTCCCGCGTCCTCGGGTGCCGGGGGTGCTGCCCCGGTGCCCGGCCCCTCCTCCTCCCGCGGCCCGGGCTCAGGCTCGTCCGGCCCGGGCGGCGGCTCCGGGTCCTCTGGCTCCGCCGGCGCGCCGGCGATCGAGGACTCCGCCTCCCGCGGGTCGGGTTCTGGCTCCTCCGGGTCCGGTCACGGCGCGGACGACGGCACGCGCACCACCACCGACGACTCCCGCACGCGCACCACGACGACCACCACGACGTCCTCCTCGGGACCCGGCGGCGGCTCCGGCACCACGACCACCGGATCCGGGACCACCACGACCGGCGGCTCCGGCACGACCACCACGACGAGCGGCAGCGGGTCCGGGAGCGGCGGCGGCACGAGGACCGCGACGACCACGACGTCCACGAGCAGCGGGTCCGGGAGCGGCGGCACGAGGACCACGACGACCGCGAGCGGCGGGACCACGACGGACGATTCCGCGGGCCGGACCCGCACGTCCGGCTCCGGTTCCGGTTCCGGCGGCTCGGGCTCCGGCTCGGGCGGCCACGGCGCCGACGACTGACCGCCGCATGGCGCGGTACCTGTTCTCCTCGCACGACGGGTTCGGGCTCGGCCACACGCGCCGCAACACGCTCATCGCCCACGCGCTCCTGCGGCGTGACCCGTCCGCGGAGGTCACCGTGGTCACGGGCGTCGCCGGCGAGCCGGGCTGGCTGCAGGAGGACCCCCGCCTGCGCGTCGTGCGCGTCCCCACCATGGTCAAGGACGACACCGGCGCCTACCGCAACCCGGGGATGCCGGTGGAGGCGGCGCTCGCCGCCCGCGCCGAGGCGTTCTCGGACATCGTGCGCACCTGGGAGCCCGACGTCATCGTCGTGGACCGCCATCCCTACGGGGTCGGCGGCGAGCTGCGGCGCGGGCTGCTGGCCGCCCGCATCCAGGGCGCGGCCCTGGTGCTGGGGCTCCGCGACGTGCTGGACGAGCCGTCCCGGGTGATCCCGGAGGTCCGCGGGCGCGGCTGGGCCGGCGTCGCGGAGGTGTACACCGACGTCCTGGTCTACGGGCACCCCGCCGTGTGCGACCACCGGGCGGAGTACGGCCTGCCGGTGCGGCCCGCGTACTGCGGGTGGGTCACCGACGTCGTGCCGCCGCAGCCGGTGGAGGATGACCTCCTGGTGGTCGCCGCCGGCGGCGGGGGCGACGGCGAGATGGTGTACCGCCTTGGCCTGGAGCTGCTGCGCATGCGGCCACGGTGGCGCGGGGTGATCATCGCCGGCCCGTACGCCACGGACGCGCCCGACCTGGGCCCCGGGCTCGAGGGCCGGGTGCGGGTGCTGCGGAACCCGCCGGACGCCGCGGCGATCGTCGCCCGGGCGGGCGCGGTGATCCAGATGGCCGGGTACAACTCGAGCGTCGAGGCGCTCGCCGCCGGCCTGCGGCCCATCCTGGTGCCCCGCCGCACCCCGCGCCGCGAGCAGGCCATCCGGGCCGCCCGCCTGGCGTCCCTCGGCCTCGCGGACATGGTCGACGTGGGCGCCGCCCCCGAGGAGGTCGCCTGGCTGCTGGACCGCCCCCGCCGCCTCGCTCCCGGCGTGGTCGCGGACGCGGGCATCCGCGTGGACGGTGCGGACGTGGCCGCCGGCCACATCGCCGCCCTCGCGCCCGTCCGGGTGCCGTGAGCGCGCCGGAGCCCCCGCGCCCCGGGCTGCGGGCCGTCATGCGCCACCTGCTGCGGTTCGCCCGGCCGGTGCGCAGCGCCCTGGGCCTGGGTCTGCTGGCGTCCCTGGTGGGCGTCGGCGTGAGCCTCGCGCAGCCCTGGCCGCTGCAGTGGGTCATCGACAACGTGCTGCGCCCCGCCGGCGACGGCGGCACCCCCGGCACCGACGCCCAGCTCGCGGCCGCCGTCGGGGCGTTCCTGGCGATCGTCGCGGCGGGCGCGGTCGCCGACTACTGGTCCACCCGGCTCATGTCCTCGGCGGGCCTGCACATCGCCAACGGCATGCGGGAGGCGGTGTTCGCCCACCTGCAGCGGCTGTCGCTGCGGTACCACGGCGGCCAGTCGGTGGGGGACCTGTCCACGCGCGTCACCAGCGACGTCGACAAGGCCCAGGACATGGTCGTGCAGACGCTCGCCGTGCTCATCCCGAACGTCCTGCTGCTGGGCGGGATGACCGCGGTGATGGCGGCCCTGGACCCCACCTTCACCCTGCTGGTCGCGGCCACCACGCCGCCGCTCGTCATCGCGACGTTCCGCTCCTCCCGGCGCCTCACGGTCGCGTCGCGCACCGCCCGGCGGGCGGACGGCGCCGTCGCGTCCGCCGCCACGGAGGGGCTCGGCGCCATCCACCTGGTGCAGGCCTTCGCGCTGGAGGACGAGCAGCGCCGCCGGTTCAGCACCCTCAGCCACGGCAGCCTGCGGGCCGGGCTCGAGTCGGTGCGGCTGCAGGCGCGGTTCTCGCCGGTGGTGGACCTGTCGGCCGCCCTGTCGACCGCGGTGATCCTGTGGTTCGGCGCCCACCGGGTGCTGGAGGGGCGCATGACCCTCGGCGTCCTGCTGGTGTTCATGAGCTACCTGGCGAGCCTCTACAAGCCCATCCGCCAGCTCGCGCGGCTCAACATCGTGCTCGCCCGCGGCGGCGCCGCCGCCGAGCGGGTGGTCACGGTGCTCGCCGAGACCCCCAACGTGGCGGACCGGCCGGGCGCGATGCGGGCCCCCGCGCTGCGCGGGCGCATCAGCCTGCGGGGCGTGCGGTTCTCCTCCGGCCGGGAGCCCGTGCTCGACGGGCTCGACCTGGACGTGGGGGAGGGCGAGACCGTCGCCCTGGTGGGGCCCACCGGCGCGGGGAAGAGCACCATCGCGTCGCTGGTGCCGCGGCTGGTGGACCCCGACGAGGGCGTGGTGCGGCTGGACGGCTACGACGTGCGCGGGCTGCAGCTGCACAGCATCCGCTCGCAGATCTCGATGGTGCTGCAGGACACGGTGCTCATGCGCGGGTCGCTGCGCGACAACATCGCGTGGGGCCGGCCCGGTGCGACCGAGGCGCAGATCCTGCGCGCCGTGCGGCTGGGGCTGGTGGAAGAGTTCGCGTCACGGCTGCCGGACGGGCTGGACACGCCCATCGGCGAACGCGGGGCGAACCTGTCCGGCGGTCAGCGCCAGCGCGTCGCCATCGCCCGCGCGATCCTGCGGGACGCGCCCATCCTCATCCTCGACGAGCCCACCAGCGCCCTGGACGCCGCGTCGGAGGCCCTGCTGGTGGAGGCCCTGCGGAACCTCCCGGCGGGGCGCACCACCCTGGTGATCGCCCACCGCCTCACCACCATCCGCCACGCCGACCGCATCGCGGTGATCGGCGGCGGGCGCGTGCTGGAGGAGGGGACCCACGACGCGCTGATGGCCGTGGACGGCCCCTACCGGCGGCTCGCCGCGCCGGCCCCGGCGCTCGCCCGGCGGTGAGCCCCGCGGGGTGCCCGGCCTAGACGGCCGTGGCGCCCGGCAGGTTGTCCCGCGCCCACAGCGCGGCCTGCATGCGGTCGGTCACGCCGATCGCCTGGAAGACGCTGGTGAGGTGCGCCTTGACCGTGCGCTCGGTGATGCCGAGCTTGAGGGCGATCTGCTTGTTCGGCAGCCCGTCGGCCAGCAGCTGCAGCACCTCGCGCTCCCGTCCGGTGAGGTCCGCCGCCGGCTGCGGCTGGGCGCGGGCCTCCAGCAGCACGCGGGCGACCTTGGGGTCCAGCGGCGCCCCGCCCTCGGCGACGGCCCGCACGGCCTCGAGGATCTCCTCCGGGTCCATGTGCTTGAGCAGGTAGCCCACGGCGCCCGCGTCGAGCGCCGACAGGATGCGGTTCTTCTCGCCGAACGAGGTGAGCACCACCACGGCGATGCCGGGGTGCTCCTGCACGATCCGCCGGGTCGCCTCGATGCCGTCCATGCCCGGCATGGAGAGGTCCATGAGCACCAGGCCGGGGCGCTCGTCGCGCACCATCCCGATGGCGTCCTCGCCGTTGGTGGCCTCGCCGACCAGCACGATGTCGTCGGTGGTCTCGAACAGCTGGCGCAGGCCGTGCCTGACGATGGCGTGGTCGTCGACGACGAGCACACGGATCATGCGGGGACCTCCACGGTCACGAGGGTTCCTGCTCCGGGCGCGGAGCTCAGCACCACGCGCCCCCCGGTCTCGGCCACCAGGTCCGCGAGGACCCGCAGGCCCACGTGGCCGTCCGGCGGCTGGTCGGCGACCTCGCGGGCGGCGAACCCGCGGCCGTCGTCCTCGATCTCCAGCACCACGAACGCCGCGCGGCGGCCCAGCCGCACCTCCACCTGGGTGGCGTCGGCGTGCTTGCTCACGTTGCGCACCGCCTCCTGGGCGGTGCGGTACAGCAGGGCCCGCGCCTCGTCGGCCATGGGCTCCACGCCCGAGGCGGCCACCACGCGGGTGGTGAGGCCCCGGGCCTCCAGCGGGGCGACCAGGTCGGTGAGGGCGCTCTCCAGGCCCTCCTCGTGCAGGTTGGGCGGGTAGATCTCCACGATGAGGGACCGCAGGGCCTTGATGGCGCCGCGCACGCTCCCGGCGGCCTGCCCCAGCTCCTCCGGGCTGGGCGGGGTGCCCATCGCCGCGCTGCGGCGGGACGCGGCCGACAGGGAGAACGACACGCCCGACAGGTCCTGGACGACGCCGTCGTGGAGGTCGCCGGCGATGCGGCGGCGCTCCCGGTCGGACGCGTCGATCGCGTGCCGCAGCAGCAGCTCCCGCTCGTGCTGGCCGCGGCGCAGGCGCCGGGCGAGGCCCCAGGCCAGCGGGAACTGCAGCAGCAGCAGGACCACCAGGGCCCCCAGGGTGAGGGGCGCGAAGTCCAGCCAGAGCTCGCGGGCGGCCTCGTTGACGCCCTTGCGGGTGTAGTACGCCTCGAAGAGCAGGCGCTCGCCGTTCGGGCCCTGGATGCGCGTGTAGACCTCCACCAGCTGGACGTTGCGGGGCTCGAACTGGTTCTCGGGCTTGGTGAGGTCGGTGATCTCCGCCTCGGTCTCACCCGTCTCCAGCACCTTGGCCTCGTCGTCGCGCAGCGGGAAGCGCATCCCCACCAGGCGCTGGTCGTCCGAGTACGCGACCCGGTCGCCATCCCACAGCTTGATGCGGACGATCGAGCCCTTCAGCAGCTCGCGCCGGATGATCGCGTCGAACCGGTCCAGCGCCGGGCGGTCGCCGTCCAGCAGCGCCGGCGTGATGCTGGGCTCCGCCACGCCCGCGGCGAACACCCAGGTGATCTCCTTCGCCTGGTCGATGGCGTGGTCCTCGCCCACCGACCTCGCGACGATCGCCGTGACCGCCGCCAGCAGCAGCAGGCCCACCACGCTGATCGCGCCGAACTGGACCAGCAGCCGCCGCGTGGACAGGTGCGGGAGGCGCAGCCGCGAGCTGTCGTGGGTGCGCACGCTGCGGCGCAGGCCGATCTGGTGCTCGGTCCGGCGTTCCGCGGCGCGTTCCCGGGGCGGCTGCGTCGTGGTCATCCGCCGATTATCGGCCACCGGACGGGGGATCCGGTATTGGCCATTGGTCGGGGGTCGGGGCGTACCCGGGTCAGCGCCCGGCGTCGACCGTCGCCTCGGCGCGGTCCACCAGCGTGTACCCCGATCCGAAGAAGCCCTCGTCGAACGTCACGCTGCCGCCGGCGATCACCGGCTCCGAGGTGAGGGAGCTGCCCACGTCCACCAGCCGCCCGCGCGCGTCGCGGAGGGCGATGGTGAGGTCACCCGGGCGGGTGGCGCTGAACGCCGGGTTCGCGATCTCCCCCCGCACGTACAGCTCCGTGGCGTCGGCGTTCCGGACCACGCGCAGGGCCCGCACCGTCGCCGCGGGGCTGGGCGGGTACCGGCCGTCGGCACGCTGGATCCGCACGCGCAGCGCCACCGGCGGCTCGTCGCCGACCACCGTCACCTGCTCGCCCGCCAGGAGCGTCCCGCCGGCCGGGAGGCGTTCGATGAGGACGCTGCGCGTCGCGACGCCCGTGCCGGAGGCGCCCAGGAGGTCCACGCCGATGCTCACGTCCAGGAGGTCGAAGTCACGCCGGGGGTTCACCACGCGCAGCAGGTATGCGTAGCCGTGCTCCCCGGGGATGCCGGTGAGGGGTCGCTGCACGACCTCCCGCGACATCACGGCCGGCAGGAACGTGGCGGGCCCCACCAGCACCGATCCGCCCGCCGCCCCCGCGCCGTCGCACCGCACCCGCAGGCGGCGCGGCCCCGGCAGGGTCCGCACCGGGATGCGCCACCGCCACGTGACCCTGCCGGAGGGGTCCTGGCGGCGCACGGACCGCGGCGCGGCGATGCCGCCAAGGCGGCCGGTGACCCGCAGCCGGCACGGCACGGGCACCACCGCACGGTCGCCGGTGACGCGCGCCGTGACCGTCACCACCTGCCCCGCGCGGGGCTGGAGGCGGGCCTGGGCGAGCCGCACCGCCGCCGACGCCGGCTCCTGCGGGAACGCGGCGGCGGCCACGGCGATCGCGAGCGCGACCGGGATTCCGCGGCGGGAAGGGGGCACGTGGGGACCCTAGTCCAGGCCCCGGAGGGATCACACCGGAGATCGGTCCAGGCTCGTCACCCGTCCGGCGGGGAGGTCCGTGGCCGGGACGACGCTCAGTGCGAGGGGCGGTAGGCGGTGATGGACTTCTCCAGGCCCATCAGCCGCTCACGCCAGATCCCGGAGTCCGGGAACAGCGTCCGCATGCGATCGCTCGAGAGCACCCGCGTCTCGGCGATCATGTCCGCCCACTCGGGCAGGTCACGCCGCCACCGCTCCATCCGGCGGTCACGGTCGCGCTGGGGGCGCTGCCAGTAGAACGGCACGCCCGTGTGCGCCTCGATCGGGAAGCGGGGGCTGGGCGTCTGGACCCAGTGCGCCGGGGCGAGCCGGTGGACCTGCTCGGCGAACGCGGCCTGGCGGTCCTCGTCGCCCACGTGCTCGATGACCGAGTTCGAGAACACCAGGTCGAACTCGCCGGAGCGGAACACGCCGTCGAGCTCGCAGGCGTCGGCCTCCACCCACTCGAACCGGGGAGGGATGTCGCCCTTTACGGTCCCGGGCAGGTTGACCAGCGTCACGTGGACGTCGTGCCCGAAGAGCTCCCACATGTACGGGGTGCCGCCCAGGTCCACCACGCGCGCGCCGGGCGGGGGGTTCACCAGCCGGCGGAACGCCTCGAGCCGCTGCACCCTCCACCGACGCGTCGGGGAATACCTCGAACCGTAGGCCCAGCGCGTGGCGCTGCGCAGGCCCGACTGCAAACGTGCCAAAAGCGCGAATCCTCTCCGTGGGACCCGCAGCGTATCGCGCCGGTCAACGGAGCCCGCCCGTCCATACGGTCAGTCGAGGCGGTCGGCCACGTGGCAGGTGAGGTCGCCGAGCATGTTCGTGTAGCTGCCGTACTCGTTGTCGTACCAGCCGAAGATCTTGGCGTGGGTCACCGGAACCCGCACCTCGGTGTCCTCCAGGGACTCCAGCACGGCGTAGGGGATGCCCGGCAGCGCCGCCAGGTCGACGGTCACGAACCCGGTGCGCGTGTGGGTCTCGACGCTCTCGATGACCACGGCGGCGCGCATCCCCGAGACGTCCGCCGGGACGTTCTGGCGCTCGCTGAACGCGATGAGCCCGGGACCGCCGGGTCCGGCCGCCTCGCGGTAGATCCCGTTGATGGTGTCGCGGTTGATCGCCGGGCGCTCGTCCTCGGAGACCGGCTGGGGGCTCTGCACGGTGACGTTGAGGATGATCAGCGACTCGGTGGGCAGCGGGATCCGCACGGAGTCGGCCATGAAGCCGATCTGCCCGATGTCGGGGATCGCCTGCTCCAGCGCGGTGGCGGCGTTGGTGGAGGTGAGGATGATGCTGTTGAGCGCGCTGCGGGTCTTGCGCATGTCCGACGCCCCGGCCTTCGGCACGCTGTCCAGCAGGCTCTGGGAGTTCGTGGCGGCGTGCACGGTGCTCATGGACGCCGTCATGAAGCTGCGCGGCCCCAGTGCCTCCAGCAGCGGCTTCACCATGTGGGCGAGGGCCGTGGTGGTGCACGACGCCGCCGAGATGAGGTGGTGGCGGGCCGGGTCGAAGGCCTCGTGGTTGATGCCGTACACCAGGGTCGCCACGTCGTCCGGCACGGCCTGCTTGGCCTTGAACGCGGCGCTGTAGATCACCTTCTCGGCGCCGGCCCACAGGTGGCCGCGCAGCGACCCCTTGGGGTCGTCCACCGCCCGCGTGGGGTCGTCGAACGCGCCGGTGGTGTCCACGACCACGCGCACGCCGTTGTCGCGCCACGCGATGTCCCGCGGGTCGCGGGCGTCCTGCAGGATCGTGACCAGGGTGCCGTCCACGTCGATGACGTTGCGCTCCCGGTCGGCGATGTGCACGCAGGGCTTCGCGTTGAGGCCGTGCAGGAAGCGGTGCAGCCGGCCGTAGGTGGAGTCGTGGGCGATGACGTCGCACACGGCCTCCAGGTCCTTGCCGACCCCGCGGCCCAGGTTGACGACCAGGTGCGGGAAGTGCCGGCGGGCCACGTGGTGCCACACCGTCAGCTTGCCGATCCGCCCCAGGCCGTTGATCCCCAGCGCGCCGCGTGCCGCTCCGCTCATCGATCCCCCTGTCCGGCCGCGGCACCCAGCCGCCGGCCCTCGCCGATACGCACCACCGTGACGGGGTGGCTGCCCATGTACACCGAGCCGTCGAGCCCATTGATGGAGATGACCTCGCCCGTGCGCAGCGCGCGTCCCGCGATGCGGGACGGCCACGACGGGTCCCCGACCTCCAGCTCCCGGCAGCCCACCACGCACGTCTTGCCGAGGCGCTTCGCCGCGACCGCCGCGTGGCTGGTCGCGCCGCCCAGGGAGGTGAGCAGGCCGTCGGCCTGCATCACCACGGGGATGTCGTCCGGGACGGTGTCGGGCCGCAGCAGGATGACCGGGCCGTCCGGGTCCTCCTCCTTGAGCCGCGCGACGTCCTCCGGGGTGATCGCCACCCGGCCGGACAGGGCGCCGCCGCCCACCCCGATGCCCGCGGCGATCCGCGAGGCCTCCAGGTCGGGGCTGGGGGTGAACGCCATGAGGCTCTGCGCGGGCGCGATGACCGTGTCGCGGGTCTGGAGCACGAACAGCCGGTCCGCCTCCTCGCCCTCGAAGGTGAACTCGATCTCCTGGTGGTTCATGCCCTCCACCTCCACCAGCACGTGCGCCATCTCCTCCAGCGCCGCGTAGTGCTCGGGGAAGGTCACCTCCAGGGACGCGGCGTCGCCGGAGCCCGCCTCGCGCCGCTGGCGCTCGGACACCGGGAACGTGGCGACCAGGCCGCTCACCACGTCGTCGCCCTGCGCCTGGATCACGAAGTCGCCGTACAGCTCGGGTTCCGGGCTCTCCCGGTTGGGGTGCCGGGTGAGGACCACGCCCGTGCCGGACCGCTGGCTCAGGTTCCCGAACACCATGCGCTGCACGATCACGCCGGTGCCCCACTGCTCGGCGATCTGCAGCTCCTGCCGGTACGCGCGGGCCCGCGGGGCGTCCCAGGAGTCCTGCACCAGGCCGATGCACTCCAGGACCTGCTCGCGGGGGTCGTCCACGACCGGGACGCCGTGCACGTCCAGCAGGTCGCGGTAGTCGAGCGCCAGGCGCCGCATCTGCGCGGGGGTGAGCCACGCCTTGCGGGCCACCATGTGGCGGGCCTTGGTGTCGCGCATGAGCGCGTCGAACAGCCGCCGCTCCAGCCCGTGGCTCATGCCCCAGGTCTGCAGGTACCGCCGGTACGCGTCCCACGCCGCCCACTCCAGGCCCGGGCGCTGGGCGAGGATCTCCGCGATGTCCTCGTTGATCCCGACGTTCAGGAACGTCTCGAGCATGCCGGGCATCGAGATGGGCGCGCCGCTGCGGACGCTGAGCAGCAGCGGCCGGCTGGGGTCGCCCAGTCGCAGGCCGCTGGCGGACTCCAGGAGGTCGAGCTGGCGCAGCACCTCGCCGCGCAGCCGCTCCTGCCGGCCGTCGCCGGGCCGGGCCGCCCGGATCCAGGCGAACAGCTCGGTGGTGAGGATGAAGCCCTCCGGCACCCGGAAGCCCAGGCGCGCGAGGGTGCGCAGCATGTAGCCCTTGTTGCCCAGCGACAGCACCGCCCGGCGGCTGTCGGGGCCGTGGATGGCGACCATCTGGTGGGCCGGCTCGGTCTCGGCGGCGGGCGGCGGCGGCGGGGCCTCCACCCGGGCGCGGCGGCCCAGGGCGCCCAGCATGCGGCCCACCAGGGCGTCGAGCGCCTGCAGGCCGAAGCTGCCGGCGATGAGCTCGCGCAGGACGGTCTCGGACTGCATGAGCACCGCGGTGTCCTCGGTGGACCCCGGCGGCGGGGTGATGACGCCGCGCTCGATCATCCGGCCCACGATGCGCCGCACCGGCTCTTCGTAGGCCTCGATGATGCGGGCCCGGATCATGTCCTCGATGCGGCGGGACAGCACCTGGAAGATGTTCAGGTACTGGGCGGGGCCCACGTCGCCGCGGTCCAGGGCCTCCTCGAGCATGGAGATGCCGTGGTCCAGGCCGCGCGCCCGGAACCCGTCGATGCGCAGGCCGCGCTGGAACAGGCGCAGCCACCGGGTGACGCGGGCCAGGGAGTCGTGATCGGTGCCGATCTCGCCGGCCTCGTCCACCACCTTCTGGAACAGCGCGGTCGCGAGGGACTCGGCCCGGAAGGTGAGGCCCATCGCCTCGAAGCGGTCCTCCCGGTACGAGCCGTACATGCTGGGGATGCCCGCCGCGATGTGCCGCTTGCGGTAGATGTCCTCGTGGGCGTCGACCTCGCCGGGGGTGAGGACGACGCGCAGCAGCTCCTCCAGGACGGCGATGACCAGCTCCAGGGCCGTCTCGCTGTCGCCGGCGGCCAGCGCCTCGCCCAGCGACGCCACCAGGTGCGGGTCGGTGCGGCGGAAGCGGGTGAGGCGGTCCACCAGGTCCGCGTGCCCCAGCCGGTACTTGCGGGCGATCTCGTTGCGGGTGCGGACCAGCAGCTCGGCCTTCTCCCGCGCGTGGGCGGAGACGCCCTCCAGGGGGCCGCCGAAGTCGGGCAGCTCGGGGCCGAACAGGGCCGCGAACCCGCCGGCGCGCTCCGCGAGGCCGCTGATCGCCCTGCCGAGCTCCTCCCGCGGCATGTCGCCGCTGGGGAGCTCCTCCAGCAGGCTCTCCGGAACGAACGGCGCCAGGGGCGCGGCGTCGCCGGTGACCCAGTACCGGGCGATCTCCTCGGCGAACTCGATGAGCCGGGGGTTGCACTCCACGTGGCTCTGCTTGCGCAGGAAATGGCACAGGCGGTCCCGGCGGGCCTCCATCTCGTCCATGCGGGTGGAGACGCGCCGCAGCTCGCCCTCGGCGCCGATCTCGTTGAAGTACACCGGCACCAGGCGCAGCAGGTGCTTGACCTCCAGGAACACCGGCCCGATGGGCCGCGACAGCAGCGACGAGACGTCCCGCTGGAAGAGGTCGGTGTCGGCGATGAACACCCCGCCCAGGCGCAGGTGCACCACCAGGCCGGCGATGAGGGGGCGGGCCATCGCCGGGTCCGCCTCGATCACCGACAGGTACGTGCGGATCTGGCGGAGGTGGGCGGGGTTGACCTTCACGCCCCACTCGGAGGTGAACCCGGTGAAGTCCGGGTGGTCGAAGTCCAGGCGCAGGAACTCGTCGATCATCACGGCGGCGAGGGCCGGGTCGCCGATCCCCAGGATCTGCCGGCCCAGCTGGCCCACCAGCCCCTGCACGGTCTGGGTGAAGTGGAAGCCGGCGTCGCGCAGCAGGCCGAAGACGGTGCGCACCATCGCCTCGCGGGCGCCGTCGTCGAGCTCGGCGAGCAGCTGGGAGCTGGTGCGCCCCACCTGCCGCAGGGCGAGCTCGTGGACGGGGGCGAGGCCGTCGTGTCCCACCATCCGCAGCAGCCACTGCAGCTTGCGGGTGCGGCCCGCGGGCGGGTCGCCCGGGTCGTCGAACGTGTCGGCCGCGTTCAGATAGCCGTGGACGATCTCGGTGTTGTCCGGCATCGCCGCCAGGACGTCCACGGGCACCGGCCCGGCGTCCGCGGCGGCGTCCAGTTCACGGGCGGCGGTCGACAGGCGCTCCCGGCTGATGCGGACCACGGCGTCCGGCGGCGGGGCGTCCCCGGCGATGGCCCGGTACCAGTCGGCCGGGTCCGCCTGGGAGACCCAGCTGCGGTAGGTCTCGCTGAGGGCGTGGGCCACGATGCGGGTCGCGCGGTTCTGGGCGGGCAGGGCGTCCGGCCCGCGCGCCTCCAGGTCGGCCACCAGGCGCTTGAGCTGGGCGGACGCGGTGACGCCCCGGGCCGGCTCGTCGTGGAGGATCGCCGCGAGGTCGTCGAGGCTGTCCACGATGGCCGCCCACGGGCCGGAGCCGGGCTCGGCGGCCGCGATCGCGGTGGAGAGGTACCGCAACCACAGCCGCACGGCCTCGGTGCGGGTGGTGTCGGGTGACGCCTCCCGGGCGACCTTCGCGTAGAAGCCGCACAGGACGGCCATGCCCTCGCGGCCCAGCGGGTGGGCGAGGTAGCGGTGCAGGTCGCCGGTGGCGCGGTGGTGCAGGTCGGTGAGCGTCTGCGGCCAGCCCGGGAACGGGTGGTTGATCTCCTGCAGCAGCTCCTCGGTGGCCTGGTGCACCCCGAACCACGGCTCGGTGATCTCCAGGATCACCTTCTGCCATTCGGGCACGACGGCCTCCACGGCGGTGCTGGCGAGGTTCGCCTGCAGCGCATCCGTGATCGGAGCGGCCGTCAGCCCGGCCTGTGCATCCCCATCCCGTGCGGCCATCGTGCCGCCACCCTAGGGCCGCGCCGCCCGCGGCTCATCGTGGTGCGTACCGATCGCCGATGGGGGTTTCGCCACGTCGCCGCGGCGAGCGCTACCGGTCCAGGCCGGTCTGGCGGCGCCGCAGCTCCCGTTCGCGGGCCAGCGTGAACCGCACCAGATGCTCCCGGGCCTCGTGGTCGACGCCCAGGAACTCGACCCCAGCCCGGTGGCGGCGCCGGCCCCCGCCGCGCTCGTCCTCGGAGGTGTGCACCACCCGGGCGCGGAACTCGCGCTCCTCGTCCTCGCCGGGCAGCACGAGCCACACGCGCAGCTCCCAGCCGCGCTCCAGCTCCTCGTCGGTGCGCACCAGCGCGCCGCCGGCGCTGATGTCCTCGGTCACGCCCGCCAGGTACTCCGGGTCGCCGCCCGGCTCCGCCGCCGGCACCTCGACCTCCACGTCCACCTGCAGCGGCACGCGTGCCCACAGCCGGCGCTGGAGGCGCTCGACGGTGTGCACCTCGACCCACAGGCCGTCGTCCTCGCCCTCCACGATCACGCCCGTCGCGACGCAGGGCACCCTGAGGCGCCGGTACTGCAGCCGCACCTTCCGCCCGGGCCGGGTGGGCACGGGCTGGCCGCCCACGCGCGGCGGCTCCAGGCGCAGGCGCCGGCCCTCGTGGCGGGTGGCGTGGGTGGTGACCGGGCCGCCGGACAGCCCCTCCACGCCGACGGGCGCGTCGGACTGGGGCAGGTACCGCGGCACATCGCGCTTGCGGCGCGCGAGCAGGACGTCCATGGACTCTGGGATCGACGGATCCCGCCGCGAGTTGAACCCCGCGCGGTGCGGGATCCCCTACTCGTACACCACCACGTCGGGGACCGGCCGCAGCCGCATCACCTGGGCGGGGGTCATGAGCCCGGAGTCCTCGACGAAGAACAGCTTGAACCCGGTGCCGAACGGGCCCCGCCCGCGGGTGACCCGGCCGTAGGTGCCGATCTTGGCGGAGGCGGTGCCGAACCCGTCGGCGTTCAGCACCATGTCGACGCCCGGATGGGGACGCAGCCGCGCGCGCCGCTCGATCATGCCGTCCTGGAACTGGTGGACCAGCAGGAGCTTGTCCGGCAGGTTCCGGGCGCGCACCAGGCCCGAGAGCCACCTGGCGACGGCGTTCACCTCGGTCGCGTCCACCTGGCCGATGACCCGCCCGGGGACCTCGCCGGGGCGCATGCGCCACTCCGGGTCCAGCGCCAGGCCGACGTCCGGCTCGATGAGGAACTGCCCGAGGGCCCGGGCCTCGGTGACGAAGTCCGCCCGCCCCGGCTGGATGTCGAGGATCAGCAGGGCCCGGGCGGCGCGCGCGGCCCGCAGGTACCGGCGGATGACCTCCGGGTCCTGGCGGAAGCGGTGGCGTCCGTCCGCGCCCGGGGCGGCGGTCACGATCACCGCGATGAGCTCCATCGCGGGCAGCACCGGCCGGCGGCGGGCGCCGGCGTAGTCGTGCGCGGCGCGGCGCAGCCGGGCGCCGGCCTGCGCGGGGGTGCCGATGCCGAGGATGCCGAGGGCCTCCGCCTGCGGCGCGCCGTAGTGGGCCACCACCCGGAACTCCGGCAGGATGCTGCGCCCGCCGCGCGGCAGCTCCGGGACCCGCGGGGCGGTGTGCGCGGTGGGGGTGGTGGCGGGCCGGGAGCGGCCCGGGTCGTCACCGCGGCCCACCAGTGCCGCGCCGGCGGCCAGGCCGGCGACGGCGGCCACGGCCGCGGCCACGGCGATGCTGCGGGGGAGGCGTCGCACCTCCCGAGACTACCCGCCCGTCCGCGCCCGGGTCAGCCGCCGGCGAGCGCCCGGCCGAGGTCCTCGACCAGGTCGTCCGGGTCCTCCAGCCCCACGGACAGCCGGATCACCCCGTCGGTGATCCCGGCGGCCGCGCGGGCCTCCGGGGACAGGCGCCGGTGCGTCGTGGTGGAGGGGTGGGTGACCAGGCTCTTGGCGTCGCCCAGGTTGTTCGAGATGTCGACGATGCGCAGCGCGTCGATCACGGCGAACGCCGCGGCCTTCGCGCGGTCCTCCGGGGCGTCCACGGCGAAGGTCACCACGGTGCCGCCCGCGGTCATCTGCCGGCGCGCCAGCTCGTGCTGGGGGTGGCTCGGCAGGAACGGGTACCGCACGGACCGCACCGCGGGGTGCGCCTCCAGGAACTCCGCGATGCGCAGGGCTGACGCGCACTGGCGCTCCACCCGCAGCCGCAGGGTCTCCATGCTCTTGAGCAGCACCCACGCGTTGAACGGGCTCATGGACGGCCCGGTGTGGCGCATGAGCGGCTCCACCTCGCCGCGCACGAAGCCCTTCCGGCCCAGGATCGCCCCGCCCAGCACCCGGCCCTGGCCGTCGATGTGCTTGGTGGCGGAGTACACGACCACGTCGGCGCCGAGCTCCAGGGGCTTCTGCAGCAGCGGGGTCGCGAACACGTTGTCGACGATCACGCGGGCGCCGGCCTCGCGGGCCAGGGCGCACACCGCCTCCACGTCGATGAGGTCCTGCATCGGGTTGGACGGCGACTCGAAGAACACCGCCCGGGCGGGCGTGGACAGGGCGGCCCGCCACTGGTCCAGGTCGTGGCCGTCCACGAAGTCGGTGGTGATGCCCCACCGGGGCAGCAGGTCGTTGAGGATGATGAAGCACGAGCCGAACAGCGCCCGGGACGCCACCACCCGGTCGCCTGCCTCCAGGCTGGCGATGAGGCTGTTGAACACGGCGGCCATGCCGCTGGCCGTGGCGAAGCAGTCCTCCGCGCCCTCCAGCAGCCGCAGCCGCTCCTCGAACGCCCGCACGGTGGGGTTGCCGTACCGGCTGTAGACGTAGTGGTCCACCTCGCCGGCGAAGGACGCCTCCGCCTCGGCGGCGTTCTCGTAGACGTACCCCTGGGTGAGGAACAGGCCCTCGGAGGTCTCCGCGAAGCCGCTGCGCACGGTCCCGCCGCGCACCGCCAGGGTGTCCTCGCGCCAGTCCCCCTCGGGCAGCGCCGGTCCGCCGCTCACGCCCGCCCGTCCTCCGGCGGCAGCACGACGGCCTGCGCCACGATCACGCGGGAGCCGTCGAATGTGAGGGCCGGGCCCTCGTGCAGCACGTAGCCGTCGTCGAGCGCGGCGCTCACGCGCTCGCAGAAGCTGCGGTCGTCGGGGCCGGTGAGCACCCGGTACCGCAGCCGTGTGGTGTCGTCCGCCATGCGTGTCCTCGTCAGTGCCGGGCCCCGCCCCCGGCCGGGGGCGAGGCCCAAGACTGGCAGATCGCGCGGGCCCCGGGTCAGACCGCCCCGGCGATCGCCAGCACGGCGACCACAAGCGCGATGGCGATGCGGTACCAGCCGAAGATCGCCAGGCCGCGCCGCTGGACGTAGGTGACCATCCAGACCACCGCGGCGGCGGCGGAGACGAACGCGGCGAGGAAGCCCACGAGGGGGGCCGCGACGCCGAACTGGTCGATGATGACGTTGCCCTTGTCCAGTGCCTCGTACAGCGTCGCCGCGCCGAGGGTCACCAGGCCCAGCAGGAACGCGAACTCCACGGCGGCGGCGATGCTGAGGCCCAGGGCGAGGGCCGCGAGGATCACCACCAGGCTGCGGCTGGTGCCGGGCCACAGGGCGAGGATCTGGACCAGGCCGATGATGAGCCCGTCGCGCCAGGTGATGACCTCCAGGGCGCGGCCCTGGCGGTTCGCCGACGGCGGCCACACCAGGATCACGATGCCGCCCACGATCCAGGCGCCCACCACCGGCCACGGGCCGAAGAGGTGCTCCTTGATGAGGTCGCCGAGCAGGAACCCGGCGATCGCGGCGGGCAGGAAGGCCACGATGGTGGCGATGAGCAGCCGGCGGCCGGCCACCGGGTCCGGGCCGCGCCCGGCGATCGCCGCGAGGGACGTGCCGATGCGCCGCCGGTAGATGCCGACGACGGCGAGGATCGCGCCCGCCTGGATGGCGATGGCGTACGCGTCCGCCGCGTCCTTCATGGCCTCGGTGTCGGTGAGGCCCAGCAGCGAGTTGGTGACCGTGAGGTGCCCGGTCGAGGAGATGGGCAGGAACTCGGTGAGGCCCTCGACGATGCCGAGCAGCAGGGCCTCGGGGATCGAGAGGGCGGTGTCGCCGGCCTTGAGGGCGGCGAGCACGATGATGACGCCGAGGACGGCCAGGGCCGCGGGGATCGCGACCTGGGGTCGGCGGAGCTGGGTGAGGATCAGTCGCTCCCGTCGATGACGCGGCGCTTGGCCGCGGTGTACTCGTCGGCGCTCAGCGCGCCGGCCCGGTGGAGCGTCGCCAGGCGCTCGAGCTGGGCGACCATGCCCTCGCTGAGCTCCGGCCCGGGCCCGTCGGCGTGGGGGGCCGTGGACCGCGGCGCCGCGGGGCCGACCGCCCCGTCGCCGTCCAGGTCCTGGCCCGTCATCTGCTCCATGGCGCGGATCATGTCAGCGCGACCGGCGGCATCGCTGCCCCGCATGTCGACGACGCGCACGTCCGCGCCCGCGAAGGCGGCGGTCATGCCGGCGCCGCCCGCCCGCATCGACTCCACGATCGCGGCGGCGCGCTCGGCCGCCAGGTCGTGGTGGCTCGGCACCCGGTCCCATTCCACGCGCAGCGTCCGCGGGTCGGACCGCGACACCGTCACCGGGACCACCTGGCCGGGGGACGGCCAGCGGTCCACCCGCACGATCTCGGTGACCTCCACCTGGAACGGCTCGACGCCCTCCGCCTGCACGACCAGCAGCAGGGAGCACGTCCCCGCGGTGGCGGCGTGCGGGGCGCGCGAGCAGGACACGATGCGGGCGCTGCCCTCAACCGGGTCGTCGATCGCGGCGGGGGTGAGCGCGTCCATCGCCCTGCGAAGCTCGTCGAACAGGCCCACGGTGCAGCCTCCTGGGTGCGGTCGGGTGGGGCGCCGGCCGAGGCTACTTCGGCTCGGGGGCACCCGACACTGAACGCACGGGCGGGCCGGGCTCAGCCGGACGCGGGGGCGAGCGCGGCGCGGGCCCCGGGCGGCCAGGGCTCCGCGGACGGCCCCGGGGCGTGCACCACGACCGCCTCGCCGGTGATCGCCACGCCGCCCTCCGGGCCGGTCACGGTCATCGCCCAGGTCAGGGAGGTGCGGCCCAGGTCGGCCACGCGCAGGCGCACCGTCACCCGCTGGCCGAACCACAGGCGCTCCCGGAACTCGAACAGCAGGCGCACCCGGGGCATCGTGGGCAGCATGTCCATGAGGTCCAGGCGGCGCAGCAGCTCCGCCTCGGCGGCCTCCAGCAGGCGTCCCGCGATGCCGTTGTGGACGTGGCCGGACGCATCGGTGTCCGACCATTCGATGAGCCGCTCGATCTCGATCTTGGGCATGTGCATCCCCTTCCGGCGCCGGCGGGGCATGATTGCGCATCGCGTGCGGGAGGGGGATGCCACGGTGGACCACGATGCGGTGATCGCGGCGCTGGCGCGCGGCCAGGCGCTGCGCGTCGCGGCGGCGATCCGGGCGACGCTCGCCGGCGGCCCGGGGCCCGGGGACCTGACGTGGGCGGCCGATGCCGCCGCCTCCCTGGAGGGCCTCGCCGGTCACGTGGCCGGGGACGGGGTCGCGGCGGCGGCCGCGGCGGTCACCGCCGCGCTGTCCTCGGGGGGCGACGCCGCCCCCGCCCTGGGTGACCTGGAAGCGTGGCTGGACGGGGACGCCGCGGTGCCGCGCGACCTGCCGCTGGAGGCCGTCGCCGTCGCGGCCCGCGCCGACGCGGCCCGCGCGGCCGCCCGCCGCGGGGTCGTGGTGAAGGTGGACGTCACCGCCCCCGACGGGGTGCGCGTCTCCTCCTCGGCGGCCGGGGCGCTGGTGGACGCGCTGGGCCGCGTGGTGCGCGACGCGGTGACGCACGGCACGCCCGACGGCGGGGCGCTGCGGCTGGCGTTCCAGCCCGACGGCGACGACCTGACGGTGGTGGTCAGCGACGGGGGCGACTCCCGGGGCGACAGCGCCGCCGCGGGGGTCGTGGAGGTCGACGCCCGCCGCACGGCGGGGCTCCAGGGCGCGGCGGGGCGGGTCGCCGCGGCCGGCGGAGAGCTGGCGGTGGGGGTGGGCCCGTGGGGCGGCGCGAGCGTGACGCTGCGCCTGCCCGGCGCCGTCACCTGACCGGGCCCAGCGCCTCCCAGATGCGCCGCACCGACCCGGAGCGGTTGAGCGTGTAGAGGTGCACGCCCGGGGCGCCGGCGGCCAGCAACCGCTCGCACAGCTCCGTCGCCACCTCCATGCCGACCTCCGGGACGTCGGCGTCGGCGACGCCCTCCAGGCGCCGTTCCAGCCCCTCCGGGATCGCCGTGCCGTTCATGGCCGACATGCGCCGGAGGCCGGCGACGGTCACGAACGGCATCACGCCGGGCACCACCGGCTTGGTGTTCCCCAGGGCGGCGAGCTCCTCCACCAGCCGCTCGTACTCGGCGGCGTCGAAGAAGAACTGGGTGAGCGCGAAGTCCGCGTCGCGGAGCTTCGCGGCGAGGTGCCGCCGGTCGCTGGCGCGGTCGCGGGACCGCGGGTGCACCTCCGGGTGCGCGGCGACGCCCACGCAGAAGTCCGCCGGGTGGTCGGCGATGAGCTCCACCAGCTCCGACGCGTACGCGAAGTCGCCGGCGTCGTCGCCGTTCTCCGGCGGGTCGCCGCCCAGGGCCAGGATGTTCTCCACCCCGGAGGCGGCGTAGTCGTCCAGCAGGCGCTGCAGCTGCGCGCGCGTGTGCCCCACGCAGGTGAGGTGGGCCATCGTGGGGTACGGGTGCTCGGCGTTGAGCTGCACCACGAGGTCGCGGGTGCGGCTGCGGGTGGACCCCAGCGCGCCGTAGGTCACGGACGCGAAGGACAGGTCCAGGTCGCCCAGCTCGGCCAGGGCGGCGCGCAGCTGGAGCTCGGCCTCCTCCGTCCGCGGAGGGAAGAACTCCAGGGAGCGGGTGGGGCCGGCGGCGAGGAGGTCGGCGATACGTGTCACGGCCGGCAACCGTAGCCGACGACGGGCCGCATAGAGGAATCTCGGGGACCCTCACGGGCCCGGGGCCCCGGGGCGATACCCAGGGTGTCGCCAAAGGCAAAGCCGTCGCGAGGCGGTGACGCAAAGCCAGGGATCTCCCCGAGACCGCCCGGCCGCCGACATCCGAGCCCCGCCGCATCCGCGGCACCCGTCCCGGAGGTCACCACCGACATGTCGTTCCCCGTCCCGACCCGCATCCGCCGAACGGCGCTGGCCGTCGTCGCGGCCGCCCTGGCGGTGCCCGCCGTGGCGTCCGCGGCATGCCCCACCACCGCGACGTCCCAGATCTTCAGGGGCTGGGCGGACCTCTCCCAGTACTCGCTGCTGTCCGGCGCGTCGTTCGAGTCCGGCACGTCCGGCTGGACCCTCTCGAACGCCACGCGCG
Source organism: Thermoleophilia bacterium (assembly GCA_046330435.1). GTDB lineage: Bacteria > Actinomycetota > Thermoleophilia > Miltoncostaeales > Miltoncostaeaceae. The sequence goes on along the minus strand of JAXLST010000006.1, from coordinate 105,515 downwards.
TCTCCGGCAACGAGCCCTGGAAGGTCGGCGGCTCCACGCACGCCTACAGCCTCAACATCAAGGCCGGCGGCAGCGCCGTCTCGCCCTGGTTCTGCGTGGGCTACGAGAACCCGACGTTCCGCTTCTTCACCAAGAAGAACAGCAACGGCACCTGGGGCGGCATCACCTACAAGGTGCGCTTCTACAACTCCTCGGGCGCCCTGCAGACCAACACGCTGGGCTGGGTGGACGCCTGGTCGGCGACGTCCTGGAGCCCCACCGCGGTCCTCCCGCTCGGCGCGAGCATGCCGCTGTGGCAGGGCGGCGGGACCCTGAACGCGCAGCTCATCTTCGAGTCCGCCGCTGGCGGCTCCGACATGCTCGTCGACGACATCTACATCGACCCGTACATGCGGGGGTGATGACCCCGGGGACGGCCGCCCGGCGGCCGTCCCCGCACGTCGTGACCCGCGCGCCCTCCCGGGCGCGCGGGCGTATCCACGGCCGCCCACGGCGGCCCGCTCCCGGAGGCCCGTTCCGCACATGCAGCCCGCCGTCCCCACCCGCATCCGCCGCACCGCGCTGGCCGTCGCCGCCGCGGGGCTGGCGGTGCCCGCCCTGGCGTCCGCCGCATGCCCGTCCACGCCGAGCGCGCAGGTGTTCGCGCAGTGGGGCGACACCGCGCAGTACTCGCTGCTGGCGGGCGGCCACTTCGAGGGCGGGGCACCCGGCTGGAACACCTCCAGCGGCGCGGCGTTCACCGCCGGCAACGAGCCGTGGAAGGTCGCCGGCGCCGGCCACACCACCAGCCTGACCCTGCGTGCCGGGGCGACGGTCACCTCGCCGGCGTTCTGCATCGGGTACGAGCAGCCGACGTTCCGGTTCTTCATCCGCAAGGCCGGGCCGGGCGCGTGGGGCGGCGTGAGCGTCAAGGTCCGGTGGAGGGACTCCGCGGGTATCGTCTGGACCGTGCCGCTGGGCCGTCCGGACGTCTGGAACTCGACGTCCTGGGCGCCCACGGCGGTGCTGCCCCTGGGCAGGAGCCTGCCGCTGTGGCAGGGCGGGCACACGCTCACCGCGCAGCTCATCTTCGAGGGGGCCGCGTTCGGCGCCGACATGGCGATCGACGACGTGTACGTCGACCCGTACATGCGGGGGTAGCACCCGTCGCGGTGGGGCCGCCGCCTCAGGGCGGGGTGCCCCCCTGTCGATATCCAGGAAGGTCGTCAAAGGCAAAGCCGTCGCGAGGCGGTGACGCAAAGCCAGGGGTCTCATTGAGATCGCCCAGCCGCCGGCTTCCCGGGCGCGCCGCCGATCAGGCCGCGGGTCCCGGACCGTCGTCCAGAAACATGGAACATCACTCCCGCCCGCTGCCCGCGGCCGACACCCCCTGCCCGACGCGGGGCGGCCGGCCGTGATGGACGACCCGCGCAACGGCGCCGAGCGCCTGCTCGAGGACTCCTGGGCGCTCCGGTCGCGCCTGGTCGCCCGCCGCGAGCTGCTGGCCGAGGGCCTGGGCGCGGCGCTGTTCCTGGTGCTGGGCGCCGTCCTGTGGGCGGGGTCCGCGGCGCATCCGCCGTCCGGCATCGCGGTGCTGCTGGTGGGGCTGCTCGCCGGGCTGTCCCGCATCCGGTTCCCGGTGGGGGTGGGGTACGTCGCCCCGACCCAGCTGGTGCTCGTGCCGATGCTGCTCATCCTGCCGCCGGCCACCGTTCCCCTGCTGGCCGCGGGCGGGCTGGTGCTGGGCGCCCTCGGCGCGCTCGCCGTGCGCCGCAACCAGCCCGAGCGCGTCCTGTTCTCGCTCGGCGACGCCTGGTACACCGCCGGGCCCGCCGGGATGCTCATGGCGGCAGGGTTCGAGGGCGGGCACCTGCCGGGCCCCGGGCCGCTGCTGGCCGCGTTCGCCGCCGGCTGCGTGGCGGACCTGCTGTTCAGCACGCTCCGTGAGGCCGCGGCCCTGGGCGTGGCGCCGCACCTGCAGATGCGGGTCGTGGCCCTCGCATGGGTGGCGGACGCCTGCCTGGCGCCGGTGGGGCTGCTGGCCGCGTGGGTGGCCCTGGCGCACCACGAGGCCGCGGTGCTGCTGGTGGTCCCCGTGGCGGTCCTCCTGCTGCTGCTGGGCCGTGACCGCGACGGGCGCATCGAGGAGGCGCAGCGCAGGCTCGAGCTGGTGCGGCACGAGCGCGCCCGCCTGCAGTCGGCGGTGCGGCGCATGGGCGAGGCCTTCGGTGCGCGCCTGGACCTGGACGAGCTGCTCGACATCGTGCTGCGCGGGTCGGTCGAGGCGCTCGACGCCCAGGCCGGGCGCCTGGTGCTGCACGCCCCCGGCGGCGACCGCACCCTGGGGCACGGTCCCGTGGACGCGCTCGACACGGCGCTCATCGCCGTGGCGTCCGGTGTGGGCGACAGCCCCGCGCAGGTGGCGCGGGACGGGGTGTGCGCGCTGGCGGTGCCGGTGCCGGCGCCCGAGCCGGGCGCGCCGTCGGGTGTGATCGCCCTGGCCCGCGAGGAGCGGCCGTTCGGGGACGACGAGGTTGCCCTGCTGGTGCAGCTGGCCGAGCGCGCGGGAACCGCCGCCGGGGAGATCGTGCGGCACGAGCGCGTGCAGCAGGAGGCGGCCACCGACGCCCTCACCGGCCTGGGGAACCGCCGCCGGCTGCGGGAGGACCTGGAGCGCACCGTGCACGCCGCCAAGGAGCGCCCCGCCCTGCTCCTGCTGTTCGACCTGGACGGCTTCAAGGGCTACAACGACACCTTCGGGCACCTCGCGGGCGACGCCCTGCTCGCCCGCCTGGGGGACCGGCTCCAGCGGGCCGTGGCCGGCGTGGGGGACGCCTACCGCCTGGGCGGCGACGAGTTCTGCGCCCTCATCGAGGTGCGCGGCGACGGGCTGGACGAGGTCATCGCCGCCGCGGAGGACGCCCTCACCGAGATGGGCGAGGGGTTCCGCGTGGGCGCGTCCTACGGCGCCGTGCTCCTGCCGCACGAGGCCGCCAACCCCGACCAGGCGCTGGGGCTCGCCGACGAGCGCATGTACGCCAAGAAGTCGGGCCGCGCGTCCGGACCCCGGGAGCAGGCGGTCACGGTGCTGCGCAACGCGATGCACGCGCGGCGCGCCGGGCTGGAGGCGCACTCCGGCCAGGTCGCGCGCCTCGCGGGGACGGTGTGCGACCGGCTGGGCCTCGAGTCCGGCGTGCGCGACGAGGTGGTGCGGGCCGCCGAACTCCACGACGTGGGGATGGTGGGCATCCCGGACGCCATCCTCGCCAAGCCGGGCCCGCTGGACGCCGCCGAGTGGGAGTTCATGCGCCAGCACACCCTGCTGGGCGAGCGGATCCTCAACGCCGCGCCCGCGCTGCGGCCGCTGGCGCCGCTGGTGCGCTCCACCCACGAGCGCTGGGACGGCACCGGGTACCCCGACGGCCTGGCCGGTGAGGACATCCCGCTGGGGTCGCGGATCATCGCGGTCTGCGAGGCGTACGCCGACATGACCTCCCCCTCGTGGCACCGGGACGCGCGCGACCCGGCCTCCGCACGGGCGGAGCTGGTCGCCGGCGCCGGCACCCAGTTCGACCCGCGCGTCGCCCGGGCGCTCATCGCCGAGCTCGACGAGGCGGCCATGCGCCCGGCGCTCGCCGAGTCCGCCGCCTCCGTGCCCACCGCCCGCCTCATCGGGGAGCGGGTGCGCGGGATGCTCGCCGCCGGCCCGGCGGAGGACTGACCCGCCGGAGGTGTGCGAGGCTCCGGCCATGCCGGAGCCGGGATGGGACGCGGCGGGGATGTACGGGGCGCTCGCCGGCTGGTGGCCGCTCATCTCGCCGCCCGAGGAGTACGCGGAGGAGGCGGCGTTCATCGGCGGGCTGTTCGCCCGCCACGACCGCCCCGTGCGGGAGGTGCTGGAGCTGGGCTCCGGCGGCGGCCACAACGCCGTGCACCTCACCGCCCGGTTCGCGATGACGCTGGTGGACCGCTCGCCCGGCATGCTGGCCCAGAGCCGCGTGCTCAACCCGGAGTGCCCGCACCACGAGGCCGACATGCGCGATGTGCGGCTCGGGCGCGAGTTCGACGGGGTGCTGGTGCACGACGCCGTCGACTACATGCGCACCCGCGGGGAGCTCGCCGCCGCCGTCCGCACCGCGGCCGCGCACCTGCGGCCCGGCGGGCTGGCGGTGTTCGTGCCCGACCACACCGCGGAGCGCTACGCGCCCTCCACCGACCACGGCGGCATCGACGCCGCCGACGGCCGCGGCGCCCGGTACCTGGCCTGGAGCTGGGATCCGGACCTGTCGGACACCGAGACCCTCACCGACTACGTGATGGTGCTGCGCGAACGGGACGGCACGGTCACGACGGTGCACGACCGGCACCGCACCGGGCTGTTCCCCCGGGCGGTCTGGCTGGAGGTCCTCGAGGAGGCGGGCCTCGAGGCCCGCGCCCGGGAGGAGGTCACGACCGAGCCGCGGCCGCCTCGCGAACTGTTCCTGGGGCGGCGTCCGGGCTGACCGGGGCGGGGTCCACGGCGCACGGGCCGTGCTCGTCCTCGTAGGTGCGCACCGTCACCCCGATGCGGGGGGCGATGCGACGCCACAGCCCGTAGGCCGTGGGGGCCCCGGCGAGCATGGCGGCCTGGACCGCGGTCTGCGCGCCGGTGAGGCAGGCGATGCACATGCGGGGGCTCCGGGTCGCGGGGCGGGACCGCGCGTAGCATGCACCACATGACCGATTCCCGCATCCACCGCCTGGCGGCGCTCGCCGTCGCCGCAGGCGCCAACGTCCAGCCCGGCCAGGTCGTCTCGGTGACCGGCCGTCCCGGCTACGAGGAGATGGTCCGGGCGATCGCCGACGCCGCCTACGCGCGGGGCGCGAAGTACGTCGACGTCGCCTACTTCGACCCGCACGTCAAGCTCGCCCGCCTGCGGCACGCCGACGAGGACACCCTGGGCTGGGTGCCGCCGTGGCTCGGCGAGCGGGCCCGGGCGATCGGCGAGATGGGCGGGGCGAACATCGCGATCACCGGGGTCGAGGCGCCGGGCATCTTCGACGGCGTCGACCCGGCCCGCGCCGGGCGCGACCGCCTGCCCTCGCTGCGGGAGTGGATCGAGGTCGTGATGGCCGGCGCGGTGAACTGGACGGTGGTGCCGTTCCCCACCGCGGACTGGGCGGGCGTGGTGTTCCCCGACCTGCCGCGGCCCGAGGGGCTCGCCCTGCTGTGGGACCGCGTCGCGGCGGCGTGCCGGCTGGACGCCGACGACCCGGTGGCCGCCTGGCGGGCCCGCGCGGCGGAGCTCACGGCCACCGCGGCCGCGCTCACCGCGCGCGGCCTCTCCGGGCTGCGGTTCGTGGGCCCGGGCACCGACCTGCGCGTGGGGCTCTTCCCCAGCTCCCGCTGGCTGGGCGGCGAGGAGCACACGGCCGGCGGGATCCTGCACCTGCCCAACATCCCCACCGAGGAGGTGTTCACCACCCCGGACCCGGAGCGCACCGAGGGGTACGTCACCTCCACGATGCCGCTGGAGATCGCCGGCACGGTGATCACCGGGCTCAAGGTGCGGTTCGAGGGCGGCCGCGCGGTGGAGATCACCGCGGACCACGGGGCGGAGGTGCTGCGCGCCCGCGCCGCGGTGGACGACGGCGCCGCGCGGCTGGGCGAGGTGGCGCTGGTGGACGGCACCGGCCGCATCGGCCCGCTCGGCACCGTGTTCTACGAGACCCTGCTGGACGAGAACGCCGCGAGCCACATCGCCCTGGGCGCCGCCTACCCCAGCGGGGCGGCCGACGAGGCGGACCGCGCGCGGGCGAACACCAGCGAGATCCACATCGACTTCATGATCGGCGGCCCGGAGGTGACGGTGTACGGCATCGACGCCGCGGGCAACGAGTCGGTGCTGCTGGCCGACGGGGCCTGGGCGGGGTAGCCCGCCACCGACCGCACGGGAGGCGTGAGATGGGCTGGACGCTGCGGAACCTGCGTGACGTGGAGGATGTCGCGCCCAAGTACGGCTTCGGCGAGATCGGGGAGGCGCGCTTCCCGCGCGGCGACCTGGGCCTGGAGGGCACGGGGCTGGCCCACCACCGGCTCAAGCCGGGGATGCGGCAGGGCTTCGCCCACCGCCACGAGGCCGCGGAGGAGGTGCACGTCGTCATCGCCGGCGGCGGCACCGTGACGCTGGACGGCGAGGAGGTCGAGCTGCGGCCCATGGACGCCCTGCGGGTGTCGCCGCGCGTGACCCGGATCTTCGCGGCGGGCCCCGAGGGCCTCGAGTACCTGGTGTTCGGACCCCACGTGGAGGGCGACGGGGAGATGCTGCCGGCCGACGGCTGACCCCCCGGAGTTCGGTGGGCCGAACCTTTCGTGTTCGCGCCGCCTTGCGCACGGCGAGGCCGCTGCGTAGGTTCTATCGCCATCGAGCGTTACCCAAAGAGATCGGGTCGTCCCGCGCCCACCGGGATCCCGTTCGTCGACGGCCTGGAGGCCTTCGGCGACCGGGTCGCGGTGCTCGGGGAGGAGACCCTCACGCACCGTGAGCTCGCCGACCGGGCCGCGGCGGTCGCGGCCGAGCTGGGCCCGGTGCGCCGCCTGGTGGCGGTGGAGGGCGCGAACACCGCGGCCGGCCTGGCGGGGTACCTGGGGGCGCTCACCGGCGGTCACGTGGCATGGCTGCTGCCGCCCGGCGGGCCGGACGTGCTCACCGAGCGCTTCCGGCCGGACGCCACGGTCGCCGGCGGCGCGGTGCGGGTCCACCGGCGGGGCTCCGGGCACGACCTGCACCCCGGCCTGGCGCTGCTCATGGGCACCTCCGGCTCCACCGGCGCGCCGCGGCTGGTGCGCCTGTCCCGCGAGAACCTGGCGGCGAACGCGGCGTCCATCGCGGCGTACCTGGATATCGGCCCGGACGACCGCGCGCTCACCACCCTGCCCATGCACTACTGCTACGGGCTGTCGGTGGTGCACTCCCACCTGCTGCGCGGGGCGGCGCTGGTGCTCACCGACCGCTCGGTCACCGACCCCGCCCTGTGGGACCTGGCCCGGGCGCACGGCGCGACCAGCTTCGCCGGGGTGCCGCACACGTTCGAGCTGCTCGACCGCACGGGCTTCGCCGATCTGGAGCTGCCGGAGCTGCGCCACGTCACGCAGGCCGGCGGCCGCATGGCCCCCTGCCAGGTGCACCGGTACGCCCGCCTGGGGGCGCGCCGCGGCTGGCGGTTCTTCGTGATGTACGGTCAGACCGAGGCCACCGCCCGCATGGCGTACCTGCCGCCCGAGCTCGCCGAGCGCCATCCGGGGGCCGTGGGCGTCGCCATCCCCGGCGGGGCCCTCGAGGTGCGCCGCGACCCGGACGTGGATCCCCCGGGCGTGGGCGAGCTGGTGTACCGGGGCCCGAACGTGATGCTGGGCTACGCCGAGCACCCGGCGGACCTCGCACTGGGCCGCACCGTGGACGAGCTGCGCACCGGCGACCTGGGCCGGGTGGGCCCCTCGGGGCTCCTGGAGGTGGTGGGCCGCCGCAGCCGGTTCCTCAAGCTGTTCGGCCTGCGGGTCGACCTGGGCCACCTGGAGGACGTGCTCGCCGGCTGGGGTGTGCCAGCGGTGTGCACGGGGACGGACGAGCTCCTGGCCGTCGCGGTGCCCGCCGACGGCGACGCCCCCGGGCTGGCGCGCCGGATCTGCGGCCTCACGGGCCTGCCGCCCACCGCGGTGCGCGTGCGCTGCGGGGTGGAGGTCCCGCGGACGCCGGCGGGCAAGCCCGACCTGGCGGCCCTCGCGCGGCTCATGGCGGCGCCCGAGCCGGTGCCGCCTCCGACGACGCCGGCCCCCGGTGCGGTGGTGGACGCCGAGGCCGTCGCCGCGGTGTTCCGCGAGGTGCTGGACCGCCGGTCGGTGCGGCACGAGGACACGTTCGCGGGGCTCGGGGGTGACTCCCTGTCCTTCGTGGAGATGTCGATCGCGCTGGAGGAGCTCCTGGGGCGGCTGCCGGACGAGTGGCCGCAGATGACGGTCGCCGAGCTGGCCGGCACCCCGGCGGCGCCGCCGGGCCGGACGGCGCGGATGGAGACGAACCTGGTGCTGCGCGCGGCGGCCGTGGTGCTGGTGGTGGCGTCCCACATGACCGCGTTCATCCCGGCCGGCGGGGCGCACCTGCTGCTGGCGATCGCGGGGTTCAACTTCTCCCGGTTCCCGCTGGCCGCCGCGGACGCCGCCGGCCGCGTCGCCCGCGCGGTCGCGTCGGTGGCGCGCATCGCCGTGCCCACGTCGCTGTGGATCGGTCTGCAGATGATCCTGGCGGGCGGCTACAGCGTGGGCGCCCTGCTGCTGGTGAACAACTACACGGGGGATCAGGCCCGCACGGGGCACCGGTGGGAGTACTGGTTCCTCGAGGCGCTGGTGCAGTTCCTCATCGTGTTCACGCTGCTGTTCGCGATCCCGGCGGTGCGCCGGTTCCACGCCCGCAGGCCGTTCTCGCTCGCGATGGGGCTGCTGGCGGTGGCCCTGGTGCCGCGGTTCGGGCTCGTCCCGACGGGCGACCCGTACAACGCGATCTTCCGGCCGCACATGGTGGCGTGGGTGTTCCTGCTGGGGTGGGCGGCCCACCGTGCGGACACGCCCCGGCGGCGGCTGCTTGTGACCGCGGTCGCCATGGCGTCCGTTCCCGGCTTCTTCGGCCAGCCGGTGCGCGAGGCGATCGTGCTGGGCGGGCTCCTGGCGCTGCTGTGGATCCCCGTGCTGCCGGTGCCGCGCACGCTCACCCGCGGGATCGGCCTGGTGGCGGCCGCCTCGATGTACATCTACCTGACGCACTGGCAGGTGTGGCCCATGCTCACCGACCACATGCCGTTCCCGCCCGCGCTGGTGCTCACGGTGGCCGCCGGGGTGGGCGTGTGGGTGGCCGCGGAGCGCATCACCGGGTGGCTGTCCGCCGCGGCGGCCCGCGGCGTGCGGGCGCCGCTGCCGTGGTCGCGCCGTCCGGCCACCGCGCAGGGGCCCGTCCGCAGGTAGGGACCGGTCCGGGTTTCGGCGGGGGCGGGGAGGGGCACCGACCGCGTGTCTTCCCCCGAACCGAGGAGTCGGACAATGGGCATCATCGGATGGATCGTGCTGGGGCTGCTGGCGGGCCTCATCGCGCGCGCACTGCTGCCGAACGACCCGCCCGGCGGCATCATCGCCACCACCATCGTGGGCATCGTGGGCGCCGTCGTGGCGGGCGCCATCGCTCAGGCCGCCGGCTGGGGCGACCCGGTCGACGAGTTCTGGGACGTGAGCACCTGGATCACGGCGATCATCGGCGCCGCCGTGCTGCTGCTGGTGTGGGGCGCCCTGACGGGCCGCCGCTCGCACCGCCCCCTCGGGCTGTAGCGCGGCGCCGCGGGGCGGGGTCTCCCTGACGGGACCCCGCCCCGCCGCCGCCTCACTCCCGGTGGCGGCAGCGGGCGCGACCGGGACCCAAGGCCCGGGCATGTCGAGCGGGCGGCACCCTGCCATGCCGCGGCCAGTCCTCGGGATGCTCGCTCGGCCCAAGGGGTGGCACCGAGCGTTCGAAACGCAGCGAGTGCCAGCGAGAGTTCCTCGCGTGCCTCGGCCCGCCCCGCCGCTCGCAGACGTTCCCCGAAGAGCAGCCGCGTACGCGCCACATCAAAGGGGATCGGCGCCAGCGAATGCAGTTGAAGGGACTCTACGGAAGTGCTCGTCGAACGCCGGGTCCAGCAGACCCCGGCATCGTGAGACGATGGCGAGCGTGTGGGCGCCATCCGACCGGTGGCTCTCCTCCGCAAGCCACCTGAGGCGCTGCCGCGCTTCGGATACCCGCCCCAGGGCGACGAGTGCCTCGAAGTGGTCTTGCTCCCAAGGGAGAGACTCCGCGCACTTCACCTCGCGGTCAACCCAGATCGAGGCGAGCCTCCCGAAGTGTGGCAGCGCCGCCTCCGTTCGGCCTTCACCGATCTCGAGAAAGGCTCGGGCGTGCAGGTACCAGACCTCTAGGGCAACGGTGCCGGCGGTAGCGATTAACGGTTCGGCACGTGCGAGCAGCGCTTCGGAGACATCGCGCCTTCCCATGGCGGCCGCGAGCCTCGCGTGTACGCAGAGCGAGTATGCCGCGATGGGACCCTGGCCCGTCTCCATCGCGAGGGTGGCGCTCTCTGCTCCCTCGGCGTAGCCGTCCGCCCACTCCTCCGTCATGAAGGCGATGTCCGCGGCCAGCGCGAGGTAGAAGGGCAAGGGGCCCAGCGCGCCCAGCTCCCTGCAGACCTCGATGCAGCGCTTCACCATCCTGCGTGCCACCGTCGGCCTGCCCAAGAACTGCTGGACGATCGCTCCGCAGATCAGAGCGTGATCGTCGCGTCCCACTTCGAGGGTTTCGTACGCACCGGCGATCTGTGGAAGGCGATGCTTCGCTTGGCGCCCTCGGCCACCGAATATGAGTCCGTATGCCTCTGCCAGTTCCAGCTTGGCACGGCCCAGGTCATCGAGATGTCCGATACGGCGTGCTTCCTGGCACGCGACCAGGCTCATCCCCGGTTCTCCTGCCATTCCCCATGCCATGGAGGAGTCGACCAGCATCTGGGCCGCGCGCGCAGGCGCGAATGTGGCAACGCGACGGGCACTGCCGAAGAGCAGACGGACGCCTTCGGCTGTGGCTCCTGCGTATGTCCGGACCATTCCCCGCACATGGTCGATCTCCGCACCCAGGGCGGGGTCGGTGACGAGGGTGGCCGCCTCCTCCAGATGCGCGATGGCCTGAGGGAACCGACCGGCCATCTGCCCGGTGCCGGCGGCGTGGAGCAGGCGTCCCGCCCGCGCGTCGGGCACTGACGACAGCTCGGCGGCGCGCGCGAACGCGTCCGAGGCGGTCGCGAAGGCTGTCCGGGCGGCAGCGGACGCGCCCGCGACGTCCAACGCGGCTGCGGCCTCGTCGTCCTGTCCCACCGCGGCGGCGGCGAGGTGCCAGCCCGCGCGGTCCGGCAGGGCGAGGCCGGCGAGCACTCGATGGGCGCTCCGCACCGCGGGGGCGGCGGCCGTCTTCAGCACAACGGACCGCATGAGCGGATGGGCGAACCCGATGCCGGCGTCCCGGACCGCGAGGACGCCGGCCTTCACGGCCTCGTCGATCGCGTCATCGGAAGATCCCAGTTCCCGGCAGGCGGCCCGGATCTGCCCGGGGTCGTCGTGGATGCCCGCGGCCACCACCACCAGCGCCTCTTGGGCCGCCGTGCTCAGACGCTCCATGTGGCGGCGCAGGGCACCATCGATTGCGGCGGTCACCGGAAGAGGGTCCGGCAGCGGGACAAGTCCCGACCGCTCCTCGTCCGTCAGGGAACCCGGGATCTCCACCAGGGCGAGTGGATTCCCGCCTGCCACTCTGACCAGCCGCGTAGCGACGTCGTCCGCTACCCGGTCCCCGGTGAGTTCGATCACCGCTCGTGCGGCCGCGTCATCGAGCGGTGCGAGGGTGAGGACGTGCGCGCCGGGCAGCGTCGCCTCGACCCCCTCGGCGATGCGGGTCGCGACCGCGATGCCCACCGGCAGGTCCTCGACCCGGCGGGCGCAGTAGGCGAGGGCCTCCATCGACGCCGGGTCGAGCCAGTGGGCGTCGTCGACGCGCAGGACCAGCGGACCCGTCTCGTCGGCCGCGGCCTCAAGGAGCAGCAGCATCCCGTGGTACGCCGCGAACCGGTCGGCGGACGCCGGGGGACCCAGCGCCAGGGCGGCCTCCAGGGCGGCGCGCGGTCCCGGCGGCACCAGGTCGCGGTGCCCGGCGACCGGCCCAAGGAGCGTGATGAGCGCCGCGAACGGCAGCGCGGCATCCGCCTCGAATCCCCGCGTCCCGAGCACGGTGACGCCTGCCGCCTCGTCCAGGGTGTCCAGCAGGGCGGTCTTGCCGATCCCCGGGTCGCCGCGCAGCAGCACCGACCCGCCGCGCCCCGCCCGGGCGTCCTCGACCAGGCCGTCCAGCACCGCCCGCTCCGCCGCGCGTCCCACGAGCATGCCCGACCCCCAGAATTACGGAAGAGTGGGACATCATGCGCGGATGGGGAGCGGTTTGCGCAACCCCCGTCAGTCAGACGACAGGAACCCCATCAGCCGTTCCCGGTGGGGCCGCAGCGGCGGGCCGTCCTCCGGCTGGCTCACGCGGACGGTCACCGCGGTCATCACGGTGCCGGGCGCCAGGGCGATGCGCAGCGCCGGGCCGGCGGCGTCCAGCGGCTCAAGCACCAGGCTGCGCCCCGGCATCGCCTGGGTGATGCGCCACTCCCACCGGCCGGAGTCGCCGTCGATGCGGAGCACGTCGCCGCCCACGCGCCGCACGCTGCTGAGGCCCTCCACGTACTCCGGCATGCGCTCGAAGTCCGCCAGCCGCGCGTAGGCGCGGTCGGCGGGCACCGGCACCTCGACGGTCCATCCCGACTGCCGCATGGTCCCCCCTCGCCGCGGGCGTCCCCGCCGTGCTGGTCCCCGCCCGGCGGGCGGGTGAAACCGCGGAGGCCGGTCGCTCACACGGGATGCACCTTCTGGGTGGGGTCGTAGGGCTCGAGCTTGGCGACCGCGTCACGGACGGCCTCCCCCGGGGTGCCGCCGTACCCCTGCACCCACCGCGACCCGGCGCCCACCTGCACGTGGTAGCCGGCCATCCCCGGGCCGGAGTCGCGCGTCGCCATCGTCTCGCGGTCGCCCATCGGGACGGGGCCGTTCACCTGCATGCCCCGCTCCCGCAGGAGCGTCACCTGCGCCAAGGTCTGCTCGTCGATCTCCACGGCTCGCCTCCTCGGTTCGGAACGCCGCCCTGGTTCCCGCGTCCTGCCGCAGGAAACCCACCGTGCGGCCGGGGGCGCGGACCGCCCCCGGCGTGCGGTTCGTCCCATCCCCGGGGCGGGTACGGCGGGGACGTGTCCGAGATCCCGCGTGAGGAGGACCCGGGGACCGTCCCGGAGACCGCCGACGGCCCGCAGGCGCCCGTGCCGTGGCGCCCCGTCACCACGTCGCCGGCCGCGATCGCCTACCGCGCGGTGCTGCTGGCTGCCCTGCTGGTGGTCATCGCGTTCTTCATCCGGCAGCTGCTCACCCTGGGCCTGCTGATGGTCCTCACCATCACCATCGCCCTGGCGCTGTCGGCGGCGACCACGCGGCTCGAGCGCATCGGCATCCCCCGGGTCGTGGGCGCGTCGGCGGTGATGCTCGCCGTGCTCGGCGCCCTCGTGGGCGCCGGCATCCTCATCGCCCGCCCGCTCACGTCCGAGAGCGACACCCTGCGGCAGGAGATCCCCGACGTCCTCGACCGCGTGGGCGGGGAGGTGCAGTCCATCACGGGCACGACGCCGAGCCACCTGCTCGACCAGGCCCAGTCCCTCGCCCTCGACCTGCTGTCGCCCGCGCTGGTGACCAGCGTGCTGAGCGTCGCCGCCGGGATCGTGCTGGTGCTCATCACCGCCCTGTACATCGCGATCCGGCCGCAGCCGCTGGTGGACGGCATGGTGCGGCTGGTGCCCCCCGACCGCCGCGGCTGGGCGATGGTGACCCTGGAGCGCATCCGGCACGCCTGGTTGGGGTGGCTGCTGGGGACCCTCGTGAACATGGTCGCGGTCGGGATCCTGCTGTACATCGCGTTCCGGCTGCTGGGCCTGGACTTCGCCGTGCTGCTGGCGGTGCTGGGGTCGTTCGGGGAGTTCGTGCCGTACTTCGGGCCGATCATCGTGTCGATCCCGGCGGTGCTCATCGCCCTCGCCGACTCCATCGAGCTCGCCGTGGTGACCGCGCTGGTGATCCTGGTGATCCAGCAGGTGGAGGGGAACCTGCTGGTGCCCGTGGTCATGGCGCGCACCGTCAACCTGCACCCGGCGCTGGTGGCCGTGGGCGTGGTGGCGGTGTCCACCGCGCTGGGGCCGGTGGCGCTGCTGGTCGCCGTGCCCGTGCTCTCGGCGATCGTGATCCTGGTCGAGGAGCTGTGGATCCGCCCGCGGGAGCACGTGCACGAAACCCGGCCGGAGGTGGTGGCCGCCCGCCGCCGCGGCCTGCGGAGGCGGGCCGCGTGATGCGGGTGGGCTACGCGGGGTCCCCGGCGACGCTGGAGAGCCCGTCCCGCACCCTCCGCCTGGGCCGCGTCACCGACGACCGGCTGCGCGTCCGCATCGCGGCGAACCTGCTGGCCCTCGAGGTGATCCTGGAGTGGAACGCGGCCAACGGCATCGTGGTGTACCGGGTGCCGTCGGGGGTGATCCCGTACGGCTCCCACCCGGCGAACCGCCTGCCGTGGTGGGACGAGTTCTCGGTGTGGTTCGGGCGGCTGGGGGACATGGCCCGCGCGGAGGGGATGCGCCTGTCCACCCACCCCGGCCAGTACACGGTGCTGCCGTCGCGGGACCCGTCGGTGGCGGCCGCCGCCGTGGCCGAGGTGGTCTACAACGACCGGTTGCTGGAGTGCCTGGGGTGCGGGCCGGAGCACAAGATCGTGCTGCACGTCGGCGCCGGGACGCCGGGGGACGCGGCCGTGGAGGACCGGCTGGCCGCGGCCGTCGACCGCCTGCCGCCCTCCGCCCGGTCGCGCCTGGTGCTGGAGAACGACGAGCGCTGGCCGCTGGACGCCGTCGCGGCCATCGGCCGCCGGCTCGGCCTGCCGGTGGTGTTCGACGTGTTCCACCACCGCCTCATGCCCTCCGCGGAGCCGCTCACGCCCCGGGAGGGCGCGCTGCTGGCGATGGAGACCTGGACGCCGGGCGACGGGCGTCCCGAGGTGCACTTCTCCACCCAGGCCGAGGGCCGGCGCCGCGGCGCCCACGCCGACGCCCTCGACGAGGCGGCCTTCACGGCGTTCGCCGCCCAGGTCGGCGACCTGCCGGTGGACTGCGTGGTGGAGACCAAGGACAAGGAGCGCTCGGCGCTGGCCGCGCAACGGGTGCTCGACGGTTTGGCGGAGGCCCGCTCCGGGCATGACCACGCGCTCCCGAGAGAAGGCAGGTGACATCCCATGTCCGACCCCCACACCCGCGGCGGCAGGCCCCTCGAGGGGCGCCGAATCGCGTTCCTCGTGGCGAACGAGGGCATCGAGCAGGCCGAGCTCGCCGAACCCATGAGCGCCGTGCGCGCCGCCGGCGGCCACGCCGAGCTCATCGCCCCGGACCCCGGTGAGGCGCAGGCCATGAACCACCTGGACAAGGCCGACCTGTTCCCGGTGGACACCTCGCTGCACGACGGCCCGGACCCCTCCGTCTACGACGGCCTGATGCTGCCGGGTGGCGTGGCGAACCCCGACCGCCTGCGGATGGACGAGCGGGCCGTGCGGTTCGTGAAGCACTTCATGGACGCCGGCAAGCCGGTCGCCGCGATCTGCCACGCGCCGTGGCTGCTGGTGCAGGCCGACGCGGTGCGCGGCCGCACGCTCACCTCCTGGCCCAGCCTGGCGACCGACATCGAGAACGCCGGCGGCACCCGGGTCAACGAGGAGGTGTGCCGGGACGGCAACCTCGTCACCAGCCGCGCGCCGAACGACCTTCCGGCGTTCTGCGAGGCGATGGTGGAGCTGTTCGCCGCGGCACCTGCCGCCGCGGGCGCCCGCTAGCCCCGGCCCCTCGCCCGGGACCGCATCCCGGGCCGCCCCATGCGCGGGGGCCGTATCGCGGCCCCCGCGCGTCCGTCCTGACGGATTCCTGACCATCCGCGGACGGAATCCGCGACCGGCCCCCATCGGGATCGCAGCACGAGTGGCCGAGCCTTCACCGGAATCGTCCACCCGTCCCGGAGGCCCACATGCCGGCGACCGCCGCACCGCCCCGCCCCGCACGCCCCGCACCCCGCCGCGGCGGGGTCCCCGCCCGCACCGTCGCCGAGATCGCGGGGATGGCCGCCACGTTCGGCGCGAGCTGCCTGGCGCTCGCCGCCGGCGCGCTCACCGCGCACGTGGTGCTGGGGCTGGCGTTCGCCGCGATCACCGTGCTGCACGTCGCCCGCCGCATCCGCACGGTCCGGGCCATCGCCCGCAAGGGGTGGGGGAGGATGCAGGAGCGCACCCGCCGGCGCATGGCGGTGAACGCCGTGAGCACGGTGTCGGCCCTGGCGCTGGTCCCCAGCGGCCTGCTGTCGTGGGCCGGCCTGGGCGGCGGCGGGCTGCACGGCGCCGCCGCGTTCGCCCTGAGCGTGATCGTGGGCACGCACCTGCTGCAGCACCGCGCCTGGCTGGCGCGGCTCGCCGCTCAGCTCCCGCTGCGCCGCCCCGCCGCCGCGACCACCTGACGGTCCCCGGCCGCCGGCTCCGCGTCGTCGTCCGCGAGGGCGGCGACGGCGCCGGCACCGGTCGCCTCCCACGGCTCGTTGATGAGCCGGGCCCCGCGGCCGCGGGTGAGGAAGCTGATGGACCACCGCATGAACACGAACAGCCGGTTCTGGAACCCGATGAGGTAGGTCAGGTGGATCCCGAGCCAGGCGAGCCAGGCGGGGAGGCCCGCCAGTGGCAGGCCGAACACCGTGCCCACGGCGCGGGCCCGGCCGATCGTCGCCAGGCTGCCCTTGTCGTGGTACCGGAACGGCGCGGGTGCGGGACGGCCCGAGGCGCGGGCGGCGATCACGCGGCCCACGTGGGTGCCCTCCTGCATCGCCACGGGGGCGATGCCCGGCAGCGGCGCCCCGTTCTCGCCCTCGGTGCGCGCCATGTCGCCCACCACGAACACCTCCGGGTGCCCGGGCAGCGAGAAGTCCGGTGCCACGGGGATGCGGCCGCCGCGGTCGACGTCCACGCCGGCCTGCCCGGCCAGGCGCTCGCCGAGCGCCGACGCCCGCACACCGGCGCCCCAGATGACGGTGCGGGTGGCGAGGCGCTCCACGCGGCCGTCCGGGTCGCGCAGGGCGACCTCGCGGGTGGTGAGCTCCACGACCATCCGCTGGAGCATCAGCTCCACGCCGTGCCCGGAGAGGTCCCGCCCGGCGCGCTCCTGCAGCTTGGGCGGGAAACCGGGCAGCACCCCGGGCGCCGCCTCGATGAGCAGCACGCGCGCGGTGGAGGGGTCGATGCGGCGGAAGTCACGGCGAAGGGTGTCGCGCGCCATCTCGACGATCTGGCCGGCCATCTCCACGCCGGTGGGGCCCGCCCCGACCACCGCGAAGGTGAGCCACTCGCGCTGCACCTCGGGGTCGTCCTCGCGCTCCGCCGCCTCGAACGCCACCAGGATGCGGCGCCGCAGCTCCAGGGCGTCCTCGACGGTCTTGAGGCCGGGGGCCAGGGGCTCCCAGGCGTCGTTGCCGAAGTACGTGGTGCGCCCGCCCGCGGCGACCACCAGGTCGTCGTACGGCAGTGACGTCGCGGCGCCCGCCTCCAGCGGCTGCAGCAGCACGCGGCGGCCGGCGAGGTCGATGTCGTCAACCTCGCCCAGCACCACCCGCACGTTGGCCTGGTGGCGCAGCACGGCGCGCAGCGGGGCCGCGATCTCCCCGGAGCTCAGCGCCCCGGTCGCCACCTGGTACAGCAGCGGCTGGAACAGGTGGAAGTTGCGGCGGTCGACGAGCGTGATGTCGACGGGCGCGCCGCGGAGGGCCCGCACGGCCCGGAGGCCCGCGAACCCCCCGCCGATCACCACGACCCGCCGTCCGTGGACGCCGGTGCGGGCGGGCGCGAGGAGCGCGTCGATCTGATGGATCCCGGTGGTCATACCGTCACGGTAGACCCGATGCGTGCACGCGCAAACATCGTGTCAACCGGCTCATGCGATGGCGACCAGCAGGTCGCGGCACACCTCGGCGCACGCGCGGCACCGTGCGGCGCACTCGGCGCAGTGCCGCATGTGCGGCGCATGGCGCTCGCACTCGGCCGCACAGGTGGAGCACAGCTCCTCGCACACCTCGGTCACGATCGCCATCAGGCGGGGGTCCTGGCCGGTGCGGCGGCTCAGCACCCGCCGGGTCATCGCGCACGCGTCGGCGCAGGCGAGGTCCGTCTGGATGCAGGCGTCGAGCTCCGCCCCGCCGTGCTCGCCCACGCAGGCGTCGGCGCACTGCACGCACGCCTGCTCGCAGTCGGCCAGCTCGCGGATCGCGCGGACCAGCAGGTCAGGCCCCGCCGCGCCCCCGCGCTCCGGGTGGCTGCGCAGCATCGCCTCGATCGTCGCGGTCGTGGTCATGGTCCCTCCCGGATTCGGATGGTGTCCGGAAGGGCCTACCCCGCGCGATGAGGCGGGATGCCTGCCGCCGTGCCACGGCGACCGCCGGCAGGGGGGCGCAGCCCCGCGGACCCGCGGTCAGCGGCCGTGCCACGCGTCCGGGACGCGGGTGAGCGCCGAGACCTCCTCGGGGAGCGATCCCCCGACGAGGTCCGCGATCGTCACTCGCTCCAGGACCGCGCGAAGGTTCGCGCGCACCGCGACCCACACGTCGCGCAGGGGCGCGGCGGGGCCCTGGAACGCGAGGTCCTCGGGCCGCTGCCCCCGGACGCTCGCCAACGGGCCCTCGAGGGCGCGGATCACCTGGGCGAGTGTGATCGCCTCGGCCGGGCGCAGGAGGCGGAACCCGCCCCGCTGCCCGCGGATGCTCATCACCAGCCCGGCGCGCTTGAGGTCCAGGAGGATGTTCTCGAGGAACGCCAGGGGGATCTCCTGCGCCTCGGCGATCTGCTCCCTGGTGACCGGGCCCTCCCGCTCGGCCTGCAGGAGCGCCAGGGCGGCCATGGCCCGCAGGCCGTAGTCCGCCTTCGCCGAGATGCGCATGGGCCGGATTGTGCCCGGTCGCACCGGCCGGTGGAACTCCGACCGCTCGGGCCGGGTCGGGGGATCGGCCGGAGCGTGTCGCGCGGGGGTGCGCCCGGGCGGGCGCACCCCCGCGCGCGGCGTCAGGACGCCGCGCCCACCCGGGTCGCCTCGGGAACCTCGATCAGCCGGCCCGAGCGCACGTCGTAGACGTAGCCGTACACGGGGATGCCGCGCGGGACGAGCGGGTGGTTCCGGATGCGGGTCACGTCGTCCACGACGGCGCCCTGCTGGTCGGCGATCGTGAGCCAGTCGATGTAGTCGCCCTCGGTGGAGCCGGGGCCGGCGCCGACATCGGTGAAGCCGTCCGCGCCCAGCTGGGCGGTCTCGAGGCTGCTGCGCAGCAGGCCGCGCATGACGCCGTCGGTGAAGAACTCCATCCCGCAGTCGGTGTGGTGGATCACGAACCACTCGCGCGTGCCGAGCAGCTTGTAGGAGATCACCAGGGAGCGGATGGCGTCGTCACTGGCCCGGCCTCCGGCGGCGGATGACATGGGCGTCGCCCTCGGCGAGGCCCGCGTACTTGGCGGGATCCAGGCGGGCGTCCATGCAGGTGAGGATGGCGAAGCCGCGGGCGGGCGGCAGGGCGAGCGACCCCTTGTCGCCGAAGTCGTCGGCGTACGCCGCGTTGGCGGCGAGCACCTCGTTGAGGATGTCGGACATCTGGTGGGCTCCTTGCGATGACGGTCTGGGCTGCAGCCGGCAGTCACCCGCGATCGCGCGCGCCGCGGCCCGACGGTCCCGCGTCCGTCACAGGTCCGGAGACGGCCGGTCGTCCTCCACCGGAACCCACGCGACGCCGTCCCTGCGGTACGCGTGCCGCGGCCCGTCCCGCAGGACGCGCTCAAGCGCGGCGAGCAGCCGGTCGACGTCCGCGAGGGTGGTGCCCAGCCCGAAGCTCACACGCAGCGCGCCCTCGGGCGCGCCGAGCCGCGACAGCAGCGGGTGGGCGCAGAACCGGCCGCTCCGGACGCCGATCGCGTGCTCGGCGGACAGGCACGCGCCGAGCTCGCCCGGGTCGTGCCCCTCCACGGCGAAGGACGCCACGCCCACCACGTCGTCGTGGTCGCTCCACACCCGGTGCACGCGGACCCCGCCGATCGCCGCGAGCCCGTCGCGCAGTCGGGTGAGCAGCGCATGCTCGTGCGCCTCGAGCGCGCCCCCGGGCAGGCCGGCCAGGACCCGGCAGGCCTCCGCCAGGGCGACGGCGCCCACGAGGTTGGGGGTGCCCCCCTCGTGGCGGGCGGGGGCGTCCGCCCAGCGGGTCTCGGCGATCGTCACCTCGCGGACCGCCCCGCCGCCCAGCTGGTACGGGGGCGCGGCGTCCAGCCAGTCCCGCCGGCCCACCAGGGCCCCGGCGCCGAACGGCGCGTACAGCTTGTGCCCGGACAGCGCGACGTAGTCGGCACCCAGCTCCGCCAGGTCGATGCGGCGGTGGGGTGCCAGCTGCGCGGCGTCCACCACGACGCGCGCGCCGGCGGTGCGGGCGAGCGCGGCTATGTCCCGCACCGGCGTGACCTCGCCGGTCACGTTCGATGCGCCGGTGATGGCGACCAGGGCCGCCGGGGCGGCGGCGAGCGCGGCGGCGAGCCGCTCGAGCGTCTCGGTGACCGTCGCGGCGACGGGGATGCAGCGGTGGGGCAGGGCCTGCCAGGGCAGCAGGTTGGCGTGGTGCTCGAGGTCGAGGAACAGCACGTCCCCGGCGCCGCGGGGGACGGCGGTGGCCACCAGGTTGAGGGCGTCGGTGGTGTTCCGGGTGAACACCGCGACGTCGCCGTCGCGGCTCCCCACGAACGCGTGGACGGTGCGCCGCGCGGCCTCGTAGGCGGCGGTGCAGGTGCGGGACGGCAGGCCGGCGCCCCTGTGGACGCTGGCGTAGTGGGGCAGCAGCCGGGTGACGGCGTCGGTGACCGCGACCAGGGCGGGCGCGGTGGCGGCGCAGTCGAGGTTGACGTACGGCGCCCACGCGCCGCCGAGGACGGGGACGCGCAGGCCGGCGCCGACGCAGTCCGCGAGGGGGCGGACTCCGGGTGCGGCGGCACGCCGCGCACGCCCGCGGTGCAGGGTGATGGTCATGGTGATCCTGGGTCGTGGTTCTGGACCCGGAATGCGGGTCCGCGCTTGCCACGGGCGCCCGCTGGGGGCGGCCGCGGCCTGGTCATCACCCGGGGCACCCCACCGCGGAGGAGGGAAGCCGGCCAGCGAGCCGGGGCTTTGCGCTGGCGCTCTTGACCACGGACGACGTTATCGGGCCAGGGCGGCGCGATGCAATCTTGATCGCTGAATCGGCATTGGCCGGGGCCCGGTTGAGGGCCGCGGCCAATGCGGGGCGGTGGTCAGCGCGGCTGGGTGCGCCACCACGCCAGGAGGTCGGACTGGGTCCCCGCCTGCGTGACGATGCCGCGGATCGCGCGGCCGAAGTCGATCCACTCGAGCCGGGCCCGGCCATCGACCGTGGTGCACGCATAACGGCCCCGCGGTCCGATGCCGTAGTACCGCTCGGTGTCCTGGGTGTCGTCGCACGCCCCGCCGGTCCGCTCGGTGATGCCCAGCGCCGCGACGCTGAGGACGTAGTCGCGTTGCGCCGCCTCGCCCTCCGCGTAGCGGCGATAGGTGATCTGCCGCGAACCGGTCGAGCACGCAGCGCGGCGACCCACGTGCCCACCTGGCGAGGCCGGACGCATCCCGGCGTGCCGCCGTCGCCCCGATGTCCAGCAGCAGCGCGCGTTCGAGGGCGTTGGGGAACAGCGCCCGCGGTCGCGACCTCCGGGGCGGTGTCCCTCGGACCCCGTGCGCCCGGGCCACCACCGGAGCATCGCCGCGTGGTCGCCGTCCGGCCGGACGGCCCAGATGAGCGTCGCGATCCGTGGCGAGGTCCACGCCAGCGTCGTCGCGCCGCTCGCGGTGCGGAAGCAGGTCCACCGTCCCGCCGGGATGCCAGCGATCGTGTAGACGCGCTCGGCGGGGAGGCGGCTCTCCGAGCAGCTGCCTCCGGGCACGATGCGCTGCGGGGAGAGGCGCACCACGCCGGCGTACACCCGGATCATCGAGGTGTACGTCGGATAGCTCGAGTACCGGACGATGACGCCCACGGAGGTGGGCAGATCGCACCGGAGCGCCGCAAGGGCGGAGGTGCTCGGCGGCCGCGCGTCGGGGGCGCAGTACGGCCGCACCTCGGCCGGGATGCGTCCCAGCAGGGTCTCCTCGGCCGGTGTGAGCCCCGCGGCCGGGGCCGTCGCGGCGGTCAGGGCCGCCAGCCCCGCCCGCACGATCCGTGCGCGCATGTCGCCTCCCTGCGATGAGGTGCCGTCGGCGGCATTTGACGACACCTCGCGGTGAGAACGCAAGCGAAGGGCCGGGAGGGGCGCGGCGCTCGCCCCTCCCGGCGTTGGTCGCCTACGGCCCGACCTGCGTCGCGACGTAGGCGGAGACGTCCGCGATCTGCTGCGGCGTCAGGGTCCCGCGGAACGCCGGCATCCCGCCGCCGCCGTTGCGCACCTGCGCCTGCACCCGGCCGGCGTCGTTGACGTCGGCGAGGCTCGGCCCGCCGTTGCCGCCGAGCGCGTTCGCGCCGTGGCACCCGGTGCAGTTCTCCTGGAAGACGGCGCGGCCCGCGGTGGGGTCTCCCTTGGCCGCCTCCGGCGGGGTGTTCGGGGCCTCGCCCGCATGGCCCGCGCCCTCGCCCTGGCCGGGTGCCGCCGCGGGGCCCATGGTCCCGTCCAGCGAGAACAGCCACAGGTTGTCGCCGTGCGGGCTCGCCGCCAGGGCGTTCCCGCCGGCCAGGAACGCGATGTACTGGGTGCCGTCCCGCTCGAACACCGTGACGGTGGAGTTCGCGCCGGCGCCGGTCTGGAAGCTCCACTTCTGGTCGCCGGTCTTCGCGTCGTACGCCTGCAGCTCGCCGTTGTTGCGGCCCACGAACACCAGGCCGCCGGCGGTCGTCACCGCGCCGGAGTAGCAGGACTCCGCCCAGCGCTGCTGCCACACGGTCTTCCCGGTGGTGGGGTCCCAGGCCCCGAAGTACCCGGTCTGGGAGCCGAAGCCGGTGGTGGTGAACACGCTGCCCAGGTCCGCGACCTGGCCCTGCTTGCCCTCAGGGATGCCCTCTCCGCTGCGGGTGTAGCCCGACACCGAGCGCATGCCGCAGATGTAGAGGTAGCCGGTGTCGCGGCTGTAGCTCATGGGCTGCCAGTTCACCCCGCCCTGCGGCCCGGGGGAGATCACGCGGATCTCCTTGCCGAACGGCTGGTAGATCCCGCCCTTGACGACCGGCGGGATCTTCCCGCCCTTGGCGTTCTTCTTCGCCAGTGCGGTGATGTCCGCGACGTCCTGATCGTTGATCTCGTGCGGGAAGAACGGGTCGTACTGGGGGATGGGCTGGGTGGCCGCGGTCTTCTGCACCGGGTCCTGCGGAACGGGGGTCTCCTTCACCGGCAGCAGCGGCTTGCCGGTCTCCCTGTCGAGCACGTAGGTCCAGCCGGTCTTGCTGGTCTCCGCGAGCGCCCTGCGCGTCGCGCCGTCGAACTCCGCGTCGAACAGCACGACGGGGCTGGGGGCGTCGTAGTCCCAGATGTCGTGATGGACCAGCTGGTAGTGCCACCGCACCTTCCCGGTGGCGACCTCCACCGCCACGATCGAGGCGGCGTAGAGGTTGTCGCCCTCCCGGCCGGAGCCGTCGAGGTCGGGGGAGGCGTTGCCGGTGGAGAAGTACATGAGTCCCAGGGAGGGGTCGACGGCGGGGGTCTGCCACATCGGTGCGCCGCCGTGCGACCAGGCGTCACCCTGCTGCGGCCAGGTCTCGTGGCCGGGCTCGCCGGGGGCGGGGATGGTGTTGAACACCCACCGCTGCTTGCCGGTGGCCGCGTCGTACGCCTGCACCCGGCCGCGGATGGAGAACTCGCCGCCGCTCACGCCGGTGACCACCATGCCGTTCACGTACAGCGGGGCCGCGGTGATGGTGTAGCCCTTGCGGTGGTCGCCCACCTGCGTCTTCCAGGCGATCTTTCCGGTGGCCTGGTCGAGCGCGACGAGGTTGCCGTCGAGCTGGCCGATGTAGACGCGTCCGTCGCCGAGGGCGACGCCGCGGCTGAGCCACCCGCAGCAGACGGTGGCGATCGTCTGGTCGATCCCGCTGTCGTAGTGCCAGCGCACCTTGCCGGTCGCCACGTCGACGGCGAACACGTCGTCGTCGCCCGTGGGGACGTAGATCACGCCGTCATAGGCGATCGGCTGGCCCTCCGCCGAGTACTTGGCGGCGGTGGCGGACCCGAGGTGGGTCATCCAGACGCCCTTGAGGCCGTCGACGTTGCCGGTGTCGATGTCCTTGAGCGGCGAGTACCGCTGGTTCGACAGCGTCCCGCCGTTCGTGATCCATGCGGACACCGGATCGGCGGTGAGGTCGTCCGCGGTGAAGGCCGGCGCCGTGGCCGGCCAGGCCCGCGCCGCGGGCGCGTCGTCGCCGCCGCCCGAGGCGGCGACCGCGATGACCACGGCGATGACGACCAGGGCGAGCACGACCCCGCCCAGGATCAGCCAGCGCCGCGATCCCATCTGGCGCCCCGTGGGCGCGTCGTCCACTGACATGCGGTTCCCGTTCCTCGTGAGCCGGACGAGCGGCCATACCCACGGCGGCGGCGCCGCGAACATCGGGCGGTGGACGACAAACAGGTCATTCACCGCTGGGTTTCTTGGTATTCTCGCCGCCGGCCCCGGAGGGGTACCCCATCCCGTTCGCACCGAGGAGCGACGCATGAGCGAGGACAACCCCGTCCGGAGCCTGATCTCCGGTTTCCGCGACAACCCGGGCCGCGCGAAGGCGACCTTCGGCGTCGCCACCGAGATCGAGGAGGGCCTGCGGGCCGAGGTGAGCGCCCGGCAGCACACCGTGGTGATCGACGAGCCGGCCGTCCTGGGCGGCACCGACACCGGCGCGAACCCCGTGGAGGCCGTCCTCGCCGGCCTCGCGTCCTGCCAGGCCATCACCTACAAGGTGTGGGCCGCCAACCTCGGCATCGCCCTCGACCGCGTGCGCGTCGAGGCGGACGCCGACATCGACCTGCTCGGCTTCTTCGGGATCGACCGCTCCGTGCGCGCCGGCTTCAACGACGTTCGCCTGCAGGTGAGCCTGGAGGGCCCCGAGTCCCCCGAGCGCTACCGCGAGCTCGCCGAGGCCGTGGACGCCCACTGCCCGGTGCTCGACATCGTGGCGAACCCCGTTCCCGTGACCCGCGTGCTCGTGGAGCCCGCCGCGGTCTGAGCGTCACCCGCGGGCGCCGGCAACCGGCGCCCGCATCCCGCTCCCCCGGTATGACCTCAGCGTCAAGCTGAGACTGAGAATGGGCCCTTCCGGGCCTCATTTGCAGGGGGATCGCGGCGGGCCACGTCCCGCGGGCCGGACGGAGGGGCACACGCGAAGCGCTTCGCGTTTCGACGGCCGGGCGCCGGGAACGGGCCGTCCCCTGCTGCGTGGTTCCTGAAATCCGTCCGTTTACCGCCGCCGCGCCCTGGGAACCGGCGTCGCGTGGCAAACGTGACGTTCGAAAACATCTGGAAGGTCTACGGCGACGGAACGGTCGCCGTACGGGACCTGAGCCTCGACATCGGGGACGGCGAGTTCGTCGTCCTCGTGGGGCCGTCGGGATGCGGGAAGACCACCGCGCTGCGCATGGTCGCCGGGCTGGAGGAGATCTCCGGCGGCGAGCTGCGCATCGGGGACCGCACCGTGAACGAGGTGCCCGCCAAGGACCGGGACATCGCGATGGTGTTCCAGAGCTACGCGCTCTACCCGCATCTCACGGTCTTCGAGAACATCGCATTCGGCCTCCGGCTCCAGAAGGTGGAGAAGGCCGAGGTGCAGCGGCGGGTCACCGACGCGGCGCGCGTGCTGGGGCTGGAGCCGTACCTGCAGCGCAAGCCGCGTGCCCTCTCCGGCGGCCAGCGGCAGCGGGTGGCGATGGGACGGGCCATCGTCCGCCGGCCGCGCGTGTTCCTCATGGACGAGCCCCTGTCCAACCTCGACGCGAAGCTGCGCGTGCAGACCCGCGCCGAGATCTCCCGCCTCCAGTCGGAGCTGGGGGTCACCACCATCTACGTGACCCACGACCAGGTCGAGGCGATGACCATGGGCGACCGGGTCGCGGTGATGCGCAAGGGCGTGCTGCAGCAGGTCGCGCCGCCCCAGGTGCTGTACGACGAGCCCGCCAACCTGTTCGTGGCCGGGTTCATCGGCAGTCCCGCGATGAACCTCTTCGCGGCCACCATCACCCAGGACGGCGACGCGCTGTACGCCGATCTGGGCGACGCCCGCCTGCCGGTGACCGGCGAGGTCCTCGCCCGGCGGCCCGCCCTGCGGGAGTACGCCGGCCGAGAGGTGGTGGTGGGGATCCGGCCGGAGGACCTCGAGGACCCGGCCCACGCCCGGGATCCCGAGTCACCCCGCCTGCGCGGCCGCGTGATCCTGCGCGAGGCGCTGGGCTCGGAGATCGTCGCGCACCTGGCGACCGGCCTGCGCGACGTGGACATCGAACCCGAGGAGCGTGGCGTGGACCCCCAGGAGGCCGGCACCCCCGAGGGCGGCACCGTCCCCGCCGGCGAGACGCCCCTGGTGGCCCGGATCTCCCCGAGGTCCGGCATCTCGGAGGGGGACAGCCGAGCTGGCCGTGGACGTCACGGCCCTCCACTTCTTCGATCCCGGGAACGGTCTCGGGATCTCCGACGCGGCACCGGTGATTGGAGCATCCGCATGAGACGACCCATTGGATCGGCACGACGACCGTTCACCCTCCTCGCGGCCATGGCCGCGGCCCTCGCGCTGCTCGCCGGGTGCGGCGGCAGCGACAGCGGCTCGGGCGGGGGCGGCGGCTCCACCGCGGCCGGCGACGAGAACGTGAAGGGCACGGTCAGCATGACCGCCGTCTGGTCCGGCGACGAGCAGGCCAAGTTCCAGAAGGTGCTGGACGGCTTCCGGGAGAAGTACCCCAACGTCACCGTCAGGTACACCTCGGGCGGCGACCAGCTCCCCACCGTCCTGTCCACGGCGGTGCAGGGCGGGAACCCGCCCGACCTGGCGGCCGTCGCGCAGCCGGGCCTCGTGAAGGACTTCGCCGCCCGCGGCGCGCTGAAGCCCATCGACTTCGCCCAGGACACGATCACCCAGAACTACTCCCAGGGCTGGGTGGACCAGGGCAAGGTGGACGGGAAGCTCTACGGCCTCTACTTCAAGGGCGCCAACAAGAGCACGGTGTGGTTCAACCCGCAGCTCTTCGACGACGCCGGCGTCGAGCCCCCGGCCAACTGGGAGGACTTCATCGCCGCCGCCAAGACCCTGGAAGGACTCGGGCGTCCCGGCGTTCTCCATCGCCGGCGCCGACGGCTGGACCCTCACCGACCTGTTCGAGAACATCTACCTGCGGTCCGCCGGCCCCGAGAAGTACGACCAGCTGGCGAACCACGAGATCCCGTGGACCGACCCCTCGGTGATCAGCGCCCTCACGATGATGAAGGACGTCATCGGCGACCCGCAGAACATCGCGGGCGGCATCGACGGGGCCCTGCAGACCGAGTTCCCCACCAGCGTCGCGCAGACCTTCGGCGACAGCCCCAAGGCCGCCATGGTCATCGAGGGCGACTTCGTGCCCACGGCCCTGCCGGCCGACGCGAACCTCGGGAGGCGGCGAACGGATCCGCTGGCCGTGTTCGTTCCCGAAGTGTCGAGGACGCCCGGATTCGCCATCAGCGGCCGCACCAGGTCATGATGTTCGCGGCTGACCGCCCGCAGGCGCGCCTGGTGGAGGAGACGCCCTCCGCGACCCCCGAGGCCGCGCAGATCTGGGTGGAGCAGGGCGGGTTCTCCAGCCCCAACAAGAACGTCGACGAGAACGCCTACCAGGACGACCCAGCAGACCGCCACCGCGCTGGCCGACGCCGAGACGTTCCGGTTCGACCTGTCCGACCTTCAGCCGGCCTCGTTCGGCGCCACCGTCGGCCAGGGGATGTGGAAGGACTTCCACTTCCTGCGCAACCCGAACCCCCAGGCCACCGCCCAGCGCCTCGAGCGCGACGCGGCCCGGGCCTACAAGTAGGTACATGGTGGGCGGGAACATCGCGGCGGCACCCCCGGTCCCCGGGGAGCGCCGCCGCGGCCGCCTCAGGGACCGCCTGGTCGCCGGCGCGTTCCTGCTGCCGGCGGCGGTCCTGCTGGGGGTGTGGCTGGTCTACCCGGCGGTGAACACCGTCGTCCGGAGCTTCTACGACCGCTCCGGCGACGCGTTCATCGGGTTCGGCAACTACCGGACGCTGTTCACCAGCGACCCGCTGCTCACGGCCATCAAGAACAACGCGCTGTGGGTGGCGGTGGTGCCCGCCCTGGTCACCGCGATCGGCCTGATCTTCGCGGTGCTCACCGAGAAGATCCGCTGGAGCGTGGCCTTCAAGGTCGCGGTGTTCATGCCCATGGCGATCTCCTGTTCGCCGCGGGCGTGATCTGGCGGGTCATGTACGAGAAGGAGCCGGACCGCGGGGCGCTGAACGCCACCATCGGCGCGGTCTCCGACTGGGTGGACCCGCCGGGGGTCCTGTCGTCGGCGCGCCCTCCTCCTCGTCCCTGGCCGGCGGCACGGCGGCATCGCCTGGTGCACACCGCAGGCCCCGGCGGCGTCGCGCTGATGGGCCTCACCGGCATCCGCGCCTGGAGGTCCCGGGCGACTTCCGAGGAGGCCGTGCGGCCCACCCCGCGGCCCGGCACGATCACCGGCGTCGTGTGGCGGGACTTCCGCCCCGGCGGCGGCCGCGCCGGCGTGGTCGAGCCCGGCGAGTCCGGCCTGCCGGGGGTCACCGTCGAGCTGCGGCGGCCGGGCGGGGACACCGTGGCGAGCACGACGAGCGGCCCGGACGGCACCTTCAGGTTCGAGGGGGTCGCCGACGGCCGGTACCGGGTCGCGATCGGCCCCAAGACCTTCGCCGAGCCCTTCGACGGCGTGAACTGGCTCGGTCAGGGGCTCATCACACCCGCGGTGATGATGGCCTACATCTGGGTGTGGGCGGGCTTCGCGATGGTGGTGATCGGGGCGGGCCTCGCCGCGATCCCCCGGGACCTGCAGGAGGCGGCCCGCACCGACGGCGCGTCCGAGTGGCAGGTGTTCCGGCGCGTGACGGTGCCGCTGCTCGCGCCCGTGCTCGCGGTCGTGTTCATCACGATGGTCATCAACGTCCTGAAGGTGTTCGACATCGTCCTATCGGTCGCGCCGGCCAGCGTGCAGGACGACGCCAACGTCATCGCCCTGGCGATGTGGCGCACCGCGTTCGGCGGCACCAACGATTTCGGTCTGGGCTCGGCGATCGCCGTGTTCCTGTTCCTGCTGGTCATCCCGGTGCTCGCCCTCAACGTCCGGCGGTTCCGGAGGGAGCAATGACCACCACCGAGGCACCCACCCTGGCCACCGCCCCGCCCGAGGCCCGCGCCGGCACCCGCCCGGCCACCGGCGCCCGCATCACCCGCATGCTCACCCGCGCGCCGGTGGCGATCCTGCTGGCCGTGATCGGCATCGCCTGGCTGGTGCCGACCCTCGGCCTGCTGCTCACCTCGCTGCTGCTGCCGTCGGAGATCCAGTCCACCGGCTGGTGGAACGCCATCACCGACACCGGCCTGCTGAGCCTGGAGAACTACCGGCGCGTGCTGGATGACGGCGCCATCACCTCGTCGCTGTGGACCACCGTGTGGATCTCGGTGGGCGGCACGCTGCTGCCCATCATCGTGGGGGCCCTGGCGGCCTACGCCTTCGCGTTCCTGGAGTTCCCGGGCCGGGACTGGCTGTTCATCATCGTGGTGGGTCTGCTGGTCGTGCCCATCCAGATGGCGCTCATCCCGATCTTCTCGCTCTACAACGACCTCGGGATCTTCGACACGATCATCGGGCTCATCCTGTTCCACACCGCGTTCGGCCTGCCGTTCGCGATCTTCCTGCTGCGGAACTTCTTCGTGGGGATCCCCCGGGAGCTGCTGGAGGCGGCCCGCATCGACGGGGCGTCGGAGCTCCGGATCTTCGCCCGGGTGATCATGCCGCTGGGCCTGCCGGCCATCGCCAGCCTGGCGATCTTCCAGTTCCTGTGGACGTGGAACGACCTGCTCATCGCCCTGACCCTGGGGCGCGACACGCAACCGATCACCGTGGCGATCTTCAGCCAGCTGCGGCAGTTCGGCAGCAACATCGAGGTGATCGCACCCGCCGCGTTCATCTCGCTCGTGATCCCGCTGGCGGTGTTCTTCGCCTTCCAGCGGTACTTCGTGCAGGGGCTGCTGGCCGGCTCCGTGAAGTAGCCCGGTGGGCACCGGAACCGCCCTCGCCCTCGCGCTGCTGATCGCGGGGGCGCTGGTGGCCGTCCATCTCGCCGCCCCGCGGATGCGGCGCATCCCGGGCGTGCCGGAACGCGTGGTGGCGTCCGCGGCCGGCGGCATCGCCGTGAGCTACGTGTTCCTGCACCTGTTGCCCGAACTGGTGGAGGGCAACGAGTCCATCGGCCGCCTGCTGGAGGACCGGGTCGACCCCACGCCGCTGCTCGACCTGGCGATCTTCACCGTCGCCCTGGCCGGCTTCGCCGCCTTCTACGGGCTCGAGCGGCTCGCCCGGCGCGCCGGCGACGAGAGCCCGGGCATCTTCCGCCTCCACCTGGGGGCGTTCGCCGTCTACAACGCCCTCATCACCTACACGATGCCATTGCGCCTCCGCACGGGGGCGGGCTTCGCGGTGCTGTTCTCGGTCGCCATGGCCCTGCACTTCGTGCTCACCGACCGGGGGCTCTCGCGCCACTACCCGCGCCGGTTCGCCCGGTCGGGGCGGGCGGTGCTCGCCGGGGCGCTCGTGCTGGGGTGGGCCGCCGCCGCGGTGGCGGCGCCGACGCGCACGGAGGTGGTGGCCTTCCTGACCGCGCTGCTCGGCGGCTCGATCCTCCTGAACGTGTTCAAGGAGGAACTGCCGGAGGGGGCCGGCAGCAGCTACCCGTGGTTCCTGGGCGGGCTCGCGGTCTACGGGGCGCTGCTGGCCGTCGTCACGTCGATGGCCGGGTGAGGATCGGGGGCGGCGCCAGGCGGTCCGGTACGTCCTCCAGCCGTTCCAGCACGTCCACGGCGCCGGCCTCCAGCAGCTCCAGGCGCCCGAAGCCCCCGGTGAGCAGGCCCAGGCTGCGGATCCCCGCGCGCGTCGCCGCGATGCAGTCCCAGGTGGCGTCGCCCAGCATCACCGCGTCGCGGCGCCCGATGATGCCCAGCGCGACGTCGATGATCTCCGGGGTGGGCTTGGTGGTGCGCACATCCGCGGACGTGGTCCAGCCGGCCAGCACGTCGCGGGCGTCCAGCATGTCGACGTAGCGGTCGACCTCCCAGTCCTTCGCCGAGCTGGCCAGCACCAGCTCGTGCCCCCGGTCGGCCAGCTCCCGCAGCATCGCCGCGGCGCCCGGCAGGGCCGTGACCTCGGGCACCAGCTCCCGGAACTCCTCGTCGTGGGCCTCGCGCAGGGCGTCGCCGATGCGGCGCTCGGTGAGGTCCCCGGCGACCGCCGGGACGAAACGGTCGCCGCCCATGCCCACGTGGCGGTGCAGACGCCACGCCGGGACCTCCATCCCATGTGCCCGGAACGCCCGCTGCCAAGCGATGGCATGCAGATAGACGCTGTCCACGAGCGTGCCGTCGACGTCGAGGACGACGGCCGGCGGTCGCTGAGCACGTTCCCCGGTCACGACGACGCGGTTCCCCCCGGGACGTTCCCGCAATCACCGGCGATGGGTAATCCGGCCGGGCGGGGGTACGGCGCGCCCCCATGGGTGACCTCATCGACGCCGTCAACGCGCGCCTGCCCGTGGGCCCGCCCGCCGGCCGCCTGCTGGTGATCGCCGCGCTGTTCCTCACCGCCTGGGCGGTGTCCCGCAGCGCCGGGTGGCTCGCCGCCCGCCTGGTGGCCCGCGGCGACCGCCGGGACGCGGCGCGCCGGGGCCGCTCGGACACGCTCATGGACCTCAAGCAGCGGGAGACCGCGATCTCCCTGCTGCGCACCACCGCGAGCTACGCCGCGTTCGGGGTCGCCGGGATCCTGAGCGTGGCGGCGATGGTGGGCGCGGAGCGGCGCGACACCGTGATCGGCGCGTCCTTCGCGGCCCTGGTGGTGGCGTTCGCGGCGCAGCGGTTCCTCGCGGACGTCATCGCCGGGCTGCTGATGCTGTTCGAGCGGTGGTTCCGGGTGGGCGACGCCATCCGCATCGAGCCCTGGGGCGTGGAGGGCGTGGTGGAGGAGATCAGCCTGCGCACCACGGTCCTGCGCGGGGCCGGCGGGGAGCTGGTGCGGATCGTCAACTCCGAGCTCAAGGCGGCGGCGCTGCTCCCGCGCGGGTTCCGGGAGTACGAGGTGGAGCTGTACGCATCCGACGAGGACGCGGGGCGCGCTGCCATCGAGAGCGCCGGGGCCCTCGCCCCGGTGGGGCCCACGCAGTTCGTCGACCGCCCGCGGATCGTCGGGGCCGACCACCTGGGCGACGCGCTGGTGCGCCTGCGGGCGCGGGTGGCGGTGGCCCCCGGGCGGGAGGGACTGGCCCGCGACCTGCTGCCCGCCCTTATCCGCGAACGTGCACAGACGGGCGCGATCCTCCACGGGCCGGTGGTGGAGGCCGTGGACGACGAAGCCACCCGGAAGTTCGGCCGCGCACTGGACGGACGTCCGCCGCGTCCTCGTTAGCGTTCCGGGCCGCTCATGGAGGCGGGTGCGGGGGCCGATGCCTCACGCGTGGCCCGGTCCTCCGGGCCGCCTCCTGCAACGCCACCTGAAGGCACACCGCATGCGCCCATCCGTCCGGGAACGGCTCCGGTACCGGTTCGACACCACCATGTCCCGGGGCGCGATCGCCCTGGTGGCCTACCTCGCGGCCGCCGCGGCCGTCCTCGTCGTGATCGGCGCGGCGCTGTACGCGCTGTTCGCCGGCGGCGACGAGTCCTTCGTCGAGCACATGTGGGAGGCCCTGGGGCGGGCGTTCGACCCCGGCACGTTCACGGGCGACACCGGGTGGGGCTTCCGGATCATCTCGCTGCTGGTGACCCTGGGCGGCCTGTTCCTGGTGAGCGCGCTCATCGGCCTCATCGCGACGGCGCTCGACCAGCGCCTGGAGGAGCTGCGCAAGGGCCGGAGCCGGGTGATCGAGCACGGCCACACGCTCATCCTGGGATGGTCGCCGAGCCTGCCGCTGGTGCTGTCGGAGCTGTGCGAGGCGAACGCGAACCAGCGCGACGCCGCGGTGGTGGTGTTGTCCCGCCGCGACAAGGTGGAGATGGAGGACGTGTTGCGGGATCGGATCCCGGAGGGCAACCCCACGCGCCTGGTGTGCCGCACCGGCGACCCGGCGGACCCCGCCGACCTGGCGATGGTGGACCCGCTGGCGGCCCGCGCGGTGATCGTGCTGTGCGACCCGGACGCCGGCGGCGACGCGCAGACCGTGAAGGCCGTGCTGGCGCTCATGAGCATCGATCCGGACCTGTCGCGCCTGTCGGTGGTCGCCGAGCTCTCGGATGCGCGGCACGCCGAGGCGCTGGCCGCGGTCACCGGCGACCGCCTGCGCACCATCATCGGCACGGACCTCATCGCCCGCGTCACCGCCGAGGTGTGCTTCCAGTCCGGCCTGGCCGCGGTGGTGCAGGAGCTCCTGGACTTCGATGGCGACGAGATCTACTTCCGGGAGGAGCCCGGGCTCACCGGCAAGAGCTTCCTGGACGCCCAGCTGGCGTACCGCGACGCCACCGTCATGGGCATCCGCGACGCGTCGGGCGGCATCCACCTCAACCCCGACCCCGGGCGCCCGCTGGCCGACGGCGACCGGCTCATCGCCATCGCCGAGGACGACGACCGCTTCACCCTGGCCCCCGTGGCCGTCGAACGCGACGGCCGGCCCCTGCCGCCGCCGCTGGAGCCCGAGGTGCTGCGCGCCCTGGTGCTGGGCTGGAACCAGCTGGGGCCGGCGATCCTCACCGAGCTCGACCCGCTGGTGGCCCCCGGCTCCCACGTGCGGGTGGTGGCCGACCCGGAGCTCGTGGACGACGCCCACTGGCCGGACTCCGACGGGCTGGTGAACATCGGGGTGACCGTCACCCCGGGCGACACCGCCGACCGGTCGCTCATCGCCGACGCGGTCTCCGCCCCCGGCCTGGACCGGGTGATCCTGCTGCCGCACCGCAGCGGCATCGAGGCCGAGGAGGCGGACGCCCGCACCCTGCTGTCGCTGGTGCTGGTGCGCCGGTCGCTGGACTCGCCGGGCAACCCCAACGCTAACGCCACCGTCCTGGCCGAGCTCATGGACGTGCGCGCCGTGCGCCTGGCCCGCGTCGCGAACCCCGACGACTTCCTGGTGTCGGAGCGCCTGGTGGGCCTCGCGATCGCCCAGGTGGCCGAGAACGGCGACCTGTCGCCGGTGTTCGACGAGCTGTTCGGCGCCGAGGGCGCGGATCTGGCGCTGGTGCCGGCCCGGCGCTACCTGCCGGACGGCGGCACCTTCACCGACGCGATCGTCGCCGGCGCGTCGGCGGGGGAGTGCGTCATCGGCGTCCGCAGCGCGCGCGTCCCAGGCGAGCCGCCGACGGCGCCGCGGCTCAACCCGGGCAAGGGCACCGCCATCGCCCCGGGGGACGAGCTGGTCCTGGTGCGGTAACTCCGGTGCCGCCGGCGGGTCGGTGCTGGTGACCGTCCCGCCCACCGGAGGACCGCAATGACCGCCATCCCGCCCCCGCCCGTCCCCGCCGCCCATGCGCCGGCCCCATCGGAGGCCCGCGCCGCGGGTGTGCGGGGGATCCCGCTGCTCGCCCTCGGGGCGTCGGCCGCGCTCGCCGTGGGCGCCTTCCTGCCGTGGGTGGTCGCCGGCCCCCTGCAGAAGTCCGGCGTGGACGACGGCAGCGACGGCGTCATCACGCTCATCCTCGCCCTGGCGGCGGCGGCCGTCGTCCTGCTCGCCGCCCGGTCCGGGCGGCTGTGGGGGTGGGTCACCGTGCTGGTGCTGGGCGTCATCGCGACGGTCACGTGCGTCGCCGACGTGATGGACGTGCGCGACACCACCGTGCCGCTGTTCAAGGTGTCGGTGGGCGGCGGGCTGTGGCTGTCCCTCGCCGCCTCCGTCGCGCTCGCCGGCCTCGCGGTCGCCGCGATGGTGCGGCGCGTGGCTCAGCCGGCCAGCTGAGCCACCAGGCGCCGCTCGCGCGGCCCGAACCACGGCGGGCGCCCCGCGCGGGCGTTCGCCGTCATCCGCTCCGGCACCGACGTCGCGGGGATCGCGGCGGTCACGCGCGAGTCGGAGAGCACCCACTTGAGCAGCACCTGCGGCCACGTCCGCACCCCGAACTCGTGGAACGGCTCCAGGGTCTCCGGGTGCGGCGGGTCCGCCAGCAGCGAGCCCTCGCCGAACGGGCGCATCACCAGCACGCCCAGGCCGAGCTCCTGGGCGAGGGGCAGGATCTCCCGCTCCACCGCCCGCTCCCGCGGGTTGTAGGGGATCTGCACCATCGAGATGCGGCCGCTGCGCATCAGCATGGCGAGCTCCTCGAACGCGTGCTCCTGGTAGTGCGTCGCACCCACCACGCCCACGCGGCCCTCGTCGCGCAGCCGTTCCAGGACCGGGAGGTGCAGCCGCCAGCCCACCAGGTTGTGCACCTGGTAGCAGTCCACGCGACCCCCGTACCACTCCAGGGCCCGCTCGATCTGCGCCGCGCCGGCCGCCGCGTCCGGCGTCCAGACCTTCGTCGCGACGAACGCCTCGTCCCGGCGGTCCCGCAGCGCGTCGGCCAGGACGGCCTCCGCCCGGCCGTACATGGGGGAGGAGTCGAACAGGTTCGCACCCGCCGCCAGGGCGGCGTCAACCACCTTCGCCCGGTCGGCCGCGAGGTCCGGCCCCACGTCGAGCACCTGCCAGGTCCCCAGTCCAACCACCGGAATCTCCGGCCCCTCCGCGCCCAGTCTGCGCTTGTCCACGGTCAGCCTCCGGTTCTGGCGGTTCTCCGCGATCCGTGTGGGGAGGAACGTATGCGGCCCGCGGGGAACGTGCCCGCAGTGCGAGCGTTCCCGAAGTACCCGCAGGGTCCCGCCCATCCGCACTTCCCGGGCCTGGACCTCGACAAGGGCCCGGTCTACCGGGCCGCGGCGATGGTGATCGGCGCCTGGATCATGGCCGTGGCGACCATCGTGGTGATCTCCCTGGCGAGCTGGAGCACCGGGCCGCTGGCGCTGCTCACCTGGAGCCCGCAGTGGGTCGTCGTCCCCGTGCTGCTCGCCGGCACGGTGATGTTCCGGTTCGTCCGCGACCGGATGAACCACGGCGTGCGTCCCAGGCGCTTCGGCATCCAGACCCTCGAGGCGACGCGCCAGGGCACCGGGCCCTCCACCCGCAAGGTCGTCTGGAACCCCCACGACCGGCTCCCGGGGCTGATGCGCGGATGGTTCGCGCTGTGGTGCTTCGACGTGGGGGACGGGGTCATCGAGCTCATCCTCCAGCAGCTCGGGGCCCGGAGGGCGCCGATGGTGGAGGAACCCCCGTACTACGACGCCCCCATGTGGCCGGACGACGACGGGGACGACGACGGCCGGGGGCCGTCCGCGCCGCCTCCCACCGAACCGTCCATCGGGCGGTTCTGACGCCGGAACGCGGCCGGGGCCGGCCCATGCGGGCCGGCCCCGGTGAACTGCAACCGCGATGTGGCTCGGTTCAGACGCCCGGGGGCTTCGGGAACCGGTGGCGCATCGTGTACTGGTAGGGCGTCGCGAACAGCAGGTCCGCGATGTCCTCGTCGGTGCGCTCCACGGTGTTCGTCCAGATCGTCGACGCACCGGGGATGATGAGGTCGAAGTTGTAGCTCATGAGACCGATGAGCTCCTTGACCGGCAGCATCGCGCCGACGTTGTCGAACGGGCTGGCCTGCAGCGCCCACGACCGGATGGCCTGGGCGGACGCCGTGCGGATCGTCTCGGGCTTCAGCTGGAACCGGTGCTGACCCTCGGTCTCCGGACGGCCCATCGCCGCCGCCGTGGCCTTGGTGACCTCGGACGGCAGGTAGGTGATCTCCCACTTGGTCTGCTTCAGCGACGGGTGGGTGAGGATGCGGAGGTTCATGCGCCCGTACTTCGGGTCGCCGTAGAACGCCGGCTTGGCCGGCAGCTCCGCGTCGTCGTACCGGCCTGTGGCCGTGTGCAGGAGGTAGCCCCGACGCTCCATCGTGAAGTTGAAGTAGTCGTTGCCGAACCCGCCGTAGCCGTCGTCCTCCTTGCCACCGTGCTCCTGGGTGACGATGTAGGCGATCTTCTTCGGGAAACCGAAGGGCTCACGGCCGGCGAACACCGCCGCGTCCTGCGTGAGGTACATGTACGGGTAGTACCCACCGTAGTAGGTGTTCCCGTCCTGGCCCTTGCACGAGGCGGAGATGGTGACGCCCATCTCGCCGTACGGGCCGAGACCCGTGTGCAGGTGGTCGACGTACCAGAACTCCACCACGTCGTCCTCGAGCTCGAGAGCCTTCGGAAGCACGTGACGCAGGTCCTTCTCGTCGGCGCGGTAGAAGAACGCCGACCAGCGGGAGTTCGTGTACGTCAGCGGGACGATGTCGTAGTCGACAAGCGGGTCCGCGATGCCCTGCGAGATGATGTCGCGCTTGTCACGGTCGAGCGCGAGCGGCGGGGCGTCGCCCGAGTCCACCCACGGGACGCTCGTGACGTTCAGGTGCTGACTCACGTCGTGATCTCCTTGCCTACGCGCCGAGGCCGACGGGCTTCGGGAAGCGGTGACGCAGGCCGAACCGGTACGGCTTGGCAGCGCCCGCCCACGTGGCGTCGCGGTGGTAGGTCTCGGTCCACAGGACCTCGCCCGCCGGGATGATCAGGTCGAAGCTGAAGGTCATCAGACCGATCATCTCCTTGGCCGGAAGCTCGTGGCCGAGGTTGTCGTACGGGGTCGCCTGCATGAACCAGTCGATGCTCTGCGGCGAGGCGGTGCGGATGGACTCCGGCTTCACCTGGAAGCGGTGCGTGCCCTCGGTGTCGGGACGGCCCATCGCGGTGGCGAGGCCCTTGTCGACCAGGGAGGGGAGGTGCACCAGCTGCCACTCGGACTGCGAGATGTCCGGGGAGGTGATGACCTTCATGTTGAGGCGGCCGTAGTCGGTGTTGCCGTAGAAGGCGGGACGGGCCGACAGCTCGGCGTCATCGTACTTGCCGGTGGCGGAGTGGATGACGTAGCCGTTCCGGATCATCAGGAACGAGAAGTAGTCGAACTGGTAGTTCTTGCCGTCGTACACGCCGTACCCGTTGTCCGGGTTGCCGCCGTGCTCCAGCACCCGGATGAACGCCTCCTTCTTGGGGAAGCCGAGCACACGGCCGGCGTCCACAGCGGCGTCCTGGGTGAGGTACATGTACGGGTAGTAACCGCCGTAGGTCTTCTTGCCGTCCGCACCCTTGAAGGACGCGGCGACCGTCACGCCCATCTCGCCGTACGGGCCGAGCATGGTGTGGTTGTGGTCGACGTACCAGAACTCGACGATGTCGTCCTCGAGCTCGAGGCAGTCGGGGAGGACCCGACGCAGCTGCTTCTCGTCAGCGCGGTAGAAGAACGCCGACCAACGGGAGTTCGTGTAGGTCAGCGGGAGCGTGTCGATGTCCCAGAGCGGGTCGACCAGCGGGTAGATGATCGCGGTCTTCTCGTCCCGGTCGACCGGCGAGGGCGGGATCTCACCCGTCTCGGCGCCCGGGATCTGGGTCACGGCGAAGATGTCTGCCATTGGCGAGACGTCCTTTCAGTCCATGCCGGATGTGAGTTGATACGTGACACACGGCCGGGTGTGCAGGCCGCCCGTATGTCACATATCGCTGCCACTGCGAGTCGCGGAGGCCGGGGACGGCGTCTCACGGCACGGCGACGCGCACGTCACGGACTTGCGTTCATGACATGTGCGAGGCCGGGGAGTGAAACGGCGTCCCGGACGCCAGCGGGGCGAATGATGTGACGCGCCGCACAAGGCAACAAGGGGGTACGGCGCGGGCCGTCTGACGTAACGACCGCGGACGGCGGCGCCTAGGGACCGGCGGGTGTTATGTCAACACGGAACCGGCCGCGGTGAAGCGCCGGTAAAGCCCCCGCAAACCGGCGCCCACCGACGCCGTCCCGCGGTGCCGCGAGGCTGTATCGATCGTGACAAGGCGGAGCGCCGGCCCCGCCTTGTCATGATCGTCACATGGCCGCTACTGGGCGGGGATGACCGGCAGCCGGCGCACGTCCGTGCTGATCCACCGGGTGCTGAGCCTGCGGATCGTCCCGTCGGTGACCAGCTGCTTGACGACGCCGTCGACGCGCCCGCGCAGCGCGGTGCTCGTCTTCGGGAAGACGATGCCGTACTTCTCCCCGGTCACGAGGCGCCCCACCAGCGGGCCGTAGCGGTCGGGCGCCGAGGCGACCTCCGCGCCCAGGACCGGGCTGTCGTACACCGCGGCGTCGCACTTGGCGCTCTGCAGCAGGCCGAACAGCCGCTGCGCGTTGCCGGCCTGCAGGGGAGCCTTGTCGGGGCGGATGACGGTGCGGATGAGCCGGTACCCCGTGGAGTTCCGCTCGGTGCACAGCTGCAGCGGCTTGAGCGCGGCGACGGTGCCCGGCGTGGTCCCCAGGTTCCTGCGGATCAGCACGCCCTGGTCGGCGTCCAGGTACGCCCGGGAGAACCCGACGCGCTCCCGGCGGTCGGCGGTGATCGTGACGCCGGCGACCGCCATGTCCCAGCTCTTCGGGCCGGCGGTGAGCAGGCGCGAGAAGAACGGCTCGTTGACGAACCGCACGTCGGCGAAGCCCAGGCGGGTCGCGATCTCGCGGACCATGTCGATCTCCATGCCGCGGGCGTAGCTGACCGTGCCGTCGGGGCGCACCGCGCCGGCC
Source organism: Thermoleophilia bacterium (assembly GCA_046330435.1). Taxonomy (GTDB): domain Bacteria; phylum Actinomycetota; class Thermoleophilia; order Miltoncostaeales; family Miltoncostaeaceae. Next base: position 65,903 of record JAXLST010000006.1, on the reverse strand, counting down.
TGCAGCCCGGGGAACGGGAGGCTCACGGCCACTGTGAGGCGTCCGGGCACGAGCGTGGGCGGCTGCTGGGCGGCGGCGGGGACCGCGGCGGCGGCGAGCGCGGCGGCCGCCGCGATGAGGGCCCGCCTCATGCCGAGGTCCCCAGGACGATCACCTGCGTGCCGACGGGGGTGCGGTCGTACAGCCATTTGGCGTCTCCGTTGGGGATGCGGACGCAGCCGTGGGAGGCCGGGGTCACCGGCACGCTCGCGGCCTCGTGGAAGGCGACGCCGCCCACGAAGTACTGGGCGTAGGGGAGCCACACGCTGTACGGCACCGACCAGTCCCTCGGGTACTTGCGCAGGATCTTGTACGTGCCCGTGGGGGTCGCGAACCCGGACTGCCCCGAGCTGATGTGCAGGGTGCGCACCACCTGGTTGTTCTCGATGTACAGGGCCACCTGGCGGTCCAGGAGCACCTCGACCCGCTTGGCGTCGCCGGTTGCGCGGGGCGTGGGGCGCACCGCGGTCTGCAGTGCGGCGAGGGTCTGCGGCCCGGCCACGCCGTCGCGGCCCAGCCGCTGCCACTTCTGGAACGCGATCACGGCGTTGGTGGTCGCGGCGTCCGAGACCCCGTCGGCCTTCGCGGGGTCCAGGTACCCCAGGTCCGCGAGGCGCTGCTCGAGGCCCGCGACGTCCGGGGTGGAGGGCCCGGTGCCGGGACCCGGGTTCACGGGCGGGGGGAGGTCCGGGGTGCGCAGCGCCGCCGTCGTGACCGGGCGGGTGAGGTCGACCCCCGGGAACAGCCCGTACGGGGTGCCGCCCTCGATCTTCAGCCGCACCGACCTCACGCCCGGCACCGCGTCCACGGTGAGCACCAGCTGGCTCAGCCGGGCGTTGAGGCGGTCCGCCGCGGCGAACACCGCGAAGCGGGCGCCCAGGTCGACGGTCGCGACGCCGTTGACGACGGTGATCGCCAGGACCGGCACCTTGGGCGGGATCTGCGTGCGGATCCACTTGGCCTTCTCGGCGGCCGTCGGACCCTTGAGCAGGTCGGTGACCGCGGTGCGGACGGTGCTGCCGGGGCGGGTGACGCCCACGGTCTGCTCGCCCTGCAGGAACTGCACCTGCTGCGCCGCCCCGGCCTGCCCGGCGGCGGTGAGGAGCGCCCCGGCGGCGATCGCGCCTGCCAGGGCACGTGCGTGGGTCATGCTGTGCTCCGAGTCGTGGACACCCTTTTCGGGGGGAGCGCCAGCCTACCCCGGCGCGGCCCGGGCGAGGCGTTCCCCGCGGCGGCGCGTCAGCCGCGGGTGCGGAACCAGCTCACGCCGACCGGCGTGCTGCGGTACGCGCCGGTGCGGCGCATGTACGGCCACACCCGCCACACGTACCGCTCCCCGGGCGCGAGGCGCAGGGCGAAGCGGTTGCGGCGGGGGAACGCGGAGGCGACCTTCGCGTAGCCGCCGCTCGCGGTGATGCGGAACACCTGGACGTTGTAGACGGCGGCGCCCCGGGTGTGCGCCCAGCGCAGCACGGTGGCGCGGCCGACGACCGCGCCGACCCGCGGCCGCATCGCGCGGGTGTTGCGCAGGCCCGGCACGCGGGTCACGCCGGCGGTCTTCGGCGACAGCGCGTACGCCCCGGCGACCCGGTACGTCGCGACGGTGGAGGTCTCGTGACCGGCGGCGTCCCGTGCGGTGACCGTGAGGGTGCGCGCCCCCCAGGTGCCGCGGTCGTCCGCGTCGCCGGTGTCCAGGAGCCCGCCCTGGGCGGTGCTGCCCACGCAGGAGTCCTCCCCGGCCGGCCCGGAGGCGTCACCGTCGAACGGGCACTCGTAGCCGGCCTCCAGCCGGGTGCCGGGCAGCACGGCCGACGCGAGCACGCCGGCGGACGGGCTGGTGATCACCGGCGCGGGCGGCGGCTGGGTGTCGACCCGCAGGGGCCGGCCGCGGTACTCCACGCGCTCGGTGTCGGTGCGGATGCGCCCGCTGCGGCGCGCGAACGTCGCGGTGCGCGTGATGTCGCGCGCACGGTCCCCGCCGTCGCCCCCGTCCTCCCCGGCGTCGCGGCCCGCACCGGTGCCGTCGCGGAACACCTCCTGCGGGGGGCAGGCGACGACGATCTCATCGCCGGAGGGCTCGCACGTGTAGGTCGCGGTGACCGAGACGGTGAACCAGCCGTTGGCGCCGGTGAGCCCCTCGACGTAGGCCGGCTGCAGGTCGACCGACAGCTGCCCCGCCGAGGCGGCGGAGGCGGTCGCGAGGAGCGCCGCGGCGGCGAGCAGCGGCGGCAGGGCCCGGGGGAGGCACTTCGGCACGGGCGGCATGCTAATCCCGGTACCCGCATCTGCGAAGAACACGCAGAACCGCCAGGCCATCGGCGTTTCAAGCCGCCAGAACCCGCCAGAACCCACAGTCGCCAGGTCCGGTTGCATGGACTCGACAGCCCGTCGCGTCCAGCCGATACTGGCGCCGTGTCAGGGATGGTGGGCCGTGAGGCGGACCTGGGCGTCATCGAGGCGATGCTGACCGCCTCCGGACGTGCGCCCCGCATGCTGCTGCTGGAGGGCGAGGCCGGGATCGGGAAGAGCACGCTCTGGCGCGCCGCCATCGCACGGGCCGCGGAGCTCGGGCACCCGGTGCTCCGGGCACGGCCGTCCCCGTCCGAACGGGGCCTCGCGTTCTCCGCCCTGGCGGATCTCCTCGACGGGGTCCCGGACGCGCGGATCGACGAACTCCCGGGCCCTCAGGCCGACGCCCTCCGTGCGGCGCTGCTGCGCGGGCCCGCGGCGGACATGCAGAGCGATCCGCGCGCACTCGGACGTGGACTCGCCACCATCCTCTCGGTCCTCTCCGCCCGGCGTCCGCTGCTCCTGGCGGTCGACGACACCCAGTGGGTCGACCACGCGAGCGCCCGTGCCCTCGTGTACGCCCTGCGCAGACTCGAGGAGCGGGCCGTCCACGCGGTGCTCACGCGCAGGAGCGGGGAGCCGGAGGAGGTCGATCTGGCCGCGGAGCTCGGTCCCGCGCTCTCGCGGCATCGGGTCGGCCCCCTCGATCCGGGGGCCATCACCGACATCGTCCGGGCGGGGGTGGGCACGGCGCCCTCCCGGCCGCAGCTCGAACGCATCATCCGCGTGTCACGCGGCAACCCCTTTCACGCCCTCGAAGTCGCCCGGGCCCTGGAGGGTGCGGATGCCGAGGGGATGCTCGCGGTGCCCGACGATCTGCGGCGCCTCACCCGCGGGCGGATGCGGCGCCTTCCGCGCGGTACCCGGGCCGCGCTGCTTCGCGCCGCCGCGCTCGCGCACCCCACCACCCTGCTCGTCGACGCCGCCGCACTGGCCCCGGCGGAGGAGGCCGACATCGTGACGGTCGGCGACGACGGGGTGATCACCTTCACCCATCCGCTGTTCGCCGAGGCCGTGTACGCCGCCGCGCCCAGGGCCCGGCGGCGCCTGCTCCACGCCGAGCTCGCCGCGCACGCCGGGGATCCGGAGCAACGGGCCCACCACCTGGCGTGCGCAGGCGACGGCCCCGACGAGCGGATCGCCGCCGCGCTCGACGAGGCCGCCGACCGCGCCGAGCGCCGTGGCGCCCCGGGGGTCGCGGCCGGGCACGCCGCGCACGCCGCGAAGCGGACACCCCCCGCGGACGCGTCCGGCGTCCGGCGGCGCCTGCTCCGGGCCGCGGCCCTCCGGCTCCGGGCCGGGGACGCGGACGCGGCCCGCGCCCACGCCGAGCGGGTCGTGGCGTCCGAGCCGTCGGGTCCGGTGCGCGCCGAGGCCCTGTTCCTCACCGCCCAGGCCCTGGCGTTCATGGGGCCGCGTGCGCCGGTCGCCTCCCTGCAGGAGGCGCTCCTCCACACCGGCCGTGCCGACGACCTCGCGGCCCGCATCCACCTCGGCCTCGCGCTCGCGGACATGGCGACGGGCGACCCCGCGGCGGCGCTCGCCCACCTGGACCGCGCGGTCGCCCTCGGCGGGGCGGACGGGACGCGGGCCGAGGCCGCGGCGTTCCGGCAGGCCGCATCCCTGTTCGCCGGGCGGGGCGTGGAGCACGGCGAGCTCGAACGGGCGCTCGCCCTCGAACCGGCCGAGCAGCCCGCGGCGCACCTGCTGCGCCCCACGCTCATGGTCGCGTCGGTGGAGGTGTTCACGGGGCGCCTCACGGCGGCCCGTGAGCGGCTCGCCGCGCACATCGCGTGGGCCACGCCCCGTGGAGAGGACGCGACCCTGGCGTTCGCCGGCGCGTACCTCGCCACCGCCTCCCTGCTCCAGGGTGAGCTGGGACGCGCCTGGGAGGAGGCGCGGGGCACGGTCCTGGCGGGCGAGGGCGCGGCGTTCGCCATGCGGTACTGGTCGGCTGCCGTCCAGGGCATGGCCGACGTCCTCCGGGGAACCGCGACGCCGGCGTCGCGCTCGCCGACGCGGCGCTCCAGGGGGCGGTCGCCGTCGGGTGGCCCGACGGCCAGCGGCTCGCCCGGTGGGTGCTCGGCGTCGTGGCGCTGCTCGACGGTGACGCCGCCGCCGCCGTCGAGGTCCTGGACCCGGTGATCGCCGGCGTCGAGGCGTCGGGCGTCTACGAATGGCCGATCGCGTTCTGCGCGCCCGACGCGATCGAGGCCCTGGCGGCGGCGGGGCACCATGCGCGGGCGGCCGGGTTCGCCGCGAGCCTGCGCGCCTGGGGCGCGTTGCACGACCGCCCGTGGTGCACCGCCATCGGATGCAGGGGGGCGGCGATGGCCGCCGCGCAGGCGGGGGAGCTCCCGGAGGCCTTGGCCCACGTGGAGGAGGCGACCGCCGCGCACGACCGTCTCGAGATGCCGCTCGAGCGCGCCCGGACCCTGCTCCTGCGCGGACAGATCGAGCGCCGTCTCAAGCGTCGCGCCGCCGCGCGACGCACCGTCGAGGAGGCCGGTGCGGAGTTCGCGCGGCTTGGCGCGGAACCGTTCGCCCGGCGGGCATCCGAGGAGATCGCGCGGGTGGCCGGCAGGCGCGCCGCCGGCGGGCTGTCCCAGACGGAGCTGAGCGTGGCGCGCATGGCCGCCCAGGGCAGCACCAATGCCGGGATCGCGGCGGCGCTGTTCATGAGCCGCAGGACGGTGGAGTCCAACCTGGCCCGCGCCTACGCCAAGCTCGCGGTGAGCTCACGGACGCAGCTCGCCAACGTCATGCGCGACCGCGGGCTCCTGGCCGCGGAGGCACCCCGCCCCGGTCGCGACGGGACGCCGTAGCGGCCTCACCGGGCCGTCCGGCGCCCGGCGCGGGTGCCGGACGCCGGGGGCGCGGGTACCGTCCCCCTACCCAACGATGCCGGGAGGTCCCCATGGCCCTGATCGACGAGACCCCGGTCGACCCCAAAGCCGGATGGGTCGCCGACCACGTCAAGCGCTACGCCGACAGCGACGGCGCCGACGGCCACGAGTGGCGCCCCGGGGTGCCGACCCTGCTGCTCACCACCCGCGGGCACCGCAGCGGCGTCGCGCGCCGCACGGCCCTCATCTACGGGCGGCACGGCGACGCGTACGTGGTGGTCGCCTCCTACGGCGGGTCGCCCGAGCACCCGGACTGGTACGTGAACCTGGACGCCGACCCGGAGGTGGTCATCCAGGTGGGCGCGGAGCGCATGGCGGCGCGGGCGCGCACCGCGGGGCCCGGCGAGCGCGGTGGGCTGTGGACGCTCATGACCGGCATCTGGCCGGACTACGACGCCTACCAGGCGAAGACCGAGCGCGAGATCCCGGTGGTGGTCGTCGAGCCCGCTTGACCTCAAGTGCACTTGAGGTCCTAGCCTGGGGTCGTCGGTCCGCGAACCGGAGGTGCGAGATGGACGACCCCAGGCTGGAGATCCTGGACGAGGTGGGGACCTGGGAGGGCGTGACCGCCCATCCCCACCGCTTCGGGGGCACGGAGTACCGGTACGGCCGCCGCGAGCTGGGGCACGTGCACGCCGGCCGCGTGCCGGTCGCCGACCTGCCGTTCCCCCGCCGCGTGCGGGACGAGCTGCTCGCCGCCGGCCGGGCCCGCCCGCACCGGATCCTCCCGGACTCCGGGTGGGTGAGCGCGCCCATGCCCGACGAGGCCGCGGCGCACGACGCGGTCGAGCTGTTCCGCCTGGCGTACCTGCGGGCGGTGGCCGCCGGCGCGCGGCGCGCGGCGAACGTCTGAACGACGGCCGGGAATAACCGGCGGGGGAGTGGTGTCCGGGGTTGGCGAACGGCGCCCGCCCCGGGCGCCCCCACGCCAGGAGCACCGCATGCGTTCCATCCGCCGCCGCACCGCCCTCGCCGTCGCCGCCCTCGGGATCACCGCCGCACTCGCGGTTCCCGCCATGGCGCTGTTCCTGTCCCCGACCGCCGGCGCGGGGCACGTCGCGCCCGACGCCATCTCGGTGCAGACCGACGGCGGCGAGCGGCTCCAGTTCCAGATGAACCAGCCCCTCGCCGGGCAGGTGGACCTGTCCCCCAACCAGGCGTTCCAGCGCATCGTGCCCGGTGACGGGTGCGTCGCGCTGCCGGTGACCGCGGCCCCCAACCAGGGCGTGCGCTGCGACGCCGCGCAGCTCACGCGCCTGCGGGTGGGCCTGAGCCCCGACGCGGACTCCTTCTTCCACGGCACCGGGACGCAGGCGTTCAACGAGATCGACGACGAGGTGAGCGCCGGCGCGGGCCCGGACTTCATCACCACCCGCAACGGGGACGACGTCGTCAACGGCGGAACCGGCGACGACCGGCTGGTCACGGGCGGCGGTGCCGACCAGGTGACCGGCGGCTCGGGCGAGGACGGCATCGACGCGGGACCCGGTGCGGACGCCGTGAACGTGCGCGACGGCGAGACCGACACCGTCGCCTGCGGCACCGGGTTCGACACCGTGGCCGCCGACCCGTCCGACGCGATCGCGCCGGACTGCGAGCGGGTCTCGCGGATCTGACCGGCCCCCGCCGGCGGCCCCTACTCCGCGTAGGTGATGCGGACGGGGCCGTCGGCGGTGTCGGCGGTGATCGTGCGGCCCGCGGCGGGATCCTGGGCGATCTCGATGTCGCGGGGCGCATCCCCGGTGGTGCCCTCCACCCGCCATGCCCGTCCGTCGCGGGGCACCAGGACGCGCACCGCGGCGTCGGCGGCCGTCGCGCGGATGCGGCGCGGCGCGGTCGTGAACACGGCGGTCACGTCGGCGTCCCCGGCCACCAGGTCCACGTCCGCGCCGCGGAGCCGCTCGGCGTCGATGACCCCGTCGCCGCTGCGCACCCGGATGCCGCCCGACAGCCCGTCCAGGTGCACGGCCCCGTCGTCCGTGCGGATGTCCAGCTCCGTGCCGGGGGGCACCGTGAGGTCGAGCCGGCCCTCGCAGGGCCGCCCCAGGGCGTTCGGGCACGAGGAGGCCACCACCAGCAGGCTCCCGGCGCGCCGCACCGAGAAGCGCGGGCGGCCCTGCCACCAGCGCTGGGTCTGCCGCAGGGCGACGGCATCCGTCCCGGCACGCGCGGTGACGTACACGCTCCCCATGCCGGCCCGCACCTCGATGGTGCGCACACCGGGCTCCTGGCGGGTGAGCACGCGCGTCTCGCTCGACAGGGTGCCGGTGACCGACAGGGTGTGGAACGCGAGCGCCACGAGGGCGACCACCACCAAGAACACCCGGAACGCGGTGCGGCCCGTCATGCCGGGCCCTCGATCCACCGCAGCACCGCCAGCACCCGCCGGTGGTCCTGCTCGGCGGGCGGCAGCCCGAGCTTGCCGAAGATGGACCGCACGTGCTTCTCGACGGCGCCCTCGGTGACCACCAGCTCCTGGGCGATGCCCGTGTTGGAGCGGCCCTCGGCCATGAGGCGCAGCACCTCGGTCTCCCGCGGCGTGAGGCCCTCCAGCGGGTCCCGCCGCCGGCTGCGGACCAGCAGCTGCGACACGACCTCGGGGTCGAGGGCCGTGCCGCCGCCCGCCACCCGGCGGACGGCGTCGGTGAACTCCGCCACGTCGGCGACGCGGTCCTTCAGGAGATAGCCCAGGCCGTCGGTGCCCAGCGCGATGAGGTCGGTGGCGTACCGCTCCTCCACGTACTGGCTGAGCATGAGGATCGCGGTGTCCGGGTGCTGGGCGCGCAGCACCAGCGCCGCCCGGACGCCCTCGTCGGTGTGCGTGGGCGGCATCCGGATGTCGACGATGCACAGGTCCGGCCGGTGCTCGTCGACGGCGCGCAGCAGCAGGTCGGCGTCGCCGACCGCGGCGGCCACCTCGATGCCGGCATCCGCCAGCAGGTGCACCAGCCCCTCGCGCAGCAGCACGGAGTCCTCGGCGATCACGACGCGCATGGCAGCTCCACGGAGACGGTGGTCCCCGCACCGGCGGGGCTGTCGAGCCGGAACGTGCCGTCCACGGCGGCCACGCGGTCGCGCAGCCCGGACAGCCCGCCGCCGGGCGGGTCGGTCGCGCCCCCCGCGCCGTCGTCGGCCACGGCGACCAGCAGGCGGCCGCCCTCCCGCTCGGCGTGCACCTCGATGCGCCGCGCGCCGGCGTGCTTGACGGCGTTGGTGAGCGCCTCGCTCACCACGAAGTAGGCGATCGCCTCGGCCGTGGGCCCGCAGCGGCCGTCGATGCTCACGCGCAGGGTCACCGGCACGGGCGACCGGGCGGCGAGGGCCGACAGCGCGGCGTCCAGGCCGCGGTCGGTGAGCACCGCCGGGTGGACTCCTCGCACGACGTCCCGCAGGGCGGCGATGGAGTCCTTCGCCTCGTCGTGCGCCTTGGCGACCAGCTCCCGGGCGGCCTCCGGGTCGTCGTCGAACTTGGCCTTCGCGCGCCCCAGGTTCATCGCGAGGCTCACCAGGTGCTGCTGGGCGCCGTCGTGCAGGTCCCGCTCGATGCGGCGCCGCTCGGCGTCGGCGGCGTCCACCATGCGGGCGCGGGTCTCGGTGAGGTCGGTCACGCGGGCGCGCAGGCGCTCGTTCTCGCCGGGGGCGAGCAGGCCGCGCACCAGGCCGACGTGGGCGCGGGTGAACCCGGTGCTCGCCATCCGGGCGATCACCCCCAGGACGATGCCGGCGGCGAATCCCGCCCATGCCTCGATGCCGGGGCCCCAGTGGAGCCACTCGATGCCGCCGTCGCCCGGCAGCCGGTCGATGTAGGCGGGCAGCAGGACGCCCGCGACGGCGCCGGCCCACAGGCTCAGCACGACCGCCATGGCGAGCGCCGCGAGCGGCAGCAGCAGCACGCCGAGCGCCATCTCGCGCCACACCGCGCCGGACTGCGCCAGCGACAGGGGCCCGCGCAGGAACCCGGGCCGCTCGGGCCGGGGGAGGGGGCGCATCGGGACGTCCTCGTCCAGCGCGGCGACGGTCATCCAGCGCACGGCGGCCGCGAGGCCGTGGACGCCCCACACCGTGACCGTGAACAGCGGCAGCCCGATCACCACGACCACCAGCGACGCGCTCACCGAGATGCCGGCGACGACCGCCGAGAACAGCAGGCCGCCCATCGCGACCATGGTGACCAAGAGGCCCAGCTCGAGGAACGGGCGGATGACGACGCGGTGCAGCACGGGGTGAACGCTATTCCCGGGCGCGGCCCGCGACGACCCGGCGGACCGGAGAACCGGTGGTGGGGACAACCCCACCATGCATTCGGCGGGGGGCGGGATGGGCCCGGGGACCGCCCGGACGGATCGTTGACGGCGTCCACGAGCGCCGCGCGAGCGGCAGACGAAGGAGCCGCAGATGACCGCCACCGCACCGCCCGCCAGGCCCCCGGCGCCGCCGCCGCACGAGGCCGGCCACCATCCGCTGCGCCGCCTCGCGGCCTGGTCCATCCGGCACCGCGTGCTGGCGATCGTGCTGTGGGTGGCGCTGGTGGCCGCCGCAGTCGTGGGCGGCGGGATGGCCGGCACCCGCATGCTCACCGAGGGCGAGGCGGGCTCCGGGCAGTCCGGCCGCGCGGACCGCGCGCTGGAGCGCTCGGCGTTCCCGTCGGACCTCACCGAACGCGTGCTCATCCGTGAACCCGGTGGCGGCGTCCTGCCGCCGCAACGGGCACGGGCCGCCGCCGCCCAGCTGCGCGCCGCGTACGCCGGGATGCCGGAGGTCGCGTCCGTGGGCGGCCTGGCGTTCAGCGCCGACGGCCGCGCCGCGATGCTCCCCGTCGCGCTCGACACCGACGGGGCCACCGGCGACGCCGCCGACACCCTCGGCGGGGAACGCGTGCAGGCCGTCCTGGACGCGACGGGCCGCGTCGCCCGCGCGAACCCCGACCTGCGGATCGGCCAGGTCGGCGACGCGTCCGTGACCCGGGCGGTCGACGACACCATCAGCTCCGACTTCTCCCGCGCCGAGCTCCTGAGCCTGCCCGTGACGCTCGGCATCCTGCTGCTGGCCTTCGGCGCCCTCTTCGCCGCGGGCGTCCCGGTGCTGCTCGCCCTGTCGGCGGTGGCCGGGGCCCTGGGCCTCACCGCCATCGTGTCGCAGGTGCTCCCGGTGAGCGACGCCGTGAACAGCGTCGTGCTGCTCATCGGCATGGCCGTCGGGGTGGACTACTCCCTGTTCTACGTCCGCCGTGCGCGGGAGGAACGCGCCCGCGGCGCGAGCGCCCGCGGGGCCCTCGACGTGGCGGCCGCCACCAGCGGCCGCGCCGTGGTGGTGTCGGGGCTGGCGGTCGTCGTCGCGATGGCCGGCCTGCTGCTGTCGGGGAACGCCGTGTTCAGCTCCATGGCGGTCGGCACCATCCTCGTCGTCGCCGTCGCGGTGACCGGGTCCCTCACGGTGCTGCCCGCCGTGCTGAGCCTCATCGGGGACCGCATCGACCGGCCGCGCATCCCGCTGCTGCACCGCCTGTCGCGGCCCGGCCGCCGCCAGCGCTTCTGGCCGGCCGTGATGCGCGTCGTGCTGGCCCGCCCGAGGGCCTCCCTCGCCGTGGCGGCCGGGGCCCTCGCCCTGCTGGCCGCCCCCGCCCTTGGCATGACCCTGGGGGAGACCGGCGCCGACAGCCTGCCCCGCTCCATCCCCGAGCTGCAGACCTACGACGCGGTGACCGCCGCGTTCCCGCAGACCGGCTTCGCGCACACCGTCGTGCTGTGGTCGGACACGCCCATGGACCGCGGCGCCCTGGAGACCGCCGCCTCGCGCCTGCGCCGGGAGGCCGCCGCGAGCGGCCGGTTCGCCGGCGCCGGGGACGCGCGCCTGCGCATCGCCCCCGACGCCCGCACCGCGGTGATGGACCTGCCGTACGAGGGCGACTTCACGGCCCCCGCCGCGGGGGACGCGCTGGACCTGCTGCGCGACGACCTGGTGCCGCGCATGGCGGCCGCCGTGCCGGGCGCGCGGTACGGGGTGAGCGGCGAGACCGCCGGGTCACGGGACTTCACCGACGTGATGCGCGGCCGGCTGCCGCTGGTCATCGGATTCGTCCTGGCCGTGACGTTCCTGGTGCTGGTGGCCGCGTTCCGGTCGGTCGTGGTGGCCGCCACCGCCGTGCTGCTCAACCTGCTGAGCGTCGGCGCCGCCTACGGCCTGCTGGTGCTGGTGTTCCAGCACGGGTTCGGCGCCGGTCTCATCGGCGCGCCGCAGACCGGGTTCATCGTCGACTGGCTGCCGCTGTTCCTGTTCGTGGTGCTGTTCGGCCTGTCCATGGACTACCACGTGTTCGTGGTGAGCCGGATCCGCGAGGCGCACGACGCGGGGGTCCCCACGCGCCTGGCCGTCGCGCGCGGCGTCACCTCGTCCGCCGGGGTGGTCACCAGCGCCGCCGTGGTGATGGTGGGCGTGTTCGCGATCTTCGGGACCCTGTCGCTGCTGGAGTTCAAGCAGCTGGGGGTGGGGCTCGCCGCGGCGATCCTCATCGACGCCACCGTGGTGCGCGCCGTGCTGCTGCCGTCCGCGATGGCGGTGCTGGGACGGCGCAACTGGTGGATGCCGGCGCGGCTGGCGCGCCTGCTGCCCGCCGCCCACTGACGGGCGGGCGGCGCCGGGCGTCAGGCCGCGATCGCCTCCGCGGCGATGCGGGCCAGCTCCCGGCGCCGCACCTTCCCGGTCGCGGTGCGCGGGAGCTCCGGCACGGTGATCGCATGGCGCGGCACCTTGTGGTCCTCCAGGGCCGACAGGTGCCGCGCCACGTCCCGCGGGTCGGGGGGCTCGGCCCCCTCGACGCACAGCACCAGCACGCTGTCGCGGCGGCCCAGCGGGTCGCGCGCGCCCACCACGCAGAACGGCGCGTCCACCAGTGCGCCCAGGGGGCCCTCGACCTCCATGGGGTGGACCAGGTTGCCGTTCACGTTGACGATGTCGTCGCCGCGGCCGGCGAACACGAAGTAGCCGTCCTCGTCCAGCAGGCCGATGTCGCCCGTGCGGTACCACCCGTCCGGCGTGAGCCGCCGGTGCCACTCGTCGGCCAGCGTGTAGCCCATCGCGAGCGCCGGCCCGGAGATCACCACCTCGCCCTCGGTCCCGGCGGGCAGCGCCCGCCCGTCGCCGTCGCGGATCTCCATCCGCACGCCCGGGCGGGGACGGCCCTCGGTGTGCAGCTTGTGCCGCTCCCGGCGCAGGTCCAGGAACGTCGCGCGCATGACCTCGGTGAGCCCGTAGTGCATCCCGATGACCGCGCCGGGGAAGACCTCCAGCAGGAGCTCTCGGTACGTGCCCTCCAGGCGCATCGCCCCGGTCTGGATCCACCGGACGCCGCCGCCCGCCGCGCGCAGCCGGGGCTCCGCGGCCGACAGCAGCGCGGAGAACACCGCCGGGACCAGCGCGAGGGCGTTGTAGCCGTCGCGCAGGGCGGCCACCACGGTCATCAGGTTGGAGCGCTCGGTGGCGAGCAGCAGGGCGCCGCCCGCGGTGAGCACGGCGTGGCAGCGGCCGAAGCCGTAGAGGTGGTCGACGGGCGCGAACAGCACCTCGCGGATCTCGGCGGTCACGCCCATCGCCGTGTTCATGAACGCCGCGCAGCCGCTCACGCACTCGTGCGAGACCAGCACGCCCTTGCGGAGCGTCGCCGTCGTGCCCGAGGTGTGGATGATGAGCGCCGGGTCGTGGGTGCCCACCGTGCCGTCCCACGGCGGGACCTCTCCGTCGGGCAGCTCCACTGCCCCGGTGCCCTCCAGGACCTCGCGGGTCCCCTCGGCGTCGCCGGGCAGGAACACCGCGGTGCGGCCCGTGGCGAAGCACGCGTACGCCAGCGCCAGCCGGTCCACGCGCGAGGCCTCCGGCACCGCGACCCGGTCCCCCGGCGAGGTGCGCGCGGCGATCCGCGCCGCGCCGCCGGCGATACGCGCCAGGAACGCGCCCGCGGTGCACGGCGCGCCGTCCTCCACCAGCACGACCGCGTCGGGGTCGTCCGCCAGGCCGGCCACGAGTTCCCGGTACAGGTTGGGGGGCTCGGTCGCGGTCATGGGTCCGGGGGCTCCGTTCGGCGGCGCACGGTCCCCGGGATGCGCACCGGGCGGACGGGAGCGCCGCTCCCGCCCACCCGGCGGGTCACGCCGGGTTCGTGCTCAGGATGAGGTGGTTGGAGGCCTTCCCGGCGTCGATCATCGCGAGGTACGCGTCGAAGTAGTCGATGTGGTACGCGGTGTTCTCCTCGCCCTGCTCGACCGCGATCGCGTCCCGGTGGGTGCGGTAGGCGTTGCCCCACCGGCTCACCTGCGTGCGGAAGTCCGAGAGGTACTCGAGCACCTCGTCGACCACGAACCCCGCCGTCTTGAGCTTCGCCTTGTACTCGGCCAGCGAGTCGTAGAACTGCGGGATGAGGTAGCCGCGCGCCAGGCGCCTGCGGGTGTCCGCGTCGCCCTCGTCGAGGTCGAACGTGCCGGACAGGAACATCCAGCGCCCGCCCGGCCGCAGCACGCGCCGCACCTCGCGGAACAGGGCGGTCTTGTCCTCGAACACGTTCATCACGTTGAGGCTCAGCGCCATGTCGAACGCGCCGTCCTCGAACGGCATCGACATCGCGTCGCCCTGATGGAAGCTCACGCGGCCGGCCACGCCGGCCTTGGCGACCAGCGACGCCGCCACCTCGACGCCCACCTCGTTGATCTCCACCCCGGTGATGCGGCACCCGGTGCGCGCCGCGAGGTATGCGGCGGGGCCGCCCGTGCCGCTCCCGACGTCCAGCAGGTGGGTGTCCTCCGTGATGCCGAGCCGGTGGATCACCTCGTCCATGTAGGACAGGGTGGTGAAGGACTGCTGGCCGATGTCGTCCTCAGGCGCCCAGATGCTCTCCCGGATGAGCCGGTTGGCCGGGCTGTCGAGCCGGTGGAGCTCGGAGTAGTCCACGCCGATCGGTTGCGGCACCGCTGTCCCCCTCGTCGGGCGCCCGCCCCGGGCGCCGGTTCGGCGGCACCGTAAACCGGCGGACCTCGGGGGGTCCAAGACCGATTGCCCGGGGATTCATCGCCCCCGCCTATGGATGGCCGCACGGCGGGCTGCGGTCCATCCGCGAGCCGGTGCGGGGCCGCCCCGTTATGCCGGCCGCCCGCCAGGCGGACCATTGGGGACGAGAAGGGAGGTCCCGACCCATGTCCGCCCGCATCGTCATCCTGGGTGCCGGAACCGGCGGCACCCTCACCGCGAACCGCCTGCACCGGGCCCTCGAGGACACCGGCGCGCAGATCACGGTCATCGACCGCGACGACCGCCACGTGTACCAGCCGGGGCTGCTGTTCGTCCCGTTCGGGCTCACCGGCGCCGAGGACATCGTCAAGCCCCGGTCACGCCAGCTCATGGGCCCCATCCGGTACCTGGAGTCCGGCGTCGACCGCGTCGACATCGCGCGTGACGTCGTCGTGCTGGGGGACGGCGGGGAGGAGCCGTACGACGTGCTGATCGTCGCCAGCGGCGCCGCCCTCGCCCCGGAGGAGACCGAGGGCCTCACCGGCCCCGGCTGGGGCACCAGCGCGTTCACGTTCTACGACCTCCCCGGCGCGGTCGCGCTGCACGAGGCCCTGGAGCGGTTCGACGGCGGCCGCCTGGTGGTGAACGTCGTCGACATGCCCATCAAGTGCCCGGTCGCGCCGCTGGAGTTCTGCTTCCTCGCCGACTGGTACCTGCACGAGCGCGGGATCCGCGACCGCGTGGACCTGGAGTTCGTGACCCCGCTGGACGGCGCGTTCACCAAGCCGGTCGCCTCGCGGGCCCTCGGCGGCCTGCTGGAGGAGAAGGGCGTCCACCTCACCACCGAGTTCAACACCGGCGAGGTCGCCTACCGCGACGGCGGCATGGGCGGCACGCTGACCGCCTACGACGGGCGGGAGGTGCCGTTCGACCTGCTGGCCGTGATCCCCGCGCACAACGGCGCGGACTACGTCGCCCGCTCGCCGGGGCTGGGCGACGAGCTGGGCTTCGTGCCCACCGACCCCCGCACGCTGCAGAGCACCGTCGCGCCCAACGTGTTCGCGATCGGCGACGCCACGAGCCTGCCGGTGTCGAAGGCCGGCTCGGTGACCCACTTCGAGGGCGAGGTGCTGGCCGGCAACGTCGTGCGGTTCCTGGAGGGCCGGGAGCTGGACGCCGGCTACGACGGCCACGCCAACTGCTTCATCGAGACGGGCTTCAAGAAGGCCCTGCTCATCGACTTCAACTACGAGACCGAGCCGCTGCCCGGGCACTTCCCGGGCCCGGTGGGGATGCCGCTGCTCAAGGAGAGCCGGCTCAACCACCTGGGGAAGCTCATGTTCCAGTGGTTCTACTGGCACACGCTGCTGCCCGGCCGGGACATCCCCGGCATCGGCACGCGCATGCCGGCGCGCGGCAAGCACCACCCCGCCGCCCGCGCCGCGGACAGGGAGGACACCTGATGAGCACCGCCACCTATGCGGGCGTCACCGTCGACCTCAACGACGAGGGGTTCTTCACCGACCCCGCCCAGTGGACGCCGGAGATCGCCGCGGAGATCGCCCGGGCCGAGGGCATCGAGGCCCTCACGGACCGGCACTGGCAGGTCATCGACTACACGCGCAGGCAGTTCCTGGAGACCGGCAGCGGCCCCGCCGTGCGCGGGCTCGGCAAGGGCTCCGGGGTGAGCGTGAAGGAGCTGTACGAGCTGTTCCCGAAGGGGCCGGCCAAGATGGCGGCGCGTATCGCCGGCATCCCGAAGCCGAAGGGATGCATCTGACCATGTCCGAGCCCATCACGAAGGTCTCGATCATCGTCTCCAAGGGGTCCCTGGAGGGGATCTACCCGGCGCTCATCATGGCCAACGGGGCGCGGGCCGAGGGCATCGAGGCGAACCTGTTCTTCACCTTCTTCGGGATGGACGCCGTCCAGAAGAAGCGGATCGAGCACATCAAGGTGGCGACGGTCGGCAACCCGGGGATGCACATCCCCACGTTGCTCGGCGGCCTGCCCGGCATGTCGGCGCTGGCCACGCACTTCATGCAGAAGAAGATGGAGGACCTCGACATCCCGCCCATCTCGGAGTTCATCGAGATGATCGCGGACACCGGGGCGGGGCTGTACGCCTGCCAGGCCTCGGTGGACATGTTCGGCCTGTCCCGCGAGGACTTCGTGGACCAGGTGCAGGACATCATCACGGTGGGGGACTTCTACGCGATGGCGGCGGGCGGCCAGATCATCTTCACCTGAGGCCCCGTCCCGCGCGGCGCCCGTCCCGGTTCCACCGGGCCCCCGGGGCGTTGCGCGGGACGCCCCCCGGCGGTATCCCGAAGGGCGTCCCCCACGCCCGTCCGAGGAGTCCGCATGCGCGCCGCCGCCCGCCCTCACATGTCCGGCGCGGTGCTGGCCGCGCTCCTGGCGGCGGCCGTGCCGGCCACCGCCCACAGCCCGCTGGCCGCGACCGTCCCACCCGACGGCGCCCGGCCGGCCGTCACGCCGCCGGCCGTCACGGCGACCTACGGGGAGCCGGTCGCGCGGGTGGGGGACGCCGTGGTCACCGGTCCCGCCGGCCGGAGCGAGGTCACGGCGGCGCGGGTCCCGGGTGACGCGCGCCGCGTGCGGATCACGGTGCCCCCGGCGGGGCCCGGCACCTACCGGGTCACGTGGGTGGCGGTGTCGGCGGACGGCCACCGGTCGCGGGCGGGGATCACGTTCCGCGTCCGGGTCCCGGCGGTGTCGCGCACCCTGCTGCGCCTCAGCGCCCGGGTGCGGGACACCGCGGCGCGGGTGGCGCGCGCGGCACCCCGCTGAGCCCCCGCCCGCCGTGATCGGGCGGCGTTTGCGCGTTTTTGGGTGAATCGCCGAAGGCTGGCAATAATCCCCGGATCCGCGACACCCCTGACATCCGTGTCGGGCCCCGCTCGGTGGCGGCCGCGATCGGCGGCACGCTCGCCGACCTGGACGCCCGGTGGACCCCGCAGCCGCTGCGGTTCAGCCGCCGGCTCCTCACCGCGGTGTCGGTGTCCGCGGCGGCGTACCTCGCCGCGGCGGTCGCCTGCCTGCTGCTGATCGACCGGCCCGGCCTGGTGGCGCCGGCCGAGGGCGCCATGCTGGTGCTGGCGTACCTGCTGGCCACGCAGGTGCGGTTCGAGCTGGGGCCGGCCTTCGTGCTTGGCACCGAGGTGACGCTGGTGCCCATGGTGCTGCTGCTCCCGGTGGGGGCGGTCCCCCTCCTGGTGGGCGCCGCGATGCTCGCGGGCGCGGCGCTGGCGGTGTTCACGGGCCGGCTCCCCGCCGACCGGCTGCTGTCGGCGCTGGCGTCGTCGTGGCACGTGATGGGCCCCGTCGCGGTCATCGCGATCGCCGGCGTCCCGGAGCCCGACACGCGCGGCTGGCCGGTGTACGTCCTCATGTTCGGCGCGCAGCTTGCGGTGGAGGCCGTGTCGGACACGGTGCTGAACGTCTGGGACGACGACGGCCGCAGCTGGGCCGACAACCTGCGGGACCTGCTGGTGTCCCAGACCGTCGACGCGCTGATGTTCCCGGTGGGGCTGCTGGCGGCCGTCGCCGCGATGTCCACCGGCAACGCCCTGTGGGCGCTGCTGACCGTCCCGGTGGTGCTGCTGCTCACCGTGGCCGACTGGGAACGCCGTCGCCGGGTGCGGCAGAGCCGGGCCCGCCTGGAGGCCCTGGACCGCGAGCGGGAGCGCGGCGACGCGGCGCTCGAGCGCGTGGGCGAGGCGATGGGGACGCTGCTCGATCCCGACGCCCTGGTGGAGCTCGCCGTGCTGTCGGCCGGCGAGGCCGTCGCCGCCGAGGTGGTGGCGCTGCCCGGCAGCAACGCCGCGCCGCCCGCCGACGAGGACGTCGCGGCGTTCGCGGAGGCGATGCGCCGGCGGGCCGTCGCGGGGAACCGCGTGACCGTGGGCGAGGAGGGCGGCCTGCACGGCCTGGCGGTGCCGGTCGGGGGGCTGCCGGAGCGCACCGCCCTGGTGTGCGTGCGCCCCGGGCAGGCGTTCGACACCGAGGCGCGGCACCGGCTGGTCACGCTGGCGAGCCAGCTGTCGGCGGGCCTGCGCGCCGCGGACACGCACGAGCGGCTGCGCCACCTCGCCGAGACCGACCACCTCACCGGCCTGTGGAACCACCGCCGGTTCCAGGAGGACCTGCGCGCGGCGATGGCCCGCCGGGGATGCACGGCGCTGGTGCTCATCGACCTGGACGACTTCAAGGCGATCAACGACGCCCACGGCCACCAGACCGGCGACATGGTGCTGTCGGCGGTCGGCGGGCTGCTGCGCGACGGCTGCCGGGAGCAGGACCGCCCCGCCCGCTACGGCGGTG
Organism: Thermoleophilia bacterium; assembly: GCA_046330435.1. Classification (GTDB taxonomy): domain Bacteria; phylum Actinomycetota; class Thermoleophilia; order Miltoncostaeales; family Miltoncostaeaceae. The sequence goes on along the minus strand of JAXLST010000006.1, from coordinate 47,271 downwards.
AGGAGCTGGCGGTCGTGCTGCCGTCCGCCACGTGGGCCGACGCCCGGTCCTTCGCGGAGCGGATCCGCCGGGACATCGCGGACCTGCGCGTGGAGGCGCCCGGCGGTGCCCGGGTGCACGTGACGGCGTCGGTCGGGGTCGCGTTGAGCTGCCCGGGCACCCAGACCCCGGAGACGCTGATCGCCGCGGCGGACGCGGCGCTGTTCGAGGCAAAGCGCGGCGGCAAGGACCGGGTGGCGGGCGCCGCCCCGGCCGTGCACGCGTCCTAACCGGCGGTCGCCGGGCCCATCCCGTTGCGCAGCAGGTTGCCGCGGCCCGTGGGCCACGGCAGGCAGTTCGCCGCCGACCCCGGCACCCGGTACACGTCGAGGCCGTGGTCGAAGGAGCTCAGGACGATCTCGAGCCGCCCGTCCCCGTCGATGTCCGCGACCGACGGCGCCGCGGGCACGCCGATGCCGTTGCCGTTGGTGCCCTGCCGCGGGATGCGCAGCTCGTACAGGCGCTTGCCGCGGCCGTTCAGCACGATCAGGCGGCCGCCGTTGTGCGACAGGGAGTAGGTGGCGAACACCAGCTCCGGCCGGCCGTCGCGGTTGAGGTCCGCGGCGACCACCTCGGAGGCGAACGTGCGCCGCCCGCCGCGGGCGTAGTCGTACCGCCAGAGCTTGCGGCCGTTCGCGCCCACGGCGTACACGGCCCCGTCCGGCACCGCGGCGACGATCTCGGGGCGCGCGTCGCCGGTGACGTCCACGACGGTGGGGGCGGGGACGCCGCTGGGCGGGTACCAGTCACCGGACGCGCGGACGGCGGGCTTGCGGGACAGGGGCGGGTTCGCGAAGCCGCGGTGGCGCATCGCGGAGCGGGCACCGCCGCCCTGCGCGCCGTCGAGGACCATGAACGCGTACGCCTGGGTCTCGTACGGCTCCTTGCGCTCCGCGTTCGGAAGCCCGACGACCTCGTTCCGGCCATCGCCGTCCAGGTCGGCGACCGACGGCGGGGACGCCGTCCACTGCAGCCACATCTGCCGGCGCACGTCGGGCCAGGGGCCGCGGTGCAGGTGGTAGTGGTTGCGCTCCACGGTGGGGGAGAGCCACCGGATGAACTGCCCCCAGCCCATCCGCCGTCCCTCGAAGGCGCTCTGGCGGTTGGTGAACCACGGGGAGGCGAGCACCGAGGTCCCGTCGTGGTTGAAGACGTTGATCTGGTGGTTGTCGAACGTCACGACGATCTCGAGCTGCGGGTCGTCGTCGAGGTTCCCGACGCCCACGTTGAGGCCGTAGGCGCCGTAGCCCTGGTTGCCCTGCCCGTTGAACGACCGGTCGCTCGCGTTGTACCGGGGCCACGCGCCCGGCCCGGCGCCGGCGGGCCGGTACAGGCGGCCGTCGGCGTCGAACACGAACACCTGGGCGCCGTCGGAGGCGGTGTTCGTGGTGGTGACGATCACCTCGGTGCGGCCGTCGCCGTCCAGGTCGGCCGCCGCCATGCCGCGGGCCTCTGGGGCCTGCCCGCCGCTGGCCGTGGACGCCGTCCAGGCGACCTGCAGGTTCCCGCCGCGGAGCCGGTACGCGGCGACGGACCCCTCGTTGCCACCCACCACGATCTCCTTGGTGCCGTCGCCGTCCAGGTCGGCGACGACGCCCGGCGCGTACACGCGGCCCTTGGTGGCGGTGCCCTTCCCGAGCTGCCGCCCGCGCGCGTCGTAGACGAACGTGGAGTACATGGGCGCGACGATCTCGAGCCGGCCGTCGCCGTCCAGGTCGACCAGCGACGGTGAGGCGAACCAGCCGGTCTCACCGGTCGTGATACGGCGGACGAAGTGGGGTTTCGCGACCGCGCCGGACGGGTTCGCGGCGGCGCAGGACCCGGCGGCGGGCGGCTGGGCGTCCGCCCGGCGGGCGGAGTGGGGCACGGCGATGACCGCTGCGGCCGCCGCGAGGGCGGCCCCGGCGAGGAGGGCACGTCTGGGCACGCGACGAGCCTACCCGGGGGGCTCCGCCGGTTTCCCGCCGCCCGGTTCCGGGGTGACCCGGTCGGCCCCGGGGGACCGCGGTCGTACGCTCGGTGTGGCCGTCCCCTGAGGTGGACGGGGACGAAGGAGGTGGGTGATGCGGCTTGACGCGAAGGTCGCCGTGATCACCGGCGCGGGGTCCGGCATGGGGCGGGCGATGGCCCTGCGGTTCGCCGCCGAGGGGGCCGTCGTCTGGGGCGCGGACTGGCACCAGGAGCCGCTGGAGGAGACGTGCCGGCTGGTGCGGGAGGCCGGCGGCAGCATGATGGGCGTGCCGGGCGACGTGTCGGACCGGGCGCAGGCCGAGGCGATCATCGCGGCGGCCCGCGAGCGGGACGGCCGCCTGGACGTCCTGGTGAACAACGCCGGCGTGATGGACCTGGACCAGGGCGCCGCGGAGCTCGACGACGCGATGTGGCAGCGGGTCCTGGGCGTGAACCTCACCGGCCCGATGTTCCTGACCCGCGCCGCGATCCCCGTGATGCTCGACTCCGGGGGCGGCTCCATCGTGAACGTCGCCTCGGTGGCCGGCATGGGCGGCGGCGCCGCCGGCCTGGCCTACACGGTCTCCAAGCACGGGCTGGTCGGCATGACCAAGCAGACGGCCTGGCGCTACGGGCCGGAGGGGATCCGCTGCAACGCGATCGCCGCGGGCGCGGTGGAGACCAACATCATGGAAAGCGTCGATGCGACGCGGATGGACCCGGCGGGGATGGCCCGCAGCCAGGCCTGGTACGCCGCGATCCCCCGGCAGCTGCAGCCCGGTGAGATCGCCGACCTCACCCTGTTCCTGGCCTCGGATGAGTCGCGCGGCGTGAACGGCGCGATCATCCCCGCCGACGGCGGGTGGCTGGCGGCGTAGGACGGCCCGTGCTCAGGCGGTCGCGGTCCGGCGGGCCGCGGCCGCCCGGCGACAGGGCCGCATGCCGAAGGACGCGCACGGCGGCCCACCTGCGCACGGCGAGCTCGTAGACGACGACGGTGGCCATCGTCGAAGCGACCGCGATGACCGCGTAGTCCAGGACCGGCGGCACGTCCCAGCGCACCACCTCGTAGGCGATCGCGACGATGACGGTCTGGTGGAGCACGGAACAGGTACGCGGCCTCGAGGCGTACCGCCACGCCACGCCGCCGCGGTCCGCGAACCGCCGTGCCGCGCCGAGGAGTCCGAGGATCACGGCCCAGACGCCGAGCTCGTACAGCGACTTGACGCCGGCGAGGGCGGCGGCGCCGTCCGGGGCGTCACCGGTCCGAGGGCTCCAGGACGATGACTGCGCGGCGGACGCGGCCGCTCCGAGGCCGAGGATCCACGGCCAGTGGCGCTGCAGCGTGGACTCCGGCGTCCCCGCCCCGGCGACGGCGAAGCCCAGCAGGAACATCACGAGGAACCCGAGCGCGTTCTGGCCGCTCATGTCGTCGCGGATCGCGAACCACGGCGGGACGAGCACGAGAACCGGGAGCGCGAGGAGCCACAGCGGCGACGCCCGCCCGGCCCGCGGCGGTGAGCACACCGTGGGCGCGGCCGTGGTGGAGGGACAGCAGCAGGAGCGATGCGAGGGCGAAGACCCGGTAGGAACGCGATGAACCACAGATGGCCCGGGGTGAAGCCGCCCGAGTAGCCGACGCGGCGAGATCGGCGTCGGCGGTGGTGAAGAAGCGCGGCGCGTACCCGAGGAAGGACGCCCCGGGGTCCCGGTGCGTGCGGTACGCGAGCCACGTCTGGGGAGCACCAGCACCGGCACCCCCACGGCGAACGGGACCAGCGACCGGCGGGCCGCTCGCCGGTGTACGCACCGGCCCCGCGGCTCGGAAGGCCAGCCACGTCGCGGCGCCCGCCAGGAGGAAGAGCAGGCTCATGTGCCATGGGCCGACGATCGCGATGAACCGCTCCGACGCACCATCGGGCGACGGGTGCTTCACATAGAAGTCCTCGCCGCTGTTGAAGACGCGCGCGGTGTGGAACAGGACGAGCAGCAGCACGGCCGCGACCCTGAGCCAGTCGAGGTCGTACCGGCGGGGAGCGCTGTGCTGCGTGCCTTGCCCTCCATGTTCCATGTTCCGATGCGCATGGCCGCAGAGTGCCAGGCCTTCCGGATGCGCACCCGCGTCACGCCGCGGCACGCACCTCCCGGGTGGGGGACAGTGCCCGCACGCGGTCGGCGAGCTCGTCGGCGAAGAACCGCATGAAGCCGTCCGGATCGGGCCCGGCGTTCATGAGCACCAGGTGGTCGTAGCCGGCGTCGGCGAACCGCCGCGCCATCTCCACGTGCCGGTCCACGTCGGGACCGCACGCGAAGGCCTCCCTGACCTGGTCCACGGTCACCGTCCCGCTCGCCGCGTCGAAGTTCACGGGGTTCGGGAGCTCGGACATGACCTTCCAGCCGGTGAGCGCCCACCGCATCGTGCGGTGCGCCTCCCGCGCGGCGGCGTCCTCGTCCTGCGCCCACGCCAGCGGCACCTCGCCGAACGCCGGCCCCGAGCCGCCGAGCCCACGCCACGTGTCCAGCAGCTCCGGCTTCGGCTCGGTGCCGAACAGGCCGTCCCCGAGCTCCGCGGCGATCCGCGCCGACGCGGGGCCGCTCGCGGCCACGGCGATCACCGGCAGCACGTCGGGCAGGTCGAACACCCGGGCGTCCTCCAGGCGCAGGTACCGCCCGTCGTAGCTGCGGTACCCGCCGCGCCACAGCAGCCGGATGATCTCCAGGGCCTCGCGCAGCATGCGGTGGCGCACCCGCACCGCCGGATACCCGTCGCCGGTGACGTGCTCGTTGAGCTTCTCACCCGCCCCGATCCCGAGCGTGAAGCGGCCGTCGGAGAGGATCTGCAGCGTCGCGGCCGCCTGGGCGATCACGGCGGGGTGGTACCGCATGGTGGGGCAGGTCACGCCCGTGGCGAGGCCGATGCGCTCCGTGCGGGCGGCGATGGACGCGAGCATGCTCCACGTGAAGCCCGAGTGGCCCTGCTCCTCCAGCCACGGGTGGAAGTGGTCGCTCATCTCCACGAAGTCGAACCCGGCCTCCTCGGCCATGACGGCCTGGCGCACCAGTTCCTTCGGGTCGAACGCCTCGGTGGCGAGCTTGTAGCCGATCCGCACGCGGGCCTCCTGGGGACGGGTTCGCGGTCCCCGCGGCGTCCCCGGGGCCGAGCGCACGCAAACCCGGACCCGGTTCGGCCGGCGCCGCGGCGGGAACGGACCGGGACGATGGCCGCACCCGCGCCCACCCCCCATCACGCGCGCGGCGCCGGGCAGCGGGCGTCCGTGCTGTACGCCCTCGGCGCCAACATCGCGGTCGCGGTGGCGAAGGGTGTGGCGGGGCTGCTGGGCGGCTCTGCGGCGATGATCGCCGAGGCCGCGCACTCGGTGGCCGACACCGCCGACCAGGGGCTGCTGCTGATCTCCCTGCGCCGCGGGGAGCTGCCCGCCGACGGCCGCCACCAGGTGGGGTACGGGCGGGAGCGGTTCTTCTGGGCCCTGCTCGCCGCGATCTTCATCTTCATCGGCGGGGCGGTGTTCAGCATCGCCGAGGGCGTCGCGACCCTCACCGTGCTGCCCGAGGAACCGGAGCGGTTCCGCCTGGCGGTGGCAGTGCTCGGCCTGAGCCTGGTGGCGGAGTCGGTGTCCTTCCGGCGCGCCCTGCGCGAGGTGGGGGAGGGCGCCCGCAGGCACCGCACCTCGGTGCGCCGGTACCTGCGCCACAGCACCGACCCCACCGTCCGCACCGTCGTGTTCGAGGACGGCGCCGCCATCGCGGGCGTCCTGGTCGCCCTCGGGGCCGTCACGCTGCACCACCTCACGGGCGACGCCTGGTGGGACGCCGCGGGCGCCATCGCGGTGGGGCTGCTGCTCGCCGTCGCCGCGATCGCCCTGGCACGCGACACCAAGGCGCTGCTCATCGGGGAGGCGGCCCTGCCCGAGGAACAGCGGCGCCTGCGCGAGGTGCTCACCCGGCAGCCGGAGATCGCGGCCGTGCGGTCCCTGGTGACCACCCACATCGGGCCCGCCCGGCTGCTGGTGGCGGCGCGCGTGACGCTCGCCGGTGACGCCGGCCCCGCGGAGATCGCCGCCCTCGGCCCCCGCGTGCGGGAGTCCATGCGGCGGGAGGTGCCGGACGTCACGGAGGTCTACCTCGACCCCACCGCGCCCTGACGGGGACTACGCCGCCGGGCGCAGCGCCCCGGCGGGCGGGAGGTGCAGCCGCTCGAACTCCCCGACCGGGACGGGCCGGCCGTACAGGTAGCCCTGCGCCACCCGGCAGCCGTGCGCCAGCAGGAACGCCGCCTGGCCGGGCGTCTCGATGCCCTCCGCGACCGTCCCCAGGTGCAGGGCGCTCGCCATGGCGATGAAGGCCTTCACCAGCTCGTCGTCCCGCTCGCCGCGCCCGATGCCCTGCACGAAGCTCTTGTCGATCTTCATGTGGTCCAGGGGGAAGCGCACCAGGTAGTTCAGCGCCGAGTACCCGGTCCCGAAGTCGTCGACGGCGACGGAGATCCCCCGGGCGCGGAGGTCCTCCAGGGTGCGCTGCACCACCGCCGAGTCCTCGATGAGCGCGCTCTCGGTGATCTCGAACCCCAGCCAGCGCGGGTCGCAGCCGGTGGTGCGCAGCACCTCGTCGACGGTGCCGATGAGCTCGTCCAGCGTGAACTGGCGGGTGGAGACGTTCACGGCGATCGTCAGCGGTTCCCGCCGGTCCCGGTTCCACCGGACCGCGGTGGTCTCCAGCACCCACCGCCCCATCGGGGCGATCATGCCGGTCTCCTCCGCCAGCCCGATGAACTGGTCGGGCGCGATGAGCCCGAGCGTGGGGTGGTGCCAGCGCAGCAGGGCCTCCGCCCCCACCACGCGCCCCGGGTCGTCGAGCCGCACCTGCGGCTGGAAGAACAGCTCCAGGCCGGTGCCGGTGGACGCCTCGCGCATGGCCTCCTGGAGCTCCAGGCGCCGGTGCACCGCGTCGCTCAGCTCGCTGCGGTAGTACTCGCTGCGCCCCCGGCCGTTGTGCTTGGCGTGGTACATCGCGCTGTCGGCGTGCGCGAGCAGCTCCTCCAGGCCCGCCCCGTCGCCGGGGAACACCGCCACCCCGATGCTCGCACTGACGCGCATCTCGCGTCCGTCGATGGTCATGGGCTCGGCGATCGCGCGCTGCAGCCGCCCGACGATCGCGGCGACCTCCCGCGGGTCGCCCACGTGCGGCGCGACGACCACGAACTCGTCGCCGCCCAGGCGCACCAGCAGGTCGTCGGGGCGCAGCCGGCCCGCGACGCGGTCGGCGACCTGCCGCAGCAGCACGTCCCCGGCGCTGTGGCCCATCCCGTCGTTGACGGCCTTGAAGTGGTCCAGGTCCAGCAGCATCACCGCGACCTGCTGGCCGCGCCGGGCCGCCGCGGCCAGCAGCGTCGGCGCACGCTCGTGCAGGGCCTGCCGGTTGAACAGCCGGGTGAGCGGGTCCGTGTGGAGCAGGGACTCCACGATCTCCATGTGCCGCATCTTCTCGGTGATGTCCCGGCCCACGCCGATCACGCTCACCACCCGGCCGGCCTCGTCCCGCTCGGGGACGATGCGGATCTGGTGGTACTCCATCCTCCCGTCCTGCCCGGGGAACCGCAGGTCCAGGAGCTGCGGCTCACCGGTGCCGATGGCCGCCTCCACGGTGTCGACGACCGCGGTGTAGCGCAGGTCCGGGAACACCTCGTGCGGGTGCCGGCCGATGACCTCGTCCTCCGGCGCCCCGAACACCGCGGCCATGGCCGGGTTCATGTACCGCACGCGGACGTCGGTGTCCCACCGGATGATGTTGTCCCCGGCGTTCTCGGCGAGCGTCCGGAACCGGTGCTCGCGCTCCCGCAGGTCCTCGGCGAGCCGCCGCTCGCGGGTGATGTCGGTGCACAGCAGCAGCAGGGACCTGGCGTGCCCGTCCCCGTCGCGGTCGGCGGCGACGCGGAGGGAGAAGATCCGGGTGCCGTCGCACACCGCCACCTCGGCGCGGTCCGGGCCGTCGGCCGGGACGGCCGCCTCCAGCAACGCGCGCACCTCCGGGCCGGCGTCGCCGAACAGCCCGCACTCGGCGACGTCGCGTCCCAGGGCGGCGCCGGGCGGCCCGCCGCACGCGAGGTCCGCCGCACCGTTGAGGTACACGAGCCGCAGGTCGGCACCGACCCCGATCACGGGGTCGTCGGTCTGGTCCAGCGCCGCGCGGATGAGCGCGTCGCCGGCGTCGCCCTGCGCCCGCCGGCCACCATGGCGTTCGTGTCGGTCCACCTCAGAAGGCATCGGCCGCTTCGCGCGCTTCCCGAGCGCGGACGCGAGGAAATGCGTCGGTGGAGGCCCCGAACCGCCGAACCGGGGGTGCCGCGGGGCCGCGGCGTCCGGATTCGTCGGTCAGACGGGCCGGCGCAGCCCGTTCACCGGGGCCGTGATGCCCAGGACCTCGCGGGCGAACCGGGCGGCCGGCATCGGGCGGCCGAACCGGTACCCCTGCCCGGATTCGCAGCCGTGGGCGCGCAGGAACACGGCCTGCTCGCCGGTCTCGATCCCCTCCGCGACGGTCGACAGGTTCAGGGCGGTCGCCATCGCGATGAACGCCTTCACCAGCTCGTCGTCGCGTTCGCTGCGCCCGATCCCCTGCACGAAGCTGCGGTCGATCTTCAGGCAGTCCATGGGGAAGCGCACCAGGTAGTTCAGGGCGGAGTACCCGGTCCCGAAGTCGTCGATGGCGACCCGCATGCCGCGGTCGCGGAACGCCTCCAGGGCGGCGTGCACCATGCGCGAGTCCTCGAGGAGGGCGCTCTCGGTGATCTCCACCGACAGCCAGGACGGCTCGCAGGCCGTCTCCTCCAGCACGGCGTCGACGACGCCGACCACGTCGTCGAGGGTGAACTGGCGCGTCGAGACGTTCACCGCGATGCGCAGCGGCTCGTCGCGTCCCCGGTTCCAGCGCACTGCGGCGCGCGCCGCCTCGGCGAGGACCCACCGCCCCATCGGGACGATCGAGCCGGTCTCCTCGGCCGCGGCGATGAACGCGTCGGGGCTCAGCAGGCCCAGCGTCGGGTGGTTCCAGCGCAGCAGCGCCTCGGCGCCCTCCACCCGGAAGGGGTCGTCCAGCGACACGATGGGCTGGAAGTACAGCTCCAGGCCCTCGCCGGCGGACGCGAGCCGCAGGGACTCCTCCAGCAGCAGGCGGCGGTGGACCTCGTCGCCCAGCTCGCTGCGGTAGTACTCGGTGCCGCCGCGCCCGTTGCGCTTGGCGTGGTACATCGCGCTGTCGGCGTGGGCGAGGAGGTCCTCGAGCCCGTCCCCGTCGCCGGGGAACACCGCGACGCCGATGCTGGCCGTCACCCGGACGCTGCGGCCGCCGGCCGGGAGGGGGTCGCACAGGGCGCCGTGCAGGTGCTCCGCGATCGCGGCGATGTCGGCGGTGCCCGTGATGTCCGGGGCGACGACCACGAACTCGTCGCCGCCGAGGCGGGCGAGCAGGTCGTCGGCGCGCAGCGCCCCGCGCAGCCGCTCGGCGGCGCCGCGCAGCAGCTCGTCGCCGGCGCTGTGGCCCATCCCGTCGTTGACGGCCTTGAACTGGTCGAGGTCCAGGAGCATCACCGCCGCCTGGCCGCCGCGGCGCAGCACGCCGGCGAGCACGCCCGGGGCCCGCTCCTGCAGCGCCTGCCGGTTGGCGAGGCGGGTGAGGGAGTCGGTGCGCAGCAGCGACTCGATGAGCTCCAGGTGCGCCATGCGCTCGGTGATGTCCCGGCCGATCCCCAGGACGCTGCGGATCCAGCCGGACTCGTCGCGCTCGGGGATGAGGTGCACGTGGTGGATGTGCTGCACCCCGTCCACCGGGAACCGCAGCTCCAGGTCCTCGGTGCGGCCCGTGCCCGCGACGCGCAGGACGGCGTCGTGGATGTCCTGGAACTCCCCGTCCGGGGCGATGTCGGCGGGGGTCATGCCCAGCCGGTCCTCGGTCCCGTGGCCGAACATGCGGGCCATCGCCGGGTTCATGTACATCACCCGGGCGGCGGTGTCCCAGCGGATGATGTTGTCGGCGGCGTTCTCGGCGAGGGTGCGGAAGTCCCGCTCCTTCTCGGCGAGCGCCTGCCGCATCACCGCTTCGTCGGTGATGTCACGGCCCACGGCGACGGCGCCGTGGATGCGCCCGTCGGCGTCGCGCTCGGCGGCGAACCGGATCTGGTGGATGCGGACGTCCCCCGCCGGGTCCAGGAGCCGCAGCTCGCAGGTGCCCGGCTCACCGGTGGCGAGGGTGTGCCGCAGGCGCGCCTCGTACTGCTCGGCGCCCACCATGCCCGGCGGGCGCGACTCGACGGGGGTGCGCCCGATGACGCTGCCCGCGCTGGCGTTCGCGACGCGCTGCTCGATCTCCCGGTTGCAGTACACGGCGCGGGCGTCGAGGCCGTACCGGATGATGTTGTCCGGGGAGTTCTCCGCGAGCGTCCGGAAGGCGTGCTCCCGGGCGCGCAGGTCCTGCTCGGTGCGCCGCAGCCCGGTGATGTTCTGGGCGCGCACCACCAGCGCCCGGGCCGCGCCGTCGGCGTCCACATCGGGCACGGCGTGCAGCGCGTAGATGCGCGTGCCCTCCGAGCGCAGCCACGCCACCTCGATCCCCGCCAGCCGCGCCTCGGCCAGGGCCGAGCGCAGGAACTCCTGCACCACCATGGCCGCGGTGCCGAACAGCCGGGTGGCGCCCACCGGCTGGCCCAGCAGCTGCGCGGCGCGGCAGGCGGTGGCGACCTTCACCGGGCGGTTCACGAAGGTGAGCCGCAGGTCCGGCCCGACGCAGAAGACCAGGTCGCCGGTCTCGTCCAGGAGGTCGCGGAGCAGGCCGGTGCCGATGTCGCCGGCGCCGTGCCAGTCGCAGGGGGGAGTTGATGAGGCGGAGACGTCCAACGTCTCCCTCCATCGGACGATCGGAGGGCACTTTCGACATCCGCGCGCCAAGTCGCGGACCGTGGGCGGGACGATGGCCCCATCCCGGTCGCCCCACATCCGTGCTCATCCGCAGCGGGCACGCGTGCCGGACCCCATCACGGGCCGGCGGGCGGTGCGCTCAGATCCGGCGGACGTTGAGCCCGCAGCTGAGCGTGCCGGTCACGCGCGCCGGACGGCCCCCGGCGAGCGCCAGCCGGAGTCCCGGGGCGGTGAGGGCGACGCGGTCGCCGCGCACCGTGAACATGCCGGGGCGGCTCCCCAGGTCGCCGGTCCCGGTGCGCGCCGCGGACGCATCGCCGGTCAGCGCCCCCTGGCCGCTGACGCGGTCGCCGTGGCCGTCCGCAGTGGCCCTGCGCAGCAGGATCAGCGACCACTCGCGTCCCCGGAGGCGCCCGCGGGCGAACACCTCCACCTCCTGGATCCCGGTGCGCCGGCATCCGACCCACACCGGGACCAGCGGCGGCGCCGTGCCCACGCGGATGCGGCCGGACCCGGCGCTCCGGTGCTGCGGGCACGTGATGCGCACCGACAGCTGACGCGGCGCTGGGCCGTCGCCCAGCACGGATGCCGTGCCCGAGGCCGTGGCGACCGGGGCGGACCACCGCACCGTGGCGGGGAGGGCGCTCCATGACCTGGGCACCAGCTCGCTGCGGTCGGGGATGTGCACCACCGCGCTGCTGGTGCCGGCGTGCAGGTAGACCTCGGCGTCGAGGCCGTCGGGGCCCCACGCGTCGGCGATGATCCCGTCGGAGCGGTCGACGCAGTCGACCCCGGTGAAGGCGTACCTGACGCCGCCCAGGGTCGCCACCGCCGGGGCGTCCGCGGGGACCGCCGCCGTCGTCGTCGCGGTGGACGCGGCCCCGCCGTCCGTGCCGCCCCCGCAGCCGGCCGCCGCGGCGGCGGCCAGGAGCGAGACGGCGAGGGGAGTGGCGAGACGGCGCATCGCCCCGAGTATCCCCCGTGGGACGCCGCCGTTACCCGCGGCTCGGGTGCCGGCCCGCGGCGTAGGGTGTCGCGATGCCCGCCACCGCCTTCGTCTACGGCCCCCACCTGCAGGCGCACAACCCCAGCGCGGACACCGAGCGGCGCCTGCGCCGTGAGCTCGGCATCGCGCTGCTGGAGGCATACGGGCTGCTCGACCACCCGGACGTGACCCGGCACGACCCCAGGTCCGCGACCGACGCCGAGATCCTGGCGGTGCACACCCCGGAGTACGTCGAGGCCGTGCGGCGCATCGACGCCGACCCGGCGCGCGCCGCGGACCCCGGCGAGCGCCGATGGGGCTTCGCGGACGGCGACACCATCGCCCACACAGGTATGCACGCCGCCGCGGCGGCGGCCTGCGGCTCCGCGGTGACCGGGGCCCTGGAGATCTGGGAGGGACGGGCCCTGCGGGCGTTCTGCCCCGCCCCGGCGGGCCTGCACCACGCGATGGCGGACCGCGCCACCGGCATGTGCGTCTACAACGACGCCGCCGTCGCGATCCGGGCCCTGCTGGACCGCGGGGCGCAGCGCATCGCGTACATCGACGTGGACGCGCACCACGGCAACGGCGTGCAGTGGATCTTCTACGAGGACCCGCGCGTGCTCACCTGCTCGGTCCACGAGAGCGGGCGGTACCTGTACCCGGGTTCCGGGCACCTGGGCGAGCGCGGCGTCGGCGCCGCGGAGGGCACGTCGGTGAACGTCCCGCTGCCGCCGTTCGCGGGCGACGCCGCCTACCTGGCGGCCGTGGACCGCGTGATCGGCCCGGCGGTGCGGCGGTTCGACCCCGAGATGGTCGTGATGATGACCGGCGTCGACCCCCACCACGCCGACCCGATGGCGCACCTGCAGGTCACCACCGCGGCGTTCCCCCGCCTGTACCGGCTCCTTCGCGACATCGCCGACGACGCCGCGGGCGGGCGGTGGCTCACCGTGACCGGCGGCGGGTACAACATCGACCTGCTGCCGCGCCTGTGGGCGCTCCAGCTGGCCACGATGCTGGGCGCCGAGCTGCCGGAGGGCCTACCCGCGGAGTGGCTCGCGATGGCCGCCGAGCGGGCCGGCAGGGAGTTCACCCCGGTCCTGCTCGGCGACGATCCGGTGTCCGTGGACGAGGGGCAGCGCGCCCGCGCCGACCAGGAGGCCTTCGACATGATCGAGGCCGCCCGGTCCCTGTTCGGCCTGTCCTGAGGGCTCAGCAGCCGAGGAACCGCACGCGGCGCAGCCGCTTGTCCGGCTCCAGGGCACATCCGCGAGGACCCGGTGCGCGCGGCCGCCTCGCGTTCGAGGGGCACCGCGGCGATCGGGCCGGCCGGGGCATCGGCGCGATCGTGGTGCCGGGACTTGCCACCGCACCAGCACGCGTCTAACGTGCAACCAAATGGTTGTACGTAGTCCAGATGAGCCGGCGGTCGACCGGATGCTCCAGGCCCTGGCGGACGCCACCCGCCGCGACATCGTGTCGGTGGTGATGGCATCGGAGCGGTCCGTGTCGGAGCTCGCCGAGCGCTATCCCATGAGCTTCGCGGCGGTGCAGAAGCACGTCGCCGTGCTGGAGCGCGCGGGGCTGGTGACCAAGCGCCGGCACGGCCGGGAGCAGCGCGTGAGCGGGAACATCGAGGCGATCCGCGCCGTGCGGTACGCGCTCGACCACCTGGAGGCCATCTGGCGGGGCCGGCTGGAGCGGGCCGGCGACATCCTGCGCGAGCAGAACGAGGGAGCGACCCCATGAGCGTGACCGGCGTTGTGAAGGACCCGGTACGGCGGACCATGACCGTGACGGCGGAGTACCCGTCGCCCGTCGAGCGGGTGTGGCGGCTGTGGTCGGACCCGCGGATGCTGGAGCGCTGGTGGGGCCCGCCGTCCCACCCGGCGACGGTCGAGGACCACGACCTGGTGCCCGGCGGATCCGTGACCTACTTCATGACCGGGCCGGAGGGCGACCGCCACCGCGGGTGGTGGCGCATCACCGCGGTGGATGAGCCGCACCGGCTGGAGTTCGAGGACGGCTTCGCCGGCCCCGACGGCGCGCCGCTGCCCGACATGCCCGTCATCTCCGCCCGCGTGGACCTCGCGTCCCTGCCGGACGGCGGGACACGGATGACGATCACCTCCACGTTCCCGTCCACCGACGCGATGGAGCAGCTGCTCACCATGGGCATGGAGGAGGGGCTGCGGCTGGCGGTGGGGCAGACCGACGCGCTGCTCGCCGAGGTCGCCGCGGGCTGACCGCCTCCACCCCGGTCAGCGCGGCGGCCAGCGCTCCTCGTCGGCGATCTCGCCGCCGCGCACCACCCGCACGCCCTGTGAGCCCACCGCCAGGTATGGGGCCACCGCGGGCCGGCGCCACCGCTCGTACTCGGCGAGCGCCAGGTCCGGGTTGCCGGCGTTGCGGGCGATGGCGATGGCGAGCGCCTGGGCGTCACCCATCCCCAGGCCGCTGCCGATGCCGGCCTCCGGGTTCATGGCGTGCAGCGCCTCCCCGATGAGCGTGACGCCCGGGCGCCACCACAACTCGCACCGCACCTCGGTGACCTCCCGGTAGAACACGTCGGTCACGGGTGCCACCGCCTCGGCGGCGCGGGGCATGAGCCGCAGGTACGCCTCCTTGAAGGCATCCACGCCGGGCGCGAGCGCCTCATCGGCGCCGCCTGCGGGCCGGTCGATCTGCCAGCCGCCCGCGCTCCCGCCGGGCCAGTCCAGCAGCGTGAGCTGGCGGCCGTCGGAGGTGAAGTGGATGAGGAACGCCTCCTCGCACCGGGCGGGGCTGCGGAAGCTCATGAAGGCGGTGTCCGACACCCGCAGCTCCGCGGGGAACCCCGCGAGCTCCCGCACCCGCGAGTGCGTGCCGTCGGCGCCCACCACGATGTCCGCCGGCACGTCGCGGTCGCCGTCCGGGCCGTGCACGCGCACGCCGGTCACCCGGTCGCCGTCGCGCACCAGGCCGGTGACCTCGTGGTCCCACAGGATCTCCAGACCCTCCCGCAGGCGCTCCAGCACCAGCTGGCGTCCCACGCCGATGGCGACCGGGCGCCCGTCGCGGAACGGCGGCACGTCCCGCCCGGCGGCCCTGATCGGCTCCATCAGGCCCAGCTCGTCAAGTGCGTCGTACGCCTGGAACGGCAGCATGATCGGGCCGTCCACGACGGTCCCCGTGGGGGCCCGCTCCACCACCACGGGCGCGATGCCGCGGTGCAGCAGCCCCCGGGCCAGCACCAGGCCGGCCATCCCGCCGCCGACGATCACCACGCGCATCCGCACCTCCTCGAACCGGTCGTCGACCGTACCCGATGCGCGCCGCGTCCACTCGCGGAAAGAAATCGCCTCGCGGGCCGCGGGTTTGCAACGTTGCGCACCTAGTCTCGGATACGAGACCGTCTCGGACCCGGAGGACGCACGTGAACATCCGCTTGGTGAGCGTCATCGCAGCGGCATCCATCGCGGCGCTCGGCGTCGCCGGATGCGGCTCGGACAGCTCCAGCTCCAGCACCCCCGCCGCCACGACCACCGCGCCGGCGACGACCACCGCGCCGTCCACCGACACCACCTCGACCGCCGGCGGCGCGATCGACGGGAAGGCCCTGTTCGTCAACGGCAAGGCCGGCGCCGCCCCGTGCGGCGGCTGCCACGCGCTGAAGGCCGCGGGGACGGCCGGCACCGTCGGCCCCGACCTCGACAAGATCGCCGTCGCGGATGACGCCGCGGCGATCGCGGAGATGATCACCGACCCGAACGGCGAGATCGTCGAGGGGTACCCAAAGGACGTGATGCCGCAGGACTACGGCACCACGCTCACCCCGGACGAGATCACCGCGCTGTCCACCTGGATCGACCAGAACAGCGCGCACGCCGAGTAAGGACCGGCGGGGACACCGTCCCGGCGGCCCGGCCGCCGGGACGGTAGATTCCCGCGCCGATGATCGACCTCGACCTCGACGCCCTGCGCACGGCCTTCGGGTTCGGCGTGGCCGGGAACTTCGCCGGTCACCTGGAGCAGGCCGGGGAGGCCGTGGACTTCGAGCGGGTCACCGCGGCCCCGGACGCCCCCAAGGGCATCTTCCCCTGGTACGCGCCGCAGCGGCCGGACTCGTTCCTGGCGACGTTCCCGCTGTCCACCGACCGCCTGCACGAGCCCGTGTCCGCGGACTGGGCGATGAACCTCCAGATCGAGCCGGAGGTGGGGGCCCTGTGCCGCGTCGCCTACGACGGTGACGGGCGTGTCACGGGGATCGCCCCCTTTGCCGCGGGGGCGTTCAACGACTGCTCGATCCGCCGTCCGGGCGCGGCGAAGATCAGCCACAAGAAGAACTGGGGCCCCTGTTCCAAGGGCATCGCGGCCCGGCTGTTCCCGGTGACCGACCTGGACCCCGACGGCGCCCTGCGGACGCTGCGCATCGCGAGCTTCCTGCGCCGCGGCGGCGAGGTGCACGACTACGGCGTCGACAGCCCCGCCTCCGGCTACTCCTACGCCGGCGGCCTGCTGCTGGACTGGATCGTCGACCGGCTCCACAACCAGCACGGCTCCGACGACACGCCCCTGGAGTTCGTGGGCTCGTACCTCACGGAGGCGGGGTGCCCGGAGACCGTGGTGATCGGCATCGGCGCGACCCGGTACACCGACTTCGGGGAGCGCAACTACCTGCGGCCCGGCGACGAGTCCGTGGTGATCGTCTACGACGAGACGGTGTCGGCGCCGGAGGCGGTGCGCGCCGCGGTGGCCGCCCGCCGGGAGGGCGCGCTGGACGGCGCCTCCGTGCTGACCCAGGTGGTGGAGGCCGGCGCCGCGCTCTGACGCGGGCGCTCAGCCCAGGGGGATGGTGCGCGCCGGCTGGGTCGCGCCGTCCGCCAGTTCCATGAGCACGCCGCCGTTCGCGGCGCTCGCCGCCCAGGCGCCCGCCGGACCCGTCGCCAGCGCGGCGGGCTGCGGGGTGATCGTGATGACCGGACCCACCGGCACCGCCCGCGCGCGGTCGACGCGCCGGAAGCCGGCGCCGTAGTCGCCCATCACCAGCAGCGACCCTCCGGCCGCGGCCGCGTCGATGGGGAACGGGATGGCCCGGACGGTGCGCTGCGGTCCCCGGGCGGTCCGGGCGTCGCGGCGCACGATCGTCCGCCCGCCGCCGTACAGCGCCCACACCCACCGGTCGTCGGCGACGATGCGCCACGGCGTGCAGCCGATGGGGGCGCCGTCCTCGACCCGCGCGGTCGCCTCGTCCAGGCGCTTCAGGAAGCAGTGCGTGCGCCCGTCCCGCCGGCGCACCGCGAGGGCGTACATCCGGCCGCCGCCGCCGGCGAGCGTCGCCAGGGCGGTCTGGCGGGCAGGCACCTCCCGGAACCCGCCGGGCACCACCCGGACCACGCGTCCGGAGCGCCCCACCAGGCTCCACACCCCGGCCCGCGTGACGACGAGCTCGTGCATCGTCCGTGGCACGCGCCACGCCCCGCGCGGCGTGAGGGTGCGCGCATCGAGGCGCGCCAGACGGCCCGTGCCGAGCACCCACAGGTCGCCGCCGTCGACCGCGAGCGCCCGGGCCCCCGCCCCGCCCGGATCGGACGCGCGCGCGGCGACCGTCCCCGAGGCGACGTCGACACGGGTGAGGGCGCCGCCGGGCCCCGCCACCCAGACCGAGTCGGTGCCGACGGCGAGGCTCATCGGCACGACGTCGTACGCCGCCGCCACGCCAGGTGACGCGAGCAGGGCGGCGAGGACGGGGAGGGCGCGGCGCATCGGCTCCAGGGTAGTCGCACACGCGGCGCGGCGGGCCGCCGGCCCGGTACCCTCACCCGCATGTCCGCTCCCGAGCTCACCGTCTACACCGCGACCGGCTGCTGCCTGTGCGACGACGCCCGCGAGGTCCTCGACCGCCTGGCGCCCGAGCTCGGCATCGGCGTCCGCTGGGTGCACATCGACGGCGACCCCGAGCTCGAGGCCCGCTGGCGGCAGGAGATCCCCGTCGGTGTCCTCGACGGGAAGAAGGTCTTCAAGTACCGGGTGGACGAGGCGCTGCTGCGCCGCCGCGCGGAGCGGCTGGCATCCGGCTGAGCCGCACGCGGACGACCCGCCCTCGGGAGATCGCGAACCGCGTCTCCACCCGGAATCCGGCGCGCCGGTGCACGATCGCGCAGCCGGTCGCGTCACACCGCGCGGCCGGGTAGGCGCGCAGGACGGCGGCGCGCGGCGAGCCGGCGCCGATCCCGCGCGGTGTCCGGTACCGCGCCGAGGCGCTGCGGATGCGCCACGCGCCGGCGGACGCCTCCGCGGTGAGGAACGTCACCTCCAGGCCCGCGCGCCGGTAGCGGACCACCTCCCCGGGCAGGGGGACACGCGGCGTGCGGAACCGCCGCACGACGCGTCCCGGTCCGATGGCCGCCTCCACCGGCACCCGTTCGTCGCCGATCGCCACCGGTCCGAGCGCGCTGCCGGGCAGGATCATCGTGCGCCCGGGGACGGGGTTGCCCCACGCGGGAGCGGCCAGGACCGCGGCGAACGCCAGCAGCGCCGTGGCGATCCTCGTAGCCATCGCGCCCGTCCCCTTCCGGTCAGGGACACCGGGGCGAGCGTACCGCTCATGGCCATCCGGTCCGCGGCACGCGCCGCGGACCGGATGCGGCGTGCATCAGCTGCGCGGGCTCGCCGCCGGACCCGTCCCGGACGGGACCACGGTGGTGCTCCGGTTCAGGAGGATCCGGTCGACCACCAGGCCGTCCTCGCGCATCCACATGTCGATCGTGTGGACGCCCGGCGTGGTGACGGTGATCGTGGCGTTCACCCCGTCCATCGTGTTGCGGCTCCACACCCACGATCCGTAGGTGGTGACCTGGAGGCGGTCGGCGGTGGTGTTCGCCGCCCCGTCCAGGCCGATGTGGATGCTGTTGTCGTTGCCGTTGGGCGCCTGGCCGCGGATCCACACCTGGTAGGTGCCGGTGGTGGCGAACCGCACCCGGTACCGGGCCTGCGGGGACGTGGTGGCGAACCCGGTGTCGGAGTACCCGCCGTTGCTGGGGGACACCACCAGGGCCCCGGTGCCGGCCCACCCGGCCGGGGTGGTGACCGTCGTCCACGTGCGGCCGCCCCGGGCGACGCGCTCGTCGGCCAGCTCGGCCTCGATCACCACCTGGCCGCCCGCCTCGACCCACGCCACCGGCTGCGGGGCGGCGGTGGTGAACACCCAACTCACCGCGGTGAGCGGGTTGCCGGCCACGTCGGTGAGCCCGGTGCCCAGGTCCACCCGGTAGGTGGTCGACGGCGCGAGGTCCGCCGACGGGTCGACGGTGAGCGTGCGGCCGTCGGCGGAGAGGCTGCGCGCGGCCGCCACCTCCGTGCCGTCGGACGCCCGCACCAGCCGCACCGACGACGCCGTCACCGAGGCCGCCGCCATCGGCTCGGAGAAGCCCACCACGACGTTCCCGGCGGGGTCCGCGGCGGTCGCGTCGGCGGCCGGCGTCCGGGTCTCCACGGTCGGCGGGGTGAGGTCCGCCGCGGAGCCGCGCAGGCTCGCCGCGGGACCCGTGCCGGACGGCACCGTCGTGGTGCTGCGGGCGAGCATGATGCGGTCGACCACGAACCCGTCCTCGCGCATCCACACGTCCAGGGTGTGCACCCCGGCGGTGGTGACGTTGACGGTGGCGTTGACGCCGTCCATGGTGGAGCGGCTCCACTGCCAGGAGCCGAACGTCGGTACCTCCAGGCGGTCGGCGGATGCCAGCGCGACACCGTCGAGGCCGACGTGCAGGCTGTTGTCGTTCGTGCCGGCCGCGTAGCCGCGCACCCACACCTGGTAGACGCCGGTGGTGGTGAACCGGATGCGGTACCGGGCCTGCGGGGCGGTGGTGGCGTAGCCGGTGTTCAGCGTCACGCCGGTGTTCGGGAGGACGGAGATCGCGCCGGTGCCTGCGAAGCCCGCCGGTGCGGTCGCGGTGCCCCAGGCGAGGCCGCCGCGGGCGATCCGCTCGTCGGCGTCCTCGGTCTCCAGCACCACCTGTCCGCCGGACTCCTGCCACGCCGCTTCCGAGAAGCGGGCGGTGAACGCGGCGTCGGCCGGGGGAGTGGTGATGACCCGCGTCGGGCTGCCGCCGTCCGCCCACCCCGTGAACGCCCAGGCGGTGCCGAGCGCGCTCTGCGGCGAGACGGGGCCGAGGGTCCGCTGCATCCCGACGACGCTCTCGATGACCGCCGGGGTCGTGACCGGCTGGTCGTCGACCAGCAGGGACAGGCCCGCGGGCTGGGTCGCCAGGGTGAGCTTCACCGTGCGCGGGTGGACGTCGGTGAACGTCGTGGAGGTGCGGCCGCCGGAGTCCCGGACGGTCATGTACACGCGGTACCACACGTCCGCCGAGGTCTCGCCGGTGGACGGGATCGCCACCTCACCGGTGAGGGCCCCGGAGGTCTCGGGCATGAACGGGTGCACGTGCGTGTCGTGGTGGAAGTCGATGCGCCACGTCACCGCCGAAGGGGGGAGCGTCCCGTCCTCGGGGTCGGTGGCCGTGCCGGCGTACGCCAGGCGCTCGCCCGCCGCGTACGTCGCGCCGGTGGCGGGCGTGGTGATGGTGGCGGTCGGCGCCCGGTTGGTGGTCACGCTCAGCAGCGCCGCCCGCGACACCACCGAGCCGGTGGGGGAGGTGATCCAGACGCGGAAGCGCGCGCCGTCGTCGGCGGCGCCGACGGACGGCAGGGTGAGCGTCGCCTGCGTGCCACCGGGCACGTCGACCCCGTCGCGCTGCCACCGGTACGTGAACGGCCCGGTGCCGCCCGCCTCGACGGTGAACGCCGCCGGTCCGCCGGCGTCGGCGGTCAGGTCCGCGGGCTGCGTGGCGACCGTCGGGGCCAGGGTGTTGGAGATGCGCATGAGCCGGCCGTCGGAGGACGACCCGGCGAGGTTCCGGGTGAGGTAGAGCACGTCGCCGTCGGGCTCCACCAGCAGGCCGACGATGCCGGAGACCAGCCCGGTTCCGACGGTCGCCGCGGTCCCGGTGGCGGTGTCGAGGTGCCGGATCCACCCGGCGCAGTAGTCGGCGTACAGGTAGTCGCCCGAGTAGGCGGCGGGGAAGCTGCGCACCTCGGGGTCGTAGAACGCGCCGCCGGTGATCGCGCACTCCGATCCGGACGCGCTCGAGTAGCTCAGCACCGGGGTGGTCTGGCCGGGCGTCGTGGTGGCGCCCTCGCTGAGCGGCCACCCGTAGTTCGCGCCGGCGCGGAGGTCGTCGATCTCCTCCCAGCTGGACTGGCCCACGTCGTTCACCAGGATGCGCCCGGTGCCGGGCTGCACGGCGAAGGTGTACGGGTTGCGCAGCCCGTACGCGTAGATCGCGCGGTTCGCCCCGGTGGCGGTGCTCGCGAACGGGTTGTCCGCCGGGATCGTCCCGTCCGGGTCGATGCGCAGCATCTTCCCGAACAGGGTGTCGAGCTGCTGCGCCTTGGAGGGCTGCGCGTTCTCGCCGACGGCGATGTACAGCTTGCCGTCGCCGCCGAAGCCCAGGGCGCCGCCGTTGTGGTTGGTGGCGGTGGTGAGCGGCTCCAGCTGGAACAGGACCTGCTCGCTGCCGGGCACGACCGCGTCGCCCGACACGGTGAAGCGGCTCACCACGTTGCGCACCGGCGAGGCCGACCGCGTGTAGTGGACGTACACGTACGGGCGGGTGGGGAACGCCGGATCGACGGCCACGCCGATGAGGCCCCGCTCGCCGCTGCTGTCCACCGGCACCGACAACATGGGCGTGGGGAGCAGCGCGCCGTTCTTGACGACCCGCAGCGCACCGCCCTGCAGCGCCACCAGGATGCGGCCGTCGGGCATCTGCGTCATCGCGGTGGGCCCGGACAGGCCCCGCACGACCTCGGACTCGGCGAGGCCGGTGTCCAGGGTCGCCGCGGGCGCCGGGACGGCGGCGAACGCGAGGCCGCTCGCGGCGGCCAGCGCGGCGAGGATGGCGCGGACGCGCCTGCGTCGGCGGGTTGCCGGGCGTGCGTGCATGGTCCCCTCCAGGGCGGTGAGCCGGCGGCGGGACGGGTTGCGCTTTCCGCCCTGCCGTGGGCGGCGGGTCGGCACGCGGGGGAGGGGACCTGAGCCCCGCGGCACGCCGGTGGTGCGAAAACCGCCGAATGCCGTTCACCGGGCCGCGGGCCCGTGGTGGGCGGCGTCCGCACCGCCGCCCGGTTGGCCAATTGGCCACCGCGGCGGCCAATTGGCCACGCCCCGGTGCGGGGCCCCGGGGGGAGGGGTCAGGCGTCGGCCAGGATCATCTCCGCGGCGCGTTCGGCGACGACGATCACGGGCCCGTGGATGTTCCCGGAGGTGATGGCGGGCATCACCGACGCGTCGGCGACGCGCAGGCCCTCCATCCCGTGGACCCGCAGGCGAAGGTCCACCACCGAGCCCTCCCCGGGCCCCATGCGGCAGGTGCCGCACGGGTGGTACAGCGTCTGGCCGGTGGCGCGGGCCCAGGCGAGGAGGGCCTCGTCGGTGTCTGCCGCGGGGCCGGGGTTCATCTCGCGCTCCACCATGGAGGCGAGCGACGGGCGGCCCGCGAGGCGCCGGGCGATCTTGATGGCCTCCACCACGCGGCGCCGGTCGTCGGGGTCGCTGAGGAACCGCGGTTGGATGGCCGGCGGCCGCAGGGGGTCGGCCGAGGCGGCGTGGATGGACCCGCTGGAGCGGGGCCGCTGCTGGATGATCCCCACGGTCATCCCGGGCAGCCGGTCCAGCACCCGCTTGGCGGCGTTCTCGTAGCTGGCGTGCATGAACAGGAACTGCACGTCCGGCCGGTCCTCGGACGGGTCGGTGCTCACGAACCCGTGGCACAGGGCGGGGCCGAGGGTGAGGATCCCGTCGCGGCGCACCAGGTACCGCGCGACGGCGGCGGCGAGCCGCCAGCCGCGGGTGGACTCGTTGAGGCTCTTCACGCCGTGAAGCCGCCAGTTCACCCGCAGGGCGTAGTGGTCGGTGTAGTGCTCACCAACGTCGGGCAGCTCCCGGCGCACGGGCACGCCGATCGC
This sequence comes from Thermoleophilia bacterium, assembly GCA_046330435.1. Classification (GTDB taxonomy): domain Bacteria; phylum Actinomycetota; class Thermoleophilia; order Miltoncostaeales; family Miltoncostaeaceae. Next base: position 24,360 of record JAXLST010000006.1, on the reverse strand, counting down.
CGACAGCACCTCGGGCCGGCCGATCCCGGACAGCTCCAGCAGCTGCGGTGAGCGGATCGCGCCGGCCGCCAGGATCACCTCCTTCCGGGCCCGGATGTGCCGGTCGAAGCCGTCGTGGCGCACGCGCGCCCCGGTGCAGCGGTCACCGTCGAAGGTGAGCCCCAGGGCGTGGGTGTGGGTGAGCACCGTGAGGTTGGGCCGGCGGCGGGCGGGCTTGAGCCACGCCTCGTACGGGCTCCAGCGCCGGCCCCGGTACTGGTTGACCTGGTAGTAGCCGTAGCCCGGCTGGTCGAGGTTGTAGTCGTCGTTGAGCGCGGCGCCGTCCTCCTGGGCGGCGCGCAGGAACGCGTCGGCAACCGGGAAGCGCTCACGCACCTGGGTGAGGTGGAACGGACCGCCCCGGCCGCGCCCCTCGCCGCCCTGGGCGTAATCCTCGATGCGCCGGAACCACGGCTCCACGTCGGCCCAGCCCCACCCGGCGGCGCCCGCCGCCTCCCAGGCGTCGTAGTCCGCGGCCTGGCCCCGCACGTAGACCATCCCGTTGATGAGGCCGGATCCCCCGAGGCCCTTGCCGCTGGGCACCGGGATCTCGCGGTCGTCGGTGTCGGGATGCGGCTCCGACCAGTACGCCCAGTTGTACCTGGGGCTGCGCAGCAGGTTCCCGAAGCCGGCCGGGATGTGGATGTACGGGCTGCGCGGCTCCCCGCCGGCCTCCACCAACGCCACCCGGTGCACCCCGGACGCGGTGAGGCGGTTCGCGAGGATGCACCCGGCGGTGCCGCCTCCCAGGATGAGGTAGTCGACGTCGTCCAATGCCCGCTCCGGTGTCGTGGGGACCACCTGAATATGCACCTCCGGGCACCGGATCACGCGCCCGCGGGCAGGAGAGCGGCCCGCGGCGGAGAAACGCGGAGGCATGACCGTCATCCGCATCAGCGGCGGCCCGCTCAACGGCGTCGCCCTCGAGACCCGCCGCCGGAGCCTCCCGGCCCGCATGTACGCCGCCGTCCGGTCGCTCTTCCCGCGCCGCGCCGTCCGCGTCGCCCCGGCCGTCCGGCTCACCGACACCCACACCGCCGGCTAGCACCCCTCCCGAGGGCGGACCTCGAGAGGGACGGCAACGCGGGCGCGCTGATCAGCCGCCGGGCTTCTTCGCCCGGCTGCGCGACACCCGGGGCGGCTCGCCCGGCATCTTCGGGTACACCGGGGGCCACGGCGCGTCCATGAGGCCGCCGGCCAGGTCGCGCTCCGACCACCCCAGCAGCACCTCCAGCGACCGCCGGTGATCCTCCATCCCGTCCCATGGGTCGCCGTGCTCGGCCACCAGGGCGGGCACGGTGGCGATGGTGAAGACCTCCGGGTCGATGTCCGGCAGCTGCTCCCATCGGAACGGGCACGCCACCTGGCCCCCGGGCCTGGGGCGGGCGCCCCACGCCGCGAACATCGTCTTGTGCGGGGCGTTCTGGTTGAAGTCCACGAACACCCGGACGCCGCGGTCCTCCTTCCACCACTGGGCGGTGACCAGGTCGGGGCGGCGGCGCTCCAGCTCCCGGGCGAAGGCGACCGCGGCGGCCCGCACCTGCAGCGAGGAGTACCCGCCGGTGAGCGGGCAGTGGACGTGGATGCCGTCGCGGCCCGTCGTGGTGGGGAACCCCGCCAGCCCCGCCTCCTCCAGCAGCGACCGTGCCTCCGCGGCTGCCTCGCGCACCATCGCGAGCGTCACCCCCGGCGTGGGGTCCAGGTCGATGCGCAGCTCGTCGGCGTGCTCCGGGTCGTCGGCCAGCACCGGCCAGGCGTGGAACCCGAGGCACCCCAGGTTCACGGCCCAGGCGACGTGCGCGATGTCGTCGGCCACGAGGGCCTCCGACGGCGTGCCGTTGGGGGTCTGCACCACCAGTGTGCGCAGCCAGTCCGGGGCGCCCTTCGGGACCCGCTTCTGGAAGAACGACTTGCCGCCCGCCCCGTCCGGGTACCGCTCCATCAGCACCGGGCGGCCGCCGACGGCCCGCATCACCGGCCCCTCCAGGGCGAGGTAGTACCGCACGAGGTCCAGCTTGGTCTCGCCCCGCTCGGGGAAGAACACCTTGTCGGGGTTCGAGATCGCGACGGTGCGGCCTGCGGCGTCCACCTCCATGTGGCGAGGGTACCGCGGGCGTGGCCCGCCGGTCGCCGGCGGGCCACGCGATCGCGCTACTTCGGGCCGAACAGCGCCGCGTAGGTCTGGGTGGCGATGCGCCCGCCGCGCAGCACGAACGTGTCCGTGGCCATCAGGACGTCCGCGGACGCGCAGCTGGCATGCCACACGATGTGCAGCGCCGTGCCGGCGGCCGTCACCGAGTCCATGGTGAGGTCGTACGTCCCCGGCGCGAAGGGGCCCTCCAGCAGGCCGCCGAAGAACCCGCGGATCTCCTCGGGGCCCCGGAACGTCCCGTCCTGCGTGATCATCACGGCGTCGTGCGTGTAGTCGCCGACGATGGCGTCCAGGTCCCCGGCCGCGAACGCGGTGAGGTGGCGCTCCAGGAGGGATGTGGCGTCGGTGGTCACGGCCGCACCTCGAAGACGTGGTTGAACGGCGTCTCGGCGACGCGCCGGAACCGGGTGAACCCGGCCTCCTCGACGACCCGCCGGATCATGGCCTCGCCTGCCTGCGCGCCGAGCGCCAGCCCGACGTCCTGCGAGAGCGAGGCGGGGGTGCACAGCAGCGTCGAGAAGCCGTAGTACGCCCTGCCGACCGGGGTCAGGTTGTCCTCGATGCGGTCGCCCGCGGCAGGCTCGACGATCATCCACGTCCCGTCCGCGCTCAGCGCCCGGCGCACGTGGCGCGCGGCGCCCACGGGGTCGCCCAGGTCGTGGAGGCAGTCGAACATCGTCACCAGGTCGAATCCCTCCCCGGGGAACTCGGTGGCGGCGGCCGTCGCGAACCGCACGCGGTCGGCGACGCCCGCGTCCTCGGCCCGGGAGCGGGCGGTCGCGACCGAGGCCGGGTGGTAGTCGGTGCCGACGAACGTCGAGGCCGGGAACGCCTCGGCCATCAGCACCGTCGACGCGCCGTGGCCGCAGCCGACGTCCGCGACGCGTGCGCCGCGCCGGAGGCGGTCCACCACCCCGTCCAGGGCCGGGAGCCAGGAGGACAGGAGGTTCGCGTGGTACCCGGGGCGGAAGAACCGCTCGCACCCGTCGAACACATCGTGGTTGTGCTCGTGCCAGCCCAGCCCGTCGCCGTCGCGCGCGACCTGGATGACGCGTGGCGCGTCCAGCACCGCGCCGACCGCGATCTGGAAGAAGCCGGGCAGGTAGGCCGGGCTGTCGTCCCGGGTGAGGGCGACCGCGTGCTCCGGCGGGAGGCGGTACCGGCCCGTCTCCGGGTCGTAGTCCACCCAGGCGCCGGCGGCCTGGGCGTTCAGCCACTCCCTCACGTAGCGCTCGGCGACGCCTGTGCGTTCGGCCAGCTCGGTGGGGGTGAGGGCGGCGCCGTCCGCGAGGCCCCGGTAGAGCCCGAGTTTGTCGCCCATCACGACGAGCGCGGCGTTGAGGGTGGCGCCGACCTCGTCGACGGCGCGGAATACGAAGGCCATCAGCTTCTCCATGTCGATGGCCGGGGGATCGGTCACGGTGGTCATGCGGGTCTCCATTTCGTTGACGTGCGGAGCCCGAGCGTCGCCGCCCCGGGTGATTGCCGCCGCTCCGTCCGTCGGGGAGACTTGATCGCGCGTCCGGCGTCCGCGATCGGGGACCGGCGCACGGCCGGCCATGGAGGACCGGGAAGGCCCCGCGTGGCGGAGACGACGCACGACACGGTGTCGCAGGTGCTGCGCGGCCTGCGCCTGCGCGGCGCCGTGTTCTACGACGTGCGCGGCGAGCGGTCGTGGGCCGGGGCGGCACCGCCGGCCGGGGAGATCGCGGCGGCCGTGATGCCCGGGTCGGAGCACGTGATGGAGTACCACGTGGTGACCCGGGGCCAGGCCTGGGCCTCGGTCGCCGGCGGCGAACCGGTGCGGATGGGGGTGGGGGACATCGTCGTGGTGCCGCACGGCGACCCGCACGTCGTGGCCAGCGCCCCGTCGTCGCGCCCGGCCCGGCCGGACCTCGACTGGTACCGGGCGACGGCGCGTGACCCCAAACCGATCCCCGTGACCCTGACGGGTACCGGGAGGATCGCCCCGGACGCGGGGGACGACGGGTCCCTCACCGTGGTGGCCTGCGGGTTCCTGGGCTGCGACCTCCGGCCGTTCAACCCGCTCATCGCGTGCCTGCCGCGCCTCATGCACATCCCGGCGGAGGGGATGGAGGGCTGGAGCGTGCAGATGGTCCGCGAGGCCGTTGACCGCTCCCGGGAGTCGCGCCCGGGGAGCGCGGCGGTCCTGGAGCGCCTCAGCGAGATGATGTTCGTGGATGCGGTGCGCCGGTACGTCGACCGCCTCCCGGACGATGCGACCGGGTGGCTGGCGGGCCTGCGGGACGCCTGCGTCGGCACCGCGCTGTCGCTGATCCACGCCGATCCCGGGCATCCGTGGACCGGGGAGGAACTGGGCGGGCGCGTGGGCCTGTCCCGGTCCGCGCTGCACGACCGGTTCGGGAGGTTCGTCGGCGAAGCTCCGATGCAGTACCTCACGCGGTGGCGCATGCAGGTCGCGGCGACCCGCCTGCGGGAGACGTCCGACCCGGTGACGGTGATCGGCCTGGAGCTGGGATACGGCTCGGACGCGGCGTTCAGCCGGGCCTTCCGCCGGGTCGTGGGCTGCGCCCCGTCGGAGTGGCGGCGCCGTCACGGCGGGGCCTGACCACCGGCCGTCCGCGGGCGCCTCAGCCGGGGCCGGAGCCGGAGGGCTCCGTGGCCTCCTCGGCGACCAGCCCGATGGCCGGCGCCGGGGCGGGGGGCGCCACGGCCGTCCGCACCGCGCGGCCCAGGGCGTACATCGCGGGCAGGGCGAGGCGCACCGTCACCAGCAGGGCGGTGGCGACGATGCCGTCGAGCCACCAGTGGTTCGCCGTGGCGACCACGACCAGGAACGTCAGGGCCGCGTGGCCCACCGCCAGCCACCGCCACCGCCTGCGTGAGACGGCGACGACGGCCCAGACGATGAGCACCGCCCAGGCGATGTGCACCGACGGCATCGCCCCCAGCTGGGCGGGGCCGGGGTCGCCGAGCCGCCCGTAGACCGACTGCCCGAACGCGGCGCCCGTGTCCACGAAGCCGAACTCGGGGTACATCCGCGGCGGCGCCACCGAGATGAGCTGGATGGTGAAGCACACGCCCGTGAGGACGGCCAGGGTGGTGCGCCACTCCGGGTACCGGTCGCGGTGGCGCAGGAACAGCCACACCAGGAACACCACCAGCGCGGGCACGTGCACCCAGGCGTAGTACTGGTTGAAGAACCGCACGAGGCCCTCATGTTCCAGGAAGAACCGCTGGATCGCGGCCTCGGTGGAGATGTGGAGGGCCCGCTCGACCTCCCACACCGACTCACCGCGGGACATCGCCCCGTCGACGTGCCGCAGCGACAGCGAGCCCATGTACGTCCACAGCGTGTACAGCGCCATGACGATGCCGGTCTCGCGCATGAACGCGGCGGCACCGCCCACGGCCCCGCGGCGCCCGCGCAGGACGGTCCCGATCGCCAGCAGCGGGATCGAGACGATCAGCGCGTCCTTCCACGGCAACCAGTCCAACTGCACCCCCAGGTGGGCGAACGCTATCGCGCCGGGTCCCCGACGGGACCGGGTGGCCCCGTCGCCTTCCGTCGCGGCGCTCACGCCGGGTGTGTCGCGGCCGTGACGGACCGGCATGCCGCCCATTCGTAGCGTCGGGGACGTCGTCCACGCCGTCCGGAGGGCCGTGAAGATGAGCGCAATCCCGATCGACACACTTGACCAGCGGGGGCCCGGGGGCGGAGGCTCGCCACGGGGACCGGGACGTCAGCCGTCCGCGGGGCGAACGGCCCCGCCGCACCGGAGCCGGATGACCATGAGACGAGCACCGCTCGCGCGCGCCCTCGGCCTGTGCGCCGTGATCTGCCTTGTCACGGCCCTTCCCGCCGGCGCCGCGCCCATCGGCGCGACGCTGCTGGTGGACCGCCCCTCCGGGAACGGCGCGCTCCCGGACGACGGCGTCGCCGCGAGCCGGGTCGCGGGGCCGCGGTCAGTGAGCGCCGACGGGACCTTCGTGGTCGTCGTCTCGGACTCCGACGGGCTCGACCCCGCCGCCGGCGCCGACCGCAACCGCCACTGCTACCTGCGCAACACCCGGACGGGCACGACAACGCTCATCGACCGCGCCGACGGCCCCGCCGGCACCGTCGGCAACGGCTCGTGCACGGAGGCGGCGATCAGCGCCGATGGTTCCCTGGTGGCCTTCACGAGCCTCGCCTCGAACCTGGTGCCCGGCGACACCAACGGGACGCTCGACGTGTTCGTGCGCACCGCCGACGCGACCTTCCGCGCGAGCGTCGCCGGGGACGGGTCCGAACTGGCGCTGCCGTCGTCGGCCCCGGACGTGACCCGCACCGGGAGCGGGCTCCTGCGGACCACCCTCGTGTCGTTCCAGACCGCCGCGGCGATCGATCCGGGCGACGCCAACGGCACCACGGACGTCTACGTGCGGCGCATCCGGATCCTCCAGCCGGCCCTGACGACCCTGGTGAGCCGGGGCGGCGCCGTCGCCGCCGCGGCCGGTGGCTATGGCGCGTCGATGACCGCCGACGGCCAGCAGATCGCGTTCATCACCGCCGCGCCGCTCGACGCCGCCGACCCCGTCAACGGGGACACCGACGCCTACGTGCGCGACGTCGGGGCCGGCACCACGGTCCTCGCGAGCCGGCCCACCGGCCTCGCGGGCAAGCAGGACGGCCTGGTGTACGCGGCGCAGATCACCCGGGACGGATCCGGCGTGGCCTTCATCACCGACGCCAGGAACCTGGGCGGCACCCTCCCCGCCACCACGTCCCGCGCCGTCTATTTCCGCCGCTTCCCGGCGACGACGACGCCGGTGAGCGTGGCCGACGGCGGCGGCGCCGTGGTCGCCGACGGGGCGGCCGCGAGCGTGTCGGTGAGCGACGCGGGCTCCTGGGTGGCGTTCGAGTCCACGGCGACGAACCTCGGCGACGGCGCGCCGGCCGGGATGAGCGTCCACGTGCGGGACGTCCTCGGCGGACGGACCCTCCTGGCCTCCCGCGCCGACGGGGCCGCGGGCGCCCCGGCGGCCGACGTGGCGGGCGCCGCCGTCTCCGGAGACGGCGGGCTGGTGATGTTCAGCGCCCCCGCGCCCGGCATCGTCGCCGGCGACACCGGGGACAGCCGGCAGGTGTTCTCCCGCAACGTGCCGGCCGGGACGACCCGGCGGGTCTCACGCGCCACCGGGCCGGACACCGCGCCCGCGGCGCAGCGCGTGAACTCCAGCAGCCTGGGGCTCGCGGTGCCCGAGGGCGTCAGCGACGGGCGGGCGACGTCCTCCCGCGCGGTGAGCGCCGACGGCCGCTACGTGGTGTTCAGCTCCCAGAGCGACGGGCTCCTGCCCGCCCCGTCCCGGTTCGCGCAGGTGCTCCTGCGGGACATGGCGACCGGTGAGACCCGCGTCATCAGCCGCACGGCGGCGGGCGTCCCGGGCGACGGAGACTCGTCGGATCCGGTCATCACCCCCGATGGCGCGACGGTCGCCTTCGCCTCGCGGGCGCCGGCCCTCGGCGGCTCCGCCCGCGGCCAGGTGCTCGTGTGGCGCCGTGAGACCGGCGCCCTCTCGGTCGCGAGCGCCACCCCGGCGGGGCAGGCGGGCAGCGACTTCAGCGGGGAGCCCTCGCTCAGCGACGACGGCTCCAGGGTCGCGTTCGTGAGCCAGGCCGCCAACCTCGGCGTGCCGGCCGGCGCCCAGCAGGTGTTGATGCGCTCCCTGGCGACGGGGGGTCTGGAGGTCGTGTCACGGCTGCCGGGGGCCTCCGGCGCCCCGGTGCCGGACGGCGCCAACCAACCTGCGATCTCGGGCGACGGCGCCAGGGTGGCGTTCGCGACCAGGACGGCCGTGCCGGGGTCCGGGGACACGGGGACCGGCACCGACGTCTACGTCCGCGACCTGGCCTCCGGAGAGACGATCTGGGCGAGCCGTGCCGACGCCGGACGCCCGGCCGTGGCGGGCAACGCCACGGGACCGTCCCTCAACGGCGACGGCACCGTCGTGGCGTTCGCGTCGGCCGCGCCGGGGCTCACCGCCGACGACCCGGATGCCGTCCTGGACGTGTTCACCAGGAACCTGCCGGCCGGGCGGACCGTCCTGCAGAGCCGATCCACCGCCGGACTGAAGGCCAACCAGGACGCGTTCCTGCCCATCATCAGCCGGGACGGCACCCGCGTGGCCTTCGTGAGCGCCGCCCCGAACCTCGTCGGCGACGACCTGGACGGCACCCACGACGTGTTCCTGCGGGACGCCGGGACGGGCCAGACCACCGCGGTCAGCCGCGTCGACGGACCCAACGGGACCATGCTCGGCGCGCTGCCGCAGAGCCTGGGCGCCTCGCCGGACCTGGCGTGCGTCGCGTTCGAGAGCAACCGCCCGGAGCTGGTCCCCGGAGGCCACCGCTCCCAGGACTTCTGGCACGTGTACCTCCGCGCCGCCGCCGGTCCGTGCGCCGTCCCGCCGCCGGGCACGGGAGCGGGCCCCGGCACGACGGCCCGCGCGACGGTGAGCCGGGTCTCGCTGCGGCCGGCGCGATTCCGGCCGGGCACCGCCCGCGCCCGCGGCACCATCCTGCGGTTCACGCTCGATCGGGCCGCGACCGTGACCCTGGTCGTCGAGCGGCCCACCGCCGGCCGCCGCCGGGGCCGGGTGTGCATCGCCGGGCGCCGCACCGGCACGCGCTGCACCGCACGGGTCCGTGTGGGGAGCCGCGTGATCCGGGGTGCGGCCGGGGCGAATACGGTCCGGTTCACGGGGGTGTTCGCCCGCCGCGCCCTGCGCCCGGGCGTCCACCGTCTGCGGATCACCCCCGAGGGCGGCACCCCGGTGGCCATCCGGTTCACGGTGCTCCGCTAGGAACGGCCGCCGACGTGCGGCGGATCCCCGGGTCAGGTGACGACCGGGGGTCCGCCGGCCGCGGCGGCGTCGCGCTCGGTCCCGATGAACGACACCAGGTCGCGGATGGTGCTCATCAGCGGGGCGGGGAAGATGACCGTCGAGTTCTTGTCCACCGAGATCTCCACGAGGGTCTGCAGGTTGCGCAGCTGCAGCGCCAGCGGGTGGGCGAGCATCGTGTCGGACGCCCTGGCGAGCTCTCCGGCGGCGAGCGCCTCGCCCTGGGCGGCGATGATCTTCGCCCGCTTCTCGCGCTCCGCCTCGGCCTCCCGGGCCATCGCGCGCTTCATGCCCTCCGGCAGCTGGATGTCCTTCACCTCCACCAGCGTCACCAGGATGCCCCACTCCTCGGTGGCGACGTCCAGGATCTCCCGGATGCTGGCGTTCACCCGCTCGGTCTCCGACAGCACCTCGTCGAGCTTGTGCTGGCCCACCACCGCCCGCAGCGTCGACTGGGCGATCTGGTTGATCGCCGCCATGACGTCCTCGATGGCGACGACGGAGCGGATGGGGTCCTTCACCCGGTAGTACGCCACCGCGGAGATGTCGACGCTCACGTTGTCGCGCGTGATGATCTCCTGCGACTGGATCGGCATCGTCACGATCCGCAGCGACACCCGCCGCACGCGGTCGACGAACGGGATCACGATCACCAGGCCCGGCCCGCGGGCCCCGTCGCGGAGCCTGCCCAGGCGGAACACCACCCCGCGCTCGTACTGCTTGAAGATCCGGATCGACGCGGCCAGCAGCACCACGACAACCGCGACGATCAGGACGATCACACCGGCCATGGCCAACTCCTCTCGGTGGGACGACCGTGGTGCCCGCCACCGCGCCGCCCGGCGTCCCCCCGGGGTCCCCGGCGGGAGCCGGACGGCCCCGTGCGGTCAGGTCCGCGCGCCCGCCGGCTCCCGGCCCGTCGCGGCGGTCCGCGGCGCGGTGGTGCGCTTGGGTGCCGCGGCCGCCGGTGTGCCCGGCATCACCGGCACGGGGACGTGGAACACGCCGATCCGGTCCACCCAGCTGCCGGCGCGCCCGTGGAAGCCGCAGATGATCGAGCCGTCCGGGCTCGCGGTCGACGACAGCTGCTTCTCGTGCGCGTCCCTCCACGTCTTCGAGAGCTGCGGCGGCCACACCAGCGGCGTGCCCTCACGGCCGTCGAGGTGGCGCCACTCCAGCGTGATCTGGCGCGGGTACAGGTCGTCGTGCAGCAGCGTGATCCGGGACAGGTACGCGTCCTCCGGGATGCTCAGCACGGCCAGCCGCGTGCCCTTGTAGCCCCTGATGCTCCCGAAGTGCTCGATGATCCGCGTCTGCCCGCCGTGCAGCACCGCGGTGGTGCCGATCCCGAGGATCGGCTCCCCGTTCTTCTCGGTGGCGTAGACGGCGACGTCGGAGATCCGCTCCAGGTCGCGGACGTCGTCGCTGAACGGGGCGCCGCCGGACCCGCCGGCCGCGCTGTCCTGAAGCACCCGCCGCGCGGCGAGCTCGTCGCCGACCATCCGCTCCACCGTCTTCAGGCGCGCGGGCAGGCGGTAGCGCGTGGGCTCGGCGACGTTGGCCCGCTGGGCGGACTCGAGCTCTGCCCGCAGGCCGGCGAGCCACGCCTCGCGCCGGGCTCCGGCGGTGCCGGCCCTCGGCAGGTACACGTCGGGGGCGAGGTAGTCGTCGGCCGGCACCAGGAGCTGGGCCCGGTCCACCGCGATGAGCCCGCCCACGATCGTCTCGCGCTGCTGGCGCGCCCGCCCGAGGAGCTTCGCGAGCTTCTCGAACGCGCGGTGCTGGTCGGGCGGGACGTCGAGGGTCTCGTACGGTGCCAGCACCACCCACTGCAGGCTGTTGGTGTGGTCCTGGGCGAGGTACTCCGTCGCGCCCTTGATCATCTGCCTGGGGTCGAGGAGCGCCTGCGTGAGCGCCGTCGACTCGCCGGACATGTAGACCTTCGCCACGGCGCTCTCGCGCGACAGCGCCTCGCTGAGCGTCGACTTCGACGCCGCACTGGCTGTCACGCCGCAGCCGGAGCCGCCGTAGCTGCCGGTGAACTCGGTGGAGAGCTGCATCCGGCGGGTCTGGGTGTCGGCGTGCATGCTCGCCATCAGCACGAGCTCCGGCCCGAACCACAGGCCGCGCACGTACATGTCGCCGTACAGCTCGTAGAACGACATCGGGTCGTCGAGCAGGTACCGCGCCGCCATCGCGCTGAGCTTGGGCTCCGCGGGCATCTGCATCGTCGCCGACGTCGTCCGGGCGCGGACGCCCACCACGACGCTCGACCGCGAGATCCCGATCTTGTCGGACACCGCGGCCGCGGCGTCGGCGCTGGCCCCGCCATAGTGCCCGGACGCGGAGGCCTCCACGTCAAGGGTCTTCTGCAGGTCGTAGTGGGACTCCGCGTAGAAGGACTCCCATTCCAGCCCCTCGGCCATGGGCGTCCGCTCGACGGCAGGTTTGACGAACGGGTTCGCCATGGCCGAAAGATCGAGCGACCGGTACCCCGCGCCGAGTTCGGCGCTGCTCACCCGGAGCTTCAGGCTCGACGGGTGCCGGTAGTACTCGGGAGACATGGTCCGCTCCTCTCGTGACACCGGGCGCCGGGGTGGCTCCGCCCCGCCGTCCGCCACCGGACCCCTTCACCGTCGCCGATGCGGCACGGCGGCGCATCGGGCGGGCACCGGAGGGGCGTCCGGGTCCCGGACGCGGCGCCCGCCGGCACCGGCGGAATCGGCGGTTCGATCCCGCGGCGGTCAGCCGGGCGCGCGGGCGGCGATCCCGGCCGTGGCCTCGTCCCGGGCCCGCTCGAGGGTGCTGCGCAGGAAGCCGGGGGAGCCCGCGTCGATGTCCCCCATCTTGCCCGCGATGGAGGTCAGCTCGGCCCAGGACGCCTCCAGGTCCCGGTGCGTCCGCTCCCGGAAGAGCCTCAGCTCCGCGCGGGTGCGGGAGTAGGCCGCGGCGGCCGCCCGGTGCTGCTCGCCGCGTTCCCCCAGCTTGAAGGTCGTCTGGACCGCCGTGAGGATCGTGACGGCGACGGCCATGATCCCGGCGGCCATCTTGACGGTGCGGCTCGGGTTGCCCTGGGCCCCCTGCAGGATGGTCGACGAGACGACCGCCGACAGGCCGATGAGCAGGAACCCCACCACGTAGTGCGCGAGCCGCAGGTGGTCGCTGGCCCGGTAGTGCGCGCCCTCGCGCAGCGCGACGCGGTCCTCCAGCCACCCTGCGGCCTCCATCAGCCGTGCCGCTTCGTCCGTCTGGGTCACGCCGCCTCCCCCGCGGAAGCCGGGCCGTCCACGGGATCCCGCCACGGCGGGCCCCGGTCGTATGCCTCCGGTCTACCACCGGGCCGGCGCGGCGACGCCCGGTGGACCCCCGATCGCGGACACGGACGTCCCCGCGACCGGCCGGCACCGCGCGGGTGACCGCACCGCCCGGCGTTGCCCCGGCGGGAGCCATCGGTGTCTGGGGTTTCCCCCAATGGACCGTCCCCCGGGCGGTGCGCAGGATGGACGGGCGGAAGGGGCCCGCCCGGGCCCCGGATGGGCGTCACCTCCCGCCGAGCGCCGACGAGGATCGGAGGAGCCGTGGCCGCTCAGAACCTGCTCGACCTCACGGGCCGCACCGCCGTCGTGACCGGCGCATCGTCCGGTCTCGGCGCCGTCTTCGCGCACGCGCTCGCGGTCGCGGGAGCCAACGTCGTGGTCGCGGCGAGGCGGGCCGACCGTCTCTCGGAGGTGGCCGACGGCATCCGCAACGCGGGCGGCAGCGCCCTCGCGCACGAATGCGACGTGACGGACCCCGCCCAGGTCGATGCGCTCGTCGACGCCGCCCGGGAGCGGTTCGGCCGGGTGGACGTGATGGTCAACAACGCCGGCACCGCGGGGGACGCGGGGCCGACGCCCGAGCGGCTCCCCCACGAGCTGTTCGAGCAGACCGTGCGGGTCAACCTGCTGGGCGTCTGGTACGGGTGCCAGGCGGCCGCGCGGGTGATGCTGGCCGACGGGCGGGGCGGGTCGATCATCAACCTTTCGTCGGCGCTCGGCGTCGGCGCCCAGCAGGACTACCCACCCGCCTACCAGGCCACCAAGGCCGCCGTCATCAACCTCACGCGCACGCTGGCGGCGAGCTGGGCGGACCGCGGTGTGCGGGTCAACGTCATCGCCCCCGGGTGGTTCCCCAGCGAGATGACCGCGCCGTTCTTCGCGGCGCCCCCGTTCCTGGACTGGATCCTCAGCCAGCAGCCGTCCGGCCGCGTCGGCGATCCGCAGGAGCTGGTGGGGCCCCTCCTGTTCCTCGCGTCGGATGCAGCGAGCTACGTGAACGGCCACACCCTGGTGGTCGACGGCGGGATGACGGCCACCTTCGGCGCACCCCGCGAGCCGCACGCGGTTCGCGCGCTGTTCGAGCAGGTCGTCCCCACCGGCCTGGCCACCCGGATCGTCGCCCCCCAGGACGCGCTCGCGGGCGGCACGGCCTGACCATGCCGGAGGGACGGTCCGCGCGGGACCGGTCGTTGGCGATCGTGACGACGCCGGTGCCGTCGGCGGATGAAGCTGCAGGTTTCGTCCGCACCGCCGAACCGCTGCGGCGCGGTCACCTCATCGCGCCGGGCGGTCCGCGCGTGGGCGCCGGATCAGTTCAGGCGAAGTACTCGGGACGCGACACGAAGGAGTCCGAGACGAAAAACACCCCGGAGCGGTCCTCGAACAGCGCGCGCAGGCCGGCGAGGACGGGGTCGAGCCGCTCGTCGGGGAGGATCGCGATGGTGAGGCTCAGGGAGTCGTGGTCGTTGAACAGCAGGCGGGCCTCGTGGTACCCGGAGTGCCCGAAGCCGCCGGCCTGCGAGAGGGCGGTCCACCCGGTCACGCCGGCCGACCGCAGGATGTCCTGGATACTCGCGGAATCCCGGCCCCGGGCCACGATCTCCACCCGCGCCATCCGCACCAGGCCGTGGGCCGCCATGCGCCGGGCCTCGGTGATCCCGTCCTGGTCGCTCATCTCGTCACCTCCTTGATCCCGGCGGTCGCCGCGATCGGTTGCCAGGTCCCGTCGTCCATGCGCTCGCACCAGTGCCCGCCGGTGCCGTCGCGGGCGACGACGCTCACCCACCGGCCGCGGACGAGGCGATCGAGTTGCGTCTGCCGGGAGATCACGCGCTCCACCTTCTCGAGGGGTGCGTCGACGACCGCCAGCGGCCGCAACGGCTGATGCTGGATCCGCGAGCCGTGCCGGACCGACTGCTCCGGCAGGCCGGTGCGGATGTCGCCGCCCGGTCCCACACGCACCCCGAACCCGGCGGTGACGTTGTGCAGCGTCTTGGACCCCGAGCCGAAGACCTCCGGCGCGACCGTCGACCCGTAGTACTGCATCATGATCCAGTGGCCCACCACCAGGGGCCCCGTGAGGATGACGGTGAGCGCGGTGTCGTCCGGGTCGAGCGCCTGGTCGTAGGAGTGCAGGAACACCCGGCGCCCCAGGTCCCGGCCGCGGGTGAGCTCACGCGAACCCACGACCATCGCCCCGCATCCGGCGAGGGCCCACTCGGGACGCACCTGCGCCCAGTCCGCCGCCCGCGCCCGCACGTGCGTCGCGGCGTCCCCGGGCGTCCGCGGGGCGCCCGGCAGCTCCCGCGCCCGCTCCGCGGCGGTGGCGCGTCCGGCGGCGTGCAGGTCCTCCTGCAGCCGCAGGGCATCCTCCATATGGCTCGCCGGAACGGCGTCGAGGTCCAGCGTGACGAGGTCCGTGGTCGTGTCGTGGAGGGCGGAGACGACCACCGTGTCGTCCGGGAGTTCGATGCCCCGCTCCCGCAGGCCGTGGCGCACATCGGGCCGGTTGAGGATCGTCGCGGCGACGCGGGCGTTGGGCAGGCCCCGGTTGCCGCCGCAGGCGCCGCAGTCGAGGCTCGCCCGGTGCGGATTGTTGGCGGCCGTGGCGCCGTGCCCGGCGAGCACGAGCAGGCGCGCGAAGCCCGACGCCAACCCCATGGCCTTCAGCATCGCCTCCGCCCAGAACACCTGCTCGGCGTCACCCATCCCCATCGGGAGCTCGTCGGCGGCGCCCTCGGGGCGGTGCGAGACGGCCGGCACCAGCCGTGCGGGCGGCGCGAGCCGCCGCTCCAGGCGGCGCTCCAGGCGCTCGGCGGCGGCGGGGGCGGCGGTGCGCAGCGCGGCGAGCACCACCATCGGCAGGCCGGCGGCCTCGGCGAGCGGATACGGGCTGGAGGGGTCGTCCTTCGCCCGGTGCGCGGCGTGCTCGATCGCGGCGAGCAGCCGCAGCCGCCGTGAGCGGTGCGCGACGCGCCGCTCCTGCCCCGGCGCCGGCGCCTCGGAGATCTCGTGGCGCGGCGTGAGGATCACCGGACATGCATCGGTGGCCCCGGGCGCGTCGAGGGCCCGGAACCGCATCGGGATCGCGAAGAACCCGGCGAAGCCGAGTGTCGCGTACGGACCGGTGGCCTCCAGGTGCCGGCGGATGCCCTCGGAGCGCACGTCGATGCAGAACGCCAGCTGCGCGGCGGGCCGGACGTGTTCGTCCGCGGGCGCCGCGTCGATACGGGCCAGGAGCCGACGCCGGAACGCCAGCTCGGATGCGGCGAGCCACAGGCCCGCCCGGCGTCCCGGCGGGATCGCCGCCAGCGCGGCCTCCGCCGCCTCCGCGTCACCCGCCCCGCCGGCGTGGCGCAGGACCGCCGCGGCGTCCAGGGGCTCCTCCGGGGCGGGCGTCTCCGGCGACGCGGCCGCGTCCGCGCCGTCGGGCACGAGCAGCGCCTCGAGGCTCAGCCGCAGGGCGGCGAGCTCGACCATGAGGCCCGTCGAGGGGCCGCCGCCGGAGTGGGTGGCGAGGTAGCGCAGGTACCCGGCGGTGCCGGGCAGGCGGGCCATCTGGCGGCGCAGCTCGAGACCCCGGTCCTGGTCGGGCACCCCGAGCCGTTCGAGCGCGACGACGATGGCGTCCGCGGGGTCCTCGGGGAGCGCGGCGACGGCCCGCCGCAGTCCCCGCGCGCCGAGCCGCCACGCCATCCGGTCGCCCGCCGCCGTGCGGCGCCATGAGGTGTACAGGCCCGCGGCCCTGTCCGGCGGTGACCAGCCGCCGTCGTCGTCGAGCCAGCACGCCACGACGTCGGCGACCTCCCGGTCGACCGCGCGGGCAACCGCGGGCGCGAGGCGCTCGGCCCGTGAGCGCACGGGCGCCGGCGAGGGGCGGGGCGCGCGCAGCGCGGCGAGCATGACGCCGCGCAGCAGGTGCGGCGGCACCTCGGCCTCCGGCAGGTCCCGCCGGAGGGCCGCCTCGAGGTCCGCGTCGGTGATCTGACCGGTGCGCCAGGACTCGGCGAGCTGGTCCGCGTCCGGCATCAGGTCGGTGCCGTAGAGGGCCGATGCCCGGCGCATGCCCGCCTCGAACGGCTCGTCGTCGAAGCCGCCGAACGGGTTGACGGCGACGAAGGTCGACAGCGGCCACAGCGGCGGCACCACGTCGGCGGCCCGGGCGACCTGGGCCCGGATGCGCTGGCGGGTGAGGGGGTCCACCGCGGGCTCCGGCAGCGGGGTGACCCGGCGGGTCGGCGGGATCACCGGCTCCGGGCGGCCCAGGGCGCTCACGGTGGGGTAGAGGGCGTCCGCGGCCGGCGCCAGCCGGCGGCGCGTGCCCGGGAGGGAGCGCACGACGGCGAGCCCGACCAGCAGCACCCCCACGGCCACGATTACGGAGGAGGCGGCCACGGCGGGGTCGCCCTCGGGCACCGCGTCAGACAGCAGGGCGATCCCGCCCTCCACGAACCCGACGTAGGCCACGGTCAGCGTGGCGATGCCGGCGCCCGCGCCCGCGGCGCCCCGCGTCGTCATCGCCGCGGCCCGCTCGACCAGGCCGCTGCCCGCCCGGGTCGCCAGCACGGCGGCGCCCACCAGCACGGGCAGGGCGGTCGCCGCGAGCAGGCCGGCGGTGAGCGCCACCACCACGAGGGCCGTGAGGGCCGGCGCGATGACGAGCGCCGCGGCGAGGGCCGGCCGGGTGACGGCGCCCAGGGGGCGCGGGAAGTCGCGCTTGCGGCGCACGCCGTCCACCGCGCCGCCGCTGGCGAGGAACAGCGTCGCCTTGAAGCAGCCGTGCGCGACCAGGTGCACCGCGGCGGCCGCGGGCGCCCCGGCGCCCACCTGCATGAGCATGAACCCCATCTGGGCGCGCGTGGACATCACCAAGCCGCCCTTCACGTCCGGGCGCGTGAGCACGGCGGCACCGCACACCAGCACCGTGATCCCCCCGGTCAGGGCGGCGAGCGCCAGCGCCTCGCCGGGGATGCCGGGCGTCGCCCGGATCAGCAGGTAGCCGCCGGCGTTGACGATCCCCGCGTGCAGGAGCGCCGAGACGGGGGTCGGGGCGCCCACTGTCCGGATGAGCCACCCGCCGCCCCCGAACTGCGCCGCTCGGACGGCGGCGCCCGCGACGAGCAGGACACCGGCGGCGAGGCCGGCGCCCGAGTCGAGGACCCGGCCGCCGCTCCGAGCCGGTCGACGGGGAGGTCCCCGACCCGGTCGATGATGATGGCCGCACCGGCGAGGAGCGCCGCGTCGCCGGCGAGCAGCGTGCGTGCCGCGCGGCCGGCGGCGGCGCCGCGCAGCAGCCACAGCACGACGAGGGTGGTGGCGATCCAGGCGGCTGTGAGCGACGCGAGCGTCCCGGCGACCGCCGTGGCCCCGGCGGCGGTGGCGGCCGCCCCGAGGCCCGTCAGCAGGGCGGCGCGCCTGCGGTCCCCATCCAGATACCGGGCGGCGAAGCCCAGGACGATCGCGCTCAGGCCGACCGACAGCAGAAGGACGATCGCCGAGAGCCGGTCGACGACCACCAGGGGGCCGTCCGCATCCCCGAGCCGCACCGGCTCCGAGACCAGGACGCGCGCCAGCAGCGCGGACGCCGCGGCCACCCCGGTCAGGGCGATCGCGGCCGCGACGCGGCGCAGGATGGCGCGCTCACCGAGCGCGGCGACGACGCCGGCCAGGGCCGGAGCGGCCAGCGCGATGGTGACGAGGGTGGTGAGCAGTGGGTGCGAGTGGATGACCGGGACAGAATGACGATCTACAAGACATGACAATAGTGTCATGTGTCGCGGATGCAAAACGCTGCGTTCTCGTGCGCGGTCCGGAGCCGGACCATCGCGCCGACGTTGCGATGGGAACGGGTCGAGACCGGACCCCCGCCGCGGCATCCATTCCACGACGTCTCGGTGGCGTCGACCGGCGAGCGTTTCGGGAGCTCGGGTCAGCCCTCCGATGAGATCGCGGTCCACGCGGGGGATCTGACCGACGGGACAGGGCGCAAACCTGCGACCCGGGGGATATGCGTCGGGCCCCGGTGTCTCCCGCGGTCTCCCGCCGACCCGGAGGGCCGCCTGAGCACGGGCCCTTCGAATCCGTGCTCGGCACCCGGCCTCCCGGTGCCGCTGTGGGTCGCGTCACCACCCCGTCACCACCCCGGCCGTGAGGCGGTCGGAGACTGGTCGTGCCCACGGACGCTTCAGAGGTGGCTCGCCCGTCGCGAACGCGCGTCGTTGCGTCGTGTCAGGCGATGCTGAGGGCGGGGCGTGATGCGCCCCGCCCTCCGTGTGGGGTCAGTCGTCGTTGGCGATCGTGACGATGCCGGTGCCGTCGGCGATCGCGCCGCCGGTGACCCGCCCGATGACGACCTCGAAGGTCTCATCCGGCTCGCGTGTGCGGTCGCCCTCCACCTGGACGCTCAGGGTCCCGCGGGTCGCTCCCGCGGGGATCGTGAGCGTCTGGTTGGTCCGGGCCCGGTAGTCGCTGCCCGCCCGGGCGGTGACGTCGCGGGTGCCCCAGGTGATGGTGACCCGGTTCGCGCCGGGGGTGGCGACGGTGACGGGGACCTGGACGGTCTTCTGGCCGTTGCGGCCCTCCAGGACCCGGATGTCCCCCACCGACAGCGTCGGGGTGGGGTCGTCGTCGGTGATCGTGCCGGTCGCCGTCGCGGGGGTCCCGAGGACCGCGTCCCCGGTGATCCCGGTGACGCGGATCTGGACGGTCTCGTCCGGCTCGTCCAGGGTGTCGGCGATCACCGGGACGGTGACGGTGGTGCGGGTCGCCCCCGCGGGGATCACCGCCGTGCCGGTCCTGGTGCGGAAGTCGGTGCCCGCCGTTGCGGTCCCGCCGGTGGTCGTGCCCCAGTTCACCGTGACATCGGTGGCGGCGGGGCGGTCCAGGGTGATCGGGAACGACAGGGTGCCGCCGGTCCGCCCGTTGCCCTCTGTCACCGCCTGCGCGTTGCCGGGGGCCAGGGTCGCGGTGACGCGCTGCAGCGTCCAGGAGATCGACGGGGTGCCGGAGAGGTCGGTGAACGACAGGTCGCGGATCCCGGAACCCGGCCCGATCGACAGCACGTAGGCGCCGGGCGGGGTGGTGACCGCGTCCAGGCCGCTGACTGTGTAGCTGGCGTTGCTGCCGGTGACGGTGACGCCGGTGAGCGCGACCGGCTGACCGTCTCGGGTGAGGACCAGGTCGTTGGCGTCGAACCCGACCACCGTCTCGCTGAAGGTGATCGGCACCGAGCTCACCGGTGTGGTGCGCCCGCCGGCGGTGGTGTCGGCCGGCGAGAGGGTCCCGAAGGTCCCGGTGGGCGCCCGGTTCACCGTCCAGGTGGAGGTCGCCCCGGCGAACGGCCGGCCGGCGCGCTGGTCGGTGATCCCGCCCGGCGCGACCGTGAGCACGTAGGTGCCCTCCGGGGTGAGGACCCCGGTGGTGTTGAGGATGTTCAGCTCCCGGATCGGGTTGATCCCGACGATGCCGGTCAGGTCGATGGGGGTGCCGTCCCGGGTGAGCGTGACATCCGAGAGGTCGAAGCCGTCGACCGGCTCGCTGCACCGCACGGTGACGATGTCGTCGGCGCCGGTCGGCGGGTCGGCGCTCTTGGTGATCGCCGCCGTCGGCGCGCCGGAGTCCACCACGAAGGTCGCCGAGACCGGCACCTCCACCTTCACGCCGTCGGTGATGCCGCGCAGGGCCGTCGGGGTGAGATTGTCGTTCAGCGTGAGGGTGTAGATCCCCTCACCGGCGGTCTCATCGGCCAGGCCGTTGAGCTGCCAGTCCGTCCCGGATCCGGTCACCGTCCCCGAGATGGTGACCTCGGCGTCCGCGGGACAGAACCCGTCGCCGCACACGTCACTGGTGACGCCGCGCCGCACGAGGCGGAAGTCGCCGACGTCCAGGCCGGACACGGGCCGGGTGAACAGCACCGGCACCGAGTCGACGCCCTTGGTCTGCGGGGTTGCGGGGACATCCAGGGTCGCCAGCAGGCGGCGGTACTGCCAGATCACCCGCTGGGCACCGAGCAGCGGGTTCCCGAGCTTGTCCGTCGCTCCGGTGGCGTCCACGGTGAGCGTGTACTCACCCGGCGCCGCGGTGAGCGCTCCGAGCCCGGTGACCGTGTAGTACGCGCCGGTGAACGTGATGACGAAGTCCACCGACACCCCGTCGAGCGGGACCCGGACGTCGTCGCGCAGCAGGCGCAGGTCCTCCACGCCCAGCCCGGAGATCTCCGAGGACGGGACGATCCTGATCACGCCCGCCGGCTCGAACGCCGGGGTCGTGGGCGCCCCCTCGATCGACAGCGAGGGGGCATCCCATGAGAACGACGCCTGCTCCCGAGGGGGAGATCCGTCGAAGCTCGTCAGGGGCGCGCCCGTGTCGGCGATGGTGATCGTGTGTGTGCCCGTCTGCCCGTATCCGGCGGCCCGCAGGGCCGGCACGACGCCGCTCACGGTGTAGCTCGGGTACCAGATCCCGTTCCCGGTGAAGATCATGCCGATGCCTTCCTCACCGCTGATGGTCACCCCGGGAACGGTGTTCAGACGCACCGAGGTCCCGTCAGGCAGCTCCACCAGCAGGTCCTCGGTGCCGAATCCGGCCATCCCGGCCCCGAACACCACGTGGAAGTCCCCCGGGGCGCTGCCGGGGGTGATCGCCGCCGAGGGTTCGACGATGCGGTAGCTCACCGACAGGGTGCCGGGCTGGGCGTTCGTGAGGTCCACGAGCCGGGCGTCGACGAGTGTGAGGGACTGGTCGACGAAGCTCGATCCGCCACCCCCTCCGCCGTGCCCGGTCTGCCGTTCGGTGGAACCCCCCACCAGGAGGCAGCCGGTGCCGGTCGCCCCGGCCCCGCCCTCGCCGCCGCCCGTGTACCCGTCGCCGCCATCGCCGCCGGGGCCCCCGGTGGCGCCGAACGTGACGGTCCCGGCCGCGCCGGGGGTCCCGGGGGTGACGGTGGAGCACGCCTCGGGCGAGAAGGTGTCGTCCTCGGTTCCTCTCAGGTCGACACCCGCCAGGCCGCCGCCGCCCGTCTCCCGAGGCTGGAACACGTCACCGAGGCCCTGGACGCCCGAGAAGGCTCCCCGGCCACC
Source organism: Thermoleophilia bacterium (assembly GCA_046330435.1). GTDB lineage: Bacteria > Actinomycetota > Thermoleophilia > Miltoncostaeales > Miltoncostaeaceae. Next base: position 2,908 of record JAXLST010000006.1, on the reverse strand, counting down.
GCCGCCGCCCCCGACGTTGGCGGCGTCCCGGGCGTCGCCGCCCAGCGCCGCCCTCGCTCCGGGAAGTCCGGCGTCGCCGCCGGCACCTCCGCTCGTGCCCCGAAACGCGCCGGCCGAGCCGCCCCCGCCGGCGACCACGAGGGGAAGCGAGTTGTTCAGCAGGCCCGATGGATCCAGCTTCTGAGGGGTCGGCCCGGAGCCGACCACCTGATCCAGCTGAGCCCGCCCGCTGACGTCGTCGACCACGGCGGCCAGCGTCGTCCCCGCGGGAAGCGTCGTGCGGGCGGTCACCTGGGCGGGGCGTCCCCCGGGGCTCGAGGACTCCTGCCTGCCCGCGCCACCTCTGGCGACGATGGTGAGCTGGCCATCGACGTCGGAGGGGACCGCCCAGGTTTGGAGCCTGCCCCGGTTCTCGACGCCCGGCTGCCTGATGAACGAGAACGTGCACGTCCGGATGCCGTTGGCGGCTTCGCAGTTGGGCGCCGCGGACGCGGGGTGCGGCGCGAGCGCCGCGAGGCCCGCGGCGGCAACCATCAGGGACAGGGTGCGCCGGGTTCGGCGGGTGGGGCGGGCGAGCGGCATCGGCGGGGTCCTTGATGTGGGGAATCGTCGGACGGGGGTGAGGTCCGACCGGTGTATACAAATCGCCGGAGCCGCCGAATACTGGACGGATGTGCAGGCTGGCCCATCCATTTCGAGACCGCCTCCGCCGTTCCGTCAGCGATGCGCAGCTGGCCCGATCGGGCGCCTGCGGCACCCGGGGAAGCCGTCATGGCGCCGCCGGCCGCCGGGCTCCATGCCGCCGCCCGGCGATCGCTGGCGTTCGCGCGGGCAACGACAATAGATTCGGCGTCGTGGAGGATGCCGTTCACCGCAAGCCCGGTCGCGCCCTGTCCCTCATCGGCGTGGCGGTGGGGGCGCTCATCACGGTGGGGATGATCCTCTGGGTGCCTGCGGAGACGGGCCTCGCGACGATCATCGCCGGTCTGGTGGTCGGCTTCGTGGTGACGCTGGCGGCGCATGAGGCGGGGCACGCGATCGCGGCGAGCGCGCTCGGGATGCCGCCGATGGTGATCGGGATCGGTCCGGTGCACCTCCAGCGGGGACGTCGGGCACGGCTGCGCCGGCCGTTCGCGCCCGGCTTCGTGATGGTCCTGCCGGACCCGGAGGTGCCGCTGCCGGAGATCGCGCGGCGCTTCCGCCGCGTCGGCCTCGCCGGGCCACCCGTCGGCATCCTGGCCTCGGCGGCACTCGGGGTCGGCGCTGGCGCCGCCACGGGCTCCGCCCGGGGGCTGCTCGTGTGCGCGGCCCTGGCGGGCGTCATCAACCTTCCGTCGTTGGTGCCGGTCTCCGGCCGGACGGTGCTGTCGGACGCCGCCCGGGTCCGGCGGCTGCGCTGGGGCGCGCCGACGGCGCGCACGGATGCCGCATGCCTCGCGATCCTGGGCGCCGCGTTCACCCGGCCGCCGGCCGAGTGGCCGCGCCACCTGCTGGAGGAGGAGCTCGTGCTCAGCCGCGACGCGGTCATGGACGCCATGACGCTGTCCGTCCGCGCGATGGTCGCCGAGATCGCCGGGGACCTCGACGACGCGGAGGCCTCCCTCGACCAGGCGCTCACCCTCCCGCTCCACCCCGCCCAGTTGGGCGCGTACCGGGCCGGACGCGCCTACCTCCGGGCGCGGGCCGGCCGCGCCGAGGAGGCGCGCGAGGATCTTGACGCGGTGCCGTCACGGACCCCGTGGCTGCGGCCGGTGGTTCGCGAACGGGTGACCGCGGCCGTGTTGCTCTCGGAGGGCCGCCACGCGGACGCCCGTGCCGCCCTCGCACGTGCCCGAGCGGTTCTTGACGACCCCATGGCCCCGATCCCCTGCGAGGAGGCGGGCATCCGGGAACTGGAGGGTCTCCTGGCGGCCGCCGGCCACTGACGCCGCCGGCCGGCACAGGTGCTCCATCGACGGTGTCGCAGCCCTGCGGTGGAACCCGTTGCGCGACGGGTGCTGGAGTGGGCGCGGCAGGACTCGAACCTGCGACCCAGGGATTATGAGTCAGGCGACGGTGTCTCCCGTGGTCTCCTGTCGTCTGGGAGAACCGCCTGAGAAACGGGTCTCGGGGCCTCTGCTCGGCGGCGAATCTCCCGTGGTCTCTGTGGGTCGCGTTACCACCCCCTGTTACCACCTCGATCGGGCGGGGGACTAGGGCGTCGAACAATCCGTCAGGGACGGTCGAAGGTTTCGAGTTGGGTTTAGAGCTCTGGCGCTTCCCCTTGGCTCTGGGGATTGAGCCGTTGGGCCGGTTTCGAGTCTCTACGATCGGAGGCGCCAGTAGGCCCGTGGGTCCTTCGCGCTGGTGCCGATTCGCTCGATGACGCCTTCCTCGGCGAGGTGGCGGAGTCGTCTGATCGCCACTGGGCGCGAGACGCCTATGGCGGCGGCGATGTCGCCGGTGCTTGGGCGTGTCTGGTCTCGGATGACGCGAACGATGTGGCGTGAACCGGGTGGAAGGCGTGCTTCGAGTTCTCGGTCGACGGGCTCGGAGGACAACACCAGTCGGACGCTGCCGGAGGTCTGGGCGTAGGCGGGGTCGGCCAGTCCCGCGAGGCGCATCTCCTCGAACATACGGCGGATCCCCTCGCCGAGTTCTTGCCCGAAGCGCAGGTCGGCACAGACCCGGGCGATCCTGGGGTTCCGCGCGAAACGCGTCACGGCCAGGGGATTGGAGGGGTCGACCAACCCGGGAAAGCGGCCGGGGCTCTCGATCTCGATGCGGTCGTCGAAGATCTCAACGCGGATGTGGTCGCCCATGACGCTGTAGGAGCGGTGGATGACCGCGTTGACGAGGCCTTCGAGCCAGGCGTCCTCGGGGACGATGCCGACGGGTCCGAACCGTCCGTCCGCGCCGAGGGCGTGAC
>JAXLST010000005.1:0-530109 GCA_046330435.1 Thermoleophilia bacterium | reverse complement strand
CGCGCCCGCCAGGGCCGCCCACGGCAGCGCGGCACCGGAGAGGTCGGCGCCGTCGAGGCGCACGCCGTCCAGCACCGCGGAGACGAGCGTGGCCTGCGCCATCCGGGCGCCGGAGAGGTCGGCGTCGGTGAGGTCGGCGTCGGTGAGGTCCGCGCCGGTGAGGTCGGCACCCGCCGCGCGGGCGGCGCGCAGGACGGCGCCCGTGAGGTCCGCCTGCTGGAGCTGCGCCCCGGCGATCGCCGTGCCGGTCAGGTCGGCGGCACCCAGGCGGGCCGACGCGAGGTCCGCCCCGGTCAGGTCGGCACCGGCCAGCCGGATGCCGCCGGCGTCCGCGGACCGCATGGCGGCGCCGGCCAGGTCCGCCGCGCGCAGGTCGGCGTGGCGCAGGTCGGCGGCGCTGAGGTTGACGCCGGGCAGGCGGCCGCCCGGAAGCGACGCCCAGGCGAGGGCGGCGCCGGCCAGCTGGTGGGGGGCGACGGGGTCGATGCCGTCGGGGGCCGGGCGCGCGATCTCCCGGGCGGCCGCCTCGATGTCGATGACCGCGGCCTCCGGCCGGTCCGTGCGCGCCGTGGCGCTGCGGTGGCGCACGAAGTCGGTGAGGAGCTCGAGGACGTCGCCCGTCATGGCGGGGTGCTCGGCCGCCAGCATGCCGAGCACCTTCGCGGCCGCCGCGCGGTCCACGGCGGCGCCTGCGCCCAGCAGGGCCGCCGCCTGCCCGAACCGGTTCTGGGCGTGCTGGGCGGCGCGCTGGCGCCACATCGCCCGGATCACGCTCAGCGCGAGCAGCCCCGCGAGGTACACCACGGCGATCTGCACCAGCGGGGTCACCATCACCCGCCCGGCGAGCAGCGGCACCGCGCCCGCGGTCATCCCCAGGGCGACCGTCCACGCCGCGGCGATCGTCGTGGTGGGGAGCCGGTCGCCGCGCACGGTGAGCTCGCGGGGACGCAGCGGCGGGGCCTCCTGCGCACGCGCGGAGGCGGGGTGAGTTGGGACCTCGTTGGGCACGGAGGGCACCGGACGTGTGCGTGACGGGAACTGCCTGAAGGATTTCGGCGGAAGGTTGAGGTTTGAACTGGCCGCGGGTCCAGGGTCTTCGCAGAAACTGACCGTGAACCTGGCAAAAACTCATCACCATGGGAGATTCGGGGCCCGGGACCCGGGCGGAAACGGCGTCTCGCGCGGTGGCTCGCGGAGGTTCCCGGCGGATACGGTGGGCCCCATGCGCCGCCTTCTGATGCTTCCGGCGGTGGTCGCCGCGCTGGCCGTGGCGGCTCCCCCGGCGGCGCCGCTCGCACTGCCGGAGGGGCTGTCGGTGGGCGTGCAGGACGACCGGCTGCCGGTGGCCGACCCGGCGGCCCTCGACGAGCGCGTCGCGGACATCGCCGCGACGGGCGTGCGCGTCACCCGGGTGGACGTGCTGTGGAACGAGGTGGCGCCGGAGCGCCCCGCCGATGCCCGCGACCCCGCCGACCCGGCGTACCGCTGGGAGCGGTACGACCGGATCGTGGACGGGCTCGCCGCGCGGGGCGTGGACGTGCTGCTCACCGTCTACCGGACGCCGTCCTGGGCGGTCGACCCCCGGTACGCGCCGCGGGACCCGCCCCAGCCGGAGCGGTGGGCGCCCGCACCGGACGCGCTGGGGGACTTCGCATTCGCCCTCGCGCGCCGCTACGACGGGACCGCCCACGCCCGCGTGTCGGCCTTCGAGCCGTGGAACGAGCCGAACATCCCGTTCTTCCTGCGGCCGCAGTGGCTCCCGTACGCGACGGCCGCGTCCGGCTGGCGGCCCGGCTCCCCCGAGATCTACTCGGCGATGCTCACGGCGGCGTACGACGGGATCCGCGCCGCGCAGCCGGATGCGACGGTGGCGGGTGTGTCGGGTGCGCCCAACGGCGGCGGCGCGCCGCCCACCGGGCCCCTGGGGTTCGGGTCGGTGCCGAACTCGCTGTTCATGGCGGAGCTCGCGCGCCTGCAGCCGCCCATGGACGTCGCCAGCCAGCATCTCTACCCGGCGCTCGGGCCGCAGGAGAGCACGGCGTTCCCCTCGTTCCGCACGCTCCCGCGGCTTCTGTCGGAGCTCGACGCGATCCGCCCGGGCATCCCGCTGTGGGTGACCGAGTTCGGTTACATGACCCGTCCCCCGGCCTCGCGCCCCACCCGGCCGGTGGTGACCGAGGAGCAGCAGGCGGCGTACGCCGAGCAGGCGGTGGCCGCCATGGCCGCCGTCCCGCGCGTCGACCTGGCGGTGTGGTTCAACCTCCAGGACAACGCGGAGTGGCCGGGCGGGCTGCGCCGGGAGGACGGCAGCCCCAAGCCCGTGTGGGACGTGTTCCTGCGCATCCCCAAGCTCATCCCCGATCCGGTGCCCGTGCCGCCGTCCGCCCCGGAGCCCCCCGCCTGACGCACCCCGTGCGTTCCGGGCCCGGATCCGGGGGTGCGCGGCGCGGGCCGCGCAACCCCCAGCCGGCTCAGCCCAGGCGGACGACGCGCCCGGGGGCGCGGTCGCCGATGAGGTAGAGGTTCCCGGCGAAGCTCGCGCGGATGACGGCGGTCGCCCCGCGACGGCGCCCGGGCACGGTGACCGTGCCCCGGTAGCCGCACCGGTCGCCGGTGAGCCGGAGCCGCGCCGCGGGGGCGGTGATGGTGCGGCCGCCCACCCGCGCCGTGATGGCCACGCGGCCGGAGCACGAGGCGGTGGTGAGCCGCCCGGAGGCCGTCACCCATCCCTCGACCGTGAGCCGGCGCGCGGACCCCCTGGACGGGGTCACGGTGAGCCTGCCGAGCGTCGCGGGCCGGCGGGACAGGAAGCTGAAGCTCGGGGTCGAGTAGTGGAACCCCTCGGCGCGGAACATGACGCCGCCGTCCACGCGGGTGATGCTCGCCTGGACCTCCTGCGTCGTTCCGTCGTCGGACGACAGCAGCACGCCGCGCTCCGCGAGCGCCTCCGGGGTGGTCTCGAAACCCCCGCGGATGAGGGCGTCCGGCACGAAGCCCGACAGGAACCCGGTGTTGAGCTCGCCGGCGGCGGTGAGGTGCGGCGAGGCCACGTCCACCCGCAGCGCGTTGGTGTCGGCGTCCATGTACGCGTTGGTGGAGGAGGAGGCGTTGCTCGCCACCCACGATCCCTGGCTCTGCCGGTCCATCTCCTGCTGCGCCGGGGAGGCCGACGGCGCGTCCATGAGGTACAGGCCGGCCATCGCCGCGCGGTCCTGGAGGTACGTGAACGGCCCGGTGCACACCTCGGTGTCACACGGGATCCCGATGGTCTTGGTGATCGGGCGCATCACCCACGTGTGGATGCTGGTCCCGGAGGGCGTCGGCTCGCTGGTCCAGCTGATCACGTCGGCGGAGGCGAACATGAGCCGGTCCGGCGTGAACGGCCCCAGGTCGACGGAGATCCGGATGCGCGACGCGGTGGTGAGCGCCGGGGAGAGGTCGTCGAGCCCGCCGCGCTGCACCCGGATGTCCATCTGGGAATAGTCGCCGTCGGGAATGGGCGGGCGTGTGCCGGACAGCGTCGCCTTTGGGGTGAGGTCTCCCGGCGGCGCCGTGAAGTCGCCGGTCCCGGAGACGTCGACCTCCAAGCTGCGGATGCACGAGGTGGTGACGGCGTCGGAGCACATGGGGAAGTCGACGTAGTCGGTGTCCACCGCACCGGCGGCGGCGGGGATCGCCGCGGCGGCGCAGAGCGCCGCGAGGGCGGTGAGGCCGGTGGCGCGGGCGGATCGTCTGGTCACGGCACTCCGGTCGTCGGGGTTTCCGTTCGGATCGACCGCGGGGGGCCGGGCTTGACGACCGCGCCCCGTCCAGGATGGCCCCGGCTCTGCGCCGCTGTGGTCCAGCAATTTGGACGACTCGGCGTGTCGTGTCCGGATTTTGTCGAGGGATGAATTGCGCTGATCCCCGTTAAGGGATTTCGGAAGCCGTCGATCTACGTCATGACGGAGGCTTACGGATGAGCTTCCGCGCAGCGTCCGAGCGGCCGGAAGGGGATGGCCGCCGCCCGGCCGCGGACGGTTGCGACCGGGCGCATCCCGCGCCCCAGGGGAGGCATGGATGTCGGGACTCACGATGGGCCGTGGTGGGCGTGATGCGGTGCTGCAGGAGCTGCTCTCGCGCCTCAAGAGCCTTGATCAGCACTGCTTGACCAACCTCGAGGGCGGCCTCGACGCGATGATCGCGGGGGACCTCACCGTCGAGGTCCTTCCGGCGACGACCCCGCTGGAGGTGACCAGCAACGACCCGGTGCTGTCCGAGTTGATCGCGGTGTTCAACTCGATGCTCACCCGGGCCCAGGCGGGGCTGGCGGGGTACAACAAGGTGCGCGAGACGATGCGGGGGGCGCTGGGCGACCGGTCGTGCCTGGAGGACCTCACGCAGCGGCTCGACAGCCTGCACCGGAACTGCCTCACGAACCTGGAGGCGGGGCTGGGGCAGGTGGCCCAGGGTGACCTGACCCGTGAGGTGACGCCGGTGACGAGCCCGCTGCACGCGCGGCCCGGGCAGGCGCTGGGCGATCTGGGCGAGATGTTCAACGGGATGCTCGACAAGGCGCAGTCCGCGATCGAGGGCTACGAGGCGATGCGCGCGAGCACCGCCCAGATGGTCGGCGAGATCGCGAAGACCTCCGAGGTCATCTCCGGCGCCGCGTCGCAGCTCGCGACGGTGTCCGAGGAGACCGGCCGGGCCGTCACCGAGATCGCGGGGACCATCGAGTCGGTCGCCGAGGGCTCGAGCCACCAGGCGCAGGCGGCGAGCTCGGTGAGCCGGAAGGTGGAGGACGCCAGCGAGGTGATCGGCAGCCTGGGCCGCAAGAGCCAGGAGATCGGGGACATCGTCGCCGCCATCTCCGGGATCGCGTCCCAGACCAACCTCCTGGCGCTCAACGCGGCGATCGAGGCGGCTCGCGCCGGCGAGCAGGGCCGCGGGTTCGCGGTGGTCGCGGACGAGGTCCGCAAGCTCGCCGAGAGCGCGCAGGACTCCGCGAGCTCCATCGCGGCGCTCATCGGCGACGTCCAGACCGAGACCAACAAGGCGGTCACGGCGATGGCGGCGGTGCAGGAGGACGTGACGGCGGTCGCGGCGGTCTCCGAGGAGAACGCGGCGGCGGCGGAGGAGGTCTCGGCGTCCACCGAGCAGACCTCGGCCGCCACGCAGGAGGTCGCGGCGTCCGCGGAGCACATGGCGCAGTCGGCTCAGAACCTGGAGGACATCGTCCGGCGCTTCACCCTCTGAGCGCAGTGTGCGCCGTCATGCGGTGCGGGGCCGGACGGCTCCGCTCCGCGAGTCCTGCAACCACCTCTCAGCGGGGGAAGTGTCCGTGAGCACCGATGTGAGCACCACCACCGACAGCCACCAGCTCGTCGTCTTCAGCCTCGGGCCCGAGGAGTACGGGGTCCCGATCACGCTGGTGCAGGAGATCATCCGCTACACCGAGCCGCGGCCCATCCCGGGCTCGCCGCACGGCGTGGAGGGTGTGATCAACCTCCGGGGACGCATCATCCCGGTGGTCGAGCTGCGCGCCCGGTTCGCCTCGGTCGGCGAGCGCCCGGCCGACTCCAAGATCGTGATCGTCGAACTCGAGGACCGCACCGTCGGCGTGATCGTCGACGAGGTCAAGGAGGTCATCTCCGTCGCGGCCGAGCAGTGCGAGGCCCCGCCGGAGGGCGCCGGCGACGCCGACTACCTGGACGGCGTCGCCAAGCTCGACGGCCGCCTCCTGGTGATCCTCGACATGGCGAAGCTGTTCGGCTGACGTCGTCCGGCCGTGAGAACACTGCGGGCCGGGAGCGCGATGGACATCGCATTCCCGGCCCGCGGAGCGGAGAGGGGGGGATTTGAACCCCCGTCGGACGGAACCGCCCGAAACGGTTTTCGAGACAGCGGGAGTGTGACGCCGAAACGCGATGGGCTGGGAGATCTGCGCTGCGCGCGCAGGCGGTTGCGTCAGTTCTCGCGTCAGTGAGCCCCTGAGAAGGCCGTGTCCCGCGGGTCTCGGAGGTGGGTATGGAAGACTCGCCAGCGTGAGCCCCGCATCCAGAACCGGGCGCGCCGCCGGCCGGTGGGCCCTCCGCCTGGTGGTGGTTGCTGCCCTCGTTGCGGCGAGCGGGTGGGCAGTCTCGTACCGGGCGACCTACCACCTCTGGCCCGGCGAGAGCATCCCGCCCAGGATCCACTGGTGCGGCCGCGACTACGACCGCGGCCCCGGAGAACCGGAGACGCTCCGACAGATCCGGAAGTTCACGCGCGCTGAGCCGGTGGTCGTCGGGCATGTGCCGCCCATTCGATCCCACGACCTTCTCGCCGAGACCACCGAGCAGGCTGTCAGACAGCGTGATCCTTCCGCGTCCGGCTGCACGACGCTGGTTTTCCTCCGCCTCTCGGCGGACCGGTACCTCGTCTACGAACTCAGCGGCAGCCTGTAGCCGTTCCCGTGGTCATTCGCAGCCGTGCTTGCCGGAGCCACCGCGCCGTAGCTCGACCACGGATGCAAACACGCGCAAAAGGATCAGGGACTGGACTTGCCCTGGAAAACGGTGCCTTCTGCCGCCCTCGAGGCCGGACGACGCAAACGCGTGGAAAAGGATCTACGCCCAGAACGGAACGTACGCCGCCTGGCTCCGGGACCGGTTGGCTGGATCGGCCGGCTTCAGGAGTCCTGCGGTCACGGCATCTGAGATCAGTCGGCTCATCTGTGGCGCCCGGTCCGTGGCAAGCCCGAAGCGGGTCCTCAACGTCGCGTTGGTCATCGTCTGGTTCCCGGCCACCCACCTGAGGCTGGCGTGCTGGTAACACGCTCTGACCCGTTCCTCCGAGGTCATCTCGCCAAACGGCCGTGGGGCGAAGATGGTCGCGACGAAGCTCTGACTCTTCGACGCGAAGTTCGGTGGGGGAAGCTGCGCGGCCTCGGCGAATGAGACGACCCGATCGATGCCGGAGCCGCGTTCCTCGCAGACACGCATCTGGCGCATCAGCGTGGCCAGTCGTTCGTTCCGGGACCTCGGCGGTTCATCGATGAGCCGGTTCACGTCGACCAGCGGCGCCCCGGGATTGGTCACCTCGATCCGACCGTCGAAGACCTCGATGAGCGGCCCGGCACCGGTCACGGCGAGGTCTTGGTGGATGAGCGCGTTGGCGATGAGCTCCCGGAGCGCCTCGACCGGGAACACCGGTACCTCCTCACGGAAGACGCCTCGTAGGTGCTCGTTGCGCGGCAGGCGGTTGGCGATGTACTCGACCAGCCCCGCGAAGCCGAGCGCATACCCCTTGCCGCCTTCCTGCTCCGAGCGGGCACGGACCCGGTCGTTCCCCTCGTAGAAGACCGTCCGCGGAGCTTTCCTCATGAGTCCCGGGCCGAAGTCGGACAGGCGCCTTGCGAAGAGGATCGCGCCCCTCCAGGGGATCGACCAATACCCGTCGCCCAGCGCGTCCAGGACGTTCCACTTGGCGAGCCGCTCCAGCGCCGCTTCGTCGTCTCCTGCGACCGGCTCCTGCAGGAGGGTGAGCGCCGCAGGAACGTCGATCAGCTGAATCACTTCTTCCGTGCGAGCGTTCCCCAACGCCTCCCGCGCCTCGGGCGCCGCCTCCGCCAAGGCCTGGATGAGCCGGCGTTCAAGGTCTGGGCGCGACTCGAGCGGTGGTGTGGCAGACCCGACCCTCACGAAGGCGGACTTGTCGAAGCGAACCGGCACCCGACCCGCCGCCGCGACGGACATCACCACGAGTCGCTTCCCATCGATCTCGCCCTCGAAGAACCGAACCTCCTGCTCGTCCGGCTGGATGCGACGACGCAACCAGAACTCGAAGGGCTCGTTCGCGTAGGTCTGCGTCACATCGACGGATGTACCGCAGACGGCCCCCGAGCTGTCGACACCCCAAACCAGGTATCCGTAGGGCTGGCCGGCCAGGCGCGCCGCGTTGCCGAGAGCAGACACGTACTTGCCGATTCCTGGAGCGTTGAACCAGGAAGTCTTCGCCTCGATCCACTCGTTCTCGCTGTTGAGCAGCTGGGCAATGAGCCGCTTCGCGAGCGGGCCGTCGAGCACCTCCGGCATGTGGTGACTCTAGTGCCCGCCCCGGAAGGCCTGAGGATCAGGGTCCATCAGGATGCGCGTGCATTTGACCGCTCGATGAACGCGTCCAGCAGCCCCACGGCACGCTGCTGATCGTCCGGCATCAGGTGGCCGTACCGGTCGAGCGTGAAGGCAACGGACGAGTGCCCGGCGTAGGTGCTCACGGCACGCAGGTTGATGCCGGCGGCGAGCCACAGCGACACCGCCGTGTGACGCGCCTCGTGCAGTCCCAGCGGTTCGAGTCCGGACCTCCTCCACGCCGTCTTCGCCCGGCCAAGCACCGTCTCGTGGCGAAACGGCACGCCATTCCCACGGGCGAAGACCAGGTCATCGTCCGAGCCGCGACTGGTCATGCGCCACTCGACGAGTTCGTCCCTCAGCACCCCCGCGATGGGAACCGAACGCCGGCCCGAGCGCGACTTCGGGAGCACGAAGTTGCGGGTCTTCGGGTCCCACGACCGCTCGACGCGGATCCGACCGCCCGCGAGTTCGACGTCCGACCAGCGCAGCGCCGCCATCTCACCGGCCCGAAGACCGGCGAACAGTGCGACGGACCACAGCGCCCGATCGAACGGCGGGAGGACACGCAGCAGCTCGGCCGCCTCCGCCGGGCCGACGATCCGCTCTCGGCGTGAAGAGGGAGGCGGAAGCTCCAGTCCATCGCAGGGGTTGATCGCGACCAGGCCGCGACGAAGCGCCCGCCGGAAGATGACGCGCACGGGCATCAGCGTGTTCCGGATCGTCGAACCCGACAGGCCCTCCGCAGCCCATCGGTCCACGAGCTCCTGCATTCCGGTGCGGCTGATCTGTTCCAGTCGCAACCCTCCCAGCAGCGGCAGGACGCGGAGGGTGAGCACCTGGTCGTAGCTCAGGATCACGCTCGGTTTGTACAGCGTCCCGCCGCGCGTGGTCGCGATCCCCGACCGCGCGTCCCGGAGCCAATCGCCGGCTGCCTCGCGAAGCGTGATTCCCGACGGTCCCCGAAGGCGCTGCTGCCGTACCGCAAGCACGGCGTCGGCCCGCCACGCCTTCGCCGCCGCAAGGGTCGGGAACGTCCGCCTGATCCGTCGTGCATCCGCCGCGACCCAGACGCTCGCCTCGTACGACGCGATACCCGAGCGCCCGACGCGCCTGCGAATGCCCTCAGCCACGCCGCGACCCAAACAGGGCGGTGGAGTTCGCGTCGAGCCACCGCTCCAGTTCCGCCACGGAGATGAGGATCCTTCGACCGCGTCGGACCACACGGAGTTCGCCGAGGATGTGACGCTCCAGCGTGTCGCGGCTCACGCCCAGCGCCTCAGCCGCCTGATCGGGCGTCAGCGCGAGTCGCGGCGTCGCCTGTGCCGACGTCTTCGTAGCGATCCCAGTCCGCAGAACACCCATCGCTTGTGAACGGTCAGCGTGAGCCGAATTTCGGAGTGTCCCGGCGTTGCCGTTCGGCCAAGGGTGCTGAAGTCCCCAGAGTCGAAAAAGCGCCGACGCTTTGGCGACCGCCCGCTTGCGTCACGTAGCCTTTTCGAGTAGCAGCAATGGGACTTCTCGCGCTGGTGGCAGGGAGCCTTCTCTTTGGGTTCTATGGCCTCCCGTGGCTGGTCGTGCTCTCCATCTGTCTTCTCGGAGGCGCGTACTTCCTGTGGATCAGTCCCGCCGACTGCCGGGCCAGCATTCGCAACGGGCAGGCGTGCCGGAACAACGCCCGCGGCTTGCTCGGCGCGTGCCATCTCCAGCAGCACAAGCGACAGAAGCTCAGCGCGCTCTTCCTCTCGTGGCGGCCGGCGCCCGGGCGGCGGTTCAGCTCTTGGTGGCAGGCGAACACCGTTGGTCTCTTCGGATCACCGCGTCAGTGCGTCGACACGCTGGGCTCCGTGGGCAGTGTGTTGGGAGTGCTCGTGGCGGTCGTCGCGCTCCTCGTGACCTGACACCACGAGGTGAGCCCAGCGAGGATCTCCGCGCGCTGTCTTCCCGTACCCCTGAGCACCGGTCGCGCCTCGCCCTCGCCGGACCCAGCGACGCCTCAGCGAGGGACGGACATTCCGGGACACACATATGCACCCATCGTGTGCGGCGTGTTCCTGGGCCTTCGCGAGCGGCGTTCGGGAGGCACTCCGAACTGTCACGAGGGACGGGAACCGCTCGGCCACCTCGTGCGTCTAGATCGGTGTGAGGGTGAATCCGTCCACCGCCTCTGAGGCCGATCTGATCGCCGCGGCCCACCGCGGCTCTCGGGAGGCCCGCGCGGAGTTGTTCGGCCGCCATTGGGAGGCCGTGTGGCGTCACGCCCGTGCGCTCTCCGGGACGCCCGAGGCGGCCGACGACCTGACCCAGGACGTGTTCGAGCGCGCGTTCAGGGCGCTCGGTGATTTCGAGAGCAGGAGCGGTGTCCGCACCTGGCTGCTGCGCATCGCCACCAACCGGGCGATCGACCTGTCACGCCGCTCGCGGCCCCAGGAGCCGCTGCCGGACGACCTGGTCTCAGAGATACAGGCGGCTGCGCCGGAGCCGGAGCTGCGGAAGGCGGTCGAAGAGCTCGCGCCCGAACGGCGGGCGATCGTGGCGCTCGTCTACTGGCTGGACCTGAGCCTCACCGAGGCCGCGGACGCTTTGGGCGTCCCGGTTGGAACCGCCAAGTCCCGTCTGGGGCGGGCCCTTGAGGAACTGCGTGAGCGGCTGGGAGTGACCGATGCACGCTGATCTGGAACGGCGCCTCCGCGACGCGCGGCCCGATCTGACCCCGCCGGAGGGTACCCGCGAGCGACTTGCCACCCGTCTCGGCCTCGAGGAGTCGCGAGCGCGCGGTGCCTATGGCTGGCTCGGGGGACGCCGCCGGGGCGTCGCTCTGCTCGCCGGTGCGGTGCTTGCGGCCGGCACCGCCGTGGGGACCGCCGTCGTGGCGCTGCGGTCCGGTGGCACCGACACGGTTCGAGTGGCCGACCAGCCCTCGGGGTCCTGGAGTCGCGCCGAGCCATTGTCGGTGCGGTTCCGGAACGAGTACCCCGAGCCGGTCGTGGGCGTCGATGACCACGGTCGGGCAGTGGTGGCGTGGGTGCGCGCCGGTCGCATCGAGATACGGACCCGTTCCACCGGTGGAGCCTGGGAGCCCGTGCGGGTGGCGAGCACCGCCGAGCGGGCAACGGACCCCGCGGTTGCGGTCGCACCGGACGGTCACGGACAGGTGATCTGGCGCGAGCGCCGCGGTGGCCGCTGGGAGACCTTGCCCCTGGTCGGTCCGGACGGCCGCCAGTTCGGAGCGTTGCGCCGCAAGGCCGGCGTGCAGTTCGTGATCGCGGCGCGCAGCATCGATCTCGCGAGCGGTGCCCTGGGTCCGGTCCGGACCGTGTCGCAGCCCACCTCGCGACAGGGGGACATGCAGCAACTGGCCGCCGGTGCGGATGCCGAGGGCCGAGTGAGCGTCGCCTGGGCGCGACTCAACTCCCTTGAGGTGGCCGGCACTGACGGCGACGGCCGGTGGGCGGCCCCGGTCAGGATGCGGGCCACCAATGGCGCGGCCCCCTGGCGGCTGAGCCTGTCGGTCGAACGGGACGGGCACCGCGCGGTGATCTGGCATGCCGTCAACCCGACCGGCGACGCCTCACGGAGGAATGCCGTGATGGTGACCACCGGCACCGCACGGGGGTGGACGAGCCCGGTTGAGCTGGACCGGCCCGCGACCTTCAACGGCGACACCCCGGTGGTCACCATCGACCGTCGCGGCCGCGCGTGGGCGATGTGGAACGCGCCCGAGGGCGGCCACCAGGCGCTCGCTTGGGCGGCTCTGTCCGAACAGGAGTGGTCCAGGCCGCAGACACTCGCCACGGCCACGGATGGGACGGTCGGCGCCCCCGGTCTCGCCACCACGGGTGACGGCACCGCCCTCGCGGTGTGGGGGCAGGCACCCGGAACCTTCTTCGGCGGACCACGAGGAACAAGCCACGCGGCCAGGCTGCCGCTCGCCGGCCCCGCCCGCGACCTCGGACAACTCACCCAGGGGACCGTCGCCCTTCAGTCGCGCCAGGGCACACCGATCACCGCCGACGGATCCGGACGGGTGATCACCGTGCCACCGGAGGTGTTGGGGATCACCGCCTTCACGTGGCGGGCGGGGCAGGCCGCGCCCGCCAAGGCACCCATCACGACCACCGCGGCCTTCTGGATGATCGGGCGGTCCCGCGTTGCGGCCGGCAGGGATGGCACCGCCGTTGCGGTTGCCTCGCGCGGCACGCCCGGGGGTGAGCAGATCGTCGCCTACACCCGATCGCCGGAGGGACCATGACCTCGCGCACCCTTCGCATGGCCGCACTCGGTGCGACAGCGCTCACGGTGTTCACCGGCTGCGGGGGACGCGACTCCGGCCCCCGGGTGGGGGACATCGTCCGACTGACGCCAGAGGGCGCGAACTACGGTGCGCTCGCCACACGCAACGGCCACGCCGTGATCGTCGCGACGCCCGACACCGGGCCCGCGTCGCTCACCCTGAGGACGCGAACCGGACCGGGTGAGTGGAGTGAGCCCGAACCGATCGCGGATCCCGGGTTCCAAGTCATGGGGATCAGCCCCGGTGTGGACGACGCGGGACGACCGACCGTCGCATGGGTGGCGCGGCACCTCAGCACCGGCGCATCGCAGATCAGCACCCGCAACGCTGACGGCACCTGGCCCGCCCCGACATCCATCCCGCCCATCAGCCGCAGCGGCCTCGCACCGTTCGACCTCGGTGTGGCCGGGAACGGTGACGCGGTCACCATCTGGGACCCGGACATCGGCCGCGCCGGCGCAGACCTGACCGCCACCGTCCACCGCGCCAACGGCACATGGGAACCCGCCCGCACCATCGAACGGACCACCACACCCCGCCTGCAAACCGGGACGCTCCTGGTCGCGCAGCGGGATTCGGTGACCGCCGTCTGGCTGCAGACAACGGCCGCCGCGCGGTCATTGCGCGTCGTTCTTCGCACCGCCAGGTGGGACAGCGCCGCGGGCTGGCAGCCCACCCGCACGCTCCCGACCGCCGGCAGGATCCTCACGCTGGCCGATGCCAAACCCCTCCCCAACGGCCGGACGCTGATCGCCTGGACGGCGGTGACGGGCCGATCACAAGCCCTGGAACTCGCCAGGGTAGATCCGGATGGATCACTCACGCGGCTCGGAGACACGCCGGTCGGCCAGGACCAGTCCGCCAACACACCGCAACTGGCGACCGCCCCAGACGGATCGGCTGCGGCACTCGTGCCCCGGTGGGCAGGGGGCGACGCCCCCTCGGAGCTCGCTCTGGTCCGGATCGACGCGGACGGACGCCCCGGCGACCCGCAGGTCCTCGACCGGCAGCCCGTTCCCCCCGGTGTGCAGGACGCCAACCAGCCCCGAACCCCGCGCTTCTGGGGTGCCGACCTCGCGCTCGCCGACGACGGCACCGTGACCGCCGCGTGGCTCACCACACCGGCCACCGCGGACCGTGGAGGGCGCACCACCACAATGACCCTGGCCACCATCGCCGCCGACGGCCGGGTCAGATCCTCGGAGACCGTGAACGACACCGACGGGGGCGGCATCGACCGTGCACGCGTCGACCAGATCGAACCGAAGGTCGCCGTGGTGAGCTGGTGGCGCCTCGGTCGCAACGGACGCATCGCCGGCACGTACGGCATCGAGGTGTCCCGCTGATCCCCGCGCCCCAGCACGCGTACTTCGACTTGCGTTGGAGCCGCCTTGCACCAAGAACGCGCGCCGGTGTGCTGGTGCTGCTGCTGGGCCTCGGGATCTTCGTGGGGGCCCAGATCGACGACCGCCATTCCTGCGTCGTGCTCGGATCCGAGCCGTCGGACGCGGCCATCGTCGCCGGAACCAAGGGGTCAACGCCATCCGCGTCGTTCCCTGTGCGCTTGAACGAGGCCGGCGACGGGACGGTGGGGATGGTCTGGATCCTCGACCGACGCGACGGCTCCCGGTGGATACCCACCTGGCAGCTGATCGCATCGGTGAACGGAAGCCCCGGCGACGTGCGAAGCGTCTCCGATGCCTTTGACATCGCCGACATCGGCCTCGGGGGCCCGCAGACCATCGTGTTCCGGTTCCCCGACGGACTCCGTACTGGGACCTACCGGCTCCGACCGAACCGCAACGCCGAGACCCCTGCGATCAGACTCGATGTCGCCTGCAGAAGCGGCCTCATCGCCGAGTGGTACGGCAGGGCCGCGCTCGCCCTCCACAGCTGAGCGCCCGTGCGGAAACAGAGATGGCCCCGCGGTGATCGCGGAGCCATCTGGACCTGCCGTACCACCTCGCGGATGGAGTGGAACAGGCGCTGGCGACGAGGGTATCCCAAGGGGTTCCGAGTGACTCCGAGTGACTCCGCACTCCAAGGAGCGTTGGAACCAGCGCCGACGATCCAAGTACACGGCGCCCTCACTTGGATTGCAGCGAGCTACCGAGTGGACGACGGCACCGGTCCGGAGTGACTCCAAGGCACTCCGAATGTGACGCGGCGGGCGACGGCGGAGTGACTCCGGGCACCCCTTCGCACCGCTTGAAGGACCACCACTAAACGGCCCCGCCAGAAGCTCCGTTCGGAGTGACTCCGGAGTGCACTCGAAAGACGCCGCCGTGTTCCCGGGCGCTCGGAGCTCGCGTCAGTTCTCGCGTCAGTAAGGGGTTGCGAAAGGCGGTTTCGAGCGGTCCCAGGCGGTCTCGAGCCGTAGCCGAACCCAGAAACACCGAGGGCCGGGACCGCGATGTCCTTCGCGTTCCCGGCCCCCCGAGCGGAGAGGGGGGGATTTGAACCCCCGTCGGACGGAACCGCCCGAAACGGTTTTCGAGACCGCCGCATTCGACCGCTCTGCCACCTCTCCGCGCGGGAAGGTATCACCTCGCCGAGGGGCTCCGGTGCCGCGGTCCCGACGGCCGCGCGCTAACATCCCCCCGCTCCGGGAGAGGTGTCCGAGCGGCCGAAGGAGCGCGACTGGAAATCGCGTAGGCGGGTATCCCCCGCCTCGAGGGTTCAAATCCCTCCCTCTCCGCTGAGACGGGGGATCCGCACGATGCGGGTCCCCCGTTCGCGTCTCAGACGGCGGGCGCCGCCACGGCCCGCAGCGCGGCCGCGACGAACCCCCGGATGAGCGGGTGCACCCAGGCCCGGTCGGACGACAGCTCCGGCTGGAACAGGCTGCCGACGAAGAACGGGTGCCCGGGGATCTCGAGCATCCGCACGGTGCCGTCCTCCCCGACGCCGGAGGCGACGAGGCCGGTGTCCTGCAGGCGCTCTCCCCACACCGGCGGGATGCCGTAGCGGCAGAAGAAGCGCTCCGTCCGCGGGCCGTCGCCCATCAGCTCCGCGGCGAGGGTGCCGGCCCGCACCACCACGGTGTCCTCCTCGCCCACCAGGGCGCAGGCGAGCGGGGCGATCACCGGGTCGGGGTGGTGCGGGTCGGATTCGGCGGTCACGGGGTCGGCCCCCAGGGTCGCGCGGGCGTACGCCATGGCGGCGTGCTGGAAGCCGGCGCACGTGCCCAGGAACGGCACGCCCGCGGTGCGCGCCACGTCGGCGGCGAGCAGGGCGCCCTCCTGGTCGGCGTACGGCTCGCCGGCCGGGACCAGCCAGATGCCGTCGAAGGCGTGCAGGGCGGGGACGTCGGCGACGGTCGCCGTGGGGATCCAGTACGGGTCGACGGCCTCCGGGTCGGGGGCCGCCCACCGGAGGATGGACGGGATGCGCTGATGCGCCTGGACCTGCGGGGAGCGGTCGCCCACCAGCGCGATGCGGGCGGGCCGGGGAACGTTCATGTGCTCGGTCATGGGGCCATCCTGCTTGCACCGCGTCAGTACGTCCAACGATGATCTCGAACGTCGAGATCACGTTACCTACTGAGGAGCCACCGTGGATCTGCGGCACCTGCGGTCCTTCGCGGCGGTCGCGCGGACCACGTCGTTCACCGCCGCGGCTGCGGAGCTCGGGTACACCCAGTCCGCCGTGTCGCAGCACGTCGCCGCGCTGGAGCGCGAGGTCGGCCGGCCCCTGCTGGCACGGCGCCCGGTGCGCCTCACCCCGGCCGGCGAGCAGCTGGCCGCGCACGCCGAGCAGATCCTGCTGCGTGTCGACACGGCCCGCACCGAGATGGCGCGGGTGCGCGACCGCGACCGCACGGTGCGCGTCGCGGCGGCGCCGGGCGCCGTGCTGCGGCCCCTGCTCGCGGCCCTGCGCGCGTCGGCGCCGGAGGCCACGATCGAGGTCGCGCCCGCCGCGATCCCCGACGCCCTGCGCCTGCTGGGCGACGGCGGCGCCGACGGCGCGGTCATCGACGGCATCACGGTCCCCGCCGCGCCGGTGCGCGTCGCGGAGCCCGGCCTGTTCCGCCACCGCCTCGTGGCGGAGCTGCCGCTCGACGTACTGATGCCGGCCGGCCACCCGCTCGCCGGGCTGGGCGGTGTGGACCTGGCCACGGTGGCGGACGCCCGGTGGATCGACGCGCCGAACCTGCCCTGCGGCCCGGCCGCCATCCCGGACGCCCCGCCGGTGCGCGCCGGCGCCCGGCTGCGGTACCTGGGAACCGACGCCGCCGCCGTCGCCGGCCTGGTCGCCGATGGCGCCGGCCTGGCGCTGATGCCGCGCGGCGCGGCCCCGCCGGTCACCGGGCTCACGGCCGTGCCGCTGCGCACGCCCGGGGTCGTCCACCGCACCGAGCTGCTGGTGCGCGCCTCCGGCGCGGGGGCGGGCGACGTGCTCACCGCCGCGGCGGAGCGGCTCGCCTCCGCCAGCCTCCCCCGGGACGATGGTATCCTGGCGCCCCCGGGCAGTTAGCTCAGCGGGAGAGCACTCGCCTCACACGCGAGGGGTCACTGGTTCGATCCCAGTACTGCCCACTTCGACGTCGCCGGGAAACGCCGTTCCCGGACACCGGTTCCGCGCGCACGACGGCGTGATTCGTCCGGACACCCCGGGGTAGGCCCCGGATCCCGAGCCCCTCAGCGGGCTCACGATCCGAGGAGCGACCCATGTTCAAACCCGCCGCGATCACCGCGACCGCCCTGGTCATCACCGCTGGAGGCGTCGTCGGCATCGGCGTCGCGAACCAGCCGAAGGGCAACGACGACAACAACAACGGGAACCACCACCGCAGCTCCGACTCCGGCAAGGCCCAGTACGGCCATGGGACCAAGGGCAAGAAGGCGCACCGCCACTTCAGCGCCCTCGACCAGCAGTTCCTCGAGGACGCGGCGATGGGCAACGCCTACGAGGTGGAGGCCGGCAAGCTCGCGCAGTCGAAGAGCACCACGACGTCCGTGACGGCCCTCGGCGCCCGGCTGGTCGCCGACCACACCAAGGCCCTGGGCCAGGTGACCTACATCGCCGACCGGCTCTCGATCGACGTCGAGGCGACGCCGTCGCCCATCCAGTCGTGGATCCTCAAGACGCTCAACGCCACGCCGAGCGGCGCGACGTTCGACGCGCAGTTCCTGTCCCTGGCGGTGGCGGACCACCGGGAGGACATCGAGAAGTACGACTACGAGGCGCGCAACGGCTCCCACTGTGCCGTGCGGAAGTACGCCCGCGAGTCGCTGCCGGTGCTGAAGATGCACCTTGCGGCGGCGCAGGCCGCGATGGGCGTCACGGCGACGGCGAAGGCCAAGGGGCGCTGACCCTCACGGCGGTCGAAGGGCGGTCCCGCCGATCTGGCCCCAGGGCCAACGTCCCGGCGGGGCGCCCGTCCTAGCCTTGCTCACATGAACGGCAGTGCACACGAATCCCCCCTGCCGGAGCCCCCGGTGACCCGCTTGTCCCTCCCCCTGGTGCATGTGGTGGTCTCCGGAGCGCTCCGGCTGGGTGCGGATCCGTCCCGCGCCGCGGCCGAGCCGCAGGAGCGCCGCGCCGCCTGACCGGTCCGCGGGTGGCCGTCGCCGCACGGGGGTACGCTGCTCCCCATGGCCAGGAACATCCTCGGTGACGACCTCATGCCGTGCTCCATCGAGCCGCTCACCGGGTTCTTCCGCGACGCCTGTTGCAACACGGGGCCAGAGGACCTGGGCCTGCACGTCGTCTGCGCCGAGATGACCGCCGAGTTCCTGGAGTTCTCGCGCGGCGCCGGCAACGACCTGTCGACGCCCGTCCCGGAGTACGGGTTCCCGGGGCTCACGCCAGGCGACCGCTGGTGCGTGTGCGCCGCCCGCTGGCAGGAGGCGCTCATGGCCGGGGTCGCGCCGCCGGTGATCCTGGCGTCCACGCACGAGGCCGTCCTGTCGGTGTGCCGCATCGAGGATTTACGCGCTCACGCGCTGTGAAATCCCCTCGGGATCGCGCTTTCGTCCCGGAGTTGATACAAACGCGCCAAAGCGTCAGCGCGTGACCCACACCCCGCACACCTTCCCCGGACGGCGCATGACCAACGACGGAGAGATCAGGCTCCACCTGGAGACCCTCGGCGCGCGCCTCAGGCGGCTGAGGAACGACCGCGGTCACTCCCTCGTGGACGTCGCGAACGGCACGGGCCTGTCCACGTCCTTCCTCTCCCTCGTGGAGAACGGGCGCAGCGACATCAGCACCGGCCGGCTGTACCGCGTCGCGCACTTCCTGGGCGTCGGGCTCGCCGACCTGCTGGACATGGAGGCCCCGCCCGGGCCGCACGTCGTGCGCACCGAGGAGCGGCGGCCCGTCGACATGCAGACCGAGGGGCTCGTGATGTACCCCCTCGCCGACGACCGCTCCACGCTCTCGATGGGCCCGCTGTTCATGACCCTCGAACCGGGGTGCAGCGTCGACGACCTGCCCGCCATCGCAGGCACGGAGCACTTCGGGTTCGTGATCGCCGGGTCCATGACCCTGACCCTCCACAGCGGCACGGTCATCGTGCTGGAGGCCGGGGACTCCCTGTACCTCACCTCCGACGACCCGCCGCGGCGGAACGCGAACCAGGGCGACACCACGGTCGAGGCGATCTGGGTGTTCTCCCCGCCGGCCATCGGCCCCGGGCGGGGCGGGTCCGCAGGGCTCCGCGGCTAGCGCACCCCGAGCGCGGCCGACACCGACCCGGCCAGCCCTCCGCCGGGGAGCATCCTGAACCGGTAGACGCCGGGACCCGGAACGCGCATCACGGCCGTGCCGGACGGGCCGATCCGCAGGCGCCCCGCCCCGCCCCAGCGGTACGTGTCGAGGTTGAGGCGCTCCAGCCGCGCCGCACCCTCCCGCGGGGGGACCACGGTCACGCGCAGCGCACGGCGCCCCGCGCGGCGCACCGAGAGGCGCGCGACCACGGGCACGCGCACCGCCGGGCTGATGTCCTCGCCGATGCGGGCGCGCAGCGCGGACGTGGCGAACAGGCTGGGCGTGGTCGTCGAGAACGCGCCGTCGGCGCCGACCGACGTGCGGGCCAGCTCGCTCCACGCGCCCGCGGCGCGGACCTCCACGACCACCGGGGTCCCGGCCGCGACGCCCGGGGCCTCCCCGGTGAGGGCCGCCTGGTTGCCCACCGCGACGGCCGCCGGCCCGGACAGCGTGAGGGCCGACACCACGATCGTGCCCTGCATGAACCGGTGCAGGCCGCAGTAGTAGTCGATGCGGCCCGCGGCCTGCGGCGCGGTGAAGGTGAACGAACCGCCCACGTTGATGTTGGCCGACTCGAAGGTGCGGTCCACGGCCTTGACGTTGTGCAGCCGGGTGCCGCCGTTGGTCCACATCACGGGCTGCCCGGGGGCGACGACCACCTGGCTCGGGGTGAACCCGCCGTCGCTGATCCCCACCTCGCGCGCCGGCGGAGCGGCGGCGGGGCCCGGGTGGACCTGGGCCGCGACGGGGGCGGCGGCGGCCAGCCCGGCCGCGCCCAGGATGCCAGCGGCGAGCACGCGGCGGCGCCTCATCGCGTCACCTTGTAGAGCCCGATCATGCCGTTCATCTGATGCGACTCCACGTGGCAGTGGTAGTACCAGGTGCCGGGCGCGTCCTCGGTCCAGGCGGCGCGGATCGCCTCCCCCGGGCCCAGCGTCTGGGGGTCGGTGGGCACCCCGCCGTTGGTGACCCACCGGTGCCCGTGCACGTGGAACGTGTGGAACAGGTCCCCGACGGTGAGCACGTCGAACTCCACCCGCTGCCCCACCCGGGCGTGGAACGTCGGGGTGTTGCCCAGGAACGCCCGGCCGTCGATGGTGTCGTAACCGTTGGTGTTGGTGAGGTACACGATGAAGCGCCGGTCCGGCGGCCGCTCCTTGGGCTTGAGGATCACCACGGCCCCGTAGATCCCCCGCGCGATCCCGTCGGACATGTCCGCGGAATGGGTGTGGTACGGCCACACCCCGGCGCTGTTCGGGCCGGCGACCAGGCGGTACGTGAAGCTGCCGCCCACCGGGACGTTCGCGCCCGGGCCCGAGACGAACGGGATGAAGGTGCCGTCGCTCGACGGGCGGTACGTGAAGGCGTGGAAGTGCATCGAGTGCCGGCCCCGGTACGTCCGGTCCTCGTTGCGGAAGTGGACGATCACGCGGTCGCCCACCCGCGCGGTGATGGTGGGGCCGGGCATGCCGTCGTTGTCGCCCGACACCGCCGTGTTCGGCATCCGCCGCTTCCAGCCGGGGGTGTAGCGGCGGTACACCACCGCGGTGAAGCGCCGCTGCGCCGGCGCGATGACCGTGCCCATCAGCACGTCCCGGCCGTTGGGGACGACGTCCCATTCGGTGTTCTCGGCCTTGATCCAGTACTCGCGGACCGCGGCGTCGGAACGCGCCGGCGCGGCGGCCAGGAGCAGGGGCGCGGCCAGGGCGGCGGCGGCCGCCAGCGGGCGGCGGAGCGGGAAGGGGCACATGCCCGCATCGAATCCGTCGCCGCACCCGGCGTCAAGGCGGCCGCCGCGAGCGCGGCCCGCCCGCGGAACGGTAGGCTCCCCGCGTGGCCAAGAAGACCCCGCCGTCCGCACCGCCCCGCCGCGGCCTCCCGCAGAGCCGGGTGGCGATCGTGGGCGCCGGCGTCCTGCTGGGCGCCGTGTGGGGCCTGGTGATGTGGGGCCTCACCACCCTGATCGGGCAGGAGTCCGGGGTTCGCGGCCTGCTCTACCTCGTCGTCACCATGGCGATGATGGGTGGCGGCGTCGCCGCGATCTTCGGCGCGGGCAGCGCGCGCCGGCGCGGCGAACGGGTCACCCCGAAGCTGCGCCGGCGCGGCTGAGCGGCGTCAGGCGGGCTGGGCCCCGCGACGCACCCAGAAGGCGTTCACCGCGTTCTGGACCTTGACGTACCAGATGATGTTGCCGATGAGCGGCAGCAGGAACCACAGGCCCAGGATCGTCCGGACCGGCGGGAGCTCGTTCTCGCGCTCGTAGAGCTTCTGCGTCTCGTTCGCGATGAGGAACATCGTGACCGGGGACAGCAGGAAGTAGATGACCACGCCGAGCCAGCCGCCGACGCCTTCACCGGAGTAGCGCTTGTACTCCTCGTGCGTGCGCCAGGTCCACACGTACGTGTAGATGCCGAGCGTGATGATCGACAGCAGGATGACCTTGCCGACGGACTTCGGCGTGCCGACCACGCCCACCGAGGGCCCCGTGGGGGGCTGCAGGTGGGGCGGGGGCGGAGGGGGCGGGATGTCGGTGCTCATGGGATGGGGGCCTCCGGGAAGGGAACACGTGGGAGCGGGGCACGGCACGGGGGTGTTCCGCGTCGCCGAGGATAGATCGGCACCCGGTCGGCGGGATGGAGCGACGCGCCGGGTCGCGGATGCCCCGGGCGTCCTCTAGGCTCTTGGGGTGACCGTGCTAGGCGGGGAGTTAGCGGTGCCC
This sequence comes from Thermoleophilia bacterium, assembly GCA_046330435.1. Lineage (GTDB taxonomy): Bacteria > Actinomycetota > Thermoleophilia > Miltoncostaeales > Miltoncostaeaceae. The sequence continues at coordinate 508,289 of JAXLST010000005.1, read as the reverse complement.
TGTACCCGAAATCCGCTTCAGCGGGGCACAATTCCCGCCTGAGGGGCAGACCCTGGAGGGTCGGGCTCGTGCAAAGCGGCGTTGATGGTGAGGTCCCATTCGGTGGGCGACCGTGAATCAGGTCAGGTCCGGAAGGAAGCAGCCTTAAGCGGACCCGCCCACGCGCAGTGGGGCTACCTCGCCGGAGCTGGCGGCACGGGTACCGCTCCGGAGTCTCGTTTCGACGGCGGGTGCACGGTCACACTGATTCCCACGATGTCGTGAGCAATCCCCCGGCGCCGGATCGCGGCGCGAGCCTCTACAACCGTCACCGCCCCACCCGCTTCGAGGAGATGGTGGGGCAGGAGCACGTTGCCCAGGCCCTGGGCAATGCGCTCGAGTCGGGGAGGCCCGCCCGCGGGTACCTGTTCTCCGGCCCGCGGGGCACCGGCAAGACGACCACCGCGCGCATCCTGGCGCGGTGCCTCAACTGCCAGGCCTCGCCGGGGCCCACGCGCACGCCGTGCATGAGGTGCGACTCGTGCCTGCGCACCGGGCACGACGACTGGCTGGACGTCGTCGAGGTCGACGCCGCGTCCAGCGCCCGCCGCATCGACGAGATGCGGGACTGGCTGGAGACGGTGCGGTACGCGCCGGTCGCGTCCCGGTTCCGGGTCACGATCATGGACGAGGCCCACCAGATCCAGGAGGGCGCCGCCAGCGCCCTGCTGAAGACCCTCGAGGAGCCGCCGCCGCACCTGGTGGTGATCCTGTGCACCACCCACCCGTGGGACATCCTCCCCACCATCCGCTCGCGCGTGCAGCACTTCGTGCTGCGCAAGCCCGGCATCCCCGCCCTGGTGCGGGTGCTGGACCGGGTGGCCGGCGTGGAGGGCATCGAGACCTCCGAGTCGGCACTGGACGCCCTGGCCCGCGCCGCGGACGGCAGCTACCGCGACGCCCTGGGCCTGCTCGACCAGATCGCCGCGTACAGCGACGGCCGGGTGGAGCTGCCGCAGGTGCTGGAGCTGCTGGGCGCCGTCGCCCGGGAGTCGCTGTTCGAACTGGTCGACCTGCTGGCAGGCGGTGACGCCGCCGGCGCGTTCGCCCTGCTGGAGGACGTCCTGGACTCCGGGTCGGACCCCGAGCAGCTGCTGCGTGGCCTGGTCACCCAGCTGCGGTACGTGTGCCTGCTGCAGCAGGGCGCCGGGGCCCGGGACGACTGGGCGTTCGCGCAGGACGAGCTCGACCGGCTGCAGGCGCAGTCCAACCAGCTCGCCCCCGCGCAGGTGGTGCGCGCCCTCGACCTGCTCGCCGACGCGCAGGTGCGCATCCGGCACGGCGGCGCCGACCCGCGCCTGCAGCTGGAGCTGGTGACCGCCAAGCTGGCCCGCCCGGCGCTCGACGCCGGCCTGGAGGGGCTGGTGAGCCGCATCGAGCTGCTGGAGCAGGGCACCGCCCGCCCGGACGCCTCGCCGGCCCGCACCGCGGGCCGTCGCACCGGCTCCCGCACCCGCCCCGCCGCACCCGTCGCGGCCCCGCCGAGGCCCGCCCCGGCACCCGTCGCGGCACCGCCGGAGCCCGCCCCGCGCCGCCCCGGCGGCCGGGCACCCGCCGAGCCCGCCGTCCCGCCGGCCCCCGCGGCACCGCCCGCTCCCGAGCCGGTGGCGGCGCCTGCCCACCGGCGCCCACGCCCGGCCCGAGCCGGCGGCGGCACCGCCGCCCGCACCCCACCTGGACGAGGACGGCCACGAGCGGCCGCCGCCGCCGGAGTTCGACGGCCCGGACGCCGACGAGGAGCCGCCGCCCGCCCCCGGGCGCCCGTCGCGGAGCCGCCCCACCACCCGGTGCAGATGGACGTCGCCCACGTGGCGCGGCTGTGGCCGCAGGTGCTGTCCGAGCTGCGCACCGAGCACCCCCCGCTGTTCTCGTTCGTGGAGCACGCCCGCGTCACCGACGCGCGGGAGGGCTTCGTGCAGATCACCCTCGCCAGCGCCATGGGCGCCAGCATGCTGTCCCGCGGGGAGCCGCGCTCGCAGCTCGAGCACGTCCTCGGCCGCATGCTCGGGTCGCGCGTCCACCTGGACGTCCAGGTGGACGAGGCGCCGCGCGCCGCCCGCCGGGCCGAGCCGGAGCCCTCCGGCCCGCTCGACCTGGACGCGCTGCGCCAGGAGCTCATCCAGACGTTCGACGCGACAGAAGAGCAGTGACCACCAGCCGCAAAGGAGCACCCAGGTGTCGATGAACCCGCAGAAGATGCTCAAGCAGATGCAGAAGATGCAGTCCGACATGCAGCGGGTGCAGATGGAGCTGCAGGAGGAGACCGTGCAGGCGTCCGCCGGCGGCGGCGCCGTGACGGCGGTCGTGAGCGGCGGCCTGGAGATCAAGGCCGTGAAGATCGACCCGAAGGTCGTGGACCCCGAGGACGTCGAGATGCTCGAGGACACCATCGTCGCGGCCGTCAACGAGGCCATGCGCCAGGCGCAGGACCTCGCGCAGCGCCGCATCGGCGAGATCACCGGCGGGCTCTCCGGCATGGGGATCCCCGGCCTCTAGTGCTCACCCCGTCGCTGGAGCGGCTCATCGCCGAGCTGTCGCGGCTTCCCGGCATCGGGCCGCGCAGCGCCCAGCGGCTGGCGTTCCACCTGCTCAAGGGTCCGCGCGACCGCCCGGTCGCGCTGGCCGAGGCCCTGGTGCAGATGGCGGAGCGGCTGCGGCCCTGCTCCCGGTGCTTCTCGTTCGCCGAGGACGAGCTGTGCCCCATCTGCGCCGACCCGCGGCGCGACACGTCGCTGCTGTGCGTGGTGGAGGAGCCGTCGGCGATCCTCCCCATCGAGCGCACCCACGAGTACCGCGGCACCTACCACGTGCTGGGCGGGGCGCTGTCGCCCATCGACGGCGTCGACCCCGACGACCTGCGCATCGAGGAACTGGTGCGCCGCATCGACGCCGAGGGCGTGAAAGAGGTCGTGCTGGCCACGAACCCCACGATGACCGGCGAGGCGACCGCCCTGTACCTGGCGGACGTGCTGCGCGGCCGGGTGCGGCTCACCCGGCTCGCCAGCGGCCTGCCCGTCGGCGCGGACCTGGAGCACGCCGACGAGCTCACCCTCGGGCGGGCCCTGCTGGGCCGCCGCGAGCTGTAGCTACAACCGCACCTGGTCCAGCAGCAGGCCCTGCACCTGGTCCCGCAGGTCGAGGAACGCGGGGTCGCGCTTGAGCGCCGGCACCCGGTCCTCGGGCCCGAACGGCACGGGGACCTCCGCCGCCACCCGCCCGGGGTGTGAGGTGAGCACGTACACCCGGCTCGCCAGGTACACCGCCTCCTCCACGTCGTGGGTGACCATGAGGATCGTCGCCCCCGTGGTGCGCCACACGTCGAGCAGGTGGTCCTGCATCACCCGCTTGGTCTGCGCGTCCAGGGCGCCGAACGGCTCGTCCAGCAGCAGGACGTCCGGCTGCGGGGCGAGGGCCCGGGCGATCGCGACGCGCTGCCGCATCCCGCCGGACAGCTCCTTGGGGATGCGGTCGGCCCACTGCTGCAGGCCCATGATCCCCACCAGCTCGTCGACCCGCTCGCGACGGCGGTCCTTCGGCCAGCCGAGCTCCTCCAGCCCGAACGCGATGTTCTGCGCGACGGTCTTCCACGGGAACAGGCTGTAGCCCTGGAAGATCATGCCCCGGTCGGGGCCCGGGCCGATGACCCGTTCCCCGTCGATCGCCACGACGCCCTCGGTGGGGTCCTCCAGGCCGCCGATGATGTTCAGCAGCGTCGACTTGCCGCAGCCGGACGCGCCGACGATGCAGACCAGCTCACCGCTGCGGACCTTCAGGTCGATGCCGTCCACGGCGGTGGTGCCCTGGCGGCGCCGGCCGCCGGGGAAGTGCTTGACCACCCCGTGCACCTCGAGCTTCTCGGGGCGGAGGATGACGGTGCCGGTGCTCATGCGCGCGCCCAGGGTGCGGACCGGTCGCGCAGGTACCGCAGCGACAGGTCGGTGATGATGCCGATCACCCCGAAGACGATCAGCAACGCGAACATCTCGTCCACCTGGCGGAAGCGCTGGGCCCGGGCGATGCGGAACGCCAGGCCCTCCTGCGCCGCCAGGAGCTCGGCCACCACGAGGATCGCCCATGACGCCGCCAGGTTGATGCGGGCCACGTCGATGATCCCGGGCAGGGAATGCGGGAACACCACCCGCCGCAGCACGCTGAGGCGGCTCGCACCGAGCGTGTACGCGGCGTTGATGAGCTCCTTCGGCACGTTCCGGACCACGTCGGCGACCATCAGGATGTTGAAGAACACCGACCCGATCACGATGAGCGTGATCTTCGGGAGCTCGTCGATGCCCAGCCAGAACAGCATGAGCGGCACCAGGGCCGTCGCCGGGATGTACCGCAGGAAGGCGATGGGCGCCTCGAACAGGGAGTCCGCGGAGCGGAACGACCCCATCAGCACGCCCAGCACCACCGCGATGGCCATGCTGATCGCGTAGCCGATGAGGATGCGCCGCACCGACGCCCAGATGTCACCGAACAGGTAGCCGTCGTCGTACAGGCGCCGGAGCCCGTCGAACGTCTCGGCCGGGGTCGGCACCAGGGTCCCGGAGGACCCGCCGGTGGCCATGAACAGCCACAGCAGTGCGAGCACCACCAGGCCGGTGACGATGAGGCCCGCGCGCCACGCCGTGGAGATGTCCTCCCGGATGCGCAGCAGCTGGTGCTGCGGCCGCCCGCGCGTCGGCGCCTGGGCGGCGGCGAGGGAGTTCCGCCAGTCGATGACGTGGTCGCCGCCGGAGCCGGTGGCCGCGGCGTCCGCGACGGGGGCAGCGCCCCCGCCACGGTCGTCACGGTCCATCAGCGCGTCGGCGCGGCGTCGCAGCCTCATGGCCGGGTCAGCCCTTCGCGCCGTCGACGTACGCCTGGGTGAACTCGGGGGCGAAGAGCCCCGTCAGGTCCGCCGGCTGCTGGGTGAGGCCGGAGTCCACCAGGAACGGGTTGATCTTCTCCCCGGTCGCCGGCAGCTCCTCGGTGAACGCCTTCAGGGCGTCGTCGGCGGAGAGGATCTGCGTGCCCGCGTCGAGCTTGGCGTACTCCTCGGGGGTGATCCCGGCCTGCTTGGCCATGATCGCCCGCGCCTCCTCCGGGTTGCTCTTGAGGAAGTCCACGGTGTCGTACCAGGCGTTCACGACCTTCTGGACGTCCTCCGGGCGCTCCGCCACGGTCTTCGCGTCGAAGGTGATGTGGTCCGGGATGGAACCCGGGTAGTCCGCCGAGTCGAAGAGCACCTTCGAGCCGGGCCGCTTGAGCGCCTCCAGGGTGAACGGGGCGAACACGGCGACGGCGTCGAACTGCCCGGCGGCGAAGCCCGCGGCCGCGGCGTCCGTCGGCGCGCCGCGGAAGTCGATGTCCTTCTCGGTCATGCCGTTCGCCTGCAGGCCCTGCAGCAGCAGGAAGTGGTCGACCACGCCGGCCTCGGCCGCCACGGTCTTGCCCTTCAGGTCCTGGACGGTGTTGATCGACTTGTCGACGATCACCGCGTCGTTGCCGGCCGAGAAGTCGGTGTTCACGACGATCTTCAGGTCGGCGCCCGCCGCCTCGCCGGCGATCGTGTCGTTGAGCGTCTGGGTGTTGGCGTCCAGCTGCCCGGAGTTGAGGGCGTCGATCGAGGCCGTGTAGTCGTTGAAGTACTTCAGCTCGACGTTCACGCCCTCCTTCTCGAAGAAGCCCTGCTCCTCCGCGACCTTGAGCGGGAACCAGCCGGGCCAGGCGCTGTAGCCGATCGTGATCGGGTCGCCGGAGGACCCGCCGGAGGTGTCGCCGCCTCCCGAGTCGCTGCCGCCGCCGCACGCGGCGACGCCGAGGGACAGCGCGGCGACGAGGACGGCGGCCGTCGAGATGCGTCGAAGCCTTCGCAAGTGGGACCTCCGGAGCGGGGAGCCGCGCGGACGCGGCAAGGACTTTCAATACGCTATTGGAAGCCCCTGGGCCGCTTGGTCGGCCACCGGGAGGAACTGGTCCCGCGAGGGTTTGGCCGGAGGGCGAAGGCCCCCCGGCACGCGGGCGGGCCTACCGGACCCGCGCCGCCGTGAACGAGGCGGTCCCGCAGCACACGCCGATCGAGAGCTTCGCCACCCCCGTGCGCACCTTCCCCTTCAGCACGCGGCCGTGGATGAAGACGCTGCTGCCCTGCGCGGTGCCCACCGCGACGAACCGGCCGTCGGGGGCGATGGGCGCCGTGGTGATCTGGGCGAAACCGGTCTGGGTGGTGATCTGGCCGCCCACGCTGCCCGGGGCCGGGACCGTGGGGCACACCATGAGCACGCGGATCGTCGCGCCGGAGATCGTGGTGCCGCGCTTGCCGATGCGCAGCTTGACGCCCCGCGGGCCGACGTAGCGGCCGTCGTCGGCGGCGGAGGTCACGCGGGTCGTCGCGACGCGTCCGGCGATCACCGCGACGGGCGAGGTGAGGGTGTCGCTGCCGACGGTGGCGACGGCGCGCAGCCGGTTGGCGCCGCGCCGCAGGTTCGCGACGACCTCGGCCGTGCCGCGCGACGCCGAGCCGGTGCCGATGGTGGTCCATCCGCTCGCGGTCTCGCGCTGCAGCAGCACCGTCGCGCCGTCCGCGAGCCCGGCGGCGTCCACGAACAGGCGGGCCGGATAGCCGGCGTACGCCACGGCCGGGCGCACCCGCAGGGTCGCCTGGCTGCGGATCGTGATGCGGCGCACCTCGCCGGCCTCGTAGCCGGTGGAGCAGCCGGTGCACAGGCGGTACACCTGGTACCAGTAGGTGCCGGGCGTGTTCTGCGGGCCGGTGGACCGCCCGTCGCCGAGGACCGACACGCACTGCCCGGCCGGCACCGTGTTGGGCGTCTCGGCGGTCACCCGCAGCAGGACGCGGTCCGCGCGCAGCAGGCCGTCGGTGCCCACCTCCGGCGCGGTCGCGAGCACCGCGCGGTACGAGGGCGCGCCCGCCTGCACCACGAAGCCCTGCCCGTCGTCGAGGGTGCGGTACACCGGGCAGGTGTAGGTCACCTGGATGCCGGTGGGGTCGGCGTCCACCGTCGCGTCGGCGGCGGGGGCGACGACCTGGAAGGCCTCGTCACCCGGGAGCGCCGACGCGGCGGGAGCGGTCACGGCCAGGGCGCAGAGGACGAGCGCGGCGCGGCGGAGGGTCATGGGGGTGGGACTCCGAGGGGGTGGTGGCGTGGGATACCGACCGGAACGATCCCACGCACGCGCGCGGGCGACCCCCTCCGTGAGTCCAGTTTTTCGCGACCTCAGAACATGCGCAGGTAGCGGCGCCGCTCCCAGTCGCTGACGTGCGTGTGGTACTCCTCCCACTCGTCGCGCTTGAAGCGCACCCAGGCGTCGTGCATCACCGGCCCCATCACGCTGCGGGCCAGCTCGTCGGCCTCCAGGCCGTCCACCGCCTCGGCCAGCGTCCGCGGGAGGAAGCGGATGCCCATCTCCTCGAGCTGCGCGGACGTGTACCCGTACATGTCCTCGTGGTGCGGCTCGCCGGGGTCCAGCCCCTCGCGCACGCCCTCCAGCCCCGCGGCCATGATGAGCGCCGCCCCCAGGTACGGGTTGGTGGAGATGTCGGCGGCGCGGCACTCCACGCGCCCGCCGGCGAGCGGGATGCGCAGCATGTTGGTGCGGTTGTTGCTGCCGTACGACACCTGCACCGGCGCCCAGGTGAGGCCGCTCATGTTCCCGCGGGTCACCAGCCGCTTGTAGCTGTTCACCATCGGCGCGATGAGGGCGCACACCGCGGGCGCGTGGCGCAGGATGCCCGCGATGAAGCTGTAGCCCAGCTTCGACAGGCCGCAGCCCCGCGGGTCGTCCGGGTCCGCGAACAGGTTGTCGCCGCTCTCGGCGTCCGCGAGCGACATGTTGAAGTGGGCCCCGCTGCCCGTGCGGTCGGCGAACGGCTTGGGCATGAACGTGGCGAACAGGCCGTGGCGCCGGGCGATCTCCCCCGCCATGAGCCGGAAGAACACCACCCGGTCGGCCATCGTGAGGGCGTCCGAGTACATGAAGTCCGTCTCGAACTGGCCGTTGCCGTCCTCGTGGTCGAACGAGTAGACGTCCCAGCCCAGCTCGTCCATCGCGGCGACCAGCTCCGACACCCACGAGTAGTTGTCGAGCAGCCCGCGCACGTCGTAGCAGGGCTTGGCGAGCGTGTCCCGCGAGGAGGCGGGCAGCAGCTCGCCGTCCGGACCCTCGCGCAGCACGTAGAACTCGGTCTCCACGCCCAGGTTGCAGCGGTACCCCATGTCCGCGGCCTCGTCCATGACGCGGCGCAGGATGCCCCGGCTGCAGGCCTCGAACGGCTCGCCGCCCACGTACAGGTCGCTGGCGAACCACGCGACCTCCGGGTGCCAGGGCATGACCATCGCCGAGGCGGGGTCGGGGCGGGCCGAGACCTCCTCGTCGTTGACCTCCTGGGGCACCCCGTCGAGCGCCGCGCCCGTGAACAGCTCCGACCCGCGCAGCATCTGGCCGAGGTGGCCCAGGGGCACGGACTTGGCCTTCGAGACCCCGTGCATGTCCACGAAGCTCGCGAGCGCGTACCGCACCCCGCGGGCGGCGAGCTGCTCGTGGAGGGCCTGGGTGCCGGGTGCGGCGTGGTCGGTGATCATGCGGTTCCCTCCGGGTGGTCGGGGTCCAGTGGCGGGGTCTCGGTGCGCGCGGCGCGCAGCTGCGCGGAGAGGTCGGCGATGCAGCGCTCCAGCAGCGCGCGGCCCTCCTCGGCGGTGGCGCCGGTGGGCGCGCCCACCGTGCCGGTGGGCGTCTCGCGGTCCACCGTGTAGGCGAAGAACCGGTCCGCGCCCAGGTCGGGCTCGTCGACGGCGCGGTCGATGCGCACCATGTCGGGGCGCACGGCCATCACCATGGCGGTCTCGGCGCGGTTGGCGTGGAAGTTGGCGGCGTCCGCGTGGTACGCGGCGTGCACCTCGGGGGAGATGTCCCAGATCGAGCGCACCGCGACGCGCATGCGCGGCAGGTCGTGGCGAATGTTCTCGAGTGCGCAGCGCAGCGGCGCCCAGTTGGTGACGTGCCCGTTGAGCATGAGCAGCCGGCGGATCCCGGCGGCGTCGAGCCACCAGGCGATGTCGCACACCACGCGGGTGAGGGTCTCGGGGCGCAGGGACAGCGTGCCGGGCCACCTGGCGGTGTGGCCCAGGGAGCAGCCCACGGGGATGGCGGGCAGCACCGGGATGCCCGTGCGGGCGGACACCCCGTGGGCGACGGCCGTGGCCGCCATGGTGTCCATCCCCAGGTGCAGGTGGGGGCCGTGCTGCTCGGTCGCGCCCACCGGCAGGATCGCCATGTCCATGCCGCCGGCCACCAGGGCGCCGGCCTCCTCCCAGGTGAGCTCCTCCCACAGGATGGGCGGGGCGTCGTCGTGTGGCGGCGGCGTCTCCACGGTTTCGACAACGTATGGAAACTCGTCCCGCGGCGGTCATGGACCTGCGGCGGAACCTCCCGCGGCGCGGGTTGGCCCCCGGGAGAACCCCGAGGGCCGGGACGTCATCCGGCCCGCACCGAGATGTCGTCGATGAGGAACGCGTCGCCGGTCACGGCGGTGCGCGGCCCCGCGTAGACCTCGATCTGGTTCCCCGCCGCCTGCGGCACCAGCTCGGCCGTGACCGGCTGGAACACGGTGGTGAGGGTCACCGCCGGGCCCGCGACCGTGCGCACCACGGCGCCGGCGGCGGTGCGCTCCCGCAGGTACACCGACACCTGCTTGCCCACGGCCGACGCCGTCGCGGCGCGCACCATCGCCCGCGCCCGGTACGTGGCGCCCCCGGTCGCCGACGTCACCGTGGTCGGGGAGTCGTCGATCGTGAACGACGTCCCCGCGGTGCGCGTCACGCGCGCCACCCAGGCGCCGGCGGGCGCGTCGGCGACCGTCTCGCGGGTGAGCGACGCCTGCCAGGTGCCCCATCCGGTGAGGGCCGTCTCGAACGACCCGTTGGCGACCAGGTTCGGCCCGCCGGCGGGCGGCGGCGGCGCGGCGGTCACCGTGACCGTGCGCACCGCGTCCGCCGAGGCGCCGCGGTCGTCGGTCACCCGGACCCGCACGGCGAAATCGCCGGCCGCCGGGAACGCCCTGGTCGCCGACGCGCCGGTGCCGTCGTCGAACTGGCCGTCGTCGTCGGTGTCCCACGCCCGCGAGGCGATCACGCCATCCGCGTCCGTGGAGGTGTCGGTGAAGGTCACCGTCTGGCCGGCGACCGGCGACGCCGGGCTCACCGTGAACGACGCCGCCGGCGGGGTGTTGGCGGTGGGCGGGGCGGTCACCGTGACGGTCCGCGTGGTCTGCGAGCTCACGCCAAGGTTGTCGGTGACCCGCAGCCCCACGGCCACGGCGCCGGCCGTGCCGTACGTGAAGCTGGGCGCCGCCAGGGTGGAGTCGTCGAACTGCCCGTCGCCGTCCAGGTCCCAGGCCCGCGCGGCGATGCCGCCGTCGTCGGTGGACGTGTCGGTGAACGTCACCTGCTGCCCCGCCTGCGGGGACGACGGGGCGACCGTGAACGACGCCGCCGGCGGGGTGTTGGTGCTCGTGCCCTGGCCGTTGCCCAGGAACACGCGGTCCACGTAGAAGGCGCTGCCGGTGGTGGCGCCGGCGTAGCCCAGGTAGATCTCCACCTGGTTGCCGGCGGCCGGCTGGATCTGCGCCTGGATGCGCTGGAACGCGGTGGTGAGGGTGAACGCCGGGCCGGTGATCGTACGTACGGCCGCGCCGCCCGCCGTGCGCTCGCGCAGGTACACGCGCACCGTCGCGCCCACCGACGCGGTGTTCGCCGCCTTCACGAACGCCGACCCGGTGTAGGTGGTGCCGCCCTGGGCGCCCAGCAGCGTGGTGGGCGAGTCGTCCAGGGTGAAGGAGCTGCCCGAGGCGCGGGCCACGCGGGCCGCCCACACGCCGTCGGGCGCGTCGGCGAGCTGCTCGCGGGTGACCGTCGCCTGCCAGGTCGTCCACCCGGTCGCGTCGGACTCGAAGGACGGGTTGCGCACCAGGTTGACGCCCGGGTCCGGCGCGGGGTTCGGGGACCCCGGGTCGGTGATCCGGATGGTCTTCTCGTCGAACGCGGCGGGGACCGTGTCGCTGGTGGCGCGCACCGTGACCTGGCCGCCGGAGGGGACCGCCGCCGGCGCCCGGTACAGCCCGGTCGCGGAGATCGTCCCCACCGTCGCGTTCCCGCCGGCCACGCCGTTGACCGACCAGGTGACGCCGCCGGTGGTGTTGGTGACCGTCGCGCTCAGCTGCGCGCTGGTGCCCAGGTCCAGGCTCGCCGGAGCGCCGGAGATGGCGACGGAGGCCTGCGCCGGGGCCTGGCCGATGTTGAGCGTCACCGACGCCCGGGCCGGGGTGCGCGGGAACTGGCTGGTGCTGTCGAACGCCGCGTAGGTGAACTCGTCGGGCCCGCTCTGCCCGGCGTCCGGCGTGTAGGTCACGTCGGCGGAGGTCACCACCGCTCCGGCGGCCAGCACCGTGGTGCCGCTGCGCAGCACGCCCTTGGCGGGGAGGGCGGTGATGCGGAACCGCCGGGCACCGGGCGACCCGAACTGGGCGGAGGCCAGGGTGACGGTGCTCGCACCGGACGCGGGCACGTCGCCGCGCGCGACCGGCTGGGCCACGTACCCGGGCACGGTGCTCGCGGACGCCGCGAACCTGCGGGTGTTGTTGGTCTCGTCGGCCTCCTCGATGACCCCGTCGGTGTCGATCTCGGCGGCCAGCCAGTACGAGCCGGGCTGCACGTCCGACACGTCAACCCACTGCAGCGCCAGGTTCGCGCCGTACCGGTCCCGCCACCCCGCCGACACGCCCATCGTGATCGCGGGAGACGTGGGGTTGTTCTGGTGGCAGAAGTCGCTGTTGATGTAGACCGACTGCGACGGCCCGGTCGTCTCGCGGCGCTGGGAGTCCTCCAGGCAGAAGCCGACCTTCTGCCCCGGCGCGACCTCGGCGGTGCGCGCCTGGTTCCACAGCGAGTACCGCGCGATGCGCATGAGGTGGAAGTGGTTGTGGCCGTCCGCGGTCTCGTAGCGGACCTCCGGCGGCCCGACCGGCAGCGGCGGGTTCGCGACCATGCCCGACGGCGTGCGCACGTACTGGCGCACCGTCGTGTACCGGCTGCCCACCAGGTCGCTCCCGCGCACCTCGAGGGGGCCGGGGCCGATGTTGTGCACGAACCCGTCGAACCGCAGCAGCAGCGCCTGCGTGGCGTCCGGATAGGTGTAGTTGGCCAGCACCGGGAACTCCGGCGGGTCGGCCACCAGGTCGGGCAGCACCGCGCCGGAGGGCGCGCCGATGCCGATGAGGGGCACGGCGGCGGCCATCAGGGCCGCGGCGCCGAGCAGGAATGGGACGTTCCGCCGGGTTCGCATGGGCGGCGACGATGCCACCGCTCCCCCGGGCGCTGTACTGGCCGAACGTCTGGTTCCGCAAGCGCGGGGCCGGATCAGGGATCCAGCTGCACCGCCCGTCTGCGCAGCGAGTCGAGCCGTCCCCGGTCGCGCAGGAGCGCCCGCAGTGCAAGGTCGGCGACGAAGGTGGCGATCTGGTCGGCGTCGTAGTGCTCGCCGCCCTGCTGGCGGAACGCCCCGACCGGGCGCTGCCAGTTCTGGGTGCCCTCGTCGTTGGACAGCAGCACCAGGGCGGCGAGGCGCGGGTCGGTGTCGGCGAACTGCCCCTCCGCGACGCCCTCCCGGATGAGCGCCTCCACCGCATCGTTGAGCTCCTGCCGCTCGGCCCAGAACCCCGCGAACCGCTCGTCCTGCAGCGCCGAGAGCCGGTAGATCTCGTTGATGTCGAAGGGGAAGCGGCACATCTGCCGCGCGTCGAACCGCACCAGCCGGTACAGGCGCAGCGCCGCCGTGCCACCGTCGGCGTTCACCCGCGCCAGGTGGTCCAGGATCACGCGGTTCACGGAGGCGACGATCTGCTCGAGGATCGCCTCCTTGTCGCGGAAGTAGTAGTAGACCGAGCTCTGCCGCAGGCCCGAGCGCCGGGCGATCTCGCTCATGGTGGTGGCGCCCACCCCGCGCTCGGCGAACAGGCGGCTGGCGACCGCCACGATCTCGTCGCGCGGATCGCCCTCGGCGGCCTTCCCGGCGGCGCGGGGCCTGCCGGTTCGCGCCCTGCGCGCGGTCGTCGTCTCGTCCCCCATCGCGCCGATCGTACCCCTCGGTCCCGGCGGCGCCTTGACGCGGGCCGCCCGCTCGCGCAGTCTAGAAAAGAGTTTCGACACCGTGTCGAAACTCGTGACGGCGACCGCGGAGGTGCTTCCGGTGTCATCCCAGACGGCCACCACGCACGGGGCCCGGGACCACGCCCGGTCCCAGGCGGGCATCCGCGTGGAGGCGCAGCCGATCCTGCCGGCCTCGGCCGCGGACGACCCGCCGCCGGGCGTCGATCCGGCGGACCTCATCTGGGAGGAGACGATCGCCGCGGGCGGGTACGCCGCCCACCTGGTCCCCCGCGGGGCGCGGCTGCGCCTGCTGGACGCCGCGGGCGACGCCTGCGCGCAGCTCATGGTGCACCGGGCCGACGAGACCGCCGAGCGGCTCAACGTGGCCGACACCGTCAAGGTGCAGTGGCAGGCGTACCTGGGCCCCGGGATGGTGCTGCTGTCGGACATGGGCCGGGTGATGGCCTCCCTGTTGGAGGACACATCGGCACGGCACGACGCCCTGTGCGGGGCCTCCCTCCCGGCGGGCAACGCGCGGCGCTACGGCGACGGGTCGGTGTACGGCCCCAGCCCGTCCGGGCGCGACCGCCTGCTGCTCGCCCTGGCCAAGCACGGCCTGTCGCGGCGGGACCTGCCGCCCACGGTCAACCTGTTCAAGGGCGTCGCCGTGGACCTCGACGGCACCCTGGTGTTCTCGGGCGACCCCGCACCCGGCCGCCACGTCACCCTGCGGGCCGAGATGGACCTGCTGGTCTCGGTCGCCAACTGCCCGCACCGGCTGGACCCGCGCGGCGACTACACGGCGACGCCGCTGCGGCTCACGGCGTGGCGCGGCCCGGTCACCGCGCCGGACGACCCGGTGCGCACCGGCACCCCCGAGGTGCTGCGGGCGTTCGAGAACACAGAGGACCTGCTGGGGTCCGGCGGGGGTGCGGCATGAGCGGGACCGTCGTGCACGACGAGGTGGTGCCCGCACGGGCGCCGTGGAGCGGGGTCGTGGCGGCCGGCCACACGCTGCGGATCATCGACCTGGGCGGCAACCAGGCGGCCGACTGCATCCTCTACAACGCCCACGACCCGGACGAGCGGTACAGCGCGTCCGACACCATCGCCGAGCAGGGGAACATCTTCCTCACCACCGGCTCGCTGCTGCGCTCCAACGAGGGCAACGTGCTGATGGAGATCACGGACGACACGTGCGGCCGGCACGACACCATCGGCGGCGCCTGCAGCCAGGAGTCCAACACCCTGCGCTACGGCCACCACACCAAGCACCAGCACGCGTGCGTGGAGAACTTCCTGATGGCCCACGCGCCCCGCGGGATGGGCAAGCGGGACATGGTGAGCAACATCAACTGGTTCATGAACGTCCCGGTGGAGGCGGACGGGACCCTGGGCATCGTCGACGGCATCTCCGCCCCCGGCCTGCACGTCGACCTGCTGGCCCACATGGACACGCTGGTGGTCATCTCCAACTGCCCGCAGATCAACAACCCGTGCAACGGCTTCGACCCCACGCCCATCCGGCTGGTGGTCACCGCACCGGAGGCGGCCTGACCGGGCCCCTGCAGACGGTCCTCGTCGCGAACCGCGGCGAGATCGCCTGCAGGGTGCTGCGCACCGTGGGCGCCATGGGCCTGCGGGGCGTGGCCGTCCACTCCGAGGCGGACGCCGGCAGCCCGCACGTGCGGATGGCCGACGCCGCCGTGGCCATCGGGCCGCCCGCCCCGGCCGAGAGCTACCTGCGCGGCGACGCGATCATCGCCGCCGCCCGGGAGACGGGCGCGGGGGCGATCCACCCCGGTTACGGGTTCCTGAGCGAGGACCCGGCCTTCGCGGAGGCCGTGGAGGCCGCTGGGATCGCGTTCTGCGGGCCCACGCCGGACCAGATCCGCGCGTTCGGCCGCAAGGACAGCGCCCGGCGCCTGGCGCGCGAGTGCGGCCTGCCGCTGCTGCCCGGCACCGACCCGCTGCCCGACGAGGTCGCCGCGCTCGCCGCCGCGCAGGACATCGGGTACCCGGTGATCCTCAAGAGCACCGCCGGCGGCGGCGGCATCGGCATGGCGATCTGCCATGCGCCGGGGGAGCTGCGCGACGCGTTCGCCCGCGTGGCGCACCTCGCCGAGGCGAGCTTCGGGTCGGCGGAGGTGTACCTGGAGCGGTACGTCGCCAGCGCCCGGCACGTGGAGGTGCAGGTGTTCGGCGACGGCCGCGGGCGCGTGGTCGCGCTGGGCGAACGGGACTGCTCGCTGCAGCGGCGCAACCAGAAGGTGCTGGAGGAGACCCCCGCCCCCGGGCTCGACGACGCCACCCGGGCCGGCCTGGCCGCCAGCGCGGTGCGCCTGTGCGAGGCCGTCGCCTACCGGTCGGCGGGCACGGTGGAGTTCCTGGTGGACGCCGAGACCCACGAGGCGTTCTTCCTGGAGGTCAACACCCGCCTGCAGGTGGAGCACGGCGTCACCGAGGCCGTGTTCGGCGTGGACCTGGTGGAGTGGATGGTGCGCCTGGCGGCCGGGGACGACCCCCTCGCGGGCTGGGATGGACGCGCCCCGCGGGGGCACGCCATCGAGGCCCGCGTGTACGCCGAGGACCCCGCGCGCGGCTACCGGCCGAGCGTCGGCACCCTCACCCACGTGGCCTTCCCGGACGACGTCCGGGTGGACACCTGGGTGGAGTCCGGCACCGAGGTGTCGCCGTACTACGACCCCCTGCTGGCGAAGGTCGTCGTGCACGCCGCCGACCGGCCGGCGGCGCTGGCCGCGATGCGCGAGGCCCTGGACCGCACCGAGCTGTGGGGCCTTGAGACCAACCTGGGGCTGCTGTCGGCCGCCGTCACCGAGGGCCCGTTCGCCGACGGGCGGCCCCACACCGCCGTGCTCACCGGCGTGGAGGTCCCGTCGCCCACCGTCGAGGTGGTGACCCCGGGGCTGCTCGCCTCCCTGCAGGACCACCCGGGGCGCATCGGGTACTGGGCCGTCGGCGTCCCGCCCTCGGGGCCCATGGACGACCGCTCGCACCGCCTCGCGAACCGCCTGCTGGGCAACCCCGACGACGCGGTGACCGTCGAGATGACGCGCATCGGCGCGACCCTGCGGTTCATGGTGGAGGCGGAGGTCTGCCTCGCCGGCGCCGACATGGGCGCGACCGTCGACGGCGCGCCGCTCGCGCCGCTCACCCCGGCGGTCGTCCCCGCCGGCGGGGAGCTGCGCATGGGGGCGGTGCGCGGCCCCGGGGCCCGGGCGTACCTGGCGGTGCGAGGCGGCTTCATGGCCCCGGAGTACCTGGGCAGCCGGTCGACGTTCGCGCTGGGCGGGTTCGGCGGCCACGGCGGCCGGCCGCTGCGCCCCGGCGACGTGCTGCGGCTCGACCCCGGGCGCTGCGCGCCGGGTGGCCCGCGCCGCGCCGTGGACCCGGCCCTGGTGCCCGCGCTGGCCGGGTCGTGGGAGATCGGGGTGCTGTACGGCCCCCACGCCGCGCCGGACTTCATGACCCCCGCCTACGTGGAGCGCCTGCTCACGGCCGAGTGGAGCGTGCACCACAACTCCGACCGCACCGGGGTGCGCCTGGTGGGACCCGAGCCGGAGTGGGTGCGCCCCGACGGCGGCGAGGCGGGCCTGCACCCGTCGAACATCCACGACACCCCCTACGCGGTGGGCGCCGTGGACTTCACCGGCGACATGCCGGTGGTGCTGGGACCGGACGGCCCGTCCCTGGGCGGCTTCGTGTGCCCGGTCACGGTGGCGCGCCACGAGCTGTGGAAGCTCGGCCAGCTGTCGCCCGGCGACACCGTGCGGCTGCGCCTGATGGACCCCGCCGACGCGCGGGCCGCGGCCCGCCGCCGCGACCGGGAGATCGCCACGCTCCGGCCCGTCCCCGCCGCGGGGCCGCCGCGCGAGCCCGTGCGGGACGCCGTGCTCGCCCGCCGGCCCGCGCGGGACGACCGCCCGGAGGTCGTCTACCGGCGCAGGGGCGACGCCTACCTGCTGGTGGAGTACGGCCCCCAGGTCCTCGACCTGGGCTGCGCATGCGCGTGCACGCGCTCATGGCCGCGCTGGAGGCGCGCGCCGTGCCCGGCGTCCTGGACCTGACCCCCGGCATCCGCTCGCTGCAGATCCACATCGACGACCGCCGCATCTCGGTGCGCCAGGCCCTGGCGGTGGCGATGGCGGCCGAGGAGGGCCTGCCCCCGGTGGACGCCATGCGGGTGCCGAGCCGCGTCGTGCACCTGCCGCTCGCCTGGGAGGACCCGGACGCCATGCTCGCGATCGAGCGGTACATGCGCTCGGTGCGGCCCGACGCCCCCTGGTGCCCCAGCAACATCGAGTTCATCCGGCGCATCAACGGCCTGGACGGCGTCGACGAGGTGCACCGCATCGTCTACGAGGCGGACTACCTGGTGCTGGGGCTGGGCGACGTCTACCTGGGCGCGCCGGTGGCGACGCCCGTGGACCCCCGGCACCGTCTGGTCACCACCAAGTACAACCCGGCCCGCACGTGGACGCCGGAGAACGCGGTGGGCATCGGCGGGGCCTACATGTGCGTGTACGGCATGGAGGGGCCCGGCGGGTACCAGCTGGTGGGCCGCACCGTCCCGGTGTGGAACACGTACCGCACCACCCCGGAGTTCACGCCCGGCACGCCGTGGCTGCTGCGGTTCTTCGACCGTGTCCGGTTCTTCCCGGTGGACCACGAGGAGCTCCGGGCGTGGCGCCGCGGCGTGCGCGACGGCACCCGGCGGCTGCGCATCGAGGACGGCGAGCTGGACGTGGCGGCGTACCGGGCGTTCCAGGCGTCCATCGCCTCGGAGGCCGCGGTGTTCCGCGACACCCAGCGGGCGGCCTTCGCCGAGGAGCGCGAGCGGTGGGCGGCGATGCCGCCGCCCGCGAAGCCCCCCGCCGCGGCCGACGCGGTGCACGAGGATGTGGCGGGCGTGCGCGTGGAGGCGCACCTGGCCGCCAACGTGTGGAAGGTGCTGGTGGAGCCGGGCGCGCGGGTGCGCGCCGGCGAGGTCGTGGCCGTCCTGGAGGCGATGAAGATGGAGGTGGAGGTGTCCGCACCCGCCGACGGGGTGGTCGCCCAGGTGCGGTGCGCACCCGGCGACCTGGTGACCCCCGGCCAGCCGCTGATGATCCTGGGCGAGGCGGTGCCGGCATGAGCGCCCACCTGGACGACGCCCTGCGGCGCATCGGCGCGGCCCCCGAGGGCGTGTGGATCAGCCGTCCCCCCGACGACGCGGTGCGCGCGGCCGCGGCGGCGGCGCCCCCCGGCCCGCTGCACGGGCTGCTGTTCGCGGTGAAGGACAACATCGACGTCGCCGGCATGCCCACCACCGCCGCCTGCCCCGCCTACGCGTTCACCCCGGAGGCGGACGCGCCGGTGGTCGCGCGCCTGCGGGCCGCCGGCGCCGTTCTGGCCGGCAAGACCAACATGGACCAGTTCGCGACGGGCCTGGTGGGGACGCGCTCCCCGTACGGCATCCCGGAGTCCGTCGCGGCCCCGGGCGTGATCGCCGGCGGGTCGAGCTCCGGGTCCGCGGTCGCCGTGGCCGCCGGGCTGGTGGACGTCGCGCTGGGCACCGACACGGCCGGGTCGGGCCGCGTGCCGGCCGCGATGAACGCCATCGCCGGGTTCAAGCCCACCCGGGCGCTGGTGTCCACCGCCGGCGTCGTGCCGGCGTGCCGCAGCCTCGACTGCGTGTCGGTGTTCGCCCGCACCACCGACCTGGCGTGGCGGGCGCTCGGGGCGATGTGCACCGCCACCCGCCCCGCGCTGCGCGACGCCGTGGAGCGGGCACGGGCCCAGGCGGCGCCGCGCGTGGCCGTCCCCTCCGGGGCGCTCGAGTGGTTCGGAGACGCGGAGGCCGCCGCCCTGTTCGCCACGGCGCTCGGGCGCCTGGAGGCCGCCGGCGCGACGCTGGTCCCGGTGGACGTGACGCCGTTCCTGGAGGCCGCGACCCTGCTGTACGGCGGACCGTGGCTGGCCGAGCGGCTCGCGGCCGTCGGGGACTTCATCACCGCGCACCCCGACGAGGTGCACCCGGTGGTGCGCGAGGCGATCCTCTCCGCGTCGGGCCGCACCGCCGTGGACGCCTACAACGGGGCGTACCGCCTCGAGGCGCTGGTGGAGGCCGCCGCGCCGGTGTGGGCCGCCGCCGACGTGCTGGCGCTGCCGACCGCGGCGATCGCGCCGACCGTGGAGGAGGCCCTCGCCGACCCGCACGGCGTCCAGAGCCGCCTGGGGACGTACACCAACTTCGTGAACCTCATGGACCTGTGCGCCCTGTCGGTGCCCGCAGGAGTCCGGCCGGGTGGCGCGCCGTTCGGCCTGCAGCTCATCGCCCCCGCGTTCGGCGACGCGCTGCTGGCCGCGGTGGGGTCGCGCTTCGAGGCGACGGCGCCCGAGGCGACGGTGCGCGTCGCGGTGGTGGGGGCGCATCTGTCCGGGCAGCCGCTCAACCACCAGCTCACCCGTCGCGGCGGGCGCCTGGTCGCCGCGACGCGGACCGCCGCGGAGTACCGCCTGCACCACCTGGCCGGCACGGTGCCGCCCAAGCCCGGGCTGGTGCGCGCCCCCGGCGGGGACGGCGCCGCCATCGAGGTCGAGGTGTGGGAGCTGGACGCCGCGGCGTTCGGCGCGTTCACCGCCGAGGTGCCGCCCCCGCTGGGCATCGGGACGGTGACGCTGGGGGACGGCGGGCAGGTGAAGGGCTTCATCTGCGAGCCGGCGGCCCTGGAGGGGGCCGAGGAGATCACCCGCTTCGGCGGGTGGCGGGCCTACCTGGCCTCGCGCTCCGGCTGAGCGGTGCCGGGCTCCACCGTGTGGAGCCCGCCCTCGAGCACGGCCTCCAGCGCCTCCAGCGACGCGGGGCAGAAGCGCTCCCCGGCGCCGGCGCGCATCGCGGTGATGACCTCCGCGGGGGCGGCGCCCTCCTCCGCGGCGGTCTCGAACGCGTCGCAGACCGCGAGGATCCGGGTGACGATGGGGACCGTGACGTCCCACTCGTGGTACCGCTCCTCCAGCGCCGCGAGATGCGTCGCGCGGTCGCGCACGGCCTCGCGCACCGACGGCGCGAGCGGGGCGTCCACCGCGGCGAGCAGCCCCTCGGCGGTGGCGGCGTCGGCCGCGCCCAGGTGGTGGAGCAGTCCCGCGGCCGCGACCTGTCCCTGCAGCCGGGTGGACAGCCCCATGCGCTCGGCGACGCGCACGCCCAGGGCCGCCACGCGGTGCGAGTGCGCGCCGGCCTGCGGGTCGCGGCGTGCCGCGCCGGCCAGCATGCCGCGCAGCTGCACGCCCAGGCGGCGCTCGACGGCCGCCACGGAGGGGTCGTCGCCGCTCGCGGCGCGCCGGGTGACGACCGCCCAGGTGTCCAGCAGGGGCGCGGCGAGCAGCAGCAGGATCCCGGCGGCGGCGGCGGAGGGCGCCCACGACGAGGGCGACGCGAGCCACGCGACCGCCTCGCCGGACAGCAGCGACGCGGTCACCAGCGGATAGCCGGCGACGGCGGCCAGGTCCCGGATGCGGGTGGAGCGACGCCAGACGCGCAGGGCGTGCACGCCGCCGTAGGCCATCCCCGCCATCCCGAGGCCGCGCAGCGCCACGCCCAGGAGGCTGTCCCTGCCCAACCCGGGGAGCGCGTCCGGCACGGCGGCGCCGGCGGCGCTGAGCGCCACGGCCACGGGCAGCCCCACCAGGAGCACGCCCATCGCCGCCCGCCTGCGGCGTGAGGTCTGCACGAGCACCGGGCCGCTCAGGCCCACCAGGCCGGCACCGGCCGGGACGCTCACGCCGGCGGTCACCACCAGGGCGGCGCCGAGCGCGGCGACGCGCACGTCCCGCACCGCCAGCCCCGCCAGGGCCAGGAGCGCCGCGGCCGCGAGGGCGGTGAGGACCAGCGCGTCGGGCGTCATCGGGCGGCGGTCCCGTCGTCGGTGGCGGCGAGCGCCGCCGCGGGCGGCAGGTAGTGGCCCGGCAGCTCGTCCATGCGGGCGCCGCGCTCCGGCACCGGGATGGCGGCGACGGGGACCACCCCGTCGGCGACCACGCGCTCCAGGGCGGCGAAGGCCTCGGGGTCGTACTCGGTGCCCACGCAGCGCGCGATCTCCGCGAGGGCCCGCTCGGCGGGCCAGGCGTCGCGGTACACGCGCGGCGAGGTGAGGGCGTCGAACACGTCCGCCACCGCGACGATGCGCGAGAAGACGCTGATCTCGACGGCGTCGACGCGGTCGGGGTAGCCGGTGCCGTCCAGGCGCTCGTGGTGCTGGCGCACGGCCTGCCGCAGGGCCGGGGAGAACCCGTCGAGCTCACCGAGCAGCTCGTCGCCCCAGATGGGGTGCCGGCGGATGAGCTCGTACTCCTCGTCGGTGAGCTTGTCCGGCTTCTTCAGGATCCGGTCCGGCACGCGGAGCTTGCCGATGTCGTGCAGCAGGCCGGCGGTGGCCAGCGTCCGGAGGTCCGTCGCGCCGAGGCCGAGCCGCTCCCCCACCTGCACCGCCAGCACCGCGACACGGCGGGTTTGCTCCTCGGTGGAGAGGTCCTTCTCGACCAGGCGGGCCATGAGCGACCGCACCTGCGCCCCCAGGTACGACTCCTGCTGGTGCACCAGTTCGGCGGCGCGCAGGTCGCCGCCCAGGGGCCGCGACGGCGTCGCCGACGCCAGGTCCAGGGCCACCGGCACGCACACCATGGCGATGCCGGACAGGATCGCGAGGTCCACGATCCAGAAGCCCGCCTCGCCCGGCTGGTACCGGCCGAAGGCCACCTGGGCGCAGCCGAGCCACACCAGGCCGGCGGCCACCGACAGGTCCCTCCGGCGGCGGGTCATGAGGTAGGTGCTCGCCGAGCGCGTGGCCAGCAGCGCGAAGCACAGCAGCCCCACCGCGACCGACGCGATGCCGACGGGGCCCAGCGGGTCCGGGGCGGGCATGGCCCCCGGGTCCCCGAGGTTCCGCACCAGGAGACCGGCGATGAGGGCGAGCGCGCCGATGGTCGCGATGAGCACCATGCCGACGTGCCGCGGGCCGCGCAGGGCGGGATGCGACGCGAGGACCATGGCGATGCCGCCCACCGGGAGGGTGAGGGCGCCGGCGAGCGTGGCGCCGGCGAGGTCCTCGGCCGGCACGATGAACCCGGGGGTGCCCGCGCCGTTCACCAGCAGCAGCGCGCACATGACCGCGAACGCGCCGCCGATGGCGGCGCTGCGCGCGTCGCCCTGGCGCTCGGCGGTGACGCCCAGCAGGCCGGCGGCGATGCCGGCGGCCACCGCGGCGGCCCCCACGAGGGCCACGTGCTCGGCGGCCCCGAGGCCCACGCGCGTGCCTCCCAGCAGGATGAGGGCATAGACCGGCGGGATCGACGATGCGACCAGGACGATCGCGACGTCGAGGGTGTGCGGGAGTCTGCGGCGCATTGGTCCACGGTCAGTGTCGGCCCGGAGGGGCCTGCCCTTGACCCGGGGAACCCCTGTGGACGGGCGACCGGGGGGCGTCCACGCCGGTGGACCAATAATCGACGTCGAGAGTGGAGAAAAACTCGCACCGGCTCCACCCGGGCCGATGAGAGGGCTGCACCGACCACATCGGGGGAGAACCAGGATGCTCCAGCGTTTCGGCGGCTCAGCGGCGGCGCCCATGCTCACCGCAATCGAGGACCGCGTCGACAGTCTCAACGGCCACTGCCTCGCCAGCCTCACGGCGGCACTGGAGGCCTTCCAGGGCGGTGACCTCACCCGCGCGGTCGATCCCGTGACCACCCTCATCCCCGTCACGCCGGGCGCCCAGGGCGCGGAGCTGGCGGAGAAGGTGAACGCGCTGATCGGGCGCGTCCAGGCATCGGTGGCGGCCTACAACGCCATGCGCGAGCTGTACGCCACGCGCCTCGGCGACCGGTCGGCCATCGAGGACCTGCAGGCGGCCCTCGACTCGGTCACCGACAACTGCCTGGCGGACCTGGGCCGCGGCCTCGCCGCCGTGACCGAGGGCAACCTGTGCGTCCCCGCCACGCCGGTGACGGATCCGGTCACCTGCCAGCGCGGCGCGCAGATGGGCACCCTCGCCGAGACCTTCAACCGCATGCTCTCGGGCGCCCAGGCGGGGATCCGCGACTACAACACCATGCGCCTGCAGCTGTCCGGCGTGATCCGGGAGGTGCGGGAGACCGCGACCGGTGTCGCCGCGGCGTCCCAGGAGATGGCGGCGACGGCGCAGGAGACCGGCGCGGCGTCGACCCAGATCGCCGCGTCGATGTCGACGGTCGCCGACGGCGCCGCCCGCCAGGAGCGCATGGTCACCGAGGCCGCCGGCGTCTGCGAGGAGGCGGTGGACCTGTCCACCCGTGCGCGGACCGTCGCCGACCGCGGCGTCTCGCTCACCGACGAGATCACGGCGATCGCGGCGCAGACGAACCTGCTCGCGCTCAACGCGTCGATCGAGGCGGCGCGCGCCGGTGACCAGGGCCGCGGCTTCGCCGTCGTGGCCGACGAGGTCCGCAAGCTCGCCGAGAGCGCGGCGGCGACCGCCGAGCAGACCCGCAGCGCCTTCACGGAGCTCGCCCGCGCGGTGTCCGACACCGGCGGCCGGGTGGACCGCCTCGCCGAGGCCACCAACGAGCTCGCCGACGTGAGCCGCGAGGCCCGGTCGGCGACCGAGAACGTCGCGGCGTCCACCCACGAGACGAGCCGGGCCACCCAGGAGGTCGCCTCCTTCAGCGAGAACCTGGCCGGCACGGCGGAGCGGCTCTCGAACCTGGTGCTGCGCTTCCAGCCCGACGAGGACTGACGCCATCACGGGCCGGCATGGATAAACACTCGACATAAGCTCTACAGATCCCTAGCCGGCACCGCCTCCGGCCGATCCCCTCCCCACTGCACGGGATCGAGTCGGAGGAACGATGAACGTACTCGCACGACGCGGCCGCAGCGCCGCCCTCGGGGAGATCGCCGCCCGTGTGGACAGCCTCAACGAGCACTGCCTCCGCGACCTGTCCGACGCCCTGCAGGCGTTCGAGCGCGGCGACCTCACGCACACCGTGGAGCCGGTCACCACGCTCATCGAGGGCGTCGCGCCGGAGGACCCGGACGCCGCGCTCATCGAGCGGATCAACGACCTGATCCACCACGTGCAGGCGTCGGTGGCCGCGTACAACGCGATGCGCAGCCAGTTCTCCGACCTCATCGTCGAGGTGCGGCAGACCGCCGGCGCCGTGGCCGCGTCGTCCGAGGAGATGGCCGCCACCGCGGAGGAGACGGGGGCGGCGGTCACCCAGATCGCCACCTCGATGGATTCGGTCGCCCAGACCGCGGAGCGGCAGGACCAGATGGTGGGCGACACGGCCCGGCTGTGCGGGGAGGCGGTGGAGCTGGCGGCGCGCGCCCGCGAGGTCGCCGACCACGGGGTCTCGCTCACCGACCAGATCACCGCGATCGCCGCCCAGACCAACCTCCTGGCCCTGAATGCATCCATCGAGGCGGCGCGCGCCGGCGACGCCGGCCGCGGGTTCGCGGTGGTCGCCGACGAGGTGCGCAAGCTCGCCGAGGGCGCCGCGTCCACCGCCGAGCAGACCCGCCGGGCCTTCACCCAGCTCGCGGGGCCGTCGGGGACACCGCCGAGCGCGTCGACGGCATGTCCCGCGCGACCGAGGAGCTCACCCAGGCGGCCGCCGAGACGCGGCGCGCGACCAGCGAGATCGCCGCGTCCACGCAGGAGACCAGCCGGGCGTCGGCGGAGGTGGCCGGCAGCAGCGAGCACCTCGCCGTCACCGCCGAGCGGCTCACCCAGCTGGTGGAGCGCTTCACGCCAGCCGGCGAGTGAGGATGTCGAGGGTGCGTCCCGGCTGAGGGACGCACCCTCGACAGCGGCTTCCCCCGGATCTCAGCTGCGGGTTCCCCACGCCGATCCATCTGATGCACGGTCCATGGGATGGAACCGGAGGGGATGGCATGAACGGACTCGGGCGGAGGGGCCGCAGCGCCGCGCTGCATGAGATCGGCGCGCGCATGGACAGCCTCAACGACCACTGCCTGGCGGGGCTCACCGGGGCGCTGGAGGCCTTCGAGCGCGGTGACCTCACGCACCGCGTGGAGCCGGTGACGACGTTGATCGACGGGCTTCCGCCCAACGACCCGAACGCCGCGCTGGCCGCGCAGATGAACGACCTGATCCGCCGCGTGCAGGCGTCGGTGACGGCGTACAACGCGATGCGCGAGCAGTACGCCGCGCGGCTGGGGGACCTGTCGGCCCTCGACCGGCTCCAGGCGGCGCTGGATTCGGTGACCGACAACTGCCTCGCCGACCTCGGCCGCGGACTCACCGCGGTCACCGAGGGGGACCTCCGGGTCAGCGCGACACCCGTGACCGACCCCATCACCACCCGGCCCGGCGCGGCACTCGGCACGCTCGCCGAGACGTTCAACCGCATGCTCGCCGGCGCGCAGGGCGGGATCCGCGACTACAACACGATGCGGCAGCAGCTCTCCCACGTGATCCAGGAGGTGCGGCAGACCGCGACGGCGGTGGCCGCCTCGTCCGAGGAGATGGCGGCGACGGCGCAGGAGGCGGGCGCCGCGGTCACGCAGATCGCCACGTCGATGGACGCCGTCGCCCAGGCCGCCGACCAGCAGGCGGAGATGGTGGGCGACACGGCACGGCTCTGCGGCGAGGCCGTCGAGCTGTCATCGGCCGCCCGGACCGTCGCGGACCGGGGGGTCACCCTCACCGACGAGATCACCGGCATCGCCGCCCAGACGAACCTGCTGGCGCTCAACGCCTCCATCGAGGCGGCCCGCGCCGGCGACGCCGGCCGCGGCTTCGCCGTGGTCGCCGAGGAGGTGCGCAAGCTCGCCGAGGGGGCGACCTCCACGGCGGAGCAGACCCGGTCGGCCTTCACGCAGCTCGCCGCGGCGGTCGCCGACACCGCGACGCGCGTCGACGGGATGGCCCGGGCCACCGGCGACCTCTCCGACGTCGCCGCCGAGACCCGCCGCGCCACTGGGGAGATCGCCGCCTCCACGCAGGAGACCAGCCGGGCCTCCACGGAGGTGGCGAGCACCAGCGAGAGCCTCGCCGTCACCGCAGAGCGCCTCACCCAGCTGGTGGAGCGCTTCACCCCGGCGGACTGACCACCGTCACCTCACCGGGGCGCCCCCTCCCACGGGGGGCTCCCCGGTGAACCCCGGCCGCTAGACTCGTTCGCTGGCCCGACCACCGGATACAGGAGGACGGTCATCGGCCTGCGCGTGATGAAGTTCGGCGGCAGCTCCGTCGCCGACGCGGAGAAGATCCAGAACGTCGCCCGGCGCATCGCCGCGGCGAAGGAGTCGGGCGACGACGTCGTCGCGGTGGTGTCCGCCCGGGGCAAGACCACCGACGGCCTCGTGGCGCTCGCGTCCGAGATCAGCGACCGGCCGGACCCCCGTGAGATGGACATGCTCCTCTCCACTGGGGAGCGCATCTCGTGCGCGCTCATGGCCATGGCGCTGCACGACCTGGGGCATCAGGCCGAGTCGTTCACCGGCTCCCAGGCCGGCATCCTCACCGACAGCGCCCACACCAAGGCGCGCATCGTCGAGATCCGCGCGGACCGCCTGCGCGAGTCCATCGACACGGGCCACATCGTCCTGGTCGCCGGGTTCCAGGGCATGTCCATGGAGGACCGCAACGTCACGACCCTCGGGCGCGGCGGCAGCGACACCACCGCGGTGGCGCTCGCGGCGGCCCTCGACGCGGACGTCTGCGAGATCTACACCGACGTCACCGGCGTGTTCACCGCCGACCCGCGCATCGAGCCGGGTGCGGTGAAGCTGCCCCGCATCACCCACGAGGAGATGCTGGAGATGGCCGCGATGGGCTCCAAGGTCCTCGCGCTGCGGTCCGTGGAGTTCGCCCGGAACTACGACGTCCCCCTTCACGTGCGCTCCTCGTTCCAGCCGGACGAGGGCACCTGGATCATCAAGGAGACACCCGACATGGAGCAGGCCATCGTGTCCGGCATCGCGCACAAGAGCGACGAGGCCAAGATCACGATCACCGGCGTCCGCGACCAGCCGGGTATCGCCGCCACGATCTTCACGGCCCTCGCCGACGCGCTGATCAACGTGGACACCATCATCCAGAACATGGGCGTCGACGGCCGCGCGGACCTGTCGTTCACCGTGCCGCTCGACGAGCTGAGCCGGGCGATGGACGCGCTGGAGGCCGCCCGCGGCACCCTGGAGTTCGACCAGGTGTCCGCCGACGACCAGATCGGCAAGGTCACGCTGGTGGGCGCCGGGATGAAGTCGAACCCCGGGATCGCCGCGAAGATGTTCCGCGTCCTCGCGGAGCGGGACATCAACATCCAGATGATCGACACCTCGACGATCCGCATCACCGTCGTGATCAACCGCCGCGACGTGGAGCGGGCCGTGCGCGCCCTGCACGACGCGTTCGACCTGGCCTCCGAGGCCGCGCGGAGGGGCAATGTTTGACGTCGCCGTCGTGGGCGCCACCGGCGCCGTCGGCACCACCATGCTCCGCGTGCTGGAGGAGCGGGGCTTCCCCGTCCGCGAGCTGCGGCCGCTCGCCAGCGCCCGCAGCGCCGGGAAGACCATCGACTACCTCGGCAAGCCGTTCACGGTGCAGGAGCTCACGGAGGACAGCTTCGAGGGCATCCAGATCGCGCTGTTCTCGGCCGGCGGCAGCCGGTCCCGGGACTTCGCCCCCGCCGCGGTGGAGGCCGGCGCGGTGGTCGTGGACAACTCCTCGTACTTCCGGATGTTCCCGGACGTCCCGCTGGTGGTCCCCGAGGTGAACGAGGACGCCATCCAGGCGCACAAGGGGATCATCGCGAACCCGAACTGCGTGGCCGCCCCGCTGGTGGTGGCGCTCAAGCCCATCGCCGACGCCGTGGGCCTGGAGCGGGTCATCGTGAGCAGCTACCAGGCGGTGTCGGGCACCGGCGCCGCCGCCATCGAGGAGCTGCGGGCGCAGGCCGCCGGGTTCCTCGCCGGCGACGAGCCCGAGCCGTCGGTGTACCCCCACCCCATCGCGTTCAACGCCCTGCCGCACATCGGCCCGTTCGAGGACACCGGGTACTCCGACGAGGAGACCAAGGTCATCAACGAGACCAAGAAGATGCTCGGCATGCCCGACCTCGCGGTGAGCGCGACCTGCGTGCGGGTGCCGGTCCTGAACGGGCACTCCGAGTCGATCCAGATCGAGACGCGCGACAAGATCACCGCCCAGCAGGCGCGGGAGCTGCTCATGGCCGCCCCCGGCGTGGTGCTGATGGACGAGCCCGACCAGAAGGTCTACCCGCTGCCGCGGCTCGCCTCCGGCCGGGACGAGGTGCTCGTGGGACGGATCCGGGAGGACCTTTCCCACCCGCGCGGCCTGGCGCTGTGGTTGTCGTCCGACAACCTGCGCAAGGGCGCGGCGACCAACGCCGTGCAGATCGCGGAGTCGCTGGTCACCAAGGGCTGGCTCTAGACCCCGAGGGGGTCAGCTCCCGGTACCCCTGGGCGGGCTGGTCCCGCCCGGGGGACCGCCATACCGTCGGTCGCATCACCACCCGCAAAGGAGATGCGATGCGACGTTCCCCGGCCTTGTCGCGCTCGCCGCGTTTCCGGGCTCGCCATTCCCGCGGCGGCGCAGGCCGTCGTGATCACGCCCGGCACCGAGGAGCAGGCCGGCGCCCTCTCCGTCGACCTCGACGTCAACGGCCGCGCGATCGTCGCCTACGAGCGCACCGTCGCGAAGCGCCGGGGCGTATGGGCGTCCACGCGCACGCTGCAGGGGTTCCGCTCGCGCGACGCCGGCGTGCTGCTGGGCACCGGCGCGCTGCAGCTCGCGCGCCTCGCCGACGGCGGGGGCCCCGATTTCGTGGCGTGGAGCCGCGGCGGACGGGTGCGCGTGTCCCTGCGCCGCGGCGGTCAGTTCCGCACCGAGGTCCTGCCGGCGTCGTTCCCGCGCAGGCGCGTGCTCGCCGGGGGCGTCGCGGGACGCCGCGTGGTGCTCGTGCTGGGTGACGCGTCAAGTGCCACGGTCGCCGTGCGCTCGGCCTCGGGTGCGTGGCGCGCCGTGCCGCTGCCGGGCCTCGCGGCCGGTCGCTCGGCCATGCGCGTCGCGGTCTCCGAGGGATCGGGGCGGGTCGTCGCCGCCTGGACGCAGGGACCGCTCGGACCGCAGCAGGCCGTGCTGGCCGCGATCTGGACACCCGCCTCCGGCACCTGGTCGCCCACGCGCACGCTGGTGCCGTCCGGCAGCTTCGGCGCCCCCTTCCCGCAGCTGGTGACGATGAACCGGCGCGGCGCGGCGGTGGTGCAGATCGGCCGGAACCCGGCCTACGGGTTCTCCTTCGATCCGGTCCCCGAGCCGCGCATCCACGTGCTGGACGCGGGTGCCACGACGTGGCGCGCCGCGCCGGGCGTTCCGGACGGCGTGTCGGGGCTCAGCCCCCGGGGCACGGTCCTGCACGCGTGGACGGAGACGGTCACCGAGGGGACGGAGCGCCTCATGGAGGCCGAGCTCGCGCCCGGCTCCTCCACGTGGACCGCCCCGGCGGAGGTCGCGCGCATCGTCACCGACGACGTCCAGCAGCTCGCGGGCGTCGAGGGCATCGCGGCGGCGGAGAACGGCAGGATCGCGATCATCGCGGAGATCAACCCCGGCCCCGCCCCGGACGAGCACTACGCCTATACGCGGCTCCCCGGCGCGCCCTCGTGGACGCGTCAGGACCTGGCCGCCTCGACCTACCAGGACGTGGCGCTCATCCCGGGCCGGCAGCGGCTCGGCGCGACGTGGGACGCGGACTCCTCCATGTCCGGCATGCCGGAGGGGGAGCTCATCCCGAAGTAGGGGTCAGTCCGGCAGGGAGGGGAAGCGGATGTCCGCCTCGTCGAACGGGACGGGGCGGCCCGCGACCGGGATGAGGCGCCGCTTCGGGATCTCCCCGGCGTCCACCCTCGCCCGGCACGCGTCGCACACGGGGACCGGCTGCGGCCGGCCGTCCAGCCGCGCCACGGCGAACGCCGGCCCGTGGGCGGGGTCCACCGAGCACAGCCCGGCGAAGGGGTTGTCCATGGGCATGGGCTTGCCCAGGTCGTCGCCCGCGGTCTGGATGCGCTCCAGCGCACGGCGCACGCGCAGCAGGGCGCGGTCGTGGTCGTCCGGCGCGTTGCCGGCCACCGCGGCGGACGCCTCGTCGTGGTCGGCGCGGGCGCCGGCCAGCAGGTCCGCCGCGCGGGGCGGCAGCTCGCCGCCGTCGTCGAGGATCCCGATGCGCGCCGCGACGGCGTCCAGGCACACGCGCAGGCGGGCGCGGGTCTCGGCCGCCGTGGCCCGGGCCTTGCGCTGCTCCCGGCGCAGGCCCCACGAGATGGCCCACGCCCCGCCCAGCAGGGTGAGGCCGATGAGGACCAGGAGCTCCCGGATGCCGGAGCGGGTGGACGGCGGCGGCGGGAGGGCGATCTCGGACGCCGCGATGAGCCGCTGGGTGGGGCTGCTGATGTCGTCGACCTTGCCGGCCAGGAACGCGCCGCGCAGGCTGTCGGCGCTGCGCGGCCCGGCGGCGCCCGCCGGCCCCGTGGGGGTGGTGACCACCAGGGTGCCCTCGAAGCCGAGGCGTGCGCGGATGCGGCCCGCGTACGTGAAGGGGTCCTCGCCCGAGATGGGCGGCACGAGGGCGAGCTTGACGTCGTACCCGCGCTTGCGGAGCTCCGCGGTCTTCGCCGCGAGCCGCTGCTCGATGTCGCCGGCGAAGTCCCCCATCTGCCCGCGGCTCGCGTACACCGAGCCCGTCGACAGGGCGGCGATGATCCGTGCGTCCTCGGGGGTCGCGGCGGACGCCGCGCCGGGGATCAGGAACAGCGCGACGATGGCTGCCGCGCACGCGAACAGCGCCAGACGGATGGCCCGCATCCCGGGGATCAGACCGGCTCGGGGCGGATGGCGGGGACGGGCGGCCGCACGCGCGAGAGCAGGCGGGAGATCGCCCCGGGTGCGGGGTCGCTCTCCAGGCCGCCCAGGTCGAGCCGCATGAGCGACACCTGGCCGTCGGCGCGCACCGCCTGGAAGCCGAACCGCTGCAGGTAGCTGCGGTCGAAGAGGGTCTGGTGGGCGGTGAACCGCTCCGCCAGGGACACGTCGTCGGAGTACCGCAGGGCGAAGGCGTCGGCGGACGGCAGGCCCCGGGCCTTGAGGTCGGCCAGGGCCTCCAGCAGGAGCCGCTCGAAGGTGCCGACCCGGTCGTCACCCTCCAGGTACGCGCAGGTGATGAGCGCCCCGTCGCGGGCCGGCGGCCCGGCGGGCAGGACACGGGCGCGCGGGAAGGCGGGTGCGGGGCCGTACTGGATCATCCCGCGCAGGTCGGCGCCGTCGTTCACGACCCGGCCCCACGGGCCGAACGACCGCTCCACGCCGCCCATCCACCGGTGCTTGGTGCGGGAGTCGCACACGTCCCGGGGGTGCTGCCAGAACACGCAGTCCACGCAGCAGGGCGGCAGGTCCGCACGGGTCGCCCCGGTGAGTGGCATCACACGGCTCACGGGGGTGATTCTAGGGGCCCCCGCGCGATCCGCCCTCCGGCGGGGCACCGAGGCGGACCCGGGTGGGGGCGAAGCCCCACGCCGTGCCCCGTTGCGCCCGGATGCCCCCGCCCGCCGGCGGGTGTTGGGTCGGGGTGACGGCAACCCGCCCGGCGGGCGAGCCGGGCGCGCGGAGGAGGTGGGTGATGACCACATCCGGCACGACGTCCGTGGGCCGTGAGCTCATCGCGGCGTTCGGCGACGGCGACTGGGAGCGACTGCGGTCGGTCGTGGCCGACGGGATGGTCTACGAGGAGACCGGCACGGGCCGGCGGCTCGAGGGCGCGGCCGCGTACCTCGCCCTGTGCCACGGCTGGAAGGAGGTGTTCCCGGACCTCACCGGCAGGGTCGAGCGCGAGCTGTCCGGTGACGGCTGGACGGCCCTGGAGGTGATGTGGACGGGCACGCAGCGCGGCGCCATGGAGGGGCCGCTCGGCACCCTCCCGGCCACCGGCCGGTACGGGGAGACGCGGGCCACGCTGTGGATGCGCACCGAGGACGGGCGGGTGGCGGAGATCCACCACCACATCGACCTGATGGGCCTGCTGCGCAACCTCGGCGCCGTCCCCGCCTGAGGTCCTGAGGTGAACGACGAGGGGCCGCCTCACAGCGGCCCCTCGGGCACTGCGGCGGTGCGGTGCGTCGGCTAGGAGCCGACGACCTCCAGCACCTTGTCGACCGGGACCATGTGGCGCTTCCAGTCCAGGGTCTTGCTGTCCAGGCCGAGGGCCAGGCCGATGAGCTGCGGCAGGTGCAGCACCGGCATGTTGTACTCGGTGCCGTTCGCGGCCTCCGCCTTGCGCTGGTACGCGTCCATTGCGAGGTGGCACAGCGGGCACGGCGTGACCATGCAGTCCGCACCGGCGTCGCGGGCCTGCGACAGGGCGACGTGCGACTCCTTCAGGGCGACCGCCTCGCGGGCGAGGAGGATCGGGAAGCCGCAGCAGCGGGACTTCGCCTCGTAGTCGGCGACCTCGCCGCCCAGGGCGACGATGAGCCGCTCCAGGGACTGCGGCTGGTCGGGGTCCTCGAAGCCCATCACCGACGACGGCCGCAGCAGCTGGCAGCCGTAGTACGGCGCCACGCGCAGGCCGTTGAGGCCCTTCGGGCCCTGCTTCTCCAGGAGGGACAGGCCCTCCTCCGTGGCGAGGTACCACAGGAGGTGCGTGACCTCGCGGGTGCCCTCGTACGGGCGGGCGCCGGCCTTCACCAGCTCCGCGTTCACGCTCTCCAGCAGACGCGGGTCATCCTTGACCAGCTTGTTCGCCCGCCGCAGGTTGAGCGTGCAGACGTTGCAGATGGTCATGATGTCGACGCCCATCTCCTCCGCCTGGGAGAGGATGCGGACGTTGAGCGTGAGGTACAGGTTGGGCTTGGCCTCGGCGATGTCGCCGGCGCCGCAGCACGTGGCCGCGGGCATCGGCAGGAGCTCGAGGTCGAGCATGGGCGCAAGCGCCTTCGTCGTCTTGTTCAGCTCCTTGGAGGAGAACTCGGCGACGCAGCCGGGGTAGTAGGCGAACTGCCGGGCCACTAGATGGTCTCCTTCACGTTCTTCATGAGCTTCTTGACCTCGCCCAGCTTCTTGATCTTGTGCGGGATGGGCGACGGGGCCTTGCCCTTGCTCACCATCCGCAGGGCGAACGGCAGGTCGAGCTGCGCCTTGATGGGGTTCGTGAACGGCACGAGCAGCGACTCGTTGAGCTTGCCGCCGGTGCGCATGGAGATGAGGAACGCCTTGGCGTGACGGGCGCCGGCGTCGGCCCAGCTGATGCCCTCCGCGAAGGCGATGCCGCCGAGCTTCTCGATGGCGTCGCGCGGGTCCACGCCCTTCGGGCAGCGCTCGTTGCAGTACATGCAGCGGGTGCAGTCCCACACGCCGTGCTCACCGGAGTAGAGCTTGGCGCGGTGGTGCCGCTGGCCGTCGCGCTCGTCGCCCGCGAAGCGGAAGCCCCAGGCGAGGGCCGCGGGGCCCACGAACTCCGGGTCGGCGGCGAGGGAGTTGCACTCCGAGTAGCAGGCGGCGCAGAGGATGCACTTGCTCTCGTTGTAGATCTTCTGCATCGCCTCCTTGGAGACGATGCGCTCCTTCTCGGGCGCCGGGCCGTCGGGGACCAGGTACGGCTTCACCGACTTGAACTTGTCCCAGAAGGGGTCCATGTCGACGATGAGGTCCTTCAGCGGGCGGAAGTTCCCGATGGGGTCGACCCGCACCGGCTTGCCGCCGCTCTGGGCCTTCACGTCCTCCACCTGCGTCATGCAGGCGAGGACCGTCTTGCCGTCCGCCTTGCACGCGCAGGAGCCGCAGATCGCGGAGCGGCATGAATACCGGACCGCGAGGGTGCCGTCCTGCTCGTCCTGCAGGCGCAAAATCGCGTCGAGCAGGGTCAGGTCCTGGCCGTGCTCGAGCGTGAACGCCTGGCGGTACGGCTCCGGCCCGTCGTCGGGCTGGAACCGGAAGATGTCGAACGTGGTCGTGGGCATCAGTAGGACCTCACCTGCGGCTCGAACTTGGTGAACGTGACCTCGGAGTAGTCGAGGCGGATCTCATCGTCCTGCAGGTACGAGAGCGTGTGCTTCATCCAGTTCTCGTCGTCGCGCTCCGGGAAGTCGGTGCGGGAGTGCGCGCCGCGGGACTCGGTGCGGGCGACCGCGCCGGTCACCATGCAGTCCGCGAGGTCGAGCAGGAAGCCCGTCTCGATCGTGTGGATGAGCGACTGGTTGAAGGTGCGGCCCTTGTCGTCCACCACGACGCCCTTGAAGCGCTCACGGAGGTCGTCGACGACCACCTTCGCCTCCTTGAGCTGGTCGCCGGTGCGGAACACGCCGACCTTCTCCTGCATGACGTCCGCGAGCACCTCGCGGATCTCGTGCTGCTTGGGGCCGTTCTCACGGTCCAGCAGCTCGCGGAGCTTCGCCTCGTACCGCAGGGCGTGCTCCGGCGTGGCCTGGATGCCCTTGCCGTTGAACTCCTGGGCGAACCCGGCCGCAGCCTTGCCGGTGCGGGCGCCGAACACGACGGCCTCCAGCAGGGAGTTGCCGCCGAGGCGGTTCGCGCCGTGCACCGAGACGCAGGCGCACTCGCCGGCGGCGAACAGGCCCGGCATGTGCGGGGCGGCGCCCCAGCTGTCCACGTGCACGCCACCCATGTGGTAGTGCGCGCCGGGGCGGATCGGGATGGGCGCCTCGATGGGGTCCACGCCCGCGAACGCCATGGCCAGCTCCCGGATCTGCGGGAGCCGCTCCATGATCTTCTCCTTGCCGAGGTGG
Organism: Thermoleophilia bacterium; assembly: GCA_046330435.1. Taxonomy (GTDB): domain Bacteria; phylum Actinomycetota; class Thermoleophilia; order Miltoncostaeales; family Miltoncostaeaceae. The sequence continues at coordinate 473,285 of JAXLST010000005.1, read as the reverse complement.
CGCAGGTCGAGCAGCACGCAGCCGTCGACGCCCCGGCCCTCCATGATCTCCGTGGCCTCGCCACGCGACACCACGTCGCGGGAGGCCAGCTCGAGCTTGTTCGGAGCGTACTTGCTCATGAACCGCTCGCCGTCCTTGTTGAGGAGGATGCCGCCCTCGCCGCGGGCGCCCTCCGTCACCAGCACGCCGCTCGGGCTGAGCGTCGTGGGGTGGAACTGCATGAACTCCATGTCCTTGAGCGGCACGCCGGCGCGCAGCGCCAGGCTCATGCCGTCACCCGTGGAGGAGTGGGCGTTCGTGGACGGGCGGTACACGCGGCCCGCGCCACCGGTCGCCAGCACGACGGCCTTCGCACCGATCGTCTCGATGGTCCCGTGGACCATGTCGTACGCCACGACGCCGGCGCACCCGCCGTGATCGTCCTGGATCAGCTCGGTGACGAAGTACTCCTCGTACGTCGGGATGTCGTACTTCACGCACACCGTGTAGAGGGTGTGCAGGATGACCAGGCCGGTGAGGTCAGCCGCGTAGCAGGTGCGCGGGAACCCGGCGCCGCCGAACGGGCGCTGGGCGATCTTGCCGGTGGTCTCGTGACGCGAGAAGACGGCGCCCCAGTGCTCGAGCTGGATGATCTCGCCGGGCGCGTCGCCGCAGAGGATCTCGATCGCGTCCTGGTCGCCCAGGTAGTCGGATCCCTTCACGGTGTCGAAGGTGTGGTTGTCGGTGCTGTCGTCGGTCGCGTTGCCGAGCGCGGCGTTGATGCCGCCCTGGGCCGCGCCGGAGTGACTGCGCACCGGGTGCACCTTCGTCACGAGCGCGACGTCGACACCGGCCTCGTGCGCGGCGATCGCCGCGCGCATCCCCGCCAGGCCGGCCCCGACGACGACGACGTCATGGGTGTGCAAGCTTCCGCCCCCCGCGTCCTGTCTAGTTGGTCGAAATGGACGTACTCCCGACCGCGGAATCTACCTGACTCAGGGCGTTTCGCCCCGGGACAACCGACCCCGAGAGGACCTGATGCGGGCCACCCGCGGCAGGTCTGCGGAGGGCCCGCGGCGTCCGCCCGCGCGGCCGCTCCATCCCCGGCCCCATCGGGGAAGCCGGTTTCGGCGGCGTGGCTATACTCCGCCGGTCCATCGCGGCCGGGCCCGATCCCCTCACGGCGCCCACCGTCACGCCGATCCGGCGGAGGGCGGGCGGCGCAGCGTCCGGCTCGCGTTCGACTACGCTCACAGCAGGGCCGCACGTGGGTCCCGGCCGCCCAGAAGGCCGGTCACATGAAGTACCCGGATGGCCCGTCCCTCCGCACCAGCGGCCCACGTCGCCGGGAGGGCGTGGACATCGAGGAGGGCATCGTCGACAAGAAGAACGAGGTGAACGCCTGATGAGTGTTCTGCGAGTCGCAGTCACCGGCGCGGCCGGCCAGATCGGTTACGCGCTGCTCCCCCGCATCGCCGCGGGTGAGATGTTCGGGAAGGACCAGCCCATCGAGCTGCGACTCCTGGAGATCCCCGTCGAGCAGGTCCAGAAGGCACTGCAGGGCGTCGCCATGGAGCTCGACGACTGCGCCTTCCCGCTCCTCACCAAGCTCGTCTGCACGGACGACCCGCGCGAGGCGTTCGCCGACGCCGACTGGTGCCTCCTCGTGGGCTCCAAGCCGCGCGGCCCGGGGATGGAGCGCGCCGACCTCCTCAAGGACAACGGCCGGATCTTCATCGCCCAGGGCGACGCCATCGACGAGGTCGCCGCTGATGGCTGCACCTCCGTGGTGGTCGGCAACCCGTGCAACACCAACGCGATGATCGCCGCGTCCCGCTTCAAGCGGCTCCCGGCCTCCAGCATCACCGCGATGACCCGCCTGGACCAGAACCGCGCCGCCAGCCAGCTGGCGCAGAAGTCCGGCCAGCCGGTCACCTCCGTCGACGACATCGTCATCTACGGCAACCACTCGCCGACGATGTTCGCGGACTTCTTCCACGCCACCATCGGCGGGAAGCCGGCCACCGAGGTCATCACCGACCACGCGTGGCTCAAGGAGGACTTCCTCCCCAAGGTCGGCAAGCGCGGCGCCGAGATCATCGCCGCCCGCGGCCTGTCGTCGGCGATGTCGGCGGCGAACGCCCTCATCGACCACGTGAAGTCGCTGTACACCCCGAGCGACGACGTCCACTCGATCGCGGTCCCCTCCGACGGCACCTACGGGTTCGCCGACGGCGTGTGGGCCTCGGTGCCGGTGAAGACCGTCGCCCCGGGCAAGTACGAGGTCGTGAAGGGCATCGAGCACGACGAGTTCGCGCAGGCCAAGATCGCCGCCTCCAACGAGGAGCTGGTCGGCGAGCGCGAGACGGTCGCCGAGCTGCTCTAAGCGGTACCGCGAACGGGGGCCGGGCGTCGCTCCCGGCCCCTTTTCGTTTCCGGGCCCGGCCGGGCTACGCGGAGATGATCGCCACGGTGATGGCGAGCACCACGGCCTGGTGGATCGCGACCATGATCCCCGGGGCCTTCGGCCGCAGGTTCACGGCGTGGAACAGCAGGAAGCCCACCAGGAACTGGCCCACCGCGATGTAGAACGCCAGTGGGTACGACGGCATGAGCCACCCCAGGGTGGCCACCACCGACAGCGCCGCGAGGATGTGCAGCACCAAGGCGAACTGCGGGAGGCGCTTCGGCACGTCGAACGCCCCGATCGCCTGGCCGAACCCCCGCTGCCCGGTCGTCACGCCGCCCAGGAACACCGCGAGCAGCAGGGCGTGGAGCGCGCTCATCTTGTCCAGGTACGTCCAGAAGTCGACCGCGGGGACGTAGACGGCGCACAGGTAACAGAGGAACACCCCGTACGCGAGCAGCCCGTGCACGCCGTGCACGATCGACGGCAGCCGCCCGGCGAGCACGTGCAGGGTCCCGATGCCCAGCAGCGCGGTGAGCGCGATGAGCACCAGGCCGTTGATCGTCAGCGACCCCGGGTCGAGGATCACCAGCGCCACCGCGATGAGCCCCACCAGCGTCGCCACGATCCGGTGCGCCGCCTCCGGGTCACCGCGCACCAGCAGCACCAGGATGTTCTTGGTGTACGGCCAGTTCGTCCCGAGTGACAGCCCGAACCCGAAGCCCTCCACCAGGCTCCCCAGGAGGATGAGGATCGCCGCGAGGGCCGTCTCGGTCAGCACCAGCCCGTCCACGACGGCGTCCGTCCCCGTCGCCGACGTCGTGAGGAAATGGACGGCGCCCGCCACCAGGGCCGCCACCACCGCCGCGACGACCAGCAGGCGGATCACCCGCACCGTCGTCGTGATCTCACCATCGACCACCGAGGAACCGGATCCGGCGGACCCTCCTGGGACCGCCGCTTCGAGGGCGCCGGGACGCTGCATGTCACTCCAACCGGGAGAGGGCAAAACGGCGAGAGTGTAGTTCCGGGTCGGAAGATCTTCTCCGCCCCCGACGACCCCCAGACCGAGGCCTACGTGGCGGGCCGGTTCGGCTGAATCGTTTTCAACGCGTGCTTTTCAGAACGGTTTCGGCCCGGCAGGCGTTTGGCGCTTGGCGTGATCCGGGCGCTCAGTGATTCGGAACTGTTGTCGCGCCTGTTTTTCAGAACCGTTCCGGCCCGGCAGTCGTTTGGCGCTGATGGCCCACGGGGGGTTTGGCCCCTGGAACCGCGCCTTGCGGCTGCCCGGCAACAGCTTTCAGGTCGCCATCCATGGCTCCCAGCTGCTCAACCCTCGCCGTCCACATTTCTTGTGGTGCGCCTTTCCGGGGTTGGCGTCCACACGGGTACTGAGAGTTGCCTCCCGGTGCGACCACGACTCGTGATCGAGGGGGAAATCCGCCCATCCATGGGCGGAGGACAAGCAGGATCAAACTGGCGCGCAGGGACGTCATCGAGTTGATGCGCAGGAGACGCCCATCAGTACCCGTGAGGACGCCTGCCAGGTGATCCGCAGAGCAAGAAGATGCGGATGGCGAGGGTCGGGATCCGGGAGCCATGGATGGCGACCTCGAACCGGATCCGGGCAGCCGCAAGGCGCGGTTCCAGGGGCCGAACACCCCGAACGCATCTCAGCGTCAACGACTGCCGGGCCGGGCGGTTCTGAAAAGCAAGGCGCGACACAGTTCCGAATCACGGAGCGCCCGGATCGCACCAGGCGCCAAACGGCTGCCGGCCCTGGCGGTTCTGAGAAGCGGCCGACCCGGCCGGCCGGAGTGAGGGTCAGAGATCCATTCGGAGCGGCAGGTCGGGGCGGAGGTCGATCACCGTTGATGCACCCTCGACGGTGACGACCATCAACGGGTCGCCCGTCGTCAGGGTGAGGCCGGGGATCTCGAGTCCGGCGAGCGGGGACGACCGCTCCCAGTGGGGCATCCGGATCTCGCAGTTCACGGATGCGCGGACCTCACCTTCCGGGATGGACCGGCCGGGGCTGGTGAAGAGGACCGGCTCGGTCACCGGGGCATCCGCGATTGGGATGAAGCGACCCTCCGGGAGGTACGGCGGGCGGTACTCCCACGCCCGGAAGGGTGGCGGTGCGCCATCGTCACGCAGTGCGACGCCGAACGGGCTGGCGCCAGTCGTGCGCCACGCCGCGCGCTCGGCGAAGCGCAGCGGCGCGGCCGGGCCGGCCGCGGCCTCCTCCGGATCGACGAGCCAGAGCAGCTCGACCATCAGGCCCCCGATGAACCAGCACCGATTCGCCGTGCCCTGCCCCACGTGCGCCCGCTCCCTCGCGGGCGCCATCGCGGCCGCCAGCCGTGCGCCCTCCGGGCCGCCGGGAGCGCACATCACGAAGACGTGATCGAGCTCAGGCAGCGGCGACCGGGGGCTCCGGCGGGACCGGGACCGGCTTGCCGTCGCGGCCGACCGCGACGAGGGTGAAGTGGCCCTGGACGCACAGTTCGCGGGAACCGTCCTCCAGGCGCTCGCGCCACACGTCGATCCGGACGCGGAGGCTGGTGCGGCCCACCGAGACCACCTGGGCGTCCACCTCGACCAGGTCGCCCTGGCGGATGGGCTCGCGGAAGGCGATCTCCTCCATCGCGGCGGTCACGACACCGCCGCGCACACGGCGCATCGCGGCGTACGCGGCGGCCTTGTCCATCCAGCCGACGAGGGTGCCGGCGAACAGGGTCCCCAGGGAGTTCGTGTCCTGGGGGAAGACGGACTGCAGGATGCTCGCCCGCATGCGGGGTCCCTCCTGGGCGTGAGGTCTGGGAAGGTCGCGAGGTAGCGTACGGGTGATGCCAGGCCCGCCGCCGGTGATCCGCGAGGCGACCGTCGCGGACGCGGCGGCGATCGCCCGCGTGCACGTCGCCTCCTGGGCGGTCGCGTACCGCGGCCTGGTGTCGCGGGCCATCCAGACGTCCACCACCGTCGCCCTCCGGACGGTGCAGTGGCGGCCGATCCTCTCCGGGGAGGCCGCGTACCCCGGGTCGGTGAACCTCGTCGCCCTGGTCGACGGGGAGGTCGCGGGGTTCGCGTGCCACGGACCGTCGCGAGCGGACCTGTGGCCACCGCCGAGCGCGGCGGGTGAGCTGTACGCCCTGTACGCCGACCCGTCGGCGTGGGGCCGCGGCGTCGGGCGGGCGCTCATGGACGCCTCCGTCGCGGGGTTGCGGGACGCCGGCCACGTCGACGCGCTGCTGTGGGTGCTGCGCGGCAACGCCCGGGCGCGCCGGTTCTACGAGCGGATGGGGTGGGTGCCGGACGGTGGCCTGCGGGACCAGGAGTCCGAGCGTCTCCCCGTTCCGGCGGTGCGGTACGTGCGGTTCCTGTGAGCGGCACCGTCGTGCGGGCCGCCACCCGCGAGGACGCCGAGGGCATCGCGCGGGTGCAGATCGACGGCTGGCGGTTCGCGTACCGCGGCCTCGTCCCGCGGCGGCTCCTCGACACCATGGACCTGGCGGAGCGCACCGCCCGGTGGGAGCAGCTGGTGGCGGGCCGCCACGTCATCCCGGGGGGCCGTGACCTGGTGGCGGTGCGGGACGGCGAGGTGTGCGGGTTCGCGTGCGTCGGCCCGGTGCGGCAGCAGGACGGGTACCCCACCGACGCCACCGGGGAGCTGTACGCGCTCTACGCGGCGCCGCGGAGCGTCGGCACGGGCGTGGGGCGGGCCCTCATGCAGGAGGGCGTCGCGCTCCTGCGCGGGGACGGCCACGCGGCCGCGGTGCTGTGGGTCTTCCGGGGCAACGCCCGCGCCCGGGGGTTCTACGAGCGCATGGGATGGGACCTCGAGGGGGCCGACCACGCCATGGACGCGCTCGCCGCACCGCAGGTGCGGTACCGGCGCGACCTCTGACCCGGACGGTCAGTCGAAGGCCAGCCGCAGCGTCTCGCCGTCGGCGGGGATGACAACCCGCTCCCCCACGCCCGCCGCGTCCACCGCCGTGCGGAGGTCGTCGCGCAGCAGGCCGCAGTGGTTGACCGCCTCCATGTGCACCGCCACCACGACGGCCTCCGGGGCGGCCTCGCACACCGCGAGGACGTCGGGGACGTCCATGGTGATGGGGTCGCCCTCCAGGAACCGTGCCGCGCCGGCGTTCACCACGATCACGTCCGGTCGGTGCGCGGCGATCGCGTCGCGGACCTCGTCGCACCACACGGTGTCGCCGGCGACGTACAGGGTGGGCTCCCCCTCGGCCGAGAACACGAAGCCCGACACGTGCCCCATGGCGGCGCCGATGTCGCCGGTCCCGTGGCGTCCACCGGTGCGGCGGACGCGGACCGCGCCGATCTCCGCCTCATCGGCGATCTCGGTGACCTGCCCAGGGAGGGCCGCCGCGTCGCCGGGCTGCGCGTACAGCGGCACGCCCGCGAGGGCGGCGAGCCCCGCCCGGTCGACGTGGTCGCCGTGCAGGTGGCTCACGATCGCGGCGTGCACGCCGTCCACGGCGTCCCCGGCCGCGACGGGGAGGTCCACCAGGGGGTTGGGCCGCGGGTTCGCGGTGTTCGCGACGGGCGGCTGGGAGCCCGCCGGGCCGAGCATCGGGTCGACGAGCACGCGGGTGCCGGCGATCTCGAGGACGAGGGTGGCGTGGCGCAGGAGGCGGAGGCGCATGGGGTGATGCTCCCAGCGTGCGCGCCGCCCGGCAAACCTCAGGCCCGGCGGCGACCCCGGGCGGCCTCGCGCGCGACCGCCGCGGGCGGGGCGTGGATGCGCGCCGCCGGGCTGCCGGCGATGAGGTACATGGCGGCGAGCGCCTGGTACGGGGCGTAGCGCTCCAGCAGGGCGGCGGTCTCGTGGGCCTCCACCACCCGCCCCTCGGCGTGGGACATGTGCCGCACCAGGCCCAGGTCGCCCACGATGCCGTGGTCGAGCCGCCCGAGGCCCAGCGAGCACACCACCCCGGCGGTCCATGGGCCGATGCCGGGCTGCGCGCACAGCCGCGCGACCACCGCGTGGGTGGGGAGGTCCGCGAGCCCGTCGGGGGTGACGGCCCGCACCGCGCGCACCAGCGCCTCGGCCCTCCGCTGCGCGAGCCCGGCGGCCTGCAGCACCGGCACGGTCACGCGGCGCAGCTCATCGGTGCGCAGCGGGAGGTGCAGCCCGCCGTGGGGACGCCCGACGGCGCGCACGGCGGCGAACTCGATGCGCCGCGCGTCGGCCTGCCGCACCAGCTGGCCGGCGACGCCGCGCAGCAGGGCGTGCGCCGCGGACATGAGCGGCAGCGGACGCATCCCGCGCAGCCGGCGGGAGGCGGGGCCCAGCACCGGGTCGTCGCGGACCATCTCGTAGAACGGGGTGGGATCCACGTCGACCGCCAGGCTCCGGCGCAGCAGCGCCATCGCGGATTCCGGGTCGGGGCCGTCCACCCGCACCTCCAGGGTCCCGTCGCCCGCCTGGTGGACGGCCGCGATCGCGGGGCCCCCGCCGGCGTCCAGGGCCAGCACCAGCACGCCCCTGGCGAGGCGCCGCGTCGGGCAGCTGCCCGTCGCCGCGGAGCGGGCCAGGCTGTACGGCCCGGCGGGGGTGATGCGGTCCTCGGTGATCACCACCTGGCAGCATGACGCGGTCGGCGAGGGGAGGTCCGGTGTCGGAGCGGGTCGTGTCGGTGAACGTCGGCGTGCCGCGGGAGGTCCCCCACGCCGGGTCCACCGTGAGCACGGGGATCTTCAAGTCCCCGGTGGACGGGCCGGTGGTGCTCGGCCCCGAGGGGTTCGCGGGCGACGGCCAGGCCGACAGGTCGGTGCACGGGGGCCCGCACATGGCGGCCTACCTGTACAGCGCCGATGACTACGCCTGGTGGTCGGCCGAGCTGGGCCGGGAGCTGCCACCGGCGACCTTCGGGGAGAACCTCACGGTCACCGGCTTCGGCGACGCGGACGTGCGGGTGGGCGACCGCCTGCGCATCGGACCGGTGCTGGTGGAGGCCACCATCCCGCGCACGCCGTGCTTCAAGCTCGGGATCCGGATGGGCGACAAGCGGTTCGTGCCGCGGTTCGCGGAGGCCGGGCGGCTGGGCTTCTACGTGCGGGTGCTGGAGACCGGCCCCGTCACCGCGGGCGATGCGGTGACGCTCGAGGCGCGCGGGCCGCACGACGTGACCATGGCGTTCCTGGGCCGGCTGCACCGCACCGGCGGCACCGCCGAGGAGCTCCGCGCGGCGCTCGCCCCCGCCGAGCTGCTGCACCCGCGGTGGCGGACCTGGCTGGAGACCCGCCTGTCGGAGCTCAGTCCGGGCGGCTGAAGAACCGCCGCCGGATGAGGCGGGCGAGCAGGAACCCCACCACCCAGCCGGTCACCGCCGACAGCACGATGACCCAGATGAGCGACATCCGGGCCTCGAAGAACACGAACGAGACCTTCACCTCGCGGCTGTTCTCCACGATGAAGATCAGCAGCAGGGCGACCCCGAGGATGATCGCGCCGATGATGCCCAGGCGCCGGGCGTCACCCTCGTCGATGCGGGGGCGCTGGGGCGGGCCCCCGTGGGGAGGCGTCCCGCCTCCCGGAGACCCGCCCGTCACGCCGGACTACCGCTGTGCGGCCGCGAAGACCGCGCCGAGGCGCTCCATGCCCTCCGCGATCTCCGCGGGGGACACGCCGCTGTACGCGAGCCGGAGGGTGCGCTCGCCGCCCTCCAGGAAGCAGTCGCTGCCCTTCACGTACGTGATGCCCGCGTCCACCGCCGGCTGGAACAGCGCGTCGGCCGACATCCCCTCGGGGAGCTCCATCCACATGAAGAACCCGCCGAGCGGCGGCGTGCAGCTCGTGCCCTCCGGCATGTGCACCAGGCCGGCCGTCATCGCGTCGCAGCGCTCCTTCATGAGCGCCGTGACCTTCGCGATGTTGCCGGGCAGGTGCCCGCCGGTGATGAGCTGGTGGATGGCCCCCTCCGCCAGCAGCGACGGGGAGATGTACGTGCGGGACGCCGCGGCGGTGAGCGTGGCCGCCGCGTCCTTCGGCGCCACGATGTACCCCACCCGCAGGCCGGGGGCGACGGTCTTGGAGAACGACGAGGTGAACATCACCCTGCCGCTCTGGTCCTGCGTGAACAAGCCCGGCAGCGCCTCGCCCTCGAAGCGGAGCTTGCCGTACGGGTCGTCCTCCAGCACCCCGAAGCCGTACTTCTCGACGAGCGCGAGCAGCGCGGTGCGCTTCTCGGCGGACAGCGTGGCCCCGGACGGGTTCTGGAAGTTGGTGATGGTGTACAGCAGCTTCGGCACGCGGCCGGCGGCGCAGTGCGCCTCCAGGGCGTCCACGTCCATGCCGTCGGCCTGGACGGGGATGGGGAGGACCTCCATGCCGTGCAGCTTGAGCTGCAGCAGCGCCCGGTCGTACGTGGGCGCCTCCACGGCGACCAGGTCGCCGGGGCTGAGCAGGGTCTCGAGCATGAACACGAAGCCCTGCAGGGAACCGTTGGTGATGAAGACCTGATCGGCACCCACGCCGTGCTCGGCGGCGAGCACCTCGCGCAGCGGGGGGTACCCGTTCCCGGTTCCGTAGGAGAGCACCCGCGTGCCGTCCGCCTGGAGGGCGGCGGCGGTGCAGGTGGCGATCAGATCGGCTGAGAGCGCCTCGGGGGCCGGAGCCCCTCGGGCGAATGAAATGGCGTTCGACACGGGGCGGGAGTCTAGCGGCCCCCTCCCCCCGTGGCGCGGGGAGGGGGCCGCCGGACCCGCCCTACTTGGCGTCGAACCAGCTGATGCCGAACGGCGCGGGCGTGTACTTGCGCTTCGCGCCCAGGTACGGCCACACGCGCCACACGTAGCGGCGGCCGGACTTAAGGACCTTCTTCGGCACCTTGTACTTCAGGCCGCGCGGGAACGCGGAGTGCACCTTGCGGTACGTCGTCCCGTCGATGCGGAAGATCTGCAGGTTGTAGAGCGTCGCGCCCTTGGTCTTCTTCCAGCGCAGCACGGTCGCCGTGGGCCGGACCTTGGTGCCGACCTTCGGCAGCAGGGCCTTGGCGTTGCGCGTGTTCGGCTTGAAGCCCGAGGTGGTGCCGCCGCCGTTGTTGCCGCCGCCCGGCTCGGACGGGTTGACGATGGTGAACGGCTCGCCGGCGCTCCAGTCGCTGAGGTTGCCGGCGCGGTCGCGCTGGCGCACCCGGAAGGCGTAGTTGCCGGCCGACAGCGGGGCGGTGAGGCTGACCGCGGCGGTCGAGGACTCGCCGGGGCCCTGCACGCGGACACCGCCGACGCCGGTGACCTCCCACACGAACGTGCCGTCCTGCTCGGCGGCGTTCCAGCCGAAGGACGGCTGCGGGTTGGTGGTGGTGCCGGGGCTCGAGGTGATGCTCGGCGCGGCGGGCGCGGTGGTGTCCACCGTGAACAGCGCGGTCGCGAAGCCCGAGTCCTTGAGGTTCGGCGCCGTCTGCTTGACCTTGAAGGTGTAGCTGCCGTCCGGAAGCGTCGGGAGGGTCACGCTGGTCTGCGCCCCGGTCCCCGAGAAGCCGGCGCCCGGGACGATCTGGTCCAGGTTGTTGCGGGTCTCCCAGGTGAAGGTCGCGCCGTCCACGCCCGCGAAGGTGAAGGTGGGCGTGTTGTCGTTGGTCGCCGCGCCGTTGACGGGGCCCGCCGAGAACGTCGGGTCGTCGGGGGCGGTGGTGTCGACCTTGAACACGCCGAGCGCCGACGTGTTCGTGTTCCCGGCGTTGTCGACGGCCTGGACGGTCCAGTTGTAGGTCGTCCCGTTGGTGAGCGGCGGGACGGTGTTGTAGGTCACCTCGCCGGGGGCGGGCGGCTGGTTCACGTTCGCCTGGTGCACGATCGAGCCGCCGCTGGCGCCCTGGCGGATGGTGAGCACGTAGTGCTTGAACCCGGAGGTCTGCAGCACGCCCTGGGGCGTGACGTCGTCGACCTGCGACCAGGAGAGCACCGGGCTGAGGACGTTGGTGATCTGCAGCGGCCCGGTGAGGTTCGGCTTGGCCGGCGGCGTGGAGTCGCGGCTCACCGTCAGGGCCGGCAGCGAGGCGCCCGACGTGTTGCCCGCCAGGTCCGTGACCGGGCCGGTCGCGAGCACGTAGACGCCGTCCTCGACGCCGGTGTTCAGCGCCAGGTCCGTGGGGCAGGGCGCGGTGAGGCCCGACGCGTTCGCGCCGCCGGGATCCGCGCAGGTGTAGTCGACGGTGACGGTGCCCGTGTACCAGCCGGCCAGGCCGTTCGGCGCCGCCGGGCTGACGACCCGGGTGAACGTCGGGTTGACCGTGTCCACGAAGAAGCTCTGGGTCTTGATGGCGCCGTCCGCGTCCGGCGGCGTGCCGACCTCGCGCGCCTGGAAGGTGTGCGCGCCCTGGGAGAGCGGCGACGCCGGCGTGACGGTGGTGCCGTCCGCGACGGGACCCTCCGACGGGACGCCGTCGAACGCCCACAGGAACGTGCCGGTGCCGTTCAGCGCGTCGCCGTCCGTGATCTTGAACCCGGGCGAGGCGTTGCTGACGGGCCCGTTGGGGCCGCTGACGACCGGCTCGGAGGGCGGGTCTGCGAGGGCGACGACGGCGCCACCGATGAGCAGTGCCCCTGCGGCGGTGGCGGCGATGATCGCGCGGTTTGGAGAACGGCGAGGCTTGGTCACGTCGTGAGCCTAAATCGCCGAACCCTGCCACCGCCCGACCCGCGAGGGGGGTTGCCTGCTGGACCTTGGGGGGGTTCCCCCGCGGCCCCGGATCAGCGGCCCCGCCGCGTGTCGAACCAGCTGATCCCGAAGGGCTTCTTCGTGTACGCCTTGGGACGCGCCATGAACGGCCACACGCGCCACGCGTAGCGCTGGCCCGCCTTCAGTTTCCCCTTCGGGACCCGGTACCGCGGTGCGCGCGGGAACGCGGACAGCACCTTGACGTACTTGGTGCCCTTGAGGCGGAAGACCTGGACGTTGTAGATCGTCGCGCCCCTGGTTGGCTTCCACCGCAGCGTCACCTTCGCGGCCAGCAGCTTGCTCCCCGCCTTGGGGAACATGCGCTTGGCGTTCTTGGTGGCGGGCAGGGCGAGGTCGCGGCCGCCGGCCCCGACGCCGCCTCCGCCGGCCGGCGGTCCGACGATCGTGAACGCGACCGAATCGCTCCACGGGCCCGCGTTGCCGGCGGCGTCCGTCTGCCGGACGCGGAACTGGTACGCGCCGCCGCCGAGCGGCGAGGGGAGGCGCACGGAGGTGTCGGTGGTCGCCGCGGGGCCCAGCACGCGGGAGCCGGCGGGGTTGAGCACCTCCCAGGTGAACGAGCCGCCCTGCTCGCCCGCCGCCCACGCGAACGACGGCTGGGTATCGCCGGTCACGGTGGGCGCGGCGGTGACCCGCGGGGCGGGCGGCGCCACCGTGTCGACGCGGAACAGCGCGACGGCCGGCTCACTGGGGAGGCCCAGCGCGCTGACCTGGGTGAGCGCGAACGAGTAGATGCCGTCGGGGAGCGCCGGCAGCGTCACCGGCGAGCCGCCGCTGCCCGAACCACCGGGCACGGGAACGTCGTTGGCGTCGAGCGTCTGCCAACTGAATGTGGACCCGGCGAGCCCGGAGAAGACGAACGTGGGCGCGCGGTTCGCCGTGGCCGCCCCGCCCTGTGGGCCCTGCGAGATGACGGGCGGCGCGACGGCGGACGGGTCCACCCGGAAGCGGCGCTTGGGCGAGGCCGTCGAGTTGCCCGCCTGGTCGACCGCGAAGACCTGCCACTCGTAGGTGCCGTCGGCGAGCACGTCGGGGATCACGAACCCGGGCTGCATCGACGCCGAGGCGGGCAGCGCGTACGTCTTGCCGCCGATGTTGATGCGGTACTCCCGCATGCCCGCGCCCGAGTCCTGGGCGGCGGCCCAGGTGAACGACGGGCTGCGCTGGCTCGTCACCGCGTCGGGCGCCGGGTTCGCCAGCACCGGGGCGGTGGGCTTGGTGGTGTCCACCACCGTGTAGGAGACCGTGCGCTCCGCGCGGTTGCCCGCCGCGTCGACGCTGAAGACGGTGAGGGTGCGGGGCCCGAGGGTGCCGGGGTTGCCCGGCTCGCCGGTGTCGAGCCGGCCGCCCGGCGCGAGGCCCGCGCCGCCCGAGTAGGTCCCGCCGCACTGCGCGACGCCGGACGTGGCGTCCGCCGCGCAGGAGATCTCCGCGTTGCGCGGCACGCCGATCTCGTACGCCGCGGCGTTGGCGGGGACGGTGGAGACCGGCGCGGGCGGCGCGACGGTGTCGACCTTCGCGGTCACGGCGACGGTGCCGGTGCGGCCCGCGACGTCGGTGCCGGTGCGGACCCAGGGGCCGGGGCCGTCGGGCAGGCGCTCCTGGCGGGGACACGCCGCCGGGCCCGACTGCGCGTCGGTGCACACGTAGGACACGGTGGGCGAGGTGCGGTACCAGCCGTTCGCCCCGTCCGGGGCCGCCGGTGCCAGGCCCGCCTGGATCACGGGATCGACCAGGTCGACCTGCGGGGACGTGCCGGCGCCGTCGGTGCGCTCACCGCTGGCCGCGTTGACGCAGGCGGCGGTGAAGGGCGTGGCCGCGGGGAACGGGCCGAGCACCGGCGGCTGTGCGTCGAACCCGGAGCCGGCACCGCAGTCCACCGTCACCGTGACCGGCGCCGTGGTCCAATTCGCCGCGTTCGGTAGCGGAGAAAATGAAAACGCCGGTACAGGTGGCGCCGCAACGGTCGAGCCGGCCGCCAGCAGAAGGGCGGACAGCGCCAGAACGCCGCACAGGGCCGTGCGGCGACGACGGTGGGAACCAGACATCGCGATACGACCGATGCTACCCCCACGCACTTACGCGGCCGCCTGATCGAACGGGGGGGTTTCAGGCGTGCGCGGCAACCTGCACCGCGCGTTACATCAGGATCTGGTGATCTGGACCTGCATCCCGGGCTCCACCACCGACCACAGCTTGCTCACCGAGTCGTTGGAGACGCGGATGCAGCCGTGGCTCACGGCCTGGCCCAGCAGCTGCGGGGCGCTCGTGCCGTGGATGGCGATGAGACCGGGACCGCCCATGAACGTGCGGAGCACCGGGGAGAAGGCGGTGAGGGTGATGATGTACGGGCCCAGGTACGAACGCTGGCTCGGGCTCGAGTGCACCGGGTCCTGCACCGCGAAGGTGCCCACGGGGGTGGGCGTGCCGCCGGTGCCCACCGCGGCGCGGAACCGCTTGACGACGCGGCCGCCGCGGATGACCTCGACCGTGCGGGACGAGAGCCGCACGCGGATGCGCGTGGTGAGCGGCCGCAGCTGGACCGCCGACTCCGGCAGCCACGCGGTGCTGCCGTTGGGCCGCTTGGGGAGCTGCACCCGCACCCAGCGGCGCCCGTCCGGCTCCACGAACGTCCCCGTGACCATGAGGTCGTTCGGCCGGCGCGAGTACGCCGTGTAGTGCATGACGCGGCCCACGGTGCGGGCCCGCGCGTTCGGCGCGGAACGCCCGGCGGAGGGAAGCAGGACGCGGGCCACCCAGGAGACCTGCGGGGTCGTGACCCCGGGCTCGGGTGCGACCGCCTCGGCCGCGGGAGGTGCGCTCTGGGTCGCTGGAACGGCGGAACCCGCCGCCGACAGGCCGGCGACGAGAACAGCCATCCCGACGAGTGTCGGTCGGCTCAGGGGCACGGGCGGCATTGGACTACACGGTTAAGTGACAGTCAAGTCGCGCGGGGAGGTCAGACCGCCGAAAACCCCCCGATTGCCGGTTGGAAACGGCATTTCAAATGTATTTGTTGTGTGGGCGGCCCCGGCTTGCGGGCCGTCCGAAGCGGTTATGCGGCGTTCCCCGCGGCCACTTCCACCGGCGTCTCGCCGCGCATCCAGGCGACCTGTGCGGCGATCCCCGTCGCGAGGTCTGTGGCCGGGACGACGCCCGCCACGGCGCGCATCCGCTCCGTGGCCAGACGCTCCCGCTGGGGCTCGCCGGCCAGGGCCGGGCGCGGGTCCACCACGGGCGGGGCGCCCACGGCGGCGCCGACCGTCGCGAGGATCTCCGTGAGGGTGAAGCTCTCGCCCGAGCCCACGTTCACCGGGCCGTCGGGCCCGTGCAGCAGGATCGCCGCCGTGGCGCGCACCGCGTCGTCCACGTAGAGCAGGTCGCGGCTGCGCCCGCCGGAGCCGTAGAGCGGGACGCGTTCACCGGTGAGCGCGGAGTGGATGAACCGCTCCACCGCCATGCCGGGGCGCTGCCGCGGGCCGTAGACGCTGCCGTAGCGGATGGCGGCGGTTGACAGGCCGTGCTGCGCATACGCGTCCAGCAGGCCCTCGCCCGCCAGCATGCTCACGCCGTACGGCGACACGGGGCGGGCCGGGGTGTCCTCGCCGCACGGCCCTTTGGCGGTGACGCCGTACACGGCCGAGGACGACGCGTACGCGACGCGGCGCACGCCCACGGAGACCGCGGCCTCGAGCACCCGCTGGGTCGCGAGGAGGTTGTTCATGGCGTAGACGGCGAAGCGGTCGCCCCAGCTGTCGCGCACGCCGGCCTCGCCCGCCATGTGGGCGATCGCGTCGGCGCCCGAGACGACCCCGCGCAGGTCGGCGTCGCAGAGGTCGGCCTCCACGAGGGTGAAGCACGGGTGGCGGAGCGCCTCGGAGATGTTCGCCTCCCGAACGGCCCGGGCCGTGCCCGGCGTGAACCCGTCGACGCCCACCACCGCGTGGCCGTCGGCCAGGAGGCGGTCGACCAGGTGCGAGCCCAGGAACCCCGCGGCGCCGGTGACGACGACGCGCATCAGCGGTGCACCCGCATCCCGCGGTATCCGCTCCGGTTCACGTGATCCATGCGCTCCCCCGCCGTCGGCCGGACCATCCCGGACCCGATACTGGCAAGGGTCCCTCCGGGGGCCGCCACCCGATCGTCGAGTCGGGGCCCAGCCGGGAGGGGAGGTGCGGGGCGGGGGGCCGGAGCCCCCCGCCGTCGCGGGTGCTGCCTAGAGCTTCACCGTCTTGGTACGGATGATCGTGGTGGTGCCGTTCTTGACCACGATGCGGACGGTGACCCTCTTGCCGGCGAACGCCTTGGGAAGGACGACCTTCTTGACGACCGTCGCGGTGCCGGCGGTGCGGGAGCCGCGCACGATCTTCCTGATGGTCTTGCGGCCGGCCTTCGCGCTCATCGTCGCCGTGTAAGTGACCTTGCCGGAGCCGTTGGCCAGGCCCAGGTTCAGCGTGACGGCGCGGGAGCGCTTGTTCACGCCCAGCGCGAACCGGTTGAGCGAGATGACCTTGACCACCGGCGGGGGCGGAAGGGTGCCGCCCGTCGTGGTGGGCGGGGTCGTGGTGGTGGGGGTGGTCGGCGTGGTGGTGGTCGCGCCGCCGCCCTGCGCGGACTGGACCTTGATCTTCCAGCCGATCAGGTTGCCGGTGTCCAGGTTCGCCTTGTCGGTGACCGAGATGGTCCAGACGCCGTTCGGGTCGGTGCCGCGGAAGACCGACAGCGCGCCCTCGGGGATGACCGAGGTCGTGGCGTCGTTGGCCTGCCGGATGAGCGTGGCGCCGTTGTCGTTGAACGTCTTGTTCGTGAGGAACGGCGTCCCGCCGTCGACACCGGTCGCCAGGACGGCGGTCTTGCCGGCGTGCGACACGGTGATCGTGAGGTCGCCCGGCGAGGTGTGCGAGATGTTCGGGACGATGTCCACGTCGGCCAGGTAGTTCTTCTGGCCGTTGACCGTGATGGTCGAGGTCGCCGGCGCGCCGGGGATGTTCCCGACCGCGGCGTCCTGGATCGGGATGGCCGGGCCCGTCGAGGCGAACTCGGCGACCGCGTCGAGGGTCGGCGCGGCCGACTGGGTCGACAGGTCCAGGTTCCAGCTCGCGAGGGTGCCGCCGTCGGTGCTGAGCACGGCGGGAGGCGGCGGGGCGATGCCCGTGTCCGTCTTGTCCTTGACCGTGAGGGTCCAGGTGCCGCGCGGGTCGATGCCGACGAACGCGCCGAGCGCGCCCTCGGGCACGAGGGAGGCCTGCGGCGCGTTCTCGCCGAGGTCCGCGCCCTTGAGGTCGGTCACCAGCGTGGTGGCGGAGTCGTCCCACAGGGTGCCGTTGAAGACGTCGTCGGTGCCGCCGATGGGGTTCGACACGTCCGGGTTCGTGGAACCGGTGATGAACCGGACGGTGCGGGCGGCCTGGCCCGGGCGGGCCGGGGAGGTGAGCTCGATCTCCATGTCGCCGCTCGCGCTGTGCGTGATGAACGTGCGGACGTCCACGTCACGCAGGTACGGCTGCGCGCTCTCGGGCACCGTGATGGTGGAGACGGCGGCCGGCGCGGTGTACAGCGGCCCGATGGCCTTGTTGTTCTGCGCACCCTGGCTGCTGAAGGTGGTGGTGACGCCGCTCGTCCCGGCAGTGGCGTCGGGGGCGACGGGCAAGGCCCGCTCGGTCATCGTCAGGGCTGCGACACCGAGCACCGCCAGCGCGCTCGCGCCGACGGCCAGGCTCCGTCCCAGGTGGTCTCGAACCGTCATTGTCGGAACTCCGTTCGTCATGAGGGGTGTGTTCGACCACGACGATGTTCCCGCCCGGGGCGGGTGGAGGGTCAGGGTCGGACGGGGGGTTTGACCCCTCGACTTTCGTAGCCGCGGGACCCATCCCCGCGGCGCGTCACCCCCGCCAGCGGTTCCGGAACCTCACCAGGCCGGCCAGGAACCCCGCGCCGTAGCCGATGTGCAGGGCCCCGAACACCACGGGCAGGCGGGACATGTGCTTCATCCCGTTCCTGCGGGCGACGATGAGCGACGCCGCCAGGTTCGCGCCCACGTACAGCACGACCACCCCCGCCCACACGATGCGGACGGGACGGCTGAAGGGAGCGAGCACCGCGCCGCCCGCGAGCGCGACCACCAGGGCCGGCGGGGCGAACTGGCGGGCGCTCATCTGGCCGGGGTGCTTCTGCAGCACCCGGACCTTCCAGTACCCGTACTGCCGGTACTGGCTGAACAGCTTCTTCAGCGACGGCCGGTTGTAGTACCGGGAGCGGATGCGGTCGGTCAGCAGGATCCGCCCGCCGCTCGCGCTGAGCCGGTAGTTGAACTCATCGTCCTGGTTCCGGACCATTTCCGGGTCGAACCGGCCGACCCGGTCGAAGACCTCGCGGGGCCAGGCACCCATGTAGACCGAGTCGACCCACCGCTGGCCCGAGGCGTAGTGGAACGCGGAGTTCCCCACCCCGAACGGCGACGAGGTCGCGAGGGCGATCGCCTGCCCCATGGGGGCGTCGGCGACGGCGTCCATGCGCCCGCCCACGTTGTCGGCGCCGGTCTCGGCCAGGGCGGCGACGCATTCGGTCACGTAGTCCGGCTCGATGATGGTGTGGCCGTCGACGCGCACCACGATGTCGCCCTTGGTGCGGTCGAGCGCCGCGTTGAACCCGGTGGGCACGATGCGCCCCGGGTTGTCGACCACCTCGACCTCGGTGTCGGGGTGGTCGGCCGCGAGGCGCGCCACGATCTCCCGGGTGCGGTCGTCCGACATGCCGTCGGCGACCAGCACCTGGATGCGGTCCGGCGGGTAGTTCTGGGTCAGGACCGCCCCGAGCGAGCGTTCGATGAACGACTCCTCGTTGCGGATGGGCATGATGACCGTGACGAGCGGTGCCTGACCCTTGGATGCCATGTGCCTACTTCGGGTTGCGGGTGATCGTCTTCCTGGAGACCCCCAGCCGGCTGTTGCTCGGCCGGAGCGTGACGGTCACCGTCACCCGCGACCGGGCGCCGAAGACACAGCGGGCGGTGCGGTTCGCCAGGACCCGCTTCGTGCAGCCGCCGATGGCGCGCGACCCGATGCGGGCCCGCATCGTGACACGCCCCGCAACCTTCGAGGTCGCGGAGACCCGCAGCTTCCCGCTCGCGATCCACGACGTGCCGAGCTTGAGGCGCGCCGCCCGGGCCTTCGGGGAGGAGATCGCCGAACCGCCGCCGGACGAGGCGCCGCCGCCGGAGGACCCGCTCGCCGGGGTCGGGTCGATCGCCGGCAGCGGGTTGCCCGGGCCCTTGCCCGCGCACGGGCTGCCGGGGCTCAGGGCGAAGTTCTTCGCCGCCCGGTTCACGAAGTCCGGGTTGGCCACCTTGTTGTTCGACAGGGTGAAGCCGCGCTGCTGGCCGATGTTGCCCTTGGCGCCGTTGAACAGGCAGTTGTCCTCGGCGCGGTTGCCGGTGCCCACCGGCCCGCCCCAGTACGACTCGATGTTCGTGGTGTCCCGCGAGTTGCTGATGATGTTGTTGGTCACCACGTTGTTGTTCGAGGCCTGCGAGCCCTCGCCCGAGAACGTGACCCCGCGGCCGTTGCCGTCGATCACGTTGTTGGCGACCAGCGTCCCCTGCGCGCTCGGGTACATGTGCACGCCGTAGTCGGCGTTGTCGTAGATGTAGTTGTTCGTGATCCGGACGTTCCGCGTCTGGTTGAGGTAGATCGCGTGGTCGAAGCCGGTGGACGGCATGCGCCCGCAGTCGTGGATGCGGTTGCCGTCGATCACGATGTTCTCGGCGACGCCCTCGCCCGGCTTGCCCAGGTGGAAGCAGATGCCGTGGTGCTCGTCGGTGACGTCGTTGTTCGAGAACGTGATGCGGTCGCCGTTCACGCTGGGGTTCACGCGGAACGAGGTGCGGCCGTTGATCTTGAGGTTCGCGTAGACGTAGTCGGACGCGTCGGCGGGCACGTAGAGCTCACCGAGCAGTGTCGCCCGCCCCGCGCCGGGGCCGCTGGTCATGGTGATGGGTGCGCCGGGCCGGCCGTTGCCGTTGGCCCGCAGGCGCTCCTGGAACACCGCGCCGGGCTTGAGGCACCCCACCTGGCCGGGCTTCAGGGAGTCCTGGAGCTTCTGGGCCGTCTTGTAGGGGTTGGCCGCCGTGCCGGCCGCGCCGTCGCTGCCGCCGGGAGCCGCGAACTTGTCGCAGGAGAACGACACGGGCGCGATGGGCGCGGGAAGGTCCGCCGAGCTCGACGGCGCCGTCGTCGTTGTCGTCGTCGTCGACGTGGTTGAGCCTCCGTACTGCTGCGCGACCCCGGGTACGGCGATCACCGCCATCACTCCGGCGAGGCCGGTGGAGAGCAGCAGGGCACGATGCTTCGGGAACTTCGTCCGGGCCCAAACGGGCATGCGGCGTCCTTTCGAAGGGCATGGAGCACTCCGGACGGTGCGCAAACGTCGGCACTCCCGAAGGGCGCCATCGCACGCGCTCCGCGTCACGGCCTGGAGGCGACGGCCGGGACGCGCCGCCCGGACATGCCGGGCGAGTGCGGGGCCATTGCTACCCGATCGGGGCGCCGGGGGTCAAACGGCGGGGGTCCCCGGAGGGGTCCTCGCCAACGTTCCCGGAGCGGAGCGCAAGTGAAAGCGCGGTGAGGCACAGCGCGGCGAGCACGGGCACGATCACGCAGAACGCGATGAAGCGCGGATGCGCGTCGGCGAAGGTCCCGGCGGACTCGTCCGGCAGCGATGCGAGGCCCCATGCGCCGGCCGCCGCGCACAGGGTGAGCGCCACGTCGGCGCCGACGATCGCCGCGACGACGCCGCGGCGGCGGCGCGGCTCCGGCGGCCACAGCGGCGAGGCCGCGACCACCGCCCCCGCGACGATGCTCAGCAGGACGCCCGCGAGGATGTCGCTGGGATAGTGCCAGCCCAGCGCCATGATCCCCGTGCACACCGCGGCGACCACGGGGACCGTGACGGCCACGCCGGCCGGGCGCAGCCGCGGCGGCAGCGCCAGGATCGTCGCGACGGCAAGCCCGGCGGCCACCGCGGCGTGCCCGCTGGGGAACCCGCCGGGCGCCGGGAGGCGGGTCCCGTCCCCCTCGATCGAGTACCGCAGCGCCTCGCCGCCCAGGGGGTCCAACCGCCCGAGCAGCTCCGACAGCGCCCAGGTCGCCCCGGCCGCCAGTCCGAAGGCCGCCGCCACCGGCACCGCGCGGCGCACGCGGCCCACGGCGAGGGCGACCGCGGCGACCAGCACCCCCCAGACGGCGAAGCCCGTGGCCGCGACGCGCGCGAACGTGTCGGAGGCGTCGTCGCGCAGGCGCCAGTCGCCGACGATCTGCGGATACCGCAGCTGCTCGTCGGCCCGCTGCACGGCGTCCACCCCGAGGGCGAGGACGTACAGCACCACGACGGCGGCGACGCAGGCCGCGGCGATCCAGAGCGGCCCGCGGCGCCACACCCGGCGGGCCGGTGCGCCGCCGGCCACCGGGCCGCGCTGCGGGGGCGCCGCCGTCACCGGCGGGGCGTCGCCGGTCACGCGGCCGCCAGCCGGGCGGGCGGGCGGCGGCCCATCGCCCCCAGCACGGACGACGCGGCGCCCGTCGCCTTCAGGCGGAACAGGTCCCAGCTGTCGGTCGCGTCGAGCGGCACCCGGGGGATCTCGAGCGGCGCCGCCGGCCAGTCCGACGCCCGGCACGGCCCGAGGCGCATCGTGAAGCCCAGCCGGATGCCGCACTCGGTGAGCGCGGCCATGGTGTCCGCCGACCAGTCGCCGTTCGGATAGGCGAACGCCACCTGCGGCCGGCCGGTGCGCCGCCGCACCGCCTCGGCGGACTCCCGGATCTCCCGGCGCGCCCGGTCGCCGTCCACGCGGATGAGGATGGGGTGGTCCACGGTGTGCGGCTGGCAGTCCACGCCGCCGGCCACCAGCTCCGCCACGGCGTCCCAGTCCATGAACAGCGGCTGGGCCGGGACCGGGGCGGCGACGCCCAGCACGTCCCGCAGCTCCCCCATCGCGCGTGCGCGCGCGTCATCGGGCACCGCCTTGAGCGCCGCGACGAGCTCCCGGCGGGCCGACAGCCGGGCCGCGGCGTCGTGCAGCGCCCGCGGGCCCACGAGCGGCAGCTCCGCCCCGGTGCGCCCGGTGCGCCCCAGCAGGTACGGCAGCTCGTCCCACCACATCACGCGGTCCGTCCCGATCGCGCCCGTGGCCAGGAAGATCACGGCGGGGAGGTTGAGGTCGCGCAGCACGGGGAACGCGACCTCGTGGTTGTCGCGGTAGCCGTCGTCGAAGGTGATCAGCAGCGGGCGGTCCGGCAGCCGGGGCCCGCCGTCCAGGTGGGCGACCAGGTCGTCCACCGACACGACGTTGAAGTTCGACGCCACCCAGCGCATCTGGCGGGCGAACATCTCAGGGGTCGCGCTGAACACGCCCGGATCGAACTCCATGCCCGGCTCCGACGGATCGCCGATGCGGTGGTACACGAGCACGGTGAGGCGGTCCCGGCCCCACAGCAGGTCGGACGCCCGGCCTCCGCTGACGGCCGCGAGCCCGGCGAGCGCGGTGCGCCGCGCGGCCCCTCCGATCGCCATCCGTGACCTCCCCGTCCGCCCCGAATCAACACCCGAACTTGCGCCCCGGAGGGCCTGCCGCCGGGCATGTAAGCACGATGCCGCCCCGACGAACGCATAGCCGCAGGACTATGCGGGCGACCCGTTCCGGCGCCGATGACCACCGTGCGAACCTCCTCATGGACGCCGGTCACCGGGCCGGCATCCCCCCGCGGCCGGGCCCCCGGCCGGATGCGCACAGCTCTGGAGGACGCGAGATGTCCGAACAGGAGAAGCACATGAGCATGGATGCACCCACCCGCCGCTTCGCCCGCGCGAACGGCTCGTCGCACGGCGACGACCGCCGGCCCGCGCCGGTGATCCTGGCCGGCGGGAAGGGGACGCGACTCGCGCCCTTCACCTCGGTCCTGCCGAAGCCGCTGATGCCGCTCGGCGACGGCCCCATCCTGGACGTGCTGCTCCGGCAGCTCCAGGCCCAGGGCTGGAACGAGATCACCCTCGCCGTCGGCCACATGGCCGACCTCATCCGCGCGTACTGCGGCAACGGCGACCGGTACGGCATGGACGTCTCCTACATCCAGGAGACCACCCCCCTCGGCACCGTCGGGCCCCTCGCCTTCCTGCCGCAGGAGACCAAGTCGCGCCGCCTCATCGTCATGAACGGCGACCTCCTCACCACGCTGCGCTTCAACGACCTCGTCGCCGCACACGAGGAGAGCGGGGCCGTCCTGACCATCGCCGTCATGCGGCGGCCCATCAAGGTCGAGTTCGGTGTCCTGGACCTCGGCGCCGAGATCGGTGCCGCCCGGGAGATCACCAGCTACCGCGAGAAGCCGGAGATCGAGTCCACGGTCTCCATGGGCGTGTACGTCTTCGAGCCCGAGGCCCTGAACTACGTGACGCCCGGTGAGTCCCTCGACATCCCGGCGCTCATCAACCGGCTCCTCGCCGACGGCCGCCCCGTCGCCGGCTACCCGTTCGACGGGTACTGGCTCGACATCGGCCGCCACTCGGACTACCAGCAGGCCATCGACGACTTCGAGAAGATCCGTGAGCAGCTCCTCGCTCCGGCCCAGGAGGTTCGTGCATGAGCGAGCAGCTCCCCCTCTCCGCCCCGTCCTTCACCGAGGCGGAGGCGCAGGCCGTCGCCGACGTCGTGCGCTCCGGCTGGCTCACCATGGGCCCGCGCACCGCGCAGTTCGAGCAGGAGTTCTCCCAGTTCGTGGGCTCCAAGCACGGCGTGATGGCGTCGTCCTGCACCGCGGCCCTGCACCTCGCGTTCGCCGCCCTGGACCTGGGCCCCGGTGACGAGGTCATCGTCCCGTCGCTCACGTTCGTCGCCACCGCCAACGCGGTCGCCTACACCGGCGCCACGCCCGTGTTCGCCGACATCGTGTCCCCCGAGGTCCCCCTCATCGACCCGGAGGCCGTGCGCGCCCTCATCGGCCCGCGCACCAAGGCGATCTGCGCCGTGCACTACGCCGGCTACGTCGCCGACATGAAGGCCCTGCGGCAGCTCAGCGACCGGTACGACCTCGCCCTCATCGAGGACGCCGCCCACTCGCCCGGCGCCCGCTCCGAGGAGGGCCCCGCCGGCTCCCTCGGCGACATCTCCTGCTTCTCGTTCTTCTCGAACAAGAACCTCGTCACCGGCGAGGGCGGGATGTGCACCAGTGACGACGAGGAGCTCGTCCGCCGCATGCGCCTCCTGCGCGCCCACGGCATGACCGCCACCTCCTGGGACCGCGAGCGCGGCCACGCCAGCGGCTACGACGTGATCGAGCGGGGCTACAACTACCGCCCGTCGGAGCTTGAGGCCGCCCTCGGCCTCGTCCAGCTCGGCAAGCTCCCCGCGATGCTCGCCCGCCGCCGCGAACTCGTGGGCATGTACCGCGCGGGCCTCGAGCGGACCCCCGAGGCCGGGTTCGTCCCGTTCACCGCCGCGCAGGACGAGATGAGCTCCTGCCACATCATGCCCCTGGTCACCCCCAGCAACGAGGAGCGCGACCGCCTGCGCGCGGCCGCCGCCGACGCCGGCATCCAGACCTCGGTCCACTACCAGCCCGTCCACAGCTTCAAGGTGTTCCAGCCGCAGGCGCCGCTCCCCATCACGGAGGACTACGCCGCCCGCGAGGTCACCCTCCCCCTCTACCCCGCGATGGCCGACAGCGACGTCGACCGCGTCCTCCAGCTCTTCGCGATGGTGAACGCCTAGGAATCAGCTCCGAAGGAGCGGGGTCCTCTGAAAGGGGGTGCGGCCGTTGGCCGCACCCCCTTTTTTCGTGGCTTCAATGACCGCTCGGCGTTTCAGAACGGTTCCGGTCCGGCAGGCGGTTGGCGCTTGGCGTGATGCGGGCGCTCAGTGATTCGTTTTTCAGAACCGTTCCGGCCCGGCAATCGTTTGGCGCTGAGATGCGTCCGGGGGGTTTTGCGCCTGGAACCGCGCCTTACGGCTGCTCTGGCATCAGCTTTCAGGTCGGCATCCATGCCTCCCGGATCCCGACCCTCGCCATCCACACTCTCTTGTTCTGCGGATCACCTGGCAGGCGTCCTCACGGGTACTGATGGGCGTCTCCTGCGCATCGACTCGATGACGTCCCTGCGCGCCTATTGACTGCATGTCCTCCGCCCATGGATGGGCGGTATTCCCTCGACACGACTCCGGTCAGCTCACCGGGAAGGGACTCTCAGTACCCGTGTGGACGCCAACCCCGGAAAGGCGCACCACAAGAAAATGTGGACGGCAAGGGTTGAGCAGATGGGAGCCATGGATGGCGACCTGAAAGCTGATGCCGGGCAGCCGCAAGGCGCGGTTCCAGGGGCCAAACCCGCCGTGGGCCATCAGCGCCAAACGACTGCCGGGCCGGAACGGTTCTGAAAACAAACGCGACAACCGTTCGGAATCTCATCCCGCTGGCGAGTCGATCCGCAGGTCACAACTCGCGGTTACGGCCTGGGCGCGCCATCCGCGTCGGCCTGCCGGGCCTGGACGGTCATAAGAAGCCGGGCGGCATAAGACCCGCCCGCTTCGGACGTCGAACGGGTGGGTACGGCTCGCAGGTGCCAGAAGGCCGCTCCGGGTGTAACCCCGGGGCCGGTCCGGCGGTCCGAATCCGCAAAACATCCTAAACCCGCAACCCACGCTGGCGAAACCGTCCGCAGGGTCAGGAAGACCTAGCCGTCCGGCCCGCGCGTGGGGAAAGGGCACCGACCTATCGTGACGCCCATGACCACACATGCCGCTCTCCGCCCGGAACCCAAAGTCGCCGCCAGTCCGGCGAACGTCGTCCAGCGGAGCCGCTCACCGCGGTTCATGCGATCCGCAGAGGTGATCGTGGCGACGCTCGTCGCGACGAACATCGTGATCGCGCTCAGTGACCTGGGGACGCGTGCCGCCCTCGGGGTCGGCGCGATCATGGGCATTCTCAGCGCGGCGGTGGTCTCGTGGAGCATCCCGCCGACGGAGCGGGCGCGGCCCGTCCTGGTGCGGCGTCACCGTGTCGGCCACGCGGCCGGCGCGGTCCTCGCGATCGCGATGGTCCTGGCGATCGCCGGGCAGGGCCTCATCGACGGCCTCACCGCCGCCGACGCGTTCGTGATCTCGGTTGCGTCCGTCGCATCGGCGTGGCTCGTCGGCGCGGTCATGGCGAAGGCGTTCGGGCACCCCGTGCGGGTCCTGGTGGTCGGGGCCGGCGACGTCGCCGAGCACCTGGTGGACTCCCTTCCGCGCGGCCGCCGCTTCGAGGTCGTCGGCACCGTCGACGATCACCACTCGGAGACGGTTGAGGGCGGCCCGGTCCCCGCGACGCTGGGTGACATCCGCGACCTCGGCGAGGTCGTCCGGAATCACCGGATCGACCTGGTGGTGTTCTCGTTCCTCGGGTCCCCGGACCACCAGCTGCAGGAGGCGGTCCGCGAGTGCCGGCTCACCGGCACGCAGGTGGCGGTCGTGTCCCGGCTGTTCGAGGGCCTCGACGGGTCCCTGTCACTGCGCCGCCTCGAGGGCCTGCCGGTCGTCGTGGCGAGCGGCCACACGAGCCGCCGCGGCTCGGAGATCGCGCAGCGCGTCACCGACATCGTCCTGTCGTCCATCCTGCTGGTGTTCACCGCGCCGGTGTGGGCGGTGCTCGCCGCGGCGATCAAGCTCGACTCTCCGGGTCCGGTGCTCTACCGGGCGAACCGCATCGGCCAGAACGAGCTGCCGTTCAAGATGCTCAAGTTCCGGAAGATGTACGACGGCGCGACGGGCCCGGCCCTCACGCTGGACAACGACGACCGGTTCACCCGCATGGGGCGGTTCCTCGCGCACTCGAAGCTCGACGAGCTCCCGCAGCTGTGGAACGTGCTGAAGGGCGACATGAGCCTGGTCGGCCCGCGGCCGGAGGACGCCCGGTACGTGCGGGCGCACCACGAGGCGTACCGCAGCGTGCTGGCGGTCCGTCCCGGCATCACCGGCCTCAGCCAGATCCGGTACCGCAGTGAGTTCGAGCACCTGGTGGGCGACGACTTCGAGGCCTTCTACCTCTCCACGCTGCTCCCCACGAAGCTCGCGATCGACCAGTACTACGTGGACCACCGCAGCTGGCTGCTCGACATGAAGTGCCTGCTGTGGACCGGCATCGCCGTGATCCGCGGCGGGGAGCTGCACCTGAGCCAGCTCGCCAGCCACGTCGTGTTCCGCCCGGGCAAGGACAGCTCGAAGGCGGCGACGGCGACGGGCGGTGCCGAGCACCACGCCTGACCCGGCCGGCGAAGGAACGCCGCCGCAGCCCGCACCACCTCGACGGCCCGCCCAACCTTCCCCGGGCGGGCCGTCGTGTTCAGCGGGCCCGGAACCGTCCGCGCAGGCTGTGCCCGCCGCGCGGACGGTGAGGTTCCCCGCCCGGTCGCGCCATGTGCGGCGGCCGGGCGCCGGGCGTCGTCACGCCCCGTGGGGGGCGGCGTCCCGGTGGGCGGTGCGGGGTGCGGAGGCGGGGGCGCGCACGGCGCCCCCGCGGTCCGCGGCGCTAGTTGCGGAAGCGCCCCGCCTTGGGCTCGGGGAACGCCCCGGCCCGTGCGTGCTGCAGGATCTGGTCCATCCCGGTGGGGACGGTCCAGGTGGTCTCGTAGCCCAGCTCGTCCGTGATCCGCTGGAAACTGACCTTGTAGGACCGGGGGTCCTCGTCGATCTTCACCCACTCGGCGCGGAGCTCCGGGAGCCGCTCCTTGAGCAGCTCGTACATCATGCGCTTGGTGTAGTTCTCGTCGGAGTTCCCGACGTTGAAGACCCGCCCGCGGCTCTTGTCCGGGTTGGCAAGCACCATCTCGACCGCTCGGGCCGCATCCTCCACATGGACGTAGGGACGCCAGAACTGCTCGCCGTAGATCTCCAGCACGCCCTGGTTGAGGGCGTCGATCGTGAACTCGTTGACGGTCAGGTCGAACCGCATGCGCGGCGCGACGCCGTACACGGTGGCGAACCGGCAGACCGTCCAGGGGAGTTCGGTCTCCTCCATGAGTGCCTTCTCCACGGCGACCTTCGTCTCCGCGTACAGGGACACCGGGTTGAGGTCGCCGTCCTCGGTGACGAGGGTGTTCGTGTCGGACACGCCGTAGTTGCTGCACGTGGACACGAAGACCATGTGGCCGACGCCGGCGGCGCGGGCCGCGCCGATGAGCGCGAGGCTGGCGTCGACGTTGATGGCGCGGGTCTTGTCGGGGTCGCGGCGGCCCGCGGGGTCGCCGACGATGGCGGCCAGGTGCACCACGGCGTCGGTGCCGGGGAGCAGCTTGGCGAGCGCGTCGGTGTTCCGGACGTCCTCACGGACGAAGGTGAGGCGCGGGTGGTCGAGGATCTCGCGGACGCCCTCGGCGCCGTGGTCCATCTCGCACAGGTCGACCCCCACCACCTCGGTGTCGGGATCCGCCAGAAGGCGCCGCACGAGGGCACCACCGACATAGCCGGCGGCGCCGGTCACCAAAACTCTTCTCACGTCGCTCCGTTCGTCGCGGCGAGACCGGCCGGGCAGGGCCCCGGGACGGTCGTGGACACGCCCCGGATGCTACACCGGGTGGGCCGTCCGAACCGCCTCGGAGGGCATGGCGAAGCCGTTCTGCAACAGTCATCCCGACACGGGAGCTCCCTGGTTTGACCGCTACAGCGCACCCCGTCCCCCGGGTGGTCCGGTGCACCGGCGCCGCCGCCCTCGACCGTCTCGCCGAGGCCGGCTGGAACGACCTCGTCGCGACCCGTCCGCCGGCCGACCCGCTGCGCCGCACGGCGTGGCTGGAGGTGTGGCTGCGGGAGGCCGCTGGGACGGTCGAACCGCGGGCCGTCGTCATCGACCGGGACGGCGAGGTGGTCGCCGCCGCCGCCCTGGAATGCACGCGCCGCGGCGGGATGGACGTGGTGCGGAACCTCGGCCAGGGGGACGCCTGGTTCCAGATCGCGCCGCCGGCCGTGGACCACACCGCACTGCACGCGCTGCTCGCGCAGATCGCGGAGGAACCCGGCGACATCCTGATGCTGGACGGCTGCCCGGCCGACGCCGACACGGTGGCGACGCTCCGCGCGGCGATCCCGGGGGTGCGGATCACGGAGCACGAGACGTGGCGGCTGGAGATCGCCGACCCGCCGCGGTCGGTGCGCAAGCGACGCAAGGAGGCCCGCCGCGCGGTGCGCCGCGCCGCCGAGCAGGGCACCGAAATGCACCTGGAGTGGATCACCGACTGGGCGGAGATCGGCCCGCGGCTGGGCGGCCTGCTGGACTTCCACGCCCGCCATTTCCCCGGCGACGGCCCGAACCTGCTGGCCGGCCCCGGCGTGCGGCGCCGGTTCGCGGAGGCGGCGATCCCCGCGCTGGGCGCCGAGGGACGCGCCCGGCTGGTGGAGGTGCGCAGCGGCGAGGGGGACCTGCTGGCCTGGGACCTGGCGTTCCGCGGGGACGGCGCGTCCGCGGTGGCCTACGCCGGCGCGTTCGACCGGTCCCGCGAGGACCTCATGACCCTCGGTTGGATCTCGATGCTGCACATGATCGAGCGGCTCGAGGAGGAGGGCGTGGAGCTCGTGGACTTCGGGCCGGGCCCGGCGCCGTACAAGGACCTCATCTCCCGGTCGGTGCCGCTGGTGCGGGCCGTCGCCCCCCTGTCGCTCAAGGGCCGGGCCGCGCTCGCCGCGCACCGCGCCGTGGCCGCCGCGAAGGGGCTGCGGGAACGGCGATCCGCCCCCGCTGACGAGGAGGCCGGGGAGTGACCGGGCGCCCCGTGAGGGTCGTGCAGCTCATCGAGTCGGTCTACGGCGGGGGTGCCGAGCGCTTCACGGTGGGCCTGTCGCGGGCGCTCGCCGAGGGCGGCGACGACGTGGTGGTGTGCGCGAGCCGCGACCGCGGCGGCAATACCGAGCCCATCGCCCACGAGACGGGCGTGCGGGTGCTCATGCTCGGCCGGCGCCGCACCCTGTCGCCGCGCGAGTGGTGGCGGCTGGTGCGGTACCTGCGCCGCGAGCGCGTCGACGTCCTGCACGCGCACATGTTCGGGTCGAACGTGTGGGCGCCGCTGCTGGGCCGGCTCGCCGGTGTACCGGTGGTCATCGCCACCGAGCACTCATGGACGTACGAGGGCCAGCGCATCCGGAAGCTCCTCGACGGCTTCTGGATCGGCCGCGCCGTCACGGCCTTCGTGGCGGTGTCGCCGGAGGACGCCCGCCGCATGCACGAGATCGAGCGTGTGCCTCGCAAGCGCATCCGGATGATCCCCACCGGGCTGCTGCGCGACCCCGCGGAGCTGCACGGCGCGCCCGGCACCCTCCGCGAGGAGCTGGGGCTCCCGGCCGGCACCCCCCTGGTGGGGGCCATCGCCATGCTGCGGCCGATGAAGGCCGTGGACGTGCTGGTCGAGTCGTTCCCGCACGTCCTGGAGCGGGTGCCGGACGCCCACCTGGTGGTCGCGGGCGACGGCCCGCTGCGCGGCGAGGTGGAGGAGGTCATCGCGCGCCTCGGCGTGGGGGACCGCGTCCACCTGCTGGGCGTGCGGGAGGACGTCCCGAACGTGCTGCGGTCGCTGGACGTCGTGGTGCTGCCGTCCGACTCGGAGGGCAGCCCCATCGCCCTGATCGAGGCGATGGTGGCGGAGCGGGCGATCGTCGCGAGCGACGTCGGCGGCATGCCGGCGATCCTCGACGGGGACCGCTGCGGGGTGCTGGTGCCCCCGCGCACGCCGCCTGCGCTCGGGGCCGCCGTCGCCGGGCTGCTGGAGGACCCCGCACGGCGCGCGGAGCTCGCGTCCCGCGCGCGGGACCGGGCGATGGCGGAGTACACCCTGGAGCGCGTGCGCGACCGGTGGGTCGCGCTGTACCGGGAGCTCTTGGCCGGAAACCCCCCGGACGATTGGGTGCCGTCGGAGATTCCGCCGGTTTAGACTCGTGGGGTGATCAACGTGCGGTCTTCGGCAACACGGCTCGCGCTCCTGCTGGCGATCGTGGCGGGCCTCTGCCTCGCCGCGTCGGCGGCGGGCCAGACGCCCCTGCCCTCGGGCCCGGACCCCATCCCGCCGGCATCCAAGCCGGACAGCCCGCCGCCCACGCGCACGCCCAGCAGGCCCAGCCGGCCCACCACCCCGAGCCGGCCCAGCACGCCCTCGACGCCGTCCACCAGCACGCAGCCGTCCACCGTCACACCGGTGCAGCCCACGCTCACGCCGGAGGAGATCGCCCGGCGCAAGCGGGAGGCCGCCCAGCGGGCGCGCGAGGCGCGCATCGCCCGCGAGCGGGCCCGCCGCGACCGGCTCGCGCGCGCGGCGAACGCCCGGCTCGTCACCCTCGAGCAGCAGGCCCAGGTGGCCGCGCTCCGCGAGGCGCGCGTGCGCCAGGCCCGTGAGATCGCCCGCAAGCGGCGCGAGGACGCGCAGATCCTCGCCGCCGGCGGCGCGCAGAACCCCGAGACGGTCGCGAGCCGTGACGGCGGGGGCGGCGGCGTGCCGATCGTCCTGGCCCTGGTCGGCGTCCTGGCCCTCGGCGTCGCGGCCCTCGCGGCCGCCGCCCCGGCGCTCCTGCGCTCGGAGCTCGTCGCGGAGTTCGCCCCGCGGCAGGTCGACGCGTTCATCGAGGTGATGGCGGGACGCCGCACCGAGATCGTGACGGGCGTCGTCGCCCTGGGCAGCGGGGTCGTGCTGCTCATGTTCCTCACGGGCGGCTGAGCCCGGCCAGCACTGGCCGTCCGGCCGGGGTGGCCGCGAAGACCAGCGGGTAGAGTCGCGAAATGCCCGAATCGCCCGCATCCGGGGATGCGCTGCGGATCGCCTACACGATGTCGGCGTTCCCGGTGGTCACCGAGACCTTCATCCTGTTCGAGATCATCGAGCTCGAACGCATCGGCGTGCACGTCGACATCTACCCCCTGCGGCCGAAGGGGGCGGCGAACCCGCACCCCGAGGCGCTGCCCCTGGCCCGGCGCACCCACTACGCGAGCCTGCGGTCCCGGAAGACGCTCGCCGCCCAGGGGTACTGGCTGCGCCGGCGGCCCAGGGCGTACCTCGGCGCCTGGGCCACCGCGATCCGCGAGAACCTGCGCTCCCCCTCGTTCCTCGCGCGCGCCCTCGCGACGGTGCCGCTGGGCGCCCGGTTCGCGCGGGAGATGGACGCCGCCGGGGTGCAGCACCTGCACGCCCACTGGGCGACCCACCCCGCGCTCATCGCGTGGACGGTGAACCGCCTCACCGGCATCCCGTACAGCATCACGGCGCACGCGCACGACATCTACGTCGACCGGTCGATGCTCGCGGAGAAGCTCCGCCGCGCCCGTTTCGTGGTGACGATCTCGGAGTTCAACCGGCGCCTGTTCGGCGCGTGGTACGGGTCGTGGGCGACGGACAAGACGTCGGTCATCCGCTGCGGCGTCGACCTCACCGCCTTCACGCCGCGCCCCGCCCGCACCCGCGGCCCCGGGGATCCGTTCATCGTCTCCTGCGTCGCGAGCCTGCGGCAGAAGAAGGGCCAGCTGCACCTGCTGGACGCCGTCGCCGCGCTGCGCGCCGAGGGCGTCGACGTGCGCTGCGTGCTGGTGGGGGACGGCCCAATGCGGCCCGACATCGAGCGCCGCGTGGCGGAGCTCGGGCTCGGTGACGCCGTCGAGCTGCTGGGCCACTGCAGCCGGGAGCGCGTGAGCGAGGTGCTGCAGGGCAGCGACGCGATGGCCCTGCCCAGCGTCACCGCCGACGACGGGGACATGGAGGGCATCCCGGTCGCGCTCATGGAGGCCCTGGCGACGGAGGTGCCCGTGGTGGCGTCCTCGCTGTCGGGCATCCCGGAGCTGGTGGAGGACGGCGTGACCGGCTTCCTGGTCCCCGAGCGGGACCAGCGGGCGATCGCCGCGGCGCTGCGGCGCATCCACGACGACCCGGAGGGCGCCGCCCGGCTGGCCGCCGCGGGCCGCGTGCGGGTGCTGGACGCGTACGACCTGCAGCGCAACACGGCCGCCCTGCGCGACCTCATCGCCGCGTCGGCCCGGCAGGGCCGCACGCGCTGACCCGCCGGCGGGCCGGGCCGCGTGATGCGGCCCGGCCCGTCCCGTCAGCGGTTCCCGGAGCGGCGGGCGAGCTGCGCCAGGCGCGGTTCCTGGTCGTCCAGGACGTCCTGGGTGCTCCAGAGCACCTCGTTGGTGAACAGCAGCCCGTGCGGCGGCGGGGTCTGCGGGCGCTTCACTTCCGGCCGCGCAGCCGGTCGTCCACCAGGGTGAGGTGCCGCTGGGTCTCCAGCGCCATCCAGCGGGCGGCGCGGAGCTGCAGCTCGGCCGGCTGATCGGCGTCCAGGAACACGCCCGGGATCCACACCGTGTTGCGGCCGGTGACCCGGCGCTCCAGGGCGCCGGCGCGCCGCAGCAGGTCGAGGGCGTCACGCCGGGCCTCCGCGACCCTGCGGGGCGCGGGGGCGTCGCCCTTGGCGGGCTTGGACGGCTTCGACGGCTTGGCGGGCTTCGACGGCTTGGGTGCGGGCTCCGGGGCCGGGACCGGGACCGGGTCCGGCACCGGGTCGGCGACCGGCGGGACGGGCACCGGGTCCGGAACCGGCTCCGACGGGGGCGGCGGCGGGACGGGGTCCGGGGCCGGCGCCGGGTCCGGCGTGGGCGTGGGCGTGGGCGTGGGGTCCGGGGTCGGATCCGGGGGCGGCGTCGGGTCCGGCGTGGGCGTCGGTGTCGGGTCCGGCGTCGGAGTCGGAGTCGGAGTCGGAGTCGGATCGGGCGTGGGTGTGGGCGTCGGCGTGGGGTCCGGCGTCGGCGTCGGGTCCGGCGGGGGATCCGACGGCGGGGGCGGCGGCGGCAGCGTCACCGACACCACCAGGCCCTTGCCGGCGCACGGCGAGCCGGGCATGAGGGTGAAGTCCTTGCCCGCCCGGTCGACGTACTGCGGGTTCGTCGCCAGGTTCGCGGAGGCGGTGAAGCCCACCTGCGGGGCGATGTTCCCGAGCTTGCCGCTCCACAGGCAGTTCCGGTCGGCGCGGTTGTTCACGCCCACGGTGCCGCCCCACCAGGACTCGACGTTGTAGCGGATCAGCGAGTTGCTGATGATGTTGTTCTCCACCAGGTTCCCGTAGGAGTTCAGGGTGGCGTCGCCCGAGAACGTGAGGCCGCGGCCGTTGCCGTCGATCACGTTGTTCGC
This sequence comes from Thermoleophilia bacterium, assembly GCA_046330435.1. Classification (GTDB taxonomy): domain Bacteria; phylum Actinomycetota; class Thermoleophilia; order Miltoncostaeales; family Miltoncostaeaceae. Next base: position 439,020 of record JAXLST010000005.1, on the reverse strand, counting down.
GATGTAGCTGTTCTTCGCGCCGGGGTAGAGATGGATGCCGTAGTCGGCGTTGTCGTAGATCGCGTTGTTCACGATCCGCGTGCGCTCGGCGTTGTTGACGTAGATCCCGTGGTCGTAGCCCGTCGCGGGAAGCCGGCCGCAGTCGTGGATGCGGTTCCCTTCCACGACGACGTCGTAGGCCATGCCGAACCCGGCGTTGGAGCCGATGTGCAGGCAGATCGCGGTGTGGTCGTTGGTGATCTCGTTGTTGCGGATCACCACCCGGTCACCCTCGATGTCCGGGCTCACCCGCTGGCCCGAGGTGCGGCCGTTGAGGATGAGGTTCTCGATGGTCACGTCGTTGCTGCTGTCCGGGACCGTGGTGCTTCCCAGCAGGGTCGCCCGGGGCTGGCCGGGCGCCGAGGTGAGCGTGATGCCGCTGCGGTTGACGCGCACGCCGCCGAAGACGCCGCCGCCGGTGAGGCACCCCACCTGGCCTGAGGTGAGGCTGTCGGCGAGCTTCTGGGCGGTGCGGTACGGCGCCGCCGCGGTTCCGGCGGCGCTGTCGCTGCCGGTGGTCGAGGCGTACTTGGTGCAGTCGGCAGCGGTCGCTGCGGACGGAACGGCGGCCAGCGGCGCGAGAACTCCCGCGGCGATGCACCAGCCGGCCAGCCGGCGGGGCAGCCGGCGGCGGATGGATCGGGCACGGTCCATGACGGTCTTCCTCCATGAAGAGCAGGAGGGTCGTCTCGTGGAGCACCGGTCCCGGGGCACACCGGGAGCGGCGGGGCACCTCCGCGTCGACCCTCGTCCCTCCATGTATCGGACACCCCGCGGGAGCGCTTAATGCATGCAGCCGGGCATGCGCGTCGCCCCGGATGAGGGATGCCGCATGGGCCGGGCCGCGATGCGGCCCGGCCCACAGGCCGATCAGCGCGCCAGGCGGCGGTTGATCTGCACCAGGCGGTCCTGCTGCTGCTCGACGAGGCGCTGCGTGTCCCACAGCGTGTCGTTGGTGAACGGCAGGCCGTGCTGGGGCTGGGTCATCGGACGCGACACGCGGCGGCGGAGCAGCCGGTCGACGGCGATGTTGATGTGCCGCTGCGCCTCGAGCGCGAGCCAGCGCCCGGCACGGAGCTGGACCTCGGCCGAGCGGTCGCCGTCGAGGTACAGCGCGGGGACCCACACGGTGTTGCGGCCGGTGACCCTGCGCTCCAGGACGCCGGCGCGGCGCAGCACGTCGAGCGCGTCGCGGCGGCCCTGGGCGACCTTGGCCGGCGCCGGGGCGTCGCCGCGGGACGGCGCCGGGGCGGGCACCGGGTCCGGAGCGGGCGCGGGGTCGGGCGCAGGCGTGGGGTCCGGGTCCGGCACCGGGTCCGGGGTGGGGTCGGGCGTGGGGTCCGAAACCGGGTCCGCCGGCGGGGCCGGGGGGGTCGTCACGGACGTCGTCAGGCCCTTTCCCGCGCACGGCGAGCCGGGCATGAGGGTGAAGTCCTTGCCCGCGCGGTTCGTGAACTGCGGGTTGGTGACCAGGTTCTCGGCGGCCGTGAACCCGACCTGCGGGGCGACGTTGCCGAGCTTGCCGTTCCAGAGGCAGTTCTTGTTCGCCCGGTTGTTCGTCCCGACGGTGCCGCCCCACCAGGACTCGACGTTGTAGCGGATCAGCGAGTTGCTGATGATGTTGTTCTCCACCAGGTTCCCGTAGGAGTACAGGCTGGTGTCGCCCGAGAACGTGAGGCCCCGGCCGTTGCCGTCGATCACGTTGTTCGCGACGTAGCTGTTCTTCGCACCCGGGTAGAGGTGCACCCCGTAGTCGGCGTTGTCGTAGATCGCGTTGTTCACGATCCGCGTCCGCTCGGCGTTGTTGACGTAGATCCCGTGGTCGTAGCCCGTCGCGGGAAGCCGGCCGCAGTCGTGGATGCGGTTCCCTTCCACGACGACGTCGTACGCCATGCCGAACCCGGCGTTGGAGCCGATGTGCAGGCAGATCGCGGTGTGGTCGTTGGTGATCTCGTTGTTGCGGATCACCACCCGGTCACCCTCGATGTCCGGGCTCACCCGCTGACCCGAGGTGCGGCCGTTGAGGATGAGGTTCTCGATGGTCACGTCGTTGCTGCTGTCCGGGACGGTGGTGTTCCCCAGCAGCGTGGCGCGCGGCTGGCCCGGGGTGCTGGTGAGGGCGATGCCGCCGCGGTTGAAGCGCACGCCGCCGAAGACCCCGCCGCCCGACAGGCAGCCGGTCTGGCCGGCGCCGAGGCTGTCGGCGAGCTTCTGGGCGGTGCGGTACGGCGACGCCGCGGTTCCGGCGGCGCTGTCGCTGCCGGACGTCGAGGCGTACTTCGCGCAGTCCGCGGTCGCGGCGGGCTGGGCGGCCGCGAGCGGGGCGACCACATCTGCGGCAAGGCACGTGCCGACCACCCACCTGGGCAGCCGGCCACGAATGGATCGGGCACGGTCCATTGAGGCTTCCTCCATGAAGATGTGGAGGGCCGATCACGGGAGGCGCCGCGGTCCGGTGTTTGGCCGGACGCGGCGGGGCACCATCCCGGTGGCCCTCGGTCCTTCCCTGTATCGGAGGCCTGCTCCGGGCGCTGAGTGCGGAAATCCCGCACGCCGGTGCGGGCTGCGCCGGGCGATCCCGCATCCCCGACCGGGCCGCCGGACGAGTTGGCCATCCGGGACGTGACCGCCCTTCAGGCGGGACGCGCCCCGCGGCGGATCGCGCCGGTCAGACGCTCCGTGCGGGGACCCGGTACTCCTCGCGCTGCCGCGCGGCGTCCACGGCCGCCTGCCTGCGGGCAACCCCGTAGAGCGCGAGGCAGGTGCCCATGAGGATCCACAGCACGCGCTGGTACTGCGCCGAGATGAAGAAGTCCGCGACGAGCAGGCCCACGCTGCCGGCGACCACCGTGCGGGACAGCAACTCCATCATCACGTCGCCCGTCCGCCGGAACAGCCATGCGGCGCGCACCGCGGCGGCCACGCAGGCCAAGAGCAGCCCGCCGAACAGCGCGAGCCCGACGATGCCGACCTCCACCAGCAGGTGCAGGTACATGTTGTGCGCGACCTTCGGCGTCTCGGTGAAGAAGTCCAGGCGCCGCACCAGACCGGCCTGCGCCAGGTAGCGGGGGGTGGCGTCGGTGAACGTGCCCGTGCCGGTGCCGACCGCGGGGTGCGCGCGGTACGCGCGCAGGCCCACCTGCCAGATGTCGGCGCGGCCCGTGCCGGCGCTGGTGCCGAACTGCTGGCCCTTGTAGACGGTCTCGATGCGGGCGCGCAGGGCGGGCGACGCGGCGGTCTCGATGTACCCGACCAGCACGAACACGACGGCCACGCTCGCGACCAGGACGCGCAGGCGCCACCGGCCGCCGAACACGATCCACACGGCGAGCGCCGCGCCGATCGCGATGATCCCGCCGCGTGAGCCGGACAGCACGATGCCCGCGCCGCACAGCAGCGCCGTGGAGACGAACGCGAGGCGCCGCAGCGGCGTGGACGCCGTGGCGGCGAGCGCGACGGCGATGAGCAGCGACGGCACGCAGAACGCCGCGTACTCGTTCGCGTCGAGGAACGTCCCGATGAAGCGTCCCTCGTCGCCCCGCCGGTTCATGGCAAGGCCGATGAGCGTGGACAGCCCGCCGCTGAGGGAGAAGGCGCCCGCCACGCGGATCGCGGCGCCGCGGTCGAACGTGGCGGTGAACACGATGCCCAGCAGCACGAAGCCGAGGGCGTACCGCTGGATGGCGTCGATGGACGCCGCCGTGTTGATCGACCACAGCAGCGAGGCGGTGAGCCACCCCATGAAGGCCACGATGAGGAACATCACCGGGGCGTTGTTCGCGACGAAGCCGAGGTACTTGCCGCGCGAGCTGCGGTACCGCAGGGCGACGGCCCAGGTGATCATGAGGATCACGCCCGCGCCCTTGGCGACGACCGCCTCGCCCGCCGGGATCACGAGCGCGAGCGGCTGGATGAGCACGAACGCGACGACGCCGATCGTGAGGTCCGAGAGCAGCAGCGTGACGATGGCGATCGCGATGAGCCCGCCGATCGCGATGAGCGGGTTCTTGCCCACCGCGAGGCCCATCACCAGGGCGGCCGCGAGGATCGGCACCAGCAGGGCGAGGTCGCGGGGCGTGATGCCGTCGAGGTGCCGGGCGAACCAGTCGTCGATGGCGTGCAGGCGCGCGGCGATCGACGGCGGGATGCCCTGCTCGTCGCGCACCTCGCCGACGCCGATGAGCATGACCACCGCGACGGCGACGGCCAGCGGGAAGCCGGCGAGCAGGCGCGCGAGCGGTGGGACCTCGAGCACGATGAGCGCCCAGTAGAACAGCCCGCCGGATGCGGCGGAGATGAGCGACCGCAGGACCGTGGCGGTGATGCGCCGGTGGTCGAGGGGCAGCCGCCGGGCGACGAGCACGTGGTGCCCCGCGACGAACGTGAAGATCGCCACGCCGGTCGCGATCGCCGGGCCCAGCAGCCCCACCGTGGGGATGAGCGCCAGGTCGAGGACCAGGTTCACCAGGAACGCGGCGAGGGCGATCCACTTCCGCACGGCCGCGACGCCCAGGTAGTCGAGCGCCCGGGAGAGGATCGGTGCGAAGCCGATGAAGATGATGTACGGCAGCAGGACGCGCAGGACGTCGGCGCTGCGCGCGAACTCCTCGCCCAGGAGGATGGTGATGATGTCGCGGGCGGCGACCGCGATGATCACGCCGAGCAGCAGGTAGAAGACCAGCCCCACCCGCAGCGTCTTGGTGAGCAGCCGGCCCGCCGCGACGACGTCGTCGGTCGCCAGCCGCGGCGTGACCGCCGAGGCGAGGCTCAGGCCCAGGAGACCCAGGATCGTCGCCACGCGCCACGGCGCGTCGTAGAGGCCGACGGCCTCCGTGTCGATGAACGCGCCCAGGAGCACCAGGTCGACGCGTTCGAACAGCAGCCACGCGACGCCGGCCAGCCAGATGTGCACGCCGTACTTGAGGAGCTCCTGCCCCGGCACGTGCTCCGAGGACGCGTCGCCCCTGCGCAGGTGCCGCCGCATCCCGTAGAGGCCCACGGCCACGGCGCCCAGGTAGCTGGCCGCGTTGCCGAGCAGGGCCGCGACGACCCCGTAGCCCATGGCGAGCGCGCCGACCACGATCACGAACTCGACGACGGCCTTCACCAGGGAGATCACGGCGAGCATGAGGCCGCCGCGCAGCCCCTCGTAGATGCCGCTCACCCATGAGAAGCCGGCGCTGAAGGCCAGGGCGACCGAGGCGGCGCGGACGGCGTCCGCGAGCTCCGGCTTGCCGAACAGCTCCGCGACGGGGCCCGCGAGCAGGAACAGCAGCCCGAAGGTGATGCTGGCGAGGACCGTGCGGATGCGCAGGCCGGTGCGGATGACCCGCCACACGGCGTCGCCGCGGTTGAAGCCCTCCGCGACCCACTTGGAGGTCGCCGAGTCGATCCCCAGGGACGCGAACAGCCCGGCGAGCGTCGCGATGGTGAGCGCGAGCGCGTAGTCGCCGTACCCGGTCACGCCGAGCAGGCGCGCCAGGACGATGGTGATGACCGCGGTGGAGACCGCGCCCACCACCCGCGACCCGAGGATCAGGGCGGTCTGGAAGGCGACGCCGCCGCTGCGGCCACCCCCCGCGGGGGGTGCCGCCTCGGCGACGGCGACGGGGGCGTCCCCGTCGGTGTTCATGGGGTCAGCGCCTCGCGTGTGCCGGGTCCGCCACCGTCACCGCCGGGGCGGCGTCTTGCGCCGCCGCTGGTTGCGGGCGGTGCGGGAGGCGGGACGCGGCCGCGCGCCGGCGGGGCGGCCGTTGCCGCCGTTCGCCGTGGCGTCCGGATCGTCGCCGTCCTCCTCGGCGTCGGCGTCGTCCGCGTCGTCCCCGTCCTCGTCGGAGACCTCGGCCACGGCCTCCGGCTCCGGCGCGGCCTCCTCGGCCACGGGCTCCGGCTCAACGACGGGCTCCGGCTCAACGACGAGCTCCTCGGCAACCGGCTCCGGCGCGATCTCCTCGGCCACGGAAGCTCCGGGCTCCGCGACGGGCTCGGGCTCGGGCTCGACGACCTCCTCCAGCAGCCCGGCTCCGGCGCGATCTCCTCGGCCGCAGGCTCGGGCTCCGCGACGGGCTCGGGCTCGGGCTCGACGACCTCCTCGGCCACCGGCTCCGGCGCGATCTCCTCGGCCACGGGCTCGGGCTCCGCGACGGGCTCGGGCTCGGGCTCGACGACCTCCTCGGCCACCGGCTCCGGTTCCGGGACGGCCTCCTCGGCCACCGGCTCCGGCGCGATCTCCTCGGCCACGGGCCCGGGCTCCACGACGGGCTCCGGCTCGGCAACCGACTCCGGCGCGATCTCCTCGGCGACGGGCTCGGGCTCCACGACGGGCTCCGGCTCGACGACCTCCTCGGCGACCGGCTCGGGCTCGGCGACCGCGGTGATCTCGGTCACGCGCAGCGCGGCGTCCTCCACGGCGGGAGCGGGGGCCTCGGCGACGGCCGTCACCGGCAGCTCGGCGCGCATCGTCTCGGCGGGCGCGGCGGCCTGGGACGCCTCCTCGCGAGCCTGGTCGGCGGCGCGGGCCTCCTCGATCTGCTGGCGCAGCTCCCGCAGGGACGGGCGCGGCATGAGGTCGGGGTCCGTGGCACGGGCCTCCGGATCGGCGCGAGGCGGGGCCGGGCGCTCCGGCGCGGGGGCGGGACGCTCGAGCAGGGGCGCGGCCGCGGCCTCCTGGCGCAGGCGCGCGTCACCGGCCTCCGCGGCCACGGGCTCGCGGCGGCGGGGCCGCTCCTCGTCGCGCGACCGGCCGCGCTCACGCGACGACCGCGACATGCGGGAGGGGCGCTCCTCACCCTTCTCGCCGCGGTGCAGGGAGCCGCCGGCGGCCCGCTCGCTCGCGTGCTGGGACCAGTCCACCAGGCAGAGCCCGGAGGGCGCCACGTCGTAGCGCAGCAGGACCTCGGTGAGGCGGTTGAGGCGCGACAGCTCGGTCTCGCCGCGGCGGACGACGATCACGACGTCGTCGACGGCGTTCGCCACCGGGGCGGCGTCGGCGACGGTGCCCAGCGGGGCGCCGTCGAAGATCACGAAGTCGGCGTGGCCGGTCGCGGCGGTCACCAGGCGCGTCACCTGGGCGGGCGACAGCGACACGGCGGCGGCCGCCGAGTCGGGGTCGTCGCCGCCGATCACGGCGAGGGCGCCGCGGAAACCCGGGACGTCCTGCACCGCGCGCTCCAGCGGCACGTCGCCGAGCAGCACCGAGCCGGTGCCGTACCGCGGCGTGAGGTTGAAGCCGCGCGCGATCGTGGGCTGGCGCAGGTCGGCGTCCACGAGCAGCACCCGCTGGCCGGCGTCGGCCAGGGTGCGGGCGGCCTCGACGGCGGCGGTGGTGCAGCCCTCGTCGTCGCCGGCGGAGGTGAACAGCAGGGCGCGCGGGCGGTCCGGGTCCTTCCGGGCCACGGCGATCGACTGCGCGAGGTCGCGGTAGGCGTCGGCGAGGGCCGCCTGGCCGGCCGCGGGCTTCGGCACGCGGGCCAGCACCGGCAGGTTGAACCGCTCCGACAGCTGGCCCTCGGTGCGGACGCGGGAGCTGGCGGTGTCGACGGCGACCGCGCCGGCGAAGGCGACGATGCCGCCCACCACCAGGGCGATCGCGATGATGAGCGGCAGCGGCGGGGCGTCCGGGGACTCTGGGACCGTCGCGAGGGTCTCCAGCTGGATCGACGGGTCGTCGCTGGCGCGAAGCGCCTGCAGCTGGTCGAGCCGGGTGTTGAGCTGCGCGCGGGTGCCGGCGCCCAGGACGGACGAGCTGAGCTGCGCGTTGACCGCGTCGATGCGGCTCTCGACCTGCTCGCGGAACGCCGCGGACCGCACCGCGATGGTGCCCTGCGCGAAGGCGTTGGCCAGGGCGGCGGCCTCCTCGCCGGTGGGCGCGGACGCCGACACCGACACCAGGAAGGAACCGCCCACGGGGGACACCGTGATGCGGGACAGCAGGCCGGCGGGGTCGCCGCCGACGCCGTCGGTCGCGGCGGCCGCGCGGGCCACCGGGATGGTCTTCACGAGGCGGGCGAGCGTCTCGACGTCACGGCCCGGGACGCTGGTGACCCGGATGACGTTGATGCCCTCGAACCGGGGGTCGTCGGTCGACACCGGCGACACCGACAGGAGGGCCTCGGCCTTGTACTCCTTCGACGACACCGCCACCGCCAGGAGCGCCGCGCCGAGCACCAGCCCGACGAGGATCAGCATGAGGCGCCAGTGGTCCTTGGTGACCTGGACGTAGCGGGAGAGGCCGCCGCGGTGCTCGGCCTCGCGGACCCAGCTGCGGGCCGGAGAACGGCCTGAAGCGGCCTGTGTGGGATCGAAGGAGGTGCTCATCCGGGTGACTCTACCCTCGTGACTGACGCGTCAGCGTCGATGCTGGTCGCCGCCGCCCCGGCCGCTCCTGCGGCCGTCTGCGGTGGCGCGGACGGGTCCTTCCTGGGGGGTTCCTCGGTGTGGCCGCGGCCCCCGCGCACGCGTGCGGCGGCGCGCTCGAGCGCCGGCCGCAGGGGGCCGTCGGCGACCCACCGGCGGCACCGGTAACGCGCGTGGGCCGCGCGGCCGGCGACGCTCGGCGCGAACGCCAGCACCCCCTCGTACTCGTCGATGCCGGTCGCCCACGCGGACTTCCACGCCGCGTCGTGGCCGGCGAAGTCGAAGCTGCGCAGCCGGATGTCGAACGACCTCCGGATGAGCCCCCGCATGAGCAGCATGCCGGGGGACAGCTTCTTCATGCTGTCCTCGTAGCCCACCTTCAGGGCGTAGTGCACGCCGTGGGCCTCGATGCCGAAGCAGAACGCGATGGCCCGGCCGTCCAGGCGCACGAAGGACAGCCGCAGCCATCCCTCCGCGGCCGCCCAGGCGGCGAGCTCGGTGTAGTAGGTGCGGGTGCGGGCGTCGGCCAGGATCGCCGTGCCCTCCGCGCCCTTCCAGCCGGAGGCCTCCACGGCGAAGCCGTCCTGCAGGAGCCCCTCCAGGCCGCCGTCCTCGAACGCGTCGTGCACCTCGAACACCAGGTCGCCCGACTCGGCCGCCCGCCGGGCGCACCGCTCGACGTTGTGGCGCAGGTTGCGGGACCGGGAGGCCCAGTAGTCGTCCCAGGTTCCGGTGGTGTCGACCACCGGGACCCGGATGCTGGTGCGGGCGTAGGACCGGCGGCCGGCCGCGGCCGCAGCCGCGTCGATGACCGCGCGGGACGGGCCGCCGGCGAGCAGGTACGTGAAGGTGATGCGGGGCGCGGGCAGCGCCATGAGCGACGCCGCGACCTCGCGCATCGCGGACGGGTCGTCGGCGACGATCCCCTCCACCGGCGTCTCGTAGTTCGACGGCGGGCCGAAGCCGCCGGGGCCGTCCGCCACCGGGAGCGCGCCGTGGAGGATCCCGTCGCGGCGCACCGTGACCACCGAGAACCCGTCGCCCTCCTCGAACGCCGCGTGCCGCACGCGGACGTAGCCGGGCGCAGGAACGGCGGCGCGTCGACGCGGTCGGCCAGGGCCTCCCACTCGCCCTCCAGGGCGGGGGTGAACTGCTCCACCGCGGTGCGCAGCCGCGACGTGGGCACGGGCCCCTCGGCCGCACGGCCGGGCTTGTGGACCGACACCGTCACCGGTCCTCCGAGGGGAGATCGGCGGTGCGGCGCCGGATGCCGGCGGGCCGCCGGTACGCGGCCCAGCGCCCGCGGCGGGCGCCCTGCGGGCGGTCGCGCACGACCCCCGCCCACGGCACGGCGATGGTGAGCACGGAGGTGAGCGTGACGGAGCCGTACCGCATGGAGCTGTGCAGGGACGCGCGGTTGAGGTGGTCGATGACCGACACCACGCGCCGCACGCCCCGGTCGTGGAGCGCCACCAGCGCGACGCTCACCAGGCGGGGCCCGGCCCGCAGGCCGCGCGCCTCCGGCCGCACGAAGAGGTCGAAGCCCCAGCGCTCGTCGGGCTCCAGCACGTACTCGACATCGTCCTCGCGCCAGGAGCCGGACCGGTACCACATGTATGCGAGCGGCTCGCCGGCCTCGTCGAACGCGATGAACGCCTCGTCGCCGCGGGCGAGCCTGCCGCGCACCTCGGCGGCCGACACGTGGCCCACGGCGGCCAGCAGGTCCGCGTCGTCGTAGACGGCCTCCCGGGCGTTCGGCCACGGCTCGGTCACATGCACCGCCGACGGGCGCACCTCGTGCACCCCGTACCACTCGACGCGCAGCGCGCGGCCCGGCAGGTGGCCCGCCAGGGCCATCGCGAACCCGGGCACACCGCAGTCCCGGTAGGCGCCGGCAAGCGTGCCCGCGCGACGGCGCAGGCCGGTCATGCCGTTGGCCGCCGCCTCCGCGACGGATGCGGCGTGCTCGTGGGAAATCGCGCGCATGAACATGTGCCCTGTGGGAGTCTGGTGATGGACGGCCCCCGCGCAAACCGACGAAAGTCGAGGACAGCGCTCTCGATCGGGTGGAACGGGGTGCGCCGACGAGGCCGGGCGGCCGATAGGATGCCCGGTGGCCGCGAGCTCGCCACAGCCAGCTCAGCAGGCCCCCTCATGCGGCGACAAGGAGCCATGTGGACCTACTTGAGTATCAGGGAAAGCGCCTGCTCGCGAGCCGCGGGATCGAGATCCCGCAGGGCCAGGTCGCCGAGACCCCGGAGCAGGCCCGTGAGGCCGCTGCGGCGATCGGCGGAAAGGTTGTCGTAAAGGCGCAGGTGCAGATCGGCGGCCGGGGCAAGGCCGGCGGCATCAAGCTGGCCGAGAACCCGGACGAGGCGTACGAGCACGCGAAGGCCATCCTCGGGATGGACATCAAGGGGCACGTCGTCAAGAGCGTCTGGATCGAGGCCGCGTCCGCGATCAAGAAGGAGTACTACGCGTCGGTCACGTTCGACCGCGCGGCGCGGAAGCCGCTGGTGATGCTCTCCGCGGTCGGCGGCATGGACATCGAGGAGGTCGCCGCCTCCCAGCCCGGTGCCCTCGTCCGTCGCCACATCGACCCGCTCATCGGCTTCCAGGCCCATGACGCGCGGTGGCTCGTGTACCACGCGGGCATCGACGAGGAGGCCCTCAAGGGCACCATGGCGGTGCTGCACACCCTCTACGACGCGTTCGTGTCGCTCGACGCGATGCTCGTGGAGATCAACCCGCTGGTCCTCACCGAGGACGGCCGGGTCATCGCGCTGGACGCGAAGGTCACCATCGACGGCAACGCCGTCTACCGCCGCTCCGAGCTCGCCGACCTCGGCGACGTCCTCCCGGACGACCCGCAGGAGCGGATGGCGAAGGAGCGCGGCGTCACCTACGTGAAGCTCGACGGCGACGTCGGCATCCTCGGCAACGGCGCCGGCCTGGTGATGAGCACCCTCGACGTGGTCGCCCTCGCCGGTGGCCGCCCCGCGAACTTCCTGGACGCGGGCGGCGGCTCGAAGGCCGACGAGGTCGTCACCGCCCTCGAGGTCCTGCTCTCCGATGAGAAGGTCAAGGTCCTCCTCATCAACATCTTCGGCGGCATCACCCGTTGCGACGAGGTCGCCGAGGGCCTGCTGACCGCCCTCGGGAAGCTGGGGGCGACCCTGCCCATCGTGGTGCGGCTCGACGGCACCAACGAGGACGAGGGCCGCGCGATCATCCGTGACCGCGCCCCGTCCAACGTCGTGGTCGAGGGCACCATGCTCTCCGCGGCGGCGAAGGCTGTGGAACTGGCGAAGGGGCAGGCATGAGCATCCTCGTTGACGCGACGACCAAGCTGGTCGTCCAGGGCATCACCGGTCGTGAGGGTGCGTTCCACGCCACCCGCAACAAGGCCTACGGCACCCAGGTCGTCGCCGGCGTCACGCCGGGCAAGGCCGGCCAGGACGTCGAGGGCATCCCGGTCTACAACACCGTCGACGACGCGGTGGAGGCCACCGGGGCGAACACCGCCATGGTCTTCGTGCCGCCGCGGTTCGCCGCGGACGCCATCCTGGAGGCGCTCGCCAGCCCGGTCGAGACCGTGGTGGCGATCACCGAGGGCATCCCGGCCCACGACATGCTGCGCGTCTACACGCACATGAAGTCCACCGGGAAGACGCTCATCGGCCCGAACTGCCCCGGCGTCATCAGCCCGGGCGTCGCGACCGTCGGCATCATGCCCACCCAGGTGTTCCAGCCCGGCCGCGTGGGCCTCGTGAGCCGCTCCGGCACGCTCACGTACCAGATCTCCAAGGAGCTGGCGCTCCTCGGGATCGGCCAGAGCACCGTCGTCGGCATCGGCGGCGACCCCGTCGTCGGCTCGTCGTTCATCGACATCCTCGGCCGCTTCGACAAGGACCCCGACACCGACCTCATCGTGATGGTGGGCGAGATCGGCGGCTCCGAGGAGGAGCAGGCCGCGGAGTTCATCTCCGCGAACATGTCCACCCCCGTGGTGGGCTACATCGCGGGCTTCCAGGCCCCGCCCGGCAAGCAGATGGGCCACGCCGGCGCCATCATCACCGGCTCGGCCGGCACCGCCGCCGCCAAGAAGGAGGCCCTCGAGGCCAAGGGCGTGCGCGTGGGCGAGAGCCCCACCGAGGTCGCGGACCTCGTCAAGCAGGCGCTCTCCAAGTAGTCGCCCGGACCTCCCGCGGGGCGCGTCCCCGCGGGAGGCCACCCGGCATCCGTCCGTGTGATGCCGCACCCGGTGCCTGGGCGGGCACCGATGCGTGACGCCCCGGCCCCGTGGGAACCTCGGTGTACGGCCCCCCAGGAAAGGACGTCACCATGGGACCTGGATACCGGCACGTGGCCTGCTGCGTCGAGGGATCCTCCGCGAGCGACGCCGTGATCGACGCGGGCACCCGGCTGGTCGACGGCCGCGAGGGCACGCTCACCCTGCTGCACGTCGTCCCGCCGCCGATGGCGGTCCTCGCGCTCCCGGCGCCCGACATGACCGCCGTGTACGCCGAGGCCGAGGCGTGGCTCGCGCAGCGCGCCGAGGCGGTCCGCTCCGCGCTCGCCGCCGGCGGCTCCGACGCCGCCGTCCAGACCGCGCTGCTCGAGGGCCACCCCGGCATCGCCGTCTGCGAGTGGGCTGGCCACCACGACGCCGACCTCATCGTCGCCGCCTCCCACCGCGGGCTGTTCGACCGCGCGCTGCTGGGTTCGTTCGCCGGCTACGTCGCGTACCACGCGCCCTGCGCGGTCCACCTGGTCCGCCCCGCGGTCACGGCGAAGGCCTGAGTCCCAGGCGGGGCCACGGCTGAGCCGTGGCCCCGCCGTGGACAACCTGCCAGTCGGTCCTCGGGGTCACCCCGGATGCGATGGCGCACGGCGGGACGGAGGGTTTGGGAGATGCTGGATGTGATCGAACGGGGCACCGAGACGGACGACGCGCTGACGCTGTTCCTGCGCGAGATCCGCTCCTACCCCCTCCTCACCGCCGAGGAGGAGGTCGCCCTGGCCCGCCGGATCGAGGAGGGGGACCTCCGCGCGCGGGACAGGATGGTGAACGCGAACCTGCGGCTGGTCGTGTCGATCGCCCGGAGGTTCCAGGGGCAGGGCCTGCCGCTGCTGGACCTCATCCAGGAGGGGATCCTGGGGCTGATCCGGGCGGTCGAGCGGTTCGACTGGCGCCGCGGCCTGAAGTTCTCGACGTACGCGACGTGGTGGATCCGGCAGGCGGTGCAGCGGGGCCTGGCCGACAAGGCCCGGACGATCCGGCTGCCCGTGCACGTGGTGGAGCGGGAGCGGCGCGTCACCCAGGCCGAGGTGGAGCTGGAGGCCCGGCTGGGCCGGCCGCCCACCGACCTGGAGGTCGCGGAGCACGCGGAGATGACGCCGGAGTGGGTCGCGCAGGTGCGGTCCAGCGCCCGCGTCGTGACCAGCCTGGACCGGCCGGTCGGGGACGACGGCGACGGCACCCTCGGGGACCTGCTGGAGCCGGAGGAGCCGGCGCCGGGACCGATGGAGGTCGTGCAGAGCGGCCTCCGGGACCGGGCGCTGGAGCGGGCGCTGGAACGCCTCCCGGAGCGGGAGCGGGACATCCTGCACATGCGGTACGGCCTCGCGGGGCACCAGCCGACGTCGGGCGCCGAGGTCGGCCGCCGCCTGGGCCTGTCGCCCGACGCGGTGCGCCGCGCCGAGATCCGGGCGCTGCGGCGCCTCGCGTCCGACCGCGAGCTCGAGGGCCTGCAGGCCGCATAGGCGCGCGCCGCCCGGCGACCGCCGGGAAGGGGCTTTCCGCAGGTCCGTCGAACTGGGAACGGAGATGACTCCGCCCTCACGCTCCGCGACCGCCGACGCGCGCCTGCTCGCCGGCGCCGGTCTCGCGGCCCTCGCCGCCCTCGTGGTCGTCGCGCTCGCGTGGGCGCGCTCCATGTGGCTCGGCATCCCCGTCCTCGCCCTGCTGCTCCTCGCGCCCCTGGTGCGGGACCTCGTGACCCCCCGCATCACGGGGGCCCGGAACCTGCCGGAGACCGAGGAGCCTGAGCTGTACCGGCTGGTGCGCCAGATGTGCCAGGTGCGCGAGCGCATCACGGTGCCCCGCATCATGCTGTCCGGCAGCGACGCGCCCGTCGCCGTGGTGAGCGGGTGGCCCCGCAAGGGGCGGCTCATCGTGTCCCAGGGGCTGCTCACGAACCTGAGCCACGAGGCGCAGATGGCGATGATCACGCGGGAGCTGTCGCGGCTGCGGCAGCCGTACGCCGCGGTCGACGCGTTCGCGTGGGTCATCGCGCCGCTCGCGTTCGTCGCGCTGCTGGCGCGGATCCCCAGCATCGGGGGGATCGTGCTCGGCATCCTGGGGCTCGCGATCGCCCTCGCGGCGCTGGTGATCCTGGTGCACGCCCGGGAGACGGTCGCCGACGACGAGGCGCTGGAGCGCACCGGCCAGCGGTTCGCGGTGGAGGAGGCCATCCGGTCGATCGACCGGCACCCCCCGTCGGGGTCCGGCTGGGTGCTGGCGTCCGGTCTGCTGCTCGTTCCGCCGCCGCGGTTCGTGCGGGGGTTCATACCCCCGACCCCCGAGGAGCGCGTGCGCCGCCTCGCCGACGCGGACGCCATGGACACCGACCACCTCACCGGCATGGCCCCGGACCAGCAGGCCGAGCCGCCGATGGGCGCCCTCGCCCCGAACCAGCCGGACTCCACCGCCCGGATGGTGCTGCTGGGCGTGCTGGCGGTGGCCGCAGCGATCGTCGTGCTGGCCCTCACGGCCGGCGGCGGCGGTGGCGGCGACGGCACCGCCGCCGACGGCGTCGGCGGCACCACCAGGGCGGGCGCCGGGAACGGGACCGGCAACGGCGGTGACACGACGAGCACCTCCCCCGAGGTCTGCCCCAGCCCCTACAACGGGAACCCCGACCGGCCGGTGATCCTGGACGCGTGGGTGCGGCCCGACCTGTTCGAGCTGCGGTGGTCCGTGACGTGGTGCGACGACACCGACCGCGGCACGACGTTCGTGATCCTCCGGCTCAGCGGGCCGGAGCGGCACATGATCAACCGCGAGATCCGGTCACGGAGCAAGCCGGGGACCAACACGTTCAGCGTCATCCCGGGCGACCTCGGCTGGCAGCCGGGCCGCTACCGCTGGCGGCTCGTGGTGCGCGACATCAACACCAACACAGCGGAGCGCCGCAGCGCCGGCACGATCTTCGTGCCCGGCATCCCGTAGGCGGGACGCCGGGCGGGCGCGCGGCCGCGCGCCCTAGGAGACGATCGCGATGACCTGGCCCGCCTGGACGGCGTCGCCCTCGGCCACCGACAGCTGGTGCACGGTGCCGGGCTGGTGGGCCAGCACCTCGTTCTCCATCTTCATGGCCTCCACGATGCACAGGACGTCGCCCTGGGCGACCTCCTGGCCCTCGGCCACGAGCACGCGCAGGACGGTGCCCTGCATCGGCGTCACCACGGCCTCCGGCGCGGCGCCGGCGTGGTGGGAGCCCGCGGACTTCTCGCGCTTCTTCTTCTGCGGCACCGCGGGGCCCGCGGCACCGCCGCCGGCCTGGCTCTCGGGGATGGACAGGCGCACGTTGAAGCGCTTGCCGTCGACCTCCGCCGTGACCGTGCGCACCACCTGGGGCTCGGACTCCGGCGCCGGGTCGCCCGGCACGTCCGGGCCGGCCGGGGCGGGGGGCAGCGGCGTGGCGGCGTCGGCGAGCTTCGCCACCTCCGCGTGGCAGGCGCCGCCCTCGATGAACTCCGGGAGCTCCAGCAGCCAGCGGTGGAACGGGATGAGCGTTGCGGGCCCCTCCACCACGTACTCGCCGAGAGCCCGCAGCATGCGGCGCCGGGCGGTCTCGCGGTCGGTGTCCCACACGATGAGCTTCGCGACCATGGGGTCGTAGATCTCGGCGATCACGGACCCGGCGCGCACGCCGGAGTCGACCCGCACCCCGGGGCCCGACGGCTCGCGGTACGCGGTGATCTCCGCGGGGGCGGGCAGGAACCGGTTGGACGCATCCTCCGCGTTGATGCGGCACTCGAATGCGTGGCCCCGCGGCCGCACGTCGTCCTGGGTGATGCCCAGCGGCTCGCCGGCGGCGATGCGGATCATCTCCCGGATGAGGTCCATGCCCGTGACCATCTCGGTGACGGTGTGCTCCACCTGGATGCGGGTGTTCATCTCCAGGAAGAAGAACTCCTCGCCGGACACCAGGTACTCCAGCGTGCCCGCGGAGGCGTAGCCCACGGCCTTCGCGGCCCGCACCGACGCCTCGCCCATGCGCTGCCGGAGGTCGTTGGAGACGACGGGGCTCGGGGTCTCCTCGACCAGCTTCTGGTGGCGGCGCTGCACGGAGCAGTCGCGCTCGCCGAGCCACACGCAGTCCCCGTGGGTGTCGGCGAGGATCTGGATCTCCACGTGCCGCGGCTCCGGCAGGTACCGCTCCAGGTACACCACGGTGTCGGCGAAGAACTTCTCGGCCTCGCGGCGGGCGCCCTCGAAGGCGTCCTCCAGGTCCGCCGGGGTGAGCGCCACCCGGAAGCCCTTGCCGCCGCCGCCTGCCGCCGCCTTCACGGCGATGGGGTAGCCGATCTCCTCCGCGATGCCCCGGGCGTCGTCCACGGTGTGCACCGGGTCGGTCACGCCGGGCACGATCGGGACGCCGGCCTCCTTCATGAGCTGGCGGGCGCCGATCTTCGAGCCCATCGCGTCGATCGCGGACGGCGGGGGGCCGATGAACGTGATCCCGGCCTCCGCGCACGCCGCCGCGAAGCCGGCGTTCTCGGCGAGGAACCCGTAGCCGGGGTGGATGGCCTCGGCGCCGGCCCGCTTGGCGACGTCGATGACCGTGTCGATCTTCAGGTAGCTCTCGGCCGCCGGGCCGGGGCCGATGAGGTACGCCTCGTCGGCATGGGCGACGAACAGGGCGTCGCGGTCGACCTCGCTGTAGACGGCGACGGAGGCGATCCCCATCTCCCGGAGGGTGCGGAAGATGCGGATGGCGATCTCACCGCGGTTTGCGACCAGGACCTTGCTGAACACCGGCTCGTCGGCTCCTTCGAGTGGTCTACGACGCGGACGCGCGCCAGGCGGGCAACTGCGACGGCGTCACCCCGCGGGCGACGCCCTCGAGCAGGCCGGCGCGGCGCCACGCCGGCACGGAGGGCCCGGCCGGCGCCACGGCGGCGGGCCGGGTGACGGCCTCCAGGGCCGCGACGATCGCGGCCACGACCTCGGGCGGTGCGTCGCCCTCGACCGCGACCGTCGTCACAGCGGGATGTTCCCGTGCTTGCGCTGCGGGCCGGACTCCCGCTTGGTGAGCGACGCCTCAAGGGCCCGGATGAGCCACGGCCGGGTCTCCTCCGGCTCGATCACGTCGTCCACGTAGCCGCGCTCCGCGGCGATGTACGGGTTCGCGAAGCGGTCCTTGTACTCCTCGACGAGCTCGGCGCGGCGCTCGGCCGGGTCCTTGCCCGCCGCGGCCGCCGCCTCGATCTCCCGCTTGAACACGATGTTCACGGCGCCGTCGGGGCCCATCACCGCGATCTCCGCGGTGGGCCACGCGGCGTTGAAGTCCGCGCCCAGGTGCTTGGAGCTCATGACGTCGTACGCGCCGCCGTACGCCTTGCGGGTGATGACGGTGAGCTTGGGCACCGTCGCCTCCGCGTACGCGTACAGCAGCTTCGCCCCGTGGAGGATGATCCCGCCGTACTCCTGCGAGGTGCCGGGCAGGAACCCGGGGACGTCCACGAAGCTCACGATCGGGACGTTGAAGGCGTCGCAGAACCGGATGAACCGGGCGGCCTTGATGGAGGCGTTGATGTCCAGCACACCCGCGAGGGCACGGGGCTGGTTGCCGACGATCCCCACGGAGTGCCCGTTGAGGCGGCCGAAGCCCACGACGATGTTGTCGGCGTAGAGCGGCGCGACCTCGAAGAAGTCCCCGTCGTCCACCACCAGCTCGATGACGCGCTTCACGTCGTACGGCTTGGTGGGCTGGTCCGGGATGATCGTCGCGAGCTCGGGCTCCATGCGGTCCGGCGGGTCCGCGGTGGGGACGTGCGGCGGGAGCTCCAGGTTGTTCTGCGGGATGAAGCTCAGCAGCTCCCGAACCTGCTCCAGGCAGTCCTGCTCGGAGTCGGCCGCGAAGTGCGCCACGCCGGACTTGGTGGCGTGGCTCTGCGCGCCGCCCAGTTCCTCCATGGTCACCTCCTCGCCGGTGACGGTCTTGATGACCTCCGGCCCGGTGATGAACATGTGGCTGGTCTCGCGGACCATGAAGATGAAGTCGGTGATGGCGGGGCTGTACACCGCGCCGCCGGCGCAGGGGCCCATCACCACGGAGATCTGCGGGACGACGCCGCTGGCCCGGACGTTGCGGTAGAAGATGTCCGCGTACCCGGCCAGGGAGACCACGCCCTCCTGGATGCGCGCGCCGCCCGAGTCGTTGATGCCGATGACCGGTGCGCCCATCTTCACCGCGAGGTCCATGACCTTGCAGATCTTCTCGGCGAACACCTCGCCGAGGCTCCCGCCGAACACGGTGAAGTCCTGGGAGAAGACGAACACCCGGCGGCCGTCGATGGTGCCGTGGCCGGTGACGACGCCGTCGCCCCACGGCCGGTTCTCCTCGAGCCCGAACCCGTGGGCCCGGTGCCGGGTGAACATGTCGAGCTCGGTGAACGAGCCCTCGTCGAGCAGGAGGTCGATGCGCTCGCGCGCGGTCAGCTTGCCGCGGGCGTGCTGCCGTTCGACCGCCTTCTCGGTACCCGCATGCAGCGCCTCGTCACGCAGCTCGCGGAGCCGCTGGCGCTTCTCCTCGACCGACATCCCACCTCGCCGGGAATCGTCTGGGGGGTCCCCGCCGGAACCGCCCGGCGCGCGGCCGGAGGCTACCAGACCCGGTCCGGAGTCCGGCGGGCGAAACACTGACGCCCCTGGGGTTTCCCCGCAGTGCGCCCTCCGCGTGCGGCCGGACCCCCCGTTCAGCGCGCCCACGGATTGCCGGGCGGCGGGCCGGGCCTACATTCGGGTGGTCTGTTCCCTTCCCGGAGGCTCTCGGAGATGATCGTCGGCGTCGGTTTCCTCTACGCGGTGTGGGTCGCCCTCGCGGGGCTGACCGTCGGGGTCATGCGCAAGGCCATGCAGGAGCCGCACGACGAGCACTAGCTCGCCCGCGGGTCCCCGCTGATCACACGGCCCGGCTGCGCCCCGCGTTCACCCCGGGGGCGTGAAGCCGGGCCGTCACGGTGACCGCCCCGTCCACCGCCGCCGGCAGCACACGGCGGCAGGCGACGGTGGCGCCCGCCGCGGCGCGTGAGGTGCACCGCGCCAGGACGGTCCCGCCACGGCGCACGACGATGCGCACGGTCCCGGCGCGCAGCGCCGTGACCGCCGCCACCACGGTGCGCCCGTCGCGCCGCGCCCGCAGTTCCCCGAGGCCCGTCATCACGGACTCCAGCGCCACGGCGGTGGTTCGCCGCCGGCCGTCGGCGGCCCGCAGGCGGGCGACGATCCGCACCCCCCGCGTGTCCGCGATGCGCATCCGGCACGTCACGGACTGACCGGCCAGCACCCCGGTGCTGCATCCGGCCAGGCGCCGGCCGCCGCGCTCGGCGGTGATCACCAGGCCGCCGCGGACGGCGACGCGGACGGTCGCGATGTGGGTCCCCTTGATGCGCACGATTCCGGGGCGGCCCAGCAGCACGCCGGGCGGGAGATCCGCCGCGGGTGACGGCGCGGGCCCACCGGGCAGCGCCGCGCCGATCCGGATCCGCACCTCGGCCCGCACCGACGGGAGCTCGTCGCTGGTGGCCCGCACGATCACGGTGCCGCCCGCGGGGACGGCCGCCGGTGCGACGTACCGGCCCGCGGCGGTGATCGTCCCGGCGCCGGCTGCGGAGCCCGAGGCGGTCCGCACCGACCACACGACGCCCCCGTCCCCGCCGGTCACGACGGCGCGCAGGGCCACGGCGGCGCCGGGCGCCATCGTTGCCGGCGCCCCGGAGACGCCCACGGTGAGCGGCGCCGCGGGTCCGACCGTCACGGTGGCGGTGGCCTGCACCGCACCCCCCTGCGGGGTGCCGGAGCCGTCGGTCGGGAACATGCTGTTCGCGTCCTCGGCCGTGTACGCGAACGAGGGGGTGCCGGTGAACGCCGCCGGGGCGGTGTACCGCACGTACGTCGCGTCCGCGGGCAGCAGGTCGCCCGCGGCGACGGGGACGCCCGCGGGGGTCGCCAGGGTGCCGGCCGCCGGGAGCGTCCGCACGCGGAAGCGGCGCGGGCCGGGCGCCGCCGCGGCGTCCTGCATGGTCTGCGAGGCCAGCGCGACCCGCACGGTCCGGCTCGCCCGGGTGGCGGCGGTCACCGGCTGGGCCACGTACCCCGGGACGGTCACCGCGGCCGGCGCGAACACGACGCCGTTGTTGGACTCGTCGGACTCGCGGATCACGTCCCCGGGGTCCGGGCGGGCGGCGAGGACGTAGCGGCCGGGGGCGACGTCCGAGATGTCGATCCACTGGAGCGCCAGCGTCGCGTCGTAGACGTCCCGCCATCCGGCGGAGACCCCGGTGTGCAGGGACGTGGCGGCGGGGTTCCCGCGGTCGCAGAAGTCCCCCGTCGTCGGCCCGTCGTACACCGGGCTCACCGGCCCCTGGGTGCCCATGCGGTCGATGTCGTACAGGCAGAACCCCGTCTTTGAACCGGGCTTCACCATCGCGGTGCGGTCCGCGTCCCACAGCGAGTACTCGACTGCGGCCTGCAGGTGCCAGTGGTTGTGGCCGTCGTCGGTCGCGTACGCGAACTGCGGGCGCGCCTCCCCCGGCCCGTACGTCCACTGCTGCAGCGCACCGCCGCCGGCGGGCTGCACGTACTGCGCCATCGTCCCGCCGCTCGGGTCGCCCTGCAGGTCCAGGGGGCCGGTGCCGTCGTTGCGCACGTAGCCGTCGAAGCGCAGCAGCAGGCGGTTCACCTGGCCGATGCCGTGGCGGTCCACCGTGTACCGCTCGAAGTACGGACGGGCCGGCGCGTCGCCCACCAGGTCCGGGAGGTCGTAGGAGGGGCTCGCGCCTCCGGCCGCCGCGATCACCATGCCCGCCGCGAGGCATGCGGCGGCGGGGAGCACGGCCCGGTTGAGGTGCGCCATACCGTGTGCATCGGCACGGCGGCGCACACGATGGAGGGCGGCGGCGGAGGGATCTCCTCCACCGCCGCCCTCTCAGGGTGCGGTGCTAGATGCTCGCCTGCCGGACGACCAGGCGGCCCTGCTCGTCCTTGAGGCTGATCGACAGGCCCACACCGCCGCGCCCGACCGAGCGGGTGCAGGTGAGGGTGCGGCCGGCCAGCACGCGGCCGCTGCACTGGGCGACGACGCGGCCGCGGCGGGTGATCGCGACCCGCACGATGCCCGGGCGCTTCGGGACCACCGACAGGGTGACCTTGGCGCCGCGCCGCTTGAGCGACACGCGGTTGAAGCTGCTGCCGCCCGCCGAGACGCTGCCGCGGGTGGTCTTGCCGCCGCTCACGAACACGGACCTGACGCGCAGGGTGCCGGGGTCGAAGGGCTTCGGCATGAGCAGCTTGCAGGTGGCGGTCTGGCCGGCGGTGAACTTGCCGGTGCAGCCGTCGAGGCGGGTGCGGCCCCGCAGCAGCGTGAGGGTGAGCTTGCCGTTGGACGGCACCTTCACGCTGATCGTGACGTTGCGGCCCGCGGCCAGGACGCCCGGCCGCTTCACCGTGCCGGTGATGATCGGCTTGGGACCCGAGGTGCTGTTGGTGACGATGTTGACGGTCACCGGGGCGGACCTGGTGCCGCTGTCCTCGGTGGAGACCGCCTGGATCGTGACCTTGCCGCCCGCCGGCACGCTCGCCGGCGCCGTGTACAGGCCGCCCGGGGTGATGGTGCCCACCGCGGCGTTGCCGCCGGCGACGCCGTCGACGGTCCAGGTGATGCCGCCGCTGGTCGCGGAGCCCGTGAACTGCGCCTGGGTGCCGACGACCATCTGGCCGGGGATGCCGGACACGTTCACGACGATGCCGGAGCCGCCCACGTTGATGGTGGCGGTGGCCTTGGCCGGCTGCAGCGGGTACTTGGTCGGCGCGCCGTTGACGTAGTTCACGGCGGAGAACACGAAGGTGTCGGCGCCGCTGAAGTTGTTGCCCGGCGTGTAGTTGAGCTGGTTGACGCCGCCCGGCAGCGTCGTGCCCGCCGCGACGGGGGCCGTGCCGTTGCGCAGCGTGCCGTTCGCCGGCAGCGTCTCGATGCGGTACCGGACGCTGCCGATGCCCGCGTAGCCGGACGGGGCGCCCTGCGGCCCGATGGGCGTGGTGGGCGCGAACGCCGTGCTGGCCAGCGTGAAGGTCTTCGCCACGCGGAAGCCGGTGGCCGCCGTGACCGCGTCGGCCCGGTAGCCGGGCACGCGGACCGGGGCGATCGAGAACGTGTAGCCGTTGTTCTCGTCCTTCTCCTTGATGTACCCGTCCGGGTCCATGCGGGCGGCCAGGTAGTAGTCGCCCGGCGCCACGTTGGAGACGTCGACCCACTGGGCGTCGAGCGACGAGTCGTACACGTCGCGGTAGCCCTCGCTCACGCCCTCGCGCAGGAACGTGCCGCCCGGGTTGCCCTGGAGGCAGAAGTTGGTGACGAGGGTGCCGGAGTAGACCGTGTCGGCCGGGCCGTTCGGCGTGGAGTCGCCCTCGCTGTCGTACATGCAGAAGCCGACCTTGGACCCG
This sequence comes from Thermoleophilia bacterium, assembly GCA_046330435.1. Classification (GTDB taxonomy): domain Bacteria; phylum Actinomycetota; class Thermoleophilia; order Miltoncostaeales; family Miltoncostaeaceae. Next base: position 415,892 of record JAXLST010000005.1, on the reverse strand, counting down.
GCGACGACCTGGGCGGTCTTCGTCGAGTTCCAGAGCGTGTACTCGGCCGCCTTCCAGACGTGGAAGTGGTTGTGGGTGTCCGAGTTGTCGAACACCACCTTCGGGTCCTTGTTGTCCGTGACCCGCTGCCAGTTGCCGGCCGTCGCGCCCGAGGCGAGCGTGGACCGCGCGGGGTTCGGGATCTGGGTGCCGCCCGGGCCCGCGATGTTCGGCGGGACCTTCGAGAGGTACTGGTCGACGGCGGTCGCCGCGGAGGCGCCCGGCTGCGGGTTGCCCTGGATGTCCAGCGGGCCGTCGCCGGCGTTGTGGACGTAACCGTTGAACCGCAGCAGCAGCGCGGAGTTGTCGAACTGGCCCGAGTAGACGTTGAACTCGGGGTTGTCCGGCGGGTCGGCGACCAGGTCCGGCAGGAGGGCACCGGTGCCCGGCCCGGCCTGGACGGAGATGAGGGGGACGGTGATGGCGGCCGCGGCTGCGGCGCCCACCAGGGAGAGTGTGAGTCGGCGGCGTTTCTGCATGCCGATCACTGTAGGAGGGGGTCCCACGGGCGCGCGCCCCCCATTGGTCCAGTACGACGCGCGCCGCTTGTGAGGATCCTGTGAGCTACCTGGCGAGCTCCCGGATGGCGGTCCGGCCCTGCAGGTCCTTGAAGGTCACCGAGACGCGGACCTTCGCGGAGCCGACCGCCGGGCCGAGCCGGCGGGTGCAGGACAGGGACCCGTTGGGGAGCACCCGGCCGGCGCACCGGCCCACGACCTTGCCGCGGGCGGTGAGGACCACCCGGACGAAGCCCGGGCGCTGCGGGGTGACCACCAGGGAGATCCGGCGCCCGCTGCGGCGCACCGCGACCTTGCGGTACGTGGACGGCCCCGCCGTGGAGGTGCTGGTGTACACCTTCCCGCCGGTCGTCGTGAGCTTCGCGTTGACGCGGACGGTGCCCGGGTCGAACGCCTTGGAGAGCTGGAACTTGCAGGACACGGTCTGGCCGGCCGGCGCCTTGGTGCTGCAGGCGTCCAGGCGGGTCCCGCCGCGGCTCAGGCTCAGCACCACGGTGCCGCCCTGGTTGACCTGGACGGTGACCGTGACGTTGCGGCCGTAGGTCAGCACGCCGGGCTTGGACAGCGCCGCCGTGGTGACGACGGGCGGCACGACCGGCTGCGGGACCGGGGTCCCCACCGGCACGATCGGGATCACGACCTCCTTGAAGGCCCCGATGTCGTCGGCGAGCGCCGCCCGCACCGTGATGCTGCCGCCGGCCGGCACCGCGTCGGGAGCGGTGAGGACGCCGGAGGACGTGACGGTGCCGCCGGTGGTGGTCCACACCAGCGCGCCGCCGGTGGAGGACGTCGCGGCCAGCTGCACCTGCGTGCCGGTGACCATCTGGCCGGGCGCGCCGGACAGGCTCACCACGCTCGCGCCGGAGCCGCCCACGTTCACCGAGGCCGTCGCCCGGGCGGGCTGCGTCGGGTAGTTGCTGTTGGTGTCGATCGCCGAGAACTGGAACGAGTCGACGCCCGAGAAGTTGGTGTTCGGGATGTACTGCACCGCCGTCACGCCGGCGGGCAGCGCGCTGCCGACCGACAGCGTGGTGTTCCCGTTCTTGATGATCCCGTGGGCCGGGAGCGATTCGACGCGGTAGCGCCGCGGGCCGAGGGTCGCCCCGTAACCGGTGGTCGTGGTGAACCCGGTCGCCGCGAGGGTGACCTGGACGGGCGTCTTGAACGCCGTGTTCGCGGTCACCGCGTCGGCCCGGTAGCCGGGGACGGTGACCGGCGCGGAGTAGGCGTACCCGTTGTTGGTCTCGTCCTTCTCCTTGAAGACGTTGTCCGGGTCCATGCGGCCGGCGAGGTAGTAGACGCCGGGGGCGACGTTGGAGACGTCGATCCACTGGTAGTCGAGGGTCCAGTCGTAGATGTCCCGGTAGCCCTCGCTGATGCCCTCGCGCAGCTGCGTCGCGTTCGGCTGGTCCTGGCGGCAGAAGTCGCCGGTGAGGGTGTCGCCGTACACCTGGAACTGCGGGCCCTTGGAGAAGTTCACCCGCTGGCTGTCGTACTGGCAGAACCCGACCTTGTTGGCGGGCGCCACGATCGCCGTCTTGGTGTCGTTCCACAGCGAGTACTCGGCCGCCCGGCGCACGTGGAAGTGGTTGTGCGTGTCCGAGGGGTCGAAGAACACGTTCGGGCTGTTGGGGTGATCGGTGACCCGCGTCCAGGCCGCCGCGTTGGGGCCGAAGGCGGTGCTGTCGCGGGCGCCGGTGCCGTTCCACAGGTACTGGCCCATGGGCGAGGGCGACGCCGCCGCGGCCGGGACGGTCGAGCCCCCGCTGGTGACCGCCGGGTTCGGGGCCGTGCTGGGGTAGTTGGGGTTCCCCTGGATGTCGAGCGGCCCGTCGCCGTCGTTGTGGATGTAGCCGTCGAACCGCACCAGCAGGCGCGCCGTCCCGTTCACCGGGTCGTAGGTGTCGAAGCGCGGCCCGGTGGGCGAATCGCTGACGAGATCCGGCAGGAGCGGCTGGGTGGGGGCGGAGCTGGCGATGATCGGCACGGTGACCGCGGCGGCCGCGGCGGTGGTGACGAGGCTGAGGACGAACTTCCGGCGACGTGTCATGCCGGTCAACCTAGGGGTCGCGCGCCGGGACGTGCCTCGGCCGAACGGAGAGTCCGGCCCTGGACCTTCGGCGAGTGGGGATCGGCTTGTCCAAGCCGATCCCGGTAAGCGATTGGTAAAGGCGGGCGGGGCATCGGTACCACCCCGCCATCGCGGTGCGGGGAATCCCCCACCGCGGCCGGTGGCGCCGCCAGCGGCTATCGTCACGGCATGCCCGAGGACATCGACGTGACGGTGATGCTCTTCGCCTCCCTCAAGGAGGCCGCGGGGACCGACCGGCTTCAGCTCCGCGTGCCCGCCGCCACGCCCGTGGGCGCGGTGTGGGCGCACCTCCCGGAGCCCATCCGGTCCACCGAGCCGCCCGCCGCCCTGCGGTACGCGCTCAACGACCGCTGGATCGCCCCCGGCACGCCCATGTCGGGCGGGGACCGGGTCGCGCTCATCCTCCCGGTGTCCGGGGGCTAGGCGTGGCGTCGGTGACCCTCACCCGCGACCCGCTGCGCGTGGACGAGCTCATCGCCGCGACCGCCGGGCCGGACCACGGCGGCATCGCGGTGTTCATCGGCACGACGCGCCGCGAGGCGGACCGCACCGAGGTCGTCGCGCTGGAGTACGAGGCGTACGAGGAGCTCGCCATCACCGAGCTCGAGGCGGTCGCCGCCGAGGCCGAGGCCCTGGGCGCGCGCGTCGCGATCGCCCACCGCCTGGGGCGCGTGGACGTCGGCGAGGCGTCCATCGCGATCGTCGCCGCGGCGGGCCACCGCCCGGCCGCGTTCGCGGCCTGTCGCCTGGCGATCGACGAGGCCAAGCGCCGCGTCCCCATCTGGAAGCGGGCGGTCCACGCCGACGGCACCGCCGTCTGGAAGGACGGCCTGTCCGCCCCCGTGTCCTGACCAGCAAGGAGCCCGCCATGGGAACGATGGAGCCCGACGGACCGGCGACGATCATCGGCGAGCCGATGGTCGGCGAGCCCGACCTCGACATCGAGGAGGAGCTCTGGACCGATGACTCCGGCGAGGACTACACCGGCTGGTTCTGCGTCCGCACCGACCCGTGGCCGTGCCCCGCGGCGGGCTGCGAGTTCGTCGCGACGCACCTCACCGCCGCGCACCTGATCATCGTCTGGCCGGAGAACGACGACCCCAGCCTGCTGCGTCATGCGGCCGCAGCGCGGGACATCGGGCGCAACCCCAAGATCGAGCAGTACGAGAAGGGCATGGGCCCCGCCTGCTCCTACTACCAGTGGGACGCCGCCGGGAACCCGGTGCACGCGGTGCGCAAGAACTCCGGGGACGACGCCTTCTACAAGAAGAAGTAGCCGCCGGCGGGGGGACGCGCCGGACCCGGGCGGGCCCTCGGGGTGGACCCGGATGGCCGTGCGGTGCTCCGCCCCGTCCCGGTCGCACGCAACGCCGATGGCGGGACGCCGCGGCGCTGCTGTCGTATGTCATATGAGGCACAGAACGCCAGCGGAGGTCGCGCACCGGCTGCGCCTGCCCGAGGTCCTGCTGCGGCGGGCGGGACTCGCCCTGCTGGCCGGCGCCACCGCTGCCGCCGTCCTGCTGTGGTGCCTGCGGCCGATCCCCGCCGGGGCGGCCTACGACCTCGGCGTCCAGGTGTCGGGCAGCCTCCTGCTGATCTGGCTCGTCTGGACCGCCGGCAGCGCGGCGGTGCACCGGCTGGGCGTGCTGCTGGCCGCCTCGGCGGTCGGCGTGGTCGGCGGGCTGGTGCGCGCCCTCACCCTCGACCCCGGCGCCGAGGTGGTGGGGACCTACCGCACGCTGTTCGAGGCCCTCGACGCCGGCCGCAACCCGTACACGTGCGGGTGCGTCCTGCACGTGACCGACGGCGGCGTCCGGTTCGGCGACTTCAACTACCCGCCCATGGAGCTGTGGCCGTACCGGGCGCTGGAGGCCGTCACGGGGCACTGGGACGTCGCGGTGATCGCCGGCGCCACCGCGGCGCTGAGCGCCGCGGGCGTCGCGCTGCTGTTCCTCGCGGTGCCGCGCGACGAGGCCACCTGGCTGCTGCCGTTCATGCCGCTCGCGGTGCTCTGGGAGCTCCGCGCGACGGTGGGCATGACGATGCTGCTGCTCGGGGCCGTCGCGGCGGTCCTGATGCTGCAGGCCCGCCACCCGGCGGGCTGGCACGGGTGGGCGGTGCGGGGCCTGTTCGGGATCGCCCTGCTCACCAAGTTCGCCGCGCTGCCGGTCTTCGCCGGCTGGTGGTGGTGGACCGCGGTGCACCGCACCAGGGGGGCGCGCGACGCCGGACGCCGGGCACGGGTGTCGGCGCTGCGGGCGTCGGCCGCGGACCTCCTGCTGCCGCTGGGCGTCGCGTGGGCGCTGCTGCTGCCCTTCGGCGTCTCGGCGGTGCTGCGCAGCACCATCCTGTTCAACGGCGACCTCGACCGCCGGGAGGAGCTCACCACCTTCTACCCCAACGTGGTGTCGGGGCTCATGCGGGTGGCCGGCTGGGACGCCGTCTATCCGCTGGTCGCCGTGGCGCTGGTCGCAGCCGCGGTGCTCATCGCCCCGCGGCTGCGGCTGCTGGAGGCCATGCTGCTCACCCTGACGGTGTTCCTGGTGGCGGCGCCGACCCCGGAACCGCAGTTCATGCCGGTGGCGCTCCTGCTCCTGCTCGCCGCCCTCGCCGAGCGCGACCTGCTGGGCCGGCCGGTGCGGTGGCCGGAGCCACGGCCGAGGAACGTCCGCCAGCCCGTGGGCTGATCCCGCGGGCGGCGCCAACGCGAACCGCAGAATCGCCGAGGCGGGGACCCCCCGGGGCGGATTTGCGTGGGATCACGGATTCCCGGCACCGCCCGGGCGGGGTGGAGTCGTCGCATCCACACCGCGACCGGGAGGGTCGGATCATGGCCGAGACGATGCGCGCGGCGGTCTTCAGGGGCGTCCGGGACATCCACATCGAGGAGGTGCCGGTCCCGCGCTGCGGGCCCACGGACGCGATCGTGAAGGTCACCACCACCACGATCTGCGGCACGGACTCGCACATCTGGCGGGCCGAGTACCCGGTGGCGGAGGGCCGGGTGGTGGGCCACGAGCCGTCCGGGGTCATCCACGAGCTCGGCGAGGCGGTGCAGGGGTACGAGGTGGGCGACCGGGTCGTGGTGGGCGCCATCACCCCGTGCGGCGCCTGTTACTTCTGCCAGGCGGGGGACTTCTCGCAGTGCGCCGGGTACGAGGACAAGTGGGGGATCATCGGCGGCTGGCGGCTCGGGAACTCCATGGACGGGGTGCAGGCCGAGTACTTCCGCGTGCCGTACGCGCAGGCGAACCTGGCGCGGATCCCGGAGGGCCTCTCCGACGAGGAGGTCCTGTTCGTCACCGACATCGCGACCACCGGCATCTCCGCCGTGGAGACCGCGGACGTGCAGCTGGGAGACTCGGTGGTCGTGTTCGCGCAGGGGCCGATCGGCCTGTGCGCGACCGCGGGCGCCCGCCTGCGCGGCGCCGGCCTGGTGATCGCCGTCGACTCGAACGCCAAGCGCCTGGAGATGGCCCGCACGATGGGCGCCGACGTCGTGATCGACTACACCCAGGAGGACCCGGTCGCGAAGGTGAAGGCCCTCACCGAGGGCCGGGGCGCGGACGTGGCCATCGAGGCCCTGGGCGTCCAGGAGACGTTCGAGAACTGCCTCAAGGCCGTGCGCCCGGCGGGGATGGTGTCGTCGCTCGGCGTGTACGGCGACAAGGTCACGATCCCGCTGGAGCCGTTCATCTACGGCATCGGCGACATCGACATCCGCACCACCCTGTGCCCGGGCGGCAAGAAGCGCCTGGGCGCGCTGATGAACCTGGTCAAGGCCGGCCGGCTCGACCTGGGGCAGCTCATCACGCACCGCTTCGAGCTGGACCAGATCGAGGAGGCCTACGAGCTGTTCTCCAACCAGGAGGACGGGGTCATCAAGGTGGCGATCACCCCCTAACGGCGTCCTCGCCCCCGGCGGCCGGCACCGCGCCGGCCGCCGGGCCTCGCCACCGGGACCGCGGGACCCTCGCGGAATCCCGTGGTGAGGCCGATTCAGGGGGTGTGCGTGCCCAACACGACTCCGATGCGTTCTGCCGCGTCGTGCGCTGCACCGTGGGGCGGCGGCAGCTCGACGCCCTCGCCGGCGCCGCGGGCGGCGGACGCCGCGCACGTCGCGCCGCCCTGGAGCAGGCGGTGATGGCGTCCGCCTGGGCGAGCGCGATGCCGGGCCAGCCGGCGGCCGAGTGGCTGCGCGTGGTGCAGCCCATCGAGCCGCCCCTGGAGGGCATCCGCACCGACGAGCCGCTGCTGGTGCTGGTGGCCGGCCTGCGCCGCGTCGTCGCGCTGGAGGCCGGGGCGGGCGACGAGTCCGCCCGCAGGCGCCTCGCCGCCGCGCGGGACGGGTTCGGCGAGCCGATCCGGGCGCACATCATGGGCGTGCTCGCCCACGCGGCGATGCGCGCCGACGACCCGGTCTAGCCGCGGGGCAGCCGGGCCAGCTCCGCCTCGAGGGTGTCCCAGAGCCGCGCGACCTCGTCGGTGAAGCCGCCGGGGTCGGCGGGTCCCAGGAGCTCCCGGAAGGTGGCCTGCTGGCCGGGGTACTTCAGCGCCTTGGTGCCGCCGCGCCGGACGTTGGCGATGCGGTCGCCGAGCTTCACCACCACGGCCGCGGGCGTCGCGGCGATGCGGGTCCAGGAGTCCCGGCGCGCCGCCTCGCCGTCGTCCCAGTCCGGGACGCTCACCGCCGACACGATGGCCCCCACGCGCGCGCCGAACTCCTCGGCGACGGCCTCCGCCTCCACCGGGGTGTCCTCCACCACGTCGTGCAGCCAGGCGGCGGCGACGATCTGCGGGTCGTCCACGCCGTGCTCCCCGAGCACGGCGACGACCTCCTCCAGGTGCGCGGTGTACGGGTCCTCGTTGTACCGCTGGCCGGCGTGGGCGATGCGGGCCAGCGTGGCGGCCCGCTCCACCAGCTGGGCGCCGGGCGAGCGCCGCCCGCGGCCCGAGCGGCGGGGGAAGACGTCGCGCGCCAGCGAGGCGACCCGGTCGAGGATGAGCACGCCGTCCAGGTGGTCGATCTCGTGCAGGACCACGCGCGCCTCGAAGCCCTCCAGCGCGAAGCGCAGCGGCGCCCCGTCAAGGTCCTGCGCCGTCACCTCGATCGACACCGGCCGGCGGACGTCCGCGGTGATGTCCGGCAGGGACAGGCACCCCTCGCGCCCGGTCTCGGCGCCCTCGGCGGCCGCCACCACGGGGTTCACCAGCACGGTGGGGCCCATCGGGTCGGGCACCTTCGGGTGGTCCGTGCAGTCCACGAACACCACGCGCCACATCGCGCCGATCTGCGTGGCGGCGAGCCCCACGGTGCGCGGGTAGGCGCGGGCCGTGTCGACGAGGTCGTCCGCCAGGCGCCGCAGCGCGGGACCGAAGCGCGTGACGTGCACCGCCGGCTGCTTGAGCCGCCGGTCGGGGTAGACCAGGACGTCCCGGATCACCGGCCGGCGCCGCTCACATCACCTCGTCGGCGACGGGGGTGACCGACAGCTCCACCCGGTTGCGATCGGCGACGGGCCGCAGCGCGGCGGCCATCACCTGGGGGGTGGACCCGGCCGGCAGGTCCACCTCGATCGCCAGCGCGTAGATGGGCGGCCGGCCCGCGGCCCGGGCCGAGAGGTCCACGATGTTCGCGCCGGTCTCGGCGAGCGCCGTCGTCACCGCGTGGACGATCCCGGGGTGGTCCACGCCGTACACGCTGATCACGCACCGCGGACCCCACGCCGAGGCGTCGTCCGGCGGGGCGGCGGGGCCGGTCCACAGCCCCAGGCCAAGGCGCTCGGCGACGGGCCGCAGGGCGGCGTCCACCCGTTCGGCCGGGACGTGGTCCGGCACGGTCACCAGCAGGGCCACCGCGAAGGAGCCGCGCAGCAGGGCCGCCCGGCAGTCCTCCAGGTTCCCGCCCAGCTCCAGCAGCGCCTCGGTGAGGGCCGCCACGATCCCCGGCCGGTCCGCGCCGACCGCCGTCACCGCGATCTCGTTCACGCCCTGAGCCTACCGCCTGAGGTGCCGGACCCCCCGGGCGCGTAGGATGCGCCCGTGAACGCGGCGCTCTGGGTCACCGCCGTCAGGATCAGCACGATCCCGGCCATCATGGCGCTGGTCCTGGTGGACACCGAGACGGCGCACTGGTGGGCCGCCGCCCTCTACGGGGCCGCCGCCGCCACCGACAGCCTCGACGGGTACCTCGCCCGGTCCCGCGGCCAGGTGACCGTGGCCGGCGCGTTCCTGGACCCGCTGGCCGACAAGCTGCTGGTGAGCGGCGCCCTGCTGTGCCTGGTCGAGCTCGGCGACGTGCCCGCGTGGATCACGATGGTGATCATCACGCGCGAGTTCGCCGTGACCGGCCTGCGCCTGGTGGCGGTCACCGAGGACCTGATCATCCCGGCGGGCAGCCTCGGCAAGGCGAAGGCCTTCAGCCAGAACATCGCGATCGTCGCGGCGATCGCACCGCACCCGTGGACGGCCGCGAACGACCCGCTCATGTACCTGGCCGTTGTCCTCACGATCCTGTCCGGCGCGTACTACTTCGTGATGGCCCACCGCCGGCTGTTCGCCCGCAAGTCACCGGACACCGAGGTCGGAGGCGACCCATGAACCAGGCCGTCGCCATCGTGCTGGCCTACCTGCTCGGATCGATCCCGTTCGCGTACCTCGCCGGCCTGGCCAGGGGCGTCGACATCCGCACGGTGGGCAGCAAGAACGTGGGCGCGACCAACGTGTTCCGCACGCTCGGCAAGCGCATCGGCATCGCCGTGATGCTGCTCGACATCGGCAAGGGGGTGGCCGCCACCCTCATCGCCCGGGCCCTCACCGACTCGCCGTGGCCGCTGGTGGCCGGCGCCGCGGCGATCCTGGGGCACGTGTTCCCGGTGTGGCTGCGCTTCAAGGGCGGCAAGGGCGTGGCCGTGGGCGGCGGCGCGGTGATCGGCCTCGTCCCGCTGGTGTCCCTCATCGTGCTGGGCACCTGGATCGTGGTGGTCGCCGTGACCCGCTACGTATCGGTGGCCAGCATCGCCGCGGCGGTCGCCTTCCCCGTCGGGGTGCTCCTGCTGGGCGAGCACTGGCCGGTGCTGGTGTTCTCCCTGTTCGCCTCGGGCGCCGTCATCGTGCGGCACCGGGCGAACATCGGCCGCCTCATCCGGCGCACCGAGCCCAAGCTGGAGCTCGGGCGCAAGCGCGGGGGCGACGCGGCGACCGAGGCCTGACCCCGCCGGTCAGGCGGGGGTGAGCCACTCATCGAGGCGCACGTGGCGGCCGGCGGAGGGGCCGCCGGCGAGCTCCGCCCGGATCTCCCCCAGCAGCCCGCTGCGCTCCGCCTGGACGTCGTGGGTGTGGATGGTCTCGAAGTTCTCCTGCTGCGCCCACACGAAGGCGTCGTCCGGCAGGGCCGGGTGGGCGGCGACCGCGAGCCGCACCATCTCCCGCACGCTGTCCTCCACGAACCGGGGGCGCCGGTGGGCCCGGTCCACCACGTACTGCTCGTCGGTGCGCTTGAGCAGCTCGTAGATCTCCGACGACATGGACTCCTCGACGATGCGGATGAGGTCGTCCGCATCGATCGCCACGGTCCCCGGGGCGCCGAGGTAGAGGGTGCCGCGCGCCCGCTGGTTGTGCGTCGCGATGGGCACCAGGCGCACGATCCGCTCGATCTCCTCCGCCGAGAACCCGTCGCCGTCCAGCGCCTCCTCGGCCTGGGCGCGCAGCAGGCCCTGCGCGCACGGGCAGGCGTTCATCCCCTGCGCCGACACGCCCACCACCCGGCGGGCCCCCGCCGGCGTGGCGCCGCCACGCCGATGAGCTCGTACGTCTCCTGGCTCTCCATCCCCGACACCGGCGTGACCCGCACCACCGGGTAGCTCGCCCGGATCTCCACGCGGCTGCGGGTGGCCCCCTGCGCCTCCACCACGCGCATCGCGATGCGCTCGGCGAGCGCCTCGATCACCAGCGCCTCGCCGAGGACGACGTCCTCGATGGCCTCGTTGATGCCCTCCTCGAAGCGGGACATGTGGACGCCCTTGCGCGTCGGCGCGAGGTCCGCGGAGCAGGCGATCTCCGCCTGGAACAGGCGCTCCCCTTTGGGGTGGCCGATGCGGATGGCCTTCGCGGAGCGGACGACGCCGGCGGCGGTGAGGCTCAGGGCCGCCTGCGGGGTGGTCTCCTGGAGGTCCTCCGCGGGGAGGGTGGGACGGCTGCGCATCCCGGCGCCTTTCGTTTGGTGACGACGTGCCGATGCTCTTCTGGGAGTCCGACGCGGTAACGGTAGTGCCAGCGGGACGGTCGGGCCCGGGAGTCGGTGTGAGCCCGTTCACGCGCCACCGGCGCCGCGACCCGGTAAACTGCTGTGGGCTCCGTCCGTCCACCCCCAGAAGCGCTACGGAGGGCCGCCCATGGCGACGCGATCGAACGCAGGGCCGAGTGAGACCAACCTCTCCGCGGTCATGCGCGCGCTGGTGGAGGAGGGCCGCGAAAAGGGCTTCCTCACCTATGAGGAGATCGTCAGCGCCCTCGAGGACCACGAGCTCACGCGCGAGCAGCTGGAGGAGTTCCTCTCCGGGCTCGCCGAGCGCGGCGTGGACGTCCTGGACGCCGAGGAGGACCAGCCGGAGGTCGCCGGCGGGATCGACCTCACGGTCGAGCCCAGCCTCGACTCGCTGCGGCTGTACCTGCGCGAGATCGGCCGGGTCCCGCTCCTGACGGCCGAGCAGGAGGTCTCGCTCGCCAAGCGCATCGAGCGCGGCGACATGACCGCCAAGCAGCAGATGATCGAGGCGAACCTGCGCCTGGTCGTCAGCATCGCCAAGGGCTACCTGGGCCGCGGCCTGTCGTTCCTGGACCTCATCCAGGAGGGCAGCCTGGGCCTCATCCGCGCGGTCGAGAAGTTCGACTACCGGCGCGGCTACAAGTTCTCCACCTACGCCACGTGGTGGATCCGCCAGGCCGTCACCCGGGCCATCGCCGACAAGGCCCGCACCATCCGCATCCCCGTGCACATGGTCGAGAAGCTCAACCGCGTCGTGCACATGGAGCGCCAGATGACCCAGCGCCTGGGCCGCGAGCCCAAGCCGGAGGAGCTGGCGGCCGAGCTGCGCATGGCGATCGACGAGGTGCGCGACATCCTGCGCCTGGCGCAGCTGCCGGTGTCCCTGGAGCGGCCAGTGGGCGAGGAGGACGACTCCTCCCTCGGCGACTTCGTCGAGGACGAGACCGCCAGCTCGCCGTTCGACGAGGCGTCCAGCACCCTGCGCGACGCGGACGTCCGCAAGGCGCTCGCCGCCCTCCCGGAGCGGGAGCGGCGGGTCATCGAGCTGCGGTTCGGCCTCACCGGCGACCAGCCCCGCACCCTCGAGGAGGTCGGACGGGCGTTCGGGGTCACCCGGGAGCGCATCCGCCAGATCGAGAACAACACGCTGCGCAAGCTGCAGGCCCTCCCGGAGGCGCAGCGCCTCCGCGAGTCCGCCTGACCTAGACCAGCTCGGGCCGGGGGAACGCGGCGGTGAACCGCCGCGGTTCGCCCGGGTCCGGCGTGCGCGCGACCGTACCGGGGAGCGCCCGGGGCATCGCCTCCAGGCGGTAGCCCACGCCGTGCTGGGTCTGCACGTAGGTGTAGCGGCCGGGGATCTCGTCGACCTTGCGGCGCAGGCGGCGCACGAGGACGTCCACCGACCGGTCGCCGTGGGCGCGCTCCCCGCCCCACACCTTCCGGAAGATCACGTCCCGTGACATCGCCCGGCCGGGGTGCTCGGCGAGCACGCACAGGAGCCGGAACTCCAGCGGCGTCGCGTCGACCGGCACGCCGGCGATCGCGACCGCCAGGCGGTCGAGGTCGAGCTCCAGGTCACCGGCGCGGAACGGCTCCCGGGCCGCGAAGGCCTCGGCCGCCGCCGTCCGGCGCACCGCGGCGCTCACGCGCGCAACGAACTCCCGCATCGAGAAGGGCTTGCTCAGCACGTCGTCGGCGCCCAGGGCCAGCACCTCGACCCGGTCGTGCTCGTTGCTGCGGGCGGTCACGACGATGACCGGCAGCCGCGGCGCCCAGTCCCTGACCTCGCGGATGATGTGCCAGCCGTCGACGTGCGGGAGCATCAGGTCGAGGACGAGCACGTCCGGCAGCTCCTGGCGCAGGGCCTTCAGCCCCGCCAGGCCGTCGAGCGCGACCACGGGCTGGAAGCCCGCGCGGTCGAGGTGGAACGCGATGGCCTCCGAGATGGCCTCGTCGTCCTCGATCACCAGGATGTTCGGCTTGATGGTCTCCACGGCGCGGAAGGTTACGTCCGCGCGGAGTGCGCATTGACGCATCAGGGTGACCATGATGTGAACGACCCGTGAACGCGGACGATTCGTCCACAGATTCCCCATGTCCTTGGGGATATCGCACGATGCGTCACACCCGTGTTACGTGATGTAACACGACCGGACGAATGGGTCACACAGGCTTCACAGGTCCGTTCCCGAGTTGTCACGCACCCGCTGTTAGCTTCGGCGCCGCCGGGGCCCGACACCCGTGCCACATCACATCGATTCGAGGACGGGACACGCGTGAAGCGATCCAACCGCATGACGTTCGCCGGCGCCGCGCTCATCGCGGGCGCCGCCCTGGGTGCCGGCGTCGCGCCGGCGATGGGTGCCAGCATCGGCTCCGGGGCGACCTTCCCCCAGCTGGTCTACAAGGACTGGTGCTCCAGCGTCGGCTGCTCGTACACCGGCAAGGGCTCCTCCGGCGGTATCCGCGACTTCATCGCGGGCACCGTCGATTTCGCCGGCTCCGACGCGATCATGACCCCCGAGCAGGTCGCCGACCTCGCCCGCCAGCGCGGCGGGACGACCCCGGTCTACCTCCCCACCCTGCTGGGCGCCATCAGCGTGCCCACCAACACCGGCCAGGGCCGCCTCAAGCTCGACGGCAAGGTGCTGGGTGAGATCTTCGCCGGCGGCATCACCAAGTGGAACGACAGCCGCATCACCACGCTCAACCCGGGCAAGCGCCTCTCCGGCGACATCACCGTCTGCGTCCGCGCCGACGGCTCCGGCACCAGCTACGGCTTCTCGAACTACCTCACCAAGGTGAGCCCGACCTTCCGCACGACGGTCGGCGGCGCCTCCCAGACCCCGGCCTGGGCCGCTCCGCGCCTCATCAAGGGCACCGGCAACCCCGGCGTCGCCCAGTGCGTGAAGGACAACTCGAACTCCATCGGCTACGTCGACCTCGGCGACGCCGCGAACGCCGGACTCACCGGGCAGGTGTCCGCCATCGGCAAGTTCGAGAAGCGCACCGTGACCGTGCGGGTCCGGCGCGGCGGCAAGACGGTCCGGGTGAAGCGCACCAAGACCGTCGAGACGTTCACCCTGCCGTCCCCCGCCACCATCTCGGCGGCCGGCAACCTGAAGAAGTTCGACCTGTCGAACCCGGCGAAACTCCAGTACGACCTGGTCAACAGCTCCGCCGCGGGCGCGTACCCGATCACCATCACGACCTTCATCCTCGCCTACAGCGACTACTCGAAGGCCGGGAAGTCGGGCTCGCTCGCCGACATCAAGCAGTTCCTGAACTTCGCGTACTCGACCGGCCAGGGCACCGTCGGCAAGTTCGGGTTCTCCCCGCTGCCGAAGGCCATGCTCGCGGCGGCCAAGACGCAGGCCGCCCGCCTGCAGAGCTAGCACCGGGAACCGGGATCATCGTGACGGACCTCGTTCACACGGGAGCGGCGCGATGACCCCGCCCCCGGCCGCAACCGGCGCCGCCGAGCCTCTCGGGCCGGCGGCGCGGTCGCCCCGGTCCCTGCGGCGCCCCCTCGGGAGGCGCCTCGCGGACCGCGGGTACCTCGCCCTCGCGGGCGCCTCCGCCACCGCCGCCGTCGCGCTGGTGGCCTACCTCATCCGGAAGACCGCGGAGCAGACCGGCCCGGTCTGGGAGGCGTTCGGCGTCTGGGGGTTCCTCACCGGGACCGACTGGATCGTCTCGCCGCCGCAGGGCGACCCGGTGTTCGGCGCCCTCCCCTTCATCTACGGCACCCTCGCCACGAGCGCGATCGCGATGCTCGTCGCGGTGCCGCTGGCGGTGGGCATCGCCCTCGCCACCACCGTCTTCCTGCCGCGCCGCATGCGCGGCCCCGTCGCGGCGGTCATCGACCTGCTCGCGGCCGTGCCGTCCGTGGTGTTCGGCTTCTGGGGGATCGTCGTCCTCGTCCCCTGGGCGAACCCGAAGCTCGAGTGGATCACCGAGCACAACCTCCGCTCCCTGGCGGTCGTCACCGCGGTCCTCGCCCTCGCCGCCCTCGCGGTCTCCGCCCCGGCGCTGCGCATCGCACTGGGCGGCGCCGCGGCGCTGTTCGCCGGGGTGATCCTGCTGTCCCTGGCCGGGGTCCTGGACCCGCCGTTCGGCCTCCTGGAGGGCCCGGTGCTCTCCGGTTCGTACCTGATGGCCGGGCTGGTCCTCGCGGTGATGATCCTGCCGATCATCACCGCCATCACGCGGGAGGTGTTCGCCACCGTGCCCCGCGACCAGCAGGAGGCCGCCTACGCACTGGGCGCCACCCGCTGGGAGATGGTCTCCCACTCCATGCTGCCCTGGGCGCGGTCCGGCATCGTCGGTGCCTCCGCCCTCGGCCTGGGCCGCGCGATGGGCGAGACCATCGCCCTCGCCCTGGTGCTCGGCAACGTCCCGAACATCTTCGGCTCCCTGCTCGGCCCCGGGTCGACCGCCGCCGGCGTGATCGCCCTGGAGACCGGCGAGGCCGGAACCCTCCAGCTGGCGGCCCTCACCGCGCTGGCGATCATCCTGTTCGTCATCACGATGGTGGTGAACGGCATCGCCCGGCTGCTGGTCCGCCGCGGCGCCACCGGGCCGGGGCTCCTCACCCGCGTGATGGCCCGCCGCGCCACCGGGGAGTCCGTCACCGGAGCCCCCCTGCCGCCCCCAGTCGAGGAGGACGCGCCGGCGGAGGCGGAACCCGAGGCGCCGCGGCCCGCCGCACCGAGGACGGTCGCCGAGGTCTCCCGGGAGCGCCGCATCCGCTCGCGCGTCTCCGAGACCCTCGTCTACACGGCGATCGGCATCGGGGTCATCCCCCTCGTGCTGGTGCTCGGCAAGATCCTCATCTCCGGCACCGGCCAGCTGTCCGGCGCGTTCTTCTCGGAGGTCCAGCCCACCGACCCGAACGACGTGGCCGGGTACGGCATCGGCAACGCCCTGGTCGGCACCCTCGTCCTCACAGGCATCGCCACGGCGCTCGCGGCGCCGCTCGGGATCCTCACCAGCCTGTTCATGTCGGAGCTCGCCGCGATGGGCGGCCGCCCCAGGACCGTCGCGAACGGCATCGGCTTCTTCGTCGACGTGCTGCTCGGGATGCCGTCGATCGTCGCCGGCCTCACCGTCTACCTCGCGATCGTGATCCCCACGCAGCAGTTCTCCGCATTCGCCGGCGGCCTGGCCCTGGCGATCGTGATGTTCCCGATCGTCGTGCGGTCCTCCGACGAGGTGCTGCGCCTCGTCCCCCACGGGCTCAAGGAGGCGGCCCTCGCGCTGGGCGCCCCCCGGTGGCGCACCGCCTGGAGCGTGGTGCTCCCCGCGGCGCTCCCGGGGATCCTCACCGGGGTGGTGCTCGCCATCGCCCGCGCCTCCGGCGAGACCGCCCCGCTGCTGTTCACCTCCCTGGGGCTGCAGACCTACTCGACGGCGCTCATGGAACCCATCGCGGCGCTGCCCCAGCTCATCTTCACGTTCACGGTGCAGGTCCGCACCGACCAGAGCGTGGCGTTCGCGTGGGGGGCGACCCTCGTGCTGGTGGGCTTCATCCTCATCCTCAACCTCGTGGCGCGCCTCACCGCGCGCGTCGCCCGACGCTCGGAGACCCGATGAGCACCGACCGCGACGTCCGCACCACCGCGGAGGGCGCTTCCGGCGGCACCGCCCCGGAAGCCGCCCCGCGCACCGACACCCGGCAGCTGGAGGACGCCCTGGACGCGACCGGCGCCCCGCTGCGCACCCGCGGCCTCAGCTGCTACTTCGGCGGCCACCACGCCGTGGACTCCGTCGACCTCACCTTCCCCGCCAACAGCGTCACGGCCATCATCGGCCCGTCCGGCTGCGGCAAGAGCACCTACATCCGGTCCCTCAACCGGATGCACGAACTGGTGCCCAACGCCTCCACGAAGGGCGAGGTGCTCCTGCACGGCCAGGACGTGTACCAGCGCAGCGCCGACCCCGTCGCCATCCGCCAGTCCATCGGGATGGTGTTCCAGCGCCCCAACCCGTTCCCCACCAAGTCCATCGCCGACAACATCCTCGCCGGCCCCCGCTTCACCCGCATGAAGCTCGGCCGGGCGGAACGCGACGCCCTCGTCGAGAGGACCCTCGTCGGCGCCGGCCTGTGGGGCGAGGTGAAGAACCGCCTCCACGCCCCCGCCGGCGGCCTGTCCGGCGGCCAGCAGCAGCGCCTGTGCATCGCCCGCGCCCTCTCGGTGGAACCCGACGTCCTGCTCATGGACGAACCGTGCTCCGCCCTCGACCCGCAATCCACCCTGCGCATCGAGGACCTCATCCACGAGCTCAAGGAACGGCTCACGATCGTGATCGTGACCCACAACATGCAGCAGGCCGCCCGCGTCTCCGACCGCACCGCCTTCTTCACCATCACCAACGAGGGCGAACCCGGCCGCCTCATCGAAGCGGGCCCGACGAGGAAGATCTTCTCCGCCCCCGACGACCCCCAGACCGAGGCCTACGTGGCGGGCCGGTTCGGCTGAATGCCTTTAGAACCTTCCGGCCCGGCTTCTTATGACCGTCCGGCCCGGCAGTCGTTTGGCGCTGATGGCCACGGAGGGTTTGGCCTGGAACCGCGCCTTACGGCTGCCCGGCATCAGCTTTCAGGTCGCCATCCTTGGCTCCCGGCGTCTCATCCTCGCCGTCCGCATTTTCTTGTGGTGCGCCTTTCCGGGGTTGGCGTCCTCACGGGTACTGAGAGTTGCTCCCCGGTGAGCTGACCGGACCGGTGGTCGTGGGGGAATACCGCCCATCCATGGGCGGAGGACACGCAGTCAATTGGCGCGCAGGGACGTCAGCGGGTTGATGCGCAGGAGACGCCCATCAGTACCCGTGTGGACGCCTGGCAGGTGATCCGCAGAGCAGAACAGTGTGGATGGCGAGGGTTGGACGTCGGGAGCCATGGATGGCGACCTCGAACCGGATCCGGGCAGCCGTAAGGCGCGGTTCCAGGCGCAAAACCCCCCGAACGCATCTCAGCGCCAAACGACTGCGGGCCGGGCGGTCATAGAAGACCGGGCCGACAACAGTCCCGAATCCCGCCGCCCTGGCGAGTCGACCCGCAAGAAACAACCCGTGGGCGCGCCATCCGCTGCGCCCCTGCCGGGGAGCGCCGTTGAAGAAGCAGGCGGCGACCTGAGCTTGGCGGGAGCGAGCTCCCGACAAGCTCAGCTCCCGCCCGCTGGGGCCGAGGACCGGCCCTGGTGACTCCCTCCGGACCTGGGGGGCGCGACGCGCGGCCCGGTGGAGTCAGGGGCAGTCTCCCCGGAGGGCGGGGTCGTGGGGTTACACCCGCGTGTCCGTGGGGTGGCGCGGGGTGACGCGCCCCGGGGTCAGGCGGGGGTGGGCTCCTCGTCGCCCTGGTGGGCGGCCTCTTCCTCGGCCTGCTGGCGCAGCTGGCCGAAGCTGATGCCCTCGGAGAGGAGGAACAGGAAGCCGACGGCGACGCCGACGACGATCTCCGTGAACTGCAGGACCACGGCGAACGCGATCGCCTCGCTGGCGCCGACGGCGTAGGTCGCGGTGAGCGGCAGCACGGCGGCGGCCTGGAAGACCACGAGGTTGCCGGGCAGCAGCGGGAACGCCTGGGCGAGCGTGATGGTGACCAGCAGCAGGCCGGCGCCGCCCCAGCCGACGTGGCCGATGCCGAACGCGTGGAGGGTGAACAGGATCCCGGCCCACTGCGCGACCCAGGTCAGGAAGGAGCTGGTGCCCACCAGGGCGAGCAGGCGGGGGCTGCGGAGGCTGTTGTGGCTCTCGCGGACGGCGCCCCACAGCCGGTGGGCGGCGCGGCCGACGCGGGCGGTGACCGATCCGGAGGTGAGCCATGGCGGCAGCTGGTGCCCGGTGGCGGTCGCCATCGCGAGGCCCACCACCACCACGCAGATGGCGCCGAGCACGAGGCTGGCGGTCCATGCGTAGAACGGCAGGGGCAGGAACATGCCGATGCCGATCACCAGGCCCACCCACGCGATGGTGGACACCAGGTTCTCGGCGACGACGCTGCCCAGCAGGGACGTGGCGGACACCTCGACGCCGTGGCGCTGGAGGCGGCGGCGGGCGAGCAGCACCTTCACGACCTCGCCGATGCGTGCGGCGAGGACCGTGTTGAACAGGAAGCCCACGAAGAGGGGGCTCAGCAGGTCGCGGAATCGCGCGCGGCCGCCGACGCCGGGGAGGCCGGACACCACGCCCTTCCAGGTGAGGCCCTTGAAGCCCACCGAGACGAAGTTCGCGCAGATCGCGGCCAGCAGGTACCACCAGGACGCGGGGTGCAGGACCAGGTCGACCTTCGACCAGTCGACCCGCCACGCCACGAGCCCGGCGACGACGCACAGCAGGCCCACGCGGACCGCCGTGCCGGCGTACCGGCGCAGGTTCGGGCGGTGCCGGGTGGCTGCGGCCTGCGTCGTCATGCGGGGACCAGCTCGTCCATCGTCACCAGTCGTACCCCGCGACCGGCCGCCGCATCACACACGCCGGGCAGGGCGGCCGCGGTCTGGGCCCGTTCGCGGGACGGGTCCCACCCGTCGGCGTCGTGCAGCAGCACGACGGCGCCCGGGGTGAGGGCCCTGCGGCACCGCTCGACGATGACCTCGACGCCGGGCTCCGCCGTGTCCCACACCCCGGCGGTCCAGCCGGCCATGCGATACCCCAGCGCCCGGGCGGTCGCCCACGTCGCGGGCCCCCGGAAGCCGTGGGGCGCGCGGAACAGGCGTGTGAGCGCCCCGGGGCCGGCGGCGGCCTCCACGGCGCGCTCGGTGCGGCGCAGCTGGTCGGCGACGTACCGCGGCCCGCGGAACACGAGGATCCCGTGGTCCCACCCGTGGCTGGCGACCTGGTGGCCCTCGTCGCGCATCCGCGCGACCAGGTCGGGATACCGCTCGACCTGGCGGCCGAGCACGAAGAAGGTGGCGCGCACGCCGGCCCGCTGGAGGGCGTCGAGGACGGCGCCGGTGGACGGGCCCGGCCCGTCGTCGAAGGTGAGCGCGGCATGCGGCACACCGGGATCGCCGCGGCGCACCAAGGGTCCCAGGAGGGGCGCATTCGCCACGAACGCCCCCGCACCGAGCCCCGCGGCGCCCGCCACGATGCCGAGCGCACGGCCGGGACGCCCCATCCGGGCGAGCAGGACCGCGGCCCCCGCGGTGGCGGTGCCGGTGGCGGCCGCCCTGGCGACGGCCTGGCTCTTGCGCATCGGATCGGTCACATGTCGGCTCCGGCGCCTCGAGCGCCGGAGGGCGAGCGTACCCCGGAGGGCGGCACCGCTGGGAGATGTGGGGTGGCCTGCCACGCGGCCCCCCAGGGCCGCGACCGGCCGATCGTACCAGCCGGGTCGGCCTGACGAACGCGCCGCGATTTGGCACACTCCCCGGGGGAGTGCCAAACTCCCTCGTCGGCGCACCCCCGGCCGACGTCTTTCCGACACACGATCGCCGTGCGAGGTACTGGCGTGCCGATCTACGAGTACCGGTGCAATGACTGCGGGCGCAACTTCGAGGTCGTCCAGCGGATGGCCGACGACCCCGTGACCGTCTGCGAGGTGTGCGGCGGCTCCGTGAGCCGCGTGCTGTACGCCCCCGCGATCCACTTCAAGGGCAGCGGGTTCCACAACACGGACTACGGCACCAAGCGCCGCCCGGCGGGCGGCGAGGGCGGTGGCGGCGACGCCGGCTCCGGCGGCGGCGACAAGGCCGCGTCCGGCAACGGCGGGTCCGCGTCCTCCTCGGACTCCGGCTCCACGGCGAGCTCCGGGTCGTCCAAGTCCGTGGGGCTCGACAAGGTCTGAGCCCCGGCCGCGGGCGTCAGTCCGCGGTGAAGCGGCGCAGCTGCTCGGCGGCCTGCGCCGGGTCCGTGATCACGTAGCTCACCCCGCCGATGTTCTGCGGGGTGCCGGCCAGCACGTACCGGTCCTCGGGCCGCTGCGACAGCCGCCACTGCAGCCAGGCGAACTTGGTGAGGTCGTTCACGCCCATGTCGGTGCTGAGCGTCCCCACCAGGGCCGCGCCGTTCCACGGGGCCTTCCAGGCCGACCACGGCGACACGAGCTTCGCCTTGAGGGCGGCGAGGAACGCCTGCTGCCGGCGGTCGCGCTGGAAGTCGTCGTCGCACTTGCGCACCCGGACGTACTCCAGGGCCCGCTCTCCGTTCAGGTCGATGCTCCCGCCGGGGAAGCTCACCGTGCGGCCCCCCGGGTACGGGCAGTTCGACAGCGGGGTCGGGTTGTTCACCGTCACGCCCCCGACCTTGTCGACCACCGCCGGGAAGCCACGGAAGTTCACGGTGATGATGTGGTGGATGGGCAGCCCGGTGAGGCGGCGCACCGCGCGGATGATCCCCGCCTGCTGGCCGTAGTAGTAGGCGGCGTTGATCTTCTCCCCGCCCAGCCGGCCCAGCTCGATGCGGGTGTCGCGCGGGATCGACAGCACCCGGATGGCGCCGGCGCCCGGGTCCAGGCGCATCACCATGATCGTGTCGGCCCGCGACCGGGTCTCCCCGGGGCGCGCGTCGGACCCGACGATGAGGATGTTGGTGGGGTTCGACAGCATGCCGGGGGCGTCGGCCAGGCTGGCCCTCGCCGCCTTCGTGATGCGATTGTTCGAGTCCGACACGGCGCCCCGCACCGCGAGGTAGCCGGCCACCGCCCAGACGAGGAAGACGGCCATCAGCACCAGCACGCCGCGTCCGATGAGCGCCCGCGGCCCCAGGCCGCGCAGCGACCACCAGGGCCGTCCCGCGCGCACCAGTGCGCGGCGGCGGCGGCGGTCCTCCGACGGCCGCACCCTGGGGGGCGCCTGGGCGGGGCGCACGGGCGCCTCGGCGGGGCGCGCCGGGTCGGGGCGGTCGCCGCGCTCGCGCTCGGTGAGGCGGCGCAGCTCGTCGATGCCGCCGTCGTCGGCACGGCCGTGTGCGCGGAAACGGCGGTACGGCTTCGTCGGTGAGTCGGGCATCCGGCTGGGCATGGTAGCGGCGGTTCTGGCGGTCCCCGCCGCGGCCGGGCACGGGCGCGCGTGAGCGGCGGCGAGGGCGGGCTGGCGGTCGTCGCCACCCCGATCGGGAACCTCGGGGACTGTTCGCCGCGCGCCGCGGAGGCCCTGCGCGACGCCGACGTGGTCGCCTGCGAGGACACACGCCGCACCGCGACGCTGCTGCGCGCCGTCGAGGCGCAGACCCCATGGTGAGCCTGCACGCGCACAACGAGGCATCGCGGCTGCCCGAGCTGGTGCGCCGCATGTCGGACGGCGAGCGGGTCGCGCTGGTGAGCGACGCCGGCATGCCCGGCGTGAGCGACCCCGGCATGCGGCTGGTGACCGCGGCCCACGAGGCGGGGCTCCCCCGTGCACCGTGCTGCCAGGGCCCAGCGCCGTGACCGCCGCCGTGGCCGCCGCCGGCGCCCCGGCCGACCGGTTCGCGTTCGCGGGCTTCATGCCGCGCAAGGCCGGGGAGCGCACGGAGCTGCTGGACGCGTTCGACCGGGCGGGCACCACGATCGTCGCGTTCGAGAGCCCGCAGCGGCTCCCGGACCTGCTGCGGTTCCTCGCCGGGCGGCACCCGGAGCGGCGGGCCGCGGCGTGCCGGGAGCTGAGCAAGCTCCACGAGGAGACGCTGGTGGACACGTGCGCCGGCCTCGCGGAGATCGCCGGCGGCACGGCGCGCGGCGAGATCACCCTGGTGCTGTGGCCGGCAGAGCCCGCGGGGCCCGCGGAGGGGAGCTGGAGCGGGTGGTCGAGGTGCTTGTGGGCGCCGGGCTGTCCCGGCGCCGCCGCCGACGCGGCCGCGGCGCTGGGCGCCGGGACCCGGAACGCCGCCTACCGGGGCGGCCATCGCGGCGGCGAGCCGCCGCGCCACGTAGTCCAGCCGCGGCGGCGGCCGCCGCCGGAGGCGATCTTCTCGAGCCGGGCCCAGTCGCCCGCCACCAGTGCGCGCACCAGCCCCTCCTCGGGCGCGCCGCACCACACCGTGCGGCCGCCCAGCCGCACCGGGACGGCGCCGTCGCGCAGCGCGTCGCCGGTGCGGGCGAGCACGCCGCCGGGGCCCCGGACCTCGACGCCGGCCGACACGTCCACCTCGACCCCGCCGACCTCGCCCCCGCCGCGGCGCGACGACACGCCGCCGCCCGCGGCGGGCGGCAGGCCGATCCCGAGGGCCGCCGCCGCCGCGTCGGCGTGGTCCTCGGCCACCTCGAGGTCCAGGTCGCGGGGCTCGCGGGACGCCCCCAGGAGCCGGCGCGCGGTGCTGCCGGTGACCACCCAGGTCACGCCCGCCGCATCGAGCCGCGCGGCCGTCTCGGCCAGCGCCGCGGCCAGACGCGGGGGCAGGGACCCGTCTACACTCCGGAGTTCGTGAGCACCGGCCGCTTCTACCTCACCACCCCCATCTACTACGTGAACGCCGAGCCCCACGTGGGGCACGCGTACACGACGATCATGACCGACATCGTCGCCCGCCATCACCGGCAGCGCGGCGAGGAGGTCTTCTTCCTCACCGGCACCGACGAGCACGGCGCGAAGATCGCGCAGGCCGCCGAGGCCGCGGGGCGCACCCCCAAGGCGCACGCCGACGAGCTGTCGCGCAAGTTCCGGGACCTCGGCGCGGTCCTGGAGGCGACCAACGACTTCTTCATCCGCACCACCGACCCGCAGCACGGGGCGGAGGTGCAGCGCCTCCTCGGCGTGATGCACGAGCGCGGCGACATCTACAAGGGCAGCTACGGCGGCTGGTACTGCACCGCGTGCGAGGCCTTCTACAACGAGGGCGACCTGGTGGACGGGCGCAACTGCCCCATCCACGGCCGCCCCGTGGACTGGCTGGAGGAGGAGAACTGGTTCTTCCGGCTCTCCGCCTACCGCGACCGCCTGCTGGAGCTGTTCGACGCGAACCCCGGCTGGGTGGTCCCGCAGGCCCGGTACAACGAGGCGCGCCGGATGATCGAGCTGGGCCTCGAGGACCTGTCGATCTCCCGTTCCCAGATCGACTGGGGCGTGCAGGTGCCGTGGGACCCGGAGCAGGTCGTCTACGTGTGGGTGGACGCCCTCTTCAACTACTGGACGGCGCTCACGTACGGGGCGGGGGAGGACGGCGGGCGGTTCTGGCCCCCGGACCTCCAGATGATGGCCAAGGACATCCTCAAGTTCCACGCGGTCATCTGGCCGGCGCTGCTCATGTCGGCCGGCATCGAGCTTCCCCGCCGGGTCGCCATCCACGGGTACGTCCTCAAGGGCGGCGAGAAGATGAGCAAGACCACGGGGAACCTGGTCGACCCGTTCCCGTTCATCGAGGACTACGGCATCGACGCGCTGCGGTACTACCTGGCGCGCGAGATCCGGTTCGGCGAGGACGGCACGTTCAGCGCCGAGGGCTTCGACGCCCGGTACACCGGCGAGCTCGCCAACGAGTACGGCAACCTGCTCAACCGCACGGTCGCGATGATCGGCCGGTACCGCGACGGCACGGTCCCGGCGGACAGCGGCGCCGACGCCGCGCTGGCGGACGAGGTCGCGTCGGTCGTGGCCGCGGTGACCGCGGCCTTCGACGGCGTCGACATCACCCGCGCCGTCGAGGAGATCTGGGTGCTGGTGCGCCGCCTCAACCGGCTGGTGGAGGAGCGGGCCCCGTGGACGCTGGCGAAGGACCCGGACCGGGCGGCCGAGCTCGACCAGGCCCTGTTCTCGCTGGCCGAGGGCCTGCGGGCCGTGTCGGTGCTGCTGTGGCCGTTCATGCCGGGCAGCTGCGAGCGGGCGCTGGCGGCGCTGGGGCAGGACCCCGCGGAGGTCGCCGTGGCCGGCGCCGCATGGGGCGCGGGGGCAGCGGGCGCCACCGTCGTCCCGGGCGCGCCGCTGTTCCCGCGCGTGGAAGGGCGCCCCGAGTAGTCGACACCCACGCCCACCTGGAGTCCTGCGCGGCGACGGTGCCGGAGCTCCTGGAGGCCGCCGCGGCGGCCGGCGTGGAGCGCATCGTCACCATCGGGACCGGCCGGGAGTCGAGCGAGCGGGCCATCGGCCTCGTGGAGGCGCACGACGCGGTGTGGGCCGCCGTGGGCGTGCACCCGCACGACGCCGACGGGTGGACGCCGGCGGACGCGGACTGGATCCGCGATCTCGCCGCGCACCCCAAGGTGGTGGCCGTGGGCGAGTGCGGCCTGGACCACCACTACGACCACGCCGCCCGCGACGCCCAGGAGTACGCCTTCCGCGGGCAGATCGCCGTGGCCCGGGAGACGGGCCTGCCGCTGGTGATCCACACCCGCGACGCCACGCCCGACACCCTGCGCATCCTCGGCGAGGACGCGGGCGACCACCCGGTGATCCTCCACTGCTACTCGATCACCGAGCCGGAGTACGTGGACCGCGTGATCGCCGCCGGCTGGTACGCCAGCTTCGCGGGACCCATCACCTTCCCCAAGAACGACGCGCTGCGCGAGGCCGCCGCCCGCATCCCCGCCGAGCGCCTGCTCGTGGAGACCGACAGCCCCTACCTGTCGCCCGTGCCGCGCCGCGGCCGGCCCAACCAGCCCGCCCACGTGGCGCACACGCTCGCCGCCCTGGCCCAGGTGCGCGGCATGGACGTGGCGGCGTGCGACGCCCTCACGACGGCGAACGCGGCGCGCGTCTTCGGCTGGTGATGCGCCGGTGAGCGCCCCGCGCGTCCGGGTGCTGCGGCTGCTGGAGTCGCACGGGCTGCGGCCCGACACCGACCTGGGGCAGCACTTCCTGGTGGACGAGAACCTCGTCGACCTCTCGCTGCGCGAGGCCGGGGTGGGGCCGCAGGACATCGTGCTGGAGGTCGGCGCCGGGGCCGGCGTGCTCACCGCCGCCCTCGCGCGCGCCGCCGCGGCGGTGCACGCCGTGGAGCTCGACACGCGGCTGCGGCCCCTGCTGGAGGAGGTGCTGGACGGTGCCGCCGGGGTGCACGTGCACTGGGCCGACGCCATGAAGCTGCCGCTGGAGGACCTGGACCCGCAGCCCACGCTGCTGGTGTCGAACCTGCCGTACAACATCGCCACGCCGCTCAGGGTGGAGAGCACGTGGCGGCTGCCGGGCCTGCGCGGATGGTGCGTGATGACCCAGCGGAGGTCGCCGACCGCTGGACGGCCCCGCCCGGCGACGCGCTGTACGGCGCCCCCAGCGTGCTGCTGCAGCTGTGCGCGGAGGCGACGTTCCCGCCGCAACGTGGGCCGCGAGGTGTTCGTGCCGCGCCCGCGGGTTGACTCGGCGCTGGTGGCCTTCCGCCGCACCGCCCCCGGAGCCGACGCGACCGTGCGGGCCTGCGTGCGCGCCGCCTTCGCGCAGCGGCGCAAGACCCTGGTCAACACCCTGTCGGCCGCGGGCGTGCCGAAGCCCGCCGTCGCGGCGGCCCTGGAGGCGCTGGGGCGCCCGGCGACCACGCGGGCCCAGGACCTCTCCCCATCCGAGCACCTGGCCCTCGCGCGGGCACTGCCATGGCCGTCCTGACCCTCGAGGCGCCCGCCAAGCTCAACCTGTGCCTGCGCGTGGGGCCGGTGCGGGACGACGGCTACCACCCGCTTGCGAGCCTGATGATCGCCCTGGACGGGCTCTCGGACACCGTCACCGTGCGGCACGCGGATCGCCGCGAGGTGACCTGCCCGGGCGTCGACGGGCCCGCGAACCTCGCCTGGACGGCATTGGACGCCCTGGAGGCGGAGGCCGGCACCTCCCTGCCGCCGCTGGCCGTGGACATCGCCAAGCGCATCCCCGCCGAGGCGGGCCTGGGGGGAGGGTCCTCGGACGCCGCCGCCGTGCTGGTGGCCGCGCGGGACCTGCTCGGCCTGCCGCTGGACGCCGCCGCCCTGGAACGGGCCGCCGCGCGCGGGGGTCCGACGTGCCGTTCCTGGTGCGCGGCGGGGCCAGTGGGCCACCGGCCGGGGGAGCGGCTCGCGCCGGTGCCGCCGCCCGCCGGGCTGTGGGCGCTGGTGGTGCCGCCCGTGACGGGGCTGTCCACGCCGCGCGTCTACCGGGCGTTCGACCGCCTGGCACGTCCGTCGGATCCCCCGGCCGTCCCGCCGTCCGGCCCGTGGACCTCGGGGTGGGCGGTGAACGACCTGTGGCCCGCCGCGCTGGCGTGCGCGCCGCGGCTGGGCGCCGTCGCGCGGCGCCTGTGGGCGCTGCGTCCGAGGGCCGTGATCCTGTGCGGCAGCGGCGGCGCGATGGCCGCGCTGTTCGACGACGGCGCCGCCGCGGCGTCCGCCGCCGCGGCCTGGGGGCCGGGGGCGGCCCTGTGCCGGCCCGCCCCGCCGCGCCCCATCTGAGGATTCCGGCGGTTCCGCTCCGCGCGATCCCGCAGGTCCGGGGTCGTCGCACCGGGCGCGCGGCACCCCGGCGTCACATCGCTCATTTCGCGAAAGCGCGAGCCGATCGGGGGGGTGCAGAGCCCCGCGCAATCACCGACAACGGAGCGCCGCCCATGAAGTCCCGCCTCTTCCTCCTCGCCACCGCCCTCACCTCCATCCTCGCCGCCATGGGCGGCGCGGTGTACGGCCGGTAGCACCCGCTTCACGCACCGGGGCCAGGCGGGCGCATCCCCCTTTGGGGGGACAGCGCCCCCGCCCGGCGCGACGGTTCCGCACCGCAGCACGCCCGATGATTGGGGCGCACGCGGAAACCGGCATAGCATCAGGCAGGTGACGGAGGACACGCCCGCCTCGTACCGCCGGTACTGCCTGCTCATCGCGGCGGCCGGACTGCTCGCCACGCTCGTGCTGCTGGCGTCCGACGGCCTGCGGGTCGACCAGGCCCTCGGCGTCGTCGTGCTCGGCGCGGTGATCAGCGCCGTGCTCGGCACCGTGGCCGACCAGGGGCGCACCGCCCTGAGCCTCCTGCACCTGCCGGCGCTGGCGGCCGCGTACGTGTGCTCCGCGCCGGTGGCCCCGGTGGTGGGCGCCGCCCTCGCCGCGTTCGACAACCGCAACTACGGGCGGTGGGTCGCCGTCGGCAACGCCGGCATCCTCGGCCTGTCGGGCGCCGCCGCCGTGGGCGCCGTGCGCGGGGGCGGGGCGCTGTGGGGCGGCACCGAGCCCGGGTCCGGGGTGTGGTTCCTCACGGCCGCCGCGGGCGCCGTGGCCTTCCTCGCCGTCAACCACGGCCTCGTGGCGCTGATGGTGGCGCTGAAGTACGGCGAGCCGGTGGGCAGCGTGTGGCGCTCCTGGCTCATGTCCCTCGCGGGCGCCGACGTGGTGGGCTCCACCGCGCTCATCGCCTCCCTCGGCCTCGGCGCCGCGCTCGACGACACCGCCCACCGGGTGGTGGCGGGCCTGGTTGGCGTCATGACCGTCGGCCTGCTGCTGGCGCTGCTCGCCGCGGTGCGGACCCGCGACGAGGCGATGAGCGCGCAGGCCGCCGCGGAGGCCGCCCAGGTGCGCGCCGAGGACGCGGAGGCCGCCGCGCGGTCCGCCGCCGAGGACGCCCAGGCCGCCGAGCGCCGGGCCGTGGCCGCCGAGGCGGCCGCCGTGCAACGCGCCGACCTGGCCTCCACCCAGCTGCACGAGGTCGCCACCGGAACCATCCTGGCCCTGGTCGCGCTGGTGGACCTCAAGGACCGCTACACCGCCCGCCACTCGGCTGCGGTGGGGCGCCTGTGCCGGATGCTCGCCGAGGAGCTCGGCTGGACCCCGGAGGAGCGCTCGCTCGCGCACGTCGCCGGCCTCGTGCACGACATCGGCAAGGTCGGGATCCCCGACGCCGTGCTGCGCAAGCCATCCCGGCCCACCGAGCAGGAGTGGGAGATCATCCGGCGCCACCCCGACTGGGGCGCCGACGCCCTCGCCAACGTCGGGTTCTCGCGCGCCCTGGTGGACGGTGTGCGGTCCCACCACGAGCGCTGGGACGGGTCCGGCTACGGGGCCGGGCTCGTCGCCCGGGACATCCCGATGCTGGGCCGGCTCGTCGCGATCTGCGACGCGTTCGACGCCATGACGGCCCGGCGCCCGTTCCGGCCCGCGAAGACGTTCGAGGCGGCCCGCGAGGAGATCCGCGACGGCGCCGGGCGCCTGTTCGACCCGCGCATGGCCGAGGCGATGCTCGACCTGCTGGACGACGCCGACCCGGTCGACTGGACCGTCCCCGCCGCGGACTTCGCCGCCGAGTGGCGCCGCGCGTGCGTGGGCATCGACATGACCCATCTGTACGCCGCGGACGCCCAGGCGCCCGCCGAGCCGTCCCCGGTCGTGGAGGCCTGAACCCTCCGTTCACCATCGGCAAGCGGTTCCCGCGCGGGGCGGCGGTACACTCGGCAGCCATGCGCGACCTCTCCCGGATCATCGACGAGCCCCCGCGCGGCAGCCGTGCGAAGGCGCAGGCGTGGCTCCGGGGCCGCCGGTTCAGCGCCGCTGCCGTCCTCGCACTCGCCGAGATCCTGTACGTCCTCATCGCGCGCCCCGGCACATTCGTCATCGCCGCGCTGGCATTCGTGCTGCTGGTGCTGTCGGTGATGGGCATCACGCGGCTGCGGCCCGGCCTGGTGCGCGACGCCCTCATGGTGGTGGCGATCGCCCAGGCGCTGGTCCTGGTGATGCCCTTCGCCATCGGCCTGGGCTTCGCGGTGGGCGTCATCTCCGCGCTCGTGCTCCTGGCGCTGCTGGTGCTCGCGGCGTTCCGGCTGAGGATCTGAGTGGCGCTGACGGCGACACCGCCACCGCTGCCGCCGTCGCCCGCCGTGCAGCGCCAGTCGTCGCTCCAGCCGCACCTCGGCCTCATCAACTGGACCCCGCCCGGCGCGCCGAACGAGGGACCGCTGGTGGCGGTGCTCGACACCGGGATCGACGGGACCCACCCGTCGCTGCGGGAGGCGGTCGCCATCCGCACCTCGCGGTCGTTCACCTCCGACGGCAACCCGTTCGACGACACGGAGGGCCACGGGACCCACGTTGCGGGGATCATCGGCGCGCGCGACGCCGGGTCCGGCGTGGTGGGCGTGTCGTCCTCGCGCATGCTCATCGTCAAGATCGCCGACACGACGGGGCGGGCGAGCACCTCCACGCTGGTGCGGGGCATCCGGTACGCGACCGCCCGCGGCGCCCGCATCATCAACATCAGCTTCGGCGGCGGCGGGTACTCGCCGCTTGAGCAGGAGGCCATCGACGCGGCCGCGGCCCGGGGCGTGCTGGTCGTCGCCGCCGCCGGCAACAGCGGTCGGGCCACGCGGGAGTTCCCCGGGGCGTACCGCCACGTGCTGGCGGTCGCTGCCGTCGACGCCGCCGGCCGCCCCATCGGCACCTCCACCTCGGGGCAGCAGGTCGCCCTGTCCGCACCGGGCGCCGACGTGCTGAGCACCACCCCCGGCGGGTACGGGCGCCTGTCGGGCACCTCGATGGCGGCGGCCGTGGTGAGCGGCGTCGCGGCCCGGGTGTGGGCGGCCCGCCCCACCCTCACCGCCTCGCAGGTCGCGCAGATCCTCGAGGACTCCGCCACCGACCTCGGCGATCCGGGCCCCGACCCCGGCACGGGCGCCGGCATGGTCGACCTCGCTCGGGCGCTCACCGCGCCGGCCCCCGTGCGCGACAGCGCCGAGCCCAACGACGACCCGCGGCAGGCTGCGCGCACCCGCCCCGTCCTGGCCGGCACCGGCCCGGGCGTGGGGCAGGTGCGGGGACACGTGGGCCCGTGGCGGGACCCCCGGGACGACTACCGCATCACGATCGGCGCCCGCGAGCGCGTGACCGTGACCCTCACCGGTCCGCCCGGCGCCGACTTCGACCTGCGCCTGTGGCGCCCCGGCACCCCCGGGTACCGCCCCAACGCGCGGTTCGCCCGCACGTGGCTCGCCGCCGCGTCGATCGGCCCCGGCACCACCGAGCGGCTCCGGTTCACCGCCACCAACGGCGGCGTGCACACCATCGAGGTGGTCGCGGCGCGCGGCTCCGGCACGTACACCCTGCGGGTGGTGCGCGAACGCGTGTCACAGACCTCCACCGCGGGTTTCCCCCTGAGCCTCGCCGCGTCATCCTCTCGGGGATGACCACCGCCCACGACCCCGCGTCCGCGCCCGACCTGGCGGACCCCGGCCTGTACACCAACCGGGAGCTCTCCTGGCTGGACTTCAACGCCCGGGTGCTCGCCCTGGCGGCCGACGCCGGCCAGCCGCTGCTGGAGCGCTGCAAGTTCCTGGCCATCTTCGCCAGCAACCTCGACGAGTTCTTCATGGTGCGCGTCGCCGCCACCCAGGAGGCCGCCGCCGCCGGGCGCCGGTCCTCCACGCCGGACCGCATGCCGCGCGAGGAGGTGCTCAACCGCGTCGCCGTGCGCGTGCGGGAGCTGGTGGACGAGCAGTGGCGCATCTGGGAGGGCGACATCCGCCCGCGGCTCGCCGAGGCGGGCATCGCCGTGTCGGACCTCGGGTCCCTGTCCCCCGAGGACCGGGCGGCCGCCGACGACGGGTTCGAGCGGCAGGTGCTCCCCGTCCTGACCCCGCTGGCGGTGGGACCGGGCCTGCCGTTCCCGTACATCTCCGGCCTGTCGCTCAACCTCGGGCTCATGGTGCGCGACCCCGAGACCGGGGAGCAGCGGTTCGCCCGCCTCAAGGTGCCCTCCGGCCTGCCCCGCCTGTTCCCCGCCGGGGACAGCCTGGTGCCGCTGGAGCAGCTCATCGGCGCGCACGCGTGGCGCCTGTTCCCGGGCATGGAGATCGCCCATTCGGTGCTGTTCCGCGTGACGCGCGACGCGGACTTCGACATCAGCGACGACGTCGACGACCTCCTGGGCGCGGTGGAGGACCAGCTTCGGCAGCGGCGGTTCGGCCACGTGGTGCGCCTGGAGGTCGAGCAGGGCGCGCCGGCCGAGCCGCTGGAGGAGCTCACCACCGCCATGCGGGTGGCGCCCCGCGACACCTACTTCGTGCCGGGCCTGCTGGACATGACCAGCCTGTGGCAGATCGCGAACCTCCCGCGGCCCGAGCTGCGCGACCCGGAGTGGCGGCCCGTGGTGCCGCACCGGCTGCGCAGCGCCGACGATGACGACAGCCTCGACATGTTCGCGGCGATCCGCGGCGGCGACATCCTGGTGCACCACCCGTACGACGACTTCACGGCGACCGTGGAGCGGTTCGTCGTGCAGGCGGTCGACGACCCGGACGTCCTGGCGATCAAGCAGACCGTGTACCGCACCAGCGGTGACTCGCCGATCGTGCCGGCGCTCATCCGTGCCGCCGAGCGCGGGATCCAGTCCATCTGCCTGGTCGAGCTGAAGGCCCGGTTCGACGAGGAGCGCAACATCCGGTGGGCCCGCGCCATGGAGCGCGCCGGCGTGCACGTGGTGTACGGCATCCCCGGGCTCAAGACGCACGCCAAGCTCTGCATGGTGGCGCGCCGCGAGGGCGACCGGGTGCGCCGGTACTGCCACATCGGCACCGGCAACTACAACCCCAGCACCGCCCGCCTCTACACCGACATCGGCCTGTTCACCTGCGACGAGGCGACGACCACCGACGTCGCGAACCTGTTCAACCACCTCACCGGGTTCGCCCGCCCGCCGCGGTACGAGCGGCTGCTGGTCGCGCCGTCGCACCTGCGCGAGGGACTGGTCGCCGAGATCGAGCGCGTGGTCGCCGCCCATCGCGAGGGCGTGCCGGGCCGCGTGGTCATGAAGATGAACTCGCTCATGGACGGGCCCGTCACGGAGGCCATCTACCGGGCGTCGCAGGCCGGGGTGCCGGTGGACCTGGTCATCCGCGGCATCTGCGGGCTGCGGCCGGGCGTGCCCGGCGTGAGCGAGAACGTGCGCGTGGTGTCCGTGGTGGGACGCTTCCTCGAGCACGCCCGCATCTTCGCGTTCCACAGCGGCGACGACGCCCGCGTGTGGATCGGCTCCGCCGACATGATGGTGCGCAACCTCGACCACCGCGTGGAGGCCGTCGCCCCGGTCGACGACCCCGCCTGCCGGCGGGAGCTCCTGGCGGCGCTCGAGCTCATGCTCTCCGACACGGCGCTCGCCTGGCGCCTGGACCCCTCCGGGGCGTGGTCGCGCGTGCTCCCGGCAGAGGGCGAGGAGCCCCTCAACAGCCAGTCCGCGTTCATGGCCCGGGCGCTGGAGGCCGCGGGCCGGCTGGTCTAGCCCGGCGGGGCGGCCGCCGCGGCCGCGATGGCCGCCGCACCCCTGCCGGGGCGCTCGCGGGGCCAGGCGAGCACGCAGGCCACCACCATCTGCGGCCGGGCGATCGCGCGGAACACCAGCCCCGACTCCGGGGCCATGTCCGCCCACGTCTGGGCGACCAGGGCGACGCCGCCGGTGCGCGAGACCATCTCCGCCAGCGCCCCGGGGGTGTCCGGGGCCTCCGCGACAGACGGCGTGAACCCCTCCTTCTCGCAGTACATCTGGAGCGTGGCGCGGAGCTCCGGCATCGACTCGCGGGTCCACGTCACGATCGTCTGCCCGGCGAGGTCCGCGAACACCAGGCGGTCGCGCGCGGCGAGGGCATGGCCGCCGGGGAGCGCGACCAGCAGGGTGTCGGTGAACGCCGGCACCACCTCCACGCTGTCGTCGTCCACCGGCGCGTACATGTAGGCGGCGTCCACCTCGCCGGCGCGCAGGGCCGCGAGGGCCGCCCCGGTGAGCAGCGCGTGGAACTCCACGCGCTCGGCGCCGGCCGCCACCCGGGCCCGCTCGGTGAGCCCGGCGATCGCGGGGTGCGCCGCGTACTCCATGCGCGGCACGCCGATCCGCAGGGTCGGCGCGATGCCCTCGGCCTCGCGGATCTCCGCGACGGCGCGGTCGATCGCCGCGAGCGCCGGGCGGGCGGCGTCCGCCAGCCGGGCCCCGGCGCCGGTGAGCCGCGTGCCGCGCGGCCCGCGGTCGACCAGCCGCACCCCGACCTCCCGCTCCAGGCGGGCGACCTGCTGGCTCAGGCTGGGCTGGGTGATGTGCAGGCGCGCCGCCGCCCGCCCGAAGTGCAGTTCCTCGGCGAGCACGACCAGCGACCGCAGGCGCTGCGGGTCGATCCCCATAGGCGCAGCCTATCGCCCGGGCCGACAGGTCCTATTGGACGCGGCGGCCGGAGCGGGGGCACACTCACCGTCGTCCCGAGCGACGGGACGCCCACCGGGGACACGAGGAGGAAGTGCATGAGCAGCGTCACGGAACGGTTCGACCTGGGCGGCAAGACGGCCGTGGTCACCGGCGCGTCCGCCGGTCTCGGCATCACGTTCGCCGAGGCGCTCGCCGCCTCGGGGGCCAACGTGGTGCTCGCCGCCCGCCGCGTGGAGAAGCTCCAGGAGGTCGCGGACCGGATCGCCGCGAACGGCGGCACCGCGATGGTGCAGCCCTGCGACGTCACCGACGAGGCGCAGGTGCACGCCATGGTCGCGGCGGCGGCGGAGCGGTTCGGCCGGATCGACGTGATGGTGGCCAACGCCGGCCTGGTGCCGGAGGCGGCCGCGGTCCCGGAGAAGATCCCGGGCGACCTGTTCCGGCAGTCCATCGAGATCAACCTCACCGGCACGTTCCTCACCGTGCAGGCGGCCGCGCAGCACATGCTGGCCGCGGGCGGCGGCTCGATCATCATGATGGCGTCGGTGGGCGGCGCCGGCGGGCACTTCAACATCCCCGTCGCCTACGCCACCTCGAAGGCCGCGACGATCCACCTCGCCAAGTACCTGGCGCTCCAGTGGGCCGACCGCGGTGTCCGGGTCAACGCCATCGGCCCGGGCTGGTTCCCGTCGGAGATGACCGACCAGGTGCTGGCCATCCCGCCGTTCAAGCAGCGCATCGAGGACCAGACGGCCATGCGCCGCCTGGGCGACCCCGAGGAGCTGGTGGGCGCGCTGCTGCTGCTGGCCTCCGACGCCGGCAGCTACATCACGGGCCAGACCATCATGGTGGACGGCGGCATGTCGGCCTCCATCGGCGCGCACCCGTACCCGCCGGAGCTCTACGCGATGGCGGAGCAGTTCATGCCGCACGGCCTCGGCGAGCGGATCATGCCGCAGGGCTGACGCCCGCCCGCGCGCATCGCGCGCGCGTCCGGTGACACCGGCGGGGCGAACGGCGCGCCACCCGCGCGCCGCGCCCCGCCAGGCTGGAGCGGTCATCCCACCGGGAGGCCGTCCTCCATGCACCGCATCCCCCGCCGCCTGCGCGCGGCCACCGCGGCCGTCATGGCCGCCGCCGGCCTGGCGTGCATCACCGCCGGGGCCGCCCCCGGCGCCGCGCTCACCGCCGCCCGGACCGTCCACGCCGCCGCCGGCTGGGCGCCGCAGCCCGCCGCCGTCGCCGCGGGCATCTCACCGCTCCTGCTCGGTGCCCGCGCCGTCGCGCACGCGGCCGGCGCCCCGGGATGAGGCGCACGGCCGGGGCGGGGTGCCCGGGCGGCCCGAGGGCCGCCCGGGCGCTGCCGTCAGGGCAGGATCTCCACCGGCGCGCCGGGCGGCACGAGCTTCGCCACCTTCTTGATGCCGGTGTTCGGCATCCGGACGCACCCGTGGCTCACGGCCCCGCCCAGCAGCCCGGGCAGGTTGGTGCCGTGGATGGCCACCTGGCCCTGGCCGCCGTCGAAGTCCGACAGCCGGTCGGAGTGGGCCGACAGGGTGAGGATGAACGGCCCGTAGAACCCGCGGGGGTTCGACTGCGGCACGATCTCGCTGAGGGCGAACAGGCCCTGCGGCGTCGGGTTCTGCGGCGTTCCCACCCCGACGCTCCAGCGGTTCAGGACCTTGCCCGCCTTCAGGAGCTCGAGGCGTCGGACGCCCAGGCGCACGCGCACCCGGTACGGCGTGGCGCGCACCTGCAGTGCCGCGCCGGACACCCACGCGGACGTGCCGTTGGGGCGCACGGGCAGCAGCACCCGGTACCAGGGGCCGCCGGGGCCGCTGGCCGTCTCCAGCACCAGCAGCACCTGCGGGTCGTTGTCGTACGGGGCGTACGGCGAGACCCGCTGCACCACACGGGCCCGGCTGCTCGGCGCGGCTCGCCCGACCGTGGGCAGCAGCACGCGCGCGGTGAAGGCCTTCTTGTCGGTGGGGGCGGTTCCGATGGGCTTCTGCGCCGCGGCCGTCGTGGCGGGCGGCACCTGGGCCCCCGCCGTGGCGACCGCGCCGGTCAGCGCCAGCGCGACCGTGGCGGCACCCGCCGCCGCGGCCCGGAACACGCGGGGGGCCGTCCAGGCCCCCCGCGCCACCGCTCCCGTCATGGGGACGGTCACCCGCATCAGCCGGTCACGCCCCCGCTGCGACGGACGGGCGGCGGGTTCTTCAGCCGCGTCGTCACCGTGTCGCGCTTGGGCGGCAGGCCCGTGGCGGTCACGGTCGCGGTGTTCACCAGCCGCGTGGCCGTGGTGTTCGCGTTCACCCGCACCCGCATGCGCAGCGTCCTGCTCGCGCCGGGGGCGAGGGTCCCGAGGCTCCAGGTCACCACGCCGTTGCGGATGGTGGCGCCCGACGGGATGGCCACGAGCGTGAGGTTCGCCGGGACCAGGTCGGTCACCTCGACGTTGCGCGCGGCGAACGTCGAGTTGTTGCGCACCACGATGACGTAGGTGAACACCTGGCCGCGAAGCGCCGTCGCCGGGCCGCGCTTGTCGATGGTCACGTCGGGGGTCTGGGTGACCACGCCGGAGCCGGACACGATCCCGAAGTTGTTGTTCGGGTTGCCGACGCCGGAGGTGATGATCCGGCCGTTGCGGACGATCGCCGTGGTCGCGGTGAAGCCCTTCGGGGTGGTCATGCGGACCGAGTACGTCCCGGGCATCAGGTCCGGGAAGACGTACGTGCCGTCACCGGTGGACACCGTGGTCTCGCTGACCCGGGTGCCGAGGCCGGTGGTGCCGCTGAGCGTGAGGGTCACGCCGCCGCGGCCGTTCTCGCCCGCGTCGATGCGGCCGTTGGAGTTCAGGTCCAGCCACACGGTGCCGGACAGCGGCGCCGGGCGGACGTTGCCCGCCGTGAAGGTCCCGATGCCGCCCGACGGCACGGCCACCTGGCCGCCCGTGGGGGTCACGGCGACCCAGCCGCCCTGCATGACCTCGTCGACGCGCCACGTGCCGGCCGGCACGTTGGGCACCGTCACGGTCCCGTCGTTGCCGGTGCGGGCGTCGCTGGGGTTGCCCTGCGGGTTCACGAGGTTGAACGTCCAGTTCGGCACGCCGGGCTCGCCGGCGTCACGGCTTCCGTTGCCGTTGAGGTCCTCGTACTTCACGAGGCGGATCGAGCCGAGCTGGTCCGCGACGTCGAACGTGACGCGCGCCTCGGCCTCGAAGCCGGTGCTCGAGAAGAACCGCACCTGGGCCTGGTACCGGCCCGGCTGTGCGCCGGCCGGCGGGCTCCACGTGCGGGTCCCGGAGATCGGGCTCTGGGCACCCGGCGTGTTCACGACCTCGGTCGGGACCACGGCGATGCCGTTGGGGTCGAGCACCGTGAACTCGTAGCGGTTCGCGGTGGACGTGAAGGTGATGTTGAAGGTGAAGACCTGCGTTCCCGACCCGCGCACCACCGCCTGCGGCGGCGAGATGCTCCGGTCGAGCTGGATGCCCGCGCCCAGCGCCCCTGACGCCGCCGCGAACATCGCGGCGAGCGCCAGAACCACGGCGACGAGCATTCCACGCAATCGAGGCGCTGCGGACATGTTCGGCTCCAGGTTCGGTTCAGGTCGGGCAACGACGGCGCCGCACCCTTTGGCAACGGACGCCGAGACCCGAAACACGGCTTCTCGGGGTTCGATGGGGCTTCCTACTTCCCTGCACACACGGGTGTCCACACCGAAACTGAGAGGAATTGCGCATTCGGCAACACCCGTTTCAGCGATTCCGGCGCGCAGCGGGGCCCTCGGCGGGTCGATCCTCCCACCGGGCGTCCCCCGGCGGGGGTACGGTGGGTCCCATGGACCGGTCCCCCGCGGCGCTCCCGGAGTTCCCCTCCGGCCTGGTGGCGGTCCTCGCGACGGTGGCGCCGGACGGGCCGTCCGCCATCCCCGTGAGCGCCGTCCACCGGGCGGGCGACCGCGAGGTGCTGTTCGCGCTCGCCCACCACCGCGGGAGCCTCGGCCGGCTGCGCGCCGACCCGCGGGCCGCGCTCACCCTGGTGGGGACCGGCTTCGCGGTGGTCGCCCGCGGCGAGGCGGCGGTGGTCGCCGATCCGCTGCCGGGCGCCGAGTTCGTGACCGGGCTGCGGTTCACGGCGACGGACATCGGCGACGCGATCGGGCTCAGCACCGTGGTGCACGGCGGGATCCGCTGGGGGTGGAGGGACGCGGCATCCGCGCGGCGGCATCGCCAGGTGCTCGCGGCGCTGCGGGCGCTCGCCGGTTAGAACAGCGCCAGCTGGTGCTGCTCCGAGAGCCCGCTGGCGCCGACGCCCAGCAGGCGCAGCGGCCCGGGACGCTCCTCCAGCGCGGTCTCCAGCAGGTGCCACGCCATGCGCCAGATCGCGCCGGCGTCGTCGGTGGCGGCGGCCATCGTGTGCGAGCGGGTGACGGTGGAGAAGTCCCCGTACCGGAGCTTGACGGTCACGGTCCGGGCGCACCGCCCGCGGCGTGACAGCGAGGACGCGACGTCCCGCGCCATCTCCTGCCCCCGCCGGGCGAGCTCCGCCCGGTCGGAGACGTCGCGGTCGAAGGTGCGCTCGGTGCTCACCGAGATCCGCTCGGGCGGCTCGGCGACGACCGGGCGCGGGTCGACCCCGCGTGCGCGGTCGCGCAGCAGCTCGCCGACCCGTCCGGGGATGAGGGCGGCGACGCGCTCCTGCGGCAGCTCGGCGAGGTCGCCGATGGTCTCCACCCCGGCCTCCAGGAGCCGGGCCGTGGTGCGGGGCCCGGCCCCCGGGAGCAGGCGCACTGCGAGGGGGGACAGGAACGCCCGCTCACCGCCGCGGGGCACGACGGTGAGGCCGCCGGGCTTGTCCCGGTCGGATGCGATCTTCGCCACCACCTTGCAGGTCGCCACCCCCAGCGAGGCGGACAGGCGGACGTCGTCGGCCACCGCGCGCTGCACCCTGCGGGCGAGGCCGATGGGGTCGTCCTCGCCCAGGTCGAGGTACCCCTCGTCCAGGCCCACCGGCTCGCACACCGGCACGAGCCCTCCCACGGTCGCCCACACGCGCTCGGACCACGCCCGGTACTCGCCGATGTCGGGCCGCACGAACACCAGGGCCGGGCACCGGCGGCGCGCCTCCGCGCAGCTCATCGCCGACCGCACCCCGAACCGCCGCGCCGCGTAGTTCGCGGTGGCGACGACGCCCCGCCCGTCGGGGTCCCCTCCCACCGCCATGGGCCGACCCCGCAGCTCGGGGCGCCGGTGCATCTCGACCGCCGCGAAGAACGCGTCCAGGTCGAGGTGCGCGATCAGCGGCCCCGGCCCCCCATGAGGATGCCGGCGGCGATCACCACGCCGCCCACGATCACCGTCTCCAGGGCCGCCGTGAGGTACCCGGAGGTGAAGCCGTCCACCAGCGCCTGCGCCAGCGGGTCCGCGACGTCGGAGTCGACCAGCCCCGCGGCGGCGGCCCCCGCCCCGCCGCGCACCAGCAGCGGCAGCACGGCGGTGACGCACAGGGCGGCGCCGATCGCGATGAGGGCCGCGGGCCGCCGGCGCGACACGACCACCGCCAGCACGAAGGCCGCCACGGCGATGAGGGCCGCGGTCCCCCGCCCGTCGCGGAGCGTGCCGGCCAGCTCCACGGGACCCGCCTCCCGCCAGGACACCGGCACGCGCACCACCGGGAAGTCCGACTCGGGCGGCACCAGGGAGACGGCCGCCGGCTCGCGCGCCTCCACGGCCCGCACCACCTGCGGCGCAGCGGCGCCAGCGAGAACCGCGCGTCGCGGCCGTCCAGCAGGGCCCGGTGGGCGCCGGTGACGACCGGCCGCAGCACGTCCACCGTCCCGGCCGGCGCAGCACCTGCGTAGCCCCGCCTCCACCAGGGCGCGGGTCTCCGCGGGGACGACCACCCCACGCCTCGTTGCGCTGCGATCCACCTCCGCCGTCAGCACGCGGGCGGCCGCCGCGGAACCGGCGTCCCCGGCCAGCACCTCGAGCGTGGTGTCGGCGAAGCGGCCCGACTCCAGGACGTTCCCGCCCACGTAGGCCATGGTCTGCAGGTACACCGCGCACGCCAGCCCCACGAGGATGAGCAGGCCGGCCAGGAGCCCGCGCATCAGCGGCCGGGCCTGGGGGCGGGGTGGCGCGGGCGGGGCGCACGGCGGGGCATCGGGGGGAGGATACGATCCCCGCGCGATGCCGCGGAACCGCGCCCTCCTCCTGCCGCCCCTGATGGCCGCCGCCGCCCTCGCGTGGAGCGGGTGCTCGGGCGGCGACACGGCGCGCATGGTGACGGTGGAGCGGACCGTGACGGTCACCGCCGACGGCCGGCCGTTCACTCCCGGCAACCCGGACGACGGCATCGCGGACCCGGTGGAGCCGGTGACCGCGGCGCCCGTCACGGAGACGCCGCCCGCGAACGGCGACGACGGCGTCCCCGATCCCGACGCCGGGCCCGCGCCGTGGGAGCCGGGCGGCATGGCGCGCCTGCTCGGCGACCTCCGCGCGCGGTTCGGCGGGACCCTCCCGCAGTTCACCAGCATCGGGATCTACGACGGCTACGCGGTGTTCTACGTGCGGGACCCCGACAAGCCCGGCAACGTGGACCGCTACCTGTGGCGCGACGGGCGGCTGTTCGACCCGCAGCCGGTGCAGATCCGGCGGGAGTCGGTGGGGCCCGCGGCCTTCCGGGCGCGGGAGGTGAACCTGGCGCGGGTGCCGGCCCTCGTCGCGCGGGCCCGCCGCATCCCCATCGAGTCCCCCGACGTGTGCTGCGTCCTGGTCTCCCGCCAGGTGCCGTTCAGCCGGGCCATCCAGATGACCGTCTCCGTGAGCGGGCCGCGGGAGTCGGCGACCCTGCTGGCGGACGCGACGGGCACGATACGGAGGATCACGCGATGAGTTCCGGACGCGGCATGAAGGCCGTGGTGATGCGCATCTTCGAGAACCTCTTCAACGAGGAGGTCTCGGGGGAGCGCGAGCGCATCATCGACCCGCAGGTGCTGGGCCGGCCCATGGGCGGCAGCGGCCCGCACGAGACGCTGCTGGTCATCGAGTCGCTGCGCCGGTCCTTCCCGGACCTGCGGTTCGAGGTGGACGACATGATCGCCGAGGGCGACCAGGTGTGCGCGCTGTGGACGATGACCGGCACGCACCTGGGGCAGTTCCTGTCGGTCGCGCCGACGGGCCGGACGATCCGGGTGAGCGGCGTGACGGTGTTCGAGCTGCCGCGCGGCAGGTGGCGGTCGTCCCGGGGCAGCTGGGACCTGCCGCACGCGCTGGCGCAGCTGGGGGCGCCGGTGCCGGGGATGGGCCCCGGGCCGGCGCCCGTGCCGTCAGCCTGAGGCGAGCCAGGCGCGCAGCGCGTCCACCTGGGATGCCGTGATCCCATGGCCGGCGCCGGGGGTGAGGTGCTTCTCCACCACCGCCCCGGCCGCGGCGTACGAGGCCTCCCCGGCGTCCAGGGTCTCGGCGGTGTGGAACGGGTCGGCGTCACCGCCCGCCATGATGATCCGCCGTCCCGAGGCCCCACCGAGGGCGAGCACGTGGGCGGGCAGCGGGTACGCCCCGCTGAGCAGCGCCGCGGAGGTCACCAGGTCGGGGCGGGCGGCCAGCAGGGCGCCGGCCATCATGCCGCCGTTGCTGAACCCCACCGCCACCAGCGGCCCGGTGCCGTAGCGGGCGGCCGCGGCCGCCACCCAGTCACCCACCTCGGCGAGCCGGGCGTCCAGGCTCTCCTCCACCGGGATCCCGATGGCGCGGTGCAGAAACCAGGCGAACCCGGCCGGCTGCTGCGCGTCGGGCCCGCGCGGCGCGAGCACGCCCACGCCCGGGTCGACCGCGTCGGCCAGGGCCACGAGGTCGCCCTCGCTGCCGCCGCGGCCGTGCAGCAGCAGGAGGGTGGGCCGTCCCGGGCGGGCGGGACGGTGCAGGTGCACGAGGTCCTGGGTCACCGGGCACCTCCCGGGACCGCCGGGCCGAGGGGCGCGAGGACCTCCTCGATGCGCTCGCGGTGCTGCTCCACCCATGCGGGCAGCCGCAGCTCCTCGCCCAGCGCGTCCTGGTCCTCGTCCCGGGTGAACCCGGGCGTGTCGGTCGCGATCTCCAGGATCACGCCGCCGGGCTCCTGGAAGTAGATGGACGTGAAGTAGTCGCGGTCCATGACCGGGCTCACGTTCGCCCCGGCGGCGACCAGCTCGGACCGCCACTGCGCCTGGCGGGGCCCGTCGGGGACCCGGAAGGCCACATGGTGGATGGACCCGGCGCCCATGCGGGCCCGGGGGCCGTCCCGGTCCTCGGTGACGCGCACGGAGCCGCCCAGGGCGCCGGCCGCGCGGAGGCCCTCGCCGTCGTCGTCCATCCCCAGGGCGCGGCTCATGAAGGCGCGGGTGACCGCCGCGTCGCGGACGCGCAGGGTGACGCCGTCGACGCCGCGGATCGCGGCGTCCTGGGGCACGGGGCCGTCCCAGGCGACGGGCTCAGGCAGGCCCTGCCGCTCCAGCAGCACGACCGCCATGCCGTCGGGGTCGGCGAGCGCCAGCCCGCCCGGCAGCGGGTGCGGGGCGGCCGGGACGCCGAACGCCGCGAGCCGGTCCGTCCAGTACCCGAGCGATCCGGCGGGGACGGCGAGCTCGACGGACTCGGTGATGCCCGAGCCGCGGACCGCCTCCCGGATGCCCGGCATGGGGAAGAAGGTGAGGATGGTGCCCGGCGACCCGACGCCGTCCCCGTAGTACAGGTGGTACGTGCCCGGATCGTCGAAGTTCACGGTGCGCTTGACCATCCGCAGGCCCAGGACGCCCTCGTAGAAGTCCCGGTTGCGCTGCGGGTCGGATGCCATCGCGGTGACGTGGTGGATGCCCGCGGTGCGCTGCATGATTGCGCGACCTCCCGTGATCAGCGCTACATTGCTTGTAACGGCAAGGAGTTTAGTTGCGCACGCAACCAAATGCAAACGGCGGGCCCCTCACCCAGGACGAGCTGGCCGCGTGGAGGGGCTTCCTGCGCGTGCACGCACGGCTCCTGTCCGATCTGGACGAGGAGCTGCAGCGCACCGAGGGGCTGGCGGTGTCCGCCTACGAGGTGCTGATCCTCCTGGCCGACGCCCCCGAGCGGCGCATGCGCATCTCCGAGATCTCCGCCCGCACGGTGCTGTCGCTGTCCGGCGTGAGCCGGCTCGTCGACCGGCTGGTGCGCGACGGCCTGGTGGAGAAGCAGCCGTGCCCGGCCGACCGCCGCGGCGCGAACGCCGTGCTCACCGAGGCGGGCGCGGACCGGCTGCGGACCGCCCGCGACACGCACCGGGCCGGCGTGCGCGCCCGGTTCCTGGACCGCCTCACCCCCGGCGAGGTCGCCGTGCTGGGCGACGTGTGGCGCCGCCTGGGCTCCGGCGAGGCCGAGCCCGGGGACGCGCCGGCCTAGCGCCTCAGGCCAGCCACTCCCGGGAGGCGACGTTCGAGAACCGGTAGGGGCTGGCCATGTCGGCCCGCTCCCCGCGGACGACGCGGTCCATGCGGCGCAGGTTCTCGTGCGCCGTGTCCCAGCCGGCCTCCCGTTCCTGCGCCACGCGGCCCCGCAGCACCTCGTAGGCGCGACGGCCCTCGATGAAGCGCTGCGCCGCGTCCGGGTCGCCGGGGCGGGCGTCGGGGTGGTGCTCGCGGGCGAAGCGCCGCCATGCGCCCGCCAGGTCCTGGTCGGTGAGGCGGGATCCGGTGATCCCGAGCATCCGTGCTGCGCCGGTGACGTCCATGACCGCAACGGTACGGCGGCACCGTGGTGCGGGTCGCCCCGCGC
Organism: Thermoleophilia bacterium; assembly: GCA_046330435.1. Classification (GTDB taxonomy): domain Bacteria; phylum Actinomycetota; class Thermoleophilia; order Miltoncostaeales; family Miltoncostaeaceae. The sequence goes on along the minus strand of JAXLST010000005.1, from coordinate 372,217 downwards.
CGGGAGAGGACGTTCCGACGGGCCGCGCCCGCCGGGAACCCCCCGCGCGAGGGGGTGACGGGCGGCGCTAGGAGACGGTGCGCATGAGCTCGTCGATCGTCGTCTGACCGGCGAGCACCTTGCGGAGGCCGTCCTCGCGGAGGGTGATCATCCCCTCGCGGCGCGCCTGGCGGCGGATCTCCTCCGACGACGCGCGCTGGACGGTGAGCGACTCGATCTTCTCGCTGTTGGTGAGCATCTCGTACACGCCGAGACGCCCGGAGTAGCCGGACCCGCCGCACTTCTCGCAGCCCTCGGCGCGGGGCACCGTGATGGGGTCGGGCAGGTTCGCGGGGATGTCGGAATCGCCGAGGATGTCCCGCAGCTCGGCGAGGGACATCGGGTCGCCGACGCGGCAGTGCTGGCACACCCGGCGCGCGAGGCGCTGGGCGAGCACGCCCAGCACCGCCGAGGCGGACAGGAACGGCTCGATCCCCATCTCGGTGAGGCGGGTCATCGCGCTCGCCGAGTCGTTGGTGTGGAGGGTGGCGAGCACGAGGTGGCCGGTGAGGGCCGCCTCCATGGCGATCTGGGCGGTCTCGCCGTCGCGGATCTCACCGATCATCACGCAGTCCGGGTCGCACCGCAGGATCGACCGCAGGCCCGCGGCGAACGTGACCTTCGCCTTGTGGTTGACCTGCATCTGGTTCACGCCGTTGAGCCGGTACTCGACCGGGTCCTCGACCGTGATGATCTTGCGGTCGGGCGTGTTGAGCACGTTGAGGGTGCCGTACAGGGTGGTCGACTTGCCGGAGCCGGTGGGGCCCGTGACCAGCAGGGCGCCGTACGGCTTGCGGTAGCAGCGCTCCCACCCGCTGAGCGTCTCGGGCTGGAACCCCAGGGTCGCGAGGTCCAGCAGCACGTTGGAGCGGTCGAGGATGCGGATGACCACGCTCTCGCCGTGCACGGTCGGCAGCGTCGCGACGCGGAGGTCGAGGTGCTTGCCGTGCAGGATCAGGCCCACGCGGCCGTCCTGGGGGCGGCGGCGCTCGGCGATGTCGATCTCGGCCATGATCTTGATGCGGCTCACCACGCCGCGGGACAGCTTGAGCGGCACGCTCGCGACCTGGCGCAGCACGCCGTCGATGCGGAACCGCACGGCCATGTCGTTGGGCTGCGGCTCGAAGTGGATGTCCGAGGCGCCCGAGTCGATCGCGCGCACGATGACCGAGTTGACCAGGCGCACCACGGGGGCGTCGTCACCCGCGGCCCGGAGCTCGTTGACGCTGGCGCCGCCCTCGCCGTAGCCGTCCTCGTCCGTCGCCTCCTCGATCATCTCGGCGACGAATTCCTCCATCGTCGAGTGCTTGTTGAGGAGGGCGGCGACCTCCTCGGGCAGGGCGAGGACCGGGCGGATCTCACGGCCGGCGATCATCCGCAGGTCGTCGATGGCGACGATGTTCTGCGGGTCGGCCATCGCGACCTCGAGGCGGCCGTCCGCGTCGAGGCGCAGCGGCACCGCGGAGTAGCGGCGCTGGCTCCGCGCGTCGATGAGCTCGATCACCTCGGGGTCCGGGTGGTCGAGGTTCGCGCGCTCGACGCCCAGGCGCTGCGCGAGCGCGAGGGCCATCTGCTCGCCGGTGACCTTGCCGTGCGCGAGCAGGATCTCGCCGAGGCGCCGGCCGTCGGCCTTCTGCTCCTGCAGCGCCCACTCCAGGTCGCCCGCCGTGAGGGCCCCCATGCGCACCAGAAGGTCGCCGAGGCGTGGCAGGCGGCGGGGGTCTCCCGCCCCGGATGTGTGCTGCGGGCTGGCGCTGGTGGTCACGCGAGGTTCCCGTCGACGAGGGAGCTGCTCCCTCACCATCGTCCGCAGCGCGCGTGAGTTGAGCGTGCGGCGGCCCCCCGGAGCGGCTACCCTTGGGGGGATGCCGGCGGCGACGCGCCCGATGACGCGTGGCCCGATTCAAGGAGACGTTCCCACGGCGAAGCAGAAGGAAGAGGCGATCGAGGTGGAGGGCGAGGTCACCGAGGCCCTGCCGAACACCATGTTCCGGGTCGTTCTGGACAACGACCACGAGGTCCTGGCCCACATGGCCGGCCGGATGCGCCGCTACCGCATCCGCATCAACCCTGGCGACCGCGTGCGGGTGGAGCTGTCCCCGTACGACCTGTCCCGGGGACGCATCGTCTACCGCGAGAAGTAGCCGGGCCGGCCGCGCGCCGGCCCCGCCACTCCCCTAGTACAGAGCCTGCGCCAGGCGCTTCCTGAAGCGCACGGTGAGGGGATGGTGCTCGCCCAGCTCCCCGAACGCGCCGACCATGACCGCCCTGAGGTCGTCGCGCAGTTCGGGCTGCCCGGCGGCGGCCCGCACGGCGTCCAGCAGGTGGGTGAGGGCCTGCTCGGTGCGGCCCCCGTCCAGGGCGTCCAGGCCGGCCACCACGTCCGGCACCTCGACCGGTGCGAGCCGCACCCGGGCGAGGATGCCCGCGGCCGCGGGGTCGTAGGACACCGGGTCCAGCAGCTCCGGGATCTCCGCGGTGCGGCCGTCGGCGAGCAGCAGCCGCGCGAGGGCGAGCCGCGCCGGGGTGTGGCCGGCGTCCAGCACCAGCGCCTCGCGCAGGGAGTCCTCGTCACCGAGGGCGACCAGGCGGTCGGCCTTCGTGGGGACCAGCCTGTTGACGAACGACTCCACCGAGGGCGCAGGCTGCATCCCCACGAACTCCCCGACGGGCTTGCCGTCCCTGAATGCCGCCACGAACGGGATGCTCTGCACCCGGTACTCGCGGGCCACGGCCGGGTTCTCGTCGATGTTGACCTTCACGAGGACGACCTCGTCGCCGTGGCGCTCGACGGCCGCCTCCAGCACGGGGGCCAGCTGGCGGCACGGGCCGCACCACGGGGCCCAGAAGTCCACCACCACGGGGACCTCGTGGGAACGCTCGATGACGTCCTGGCGGAACGTCGCGTCGGTGCTGTCCATGGGCGCCTCCTGCTGCTGCCGAACCGCGCCCCACGGTAGCGAAGCGCGATCGGCGACGCCTGGGGGTCCCCGCCGGCTACTCGCCCTTCGGGGGCCTGCAGTGCGGGCACGGGTTCCAGTGGTGCGAGAGGTACCGCCAGGGTCCCCGCACCACGGCGCGCACGCCCGTGCGCTCACGCTCCGCATGGGGGCAGTCCATGCGGTGGTAGTTCGTCCAGCCGCCCTCGCTGCGCCGGGCGACCCATCCCTCGCGGGAGCGGTCCCGCGCACGGGGCTCGTAGCTCATCGTTCCCATTCACCCCTCCTCGGGGGCGCGCGGCGCCTCGATCCGCGGCCGCGTGCTGCTCGGTGTCTCCATCTGTTGCGCTTCGACGGTAGCGCGTCCCGACTTGAGCGGACGTGACACCGGGCCCTCCGTTACCCTGCGGCCCATGAGCGAGCAGCAGTACATCTACGTCATGCACCGGCTCCAGAAGGTGCACCCTCCGGACAAGGTGGTTCTGAAGGACATCTCCTTGTCCTTCCTGCCCGGGGCGAAGATCGGCGTCCTGGGGGCCAACGGCGCCGGCAAGAGCACCCTGCTGAAGATCATGGCGGGGCTCGACACGGCGATCTCCGGGACCGCCCAGCTGGCGCCCGGCGCGACGGTGGGGCTGCTGGCCCAGGAGCCCGAGCTGGACCCCGCCAAGGACGTGCGCGGCAACGTCGAGGACGGCCTCGCGCACCAGATCGGCCTCACCAAGCGCTACGAGGAGATGAGCGCGCAGCTGGCCGAGCCGATGGACGACGACGCGATGGCGGCGCTGCTGGAGGAGTTCCAGCAGGTGCAGGAGGAGATCGACCGCCTGGGCGCGTGGGACACCGGCCGCAAGCTGGACGTGGCGATGGACGCCCTGCGGGTCCCGCCCGGCGACGCCGACGTCACCACGCTCTCCGGCGGCGAGCGCCGCCGCGTCGCCCTGTGCCGGCTGCTGCTGTCCAGCCCGGACCTGCTGCTCCTCGACGAGCCCACCAACCACCTGGACGCCGAGTCGGTGGCGTGGCTGGAGCGGTTCCTCGACGAGTACCAGGGCACGGTGGTGGCCATCACCCACGACCGGTACTTCCTGGACAACGTCGCCGAGTGGATCCTCGAGCTCGACCGGGGCCGCGGCATCCCCTACAAGGGCAACTACTCCTCCTGGCTCGAGCAGAAGCGCGTGCGCCTGGAGCACGAGGAGAAGAAGGAGAGCTCGCACCAGAAGGCCCTGGCCCGGGAGCTCGAGTGGGTGCGCAGCTCGCCCAAGGCCCGCCAGGCCAAGAGCAAGGCCCGCCTCCAGAACTACCAGCGGCTCGTGGACGAGGAGACCAGCGAGAAGGTCCGCACCGCGGAGATCCGCATCCCCGTCGCCCCGCGCCTGAGCGACCTGGTGCTGCGCGCCGAGAACGTGTCCAAGGGGTACGGCGACCGCCTGCTGATCGAGGACCTGAACTTCGACCTGCCGAAGGGCGGCATCGTCGGCGTGATCGGTCCCAACGGGGCCGGCAAGACGACCCTGTTCCGCATGATCGCCGGCCAGGAGACCCCCGACTCCGGATCGCTGCGCCTCGGCGAGAACGTCATCGTGTCCTACGTCGACCAGTCCCGCGCGGGCCTGGACGAGGCGAAGACGGTGTGGGAGGAGGCCTCCGGCGGCCTCGACCTCATCCGCCTGGGCACCCGCGAGGAGATGAACTCCCGCGCCTACCTGTCGCAGTTCAACTTCCGCGGCCCCGACCAGCAGAAGCCCGTGGGGCAGCTGTCCGGCGGTGAGCGCAACCGGCTCCACCTGGCGAAGCTGCTGGCCAAGGGCGGGAACCTGCTGCTGCTCGACGAGCCCACCAACGACCTGGACGTCGACACGCTCCGGGCGCTGGAGGAGGCGCTGGAGTCCTTCTCGGGCTGCGTGATGGTGACCTCGCACGACCGGTGGTTCATCGACCGGCTCGCGACGCACATCCTGGCCTTCGAGGGCGACAGCCAGGTGACGTGGTTCGAGGGCAACTTCCAGGAGTACGAGGACCATCGCCGCCGCACGCTGGGCGACGAGGCGGCGCAGCCGCACCGGATCACCTACCGGCGGCTCGCTCACCCGTAGAACCGCATGGCCATCGGGGTCCCGGAGCATCCGGGGCCCCGTGCCACGCCGGCACCCGGGGCCGTTCCTATACCCGGGTCCAGGTCCGGGCCATCCTCATGCCCGGTCACCGCGGGCCGTCGTTGCCGCACCATCGTTCTTGCCCGACCGGCACGGAAGCCGTCGCCGGAACCGCCTCACAGGCCGGGCGCACGGACGCAACGACGAAAGGTTCCGGACATGAAGATCTCCCTCCGCTCCCGCCGCACCGCCACCGCCGCCGCGATCGCGGCCGGCGCCCTCGCCCTGGTCCCCTCGGCCATGGCGACGACGAACACCAACCTCTCGATCGGGGTCACCGGCCCGGCCTCGATCGCCGCCGGCGAGAACGGCACCTGGACGGTCACGGTCACCAACACCGGCACCGACTGGGTGATGACCTCCCGGATCGTCGTCGACAACGTCAGCTTCGCCCGCTCCGGCCTCACCCCGGACAACCCGCCGGCCGACGGCTGGCTCGCCCCGGGCGCCTCGATGACCTACACCGAGCGCGGCCGCTTCTCGACCGACATCTGCGGCGACAAGAAGGACGCGCAGATGGAGGTCCACGTGGGCCTGTCCAAGGGCACCGAGACCACCCTGGCCGACAACGACGCGGTGTGGACCTCCCGCGCGCTGTCCTGCCGGGCCGACCTCGGCATCGCGAAGACCGCCGACAAGGCGACCTACCTCCCGGGCGAGACGATCACCTGGACGATGGTGGTCACCAACAACGGCTCCGTCGGCGTCCGGATGTCGGACGTCGCCGTCAGCGACCCGATGCTCGCCGACATGGCGGCCGCCGACGCGCCGGCCGACGGCTGGCTCGACCCCGGCGCCTCCGTGACCTACCACGGCACCACCGTCGCGACCGCCGACCAGTGCGGCGAGGTCACCAACACCGCGTACGTCACCTACGGCGGCTACGCCGGCCTGCCGGACACCAACCCGATGAACGACCAGGCCTCGGCCACGGTCGCCGTCGCCGGCGGTTCCTGCGACCCGGTCGTCACCCCGCCGCAGGTGCTGCCCGCCACGCGCCCGGCCATCAACTGCCCCAACACCCGCCTCGGCGTCACCATCGCCGCGCCGAAGTCCGCGGTCGCCGGCCAGCTGATGCACGTGACCGTCACCGGGATCAACTCCGGCCGCAACACCGCCCGCGGCGCCCGCCTGCAGTACCGCGTGCCCTCCGGCGCCGCCCTGCGCGGCCGCCCGGCCGGCACGAGCCTGAGCGGCGGGGTCCTCACCGTGAAGCTCGGCAACATGTCCTCGGGCACCGTCCGCCGCATGAACATCACCCTGATGCTCGACCGCACCGCGGGCAGCCGCCTGCACCGCGCGACCATCAAGGGCGGCTGCGCCGTCGCCGCCGTCCGGGCGGCCGCCACCCGCGTCGCCCCGGTCCAGAACCCGGAGACCCCCGCGGTCACCGGCTGAGCCGCCGCTCCACCGTCGTTCCAAGCGGGGCCGGGTCACCAACCCGGCCCCGTCCGTGCTTCCGCCGTCCGAACGGACGGGTGAGCTCCATCCTTACGGTTACTGGGCGCGAACCTCAGAGAAACGGTAAGAATGGCGCAGACGACAGGCGCATTCGCCCGTCGTCGCCCCCGCCGGCTCCCCGATCGGCACGCGGACGAAGGAAGCACATATGCGCGCACCCACGGCGCGCCGCCTCTGGCCGGTCGTCCCGGCCGCTGTCGGCGTCCTCGCACTCGCACCGGCCGTCATGGCCGCACCGGTGGTCCCAGTGGCGGAGTGCGTCCTCCCCTCCGACACCGGCCTGCGGGCCTGGTTCGGCTACGACAACCCCGGCGACGCGGTCTCGGTCCCCGTCGGGCCGTCGAACACGGTGACCCCGGTCCCCGCGGACCGCGGCCAGCCCACCACGCTCCTGCCCGGCCGGCAGCGCGGCGTGTTCAGCGCGGTCATCGACCCGCTGGTCGGCACCGCCACCTGGCTGCTGGAGACCGACCCGGCGGCGGCGCCGCGCACGGCCACGGCCCGCATCGACGGCCCGCGCTGCCTGCCCAACCTCCGGATGGAGATGACCGGCCCGCAGGGGCTGAGCGGCGGCGAGCTGGTCACCTGGACGATCACCCTCACCAACGAGGGCTACCCGGACATCGCCGACGCGCTCGAGCCGCAGGTGGCGATCCCGGTGAGCGCGATCACCGTCGACGTCCCCGAGTGGAGCCGCTTCGGGCTGGTGCCGCTCGACGCGCCCGCCGACGGCCTGCTGCGCAACGGCCAGAAGCTCACCTACACCTGGAGCGGCCGCTTCGGCACCGAGATCTGCCGCGACAAGGACGAGGAGACGGTCGTGGCCGTCGCGCGCATCGCCGGGGTGCAGCAGTCCAGCACCGCCGACGACACCGCCGCCGCCACCAGCCGCGTGATCCCCTGCCTCACGGACCTCGCGATCAGCAAGGCCGCGGACGTGGCCGGCGCGGCGCCGGGCGACACCGTCACCTGGACGGTCGCCGTCGCCAACACCGGCTCCACCGGCGTGCGCCTCTCGGACATCGTGGTCGAGGACGCCCAGGTCGCGGACCTCGCACCCGTCGACCCGCCGGCCGACGGCTGGCTGCAGCCCGGCGCCACCCTCCGGTACCGCGGCACCATGGTCGCCGGGGCCTGCGGGACCATGGACAACACCGCCCGGGTCTCCGTCGCGCCCGCGTTCGGCGTGCCGGACACCAACCCGGTGAACGACACGGTCACGGCCGTGGTCCCGGTGGACCGCGGGACCTGCGCGCCCGTCACGCCGCCGCCGCCCGCGCCGACGCCGCCGTCCACGACGCCGCCCGTGCAGGGCCTCCAGTGCCCCGCCACGCGGCTGGCGGTCGCGATCGACGCGCCCGCCCGTGCGCGCGCCGGCCGGCGGGTCCCCGTCGCCATCGCGGTGCGCAACGCCGGCGCGACCGGCGCCAGGGGCGGCGTGCTGCGGTACCGCATCCCGTCCGGCGCCTCGCTCGCCACGGCCCCCGCGGGCACCGTCGTGCGCGGCGGCGTCGCGGTGATCCGGGTGGGCGCCCTCACCTCGGGCGCCACGCGGACCGTCCGCCTCGCGATCGCCGTGGGCACCCGCCCCGGTTCGCGCCTCCACCGCGCCGCCGCGACGGCCCGGTGCGCCGCATCCGGCGCCGCGGTGCGCCGCACCTCCGTCGCCCGCCAGGCGCAGGTGACGGTGCCCCCGTCACGGGCTGAGCCACGCGGGTCCGCGCCCCCGGTCGCCCGGGGACGCGGGCCCGGCTCGCACCGTCATCTTTCTGTAGATTCCCGGGCCGGCACGACCCCGCCGCCGAGGGCCCCGGTTCACGCCTGTACCTTCGGCCAGTTTCCTCCTCCCCCGCCGTCCATATGGGCGACCGACACCGCGTGGGCATCATCAGCCCAAACCACCGGAACTTCGGCGGGCCCGCACCCGCCCGGCGCACCTGGACGAGAAAGGCACAGCTTCGATGAGCACCCCATGGTCAACGGCACGGCGCCGGTTGGGGTGGGCCCTTGCGCCCGCCGCGCTGGCGGCACTGACCTACTCGGGCGCCGCGGCGGCAGCTCCTGCGTGCGCCCTCCCGGGCGGGTACGTGGGCTACGCCGCGCAGAACGGCACCCCCGAGTGCCTCCCGAACCTCGAGATCAAGAAGGTCGGCCCGCCGACGGTGGGCCCCGGCGTGATCACGTGGACGGTCACGGTCTACCACCGCGGCTTCCCGGACGCCGCCGACCCCTACGGGACGGACGCCGGCATCCCGATCGACGCCATCACGGTGGACGACCTCAACGTCGGCCTCCACGACATCGCACCGAACGACCCGCCCGCCGACGGCGTCCTGCGCCCCGGGCAGGCCCTCACCTACACGGTGCACCAGAACTTCGACCCGGAGCGGTGCTTCAAGAAGAGCATCCAGAACACCGCCCGGTTCACGCTCAACGGCATCACGCAGACGACGACCTCCGACGACACGTACACCGCCTGGGCGGACGTGGACTGCAAGGCGGACGTCGGCATCGTGAAGACCGCCGACGCGGCGACCTACAAGATCGGCGACACGGTGAAGTGGACCGTCACGGTCACCAACACCGGGGACCTCGACGTCCCGCTGTCGCGCATCAAGGTCGACGACCCGGCCGCGACGCTCACGCCCAACGACACCACGCCGGGCGCGTTCCTCAAGCCCGGCCAGTCGACGACGTTCTCGGGCACCACCGCGGTGACGGTCGACAACTGCGGCGCGATCACCAACACGGCGTCGGTCTCCCTGGACGGGACCGGCCCCGCGGACAGCAACCCGCAGAACAACAGCTCCACGGCGACGGTGACCTGCACCCCGCCCACGCCGAACGAGAACCCGCCCGGCGGGACCACCGGCACGCCTCCCGGCGCCGGCCCGGGCACGCTGCCCGGCGGCTCCAACGGCACGCCCACCGACGTGTGCCCCAAGGTGACCGTCGGCCTCGCGATCTCCGCCGCCAAGCGGCCGTTCGCCGGCCAGCTGTCCACCGTGGTGCTCCGCGTGAAGGCGCGCAACGAGGCCAAGAAGGTGAAGCTCACCTACCGGCTCCCCGCCGGCTTCGCGGTCGTCGCGAAGTCCCCGGGCACGTCGCTGCGCTCCGGCATCCTGGTCGCCCAGCTGGGCACCATGAAGGCCGGTGCCACCCGCAGCGTCCGCCTGTCGGTCCGGATCGTCCGGACGGCGAAGGGCCGCCGGCAGCACACCGCGACGGTGTCGGCCACCTGCGCCTCCACCGCCCGCACCGCCCTGGCCGCGAACGTGCGGCCGCTGCAGGGGTCCATCAACCCCGCGGTGACCGGCTGATCGAGGCCGCACCGCAAGCAGGGTCCTCGAGGGCCGGGTCGTCACAGCGACCCGGCCCTCGGCGTTTCTGGCGCTTTTCTGACCCGTTGCACTTGGAAGCTCGCGTTCACCGGGGCAGGGTCGGGGGAACCCGAAATCGGACCCCGATCCGCGGGGCGAGCGACAGCGCCCCGTATCCCCCGGCCCCACCGGATGACGGACGTCGGGGCGGTGTGCCGCGGCACGGACGCTTGGCGACGACAAGGAGTGCCCAATGAGCCACCCACGGCGCCGGCTTCGCCGGCGAGCCCTACCGCTGATCGCGGCCGGAGGGGCCGCGTTGCTGGCGGTACCGGCGGCGGCGAACGCGACGTCGATCCAGCCCACCGTCGAGTGCGTGATCCCCGACGGCAGCGGGAACCTGGTGGCCTACTTCGGCTACGACAACCCGTACAGCACCACGAACGTGGCGGTCGGGAGCACGCAGCCGCACAAGAACTACTTCACCCCCGGTCCCGAGGACCGCGGGCAGCCCACCAAGTTCCTCGCCGGCAAGCACCCGGGCGTGTTCCGCACCTCGTTCCCCGCGAACGAGGCGATCACGTGGCACCTGGTGAACGTGAACGGCCTGCCGGAGCACACGGCGACGGCGTCCGCCACGACCAGGCACTGCCTGCCGAACCTCGTGCTGGACATCACCGGTCCCGCCACCGGCACGCCCGGCCAGGAGGGCACGTGGGTGGTCACGGTCACGCACGGCGGGTGGCCCGGCTCGGACATCACCGAGCCCGTCCCGGTCGCGAAGATCGAGACGACCCTCGCCGGCCGCGGGGTCCTCACCCCGGACTCGGTGCCGGCCGACGGCCTGCTCAAGCCCGGTGAGAAGCTCACCTACACGGTGAAGGGCCCGTTCACCTGCGTGAACGGCGAGATGGTCCAGACCGCGACCACCCGCCTCACCGAGGGTGAGGAGACCACCACCGCCGACAACACCGACTCGACGCCCACCACGGTGAGCGGGTCGTGCAGCGTTGACCTCGGCATCGGGATCACCCCGAGCACGCCCACGGCGGCGCCGGGCGACACGGTCACCTGGACGGTGCCCGTCACGAACGCCGGCCCGACGCCGGTGAACATCTCGGACATCCGCGTGGTGGCGCCCGGCCTGCCCGGCCTCACCCCGGCGCCCGGGAGCCCCACGGGCACCCTGGCCCCGGGCCAGAGCATCACGTTCGTCGCGACGACGCCGATCACGCCCGCGCAGTGCGGCACGATCACCAACGTCGTGCGCGTGGGCTACGGGACGGACGCGACGCCGGCGGACCAGCGCGACACCAACCCGGCGAACGACATCGCGACGGGCAGCCTGCAGGTGATCTGCGGGACGCCGGTGCCGACCCCGCCGGGCGGTTCCGGCACGGGCGGCAGCGTGAACAACCCGGGCGGGGGCGGCGCGCAGTGCGTGGCGCCGCGTCTGGACGCGACGGTGACCGGGCCGCGGGCGGTCGTCGCCGGCCAGCTCACCAGCGTGACCCTGGTGGCCCGCAACCGCTCCTCGCGCACCGCCGCGACGAGCACGGTGCTGCGGTACACGGTGCCGGCCGGCTTCTCGCTCACCTCGGTCCCGGACGGCGCGAGCCTGCGCCGCGGCATCCTGACCGTGCAGGTCGGGAGGATGGCGGCCGGCGGGAGCCGGACCGTGCGCCTCGCGATGCGCGTGAACCGCACGGCGACCCGCGACGTGAGCCACCGCGCCCGCGTCACGGCCTCGTGCCGCGCCACGGCGATCGGCGCGCTGGCCACGCAGGTCACCCCGATCGGCGGGCCGCTGCAGCCGAACGTCACCGGCTGACGCGACTCCGTCAGAACCGCCGGAACGACGGCCGGGCCGATCTCGGCCCGGCCGTCGCGCTTCGGTAGCCTTCGGGGTCGCCCGTACATTGCGAATCGACCCAGGGAGACAGCCGGTGACAGCGATCCCCGACCCGTTCAAGGCACGCGACACGATCCAGGTCGGCGGCGCCACGCATGCCGTCTACCGCCTGGACGCGCTCGACACCGATCTGTCGCGCCTGCCGGTGACGGTCAAGATCCTGCTCGAGAACGTCCTCCGCAACTGCGGCCGCGGGTTCGTCACCGAGGACGACGTGAAGGCCCTCGCGACCTGGAAGCCCAACTCGGGCGTCGCGACCGAGGTGCCGTTCATGCCGGGCCGCGTGGTCCTGCAGGACTTCACCGGGGTCCCCTGCGTGGTCGACCTCGCCGCGATGCGCGACGCCATGACCCAGATGGGCGGCGACCCGTCGCGGATCAACCCGCTGGTCCCGGCCGACCTGGTGATCGACCACTCCGTGCAGGTGGACCGCTTCGGCGACCACCAGGCGTTCGCCGACAACGTCGCGATCGAGTACGAGCGCAACGGCGAGCGGTACAAGCTGCTGCGGTGGGGCCAGCAGGCCCTCTCCAACTTCCGCGTCGTGCCGCCCGGCACGGGCATCGTGCACCAGGTCAACCTGGAGTACCTGGCCCCGGTGGTCGACGCCCGCGAGATCGACGGCGAGAACGTCGCGTTCCCGGACACCCTGGTCGGCACCGACTCGCACACCACGATGATCAACGGCATCGGCGTGCTGGGCTTCGGCGTGGGCGGCATCGAGGCCGAGGCCGTGATGCTGGGCCAGCCGCTGTCGCTGCCCACCCCGGTGGTGATCGGCCTCAAGCTCACCGGCTCCCTGCCGGCGGGCGCCACCGCCACGGACCTGGTGCTCACCGTCACCGAGATGCTCCGCAAGCACGGCGTGGTGGGCAAGTTCGTGGAGGCGTACGGCGCCGGCCTGTCCTCCCTGTCGCTCGCCGACCGCGCGACGATCGCGAACATGTCGCCGGAGTTCGGCGCGACCGCGACGATCTTCCCGGTGGACGACGAGGCCCTCAAGTACATGCAGGTGACGGGCCGCTCCCCCGAGGTGGTCGCCCGCACCGAGGCGTACTGCAAGCTGCAGGGCCTGTTCCGGACCGATGACACGCCGGACCCGGAGTACGACGAGAAGCTGGAGCTCGACCTCGGCACGATCGTGCCGAGCCTCGCCGGCCCGCGCCGCCCGCAGGACCGCGTGCAGCTCACCGACGTGGCCTCCGCGTTCCGCGAGACGTACCCGGACGGCCTGGAGGCGAACGGCTCCGGCCCGCACTACGCGACGGTCCCGGTGACCAACGAGGGCGACACCTTCGACTTCGGCTCCGGCCGCGTCGCGATCGCCGCGATCACCAGCTGCACGAACACCAGCAACCCGTCGGTGATGCTCGGCGCCGGCCTGCTCGCCAAGAAGGCCGTCGCGAAGGGCCTGAAGACCCCGCCGTGGGTGAAGACCTCCCTCGCCCCCGGTTCCCGCGCGGTGAGCGGGTACCTGGAGGCCGCCGGGGTGCAGGACGCCCTCGACGAGCTCGGCTTCGACCTCGTGGGCTACGGCTGCACCACCTGCATCGGGAACTCCGGCCCGCTTGCCGAGCCCATCCAGCAGGCCATCGAGCAGAACGGCCTGGTGGCCGCCGCCGTCCTCTCCGGCAACCGGAACTTCGAGGGCCGCGTGCACGCCAACGTGAAGGCCGCCTACCTGGCGTCCCCGCCGCTGGTGGTGGCGTACGCCATCGCCGGGCGCGTGGACCTGGACATCGCGACCGAGCCGCTCGGCACCGGCAGCGACGGGCAGCCTGTGTACCTCAAGGACATCTGGCCGTCCAAGGAGGAGGTCGACGCGGCCCTCGCCTCGACGATCACCGGCGAGCTGTTCTCGAAGTCCTACGCCTCGGTGTTCGAGGGCGACGAGCGCTGGCAGAACCTGCCGGTGCCGGACGGCGACACGTACGAGTGGGACTCCTCGTCCACGTACGTGCAGCTGCCGCCGTTCTTCCAGGACCTGTCCCCGGAGCCCGGCGAGCTGTCGGACATCGCGGGCGCGAAGGCCCTGGCGGTCCTCGGCGACTCGATCACCACGGACCACATCTCCCCGGCCGGCTCGATCCCGAGCACGTCCCCGGCGGGCCTGTACCTCCAGGAGCACGGCGTCACCCCGAAGGACTTCAACAGCTTCGGGTCCCGCCGCGGCAACCACGAGGTCATGATGCGCGGCACCTTCGGGAACATCCGCCTGCGCAACATCCTGGCGGAGGGCAAGGAGGGCAACTGGACGAAGCACCTCCCCACCGGCGAGATCGTGAGCGTGTACGACGCGTCCATGCGGTACCAGGAGGCCGGCACCCCGCTGGTCATCCTCGCGGGCGCCGAGTACGGCACGGGGTCGTCCCGTGACTGGGCGGCGAAGGGCACGCTCCTGCTGGGCGTGAAGGCGGTCATCGCCAAGTCCTTCGAGCGCATCCACCGCGGCAACCTGGTCGGCATGGGCGTCCTGCCCCTGGAGTTCCTCCCGGGCCAGGGCCACGAGGAGCTCGGCCTCACCGGCACCGAGACCTTCGACATCCCGGGCATCACCACCCTGGAGCCCCGCCAGACCCTCACCGTGAAGTTCACGCGCGAGGACGGGTCCACCGGCGAGTTCCAGGCGAAGGCCCGCATCGACGGCCCGACGGAGCTCAACTACCTGAAGAACGGCGGCGTCCTGCCGACCGTGCTGCGGCGCCTCTACCGCGAGAGCACGCAGGGGTAGTCAGCGGCAGCACGCGACGGTCACCGGGGGCCGGTCGGGAACGACCGGCCCCCTTTTCATGTGTCGTGCCGTGACGGGTCGACGCGGGACCCGCCCGTCACGGCCACCCCGCCGCCAACCCCGTCCCGCCGGGCGTCGCGGCCGTGACGCGATCGAATGCCCGGTGGATCTGGACCCGAGGCGGTGGCAAGCTCTGCGGATCGTCCGATGCCGCGCGCGCTTCCCGCGGTCGCCGTCTCCTTGGCGGCATCCGCCACGCCTCCTGACCTGGTGGGGGCACCGCAGGATCACCAGGGAAAGGAACCCGACACATGAGCAAGGGCAAGAAGAGCAAGAAGGACGACAAGACGAAGAAGGGCAAGAAGAAGAAGTAGTCGCCGGCCACGCCTGCGGACCGGAGCGACTCCATCCGCAGGCGGCTCGGCCGGCCCAGGGTCTCGCCTTGGACCTGACGCCGGAGCCCGGGGCCCTCCCACCCGGTGACGGCGCCGTTACATCTCCGGCGGAGCGGCGCGCCTAATCTGAACTCATGCGCGACATGCGGCGGTCGTTGGTGGCACCACCCGGCGTTCTGGCGGCGGCGTTGGTGTTCGCGGGGTGTGGTCATGGCGACCCGTCGCCCGGGCCACCCCTTCCCGCCAACGAACCCGTGGCGGTCGCCCGGGCGTTCGCCGAGGCATCGATGACCTGCACGCGCGCCGCCCAGGACCGCGCCTTCAGCCTGCTGAATCGACCCGGCACCGGTCGGGAGACCCTGGTCTCGGCATGGGTGCGAGGGTGTGCCCAGGATCTCCCGCCGGGCGAACGGACCTACGCGCTCCTGCAACGGACCGTCAACGGCGACGCCGCCACCGTGAAGGTCCGCATCTCGTTCCGGGCGCGGGTCGGCCTGACGATGACCGTGCGGCTGACCCTGGTGAACGGGCGTTGGCTCGTCGATCCCGGGCAGCCCGCCGCGGGATGAGCAGAAGCATCACCGCGGACCGCCGCCCTCCTCGTGCGGTGAGATGCCCCACGGGGCCGCCCGGTCATCACCTGGCCGCTCGTCCCCCGGACGCAGGGTCGGCCGGAAGCGAGGGCCGCTCCGCGCAGGCGGAGCGACGCCGGTGAGGCCGGGGCCCGCCGACCCGCGGGCCCGGTTCCGACGGCGGTCTAGTCGTCCTTCGACGACCGCACGATCTCCTGCGTGACGTTCATGCCGTGCTGGTTGGTGAAGAACACCCGCCAGCCGTCCTGGAAGGGCTTGGGTGCCTTCGTCCCCAACAGGCCCCCGACACTCGGATCGCCGTTGGAGACGTAGATCCCGGTGACCTCGTTGTCGGCGTTCCGCAGCGTCGCGACCGGGTCGCGACCCTGGGCGTACCAGCGCACCGCCGTGGGCTGCGCCTTCCGCACGTCGAAGGCGAACATGCCGTCCGTCTTACCCCGCTGGGTGTGGAGGGTGTCGCCGGAGTCCTCCGTGACCAGGACCAGATCCTTCATCAGGAAGTTGATGTTGTCGACGCCGGTGTGCTCCTTGTCGCCCAGGAACGCGAGCGACAGGGTGCCGGTGTCCGCTCCGGGGGCGGACTGCGCGAGACGGAAGACGCCGCCGTACTGGCCGTACTCGGCGCCGGAGCCCTTGTCGGCGTTCGTGTCGCCGGTGACGGTGAAGTAGAACTCCTTGAAGCCCACGCCCGGCCGGAACGCGCCGTTCTCGGGCCGCTTGAACGGCGTGCCGCCCTTGGCCTTCGCCAGCGCGTTGGCGTCGTAGTCGGCGATGCCATCCACCGCGGTGTCGCGGATCGTGATCCACTTCGTGGCGAAGGAGGTGCCGTAGGTGTGGAGGTCCTTCAGGTCCTGCGACTTCACGTCGGCCTCGAGGCAGGCGTCCGCCGGGGCCGCGCAGGCCGTGAAGGTCATGGCCGGGTTGCCCGCGCGCTTGGAGGCGACCTGCAGCACCTGCAGCTTTCCGCCCTTTGCGAGGTTGGCCCTGTCGGCCGGGACGAACCGGAACAGGAAGCTGTTCGGCTGCCGGGCGTTGTCCAGTGCGCTCGACGAGCCCGGGCTCGCGCCGCCGGCGTCCTCCACCAGCCACACGTTGCCGGCCGGGTCCACGGAGATGCCCTCGTAGCTCGCGCGCCCGAACACGCCGGAGAGGTCCTGGGCCGGGCCCGGCGACGCGCCGGCCTCCCAGATCCCGCCGAGCTTGTTGCCCTCCTCGCCGGAGAACAGGAGCTTGCCCGTGAAGGGGTTCCAGATGGAGCCGTCGATCGCGGGGATCTGGTTGCCCTTGTCATCGCGGGACGCGATCAGGGTCACGCGGTGGGCCTGATCGGCGTCGAGGTTGATGCGGGTGAGGTACCCGGCGTTGCCCGGGCCGGCCTCGTGCCCCTGGAACAGGAACCGGCGGCCGTAGTCGTAGGCGGCGTCGGCGCCCTTCACCTGGCCCGCCTTGAACGCCAGGTAGGTGTTCTTGTCCGGCTCGGACAGCGTCGCCGCCCCGGTCGCGGCCATGAGCGGGCCGTCGCCGTAGAAGCCGTAGTTGGAGATCTTGATGGGCGTCGCCGGCGCCGGGATGCCGGTCGCCGCGCTGGCGACGAGGTCCGCGGGGTTCTCCACCGGGTACGAGCCGTCGGCGAGCGTGCGCAGCTCGTAACCGGAGGCGAGCACGTTCGGGACGGGGGTGCCGGTGACCTTCGGCTGCAGCGGCACGTCGGTGAACGACAGGCTGCCGGGGCCGGCCAACAGCGGGGTCACGGCGATGGCGCCGAGCGCGCACGCCGCGAGAAGGGCGCGCGAGGGCTTGATCCGCACGGGAGGATCCTCCTGGTCAGGATTGATGACCGGCGGGATCCGTCCCGGAGCCGGTGCCTCTGAGGCTAGGTCCGGGAAGCGCCGCGGCGGTTGCAGTTCTGTGAGCGCCACGGGGCAAGCGGTGACGCGGGGGGATCCGTCGCACCGCCGGGGCCGACCACCGCGCCGCCGGCCGTGCGCCTGGGGCGGCGCGTGACGCGCCGCCCCTGGGGTGTGCTCAGGACGCGGGGCACACCGCCGGGTCGAATCCCGGCTGGGTGTGGAACCGCACCCGCGCGACCGAGAACACGGCGCGGCTGCCGGGCCGCACCGTGAGCTTGAGCCACTCGTGGCAGGGCGTCGTGGAGCCGTTCACCGTGATCCGGCGGAGGTTCGGGACATCGGCGGTGATCCCGTACATGGCCTTCTGGTACGGCTTGGCGGGGTCCGCGAGCGGTCGGTCGTCGGTGTACTGGTGGGAGTCGCCGTTCAGCAGCAGCACCGGCCGGCCGAAGTTCGCGGCGTTCTTCGCGAGCTCCCGCACGAAGTCGGTGAAGTGGTCGTACCCGGCGGGCTGGTCGTTGGGGCCGCTGAACGCCGCGTCCCACATGTCCGCCTGGATGCCGATGACGACGCCCTTGGCGCGCTCGCGCATCGCGAGGGCGAAGGTGCTCTTCAGCCACGCGACGTTCGCCGCGTTGCGCGCCTGGTACTCGGCGGCCTGCTCCGGGGTGGGGGCCGTCTTGCCCGTCCACGGGAGCCAGCTGTTGTTCGAACCGACGACATGCACCGTGGCGAACACCACGTCCTCGGACTTCCAACGGACGTTCTCGACGGTCGGTGCGGCCTGTGCGGTCACCCGCTGGCTCCGACCGAGGGTGCGGCCGGGGCTGGGGAAGAACACCTTGCGGATGGTCGCGAGCCGCTCCAGCGGGTTGTACGCACCGTTGTTGGCGCGGTGGCAGTCGGTCCACTCGTTGTCGCCGGGCGTGTAGACCAGCGGCACCCGGAACGCGTCGAACGCCGAGCGGACCTGGCCGAAGTACGTGTCGTCGCAGGTGGTGGATCCGCTCTTGATGTCGCCGAGGTGCATCACCAGACGCACGGACCGGTCGGCGTTGATCTCGGCGACGTCGTTCGGGAAGTTCGCGGCCTGGGCGGCGCCATAGGGCGTGTCGCCGATCACGGCGTACGTCGTGGCGTCGTCGGACCGGTCACCAGGGTCGTCGGAGCGGTCCGCGACGGCGACGGCGGACGTGATGGAGAGCGCGGCGACGACGACGGCCGCCCAGCGGAGTGCGGTTCGCACGGAGGGACACCTCTCGGGTTCTGCCGCCGTTCGGCGGCGTGGATGGGGTGGCGCGGGCACGTCGTCCGGTCGCGCATGCGCTGCCGGCGACCTCCGTCGCCGGGGCGCCCGGGGCACGCGGGCCTCCCGTCCCATCCGATTCCTCGTCTGCCCCGAAAGCGGTGCCACCGGTTGGCGGCATCCGCAATGGTCGGGGTCGCGCCGCCACCCGGAGTGTCACCGCGGTGTCCGGCGCGTGGCATCTGGTTACCGCACCGAGCGCCCACCTGCACGCATGGCGTCTCGCTCGCCCCCGGCATCCACCGGCGGACCTGCCACGGACCGAGCGCGCAGGCCCACACGCCGGTCACCGGCCTGGGACGGGGATGCCGGTGACGTGCGACAACTGCGTCCGGGCGCCGCACGGCGCCCGGACGTTCAGCCGAAGCGACCGGTGATGTAGTCCTGCGTGCGCTTGTCCTGCGGGGCGCGGAAGATCTGCTCCGTGCGGTCGTACTCGGCGAGGATGCCGTGCCGGCCACGCTCGTCCTGCTGCACCGTGAAGAAGGCTGTGCGGTCGGAGACGCGGGCGGCCTGCTGCATGTTGTGGGTCACGATCACGATCGTGAACTCCTCGCGCAGGTTCCGCATGAGGTCCTCGATGGCGAGGGTGGAGATGGGGTCCAGGGCCGAGCAGGGCTCGTCCATGAGGATCACCTCCGGGTTCACCGCGATGGCGCGCGCGATGCAGAGGCGCTGCTGCTGGCCGCCGGAGAGGGCGTAGGCGTCCTGGTCGAGCTTGTCCTTCACCTCGTCCCAGAGGGCGGCGTGGGTGAGGACCTCCTGGATGCGGTCGTCGGTGACCTTCTCGCCGTTCACCTTCATGCCGAAGCCGAGGTTCTCCCGGATGGACTTGGGGAAGGGGTTGGGCTTCTGGAACACCATGCCGACGCGCCGGCGGAGGTCGACGGGGTCGATGTCCGGGGCGTACATGTCCTCGCCGTGGAACGTGATCGTCCCGCCCACCTGGGCGCCCGGGATGAGGTCGTTCATCCGGTTGAGGCAGCGCAGGAACGTCGACTTGCCGCAGCCGGACGGGCCGATGAGGGCGGTGATCTCGTTCCGGTGGATCTTGAGGTCGACGCCGTCGAGGGCGAGGGCCTTGCCGTAGTGGACGTTCACGGCGGCGGCGTCGAAGACGACGACGGCGTCGGCCGTGGGGCGCTCGTCGCGTGCGATCTGGATGTTCAGCTCAGGTGCGTCCACGTTGCCCGTTGCGAGGAGGTCCGCGAACTCGCGGTCGAGGTCGACGGTCTTGGAGGTGCGGTGCGAGTCTGCCATAGCGGCTCCTACCAGCGTCGTGTGAAGCGGTTGCGCAACCAGATCGCGACGAGGTTCATCACGACCAGGGTCACGAGCAGGACGATGATCCCGGCGGCCGCGAGCGGGCCCCACTGGTTCTGCTGGGGCTGGTCCACCCACGTGTAGATCTGCAGGGGCATGGCGAACAGCGCCTCGTCGCCCGCGTTGAGGGGGTTGAGGCTGGGAACGGCGGTGCCGAAGGCCACGCCGCCGACGACCACGAGGGGCGCGGTCTCCCCGATGGCCCGGGACATCGCGAGGATGGTGCCGGTGAGCATCCCCGGCAGGGCGGCGGGGAGCACCTGGCTCCGGATCGCCTGCCACCGGGTGGCGCCGAGCGCCATGGCGCCCTGCTCGATCGATCGCGGCACGGCGCGGATCGCCTCGCGGCTGGCGATGATGATGATCGGCAGCACGAGGATGGCGAGCGTGAGACCGCCGGCCAGCAGCGACTTGCTGATGCCCATGATCTGGACGAAGAGCGCGAGCCCGAGCAGGCCGTAGATGATCGACGGCACGGCGGCGAGGTTGGAGAGGTTGACCTCGAGGACCCGGTTGAGGGTCGGGCCGACGCGCGCCCACATGTGGGAGAGGCCGACGCCGAGCCCGGCGAACAGCTTGCGCACGCCGGTGAGGCCGGCGGCGACGCGGGCCTCGTAGCTGCGCTGCCGGCGGCTGGCGACGACGCGGAGCTCGTCGCCGGACAGCGGCGCGAACTTCTCCAGGTAGGTCGCGGCGGCGAAGCCCAGGGGGACGGCGACGACCACCGTGATCATCATCAGGACGATCGAGCCCTTCAGGGCGTTCAGGAAGCCCGCTCGCGACGCGCGGGAGGACGTGGCGGACGTGAGGAAGTCCCACGTCACCGATGCGAGGCCGTCGCGGAGCACCGAGATGGCGAGCCATGCGAGGGCGCCGAGGGCCATGAGCAGCGCCCCGAACACGGCGGCGTGGAAGATCTGGTCGCCGGGGCGGGAGCGCTTCTTGGCGAGGGGCCGGGTGGCCGGCACGTCGGCGGCGGAGTGCGTGGTGGTCGCCATGGTCAGTGGTAGACGGTCCGGTAGCGCCGGACGAGGTTGATCGCGACCACGTTGATGACCAGCGTCACGACGAAGAGGACGAGGCCGATCGCGAAGATCGAGGTGTAGAGGTCGCTGCCGCGGGTCGCCTCGCCCTTGGACACGGCGACGATCACGGCGGTGATCGTCTGCACGGGTTCCGTCGGGTTCGCGGTGAAGTTCGGCTGCGTGCCGGCGGCGAGGGTCACGGCCATGGTCTCGCCGATCGCCCGGGAGAGCCCCAGGACGATGGAGGCCATGATCCCCGACAGGGCCGCCGGGAAGACGATCCGGGTGGCGACCACCCGCTTGGTGGCGCCGAGGCCGTAGGCGCCCTCACGCATCGACTGCGGCACGGCGCGCAGCGCGTCCTCGGAGAGCGACGCGATGAGCGGCACGATGAGGAGGCCCACGACGATGCCGGCGGACAGCGCGTTGAAGAGCTGGTCGTCGGCGACGATCCCGATCGCCTGCAGCGCCGGCGTGATGGAGTTGAGCGCGAAGAAGCCGAGCACGATCGTCGGCATCCCGGCGAGGAGCTCGAGGATCGGCTTCACGATGCGGCGGGTTCGCTCTCCCGCGTACTCGGACAGGTAGATCGCCGAGCCGAGGCCGATCGGGACCGCCACGATCGCGGCGAGGACGGCGATGAGGATCGAGGCCGAGAGCAGCGGCAGGACGCCGTAGACCTTCTCGACCGGGAACCACTCGGTTCCCGTGAAGAAGTCCCACACCGACACGGAGCCCCAGAAGCCGGAGCCCTCCTCGATGAGGGTGAAGACGATCCCCACCGTGATGAGGACGGAGATCGTGGCGGCGGCTGCGAGCAGGAGGACGACCCCCTGCTCGGCCGGCCGGAACCGGCGGGCCCGGAGGCCCGCCGGCTCTGACGTCGACCGAGTGGTCACGCGGTCGAGCCTACTCGTACGCCGCGAGCTTGGTGGCGTCCGCGTCCAGGGAGTCCTGCGGCGCGGGGACGAACTGCAGCTCCTCGGCGAGGGAGGTGGCGTTCTGGATGTAGTACTTCACGAACGCGACGACCTCGGGCTTCTTCAGCGAGGCCTTGCTCACGTAGATGTACAGCGGCCGCGAGAGCGGGTAGCTGCCGTCGGTGATCGTCTCGGCCGAGGGCTTCACGCCCTCCACGGCGATGTCGTCCAGGGTGTCGGCGTTCTCCTCGTAGTACGAGAAGCCGAAGTAGCCGAGGCCCTGCTCGGAGCCGGTGACGGCCTTCACCGTGACGTTGTCGTCGGCGGACGCCGAGTAGTCCTGGCGCGGGGAGAGGACCTCGCCGGCGGCGTCCTTGCCGAGCACCGTCTCGTTGAAGAAGTCGTAGGTGCCGGACTGGGAGTCCGGGCCCGCGAGGGTGAGCTTGGCGCTGGGGAAGCCGCCGCCCGGGATCTGGCTCCAGTTGTTGACCTTGGAGCCCTTGCTCCAGATCGCCTTGAGCTGGTCGAGGGTGAGGTTGAGGTCGTCGCCGACCGCCCCGCCCTTCTTGGTGACCACGGTGATGCCGTCGGACGCGACGCGGAACTCCTCGTACTCGACGCCGCCGTCGGCGCAGGCCTTGGCCTCCTCGTCCTTGATCTCGCGAGAGGCGTCGGAGATGTCGGTCTCGCCCTTGCAGAACACCTCGAAGCCACCGCCGGTCCCGGAGGTGCCGACCGTGATGTCCACGCCCGGGTTGTCGCCGTTGAAGTCCTCGGCGACGGCCGAGGTGAGCGGGCCGACCGTCGACGAGCCGTCGATGGCGATCTTGCCCGAGAGGTCCCCCCCGCCGGAGCCGGTGGAGCCTCCGGAGTCGCTGCCGCAGCCGGCGGCGATCATTCCGAGGGTGAGGGTCGTCGCGACGGCGGCGAGGGCCATGCGGCGACGGCGGCGGATCAGGGCCATTCGGGGGGTTCTCCTTGGTCGGGACTGCGGGCGTGCGGGGGGTGACCCCGTCTCGACCGGGACGGTAGATCGCCGGGCGGGCGGATCGGGTGACCAGCCGGTGGCCCTGTTGTGAACCACTTGTGAACGCATCGCGGGAGACGGCCGTGTGGCATGGCCGTCACGCCGCCTCCACCGGGATGTAACCGGTGGGGCGGACCGGGGCTGGCAGCGTCCGGGCCGACCTGCACTCCGGCTCCGACCGGGGAGAACCGGCGGGGCCGGGCGACGCCGAGGAGCCGTCCTGGTGGGCCTGATCCCTCCCCGCAGCACCGTCCCGAGCACCACCCGCGTCGATCTGCACCTGCATTCGCGGGCGTCGACCGACACCGGCAGCTGGTTCCTGTCCCGGGCCGTGATGCCCGAGTCCTTCGTGGACCCCCACGTCGCGTACCGGGTCTGCAAGGAACGCGGCATGGACCTCGTCACCCTCACCGACCACAACACCGTCTCGGGGGCGATGGAGATCGCGCACCACCCCGACGTGGTGGTCGGGGTCGAGATCACCACCTGGTTCCCCGAGGACCGGGTGCCCCTCCACGTCCTCGCGTGGGGCGTCGATGACGCCGCCTGGACGGACCTCGACCGCGCCCGCGCCGACGTTTACGAGCTGGTTGCGGAGCTGGAGCGGCGCGACCTGCCCCACGCGCTCGCGCACCCCCTCCACCGGGTGGGCGACGAGCTCACCGCCGACCACCTGGAACGGTGCCTGCTGCTGTTCCGGATGTGGGAGGGGCGCAACGGGTACCGCCCGCCGCTGGGCAACGACGTGGCGGTGCGGATCGCGCAGTCGGCGAGCGCCGCCCTGCTCGGGAGGCTCGCCGAGAAGCACGGCATCGTCCCGCGCGGTGCCGGGCCGCCCGCGCTCACGGGCGGCAGCGACGACCACTCGGTGCTCGAGGCCGCCGCGACGTGGACGGAGACCCCCTTCGCCGCGACGCCCGCCGCGCTCCTGGACCACCTCCGGGCCGGCCGCACGACCCCGAAGGGTCGCCACGGGAGCCCGACGGCGCTCGCCCACTCGATCGGGACCCTCTTCCTCACCCAGCTCACCACCTCGGGCGTGCTGCGCATTCCCGAGGGCCTGCGCGGGATCGTGGGCGAGCTGCTCAAGCAGGACGTCCCGGCGGCCGGGGACGGCGGGGCCGGCGGGGGATGGGGGGCGGGCATCGCCGACCGGATCCGGGCGGACCGGGCGATGGTCCGGAGCTACCGGCGGATCGGCCGCCGGCCCGAAAGCGCCGACCGCTCACGGGAACGGCTGCGGCTGGTCGCCGGGTGGCTCCACGAGCAGGCGCTCGGCGCCGCCCTCGATCCGGACGGGTTCGCCATGGGGAACCTGCCCGCGCGTGGCGACGCGCTGGCCGGCGCGGCGGCGCTCGCCGCCCCGTACCTCCTGGCATCGCGCTGGATGCGGGCGGAGCGCGACCACGCGCAGGAGTTCCAGGACGCCTGGTTCGGCGTCCCCGGCGCCCGCGTGAACTCCGGGCCGGTGCGGGCCGCGGTGCTCACCGACACCTTCGACCAGCTCAACGGCGCGGCGGGGACCATGCGCCGCCTCGCCGCGTGGAGCGCCGGCATCCCCGACGCCCCGGTCACGGTGATCGCGCCCGCGGCGACCGCGTCCTCGGCGCCCGGCCTCATCCGGCTGCGCTCGGTGGCCGACCTGCCGGTGCCGGCGTACGCCGACCCGGACTGGACCCTCGGCGTGCCGTCGCTGCTGGATGTCCTGGACGCCGTGGAGCGATCCGGGGCGGACGTGGTGCACGCGGCGACGCCCGGGCCGATGGGGCTGGCCGCCCTCGCCGTGGCGCGGACGCTCAACCTGCCCTTCGTCGCCTCCCACCACACCGAGCTCGCGGAGTACGCGATGCACCTCACCGGCGACCGCCTCGCGGCGGAGCTCACGGCGCGCGCGGTGGGATGGTTCTACTCGCAGGCCAGGCGGGTGTACGTCCCCACCCGCGCGACCGGCGCCGGCCTCATGGACCAGGGCGTGCACCCCTCGCGTCTGTTCATCTTCGGGCGGGGCGCCGATCTGTCGGCCTTCGGCCCCGGCCGGGGCGGCTGGGTGGCCCGCCACAGGATGGGCGGCCGCGACGCCACCATCGTCCTGTACGTCGGCCGCATCTCACGTGAGAAGGGGCTCGACGTCCTCGCGGACGCGTTCCGGCGGGCAGCCGTGCGGCGCCCCGACCTGCGTCTCGCGATCGTGGGCGACGGCCCGTACCGGCGATCCCTCGCGTCCGCGCTGGAGGGCACGCCGCACCGGTTCATGGGGAGCCTGCGCGGCCCGGCCCTCGCCGCGGCGTACGCGGCCTCGGACATCTTCTGCCTGCCGTCCGCGACGGAGACCTTCGGGCAGGTGGCGCTGGAGGCGGCGGCCAGCGGCCTCCCCGTGATCGTGAGCGACCGCGGGGGCGCCCGGGAGTCGGTGGAGGACGGTGTCACCGGCCTGGTCGTCCCGGCCGGTGACGCGGCGGCCTTCGCCGAGGCGATCGCCACGCTCGCGGACCGGCCCGGCCGGCGCCGGGCAATGGGTGAGGCCGGCCGCGAGGCCGCCGGCCGGCGGCCCGGCTGGGACGAGGTGTTCGAGGGGCTCCTGGCGAGCTACGAACAGGTGCTCGACCGGGCGGCACCCCCGGGACCCGACCCGGCATCGGCATGGCGCGCCGGCCTCGACGGGGCGGGGGCGGCATGAGCCCGCGCGTCGTGGACGTCACGCAGTGGTACTCGCCCACCTCGGGCGGGATCCGGACCTACCTGCACGCGAAGGCCGCCTGGGCCGTGCGCAACGGCCGGGACCACGCGGCGGTGGTGACCGGGGAGCTGGCGGGGCGCGAGCCCTTCCCGCAGGGGTGCGGGCGGACCGTGCGCGGCCGGACGCCGTCGTCGCGCTGGGGCTATCGCGTCGCGGTCCGGCCCGGGGCGATCCTCACCGAGCTCGACCTGCTGGAGCCGGACGTGATCGTGCTGCACGACCCGGTCTCCTTCCCGGTGACCGTCGCCCGCTGGGCGCGGAGCCGGGGCGTCCCGGTCGCCATGTTCTGCCACTCCAGCCTGCCCGCGGCGGTGTCGGGCGTCGCCCGCCCGGCGCGGCGCCCGCTCGCCGGGCTCCTCGAGCAGCTGGAGCGCCGGGGGGTGCGCGCGGCCGACCACGTCCTCGTGGCGACGCCGGGGATGGCGGACCTCCTGCCGGCGCACCTGTCGGTGCCCGTGACCGTCTCGCCGCTGGGCATCGACAGCGCGCTCTTCACGGCCGCCATGCCCGATCCCGCCGTCCGGACGGCGCTGCTGGGCGAGACGGGACGCCACCTGCTGCTCTACGCGGGGCGCCTGTCGAGCGAGAAGCGCGTGGAGCTCCTGCCCCGGACCCTCGCGCTGCTCGGCCCCGGCCACGTCCTGGCGGTCGCCGGCACCGGCGCCGCCCGGTCGCGGCTCATGCGGGAGGCACGGCGCCTGGAGGTCGACGACCGGATCGTCCTGCTCGGGCATCTCGCGGACCGCACCGCGCTGGCCACGCTGATGGCCTCGGCGGACTGCTTCGTGCACCCCACCCCCTGGGAGCCCTTCGGGCTGGCGCCGCTGGAGGCGCTCGCGGCCGGATGCCGGGTCGTCGCCGCAGACTCCCCCGGTCCCCGCCTCACCGTCGGGGGCCGCGGAGGCGTCCTCGTCGCGCCGGGCGACGCCTCGGCGCTCGCCGACGGCGTCAGGGCGGCGCTGGCGAGCGCCCCGCCGATGTGGGACACGGACGAGGCGGACTGGCGCCACGTCTTCGCCCGCGAGTGGGCGCTGTACCGGGAGCTGGCGGCATGACGGGCACCCGGCGGCTCATCGTCGCGATCCATAACGTCGCCCCGGCGACGCTCCCCGAGTGCCGTGGCCTCCGTGGGATCGTCGAGGAGGTGCTCGGACCCGTCCCGGTGAGCCTGCTCGTCGTGCCCCGGTACCACGGCGACGCACGGTGGACCGCCCCCGCCCGGTCCTGGCTGCAGTGGAGGGAGGGCCGTGGCGACGAGATCGTGCTCCACGGGCTCGACCACCTCGACCGTCGGGGTGGCGACGGCGGCGAGTTCCACCCCGGGCTGGGGGCCGCGGGGATCGGCCGGAGGCTGCGCGAGGCGGTGGAGGCCCTGGGCCACCAGGGCCTGGAGGCGCACGGGTTCATCGCGCCGGCGTATCTGCACCCCGCGATCCTCGACGCCGGATGCGACGCCACCGGTCTGGAGTGGTGGGCGACGCGCGGGCGGTTGCGCGCCCCGGGCGTCGTGGAGCACCTCCCGAGCCTGGGGCTGGGGGCGTCGACCGCCGCCCGGCGGGTGCTCAGCCCGGCCGCGGCACGGCTCGCCGCCACGGTGCTCGCCCCCTGCGCGGCGGTGCGGCTCGACCTGCACCCGGCGGATCTCCGCCACCCCAGGCTCACGGCCGCGATCCGGCCGCTGCTGATCGCGCTGGCCCGGCAGTGGCGCATCCCGGCGCGGCACCGGGACCTGCTGCACCCGCCCGCACGGGCGGCGACGGCCTCACGCCGGCGGGAGGTGCTCGTCCGCCGCTGATCCCGCCGGGGTCCTTCCGGGCCGGGTCAGGAACAGCAGCCCCGCCGCCGCGTGCACAGCGGTCTCCACGCCCTGGAGCACGACGCCGGCCGCGAGGGCCTCGGGCCCGGCGACGCCGGCGGCGATCAGCGGGAGCGCGACGCCCGCCTGGACGGTCCCGATCCCGCCGGGCGTGACCGGGAGCGCATGGGCGAGCGCGACCGCCACCACCACGCCCGCCGCCACCAGCGGCCCCAGCCCGGGCATCCCACAGCCCGCGAGGACGGCCCACACCGCCGCCCACTGGCCCACCCAGTGCAGGACGGCCGACGCGGTGACCTCGGCGAAGACCCGTGGGCCCCGGATGGCGCATGCCGCGTGGTGGATCGCCGACACCGCGTCGCGGACGGCGCCGCGGATGCGGCCGGCCGGCAGCGGCGCGCGCGGGGCCGTGCCGCCCCGGGCCGCCACGACGATGAGCGCGACCGCGGCGGCGCCGATCGCCGCTGCCGCCGCCCGCACCTCGGCGGGCAAGGGCAGGAGCGGCGCGACGCACACCACCAGGGCACCCCACACCGCGGTCGACACGAGGTGCTCGGCCACCACGGACCCCGCGACCTCGGCGAGCCCGACGTCGCCGCCGCGCCGGCGCACGGCACGGCGGGCCATGGTCACCCGGAGGGCGTCGCCGGCCCTGGCCGGGGTGCCGGCGTTCACCAGGGCCCCCACCAGGAAGGGTCCCAGCAGGTCGGTGCGGCGAACCGGTCCCGCGCCGGGCAGCGCCGCGAGGCATCCGCGCCAGGTGAGCGCCTTCGCGACCGTCGACACGCCGGTGGCGATCCCCACCAGCAACAGCCAGGCCGGGTCGGCGCGGGACACCGCGTCGAGGACGGCCCGGACGTCGGTCAGTGCGGCGGCCGCCAGCAGCGCGCCGGCGAGGAGCAGCACCCGCATGAGCGTCGTCGGCCGCACGACCATCTCCCCGGATCGACGACCGGACGCTACGGCCCCGGTCGCCGCGCCGGGTTGCACCGGAGTTGGGCCCGCATGACAGGTTGCGACGCCGTGCGGCCGACGGTGTTACAGCCCCCCGGCACGGCTCGTGACGAGGGCGGGGGCGATGGCTCGCGAAGGCCGGGAGAAGCGATACACGTGGGCCTGGCGGCGCCGCTCTCCGAGGTTGCAGCTGCGGAACCGGCGGGGCTAGTTTTGAACCGAGCGCACCCCCCGCATGAGTCGTGAGGAACACCCCCGATGGATGAGACCAACGCCCACGCCCCCGAGCCGGTTGAGTCAGGCTCCGTCGAGCGCCGTATCTCCGAGGTCCTGGCCGAGCTGGCGGACCAGAGCGCGGACGCGGCGACGCTGATCGCGTCGATCACTCCCCCCGGCTGAACGCGCGGGTGGAGCGGTGCGGCGCGGGACCCGCGCCCGCCGGTGACCGGCGGGGCGGATCCGCACCGTCGGCTGCCTAGCGGCGTCCCTCCGGGACGCGCATGGCGAGGAGCTGCCCGTCCTCGACGAGCTCCGGGTCGGTGCTCGCGAGGTGGGTCTGCTGGACGAACAGGTACGTGTTGTCGCCGAGGATCCCGTCGACCGGGATGATCCCCGAGGACTCCTCGTCCTGGGTCAGGAAGCCGGGGACGCCGGGCGTGTAGCGGGCGGCGTCGTGCTCGGCGATCTTGACCAGGCTGTCGTCCTTGATGCGGTACCTCCACAGCGCCGCGATGTGCGCCTGGTTGCCGGGGTCCTCCTGCAGCAGGACCGCGCCGTCGTCCACCGTGAGGTTGTCCAGCATCCGCTGGCCCTCGGAGCCGTCGAGCAGCATGTCGATCGTGCCGCCGGCGGCCGGGTCGGCCGGGTTCGCGAAGTTGAGCCGCCACAGCCGGCTGTTGCCGGTGAAGCTCGCGGTCGTCGCCAGGTAGAGCTGCTTCGTGCGCTCCGGGTTCCAGGACGCGTCCTCGGGCCGCTGGAAGCTGGTGACGCCCAGGGCCACCGACCTGGCCTCGAGCTGGGCCCCGGTGAGGCCGGAGACGTCGCCGAGGTCCACGAGGGTGAACGCCGTGCCCGAGGGGATGCCGGTGGCGGGGTCCTCGGCGGCGAAGCCGGTGGCCCTCACGCCGTAGAGCTTCCCGCCCACCAGGCCGGCGCGCTCGACCGGGTTGCCGGTCTTCCGCTTCCTGCCGACGTACACGTAGACCTGCCCGCCGGTGCCGTCGTCGGTGCCCACCACGACCGTGGTGTCGCCGGTCGCCGGGTTGGCGAGCGAGTTCTCCCAGCTGAACTTCCCGAGGTGCGGCAGCTCGTAGCTGGTGCCGCCCAGGGTGTGGGCGACGGCCCGGCCCTCGACGCCGCTCTCCTCGCCGTTCATGAAGATCCGGCCCTTGAAGCCCAGGCCGGTGCGCCTGTTGTAGAAGGCGCTCTCGGCGGGGAGGTCCGCGGAGCAGAAGCGGCTGAACGCGACGCCCTTGGCCGGGGCGTTGAACGCGCCGGTCGCGGTGTTCCAGGTGGCGACGTCCTGGATGAGGTCGCGGCCGCCCAGGACCTTCAGGTCGCGCCTGCGGATGGTCCAGGCGGACACGAAGGCGCCCTTGGCGCCGTGCGCCCGGGTGACGCCCGCCGTGTTGGTGAGCTCGTGGTTCATCAGGACGGTGAAGGTGCCGTCACCGTTGGAGAAGGCGCCGAGGCCGTCCGGGATGCCCACCATGCGGTACGCGCTGCCGTCGGGCTTGGTGCCCGCGGCGTCGCCGACGGTGAGGATCGAGGTGGTCTGCACGCCGGGGACGGCGGGGACCACGTAGGGGGACTGCGAGCTGCTGGGACCGGTGTTCGGGGCCGCCGCGAAGGCGACGCCGCCCACCGCCAGGGCGCCTGCGGCGCCGAGCAGGGCGGCCATGCGGCCGGGGCACGTCATCGGTATGGGCTCCTCGTAGGCGTGGGACTGCGGTCCGGATGCTGCGGACCGGCCCCGGCCACGGGGTTACGCGGCGGTGACCATCACGTTGAGGAGTGCGACACCGCCCTCGGGCGGCGTCAGTCCCGCGGCGGCCAGTACTCCCACGGCGGGCGCGGCATGTCGGGCGGCATCTGCGGGATGCGCGCGCCCTGCGCACCGATCTGGACGTACGGGTCCACCACCGGCCGGCGCCAGCGCTCGTAGTGGGCGCACGCCTGGTCGGGGTCCTCCGGGTGCACCTCGATGCTCCTCGCCAGCTGCAGGGCGTCCCCGAAGCCGAGGCCGGCGCCCACGCCGGACTCCGGGTCCATCGCGTGCGCCGCCTCCCCGATCACCACCACGCCGGGGTTCCACCAGCGCTCGGCGAGCACCTCGGTGACCTCCCGGTAGTGCACCTGGTCCATGCTGGTCACCCCCTCCAAGGACGCCTCCGCGGCGGGCATGAGCCGCAGGAAGCTGCGCTTGAAGGCCTCCAGGCCGGGGGCGAGCGCCGCCTCGCGGCCGATGCGGTCGATCTGCCACCAGCCCGCGGATCCCTGCGGCCAGGACATGACGCCCACCTGCCGGCCGTCGGACTGGTAGGCCATCACGAACGAGAACGGCGTCACCACCGGCGAGCGGTAGGACAGGCCGCCGCCCTCCGACGGGCGCGTGACGTGCGGGATCCCGGCGAGCTCCCGCACCCGGGACATGGTGCCGTCGGCGCCCACCACCAGGTCGGCGGGCACGTCCTCCTCGCCGGCCTGGGTGCGCACCCGCACGCCCACGACCCGGTCCCCGTCGCGCAGGAGGTCCAGCACCTCCTGGTCGTTGCGCACGTCGACGCCCTCGGCGATGAGGTCCAGCAGGATCTGCCGGGCCAGCGCGATGGACACCGGCCTGCCGTCCTCGCCCACCGCGACGTCCCGGCCCGCGCCGCGCACCGTGCCGTACAGGCCGAGGTCCTCCAGGGCCTCGTACGCCTGGAACGGGAGCATGATCGCCCCCTCGGCGGTGCCGCCCCCCTCGCCGCGCTCCAGCACGACCGGGGCGATGCCGCGGCGCATGAGCGCCCGGGCGAGCACCAGGCCCGCCATCCCCCCGCCGACCACCACGATCCTCACTGCGCCTCCCGGGTCCAAGGGCGGTCCGACCCGCTCAACCCTGCCACACGGCGGGCCGAAGGGGGGATGCCCCGCGATACCCTTCCCGTGTTCCCGGTCGTGCGGTCCCCACGCCGCCGCCGGTTTTCGCCCCCTCCGTGAGGAGCCAGATCGTGATCGAGGTGGATGTCGCCGTCCTCGGCGGCGGCCCCGGCGGCTATCCGGCCGCCATCCGCGCGGCCCAGCTGGGCCTGTCCGTCGCCGTCATCGAGCAGGGCCGCATGGGCGGCACCTGCCTGAACGTGGGCTGCATCCCCACGAAGGCCTGGGTGCAGAGCGCCCACGCCCTCAAGGACGCGCACACCGCGTTCGCCCAGCTCGGGGTCACCGTCGAGGGCGCCGCCCTCGACTTCGCCCAGGTGCAAGCGAACAAGCAGTCCATCGTGGAGCGCTCGGTGGGCGGCGTCACGGGCCTGCTCAAGGCCAACGGGGTCACGGTGGTCGAGGGCCGCGGCCGCTTCACCGACGCCAACACCATCGCGGTGGACGGCGGCGAGACGGTCCGGTTCAAGAACGCGGTCATCGCGACCGGCTCGCGGCCCGCCCGGCCGCCGGTCGAGGGCATCGACGGCCCCCGCTGCGTCGACAGCACCGGCCTGCTCGCCATCGAGGAGTCGCCGAAGCGCCTGGTGGTGCTGGGCGGCGGGGTCATCGGCGTGGAGTTCGCCTCGATCTTCAACCACTTCGGCTCCGAGGTGACGATCGTCGAGATGCTCGACCACCTCATCCCCGCCGAGGACGCGGACGCCGTGAAGGAGCTGGAGCGGGCCTTCAAGAAGCAGGGCATCACCCTGCACCTGGGCGCCCGCGCGACGAAGGTGGAGGACGGCGCCGACGGCGTGACGCTCCACTTCACCGACGCCTCCGGCGCGGAGCAGCAGGTGCAGGGCGACCTGGTGCTGGTCGCCACGGGCCGCCGGGCGAACGTCGAGGACCTGGGCCTGGAGGCCGCCGGCGTCACCGCCGAGCCGGCCCGCATCCCCACCGACGCGACCCGCCGTACCAACGTGGGCCACATCTACGCCGTCGGCGACGTCGCCGGCTACTGGCAGCTCGCGCACACCGCCTTCCGCGAGGGCGAGGTCGCCGCGGAGAACATCGCCGGCCACCTCACGGAGGTCACCGGCGCGGTGCCGCGGTGCATCTACACCGACCCGGAGATCGCGGCGGTGGGCCTCACCGAGGCGCAGGCGGTCGAGCAGTACGGCGCGGACAACATCCGGGTCGGGCGGTTCCCGTTCTCGGCCGTGGCGCGCGCGTCGATGTTCGCCGACCGCACCGGCTTCGTGAAGACCATCCACGAGACCTCGCTCGACGAGCTGCTGGGCGTGGTCGTGGTGGGCATCAACGCCACCGAGATCGTCAACGCCGGCGTCATCGCCCTCGACTCCGAGGCCCGCGTCGACACCGTCGGCGACTCGATCGCCGCCCACCCGACCCTGGCGGAGGCCTTCAAGGAGGCCGCCCTCATGGGCCTCGGGCGCCCGCTCCACATGCCGCCGCCGAAGAAGCCGGCGGCCGCCGCCTCCTAGGGCGACGCCGTGACCAGTGCCGGCCGGGGGTCCACACCGACCCCGGCCAGCACCAGGGCCAGCGCGACCAGCGCGATCACCACGGGCTGGTGCACCAGGTAGATCGGCAGGGCGTGCCGCCCGGGCCAGGTGATGCGCTCCACCCGCCGCGGGGTCCTGCCGTCCAGGAGCCGCGCCAGCAGGGGGCCGCGTTCCCCGCGGGGATACAGCAGCAGCCCCGCCGAGAGGCCGAGCATCGCGACCCCCAGCCACGGCAGCAGGGGGTAGTAGTCGGTGCCGCTGCCCTCCGGGAACCGCCAGCCCAGCGGGAGCAGCAGCGGGTTGCCGTCGTAGGTGTCCTCCAGGGCCTTGCCCGCCAGGATCACCGGGACGGCGACCGCTGCGTTCACCCACGGCCCCAGGCGCATGAGCAGGGGCAGCAGCAGCATCGTCGTGCCGATGCAGTGCAGGATCCCGAAGCGCACGTAGTCGCTCCCGCCGAGCGCGGCATAGGTGACCGCGGTCACCAGCAGCGCCGCGCCCAGCACCTGGCCGGCCCGGCGCGCGTGGTGCGCCCACAGGGCCCCGCCACGCATCCCGCGCTCGCGGTGCCGCTGCCCGGCCACCGCGTGGCTGAGGCCCACCAGGAACATGAACGACGAGCCGGTGGCCACCTGGAGGGCCCGCCACCAGCCGCGGGAGGGGTCGAGGTCGGCGCCCGCGGCGAGCCACCACACGTCGAAGGCGGCGTGGTAGGTGACCATCATGAGGATCGCCGCGGTGCGGGCCGCGTCGATCTCCCACAGGCGCCTCACACGGGGTCCTCGAACAGCCGCCGCACCTCGTCCACCAGGTCCGGGTGCGCGGCGACGACGCCGCCGGGACGCGGCGGGGCCGCGTCGATCACCTGCACCGCACCGCCCGCCTCGGTCACCAGCAGGGCCCCGGCGGCCCAGTCCCAGCGCTCCAGCCCGCGCTCGAAGAACGCGTCGAGCCGGCCGGCGGCCGTCCACGCCAGGTCCAGGGCGGCGGCGCCGAACCGCCGGATGTCGCGCACCCGCGTCATCACGCCGGTGAGCACCTGCGACTGGCGGCCGCGCTCCTCCGCCGAGTAGTTGAACCCCGTGCCCACGAGCGCCTGGTCCAGCGCCGCGGGCCGCGTCACCCGCATGGGGCGGTCCCCGAGCCACGCGCCCAGTCCACGGCCGGCCGCGAAGCACTCCCCCGAGCAGGGGTCGAGCACCACGGCCGCGAGGCCGCCGTCCGGCCCGACCGCGGCGATGCTGACCGCCCAGTGCGGGATGCCCCACAGGTAGTTGGTGGTGCCGTCGAGCGGGTCGACGATCCACCGCACGCCGGTGGTGCCCTCCGCGCTGCCGCCCTCCTCCGCCAGCAGGGCGTCGTCGGGGCGCGCGTCGCCCAGCACCCGCCGGATGGCCGCCTCGGCGGCCCGGTCCGCGTCGCTCACCAGGTCGGTGCTGCTGCTCTTGGCGGCGACCCCGCTGGCCGGCCCGCCGAAGCGGGGCAGCAGCTCGGCCGCGGCGGCGTCCGCGGCACGGCGGGCGATCTCCAGCAGCTCCGATGGCAGGCTCATGCGCCGCCCAGGTGGCGCAGGATGGGCGGGATCGTCACTTTCGGGTCCTCCAGGTGCATGAAATGTCCGGCGCCCGGCACCACCAGGAGCCGCGCCGCGTCGCCGAGTGCATCCGCGAGCATGACGGCTCCGGCGGCGGGTGACATGAAGTCGTGCTCCCCGGAGATCACCAGCGTCGGCACGCGCACCCCCGCGGCCTCCGGCCGCAGGTCGAACGCCATCGCGGCCGCCAACCCGTTCACCGACGACCGGACGGGCGCCGACAGGATGCTGCGCGTGACGGTCGTGAGGAAGGACGGCACCGACACCGTCCCGTCCCACCGCGGCTTCGGCACCCCGCGCACGGCGGCGCGCCCCGCGCGCAGCAGCATCCGCGCGATCACCGGCAGGTCGGCCACCTGCCGCCACGGGTGCGGCAGCCAGGAGGGGCCGCGCACGGGCAGGACCAGGGGCGCCAGCAGGACCAGGCGCTCCGGGGGACGCGGCAGCCGGGACGCCAGCATCAGCGCGGCCTGCGCCCCCAGGGAGTAGCCGATCACCGCGTACGGGGCGTCGCGGTCCCGCCACTCCTCGGCGAGCCAGTCGGCGACAGCGACGGGCCCGCCGCCCAGCACCGGGTGCGGCGGCTCGGTGCAGGTCACGCGGAACCCCGCGGCGGCGACCGCCCGGTCCACGCCCGCCCAGGCGTGCGGCGGACAGCGCCAGCCGTTGACCATGAGCACGTGCGGGCCGCTGCCGAGCTCGTGAACGGTGCGCCGCACCGGCTCATCCTGACAGGATGCCCCCGTGGACGGCCCGGGACCCGGACGGCGGGTGGTGATGGTCAACGGCTGGCGCTGCCCGCCGGGATGCTGGGGCGGCCTGGACGACGCCCTGCGCGCCGCCGGGTTCCGCGTGGAGACCGCCGACGCCCCCGAGGGGGTGCTGCGCGGCGGCCCGCGGGACATCGCGGCGTGGCTGGCGCCGCGCGTGACCGCGAGCGGCCCCGTGCACGGGCTGGTGGGCTACTCCCTGGGGGCGCAGGTGGTGCCGCTGCTCGCCCGGGCGATGCACCCCGCGCCCGCGCGGGTGGTGATGCTGGCGCCGCCGGTGGCGCCGCTTGCGCCCCGCACCTGGCTGCCGCGCAGCGGCCGTGAGCTGGCCGGCGTGCCGGTGCTGGGCGGTGCCCTGTTCCTCGCGGTGGTCGCGGCCCTCGCGCGGCGCCCGCGGCGGCTGGAGGCCGCCTACCGGAGGGCGGCCGGGCGGCCCGGGCACGTGGACCACGAGCCGCTCGCGGGGTTCGTGGCCGCCACCACCCGCACCATCACCTCCTCCTCGCTGCGCGTCGCCGCCGCGTCGCTGGCGGCGACCATGGGCATCGACCTGCGGCCGTGCGCGCCGTCGGTGCCCGGCAGCGTGCTGGTGTGCTGCGGCGAGCACGACCCGCTCGCGCCCCCGGAGCCCGGAGGGGACTTCGCCGCGGCGGCGCCGGACGGCCGGTACGCGGAGATCCCCGGGGCCGGCCACTTCCCGCATCTGGAGTACCCCGCGGAGGCCGCCGAGCTGGTGCTGGGCCACCTGCGCGGCTGAGCGCGCCCCGCGTCCGCTACCCTGCCGGTGATGCCCGACTCGGCCAGCCCAACGCCGGCGCCCGGAGCCCTCGACCTCGTCGCACCGCGCGGCTACTGCGCGGGCGTGGACCGCGCCATCGAGACCGTGGAGCGTGCGCTCGACGAGCTCGGCCCGCCGGTCTACGTGCGCGGTGAGATCGTCCACAACCGGCACGTCGTCGACACCCTCGCCGAGCGCGGCGCGGTGTTCGTCCCCACCGAGCTCGAGGTCCCCGAGGGCGCCACGATCATCCTCTCGGCCCACGGCGTGGCGCCGGAGGTGTACGAGAACTGCCGGTCACGGAACCTGCGCGTCATCGACGCGACCTGCCCGCTGGTGAGCAAGGTGCACGCCGAGGTGCGGCGGTTCGCCTCCCGCGGCGCGACGGTGCTGCTGGTCGGGCACGCCGACCACGACGAGGTCATCGGGACGCGCGGCGAGGCCGCCGACCGCGTGATCGTGGTGGAGGACGCCGACCAGGCCCGCACCGTCGAGGTGCCGGACCCCCAGCGCGTCGCCCTCACCACCCAGACCACCCTGTCGCTCGACGACACCGCCGAGATCGTGCGCATCCTCCGCGAGCGGTTCCCGGACCTGGAGCTGCCGCCCAAGAGCGACATCTGTTACGCCACCCAGAACCGGCAGGACGCCGTGAAGTCCGCCGTGGGCGAGGGCGCCGACCTGGTGCTGGTGGTGGGCTCGCAGAACTCCTCCAACTCCAACCGGATGGTGGAGGTGGGCCAGGCGAGCGGCGCCGAGGCGCACCTCATCGAGAACGCCTCGGCCGTCGACCCGTCCTGGCTGGAGGGCAAGCGGCGGGTCGCCCTCACCGCCGGCGCGTCGGCGCCGGAGGTGCTGGTGCGCGAGGTCGCGGAGATGCTGGAGCGCCTCGGGTTCGACCGCACCGGCGCGGAGCTCCCGAGCGCCGAGGGCGTCGTGTTCGCGCTGCCCCGCGAGGTCCGCGCCGCCCGCTGACGCGGCGCCGCACCGCAAGGGCTCCGGCCCGCGGTGTCGAACCACTCCGGACGGACCCCCCGCCCGCCGATAGGACGGGGTGGCCGCCATGTCCGCGATGTCCCGCAGCCTCCGCACCCACCTCGCCCGCGCGCTCGCCGTGCTCGCCGTCCTGCTCGCGGCCGCCGGCACGGCCGCCGCCCAGCCGTCGGTGAAGGCCTCCCGCGCCGAGGTGGCGCGCCTCGAGGGCGAGCTCGCGAAGCTGGACGCCCGCGTCGGCGCGGTGGCGGCCGAGTACAACTCGGCGATCGACCGGCTGGACGAGGTGAAGGCCCGCCTGCGGCGCGCCAGGGAGGACCTGGCCACATCCGAGGGCAACCTGCGGACCGGGCAGCGGCTGCTCGCCGAGCGCCTGCGCGGCATCTATGCCATGGGCGTGCCGTCCGACGCAGAGCTGTTCCTGTCGAGCGGCAGCCTCAGCGCCGCCGTCGACCTGCGCCACCTCATGGATCGCATCGCGCGTGAGGACGCCGCGACGGTGTCCACCCTCACCCGCGAGCGGGCGCGTGTCGCCGCCCTCAAGGCGGAGCTCACGGTGCAGCGGGCCGCGTCGGAGCGCCAGGCGGAGGCCCTCGCCGAGAAGAAGACCGCGCTGGACGCCGCGGTGGCCGGCCGCGAGCGCCTGCTCAAGGGCGCGAAGGCGGGCCTGCGACGGGCGATCGCCGCCGAGCAGGAGCGGCGCCGCCGGGAGGCCGCGGCCCTCGCCCTCGCACGCGCCCAGTCCGGCGGGTCGATCCCGTACGTGCCTGGGGCCGCGGAGATCGCGGTGCTGCCGGGCGGCGTCGCCCACGTCTTCCCGGTGCAGGGCGGGGCGAGCTACAGCGACGACTGGATGGCCGCCCGCGCCGGCGGCCGGGTGCACCAGGGCATCGACCTGTTCAAGTCGACCGGCACCCCGCTGGTGGCGGTCGCCGACGGCACGATCTTCCGCGTGGGGTGGAACACCCTGGGCGGATGGCGGCTGTGGCTGCGGGACCGCGCCGGCACCGAGTTCTACTACGCCCACATGTCCGCCTACTCCGAGGCGGCGAAGGAGGGCGCAACCGTGACCCAGGGCACGGTGATCGGCTACATGGGCACCTCGGGCGACGCGCAGGGCACCCCCCCGCACCTGCACTTCGAGATCCACCCGGGCGGCGGGGGGCCGGTGCGTCCGTACCCCATCGTGTCCGCCTGGCCCGTCGTGAGGTGACGCGGCGCCGGGGGTCAGCCGGCGACGGCGGGCTGGCTGCCGGGCGGCAGCGGCAGCACGCGCGTCACGGCCGTGGCGCGCACCGGCTTGGCGTTCTCGGCCGTCGCCGTGGCGCCGTTGCGGATCACCTTGCCGCTGGACGGCAGGGTCCACAGCGTCAGGTGCAGGGTCACCGTCGCCTTCGGGGCGAGGTCGCCCAGGCGCCACACCACCGCGCCGCCGCGCAGCACCGCGCGGGCCGGCATCGTCTTGACGTAGGTGCCGCGCGGCAGGGTGTCGCGCACCACCACGTCACGGGCGACGCGCCCGGAGACGTTGCGGACGGTGAGGGTGTAGCGGACGGGCAGGCCGGTCACGACGGTGCGCGGCGCGGACTTCACCAGGTGCAGGACGGCGCTCGGGGCCTGTGCCGGGATCACCGCCGGCGGGGTGGGCGTGGTGGGCGTGGTCGCCGGCGCCGGGGTGACGGGCACCTCGGCCGGCGCGGCGGTCAGGACGAGCCGCGCGTAGACGGTGCCGGGCACCACCCACGCCATGTTCTGCGCGGGCCGGGCGGCCGGGTGCACGGCGCGCCACAGGACGGCGCCGGGGGCCGCGGCGGTCACGGTGGACGGGCCGGCACCGGAGGGCGTCACGGTCACCGTGGCGGTGCCGTCGGAGGACAGGGTCACCTGATCGGCCGACAGGGCCGCGCCGGTGGCCCGCAGGGTCACGACATCGCCCGGCGTGCCGGTCAGGGTGATGGTCGCCGGGGCTCCGGCGGTGACGCCGCCGGCGGGGCCGGCGAGGGTGACCGCGACCGCGGCGCTGCGCCCGCGCGCCATCGCCCGCAGCGCGGCGACGCGCGCGTTCAGGGCGGCGTCGGCGGTCACGGCGGGCACGTCGGCGGCCTGGCCGGTGAGCTGCCACACCGCGACCTGGATCGCGGCGGCCTCACGGCCGGGCTCCGCGGCGGCGGCGAGCAGCCCGTCGGCGCGGGTCATGAGCCACGCGGCCTCCTGCTGGGCCGGCGCGGCGAGGTCGGGGGTGGTGTCGGGGTTCTGCAGGTCGACGGCGTAGTCGGTGCCGGAGGTGATGCCCACGCGCGGCATCACGCACCACGCCCACGTCAGCAGCGGGTCGCCGCCGGTGGCCGTGACGCGCACCTGGGACCGGCCGGGATTCACGCTGTAGGTCCCGCCGCCGGGCGCCGTCACCGCCACCTTGTGGCCGAGTGAGGGCGACACCTGCAGCAGGCGCAGCGTTCCGGGGCTCGCGGCGGCGCCGGTGGCGGCGAGCAGCAGCGCGGTGAGCGCCACCAGCAGCACCGCGGTCCGGTGCGCGGCGCGCACGCGGAAGCGGCCGAGACGTCCGTGGAGAAGAGACATGGCTCCTCCCATCCAAGGGGGCCGGATTCGTACTCGATGTTCACGGCCAGTCTCCGCCCGCGGGGCGTCCGGCGCATCCCGGAGCGCGCCCACGACCCCTGCCAACAACCCCCCAGCCCGATCGGGTGGGCCCGCCAGGCCCGCCCCGCCGAAGGTCTAGGGGCCGGCGGGTCCCAGGGCCACGGGCCCGTCGACGACCAGGCCCGCGGGGATCCTGGCGGCGAGTTCCTCGGCGTCCAGGGCGAGGCGCGGGTCGACCTCGACGTCCACCGGCTCCCCGGCCGCGTCCCGCGGGACGGTCACCCCGGCCGCCTCCAGCCACCCGGCCCACAGGCGGTTGCAGTCACGGCGGCAGCTCTCGGGCGAGTCCGCGCCGGTGGCGTTCTTGATGGGGCTGAACTGCTCCTCGCGGCGGGCCTCGACGGTCACCGACGCGCCGGCGAACGGCAGGGCGTCGAAGATGAACGTCTCGAACTTCACGGCGTTCGGCGCGTCGGGCGCCACGGGCGTGCCGTCGGCCTCCACGTACG
Organism: Thermoleophilia bacterium; assembly: GCA_046330435.1. Lineage (GTDB taxonomy): Bacteria > Actinomycetota > Thermoleophilia > Miltoncostaeales > Miltoncostaeaceae. The sequence continues at coordinate 331,810 of JAXLST010000005.1, read as the reverse complement.
GGACCTTCTTCACCGCGCGGTGGTACGGGAGCCGAAGGCCACCCTCGGTGAGCTCCCAGGCGAACGCCACCTCGATGCAGTGGGTGGCGATGTTCCCGGCCCACAGCTTCAGGTCGCCGGCCTCGTCGCGGGCGTGCGCGAGCTCGTCCGGCAGGTCCGAGTACTCGATGACCCCGGTGCGCCCGTCGATCGACGCGATGAGGCCCACCGGCTCCAGGGGCTCGCGCTTGCGCACCGCCAGGTTCGACATGTCCGCGCCCGCGGACAGGTGGTGCCCCAGGAACACGGGGTCGGCGACGCGGATGAGCGGGTTGTCGACCTGGAAGGTGAAGAAGGTGGTGATGCCCGCCTCCGCCATCTCGTCCAGGGCACCGGAGCGCCGCAGGGCGGTGAGCAGCCCGCCGTGGCCGTCGGGGGACAGGGCCAGGCGCCCGGGGGCTTCCAGCAGCACCCGGCCGGTCGCGCGGTCGACCGCGGGCAGGGTGCCCTGCACCACGAAGCGCACGGACTCCGGGTCCAGGCCGAAGAAGCCGGCCTCCCGGAAGCTGGTGCGCGTCTGGGCGTCGTTGGCGGGCGAGGTGAGGATGTACCAGGGCAGCCCCGCCCCGTACCGGGCGCGGATCGCCGCGATGCGGGCGGCGTGCTGCGCGAAGAGCGTCCTGCCGGTGACGGACCCGAACGGGTAGTCGCCCTTGGGGCCGTCGAAGCCCAGGCGGGTGCCCTGCCCCCCGGCCAGCAGCACGGCGGCGACGCGGCCCTCCCGCAGGGCGGCCTCCCCCTGCGCGGCGGCCTCCATGTCACGGGCCCGGCCGAGCTCGTCGGCGGCCAGCGGCACGGTCTCCGGCGGGGAGATGTGCCCGGGCGCGTGCGCCTCGGGCTCGGTGAGCACCAGCTCGTCCACCAGGCGCCGCAGGAGCCCGAGATCCAGGGCCTCGACCTGCGCCAGCAGGCCGGCGGCCTCCGCCTCCGGCGCGCGGCGGACCGCGTCGGCGAGGTGCTCCTGCCCGGCCTCGGCCAGGCGCGCCTCCAGCCCCGCGTCGAGCGCCATGGTCAGTCCGCCGTGAGGACGGCGACCTTCACGACGCCCGCCTCGCGCTCGGCCATGAGCCGGTAGCCCTCGGCCGCGTCGGCCAGGGGCAGCGGGTGCGTGAGCATGGGGCTGGGGTCCACGGACCCCGCCTCGGCGAGCTCCAGCAGCTGCGGGATGTAGCGGTTCATGTGGACCAGGCCGCCGGTGATGCTGATGTTGCGGACGAACTGGTCGTACCAGTTGATGGCCGGGACCTTGCCCATGAAGTGGTCCATGCCCAGGCAGGCGATCGAGCCGCCGGCGCGCACGGACGCGTGCGCCGCCTCCATGGAGGCGGTGTTCGACACGGAGTCGACCACCACGCGGGCGCCCTGCCCGCGGGTCGCGCCCCGTGCGAGCTCCTTGATGGCCTCCGGGTCGCGCTCGGCGGTCACCACGTTCGCGCCCAGCCGCTCGGCCATCGCCAGGCGGTCGGGGTGGTGGCCCAGGCACACGATGCTCTCGGCGCCGAGCGCGCGGGCGACGTGCACGGCCGACAGGCCCACCGCGCCGTCGCCGATGACCACGACGTCGTCACCCGCCGCCATGCGACCGGCGGTGAGGCCGTGGGTGGCGGTCGACATCACGTCGATGAGCGGCAGCAGCTTCGCCTCGTGCTCCCTGTCCGCCATGGACTCGGGGATCTTCACCATCGTGCCGTCGGCGAGCGGGACCCGGGCGAACTCGGACTGGCCGCCCTGCACGTCGCCGCCGTGCTGCCACAGGCGCGGCGCCCAGCCGAACATCGACATGCGCTCGCAACTGGCCTTGAGGCCCTCGCGGCACCACTGGCACTCGCCGCAGCACACGCCCGCGCTCACCAGGACGCGGTCGCCGGGGCGGAAGTGCTTCACCTCGCCGCCCACCTCCTCGACGGTCCCCAGGAACTCGTGGCCCAGGCGGCCGCCGGGCTGGAACCCGAAGGCCTCGCCGGCGTGGAGGATGTGGAGGTCGGATCCGCAGATCGCCGCCATCGTGATGCGCACCAGGGCGTCGGTGGGCTGCAGGATCGACGGGTCGTCGACCGTCTCCACCGACACGTGGCCGTTGGACTGGAAGGTGAGGGCACGCACCTGGTGGGGCTCCTGGGTCCGGTGGGGGCGGAGGGGCCTGGCTAGGTCAGGCCGGCGCGCCGGAAGGCGCTGGCGGGGTCCATCACGAGGCCCGTCCAGAACGGGCCGAACTCGCCGTACACGGCGGAGACCTCGTCGAACCGCATGTCGTAGACGATCTTCTTGAGGTCGATGGGGTCGTCCGCGAGCAGCGTGACGCCCCACTCCCAGTCGTCGATGCCCGTCGCCCCGGTGATGAGCTGCAGCACGCGCCCGGCGTACGCCCGGCCGGTGGTGCCGTGTCCCAGCATGAGCCGCTTGCGGTCCTCGAAGGGCAGCGCGAACCAGTTCGCGCCCGGCACCCGGGTCTTCATCATCGGGTAGAAGCAGATGCTCTTGCGGTGCGGCAGGCGCGGGTAGAGCCGGTGCTGGCGGTAGTGCGCCATCCGCTCCCGGAAGGCCTGCAGCGCGCCCTCCATGTCGTCGGTGCCCTCGGCCTCCAGGCGCGCCCGCTCGTCGTCCTCGGTGGTCGTGTACTCCGACAGCTCCGTGAACGACACGAAGGAGTCCAGGCACTCCACCGGGCCGGCGAAGATCTCCTTGGTGAACAGGTCCAGCGCGTCCAGGTCGGGGCCCAGGGCCATGAGCCCCACCTCGGCCTTGCCGCCCAGCACGCTGAAGGTGATCACCTGCTGCGGGTCGACGGCCGTGAAGCGCTCGATCGCCTCGACCAGTTCGTCGCACGGCGCGCCGCGCTCGACGCGCATGAAGAGGTGGATGACGCCCCAGCCCTCGGAGGGCCGGACGCCATGGGTCTCCTCGTCTCCCGACACGCCGTGCAGGCTAGCGGACGGGGGGCGCTACCGCGCGAAGCGGTAGAGCGACCCCCCGGCGATCATGTACAGCTCGGCGCCGGTGCCCTCGCCGAACGAGGTGATGTTCGAGACGCGGACGCGCAGGCGGGAGGTCTCCTCGCGCAGGCCGCCCGGGCGCGAGCCGGCCCGGATGCTCCAGATGCGGCCCGTGCCGAAGTCCCCGAAGACGTAGCGGCCGCGCAGTGCGGGGATCGCCCTGCCGCGGTACACGTAGCCGCCGGTGATCGAGATGCCCTTGGCGTGCGTGTACTGGGTGACCGGCGGGGTGTGCGGGGACGGGCCGCGCAGGGGCCCGCCGCCGAAGGAGCTGCGCCCCTCGAAGGCGTTCCACCCGAAGTTCAGGCCGCCGCGGCCGGCGGGCGCCCGGTCGACCTCCTCGATGGCGTTCTGGCCGACGTCGCCGATCCACATGTCGCCGGTGCCGCGGTCGAACGAGAACCGCCACGGGTTCCGCAGGCCGTAGTGCCAGATCTCCGGCTCCGCGCCGGCGGTCGAGCGGAACGGGTTGTCGGACGGCACCCGGTAGGGCGAGCCCGCGTCGACGTCGATTCGCAGGATCTTCCCGAGCATGGTGCCGAGGTCCTGGGCGCGGTCCTCCGGGTCGCCACCGCTGCCGCCGTCGCCGAGGCCGATGTAGAGCTTCCCGTCGGGGCCGAAGGCGAGCATGCCGCCATTGTGGTTCGCGTACGGCTGCTGGACCCCGAGGATCCGCTTCGCCGAGTTGCGGTCCGCGCGGGTGCGGTTGCCCGGCGCGTTGTACTCGGCCACCACGGTGTTGCCGTCGTTGTCCGTGTAGTCCACGAAGAACCGGCCGTTGTCCTTGAAGCCCGGGTGGAACGCCAGGCCCAGCAGGCCGCGCTCGCCCCCGGAGTCCGTGAGGTCGCCGATGTCCAGGAACGTGCCCTGCACGCGCCCGCGGGCGAACCGCAGGATCTTCCCGGACTGCTGGACGATGTACAGCACGTTGGGCTGCCCGGGGGCGTAGGTCACGTACAGCGCGTCCCCGAGGTTGCCGGCCACCTTCACGAGCCGGTACGGCGCGCGGGCGGTCTCGGTGGCGGGGGAGGCGGTCTCCCGCGACGGCTCCGGGGAGCGGTCGGCGGCGGCGATGGCGAAGGCGCCGGCGCCCGAGAGGGCGGCGACGGTTCCGGCGATGGCGGCGAGGCGGCGGCGAGTCATGCGCGGCACGCTACCCGCTGGCCCGCGCGAGGTGGGATGGGCGTCGTTCCGGCACGACAGGCGCCGCCCGGGGCTACGATGCGCGGCGATGCCCCGCGACGGACTCAGGGCGGGCCTGCGCGTCGAGCCCGGCAAGCGCCCGCACCTCGACCGGATCGACCCGCGCGACACGCTCGGCCTGTCCGGCAAGGACGAGGCCGCGAAGGCGGTGGCCGCGTGCTCGGAACGGCTCGAGGCGCTGCAGGGCCTGCTCGCCTCCGAGGACCGCCGGTCGCTGCTGCTGGTGCTGCAGGGCATGGACGCGTCCGGCAAGGACGGGGTGGCGCGCGCCATGTGCGCGGCCATGAACCCCATGATCCTCAAGATGGCCGCGTTCGGCGTGCCGACCAAGCCGGAGCTGCGGCACGACTTCCTGTGGCGCATCACGCGCGAGCTGCCGGAGCGCGGACGGGTGGGGCTCTTCAACCGCTCCCACTACGAGGACGTGCTGGTGGTGCGGGTGGACGCCCTGGTGCCCGAGGAGACCTGGCGCGCCCGCTACGGCCAGATCGTGCGGTTCGAAGAGCGCCTCGCCGAGACGGGCACCGCGGTGGTCAAGGTGATGCTCCACATCTCGCCGGACGAGCAGCTCGAGCGGCTGCGGGAGCGCGCCCAGGACCCGCTCAAGCGGTGGAAGTTCAGCGCCGACGACCTGCGCAAGCGCGACCAGTGGGACGCGTACATGGCGGCCTACGAGGACGCGATCGAGGCGACGGGCACCCACGACGCGCCCTGGTACGTCGTGCCGGCGGACCGCAAGTGGGCGCGGAACGCCCTGGTCCTGGAGATCCTCACGCACGTGCTCGAGGGCATGGACCTGCCGGACCCGCCCATGCCGGAGGGCCTGCCGCCGGGGTTCCTGCCCACCACGGCGTGACCGCCGGGCGGCCTCGCGTCGTGCGGTGACCCGGGCGGACCCGGGACCGCGTGGCTAGGCGGCGAGGACGGGCTCGAGGACCGGCTGCACCGCACGGCTGACCGTGACGGGCAGGAGCCGGACGAACGCGTTGAGCTCGGCGGGCTTCGCCCCGGTGGCGATGCCGTTGGCAAGGCGCTCCAGAACGGCCTGCTCGCGGTCGCCAAGCTCGGCGGCGACCGGCTCGAGGGCCTCGACGAGGGCGCCGGCAAGGTCCGCGTCCAGGACCTTGAAGGCGTCAGTGATCTTTTCGGGGATCTCCGACATGAAGGGGATTATCTCACACGCAACGGATGTTTCGCCTGGGCGCTCCCGGGGAGGGATCCCACCCCGGCGCGGAGAACCCCGAGACCCGCGCCCCGAGGAGGATCGCATGGCGGATGCCGTCGCAGTCACCATCGTCGCACTGGCCATCGTGTGGATCGGCGCCGGCGCCTGGCGGTCGGCGGGCCGCGAGAGCGAGCGGGCCGGCCTGGCGGTGCTCGCCGGCATCGGCGTGCCGTCCCTCGCCGCGATGGCGGTCATGGGCGGGCTGGCGACCGGTCCCGCGCCGGTGGTCGTCGCCGGGCTCGCCGCCGCGGCCCTCCTGGCCGGCGCCGTCCGTCCCGCGGTGACCGCCCGCCTCCGGGCCGCCCGCACGCCGGCCGCGGTCCCCGCGCCCCCGCGCCTGCAGGTCGTGGCCGCGGAGGTGCCTCCGGCGGTGGAGCGGCGCGCCGCCTGACCGGGCCGCGCTCGGCCACGGGCGTCCACCGTCGTAGACTCCGGCGGTCATGAAGTCGGCACGCGTCCTCACGCTCCTGGTCGCCCTCGCGCTGATCGTCGGCGCGATCGCCTGGCGCGTCGGCGGCAGCGGCGGGGACGGCGGCGGGGGCGGGACCCCGGCCACCACCGACGCCCGGCCGCCGGCCGACGCGATCGCGGTCGAGTTCGCGTACTCGCCGGAGAAGGCCGACCTCCTCAAGCCCCTCATCGCGGAGTTCAACGCCTCCGGCGCCGAGGTGGGCGGCCGGAAGGTGTTCGTGACCGGGAAGGTCGTGGCCTCCGGCGCCGGGGCCTCCGGCATCGCCGCGGGTACGCTCAAGCCGCAGCTGTGGAGCCCCGCCTCGTCCCTGTGGGGCCAGGTCGTCAACCACCGCGCCGACGCGAACCTGGCGCCCGAGCGCAGCCCGTCGCTGGTGCGGACGCCGCTGGTCATCGCGATGTGGGAGCCGCTGGCCCGTGCGCTGGGCTGGCCGGACAAGCCCCTGGGCTGGGAGGACGTGCTCCGCGAGGCCCAGAGCAAGCAGGGGTGGGCGAAGTACGGCCGCCCCCAGTGGGGGTCGTTCAAGCTCGGCCACACCAACCCCGACTTCAGCACCTCCGGGCTCTCGGCGGTGGTCGCCGAGTACCTGTTCGCCACCGGCAAGAGCGAGGGGCTGCTGCTCAAGGACGTCCAGGCCCCGGCCGTGCGCGAGAAGGTGCGCGCCATCGAGCGCAGCATCGTCCACTACGGCGACACGACGCTGTTCTTCGCCCAGCAGCTGCAGAAGAACGGCCCCGCGTACGCAAGCGCCGTGGCGATGGAGGAGGTGACGGTCCTCGACTACAACCTCAAGAAGGCCGGAACCGGCCCCAAGCTGGCGGCGATCTACCCCAAGGAGGGGACGTTCTTCAGCGACAACCCCCTCTTCGTGCTGGAGGGGGACTGGTCGACCCCGGAGCAGAAGGAGGGCGCCTCCAAGCTCTCCGAGTTCCTGCGGCAGAAGGTCACTCCGGAGCTCGCCGCCAGGCTGTTCTTCCGGCCCGGCGACCCGGCCGCGACGCCGAGTGACCCGGTCAGCACCGCCAACCTGGTGGACCCCCGGCAGCCGACGCGCGTGCTCGGCCTGCCGGACCCGGAGGTCCTCAACGCCATCCAGGGCTTCTGGCGGCAGGACCGCAAGCCCGCCCGGGTGCAGGTGGTGCTCGACATCTCCGGGTCGATGAACCAGGCCGGCAAGCTGGACGGCGCCCAGCAGGGGCTGCTGCGGTTCCTGGAGCTCATGCAGCCGCAGGACGAGGTGGGCCTCACCGTCTTCAACGGCCGCGTGACGCAGGTGACCCCGCCGCTGCCCATCCGCACCGGGCGCGCCCGCCTGCGCGAGGCGGTGCAGGAGCAGATCGCCGACGGCGACACCGCCGTCTACGACGCGACCCTCAGCGCCGCCAAGCAGGTCGCCACGAAGGCCAGCGAGGACCGCATCAGCGCGGTGGTCGTGCTCACCGACGGCCAGGACAACGCCAGCACCACCCGCGGGCGGGACCTGCTCGCCCAGCTCGAGCGGCTCGCCGGGCCCGAGGGCGAGGGCGTGCGCGTGTTCACCATCGCCTACGGCACGGACGCCAGCACGCGGGACCTGGAGATCATCGCGGACTCCGGCGGCGGCAAGGCCTACGTGGGCGACCCGGACACCATCGAGGCCGTGTACACCCAGATCGCGTCCTTCTTCTAGTGGGCCGCGACGAGGCGATCGGCCGGCTCGTCTCGCGGGCGCTCACCCGCCCGTCGAACCTGCTGCCGGGCGTCGCGGTCGCCGCCGCGGGCATCGCCGTGGGCTTCTGGCCGCTGGTGCTCGCGGGGATCGCCGTCTACGGGGTGCTGGCCGCCACGACGCTGTTCAGCAAGGACGAGGCGCGGCGGGCCCTGGGGCGTCCGCAGCGCGCCCAGGCGCCGGCGCCGCACGCCGAGCGGACCCCCGCCGAGCTGCGCGACCCGGGCGTGCGGCAGCGGTACCAGGAGGCGCACGCCGAGTACGCCCGCATCCGCACCGCGCTCGGCACGAGCCCCGTGCCGCTCCAGGAGGTCGAGGTGGAGACGGCCGGCCTCATGGACGACGTCGGCGCCCTGTGCCGGCGCGCCCAGGCGGTGTGCGACTACCTGGGCTCGGTGGACGAGGGGGCCCTGGCCGCCGAGCGCGCCCGCGCGGCCGAGGAGCTGCGCACCGCGGAGCCGGAGGTCGCGCCCGCCCTCACCGAGACCGTCGCGGCGCTCGACCAGCAGATCGCGACCGTGCAGGACATGTACGGCAAGCTGCGTGCGTTCGACGCCAGGATGCGCCAGCTCATCAGCAACCTCGGCGCGATCCGCGGCGAGATCGCCCGCCTGCAGGTGGAGAGCCATCCGGACGACAGCGCGCGCGTGCTCGAGCACGTGGGCTCCGCACGGGAGATGGTGAGCGGCATCACCCAGACCCTCACCGCCCGCGAGGGCGGGGAGGGCGGCGCGGCCCAGGCCGGCGCCGGCTAACCCCGGCGGCGCAGCACCCAGCGGTCGATGCGCGCCCGCACCGGCTGGTGGTCCTCGCTCGGCAGCCGCCACCCGATGGCGTCGGTGCGGGCGAGTGCGTCCTCCAGCAGGCCCAGCGCACGCCGCAGCGGCATGGGCCGGCAGGGCAGGCCGAACTCGGCCATGGGGACCAGCAGCTCCCGCTCCAGCCTTGGCTCGCAGACGTCGGGCAGGAAGAACGCCTCCTTCACGGCGCCGCCCAGGTCGTCGTGGTCGACCAGCACGACCAGCGGCAGCACGCGGCCGGACTCCTTGCCCACCGTGATGACCAGCTGCTGCTGGTCGGGCGCGTGGGCGGGGGAGGTGGTCCAGGCGGCCCGCGGCGCGGCGTCCACCAGCCCCTGCACCCAGGGGCGCCGGGGGCCGGCGCCGGCCCCCGCCCGGGCGAGGGAGGCGAGCGGCTCCGGGAGGACGGCGGCGCAGGCGGCGCAGGCGTCGGAGCCCGCCTCGCCCAGCCCGGACATGGTCGCCAGGACAGCTGCGCCCACCTCGGGCGCGGCCCCCTCGAACGCCTCCTCCACCAGCGCCTCGACCAGGTAGGACCGGCGGGGGGCCACCAGGGCGGCCACCAGCGCCTCGACGCCGAACGGGTCGTCGACGGGCGGCATCGACCGCCGGGCCCGGTGGAACGCCGCCTGGGCGTCCAGGTCGTGCGCGACGTCCTCCAGGCATGCCGCGATCTCGGCGTGCTCGGCGCCGTCGGCCCGCGCCAGCCCCTCCTCGGCCCACCGGCGGGCGGCGCTGACGTCACCCGCGCGCAGCGCGAGCAGCGCGGCCTCGTACCGGTCCTCGGGGTCCCCGAAGCGGAACGCCCCGGTGAGCACCTCGCGGCCCTCGGCGATGCGCCCGGCCCGGGCCAGCACGCGCGCGAGCCGGCGGCGGGCGGCGGGGACGCGCTCCGGGAGGTGGCGCCGCAGCACGGTCACCAGGCGGTCCTGGAGGGCCGCGGCCTCGCCGGGGCGCTCCGCCGCCAGCAGGCCCGCGACGTCGGCCTCCAGCGCGTCGACCTCCTCCTCGGTGAGGTCGCGCCACGCCGTGCCGGGCGGCCCGACCCAGCCCAGGTGCAGCTCCCAGCCCGCGTCGCGGAGGATCTCCGACAGGGGCCGCCCGGGCTCCCGGAACGCGCCGGGAACGGTGGACGCCACCACGGCGAACACGGACGCCAGGTGCACCACCGGCGGCGCCGACCAGTCGCGCTCCAGCCTGCCGCGCACGGCGTCGGCGAGCGCCGCCTCGTCGGACGCGGTCCGCGGCGTGCGGTGGACGCGCTCGACGCGGACGGCCCGGCCCGCGGGATCGTCGATGATCACGGCCACCGCGTCGCCCGGCATGACCTCGGGCGGCAGCGGCACCGACTCGAGGCCCAGAAGGGTCACCGGCGCGAGGTCGCCGTCGGCGTCGATGAGCCCGCGGTCGCGTGCCTCACGGGTGACGCGGGTGGTGAGCACCACCCCGGTGAGGGCCTGGTCGACGCGCGCGATGCGGCCGTCCGCCAGTTCGATGACGCGCGGATCGTCCCGGAGGGCCCGCCGGACCGCGGCGACCGGGTCGCGCGCACGGGTGACGCCGGCCTCCGCCAGGACGGTGCCGATATCCGCCACCCGGACGGGTCCTGCGGCCAGCAACGAGATCGCGGCATCCGCGATGCGCCCCATGGCGGCGACCATACCAGCGGTACCGGCACCTCGGCCGGGGGGATGTGCGCCGGCTTCGCGCCGGGCGGCGCACGGCCCTACGGCACGATGTCGACCGGGGTCCCGGGACGGACGATGCGGGCCATCCGCACGACGTCGCTGTTCCGGATCCGGATGCAGCCGTGGCTGGCGCGCGTGCCCAGCAGCTGCGGCGCGTTGGTGCCGTGCATCGCGACGCGGCCGTTGCCGCCCGCGTACTCGTTGAGCGTCTCCGAGAACGCGGTGAGCGGGAAGACGATGGGGCCCAGGAACGCGCCGACGGTGCGGGTGCGGATGAGCTCCGCGACGGCGAAGTGCCCCTGCGGAGTCGGGTTCTCCGGGGTGCCCACGGCCACCTTGACGCGCATGACCCGCCGGTTGTTCCGGTAGAGCGTGAGCCGCCGGTCGCTCAGGTCCACCCGGATGCGCAGGCGCGTGGTGTTGAGCCGCAGGACGTCCACCGGCACCCAGCCCTGCGAGCCGTTCGGGCGGATCGGCAGGCGCACGCGCACCCACACCCGGCCCGACGCGTCCTTGGCGCGGTCGGTGATCTGCAGGACCGTGGCCCCGCCGCCCAGCGGCGCGACCGGCTGCAGCACCGTCACCGCCCTGCCGCTCATCCGCGGCGCGCGGCGGGCGGTCACGGGGGCCACCAGCCGGCCGACCCAGCTGATCGCCTGCGTGGGCCGCCCCAGGGCGTCCGGCGTGGCCGCGCTCGAGGCGGGCGGCGCCGGAGCGGCGTGGCCCATGACGGGCACCGCTGCGACGGCCGCCGAGGCGACGGCGATGCGGAGGATGGTGCGGCGGCGCATGGAGGGCACGCTAGCGGCCCGCCCGCGATCGTCCAGGCGCGTTCGGTTCACGATCACACCATCTTGTCGGCAGATCGCCGGCCCGCTCAAGGCGCCCGGACCGCGGGGAGGTGTCATCATGGCCCGCGTGACCTGCCCCCGAGGCCACCTCCCGGGCGGGCCGCGGTGACCGGAATGGCCGTCGCGACCGCCGCGAACATCCTCTCGGACTTCCACGACCTGGCGGAGTCCGCGGCGGAGTACGGCTTCATCGCCGTCCTGCTGGTCGTCGCCGGCGACGGGATCTTCCCCGTGCTGCCGGGCGAGACCGCGATCGTGGCCGGTGCCGTGCTCGCATCGGCGGGCAACGGCAGCCTGGTCCTGGTCATCCTGGCCGGCATCGTCGGCGCGATCCTGGGCGACTCGTGCGCCTTCTGGGTGGGCCGGGCGGGGCAGGGACCCATCCGGCGCTTCGTCGGCCGTTTCGCGGGCCACGACCGGCTCCTCGCGGCGGAGCGGATGGTGGAGCGCAACGGCCCGGCCCTGGTCGTTGCCGGCCGGTTCCTCCCCGGCCTGCGCATCGCGATCAACATGTCGTGCGGCGCCGGCCAGATGAGCTACCCGCGGTTCCTCGCGTTCGACGCCACCGGCGCCACCCTGTGGTCGCTGCAGGCATCCCTGCTGGGGTACTTCGCGGGCAAGGCGTTCGCCGACCAGGTGTGGGTGGCGTTCGTCGTGGCGTTCGCGGTGACCGGCATCGTGGCGACGATCGTCGCGGTGCGGGAGCGCCGGTTCGTGAAGCGCGAGCGCGAGGCGGCCGAGGCCGCCGTGCCGCGCGTGGAGGAGGACACCCGGGCATGACCGGGGGCGTCCCGCCGGTGCGTCCGGAGCCCCTCCGGGAGCTGATCGCACGGGTCGCGGACGCCGAGCACGCGCTGGTGGCGCTGGGGATCCCGCGATGCCCCGCGTGCATGCTGCTGCCCGCGAGCCTCACCGCGGTCGCCGGGGCCCGCCCCGGGCTGCCCGTCGGCATCGCCCTGTTCGAGCGGCCGGAGGACTGGGAGCTGCGCGAGGAGCTCCTGTGGCCCCGCGGCATCCGCGTGAGCCGCAGCAGCGTCCCCGTCCTGGCGCTCATGCGCTCCGGCGAGGCCGTCGCGACCCGGATGGGCGGCGCACCGGCCCACATGATCGACCGCTGGCTCGACCCCCACCTGGGGCCCGCGGCCCACCCGGTGCCCGAGGCGCCCACCGAGGCGGAGGCCGGGGCGCTCGAGGCGATGTCCCGGCGGCGCGCGCAGCAAACCATCGTCAAGGGGCGGGACCCCCTCGGATAGTGGACGCAGACCCGCGGGGAGGAAACTTCTGGCGAACTGCGAATTGTGAAAAATCCATGAGATGCGCCGGGGATCCTGCGTCGGCGCTGAACGTTCACGGAGGATCGAACCGAACGCCGGGGTTGCGCCCGGCCGTCTCACCTGACAGAACCTCGTTCAATGCCATGGATGGTCCACCAACGATCGCGGTGCCCTCAGGCGGTCGTCACCAGCGCGTGTCGTCCCGAATTCCCTCGCCAGAGGGCGCCGGAGCACTATGCATTCCGGCGCAAAATCTGATCTGACAAACCACACCGGCCGCGAGGCCGGAACGACGGGGACCTCGTCCTCGGCGGTCCTCCCCGGACCGGAGCTGCTGTCGGTGTCGGCCGCGGCTCGGATGCTGGGCGTCAGCCCATCGTCGCTCCGGGCGTGGGCGGCCGCGGGCCGGGTGCCGCACGTCCGGACCCCGGGCGGGCATCGGCGCTTCCAGCGCGACGAGCTCGTGCGGTGGCTGGCGGAGCACGGCGGCGAGCCGGCGGCGCAGCCCGCCCGCGCCCCCGAGCTGGTGCCGTCCCGCATCGACGCCGTCCCCGACGCGTCCACCGGGCTGCGAACCCACCGCGACGCCCTGCTCGCCGTGTTCGAGGAGGAGCTGGCCCGCACCCGCTCCACCGGGACCATGCGCGCCAGCGCGGCCCGGCAGGCACGGGTGGGCGCCACCATCGACGCGCTCGCCGACGGCATCCGCCGCGGAGACCTCGCCGTGTGCCTCCGTGAGGCCGAGTGGGAGGGCTTCCGGCACGGCGCCGCGGGCTCGTCCGGCGACGCGCCGGTCACCGAGGCCCTGGCGCTGCGCCGCGCGGTCGACCGGGTCCTGGAACCCGTCCTCGAGGGCGCGCCGGAGGGCCAACGGGTCGTCGAACGCGCGATGGACCGCCTCGCGGTCCGCGTGGCGGCCGGGTACGCCGAGGGGGTCCGCGTGCGGCTCAGGGCGACGTCAGAGTGATCCGCGGCCGGAGAGGGGACCGCTGATGGCACCGCGCGCACGCCGCAACGACGGGCCGTGGCTGTCGGTGTCCGCCGCAGCCCGGGCCCTGGGCGTGAGCCCCAGCACGCTGCGCCTGTGGGCCAGCGAGGACCGCATCCCGCACGTCCGCACCGCCGGCGGCCACCGGCGCTTCGACCCGGAGGCCCTGCGCCAGTGGCTGGCGCGCCAGCCGGCCCGCCCGGGCCGCTCGCCCCGCCGTTCGGCGACCCAGCTGCCGGTCGCGCCCCAGCTGGCCGCCGCCCTGCGCGAACGGGCCGGGCAGGTGGCCGAGGCCGTCGAGACCCTGGTGGAGGGGCCCGCGGAGACCGCCTACCGCCGGCTGCCGCCCGCCGAGCGGCGTGGCGTGGTGCGGGCATGGGTCGACGCGGTCGCCGACGCCTTCGAGGCCGGCAGCCTCGGCGAGGCGCTGGACCGGGCGGAGACCTACGGGCGGGGCCACGGCCTGGCCGGCAGCTCCGCGGAGGTCACGCTGGGCGGCAGCCTCGCCCTCGAACGGGCGATGGACCGGGCCCTCGCCGCCCCGCCGGTCGCGATGACCGAGGCGCAGCGCCGCGAGGTCGTGGCGGCCATGAGCCAGCTCACGGTGCGCGTGGCCACGGCGTGGGCGGCGGCGGTCGCCGGTCGCACGTCGCGGGGCCCCGTGCTGGGCTCCCCGCCCACCACCGCCCAGGGGCGGCGCTTCTCCTAGCGGGCGGAGGCGCGGGCCGCGATGCGGACCCGCTCGATGCGGCTCCCGTCGGGCCGCACGGCCTGAACCGTGATGCCGCCGGCGTCCGCATCGGCGAGCAGGAAGTGGAACTCCGCGGTGCAGGCCTTCGCGTACCGCGAGAAGCGCACGCACGGGTAGAGCGGCGCCCCGCCGCCGCCCGTGGTGATGTACGTGACGCCGCCAACCACGAAGCGCTCGTAGGCGTGGTTGTGGCCCTGCAGGACCAGGGCGACGCCGTACCGGCGGAACACGGGCGCCCACAGCCGCTGCTGGGTCTCGCCCGGGGCGTGCAGCCCCAGCGTGTAGGCGGGCTGGTGGAACGCCACCACGCGCAGCGGCTGCCGTGCGGCGGCGAGGGTGCGCTTGAGGAACCGCAGCTGCGCCGGGTCTCCGGGGACGTTCGCGTCCAGGACCACGACGCGCAGGGGCCCGGAGGCGAACGTGTACCAGTGGCGCTTCCCGCCCAGGGCGGTCGCCGTGCCGTCGCCGCCCAGGTCGTGGTTGCCCCAGGCGGGGCGCCAGCGGACGCCGGAGCGGATGAGGCACGCCTCGGGGCGGGTGAAGTTGGCGGCGGTGGCGGTGCCGTCGGGCCGGTAGAAGTTGTCTCCGGTCGTCAGCACGAACGCGAACGGCGCCGTGCGCTGCTCGGCGCACATGCGGCGGGTGACGGACGCCTGCCCGGCGCCGCCGTACCCCCAGTCACCCTTCACCGCGAAGTGGACGCCGGCCGGCGCGGGCGGCTGTGGGGCCTGGGCGGTGGTGACCGGGGCGGCCGTCGGGGACGGCGCGGCCGCGGAGGGGCCGGATCCGCCGGCGCAGCCCACGGCGGCGGCGGCGAGCGCGGCGATGGCCGCGAGGATGGCCGGGCGGGCGCTCAGGGCCCGTCAGCCCCCGTCGATCTCGCGGCGCAGCTCCTCGGCGCGCCGGCGCAGGCGGTCACGGGCGGCGTCCAGGGCCGCGATGGCATCCTCGTCGGCGTGCGCCTCCACGGGGGCGGCGGTGGGAGGCGGCGGGGCCTCCTCCAGCCGGGCCGGCTCGCCCAGGCCATCGACGCCGGCCAGCGCCGGGGCGGATGCGGGGCTCCTGCGGCGGCGGGTCGCGGCGGCGGCGCCCGCCCCTGCGGCGGCTGCGAGGCCGGCCAGCGCGGCCCAGCGGGAGAGGCTTCCCACGACGGCTCCTCGGTCGGGATCGGACGCCCGGGATGCTAGCGTCGGGGGCCGACCCCACCCCGTCGTGCGCGTTCCGTGACCACTCCGTCACGGCCCCGGCACACGGCGTGCGATCGGCGGCGCGCCCGTTGGTATACTCTCGCGCCTGCTGAAACCGGGTCGCCCTGTCGTGACCCGCGACGTGAGTATCAACTGGAGGCCGGACATCACCCCGTACGAGATCATGATCATCCTCAACCCGGACGCCGAGGAAGAGCGCCAGCAGGAGATGCTGGAGCGCGTCCAGCAGATCATCCGGGACGGTGGCGGTGTCATCGACCAGGTGAACGACTGGGGCCGCAAGAAGATCGGCTACGCGATGCGGAAGCGCGCGGACGGCCGGTACGTCGTCATCACCTGCTCCTCCCCGGCCGAGGCCCTCGCCGAGGCGGAGCGCGTGATGACCATCAACGTCGAGGTCGTCACCCGCCACCTCGTCATCCGCCACAACCGCGTCGAGGCCGAGCGCCAGAAGGCGCAGGGCTTCCCCGCCCCGGTCGACGACCGGCCGGAGGGCGAGGCGCGTCCGCAGCGTGCGGGCCGTGGCGGCGGCAGGGGCCGGCGGCCCCGCTAACCGATGCCGGCCGATCTCAACCGCGTCACGCTCGTGGGTCGCCTGACCCGCGACCCGGAGCTCCGCCACACCTCCGGCGGGCAGGCCGTGTGCTCCATGCGCCTGGCCGTCACGAGCCGTGGCCGTGACGACGCCGGCAACTGGGCCGACAAGTCGAACTACTTCGACGTGACGGTCTTCGGCCGTCAGGCCGAGACCGCGACGAACTACCTGTCCAAGGGACGCCGGGTCGGCGTGGACGGGCGGCTCTCGTGGCGCGAGTGGGAGGCCCAGGACGGCGGCAAGCGCCAGACCGTCGAGGTCATCGCGAACGACATCTTCTTCCTCGACAGCCGCGGCGAAGGCGACGGCGGCGGCGGAGGCGGATGGTCCGGCGGTGGTGGCGGCCAGCGGGGCTGGAGCGCCCCCTCGGCGCCGTCCGACCTGCCGGTCGACACGTCGGACATGCGGCCGCCGGCACCGGCGGACGACGACGACATCCCCTTCTAGGGATCCAGGAACTCTTCAACCACCTCAACGGAGGCGGGAGCTCGGATGCAGGCCATCCTTCTTCAGGACGTCGACGGGCTGGGCGAGGCCGGGACCGTGGTCTCGGTCGCGCGCGGCTACATGCGCAACTACCTTCAGCCGCGGGGCCTGGCCGAGGAGGCCACGGCGAACCGCGTCGCCGAGGTCGTGCGCAAGGAGGAGCGCCGCAAGGCGACCGCCGAGCGTGCCCGTGCGCAGGCCGCGGAGCAGGCCGACCTGCTCGGCCGCACCATCCTCACCCTCAAGGCCAAGGCCGGTGACGACGGCCGCCTCTTCGGTTCCATCACCGCCGCCGACGTGGCGGAGGCGATCGCCGAGGCGCGCGGGATCACCATCGACCGGCGCAACATCATGGTCGACCCGCCCATCCGCGCGGTCGGGACCTACGTCGTCCCGATCGAGCTGGCGCCCGAACTGACCGCCGAGGTCAAGACGATCGTCAGCCCGCTGCTCGACTGAGCAGGGCCGCCGCGCCGCCGCCCCGCGGCGGCGCACGCACCGCCATGGCCGAAAGCGTCCCGCCACCACAGAACCTCGAGGCCGAGGAGATGCTGCTCGGCGCGCTCATGGACGCGCCCGGCAACATCGCGGAGGCGCTGTCCCGCGTCGGGGCGGACGACTTCTACAAGGAGGGCCACCGCCGGATCTTCCTGGCCCTCAACGACCTGTTCATGGCCGGGGAGCCCATCGAGCCCCTGCTGGTGGTCGAGCAGCTCACCAAGCGCGGCGACCTGGAGGCGGCCGGGGGCCGCACCGCGGTCCTGGACATCATGGCGACGCCGTACATCGCCGCGACGTTCAAGAGCTACGCCGAGATCGTGCGGGACACCGCCACGCAGCGGCGGCTGCTGCAGGTGGCGCAGAAGATCGAGACGATCGTCGCCGGGCGCGAGGGCGAGACCAGCTCGATGGTGCAGCAGGCCGAGGACATGGTCTTCGACCTGTCGCAGAAGCGCGTGCGCGGCGACTTCACCAGCTCCCGGGACCTGGTCACGCGCAGCTTCGAGCGCCTCACGGCGGCGAGCGAGAAGGGCTCGGAGGTCACGGGCCTGCCCTGCGGCTTCCACGACCTGGACCGGCTCACGGGCGGGTTCCGGCCCGCGCAGCTCATCGTGGTGGCCGCGCGTCCGTCGATGGGCAAGACCGCCCTGGCGCTGTCGATGGCGGAGCACGTCGCGCTGAACGAGAACGGCACCGTCGCCCTGTTCAGCCTCGAGATGAGCGGCGAGGAGCTCGTGCAGCGCATGCTGGGCTCCGTCGCCATGGTCGACGCCACCCGCCTGCGCAACGGCCGGCTCGCCCCCGAGGACTGGCCGCGCATCACCCGTGCCGCCGACCAGCTGGCCAAGGCGCGGCTGTTCATCGACGACTCCGAGGGCATCACCATCGGCGAGATGCGCACCAAGGCGCGGCGACTCAAGAGCCGCGAGGGCCTGGCGCTGGTGGTGGTCGACTACATCCAGCTCATGGAGAGCGGCGGCGGCAGCCGCGACCAGAACCGCGTGCAGGAGCTGTCCGCGATCTCCCGCGGCCTCAAGATGCTGGCGCGCGACCTCGAGGTGCCGCTCATCTGCCTCTCGCAGCTCAACCGGGCGCCCGACGCGCGTCCCGACAAGCGCCCGATGCTGTCCGACCTCCGCGAGTCGGGCGCCATCGAGCAGGACGCGGACATGGTCCTGATGATCTACCGCGACGAGTACTACAACAGCGACTCCGAGGAGAAGGGCATCGCCGAGGTCAACGTGGTGAAGCACCGCAGCGGCCCGACGGACCGGGTGCGCCTCACCTTCATGGGGAACTACGCGAAGTTCGGCAACCTCGCCAGGGAGCAGTAGCGGATGCCCGCAACGGTCGTGGTCGGTGCCCAGTGGGGCGATGAGGGCAAAGGGAAGGTCGTGGACCTGCTCGCGGAGCGCAGCGACGTCGTCGCGCGCTACCAGGGGGGCAACAACGCGGGCCACACGATCGTGGCCGGCGACGAGACCTACAAGCTCCACCTGGTCCCCTCGGGGATCCTGTACCCCGGCACGCTGTGCGTGATCGGCAGCGGCACCGTGGTGGACCCCGCCGCCCTGGTGAAGGAGCTGGACGCGCTGGAGGAGCGGGGGATCGCCCTCGACACCCTGCGCCTGTCGGGCAACGCGCACCTGATCATGCCGTACCACATCGCCCTGGACGGGGCGTCCGAGATGAAGCTCGGGCGGTTCTCGATCGGCACCACCCGGCGCGGCATCGGCCCCTGCTACCAGGACAAGGCGGCGCGGACCGGCATCCGGGCCCAGGACCTCCTGGACCACAAGATCCTGGTCGCCAAGCTGCGGATCGCCCTGGAGAGCAAGAACGAGCTGCTCGAGGTGCTCTACAGGCAGCCGCGCATGGACGCCGAGGAGATCGCCGAGGGGCTGCGTCCCCACGCGGAGCGGCTGCGCCCGTTCATCGCCGACACGTCGCTGCTGGTCGACCAGGCGCTCCGGTCCGGCAGCCGCGTGCTGCTGGAGGGCGCCCAGGGGACGATGCTCGACATCGACCACGGCACGTATCCGTTCGTGACCTCCTCGAACCCCATCGCGGGCGCCGCCTGCTCCGGCATCGGCCTGGGCCCCACGCGGATCGACCGGGTGCTGGGCGTGAGCAAGGCGTACACGACCCGCGTGGGCGAGGGCCCCTTCCCCACCGAGATCGACGACGCCGCGGGCGAGCACATGCTGCGCCAGGGCAACGAGTTCGGCACCACCACCGGGCGCCAGCGCCGCTGCGGGTGGCTGGACCTGGTGGCCCTGCGGTACGCCGCCCGGCTGTCCGGGTTCACCGAGCTCGCCCTCACCAAGCTCGACGTCCTCTCCGGCCTGGACACGGTGCGGCTGTGCGTCGCCTACCGCACCAAGGAGGGCGAGGAGCTCACCGAGATGCCGTACCACCAGACGGTGTTCCACGGCTGCACGCCCGTGTACCGGGACATGCCGGGCTGGGACGACGACCTGACGGGCTGCCGCGAGATCGACGACCTGCCCGCCGCGGCGCGCGAGTACGTCGACGCGATCGCGGAGGCGGTGGAGGTGCCGATCACCCTCATCGGCACCGGCCAGGGCCGCCACCAGATCATCGACCGGGTCGAGATCTAGACGGATTCCCCGCCGCGGCCGCCCCGAGGAGGATGGGCGGCCGCGGCCTGGGACCTATCCGCCGGGCGGGGCGTCGGGGCCGCCCGACGGTCCCGCCGACGGCGCGCGCAGGGGCGGGGGCTCGGGGGCTCGGGCGCCGGGCGCACCGGCACCGGGTCCGGTGCCGCGGTGAGCACCGGTGCGGCGGGGGACGCCGCGGGCGGCGCGGGCGGCGCCTGCGCGGCCGTGCGGGATGCCGCCGTGCCACCCGGGGCGGCCGCCGGACCGGATGCGGCCTTCGGCCCGTCGGCGGCGGTGACCAGCTGCCGCACCCCGGCGAAGGCGATGCGCTGGGCGCGGATGATCACGCCGCCGCCGATCGCCTGGTCCCGCCCGGGCGCGGGCGCGCCCACGATGGGCTGGATGAGGCACAGGAGGCGGTCGAGCACCGACCCCGTGTCGCACTGCGGGCCGTTGCCGTTCGGACCGCCGGCGCCCTGCTGACCGCCGCCACCGGCGCCCTGGCCGTTGCCGGTGGTACCGCCATCCCCGCCACCCTGGTTGGCGCCGTTGGACCCGTTGGTGCCGTCACCGTTGCCGCTGGTGCCGCCGGCCCCCTGGTCTCCGCCCTGCTGGCCGCCGCTGCCGCCGCCCTGGTCCGCGCCGGGAGCCGGGTCCTGGCCGCCGGCGCCGGCCTCCGCGGGTGCCGGGTCGCGGCCCCCGGCGGCAGGTGCGGGAGCCGGGTCGGCGGGATCGGCGACGACCTGCGGCTGCGGCGGCGGGGTGAGGCCGCTCACCTCGCCCACGGGAAGCGGCGTGGGCGCGACCGGCACCGCCGCGGGGACCGTGGGCGTGCTGCCCGCCGGCGGCGTGGTCCCCCCGCCGGAGCCGGACCCGCCGCCCGGCACGGACGCGGGCGTGGTCGATGGACCGGAGCCGGCGCCGGCACCGCCGCCGCCGCCCGGCGCGGCCGGCGCACCGGCCTGCCGGGAGGGGGCACTCGGCGATGATGCCGTCACGCCGGCCCGGTCGTCCCCGGCGGGCGATGCGGTGCTCGGACGCGGCGACCCCGACCCGCTGCCGCCGCCCGGACCGCCGGGGGAGCCCCCGCTCCCCCCCGCCGGGGAACCCGACTGCCCGGTGGTGAAGGCGCCGCCCCCGGCGCCGCCCCCGGACAGGATCCCTGTGAACATCGCCGCGGCCACGGCCAGGCCGGCCGCCGCCGCGACGCCGGCGGCCACCGCGCCGCCCATGCCGAAGCCGCCGCCCGAACCACCCGACGACGACCCGGCCCCCGCGCCCGCGCCGCCCGCCGCCGCACCGCCGGCCAGGGAGGCCACCACGGACTTCGCCGCCAGCGCCGGGGCCACCGGGAACCAGGCCGCCAGGCGGCGCCGGCGGTCGCGCTCCGCCTGGGCGAAGAGGCTGCACGCCTCGCACTCGCGCAGGTGGGCGGCGGTGCGGCGGCTGCGCAGCACCCGGCCGTCGCCCTCGGCGATGCGGCTGCGCACCGCGTGGCAGGCGTCGTCGCGGCCGGCCTGGCTGTCCGCCAGCGCCATGCGGGCGTCGTGGACCAGGCGGCGGGCGTCCTCGGGCGACGTGCCGAGGGCCCCGGCCACCAGGGCATGGGACAGGCCGCCGACCTCGCGCATCATCAGGGCGGCGCGCTGGCGCTCCGGCAGGGCCCCGATGTCGGCGAGCAGGCCGCGCAGGCGCTCGCGCTGCTCCAGCCGCTCGTGAGGGCCGCCGCCGCCCGGGAGGTCGTCGGCGTCCACGTCCGGTGCCACCGGGGGGCGCACCCGGATGATGCTGACCGCGGCGTTGTGGGCGATCCGCATGAGCCAGGGCTTCACCACCAGCTCGCGGGGCACCCGGCCCTCCACCAGCGCGCGGTGGGCGTTGGCCATCGCGGTGCCGACCGCCTCCTCCGCGTCCTCGCGGTTGCCGGTGATCGTCCAGCAGTACTTGAACAGCACGTCCCGGAAGCGCATGAACAGCACGTCGAAGGCGCGCGCGTCCCCGGACTGCACCAGCCGGGCGAGCGCGGCGTCGCCCAGCGCGGAATGCGGGGGCGGAGCCTGCTGGCGGCTGACGGCGACGGTGCCCACGGTTCACCCGGGTCGGAGAAGGGCGGTCCATCGCGCTGGTCGAGCGGCCATGCCGGGTGCCGGATTCAACTCCGGGAGCGCGCGCCCGCTCCACGCGGGAACGCCAGAAACGCCGACAGACTCCCCGGTCGGCGGCCGGCCCTCCCCACCCGTCGAGGGCGCTGCGGCGGGGTGCCTGGACCCCCGGGGGAGGGCACTCCCCCGGGGGGCGTCAGGCTGCTCCGCCCGCCTCCGCGGCTGAGGGCATCATCGCCAGCGGTTGCGGGACGGCGCGCGGCCACGAGCGGCGCTCCATGCGGCGCAGCGCGGCGGGGAGGGCGGCCACGGCCCAGGGGGCGAACTGGGCCCCGGCCTCGCTGAAGCACTCCTCCAGCGCCTCGCCCTTGGACAGCGCCCCCGACGACGGGCGCGTGGTCATGGCGTCGTACGCGTCGGCGACGGCGAGCAGTGACGCTCCCGCCGGGATCTCGCGGCCGGACAGGCCGTGCGGGTACCCGCCGCCGTCCCACCGCTCGTGGTGGTGGAGCACCCACAGCGTCTGGTCGACGTCCAGCGCCACTGCGACGATCGACGCGCCCACCGCGGCGTGGGTCCGCACCAGGGCGTACTCCTCGGGGGTGAGCGGTCCCGGCTTGCACAGGACCTCGTCCGGCAGGGCGACCTTGCCGACGTCGTGCACCAGCGATGCCTCGGCCAGGCGCTCCGCGTCACGGGCCGACCAGCCGAGCGCATCGGCGAGCGACACCACCAGGCGGGCGACGCGCTCCGAGTGCCCCGTGGTGGACGGGTCCTTCGCGTCGACGCTGCGCGCGAGCTGCCGCAGGCCGACGAGCGTGCGCCAGCGCAGCATGAGCCGCCCGTTGGGGGTGTCGGTGCGCGGCGGGTCGATCGGGGGGAACCAGTCGATCATCTGACCCTGAAAACGCGGCCGGCCCGCGAATGTCGGGTGCTATCTCGACATGTTGCCCAGAAAACTCCGCTCGTAGCGAACTTTTCGCCCCCTCAGCGCCTCAGGAGCTCACCAGCGCGAACAGCGCGGTGACCCAGATGCCCACCATCACCACGCCGGCGAGCAACCCGCCCTCGAGCACGACCGCCGCGACGATCGTCGCCAGGACGGCGCAGCCCAGCACGGCCCACATGGCCCAGCGGGCCTCGCGCTGGTCGGACACCGCCGCGGAGCGGGAGTAGTCGGTGACGGGGGTCTCCCGCGAGCGCCGCGGGGCGGAGTCGATGTACGCGTCCAGCGCGCGCATCACGTCGCGGGCGGCGGCCTCGGGATCGTGCGCGTCGCGCAGGCCGGCGAGCGCCTCCACGATGAGCGCGCGCTGCGCCTCGCGGGCGGCGAGGCCGTCCGGTGCCGGGCCATCCATCACCGGCTGATCGTAGCGCCGCCCCCGCCGGCCCAAAGGGGCCTCGGATGTGCGAGAGTCCGCGGCGTGCGAAGGACCGTGCTGGTGGTCGGCGGGGGAGGTCGCGAGCATGCCCTCGTCAGGGCGCTCGCGCGGTCGTCGGGCAACCCGCGTGTGGTCTGCGCGTCCGGCAACGCCGGCATCGCGCTGGACGCCGAGTGCGTGCCCGTCGAGGAGACCGACGGCGCCGCGGTCGTGCGCGTCGCCCGCGAGGTGGGCGCGGACCTGGTGGTGATCGGCCCGGAGGCCCCGCTGGTGGCGGGCGTCGCCGACGCGCTGCGCGCGGAGGGCATCCTCACCGTGGGCCCCGGGGCGGACGCCGCGCGCCTGGAGGGCAGCAAGGCCTTCGCGAAGGACGTGATGCTCGCCGCCGGCGTGCCGACCGCCCGCGCCGCGACGGTCACCACCGTGGCCGACGGCATGCGCGCGGTCGAGGAGTTCGGGCTGCCGGTGGCGGTGAAGGCCGACGGCCTGGCGGCCGGCAAGGGCGTCGTGGTGGCGCGCACCGCCGACGAGGCGCGCGAGGCGCTGGAGGCGAGCATCGAGCGGCGCGCCTTCGGCGACGCCGGCGCCGTGGTCGTGGTGGAGGAGGGCCTCACCGGCAACGAGGTGTCCCTGCTGGCGGTCTGCGCCGGCCAGGCCGTCGCCCGGTTCCCCGCCGCCCGCGACTACAAGCCCATCGGCGAGGGCAACACCGGCCCCAACACCGGCGGGATGGGCTCGGTGTCCCCGGTGCCGGACATCCCGGACGAGCTCGCCGACGAGCTGGTGGAGCGCGTGCACCGGCCGGTGCTGGCCGAGCTGGCGCGGCGCGGGATCGCCTTCAACGGCGTCCTCTACGCGGGGCTCATGATGACCCCGGACGGCCCGAAGGTGCTGGAGTTCAACACCCGCTTCGGCGACCCCGAGACGCAGGCGCTGCTGCCGCGGCTCTCGGAGGACCCGCTGGAGCTGCTGATCTCCGTCGCCGACGGCACGCTCGCCGACCGGCCGGTGCAGGTCACCCCCGGCGCGTGCGTGGCCGTCGTGCTCGCCGCCGCGGGCTACCCCGGCACGCCCGCCCGGGGCGACGTGATCCACGGGCTGGAGGCCGCGGCCGCCGCGGGCGCCGAGGTGAACCACGCCGGGACCGCCCGCAACGCGGACGGCGACATCGTGACGGCGGGCGGGCGCGTCCTGGCCGTCGCCAAGCTCGGCGCGTCGGTCGCCGACGCGCGCGCCGCCGCCTACGCGGCCGCCGCGAACATCACCTGGGAGGGCATGCAGATGCGACGCGACATCGCGGCGGGCCTGTGATCCCGCGGTACTCGCGGCCGGCGATGTCGGCCGTGTGGACCGAGGAGGCCAAGCTGGGCCGCTGGCTCGAGGTGGAGCTGGCCGTGTGCCGGGCGTGGGCCCGGCGCGGGGTGATTCCCGCGGAGGACCTCGCCGAGATCGAGGCGAAGGCCGGGTTCAGCGTCGAGCGCTCCCTGGAGCTGGAGAAGACCCTCAACCACGACGTGGTGGCGTTCCTCACCGACGTGAACGAGCGCATCGGCCCCGCCTCCCGCTGGGTCCACTACGGGATGACCTCCAGCGACGTCCTGGACACGGGGCTCGCGCTCGCGATCAAGCGCTCCGGCGAGATCGTGCTGGAGGGGCAGGCCGCCCTGACCGCCGCGCTGAAGGCCCTGGCGCTGAAGCACCGCGACACCGTGTGCGTGGGCCGCACCCACGGCGTGCACGCCGAGCCCACCAGCTTCGGGCTCAAGATGGCGACGTTCGCGATGGAGAGCCGCCGCAACGAGGAGCGCCTGCGGCGCGCCATCGACCAGGCGTCGTTCGGGGCCCTGTCCGGGGCCGTGGGCACGTACGCCACGCTCTCCCCCGAGCTGGAGCTCGAGGTGCTGGACGAGCTGGGCCTGGGCGCCGAGCCCGCCTCCACGCAGGTCGTCGCCCGCGACCGGCACGCCGACCTGGTGACCCAGATGGCCGTCGCCGCGAGCTCGCTGGACCGGCTGGCCACCGAGCTGCGCCATCTGCAGCGCACCGAGGTGCGGGAGGCCGAGGAGGCCTTCACCGTGGGCCAGAAGGGCAGCTCGGCCATGCCCCACAAGCGCAATCCCATCACCGGGGAGCGCATCAGCGGCCTCGCCCGCGTCGTGCGCGGCCACGCCGTGGCGGCGATGGAGGACGTGGCGCTGTGGCACGAGCGGGACATCAGCCACTCCTCCGTGGAGCGCGTGATCCTGCCCGACGCCTTCCTGGCGCTCGACTACCTGCTGCACATCTCCAAGCGCTTGGTGGAGGGGCTGGTGGTGTACCCCGAGCGGATGCTCGAGGTGCTGTGGAGCTCGGGCGGCCTGGTGTTCAGCCAGCGCGTGCTGCTGAGCCTGGTGGAGCGCGGGCTCACCCGCGAGCAGGCCTACTCCCTGGTGCAGCGCAACGCCATGCGGTGCTGGGACACCGGCACGCCCCTGCGCGACCTGCTGGCCGCCGACCCCGAGGTGACGGCGGTGATGGACGAGGCGGCCCTCGCGGAGGTGTTCGACCCCTCCTGGTACCTGCGGCACGTCGGCACCGTGATGGAGCGCGTGGAGGCCCTGTGACCCCTGAGCCCATCGCCCGGGGCAAGGTTCGGGAGCTGTACGACGGGGGGCCCGGCCGCCTGGTGATGGTGGCCAGCGACCGGATCTCCGCATACGACGCGATCCTCCCCAACCCCATCCCCGACAAGGGCCGGGTGCTCACCGCCCTGTCGCTGCACTGGTTCGAGGTGCTGCGCGAGATCGTCCCGAACCACCTCATCAGCGCGCGCCTGGAGGACCTGCCCGAGGACCTGCGGTCCCCGGAGAACGCGGGCCGGTCGATGCTGGTGGAGCGGCTCGAGATGCTGCCCGTGGAGTGCGTCGCCCGCGGCTACCTCGCCGGGTCCGGCTGGCGGGAGTACCGGGAGACCGGGATGGTGGGCGGCCACGAGCTGCCGCCGGGCCTGCGCCAGGGCGACCGCCTGCCGCAGCCCATCTTCACCCCGGCCACCAAGGCCACCGACGGGCACGACGAGAACATCACCCGCGAGATGGCCGCCGCGCTGGTGGGGGTGCCCCTCGCGCTGGCGATGGAGCAGATCACCCTGCGGGTGTACCTGCGCGCGCACGCCGAGTGCGAGAAGGCGGGCATCATCCTCGCGGACACCAAGATCGAGCTGGGCCGCGACGAGGCGGGGCAGCTGATCCTGGGCGACGAGGTGCTCACCCCCGACAGCTCGCGGTTCTGGCCGGCGGACGGCTGGGAGCCGGGCACGAGCCCGCCGTCGTTCGACAAGCAGTACGTGCGCGACTGGCTGGACGCCAGCGGATGGGACCACACGCCGCCCGCCCCGGCGCTGCCGGACGAGGTGGTGCAGGGCACGCGCGACCGCTACGTGGAAGCCTACGAGCGGATCACTGGACGCAGGTTCGACGACTACCTTCGGGAGGCCGGAGTGAACGAGGTGGGCGCATGACCCGGGTCGTGGTGACCGTCATGCCGCGCGAGGGGGTCCTGGACCCCCAGGGGCAGGCGGTGCAGGGCGCGCTGGGGCGCCTGGGCTTCGACGGGGTCGACGACGTCCGCGTCGGCAAGCGCATCGAGCTGACGGTGCACGGCCCCGACCCCGAGGCCGAGGCCCGCCGGATGTGCGAGGAGCTGCTGGCGAACCCGCTCATCGAGGACTTCACGGTGACGGTGGAGGCCGGATGACGGTCGCCGTCGTCCGCTTCCCCGGCTCCCTGGACCACGACAGCGCCGCCCGCGCCGTGCGGGCCGCGGGCGGGGACGCCGCGCCGGCCTGGCACCAGGACGCCGAGCTGCCCGCCGGCACCCACGCCGTGATCATCCCCGGCGGCTTCTCCTACGGCGACCACCTGCGCCCGGGGGCCATCGCCTCCCGCTCGCCCATCATGGGCGCCGTGCGCCGCCACGCCGAGGCCGGCGGCCTGGTGCTGGGCATCTGCAACGGCTTCCAGGTGCTGTGCGAGAGCGGCCTGCTGCCCGGCGCGCTGCGCACCAATGCCAGCCTGTCCTTCGTGTGCCGCCAGGTGGAGCTGGACATCGCCGACGGCGGCACCCCGTTCACCTCCGGCCTCATCGGCCCGCTGAGCATCCCGGTGAAGAACCACGACGGCGCCTGGTACGGCGACCCGTCCTCCGCCCGCGTGGTGCTGCGGTACCGCGGCGAGAACCCGCTGGGCGCCGTGGACGCGGTGGCCGGCGTGGCGAACGAGAAGGGCAACGTCATGGGCCTCATGCCCCACCCGGAGGAGGCCGTGGACCCGCTGCTGGGATCCGTGGACGGCCTCGGGCTCATCTCGGCCCTCGTGCGCTCATGAGCGACCAGCCGCTGCACCGGCAGCTCGGCCTCACGGACGCCGAGAACGACCGCATCCCGGAGCTCATCGGGCGTCCGCCGACGGACCCCGAGCTGGTGATGTTCAGCCTCATGTGGAGCGAGCACTGCTCCTACAAGCACAGCAAGCCGCTGCTGCGCCGCTTCCCTACCGAGGGCCCGCTCGTGGTGCAGGGCCCCGGCGAGAACGCCGGCGCCGTGGACGTGGGCGACGGCTGGGCGGTGGCGCTGAAGGTGGAGAGCCACAACCACCCCTCCGCCGTGGAGCCCTTCGAGGGCGCCGCGACCGGCGTGGGCGGGATCGTGCGCGACATCCTCGCGCTGGGCGCGCGCCCCATCGCGCTGCTGGACTCGCTGCGCTTCGGCACCCTGGACTCCGCCCGCAGCCGGCACCTGTTCACCCGCTCGGTGGACGGCATCGGCCACTACGGCAACTGCATCGGCGTGCCCACCGTGGGCGGCGAGGTGCTGTTCGACGACCGGTACGAGGACTCGTGCCTGGTGAACGCCATGTGCGTCGGGATGGTCCGCACCGACGGGATGCTGAAGGCCGCCGCCCGCACCCCCGGGAACCACCTGGTGCTCATCGGCAACCGCACCGGCAAGGACGGCATCGGCGGGGCCAGCGTGCTGGCGTCCGCGGAGCTCTCCGAGGACGACGCCGACAAGCGGCCGTCCGTGCAGGTGAGCGACCCGTTCACCGAGCGCAAGCTCATGGACTGCTGCCTGGAGCTCGCCGCCTCCGGGGCGTTCGCCGCCCTGCAGGACCTGGGCGCCGCGGGCCTCACCAG
This sequence comes from Thermoleophilia bacterium, assembly GCA_046330435.1. Classification (GTDB taxonomy): domain Bacteria; phylum Actinomycetota; class Thermoleophilia; order Miltoncostaeales; family Miltoncostaeaceae. The sequence goes on along the minus strand of JAXLST010000005.1, from coordinate 303,751 downwards.
CGCCGCGTCGGAGATGGCCGCCAAGGGCGGCGTGGGGCTGCTCATCGAACTCGACCGCATCCCGCTGCGCGAGGAGGGCATGGCGCCCGCCGAGATCCTGGTGTCCGAGAGCCAGGAGCGGATGCTGGCCGAGGTCACGGAGGAGCGGCTCGCCGAGGTGCTGGCCGTGTGCGAGCGCTGGGAGCTCCTGGCGACGGTGATCGGGACGGTCACCGGCACCGGCAACTTCACCGCGGTGCACCGCGGTGAGACGGTGGTGGACATCCCCGCCTCGGCGCTCACCGACGACGCCCCCGTGTACGGGGTGCCGATCGACCCGGCGCCCGCGGCGGTCCCGCTCGACCTGGCTGCGGTGCCGGCCCCGGCCGACCTGTCGGCCGCCTGGCTGGAGCTGCTCGCCCGGCCGACGATCGCCAGCAAGCGCTGGGTGTACGAGCGCTACGACCACCTTGTGGGCGCGAACACCGTGCGGCGCCCCGGCGGCGACGCCGCGGTGGTGCGCCTGCCCGGCATGGACCGCGCCATCGCGATCACCACCGACTGCGCCGAGCGCCACTGCGAGGTGGAGCCCCTGGGCGGCGGCATGGCCACCGTGCTGGAGGCCGCCCGGAACCTGGCGTGCACCGGCGCGCGCCCCATGGCCGCGACCGACTGCCTCAACTTCGGCAACCCGGAGAAGGGCGCCACCGGCTGGCGGCTGCAGCAGGTGATCGAGGGCATGTCGCAGGCCCTGGAGGCCCTGGGCGTGCCGGTCGTGTCCGGGAACGTGTCGCTCTACAATGAGAGCCCCGGCCGGGTGATCTACCCGACGCCCGTCGTGGGGATGATCGGGCTGCTGGAGGATGCGGGAGCCAGCGTCGGCCACGCGTTCCAGGAGGCGGGCGACACCGTGCTGCTGATCGGCGGGGGCACACCGCGACTCGACGCGAGCGAGTGGCTCGGGCGCGCCGAGGGGGCTCCGCCCACCCCGGACATCGCGGCCGAGGTGGCCCTGGTGGACCTGCTGGTCCGCGCCGCGGCGGCGGGCCTGCTGCGGTCCGCGCACGATGTCTCGGGCGGCGGGATCGCCGTCGCGCTCGCGGAGTCCGCGATCGCCGGCGGCATCGGCTGCGAGGTGAACGTGCCGGCCGGACGCCGCGCCGACGAGGACCTGTTCGGCGAGGGCGGCGGCCGCGTGGTGGCCACGTGCCGTGCCGGCGACCTCGCCGCGCTGCGGGAGCTCGCGGGCGACGTCCCCATGGCGGCGATCGGGACCGTGGGCGGCTCCACCGTCATGGCCCGGGTGGGCGAGCGCGACGCCACCGTCCCGGTGGTCCGCGCCCGCGACGCCCACGAGGGCGCGATCCCGGCGGCGCTGGCGTGAGCGCACCCTTCCTCGACGACCTGCACGAGGAGTGCGGCGTGGTGGGCCTGGTGGCCCCCGGCCGCGACGTGTCCCGCCTGGCGTTCTTCGCCCTGCACGCGCTGCAGCACCGCGGGCAGGAGAGCGCGGGCATCGCGGTGAGCGACGACGGCCACGTGATGGTGCAGCGCGACCTGGGCCTGGTGAGCGCGGTGTTCGACGAGCCCGCCCTGCGCGGGCTCACCGGCGACGCCGCGATCGGGCACGTGCGCTACTCCACCACCGGCGCGAACAAGTGGGACAACGCGCAGCCGGTCACCCGCAACCGCGGCGCGGGCATGGTGGCCCTGGGCCACAACGGCAACCTCACCAACACCGACGAGCTGCGGACGATGGTCGCCGACGACCCCGACCCGCTGCGCGCCACCACCGACTCCGAGCTCATCGCCGCGCTGCTGTCACGGGAGCCGGGCTCCCTGCTGGACGCGGTGGTCGCCGTGATGCCGAAGCTGGTGGGCGCCTACTCGGCGGTCGCGCTGAGCGACAGCGAGCTGGTGGCGTTCCGCGACGCGCACGGCGTGCGCCCGCTGGTGCTGGGCCGGTTCGAGGGCGGCGGCCTGTGCGTCGCCAGCGAGACCTGCGCCCTGGACCAGGTGGGCGCCGAGTACGTGCGCGACATCCGCCCCGGCGAGGCCGTGCGCATCACCGAGCGCGACGCGGAGAGCCGCCAGGCCCTCCCGCCCGCCGAACCGCGGCTCTGCATCTTCGAGAGCATCTACTTCGCCCGGCCCGACAGCCGGCTGGAGGGGTCCAGCGTGTGGGGCCAGCGCCGCGCGATGGGCGTCCAGCTCGCCCACGAGCAGCCCGTGGAGGCCGACCTGGTGGTGGGCCTGCCCGACAGCGGCACGCCGGCCGCCATCGGCTACGCCCAGGAGTCGGGCATCCCGTACGCGGAGGCGGTCGTCCGCAACCGGTACGTGGGCCGCAGCTTCATCCAGCCCGACCAGGAGCTGCGCCGCAGCGGCGTCAAGCTCAAGTTCAACCCGCTACGGGAGATCATCGACGGCAAGCGCCTCATCGTGGTCGACGACTCCATCGTGCGCGGCAACACCACCCAGCAGGTGGTGTCGATGCTGCGCGAGGCCGGGGCCAGCGAGATCCACATGCGCATCTCCAGCCCGCCGCTGGCGTGGCCGTGCTTCTACGGGATCGACATGCCCAGCCGGAAGGAGCTGGTGGCGGCGTCGATGACCGTGGAGGAGATCGCCGAGATGACCGGCGCCACCACGCTCGCCTACCTGTCGCTGGACGGCCTGCAGCGCGCCATGGGCCTCCCCGCCGACCGGTTCTGCCGGGCGTGCTTCACCGGCGAGTACCCCATCCCCGTCCCCGACACCCCGCTGAAGCTGCGTTTCGAGCAGCCGGTGCGGGCATCGGCCTGACCGGCCCCGTGGACCGCGAGATCTCCTACCGCGACGCCGGCGTCGACCTGGACGCCGCGCGGAAGCACACCGAGAACATCGCCGGCCTGGTGCACGGCGGCGTGACGGGCTTCGCCGGGGGCCTTCCGCTGCCCGGCATGCGCGACGGCGTGCTGCTGGCGTGCACGGACGGCATCGGCACCAAGCTGCTGCTCGCCCGGGACCTGGGCCGCCTGGAGGGACTGGGCCAGGACCTGGTGGGGATGTGCGTCAACGACCTCATCTGCAGCGGCGCGAGGCCGCTCGGCTTCCTGGACTACCTGGCCGTGGGCAAGCTCGACCCGGGCGAGGCGAAGCTCCTGGTGCAGTCCGTGGCCTTAGCCTGCACGGCCGCGGGCTGCGTGCTGCTGGGCGGCGAGACCGCCGAGCTGCCCGGGCTCTACCTGCCGGGGCACTTCGACATGGCGGGCTTCGCGATGGGCGTGGTGGAGCGCGACGAGATGCTGGGGCCGCACCGCGTGCAGCCCGGGGACCTCATCGTCGGCATCCCGTCCTCCGGCATCCACTCCAACGGCTACTCGCTGGTGCGCGCCCTGGTGGACGACGGGGCGCTGGCCCCCGACCCCGACACCCTGCTGGCCCCGACCCGCCTGTACGTGAGCGAGGTGCTGGGGCTCCTGGCCGCGGGTGTGGAGCTGCGGTCCGCCGCGCACATCACCGGCGGCGGCCTGCCGGAGAACCTCCCCCGCGCGATCCCCGAGGGCATGCGCGCCGTGCTGGACCCCAAGACCTGGAGCCCGGGCCCGGCCATCGAGGCGGTGCTCGCCACCGGCAAGGTCGGGTCCGAGGACGCGTGGAACACCTTCAACATGGGCATCGGCCTGTGCCTGGTGATCCCCCCGGAGATGCTGGAACCCGTCACCATGGCGGTCCCCGACGCCCGGCTCATCGGCTGGGTGGAGCACGGCGAGGCGGGGCTGCGGTTTGTCTGAGCCGTTCCGCGTGGTCGTGCTGGTGTCCGGCGAGGGCACCAACCTGCAGAGCCTCATCGACACCGTCCACTCCGCCGACGGCCCCATCCGCATCACGCGCGTGGTGAGCAGCAAGGACGGGGTGGGCGGGCTCCGCCGCGCCGAGGCCGCCGGAATCCCCACGTCGGTGGTCGCGCAGGCCGGCCATCCCACCCGGGAGGACCGCGACACGGCGCTCGCCGACCTCGTGGCCGCGGAATCCCCGGGCCTGGTGGTGCTCGCCGGCTGGATGAGCATCCTCACCGGCCGGTTCCTGGACCGCTTCCCGGACCGGGTGATCAACCTGCACCCCTCGATGCTCCCGGCGTTCCCCGGAATGCATGCGATCGAGGAGGCACTCGCATGGGGTGTGCGGTGGACCGGGGTGACGGTGCACTACGCGGAGGAGCAGGTGGACGCCGGTCCGCCGATCCTGCAGGAGCCCATCCCCGTTCTGTACGGTGACACGGCCGCGACGCTGCGCGAACGGATCCGCGAGGCCGAGCACCGGCTGGTGCCCGAGGCCGTGCGCCTCCTCGCCGCAGGGCGCGTGCGGCGCGACGCCGTCGACCGGCGCCGCGTGGAGATCACGTAACGGGGGGATCGGTGAGGGTCAGGCGCGCGCTGCTCTCGGTGTCGGACAAGACGGGCCTGGAGGAGCTGGCCCGGGGACTCTCGGAGCTCGGCGTGCAGCTGCTGTCCTCCGGCGGGACCGCGTCGGCGATCGCCGGCTGGGGGATCCCCGTGACACCCGTGGACGAGGTCACCGGCCAGCCCGAGATCCTCGGCGGCCGGGTGAAGACCCTGCACCCGAAGGTCCACGGCGGCATCCTCGCCCGTGAGGACGTCCCCCAGGACGTGCAGGACATGGCGGACTCCGGGATCGAGCCGATCGACCTGGTGTGCGTGAACCTGTACCCGTTCGAGCAGTACGTCGCGAAGCGCGGCACCACCGAGGCCGAGCTCATCGAGAAGATCGACATCGGCGGCCCCGCCATGGTGCGGGCCTCGGCGAAGAACCACGCCCGGGTCGCGATCCTCACCAGCCCCTCCCAGTACGCCGGGGTGCTGGAGGAGATGCGCGCGAACGACGGCGAGGTGTCGGCGGAGACCCGCCGCAAGCTCGCCGGCAAGGCGTTCCAGCTCACCGCACGGTACGACTCCGCGATCGCGAACTGGATGGCGGAGCTGGAGGGCGAGTTCCCCGACAGCATCCTGATGGGCTACGACCGGGCCCTGGACCTGAGCTACGGCGAGAACCCGCACCAGCGAGCCGCGTACTACACCGAGCGCGGGGCGCGGGCGCATCTGCTGAGCCGCGTGGAGAAGCTCCACGGGAAGGACCTGTCGTTCAACAACCTGTTCGACCTCGACGCCGGGCGGAACCTGCTCGCCGAGTTCGAGCTGCCGGCCTGCGTGATCATCAAGCACAACAACCCGTGCGGCGTCGCGATGGGCCCCGACGTGATCACCGCGTACACCCGCGCCCGGGACTGCGACCCGGTGTCGGCGTACGGCGGCGTGATCGTTCTGAACCGCCCCGTGGACCCCGCCCTGGGCGAACTCCTCGCCGGGACGTTCGTCGAGGTCCTCCTCGCCCCCGGCTACGACGACGCCGCTCTCGAGGCGCTCACCCGCAAGCCGAACACCCGGATCATGCTCAACGAGGAGCGCCGCCGGCAGAACGTGGGCGAGCGCGACCTGCGCCGGGTCGTCGGCGGCCTGCTCATCCAGGACCGCGACGCGGAGTCCGAGGAGCGCGACCTCATGACGGTCGCCACCAGGCGGCAGCCCACCGAGAAGGAATGGGGCGACCTGCTGTTCGCCTGGCGGGTGTGCAAGCACGTGAAGAGCAACGCCATCGTCCTCACCCGCGACCTCGCCACCGTCGGCGTCGGCGCCGGCCAGATGAGCCGTGTCGACTCGGTGCGCCTGTCGATCGAGAAGGCCCAGTCACCCGTCGCGGGCACCGTCCTCGCCAGCGACGCCTTCTTCCCGTTCGCCGACGGCCCCGCCGCCGCGATCGAGGCCGGCGTGACCGCCATCGTCCAGCCCGGCGGCTCCATCCGTGACGACGAGGTCGTCGCGGCCGCCGACGAGGCCGGCATCGCGATGGTCATGACGGGGCGCCGCCACTTCAAGCACTAGGGCCGTCCGCGGCCGCCCCGTCCGGGCGGCCGCGATCGACTCACCGCACCGAGAAGGCCGCCGTCCGGGCCGGGAACGGGCCCGTGACCTTCACGCGGTACTCGCCGGCCGTCAGGCGCGGCATGTTGAGGCCCAGGATGACCTCGCCGGCACCGACCTTCCGGGCCGGGAAGTTGCCGACGCCGCGCCACCGGGCGCCGGCGCGGCGCTGCACGCGCAGTACCACGGTGGGTCCGCCGCCGGTGATCTGCAGGGTGAGCTCCACGCGGTTCGCGCGCCCGGCCCGCAGGACCTCGCGCGACAGGGTGGCCCGCTCCAGGCGGATGGGGACGGCCGGCGGGGCGGGGACCTCGGGCAGGGCGGGTGCGACGGTGCCGTCCGCGTTGACCGCACCCGTGCCGGCCGATGCGGCGTTGGCGCTGGAGACGTCGGTGACGCCGGCGCCGCCGGTGGGCGGCAGTCCGACCGCCGCGAGGATCGCGGCCGCGGCGCCCTCGCGCGCGAAGGAGGGGTTGGTGACGGCCCAGACGGCCTCCTGGCCGCCGTCGCGCTCGCCCTTGCCGCCCTCGGCTCGCGGGAGCGTGGCGATGTGGTCGAGCACCGCCTGGAGTTGCTGGCCACCGGGGCCGGGCAGGGATGAGGCGGGGCCGATGACGTCGAAGCCGACGCCCTGGGCCGGGATGTGGTCGGAGAGGTTGATGCAGTACGCGACCAGGCCGTCGGCGTGGGCCTTCCCGTTGCGCGGTGCGAACAGGTTGAGCGGCTCCCCGACGCCCATGTTCTGCTGGTCGCCCGCCTTGTTGGCGAGCACGTCGCCGGCGGGGGCCTCCAGGCGCACCCCGGCCTGGCCGGCGAGGGTCTTGAGGTCACCCTTGGTGAGCTTGCGGCAGGCCGCGTCGGTGGTCGCCATCACGTCGCAGCCGCGGCCCGGCATGGGCTTGCCGATGATGTTGCCGCCGGGACGCAGCGGTGGCACGTGGGCCCGGGCCCATGCGTCGATCTGCGCCTGGTCGTTGAGCCCGCGGTCCGGCACCCGGAACTGCCGTCCGGTCCCGGCCTCGACGTAGTAGTCGTCGTACCGGTCGGGCAGGCCCGCCAGGTGCAGGGCCTCGTGGGCGAAGACCGCCGGGTCGACGAGGTCCTCCGCCGCCCATTCGCCCGTGTTGCCCTGCGTGCCGTTCACCGGCTCCCCGCCGCGGACGAAGGAACGGAACCCGGGCTTCTGGTTCACGGTGATCTGGTGAAAGCCCGGCTGCTGCGGGGAGCCCTCGCCGGTGACGATGTACTGGACGTCGAAGCGCACCTGGGGGCTGCCACCCCTGGCCGCCAGGCGGTTGAGCTCGGCGATGCCCTTGGGAACCGCCTTCGCGGCGGTCTGCCGCGCAAGGTCGAGATTCTTGGCCCCGGTGAAGTCGATGCGCAGCGTCACCCTGGTGGGGCCGGGCAGCGGCTTCCAGTTCAGGTCCACCGCGACGGCGTCGGTGCCGAACCCGCCCTTGGACGTGAGCTTCACCATCCCGCGGTTCGCGGCGTCGCGCAGCGACACCGGCTTGCTGATCTCGGTGGCGGGCAGCGGCGGCTCGCCGTACCCCGCCGCGGCGGCCGCGGGGACGAGGGCGGCGGCGGTGACGGCCAGACAGAGGCGGATGCGCATGGGGCGACCCTACAAACACCGGGGGGCGCCGTGCGGCGCCCCCCGTGACACGCAGATCCCGCGGGCGGTCAGCCGGTGGCCTTCGGGTCCCGGATGATGCGGACGCAGGCGATGTCGCTGTCGGACGCCGCCTTGCGCGCCGTCGCCCGGGCGACGTTGCAGACCAGGCCGCGCTTCAGACGGCGCAGGGTCTCGTTCCGCTCCTTGGCGACCGCGATGCGCCGGGCCTTGGCGACGGCGGCCGGGGTCGGCGCCGGACGCCCGGCGACCCGCGTGGTGAGGGTCACGACCCGTTCCGCACCGGGGGCGAGGTTGCCGATCGCGGTGGCGCCGCCCTTCGAGGTCTCGGTGGTGACCGGGACCAGCTGCTTCGGGAGGACGTCCACCAGCTTCACCCCGTAGAGCTCCGCGGTGCCGGTGTTCCGCACCGAGATGCGCCAGGTGATGAGCTCGCCGACCGCCGCGCGCGCGCGGTCCGCGGACTTCGTCACCAGGAGGCGCCCCTTGGAGGCGTTGTCCTTGACCACCGGCCCCTTGGGGTTGTCCACCGGCGTCACGGGGACCGGGTCGGTCTTGGTGTCGCCGGGCCCGGTGACCTCGACCTTCGGGGCCGGGGTGTCGCCGCCCTTGTTCTCCGGCGGGGGCGGCGGGCAGATCTTCACGCTCGCCGTGGAGGTCTTCGCCCAGTCGGCCGTGACCACCTCCGAGCCCCCGAGGGCCGCGATCGCGGGGACCGGCTCGACGGGCGGGGTCACCGGCACGATCTTGGAGACGTTGTCCCACGTGCGGCAGATCTTCTTCACCCGCCAGAAGCTGAGGTAGCGGCGGTACCGGAAGGTCTTGCCCTCCTCCAGCACGTCCTGCAGCAGGCGGGTCTGGTCGCCGTCGAGCGTGTCCGTGACCTTGACCGCCGGGTTGATCTCGTCGCGCGGCGCGGTGAGGAAGTCGACGGGGACGGTGACCGAGGCCACCCCCGGCAGCGGGGTGGGGTTCGGCACGACGCCCAGCGCCGTGGTGTCCGGCGCGGCGGCGGGGGCGGACCCCAGCACCGACTGCGGGCCGAACTTCACGGTGACGGTGGCGTAGAGGACGTCCTTGGGCAGGGCGTCGAGGGTGCACGACCAGATCCACGAGGCCGTCCCGCCGCCGGCGATCACCGGGATCGGGGAGACCACCGTCCCCGCGGCCGCCGGATCCGCGGGGGGCAGCTGGACCGCCTCGCAGGTGCCGCCCGGGAGGGTCACGGTGACCGTGTAGGTGAACGGCGTCGTGGCGTTCGGGTTCGTGATGCCCAGCGGCGCACTCGCCGTGATCCTGGTGGCCTTCGAGCGCTTGGTGACCTTGACGGTGTAGTCCACCGCGACCGACTGGTCCTTCTTGTCCCACCCGGCGCGGGGCGACGCCCACTTGTCGACGTTCCAGGTGTTGACCAGCGTGTAGAACTCGGACGCCGGCCGGGCGTCGACCGCGAGGGGCTCGAGCCCCCCGAGGGCGCTCTGCCCCGCGACGGCGTTACCGGCCAAGGCCGCGGGCACGATGAGGGCCGCCGCGCCGAGCGCGAGACGGACGCGTGAGCTGCGTGGGAGAGCTGACACTTGGGAGATGCCTCCGCTGGTGCGGCGTCCGTACCGGGGCAGGGTTCCGGGGGTCGGTCCGGGGCCGCTTGGGCCCGTGCCGAGATCAGATCGCACACGCGCGCGCGGGCGAACCCGGCGGATGGGGGGTCCTGCACTCGACCGGGGTCCAGGCCGCGTGAGCCTCTGGCAGGTTCCGTCCGGGTGGCGGAACGCCGAGGGGGCGCCTCACGGCGCCCCCTCGGGTCATGCGCGGTGCGGTGTGCGGGTCAGCCGGCGGGCTGCTCGACCACCGGCCTCCGGACGATCCGGACGCAGGTGATGTCGCTGTCGCTCGGGCCCTTCTTGGTGGTGGCGCGGGCCACGTTGCAGACCAGGCCGCGGCGGAGGCGCAGGACGGCCTCGTTGCGCTCCTTGGAGGTCTTCAGCTTCCGGGTCTGGGCGATCGCGTCCGGCGTGGGGGCCGGCTTGCCCTTCACCAGGGTGCGCACCACGAACACCTCGGCCTCGCCGGGGGCCAGGTCCTTGATCGTGCCCAGGACCGCGCCGCCCTTGTTCGTCTCGCTGGCGACCGGGATGAGCTCGGGCGGGAGCACGTCCGTGACCTTCACGTCGTAGAGCTCGGCCTTGCCGATGTTCTTCACCCGGATGACCCAGGTGACGACGTCCCCGACCTCGGCGACGCGCGGACCGCGCACGGCCTTGGTGACCAGCAGGCGGCCCTTGGACTTGTTGTCCTTGACGACCGGGCCCTTCGGGTTGTCGGACGGCTTCACCTCGACCGGGTCGGTCTTGGTGTCGCCGGGACCCGTCACCTCGACGACCGGCGGCTTGGGGTCCTCACCCTTCACCGGGGCGGGAGGCGGGCAGATCTTCACCGTCGCGGAGTCCGTCTTGCTCCAGTCCGGGACCGGCATCGGCGGGGCGATCTCCGGGATCTCCGGGAGCATCCGCAGCTCGGGGGCCACGTCCAGCGTGGGCATGAGGATCTCGTCCTTGGGCGCGGGGGCGACCTTCGCCACGTTGTCCCAGGTGCGGCAGATCTTCTTCATGCGCCAGTAGCTCAGGTACCGCCGGTACGTGAACGTCTTGGAGTCCGTGAGGTGCTCGTCGAGCAGGCGGGTCTGGTCGCCGTCGAGCGTGTCGATGACCTTCACCGCGCCGTTGACGTCCCGGTAGCGCGCCGCCGACGCCACGACGTCCGCCGTGCCCTTCGCCTCACCGATCCACTGCGGGTCGGGAGCGGGGATGGTGGTGGGGGTGTTGCCCACCGCCTGCACGTCCACCGGGATGAGGAACGGCGCCCACTTGACCCACGCGGTGTTCACGATCTTCCGCTTGGGGAGCTTGTCGAGCGTGCAGACGTACCGCAGCACGGTGTCGCCGGGGTCCGCGATCACCTTCACCGGGTTCGATCCCGGCTCGATCGGCAGCAGGCCGGCCGCGGCCACCTCGTCGATCACACGGCGCTGCGGCATGATCGCGCACGTCCCGCCGGGGAGGTCGTCACCGACCAGGGCCGCGAACGGGAACGCGTTGGGGTTGTTCACCGTGATCTCGCCGAAGACCCGGATGTTCACGGCCTTCCACGACTTGGTGACCTTCACCGAGTAGTCGACGGCGACGGACTGGTCCTTCTTGTCCCAGCCGGCCTGGGGCGACGCCCACTTGTCGATGTCCCAGCTGTTCACCCGCGTGTAGAACAGGTATGCGGACTTGCTCACCGTGAGCGGCTGGATCAGGACGGGCGGCGGGGGCGGCGGGGTGTAGTCGGTCGTCGTCGTGCCGATGCTGCCGGCGACGGCCGAGGAACCGGTGATGCCGATGACGAGGGCGACGCCGCCGCCGACGGCCAGCGCGGCGAGCGACGCCCGCCCGCGCGGGGTGCGTGGGGTTCTCATTGAGGAGATGCCTCCATGGGTGACGGCGTCCGTACCGAGGGATGACATCGGGGGTGTGCGCCCAACCGGGTGCCCCGTGATGGAACCGCAGGTGGCCATCGTCGCGAACCATGCGGACGGGGGGTTTGTGTCCCCCACGCGAGACCAGGGCGTGTGAGCTTTTCGGACCCTTCCGGGGGGCGTGGCCGTTGTCCTCCGCGGGGGACGCGGCCGCGGCTACGCTCGGGGCATGCGCTCCCTGCCGCGTCTCGCCGTGCTCGCCGCCGCCATGGCCGGCGCCGTTCCGGCGGGCGCCGCCGACGCCCCCCTGGACCGCGGCGCGGCTCTCGCCCTGCCGTCGGTGTACCGGGTGCAGGCGCGGTACGAGATGGACGGCCTGCGCGTGGGCGGCACCGGCCGGGTGATCCCGCTGCAGGAGGGCGCCCGGTTCGTGGAGGAGATGGGCACGGCGTTCGCGGTGTCCCAGGACGGCTACCTGGTCACCGCCGCGCATGTGGCCGCGCCCGACGGCGCGACCCTCGCCCGGTACGCCGCCCCCGCCGCGCTGGCCGCGCGGTTCGGCGGGCGGGCGCCCGTGGACCAGGCGTACGTGACCGAGTGGGTGACCCTGAACGACGTGCGGCCGGTGAACCCGCGCCTCACCGAGCTGCGCGTCGTCCAGGCGACCCCGGACGGCCGCTCACGGCCGGTGTCGTGGCGGGCGGCGATCGTGCCCGGCGGCCGCTCCGCGGTGGATGACCTGGTGCTGCTGCGCATCCCCGCGCACGGCGTCCCCGCCCTGGACCTGGACGAGTCCATGACCACCGGCACGCCGGTGAGCACCATCGGGTTCGGCACGCGCGACCCGTTCGCGGTGACCGGCACCGGGCCCGCGATCCCCCGGATCCGGCCCGGGACCCTGGGCGCCACCGGGCGGGTGCCCACGGTGCCGGGGCAGCGCTTCACGGTGGTCACCGCGGCGGTGGAGCAGGGCGACTCCGGAGGGCCCGCGGTGGACGCCGCCGGGCGCGTGCACGGGGTGGTGCGCTGGCGCTACCAGGGGCAGGGCGTGCTGGTGCGCGCCGTGCGCGTGCGCAAGCTGCTGGAACGCGCCGGCGTGACCACGGCGCCCGGCCCGTCGGCCGCCGCGTTCCGCAGCGGGCTGGAGCGACTGTGGCAGGCCGACCTGCGGGGGGCGGCCGGGGACCTGCGCGCCGCGCGGGAGGCCTATCCCGACCACGCCCTGGCGGGGGCGGAGCTCACCCGCGTGGACCGCCTGGAGGCCGACGGCCCGGCCGTGCGGTCCCGCGGATGGGGCCGGGACCTGGGGCTGGCGCTCGCGAGCGCGTTCCTGCTGGGGGCCGTCGCATGCCTGGCCGGGGCCTTCCCGCGCCGCCTGCGCCGCATCCCCGGGGGCGGGGCCGAACGCGGCCTGCACGCCTCCCGCGGCCGCCGCTGAATCGACCGGCGCCGCCGCCCCCCGTACACTTGCCGGACCCGGACGTGCTCACGCCCGACAGGGCGGGGGTGCCAGCCCAGCCGGGTGACCAGGAGGACGGATGCGGGTCGGCGTTCCAGCCGAGGTCAAGAGCGACGAATACCGGGTCGCGCTGACGCCTGCCGGCGCGCTCGAGCTGGTGCGCCGGGGCCACGAGGTGCGCGTGCAGTCGGGGGCCGGCGCGGGCGCCAGCTACCCCGACGAGGCGTACGAGCGGGTGGGTGCCCGCGTCGGCGACGCCGCGTCGTGCTGGGGGTCCGACCTGGTGCTGAAGGTCAAGGAGCCGATGCCGTCGGAGTTCGGGTTCCTCCGCGACGACCAGATCCTGTTCACGTACCTGCACCTGGCGGCGAACCCCGGCGTCGCGGACGCCCTGTGCCGGGCCGGCACCACGGCGCTCGCGTACGAGACCGTCGAGGACCCGCAGGGCCGCCTGCCGCTGCTCGCCCCCATGAGCGAGGTCGCGGGCCGGCTCGCGGTGCAGGCCGGCGCCCGGTACCTGGAGATGCCCCGCGGCGGGCGCGGCGTGCTGCTGGGCGGCGTCGCCGGCGTGCCCCCCGGCAACGTGGTGATCATCGGCGCGGGCATCGTCGGGCGGAACGCGGCGGTCGTCGCCACCGGCATGCAGGCGCACGTGACCGTCCTGGACACCGACGTGGAGCGCATGCGGGACCTCGAGCTCATGATGGGCGGCCGCGTGACGTTCCAGTACTCCACGCGCCTGGCCATCGAGGAGCTCATCGTCACCGCCGACCTGGTGGTGGGCGCCGTGCTCCTGCCGGGGGCCCGCGCGCCGCGCCTTGTGACCCGCGAGATGATCGGGACCATGCGCAAGGGGTCGGTCGTCGTGGACGTGTCGGTGGACCAGGGCGGCTGCATCGAGACGGCCCGGCCCACCACGCACTCCGACCCGGTGTACGAGGTGGACGGCGTCGTCCACTACTGCGTCTCCAACATGCCGGGCGCCGTCCCCGTCACCTCGACGCCGGCGCTGGCGAACGCCACGCTCCCGTACGTGCTGCGCATCGCCGACCAGGGGCTCACCGCGGCGCTGCGCGCGGACACCGGCCTGCGCCCCGGCGTGAACGTGCGCGACGGCAAGATCGCGAACGCGGCGGTCGCCGCGGCCCTCGCCGCATGAGCAGGCCCCCCGGCACCGACCCCGCCGAGGGGATGCTGGACCACCTCATGGAGCTGTGCGACATGGCCGGCGACGGCCTCACCGCCGCCGGCAGCCGCCGCGCCGTGGTGGAGACCGCCGCCCGCGTGCCGTGCCTGGAGTCCGGGCTGCTGGTGGCCGTCGAGCCGTCGGGCGCCCGGGTGCTGGCGTCCACCCGCCCCGGCACCGCCGAGGGCGTGGAGATCCCGGAGGAGGTGGTCGCCGCGGCATCCCGCGGCGTCGCGTCCGGCCGGCTCGGCGGGGGCGAGCGCGTGGCGCTCACCCGGGTCGCCGGGCGCTGGGAACCCCCGCTGCTGGTGGGCGGCCTGCTGTCCGACGAGCCGAGCGCCGAGGACGAACGGGTGCTGCGGTCGCTCGCGATCGCCGCCGGCGCCGCGCTCCGCATCGCCGACGAGCGGCACACGGGCGACCGCGCGCGCATCACGGCCGAGCGGCTCATCGAGGCCGGCATGGCGATGGCGAGCCACCTCTCCATCGACGAGGTGCTCAACCGGCTGGTCACGGTCGCGCGCGAGGTGCTGGGCGCCCGCTACGCGGCCCTGGGGGTGCTCAACCCGGCCCACACGGAGCTGGAGCGCTTCGTGACCTCCGGCCTCACCCCCGAGGAGATGCAGACCATCGGCGCGCCGCCGCGCGGCAAGGGCATCCTCGGCATCCTCATCCGCGAGCCGCGCCCGGTGCGCATCCCGGAGATGGCCGCGGACCCGCGCTCGTTCGGCTTCCCGGCCGGGCACCCGCCCATGAAGTCGTTCCTGGGCGTGCCCATCGTGCTGCGCGGCGAGGTGTTCGGGAACCTGTACGTCACCGAGAAGGAGACGGCCGACGAGTTCTCGGAGGAGGACGAGCGCCTCGCGCAGACGCTCGCCGCCCAGGCCGCGGTGGCGGTGGACAACGCCCGCCGGTACGAGAGCGAGCGGCTGCGGGTGGGCGAGCTGCGCAGCGTGCAGGAGGTCGCCCGCGCCATCCTCTCCACGCTCGACCTGGAAGAGCTGCTGCCCCTCATCGCCCGGCGCGCCCGGCGGCTCACCGGGGCCGACACCGTCGGCATCGCGCTGGGCGGCGACGGCCCCATGCGGTTCCGCATCGCCCACGGCGTGGACGCCCTGGCGATGGAGTCGGTGGACAGCCCCGGCGACCTGGAGGAGGTGGCCGACGCGCTGTGCACCGCGCTCGGCGCATCCACCGCCGTGGTGGAGCCCCTGGAGGTGGACGGCGACCGGGTGGGCGCGCTCGCCGCCGTGGCCCGCACGCCCATGGACGCCCGGGCCCGCCGCCTGCTCGCCACGCTCGCCAGCCAGGCGTCCATCGCGGTCGCCAACGCCGAGACGTTCGCCGCCGAGCGGCGGCGCCTGCGCGAGTCCGCCCAGGTGCAGGCCGCCGAGGCCCGGGCCAGCGCCGCCGCGGAGGGCCTGCGCCAGGCGATCGAGGCGCAGGAGGCCGAGCGCGCCCGCGTCGCCCGCGAGCTGCACGACGAGGCCGGGCAGTCCCTCACCGCCCTGGCGCTGAACCTGCGGATGCTGGACGAGCACGTGGACGCCGAGGGCCAGCGTCGCCTCGCCGAGCTGCGCCAGATGGTCAACGGCATCAGCGGCAGCCTCCGGAACCTCGCGACCGACCTGCGGCCCTCCGGCCTGCGCGAGCACGGGCTCTCCAGCGCCATCGAGCGCCAGGCGGCCCGCCTGCGCGAGGCCACCGGCATGGCCGTGGACGTGCTGGTGAACGACCTCCCGGACGACCTGCCCGAGGAGATGCAGATCGCGCTGTTCCGCGTGGTGCAGGAGGCGCTCACCAACGTCGCGCGCCACAGCGGCGCGGGACAGGCCAGCGTGGTCGTGAGCCGCCACGGCGGCCACATCCGCGTCGTCGTCGAGGACGACGGCCGCGGCTTCGACACCGCCGGGCCCAGCAACCGCCTGGGGATCCCCGGCATCCGGGAGCGCGTCGAGCTCATCGGCGGCTCCCTCCGCATCGAGAGCGCCCTTGGCGCCGGGACAGCCCTCATCGTCGACCTGGAGGACCCTCGTTGAGCAGCGACATCGTCCGAGTGCTGGTCGTCGACGACCACGCCGTCCTGCGGTCCGGCCTGCGGCTGCTGCTGGAGCGCGAACCCGGCCTGGAGTTCGCCGGCGAGGCCGCCAGCGCGGAGGAGGCGCTGCGGAGCCTGGAGCGCACCCAGCCCGACATCGTGCTGCTCGACCTCCAGATGCCGGGCATGGGCGGCCTGGAGGGCGCCAAGCGCATCCGTGACCGCCGGCCGGGCGTGCGCGTGCTGGTGCTGTCCATGCACGACGAGGCCGACGACGTGCGGCGGGCGTTCGCGTCCGGCGCCGACGGCTACCTGGTGAAGACCGCCGCCGACGAGGAGCTGGTGCGCGCCCTGCGCGCCGTGTCCGAGGGCGAGCGGTACCTGCACCCCAGCCTGGGGGCGAAGCTCGCCCAGCCCATCGCGCCCACCGGGCCGGTGGACGAACTGTCCCCGCGCGAGCGGGAGGTCCTGCGCCTCCTCGCCCTGGGCTACACCAACCAGGAGATCGCCCAGGAGCTCGTGGTGAGCGTGCGCACGGTGGAGAGCCACCGCGCCCACGTGATGACCAAGCTGCGCGCCGAGTCGCGGGCGGCGATGGTCAAGCACGCCCTCGACGCGGGGCTGCTGGACTCACGCTGACCGCCCCCGCGGCCGCCCGGGGGGCCGTTCGGGAAAGCACGGATCACTAAGCCGCGTTTGGCCCGTTACCGCGCGAGGCGGGCCGGACCACCATAGGTCACCAGGCTTCTCGAGCCCCATCCTCTTCCCCGGACGTGACCGACCCCATGGCAACCGCCCTCGACAGTGATCGCGCCGCCTGGGCCGGGAAGGCCCCGGTGCGGATCCGGACGGCCCGGCCCGAGGACGCGGACGCCATCGGGATGCTGGTGGCCCAGCTCAACGCCGAGCGGTCCCGCACCAGGTACCACGCCGACGCGCTGGTTCCCCGCGCGGACGAGGTGGGCGACGGGAACGGCACGGGCCGCAAGGTCGTCGCCGTGACCCCCAGCAGCTCGGGCGACCGGGTGGTCGGGCTCGCGTCGTGGGTGCCGGGCGAGGGGGACACCGGCCAGGCGATGCTCGCGGTCGCCGAGGGCTGGCGGCTCACCGACATCGGCCAGCGGCTCCTCGCCGAGGTCGGCCACCGCGCGATGATGCAGGGCGTGCGGAGCTTCGTCGCCGAGATCGTGCCGCGCAACGCGGCGCTGCGGGCCGCCGCGCGGGCCCTGGGCCTGCCCGAGCACCGCAGCGGCGTGTCGGTGCAGATCGACGTGTCCCGCCTGGCCTGACCCCGTCCCCGGGGTAGGCTGCGGCGGTGCCGTACGACCACATCGCGGTGTGCCTGGACGCCTCCCCGGAGGCGGGCGAGGCGGCGCTGCGCGAGGCCGCCGCGCTGCGGCCCGCGCGCCTGAGCCTGGTGCACGTGGCGGTGCCGCCGCGGCTCGCCGGCTATTCCCGGTGGGAGCCGCCGCAGGCGCAGACCTTCGCGGTGGAGGCCCGGGAGTGGCTGCAGGGCGTGGCCGAGACGGTGCCGGGCGCGGAGCCCGTGCTGCTCATCGGGGACCGGCCCGCGCACCGGGTGGTGGCGTGGGCGCGGGAGGCCGGCTGCGACCTGATCGTCTCGGCCAGCCACGACGACGCGGCCGAGCGGCTGGGGTTCGGGGGGTTCGCGCGGCACCTCGCGCACCACGCCCCCTGCCCGGTGCTGCTCGCCCGCCCCGGGTGACCGGGGTGCCCCGGATGGACTCCGGCGGGAACGGGGTTCACCATTGAAGGTGCGGACCGTGACCCACGAACGGGAGTGAGCATGCCGGCGCCGTACGCCCACATCGCCTGCTGCATCGACGATTCGGACGTCGCCCAGCGCGTCGTCGACGAGGGCCTGCGCCTGCGTGCGCTGGGCCCCGGGCGGCTGTCGCTGGTCTTCGCCGCGCCGCAGCCGCTGGTCTACACCGGGATGGCGGGGGACTGGGTGCCGGACCCCGCCGACATCAACCAGGCCGCCCAGCGGTGGCTGGAGGACCGCGCCGCGGAGGTGGAGGGCGCCGAGCCGGTGCTGCTCACCGGCTACCCGCCGGTCGCGGTGTGCGACTGGGCCGCCGGGTCCGGGTGCGACCTCATCATCGCCGGGTCCCACCGGGGCGCGGTGCAGCGGATGCTGCTGGGCAGCTTCGCCTCGTACCTGGCCTACCACGCGCCCTGCCCGGTGCTGCTGGTGCGGGCCCAGGGGGGTGCGGCATGAGGCTCCGCGACATCATGACCCGCC
Source organism: Thermoleophilia bacterium (assembly GCA_046330435.1). Taxonomy (GTDB): domain Bacteria; phylum Actinomycetota; class Thermoleophilia; order Miltoncostaeales; family Miltoncostaeaceae. Next base: position 285,752 of record JAXLST010000005.1, on the reverse strand, counting down.
GGCCGCTCACCGTCGGCCGCGACGCCTCCCCGGAGGACCTCGCCCGGCTCGTGGAGACCGCGAAGGTGCGCCACCTGCCGCTCATGGACGGGGACCGCCTGGCGGGGCTGTGGATCGCCACCGACGACGGCCCGCTGGTGCTGCTGGGCCCCGAGTCCGTGCACGCCGCATCGCCCGACGACGATGCCGAGGAGGCCGTCGCCGCCCTGCTGAAGGACCGCGAGGCCGCCGTGGTGGTGGAGGACGGCCGGGCGGTGGGGATGCTCACCCGCTCCGACGTGCTCGGGATCGTGCGCGCCGCGCTGGCGCGCGGGGTCGACCGCCCCTCCGACCGCGCCCTGGTGGTGCTGCTGGTGGGCGCCGCGGGCGCCGGCAAGTCCACGCTGCTCATGCGCACCATCCCGCTGCTGCGCGAGTGCGAGGCCGGGGTCGTGCGGGCCGACGCGGCGCCCGGCTCCGCCCCGGTGACCGAGACGGTGGACGGCACCACCACGATCTCCGACCCGCGCGCCCACTGGCGCGCCGGCCTGCGCGACGCGGTGCGGGCCCTCGGGGACGTGCAGGTGGTACTGGTCGAGGACCGCGACCGCGAGCCCGAGGCGCGGGGCGGCCCCGGCGGGGACCTCCAGGTGCTGGTGGTGCCGGTGGCCGACGCCGCGTCGCTGCCGCCGGCGGCGGTACGGGAGGCCCAGGCGGTGGTGCTCACGAAGGCCGACGAGGCGGGCGCGGGGGCGGTCGACGCGGCGCGCGGCCGGCTGCGCGAGTGCTGCCCGGACGTCGCCGTGTTCGCGGTCTCGGCCGAGCAGTCCGACGACGGCCTCGCGGAGTGGCGGGACTGGCTCCTGGCCCACGTCCTCCCGCGCGGTCACCGGTGACGCGCTTGAACCGGGCCGGCCACCTGCGGTAGACCCGGCGGGACCCCCGACCCGGAGGTGCCGGATGCGGCGACGCCTCGCCGTCGCGGCCGCGGCGTTCGCCTGTGTCACCGCGTGCACGGCCGCCGCCGCAACGCCGCCCGTGATCCGCACGGTGAACCCGCCGGCCGCCGCGGCCCTGACCCCCGACGGCATGTGGGTGGTCGTCGACGGCCCGCAGCGCACGCTGCGGCTGTTCAGCACCGCCACCGGGAAGCCGGTGGGCGAGCCGGTCGTCGTCGACACCCGGCGGGGCTTCGGGACCGGCCGCATCGGCCGCCCCATCGTGCAGTGCTGCGAGGTGCCGTACCCGCTGGCGGTGGCGGGCGGCGCCGCCTGGACCCTCGACCTGCAGGGGCGCCGCGTCATCCGCGCCACCGCCGCGGCCGGAGTGGTCCGGACGACCGCCATCCCCATGGAGGGACTCGGCCGTGACCTCACCGCGGGCACCTCGACGGTGCACGTGCTCGAGGTGCGCGTCCCGGGCGCCGGCAACCGCATCGACGACATCGACCCCGCCACCGGGACCCTCACCCCGGGGCCCGCGTTCACGGGCTTCGGCACGCCGGGCCCGGGGATGCTCGCCGCCGGGAACCCCGGCGTGTACCGCGTCACCTTCGAGGGCGCGCGCATGGCGCTGGTGACCACCGACGGGCGCGAGGAGGGTGGGATCCCCGCGAGGATCCTCTCCCGCGTGCGGGGCGTCACGTGGGCGAAGTCCCTGGACGGCTGCGAGATCCGGCGCATGGCCCCCGACGGATCGGTGCGCACGGTGCCGCCGCGCTGGGCGGACCGGTCGCGCGGCGGGTGCCGCACCCGGGCGATCGCCGGGGACGGCGCCGGCGACGTCTGGGTCATCGGCGGCAACCTGCGCCCCGGCGCGCGCGGCGTGGTCTACCGCGTCAGCGGCGCCACCGGGCGCCTCGTGGGCCGCCCGTTCCTCGTGGGCCGCGACCCCTGGGTGCTGGTGCCCGCCAGGGGCGGGGTGTGGGTGGGCGACGACCGCAGCCGGACCCTGCGGTTCTTCCCCGCCGTGAGAGAGGACGGGTCGTGCGCGCCGGGTGCGGCGCCCTGACCCCGGCGGCGCTACTGCTTGGCGGCGACCGCGTCCAGGTTGGTCCTGAAGACCTCGTAGTCCGAGCTCTCGCTGAAGCTCTTGGTGCCGCCCGGGCCGGTGGCGACGAACCACGGGGTCCCGGTGTAGTTGGCGGCGGTCGCGTCGGCCTCGTTGGCGAACATCTCGTCCACCACCGCGTCCTGCGCGTAGTCCTTCTTCCACTGGTCCACGTCGGCGCCGGAGGCCTTGACGATGTCCTCGACGACGGCGTCGGTGATCCACTCGGTGCTCTCGTCGCCCTGGTTGGCGTAGAGGATCTCCGTGAACTGCCACATCTTGTCCTGCTTGGCCGCGGCGAGACCGGCGAGCGCGCCGCGCTCGGAGTCGGGGCCCAGGCGGCTGCCCTGCCCGGCGGCGGCGCCCAGGCGGATGGGCTTGAGCACGATCTTGACCTTGCCGGTCTTCACGTAGTCCGTGATGACCTTCTTGACGGGGCCGACGGCCGCGTCACGGCAGAACGGGCACTTGTAGTCCACGAACTCGGTGAGCGTGACGGGCGCGTCGGCCTTGCCGAGCGTCGCGCCGTCCTGCGGGATGCCCTTCAGCAGCGCCTCGACCTCCGGGGCGCTCTTCTGGAACTGGTCGGCGGTCGGGCCGTCGCTCCCGGACAGCTGCACCACCACCAGCACGGCGACGATCGCGACGGCGGCCGCCACGATCACCCCGATCAGCTTCTTCGACACCCCATCCTCCTGTCGTCCCTCGGCTGCGTCGCCCCATCGGGCGTCATGGGGCCCGTCCTGAGGCGGGAGGATGCCAGCAGTCCCGGCGCGCGGTGCGGACCCGGGTCCGGTGCGCCCCGAATCGGCGATTCCGGCGTTTCCAGGCCACGTCCGCGACCCGGACTACAGTGGAGCGATGCCGGACCCCTCCTCCAGGCTGTCGATCCACGTCGCGGACCCGGGTTACGGCCCCGGCCTCGACGCCTCCGACATGGACACCGCGGACGTGCGCACGGACATCGAGCCCGTGGCGTGGGCCCCGCTGCGCCCGCAGCCCCGCCCCAGCGGCGAGCTGGTGTTCATCGACGGGGCCCAGCAGATCGAGGCGTGGCTCACCGTGTCGCACGCCGACGAGCCGCGGCCGCTGGCGGGCGTGGCGTTCGCGGTGGCCGCCGGCGCCGTCCGGGCCGGGCACGGCGACCGAGCCGAGGTGGTCGACCTGCACGTGCGGCGCGCGGCGATCTGCGAGGGCGACCGGTGCCTGCACCTGCCCCCGGCCGGCGCGTTCCGGTGGGACCCGCGGGCCGGCTCCGGCCGCGACCCGTTCGCCCTCGCCCGCCGCGTGGGCCAGATGCGCGGCGAGCTGGAGCTGCAGCTGGCCGAGCGCTGGGCGTCGCCGGAGCGGCTCATCGTCCTGGACGGCCGCCTCAGCTTCGTCCGCGACGCCCACGGCCCCGTGGTGGGCGCCGTGAAGTCGCACCACCGCATCTACCTCGAGGGCGAGCTGGGGATGGTGGTGTCGCGGCTCGCCGTGGGCGAGCGCACCCCGCTGTTCGCGATCGGCGAGGACCGGCTGTCCTGGTACCAGCGCCTCCCGGGCGCCGGCGAGGGCGGCTGGGCCGGGATCCTGCGCGGCGAGGCGCCGCGGGCCCTCGGACTCGAGGTGGCCCGGATGCTCGCGGACCGCTCCACGGCGGAGCTGCCGCGGTACGCCGGCCGGCCGCACCGCGACCCGCGGGCGCCGCAGAACATGGTGCCCATCATGACCCTCGAGGGCCGGCTCCGGCACCGCATGGGCGACCGCAAGCTCGCGCTGCGCGCCGTGCGGCAGGCCGCGGCGGGCGCGTGGCTGGAGGACGCGGCACCCGAGCCGGCGCCGCTGCCCGTCCCGGCGGCCCTCACCGCGGCGGCATGACGGCCGAGGGCGGTCCCGTCGGCGTCGTCCTGGGCCACCAGGCGGCGAGCAGCCAGTCGTTCCAGATCGGCATCGACGACGACGCCTCGCTGGAGGTGGACGACCTGGTGGCGGTCACGACCCCGGATCCCGCCGGGGAGGTGACCACCTACGGCGTCGTCACGGAGGCCTACGCCCAGCTGGAGGGTGCCTCAATGCCGAGCGACACGCAGGCCTACACCGCCGGGCAGATGCCGGCGCAGCTGGTGCGCACCGCCGAGGTGCAGGTGGTGCGCGTCGACCCGGAGCGGTGGATCGCCCCGCACCCCGGCGTCATCGCGCGGCGCGCCCGGGGCGAGGAGCGCGAGCGGGCGCTGTACGAGGACACCATGACGCGCACCCTCGCCATGGGCCTCGGGCGCGACGGGCTGCCCATCCGCCTGGACCTGGACTTCCTGGACGGCACCAAGGGCGGCCACGTGTCGATCTCCGGCATCAGCGGCGTCGCCACCAAGACCTCCACCGCGCTCGCCCTGGTGCGGCTGCTGCTGGCGCACCCGGACATGCGCCGCCGCGTGCGCGTGCTGATCTTCAACGTCAAGGGCGAGGACCTCCTCCACATCGACCGGGACAACCGCAAGTACGCGGAGCGTCCCGACCGCGCGGACCTGGACGCCCGGTGGACCGCCCTGGGGCTCGACCAGATCGGCGGGTTCCCGGACGTGGGCTTCTGGGCGCCGCCTCGGCCGGGCGCGCCCGGCATGCCCGACTGCGAGACGCGCCTTCAGGACGTGCGCGTGTTCGGGTGGACGCCGTGGCGGTTCGTCACCGAGGGCCTGCTGCGGTTCTGCTTCACCGACGCGAGCGACATGCGCTCCCAGCTGTCGTTCGTGGAGGAGCGGGTGCGCGGGGAGCTGCTGCGCCGGGCCGTCCCGGTGGAGGGCTATCCCGGGTCGGTGGGCCTCATGCCGGGCCCCGTCCCGGGCGACCCCGAGCGCCGCGTCGCGCGCCAGGCGAGCGAGCTCGCCGCCGGCCCGTTCTCGGACCTCGAGGGCCTGGTGGAGTGGCTGGTGGAGCTGCTGGGCGACGACGAGCTCATGCGCACCGGCGACGCCCGGCCGTGGGTCGGCAACGCCGCCGCCGGCACGGTGGGCGCGTTCACCCGCCGCCTGCAGTCGGCCGCGCACCGCCTGCGGGGCCTGGTGCGCTCCGACGCCGTCGCCATCCCCCGCGGAGAGGCCGCTCAGAACGAACCGCCGGTGGCGGTGGTGCACCTCACCCGCCTGCACGACTTCGCCCAGCGGTTCGTGGTGGGCACCCTGCTGTCCCAGACGTTCGCGGCGAAGGAGCGGGGCACGCGCGACCCCATCGAGTTCGTGGTGCTGGACGAGCTCAACAAGTACGCGCCGCGGGAGGGCAGCAGCCCCATCAAGGAGACGCTCATCGACATCGCCCAGCGCGGGCGGTCCCTGGGCGTGATCCTGGTGGGCGCCCAGCAGCAGGCATCGCTGGTGGCCCCCGAGGTCACCCAGAACGCGGCCGTGCGGATCACCGGCCGGCTGGACCCGGCGGAGGCGGAGCGCAGCGAGTACGGCTGGCTCAACCCGGCGGCCCGCGCCCGCGCCCGGCTGCTCATGCAGGGCCGCGTGCTGGTGAGCCAGCCCAGCGTGCCGGCACCCCTGGCCGTGGAGTTCCCGTTCCCGCCGTGGGCCACCGCGGCGGGCGAGGTGGCGCAGGCCGGACGGGCCCAGGACGCCATCGCGCAGTTCGGCTAGTCCTCCGGCGGTGCGGCTCCTCCACACCGGCGACTGGCACCTGGGCAAGCGCCTCCACGGCCTCGACCGCCGGGAGGAGGCGCGGGCGGCGCTGGACGAGATCACCGAGGTGGGCCGCGCGCACGAGGTGGACGCCGTGCTGGTGGCGGGCGACCTGCTCAACCGCCGCCACGTGGACGCCGTGGCGCTGGGGGACTGCCTGGCCGTGCTGGAGGGCCTCGCCCGCCTGGGGCCGGTGCTGGTGGCGGTGGGCAACCACGACGACCCGGACCTGTGGAACGCCCTGCGCCCCTACCTGCTGGCGCGCGGCATCCACATCGCGGGGCGGGTCCAGCCGGCCGCGGACGCCGTGGTGAGCGTCGAGACGCGGTCGGGCCTCCTGCACGCCGCGCTGCTGCCGTGGCCGGAGCCCGCCCGCCTGCGGATGGACCTGGGCACCTCCGCGCAGATGTCCAAGGCCACCTACGCCGACCTGTGCCGGGCCGTGCTGGACAGCTACGCGCAGGAGCTGCGCGACCGGCGGCAGCGGGAGGGCGGGGCCGCCGTGCTGGTGGGGCACCTCATGGTGGACGGTGCCGTGGCCGGCGGCGGCGAGCGCGAGATGACCATGGGGATCACCTACGCGGTGTCGCCGCACGCCCTGCCCACCGACCTGGACTACGTGGCCCTGGGGCACGTCCACAAGCCGCAGGCCATCCGGTCGGGCGGCGCGGCCCGGTACGCCGGCAGCCCGCTGGCGCTGGACTTCAGCGAGGACAACCACGCCAAGACCGCCTGCGTCGTGGAGATCTCGGGGCAGCGCACGACCTTCCAGGAGGTCCCGCTGTCGGCCGCCCGGCCGCTGGCGCGCATCCGGGGGCCGCTGGACCGCCTGGCCGAGCTCGCGGCGGAGCACCCCGGCGCCTGGCTGCTGTGCGAGGTGGAGCTGGAGCACCCGGTCCTGGACCTGGTGCGCCAGGTGCGCGCGGTGGTGCCGGACGCCCTGCGCATCGAGCCGCGCTACCCCGCGGCACTGCCCGGGGCGGAGGGCGACGGGGGCGGCGACGCCCCGGTTCGGCCGCTGCCGGAGCTCTACGAGGAGTGGTACCGGGAGCAGGACCGGGCCCTGTCGCCCCGGCTGCTGGCCGCCTTCGAGCAGGCCCTCGCCGACGCCGACGCCGCGGCGGGCGACGCGTGAGGCCGCTCGAGCTGGAGCTGGTGGCGTTCCGCTCCTACGAGCACGCGGTGGTGGACTGGCGCCCGCACGACCTGGTGGTGATCGCGGGCGACACCGGTGCCGGGAAGACCTCGCTGCTGGACGCCATCGCGTTCGCCCTGTTCGGCAAGACGCCGGAGCACGGGCGGCCCCGCGACCTGCTCACGCTCGGGCACACCCACGGCGAGGTGCGGCTCACGTTCGCGCTGCGCGACCAGGTGTGGCGGGCCACGCGCCGGTACGGCAAGGACGCCCCGGACCCGGCCCAGCTGCTGGAGCGCCTGGAGCGTGACGGCGGCGAGACCACCGAGACGCACGCCGACCGGGTGGACGAGCGGCTTCGCGAGCTGGTGGGGATGAGCTTCGAGGCGTTCACCAGCGCCGTGCTGCTGGCGCAGGGCCGGTTCGCCCAGTTCCTGGGCGCCGCCCCGCGCGACCGCGACGGGATCCTGCGGGAGCTGTTCTCGGTGGCCTCCATGGACGGCGCGCGGCGAGCGGCGCCGGCAGAGCACGCTGGAGGGCGAGGCAGCGGGGGTGGCGCAGGCGGCCGCGGGGCTGCCGGACCACGCCCCGGGCTGTCCGCCGCCCGCGCGGCCCGCGCGGCGGCGGCGGCGACGGCGGGGCTTCGCGCGCTGCGGCCGGTGGCGGAGCGCGCGGCGGCCTTGCGCGAGGCGGCCGAGGGTGCCTCGGCGACGGCCGAGGCCGCGCGCCGTACCGCGGCCACTCTGCCGGCGGAGGCCGACCGCGACGCGCTGCGCCGGCGCCTCGCCGCGGCGCGCTGCGGCCGTCGCCGCCGCGGAGGCGGAGCGCGACGCCGCCGCCCGCGACGCGACACCGCGGCCGCGGGCCGCGAATGCTGCGGATGCGGCACGGCGGCGGAGCCGCCGACCTGGCCGCGCTGGGCGAGGTGGCCGCCCGCGTCCGCGAGGTGGGCCGAACTGCCCGCGCGGCAGCGCGCGGCGGAGGCCGCGGGCGCGGAGCTCGACGAGCGCCGCGCGGCCTGGAGGCCCTCGTCGCCGAGGGCACCGCGACCGCCGCCGAACGGGAGTCCGCGGCGGCGGGCTTCGAGCGCATGCGGTCGTGCCGCGGCGGCCTGCGCATCCGCCGAGGCCCGCGCGGACGGCGGCGGCGGCGGCGGACACGGCGCGGGATGCGGCGATCGCCGCGCACGACGACGCCGCGGCCGCCCGCCAGGGACGCCCAGGCGGCGCTCGAGGCGGCGATGCGGCGCGACGCCGCCCTGGCGGTGCGCGCCGGGCTCGGGCCCGGCCGACCCCTGCCCCGGTGTGCGGCGGCGCCGTGGGCGACCATCCGCCCGAGGAGGCCGGTGACCTCGTTGCCCTGCGCGCGGCGGCGAGCGCCGCGGCCGCGCGGGAGCGGAGCACCGGTGCGGCGCGGGCCGCGGCCGTCGCCGAGGCCGACCGTGCGCAGGCCGCGCTGCGCGACGCCGAGGCCGCGCTCGCCGGCGCGGGCGCCGTTCCGGACGACGCCGCGCTGGCCGCCGCCGGGGAACGGCTCACGGCCCTCGCCGCCCGCCTGGAGGAGCAGCGGGCGCGCCACCAGGCCGAGTCCACGGCCATCGCCGGGCGGGAGGGCGCCCTGGGCGAGGAGCGGCGCCGCATCGACGCGGACCGCGCGCGGCTGGAGGAGGACCGCGGGCGCCTGGGCGCGTGGGCGTCCCGGGCGGACGCGGGGGCCGCCCTCGCCGCCGCGGTCGCCGAGCTGCGGGACGCCGAGACGGACGCCGACGCCGCCGCGGACCGCGCCGCCGCGGCCGGCCGCCGGAGCGGCCGAGGCCCGTGAGGCCCTGCACGGGCTGGAGGCCGGCGAGGTCGGCGCACTGCGCGCCGCGACCGCCCGCGTGGCGGCCGCGGCCCCGGCCTGCCGGCACCCGCCGACGACCTGGACGCCGAGGGGCTGCTGGACGCCTGCGGGGCCCTGTCGGCCGCCGCGGACCGCGCCGCGGCGGACCTGGACGCCCGAGGCGGCCGCCGCACGCCGCCGCGCTGGAGACGGAGCGGGAGCTCACCCGGCCGCGGCGGCGCCCCGAGATGCCGACGGGGCGTCGTTGCCCACGGCGCCTGCGCGCGGCCGAGCGCGGCCTCGCCGAGCGCGGCGGCGGCCGCGGTGGAGTCCGCCGCGGGCGAGGCCTCCCGGCTGCGGGCGATCGAGGCGTCCGCGCGCGCGGACGCCGGCGTGTACGCCACGGTCGCCAGGGACCTGCAGGCCAACGGCTTCCCGCGCTACCTGCTGGGGCGGTACCGGGAGCGGCTGGCCGCCGGGGCCTCCGCCCGCCTGCAGGAGCTGTCGGCCGGCGCCTACCGGTTCTCCGGCAAGGAGCCGGACCCGCTGGCCGTGCTCGACCTGCGCCGCGGGGAGCGCGCCCGGTCGGCGTCCACCCTCAGCGGCGGCGAGCGCTTCCTGGCGAGCCTCGCCCTGGCGCTCGGCCTGGCGGACATCGCCGCGGAGTCCGGCGGGCGGCTGGACTGCCTGTTCCTGGACGAGGGCTTCTCCACCCTGGACGCCGAGTCGCTGGAGCAGGCGCTGGCCGGGGTGGAGCGCCTCGCCGGGGAGGGCCGCCTCATCGCCGTGATCACCCACCTGCCCGGCGTGGCCGAACGACTGGGCTCGGTGATCCGCGTGGCCAAGGACGGCGGCGGCGCCAGCCGCGTCGTGGAGGGCTGAGGCCATGCGGTACGGCGTGTTCCTGCGGGCGATGAACATCGGCGGGAACCGCCTGCCCGTCGCCGCGCTGCGGGAGCGGATGGGCGCCCTGGGGTTCACGGACGTCGCGACGCACCTGCAGACGGGCAACGTCGCCCTCACCGACCCCGCGGGCCGCGGCGAGGACGAGGTGGCGGCGCTCGTGGAGGCCGACCTGCTCGCCGCCGGGATGGCGCGGATGGACGCCATGGTCCGGACCCCCGCGGAGCTGCGTGCCCTGCTGGGGGCCGTGGACCTCGACCCGTACCCGGCCGCGGAGTGGCGGCGGTGCGTGACGTTCCTGCGCCGCCCGCCGGAGCGGGACGGCACCGAGCGGATGGCGGCGAAGGACTGGACGGTCCTGCACGCCGACGACCGGTCGGTCGTGAGCGTCTACCCGCGCGCCAACCGGGGGTACGCCCTGAACCTGGACACCGCCTGGAAGACCGCCACCACCACCCGCTGGGCCGAGGTGGTGACCGACTTCCTCGAGGTGCTCGGCTAGGTCGCGAGCTCCGCGACGGTCCCGCCGGCGGCCTGCACCAGGTCGCCGGGGGCCAGCTCGACCAGCACGCCCCGCTGGCCGGCGTTGACCAGGATGGTGGGGTGGCCCATGAGCCGCGCCTCCACCAGCACCGGCAGCTCCTTGCGGCTGCCGAACGGGGAGATGCCGCCGGTGACGTAGCCGGTGAGGCGCTCGGCCGCGGCCGGCTGGGCCATCGCCGCGGACTTCGCCCCCAGGGCGCGGGCCGCGGCCTTCAGCGACAGCTCGACGTCGCCCGGGAGCACGGCGAACGCCGGGGAACCGTCGGCCTCGATGACCAGGGTCTTCGCCACCCGCGCCGGGTCCATCCCCAGGGCCTCCGCCGCGGGGATCGCCCCCTTGGCGGTGTGCCGGTAGGTGTGAACCGTGAACGCCACCCCCGAGGCGCGAAGCGCCCGTGTTCCGCGTGTCTCCGTGGCCACGCCTCCTATCATCGCCCACATGGCATGGCTCGAGTTGCTCATCGCCCTGTTCGTCGGCCTCGGGGGCGGCTGGCTGGCCTACCGGTCCTCCCGCCGGTGGGCGACGGAGGAGCAGCGCCGCGTCCAGCGCGCCGTGCCCACCCACGCGACGGTCCTGCACGTCCACCGGGGCGCGGTGCGCCACCACCGCGACGGCGTCCCCCTGCGCCTCCGCCTGGAGGTGGAGCCGCCCAGCTACCAGGGGCCCAGCCGCACCGTGGAGGTGGGATGGGAGGTCCCGGAGGCCCGCGTCGAGGAGGTCGCGGTGGGCCGCCGGCTGGAGGTGAAGGTGGACCGGTACGACGAACGCCGCATCTACCCGCTCATCGCCGGCGCCGAGTGGTGGGACGTCGAGCGGGTCTGACCGCCTCCGGGCACCCGGCCGTCAAGGTCCCCCGTGGCTCCTCTACGGGACGCGTGGGCATTTGCTTTATCCGGGGCGGTCGCGGAGGCGTGCCGGGCCGATACCGGTGGCATGCCGATCACCGCTGAGACACACATCCGCCTCACCGAGACCGCCCACCACCTCGCCATGCGCGGGGGCGGCCGTCTCGCATCCGACCTCAACCGCACCGCCGTGCGGGCCCGCGACGTGATGGGCGACCGCGCCTCGATGCCGCTGGGCGACCTCATGCGCAACGGCGGGTTCCAGAGCCACGAGATCGCCGAGCTCATGCGCGAGGGCGGCCTGGAGCTCGTGGAGAACGAGATCCGCGGGTGGACATGCGACCGCTGCAACGGGCCCGCCGAGGCGGGCACCTCGCTGTGCGGCGACTGCCGCCGGTACCTGGGGTGGGCGCGCCTGCTGGGCGAGGACGCCCCCAAGGAGGCGCCGACGTTCCACGCGCCGCGCCTGGTGGCCCGGCCCCGGCCGGCGTCGCCCACGCCGCAGCGGCCGGGCGGCATGCGCCGCATCGGGGACCGCCACCTGGGGTGACGGGGCCCCCCGGGCCCGGTGCCCGCCGGCGGCCCGGAGGGTTCCCGGGGCGGGGGATGCCGTTGCGTCCCCCGGCCCCGGCGCATCAGGCGGCGCGGCCCGCCGCCGCCGCGGCGCCCGTGCGGTCCGGCGCGGCCCGCGCGGCGCGCCGCCGGTTGAGCCGGTCGGCGCGCACCAGCACCAGCCCGCCCGCGGCCGGGAAGGCCCCCAGGGCGGCGAACGCCAGCGTCCAGGGGACGTCCCCCGCCACCAGCCCGAACAGGGCGGGGGCGACCGAGACCACCACGATGAGCACGGTGGCGTAGAGCCCCAGGGCGGCGCCCGTGCGGTCCGGCGCGACCTCCGCCACCGCGGCGTACGCGACGCCGTTGCCCGCCATCGTGAGGACGGCGGCGCCCAGCAGCAGGATCGCCGCCACCACCGACGGCACGCCCAGCAGGAGCCCGGCGCCCACCAGCAGGGCCCCCGCGCCCAGCGCCTGCCCGCGCAGGACGGCGATGCGGTTGCCGTGCCGGTCGCTGATCATCCCCGCCACCACCCGGGCCGCGGCCGCGGTGAGCAGCGTGGCCGACAGCATCGCGGCGGCGGCGGCCTGGGACCAGCCGCGCTCGTCGTGCAGGTACGAGGTCTGGAACCGCAGCAGCACCGCCTGGCCCACGATCACCAGCGCGCCGCCCCCCGCCAGCAGCCACACCAGGCGGTCGCCCGCCGGGTGCCCGCGCACCGCGCCGCGCGGCGCCGCCTCGTCACCGCCGGGCGGCTCCGGCACGCCCCACGACGCCACCGCGCCGACGCCGGCCATGCAGGCCAGCGCCACCATCGCGCCGCCGGTGCCGGCCACCGCGGCGGCGGCGGGCAGCACGGCCGCCCCGATCGCCCCGCCGGCCATGGGCGCGGTGTGCCGCAGGCCCAGCGCGCGGCCGCGCTCGGCCACCGGGAACCACCCCACCACGGCGCGGCCGCTCGCCACGGGGGCGCACGCCCCCAGGGCCGCGGCGCCCACCAGCATCACCCCGAGCACGACGGGCGACCCGGCCGCCGAGGCCGCCATCAGCATCGCGGTGCAGCCCGCCAGGCCGCCCACCAGCACCGGCCGCTCGCCGAAGCGGTCGGCCAGGGCGCCCCACAGGAACATGGTGAGCGCATAGCCCACCGTCGGGGTGGCGAGCAGCACGCCCAGCCACGCCAGTGACAGCCCGAACTCCCCGCGCAGGTGCGGGCCCAGGGCCGGCAGGCCGAGGGGCAGCGACGACGCCCCGGCCTGGGCGACCATCGCGCAGGCCAGGACCGCCCAGCGCCGCCTCGGCGGCGCCTCAGGAGGCGTCGAGCGCCCGCCCTCCCAGGTGCTTCGCGAAGAACCGCTCCATCGCCCCGTACGCCTCCATGCGGTTCTCGGGCTTCACGAAGCCGTGGCCCTCCCCGTCCTTGCAGATGTACTCGACGTCCACGCCGCGCTCCCTGAGGGCCGCGACGATCTGGTCGCTCTCCTGCTTGGTCACCCGCGGGTCGTTGGCGCCCTGGATGACCATCAGCGGGGTGGTGATGCGGTCGACGTAGTTCAGCGGGGAACGGCGTTCCATGTCCGCCAGGTCCTCGGGGTCGTCCGGGTCGCCCACGTACCGGAACCAGGTGCTGGCCAGCAGCGGCCGCCAGTACGCCGGGAACGACCTGGCCAGGGTGACCAGGCTCGACGGCCCCACGAAGCTCACCGCCGCGGCGAACACGTCGGGGGTGAACGTGACGCCCACCAGGGCCGCGTACCCGCCGTAGCTGCCGCCGTAGATCCCCACCCGGGCCGGGTCGGCGATGCCCTGCTCCACCGCCCAGTTCACGCCGTCGATGAGGTCGTCGTGCATCTTCCCGGCGAACTCGCGCTCGGCGGCGTGCGTGAAGTGCTTCCCGAAGCCGGTGGAGCCGCGGTAGTTGACCTGCAGCACCGCGTACCCGCGGTTCGCGAGGAACTGGGCGATGGGGTCGTAGCCCCACGCGTCGCGCGCCCACGGGCCGCCGTGCACGTAGAGCACCATCGGCAGAATGTGGGCGCGCGCGCCCACCGGCAGGGTGAGGTAGCTGGGCAGGCTCAGGCCGTCTCGCGACGGGATCCGCACCGGTTCCATGGGCGCCAGCGCCGCCGGGTCCAGCCAGGGACGGGGGCGGAACAGGAAGCGGGACTCCCGCGTGCGGCGGTCGAACAGGAAGGTCGCGCCCGGGTCGCGGTCGTCGTCGAACGACACGATCCAGGCGGTCTCCTCGGCGTCCTGGCCGGTCACGCCGGGGTCGCCGTGGTGCAGCGTCCGCACCGCCTCCCAGTCCTCCCGGAAGGTGTCGTCGTACGCCTTCACGATCGTGCGGTCGCGCAGGTAGAAGGTGGCCAGGAGCTCCCCGGTGCGGTCCGACACCCAGGGGCCGGACAGGTCGGCCTCCTCGTCGCCGTCCACGACCCGCTCGGCGCCCGTGGCCGGGTCCAGCTCCACCAGCCGCAGCAGGTCGGAGCCGCGGGCGGAGCCCACCCACAGCCGGGCGCCGTCCGGGGTGAACCCGAACACGTAGCCCTTGTCCTCGTTGGAGTACGCCGCGACGGTGCGCCACTCGGCGTCCTCGTCGTCGCGCACCCAGATCTCGTAGTCGCCCTCCGGCGTCTGCGCGCGTGCGGCCCGCAGGACGCCGTCCCGGTCGGCCGTCCAGCCGATCACGTTGCCCGGGTTGCGGGCCACCATGCGCAGGCGGCCGGTCGAGATGGTGAGGCGGTAGACGTCGAAGACCGTGGCGTCGCGCAGGTTGAGCGACACCAGCATGTGCCGCGGCGTGGCGCGCGGGGCGGCGACGATGCCGGCGCGGACGCCGTCGAAGGGCGTGAGATCGCGCACCCGGTCGGGGTTCTGCGGGTCCACCGCGTACACCCGGAAGTTCTCGTTGCCGCCCTGGTCCTGCACGTAGACGATCCAGCGCCCGTCCCGCGACCAGAAGTAGCTGCGCACCCCGCGGTCCCGGTCATCGGTGACCGGGCGGTCTCCCCCGCCGTTCCGGTGCGACACCCACACGTTGAGGATTCCGTCCCGGGGGGCGATGTAGGAGATCGTCGCGCCGTCGGGCGAGAGGCGTGCGGCGGCCCGCTCCGGATTGTCGAAGAACTGCCCGAGCGGGATGAGGGGTGCGGTCGTCATGGGCCCCGAATCGTAGTGTTAGTGTCCCGCCGAAGCCCGAGGGGGAGCCGGATTGAGCGAGATGATCGGCCGCGTCCTCGAGGGGTACCGCATCGAGTCGGAGCTGGGACGCGGCGGCCAGGCCGTCGTGTACCGGGCGACCCAGCTGGCGCTCCAGCGGCAGGTCGCCCTCAAGATCGTCTCCCACCAGCTCTCCGCGGATCCCTCGTTCCTGGAGCGGTTCAAGCGCGAGGGCATCGCCGCCGCCAACCTGGACCACCCGCACGTGATCCCGGTGTACGAGGCCGGCGAGGCCGACGGCATGGCGTTCCTGTCGATGAAGTTCGTCGACGGGCCCAGCCTGGACGGCGTGATCCGCAGCGGCCAGGGCCTGTCCGCGCAGCGCGCGATGTCGATCCTGCGCCAGGTGGGCGAGGCGCTGGACTACGCGCACGGCACCGGCCTGGTGCACCGGGACATCAAGCCCGCGAACATCCTGCTGGGCCCCGGCGACCACGCCTACCTGTCGGACTTCGGGCTCACCCGCGCGATCGAGGGCAGCAAGCTCACCAGCAGCGGCGTGTGGATGGGGACGCTCGAGTACGTCGCCCCCGAGCAGATCAAGGGCTCGGCGATCACCGCGGCCGCCGACCGCTACGCCCTGGCGGTGGTGGCCTACGAGGCGCTCACGGGCCGGTCGATCTTCGACCAGGCGGACCGCACCGCCCTGCTGTACGCCCACCTCCACGAGCCGCACGTGCCGCCGAGCCGGCGCCGGCCGGAGCTGGGCCCCGGCGTGGACGAGGTGTTCTCCCGCGCGCTGGCGAAGGACCCGGCCCAGCGTCCCGCGACGTCGGTGGGGTTCGTGGAGGAGCTCACCGCGGCCCTGCAGCGCAGCCCCGCCTGGAGCATGGCGACCGCCCCGACGCTGGTGACCCAGGCGCCGCCCCCGCTGGCCGCGGCCCCCACCGCCGGCAGCACGCCGCCGCCGCCCCCGCCGCCGCCCTCCCCGGCAGCGGGATCGCCGCAGGTCCCGCCGCCCCCGCCGTCCCCGCCGGCGGGCTCCCCGCCGCCGCCGCCCCAGGCGCCACCGCCCCCGCGGCCGGTCGCCGCCACCGGCGGAGGACCGTCCAGGAACGCCATCCCGCCGTGGGTGCTGCTGGGCGGCGGAGGGGTCGCGCTCATCGTGATCGTGGTGGTCGTCATGCTGCTCGCGGGCGGCGGCGGGGACACGATCACGCAGACCGTCACGACCTTCGTCCCGTGACCGATCGGCCCGGGATTGGCGCGGAACGCCCGTTCCCGCGTAGAATCGACGGCTGACGTGGCAGACGCCCAGCCAAAACGCGGCAAGATCGCGCTCATGTTCCCCGGTCAGGGGTCCCAGCAGGTCGGCATGGGTGCCGAGCTGTCCCGGGAGTTCCTGGTGGCCCGGCGCACGTTCGAGGAGGCCAACGACCTCCTCGGATACGACCTCGCGCGCATCTGCTTCGAGGGCCCCAAGGACAGCCTGATGCGCACCGAGCACTGCCAGCCGGCCGTGCTCACCAACTCCGTGGCCGCGTGGCGCGTCGCCGCCGAGCAGGGCATCACCGGTGACCTCACCATGGGCCACTCCCTGGGCGAGTACGGCGCGCTGGTCGCCTCCGGGGCGCTGGACTTCTCCGAGGCCCTGCGCCTGGTGCAGGAGCGCGTCAACGCCACCACCGAGGTGGCGGAGCGGGTGCCGGGCCAGATGGCCGCCCTGCTGGGCGCCAGCGACGAAGAGGCGGAGGCCATCTGCGCCGAGGCCGGCGACGTGTGGCCCGCCAACTACAACTGCCCGGGCCAGATCGTCGCGAGCGGGCTGCACCGGGGCGTGGAGCGCCTGCAGGAGCTCGCGCGGGCCCGCAACATCAAGTTCCGGCTGCTCGACGTGGAGGGCGCCTTCCACTCCAGCGTCATGGCACCCGCCGCCGAGCGCCTGCGCGAGGCGCTGACGGGCGTCCGCGTGAACGCGCCGAACATGCCGTTCCTGTCGGCCACCACCGCCGCCCTCGAGGCGGGGACCGAGCGGGTCCGCACCATCCTCACCCAGCAGCTCACCGGCCCCGTCCGGTTCACCCAGTCCGTGCGCACCGCCATGGACATGGGCGTGGACCGGTTCGTGGAGTTCGGTCCGCGCAGCGTGCTCGTGGGCCTCGTGCGCCGGGTCCGCAGCGACGTTCAGGCGCTGCACCTGGGCACTCCCGACGACCTCCCGGGGATCGCCGCGCTCACGAGCCGGTGACGCAGGGGTGCCGACCGCGATCGTGACCGGCGCGAGCCGGGGCATCGGTGCCGCGTGCGCCGTGGCCCTTGCCGAGGCCGGATGGGATGTGGGGCTCACCTACGCCGCCGACCGCGCGTCCTGCGAGGACACCGCCGCGCGGGTGGGGACCGTGGGCCGGCGCGCGGCGCTGCGCCGCGCCGAGGCGCTGGAGCCGGACTCGGTGGCCGCCGCCATGGCGGAGCTGCAGGACGAGCTGGGGCCGGCGGACGCCCTGGTGGTGAACGCGGGCACGACCCGCGACGGCCTCGCCCTGCGCATGAGCGCGGAGGACTGGCGGGCCCCCATCGCGGTGAACCTGGACGGGACGTTCGCGACCATCCGGGCGGTGGCGCCGGGCATGGCCGAGCGCGGCCGGGGCAGCATCGTGGCCCTCACCTCCGTGGTGGGCGTGCACGGCAATGCCGGCCAGGCGAACTACGCGGCCTCGAAGGCCGGGATCATCGGCCTGGTGCGCACCCTCGCCGACGAGCTGGGACCGGCCGGGATCCGGGTGAACGCGGTGGCGCCGGGCTTCATCCGAACGCGCCTCACCGACGTGCTGCCCGAGGCCCAGCAGCAGGAACTGCGTGACCGGACCGCGCTCGCCCGGCTCGGGGAACCGGAGGACATCGCCGGACCCGTGGAGTTCCTCTGCTCCGAGCGCTCGGCGTTCGTCACCGGTACGGTGGTCATGGTCGACGGGGGACTGAATCTGTGAGCGGACGACCGCTGGAGCAACGCGTCGCGGTGACGGGGATCGGCCTGGTGAGCCCGCTGGGCATCGGCCGGGACACCGTGTGGACGGCGGCCCGCGAGGGCCGGTCGGGCGCGGGGCCCATCACCCGGTTCGACGCGTCGGAGCACGGCGCGAAGATCGCCTGTGAGGTGAAGGGCTTCGAGCCCCTGGACTTCATCGACAAGCGCGCGGCGCGGCGCATGGACCGCAGCAGCCAGTTCGCGGTCGCCGCGGGCCGGATGGCGCTCGAGGACGCCGGCCTGTCGGTGGGCGACGACCCGGAGCGCATCGGCGCGGTCATCTCCACCGGCAACGGCGGCAACGAGACCTACGAGGAGCAGCACCGGATCTTCCTGGAGCGCGGCGCGGACCGCGTGTCGCCGGTCGCCGTCCCGACGATCATCGCCAACATGGCCGCGGGCCAGGTCTCCATCCAGCTGGGCCTGCAGGGCCCGCTGTCCTGCGTGCTCACCGCCTGCGCCAGCAGCCTGCACGCGATCGGCGAGGCCGCCGACGTCATCCGCCGCGGCGCGGCCGAGGTGATGCTGGCCGGCGGGTCGGAGGCGGCGATCTCCCCCTTCGCCCTCGGCATGCTGGACGCCTCCCGCGCGATGTCGCACCGCAACGACGACCCGCAGGGCGCCAGCCGGCCGTTCGACCGCGACCGGGACGGCTTCGTGCTGGGCGAGGCCGGGGCGGTGCTGGTGCTGGAGCGCATGGACCTGGCGATCGCCCGCGGCGCGGACATCCTGTGCGAGCTCGCCGGGTACGGCGCCACCTCCGACGCCCACCACATCACCGAGCCGGAGCCCAACGGCCGCGAGCAGGCCCGCGCGATGCGCATCGCGATGGAGCGGGGCGGCATCGCGCCGGAGGAGATCGACCACGTCAACGCGCACGCGACCTCCACGTCGGTGGGTGACATCGCCGAGGTCCGCGGCATCATCGCCGCCCTCGGGGCGGACCGCGCCCGGCACGTGGCGGTGTCGGCGACCAAGTCGATGCACGGGCACTGCGTGGGCGGCACCGGCGCGCTGGAGGCGGCGCTCACGGCGCTGGCCATCCGGGACCGCACGGTGCCGGGCACGATCAACCTGCAGCACCTGGACCCCGACTGCGAGGGCGTGGACCACGTGACCGCCACGCGTGGGCAGCACGTGCGCGCGGCGCTGTGCAGCGGGTTCGGGTTCGGCGGCCACAACGCCGTCCTTGCGATGACCGAGGTGAACGGGTGAGCGACGGCCGCCGCAGGGTGGTGGTGACCGGCATCGGGGTGGTGTGCGCCCTGGGCGTGGGCCGGCAGGAGGTGTGGGCGAACGCCCTGGCCGGGACGCCCGGCGGGGCCCTCATCGGCGCCTTCGACACCGACGGCAGCGACGTGAAGATCGCCTGCGAGGCGTCGTCGTTCGACCCCGAGCAGTTCGTCGACCGCCGCGTCGCCCGCCGTGCCGACCGCGCCACCCTGTTCGCGCTCGCCGCCGCCCAGATGGCCTGCGCCGACGCGGACTTCCGGGTGGAGGGCGACGGCCGCGAGGTGGGCTGCGTGTACGCCACCGGCACCGGCGGCAACCTGGTGCGCGACGAGAACCACCGCACGATGCTCGAGCGGTCTCCCGACCGCATCTCGCCGTTCGCGATCCCGCACTCCATGGGCAACGTCCCGGCGGCGCAGATCGCCATGGACATGGGCATCCGCGGCCCGGTGTTCGCCACCGTCACCGCCTGCGCGGCCGGCTCCGACGCCATCGGCACGGCGGCCGCCGTGATCCGCCGCGGCGACGCCGACGTGATCATCGCCGGCGGCACCGACGCCATGATCACCCCGTTCTGGCTCGCCGGATTCGATGCCATGCGGGTGCTGTCGCACCGCAACGACGACCCGGGCCACGCGGCCCGGCCGTTCGACGCCAACCGCGACGGCTTCCTCATCGGCGAGGGCTCCGCAGCCCTCATCCTGGAGGACGCCGACCGGGCCCGCGCGCGCGGCGCCACCATCATCTGCGAGGTGGCGGGGTACGGCGCCAGCGCCGACGCCCACCACATCACGGACCCGGACCCCACCGGCCGCTCCCAGGCGCGTGCGATGCGCTGGGCGATCCGCGACGCGGGCATCGAGCCGTCGGAGATCGGCTACGTGAACGCCCACGGCGGCGCCAGCAAGCCGGGCGACCCCAGCGAGGTCACCGCGATCCGGCTGGCCCTGGGCGACGACGTGGCGGCCCGCACCGCCGTGTCGGCCACCAAGTCGATGCACGGCCACTGCATGGGCGCGACCGGCGCCATCGAGGGCGCCCTCACGGCGCTCGCGGTGCTGGACGGGCGCGTGCCGCCCACCATCAGCCTCACGGAGCTCGACCCGGCGTGCGAGGGCGTGGACCACGTCCGCGACACCGCCCGGGTGGTGCCCCTGCGCGCCGCGCTGTCCACGAACAACGGCCTGGGCGGGCACAACGCCGCCGTCGTGTTCCGGGCGTGGGAGGAGGGGTGACGGCCGCCGCCCCCCGCAAGCGCAGATCCGACCGCGCCGAGAAGGCCACGCGCCTCTCGGTGGCGGGGTTCATCAGCGCGATCCCCGGCCTGGCGGGGATCATCACCGACACCCCGTGGCTGGGCTACACCTCCACCGGCATCGTGCTCGCCGCGATCCTGGCGGGACCCGTCGTGGAGCGCATCCGCCACCGGGCGGACTGAGGCTCAGGCCTCCAGGGGCGGCACCGGGATGGGGTTCCCGGCGTCGTCGAGGGCGACGAACACGAAGCGCCCCTTGCCGCACAGGCGGCGCTCCCCGGACAGCAGCTCCTCGCTGACCATGCTCACCTGCACGGTCATGGACGTGCGTCCGGTCCCCACCACCCGGGCGAGGACCTCCACGATCTCGCCGTGGCGGACCGGCGCGACGTAGTCGACCTGGTCGACGGCGATGGTCACGGCCTCGCTGCGGCAGTGCCGTGTGGCGGCGACGAACGCGGCCCGGTCCATCATCGACAGGGCCTCCCCGCCGAACAGCGTGCCGTGGTGGTTGAGCTGCTGGGGGAAGACCACCTCGGTCATCCGCGTCTCCGGCGGCGGGGCGAGGGCGGGGGCGTGCAGGTCGGTGTCGTCGGTGCTCATGCTGGCTCCGGGTCGATGACGCGTCGGGCGGCCTCGATGAGGTTCGCCGCGACGGCGTCCGCCCCTCGCAGGTCGTCGGCGGCGAACGTGCCGGTGGCGACGGCCACCACCCGGCATCCGGCGCCGCGCGCGGCGGCGATGTCCCGGGGCGTGTCCCCGATGATCACGCCATCCGCGGGATCGGCACCCGCACGGGCGAGCGCGATGCGCACCACCTCGGCGCGTTCCACGGCGTCGCCGCCATAGCCGCCCTCACCGCGCCGGAAGAGGCCGCCCAGGCCGGCGAGCTCCAGCTTGTGGTGGGCGATCTCGCGCAGGTTTCCGGTCACCAGGGCGGTCGCGACGCCGGCGGCGGCGAGCGCCTCCATGGCGTCCCGGGCGTCCGGCGCGGGGCTGGGGGCCGGGTGGTCGCCGGCGATCTCCAGGTACCGGGCGACGGTGCGCTCGCACCACTCCCCGAGCCCGGCCACGGCGTCGGCCTCGGGGACCCCCGCGGCTGCGAGCATCCGCAGGCCGATCTCCAGGTCGGTGCGCCCGCCGGGCGACACGGCGATCAGGTCGGCCTCCCCGGCGTCCACGCCGTAGACGTCGCGCAGGGCGAGCAGCAGGCCAAGCCCGTGGGCCACCGGCCGCCCGTGCAGCAGCGTCCCGTCGATGTCCACCAGGGCGATCACCCCGTGGAGGGTGCCATCCACGGCGGACGCAGCGCCGCGATCCGCGCGTACGCGGGGCAGTCCTCCCGGTGCGCCCCCGGCAGGTAGCCCAGGGACATGAGGAACTCGCCGGTCACCTCCGGGCCGGTGAAGCGGAACGTGCGGCGGAACAGCCGCACCCACTCGCCGTGGTCCCGGGGGTGCATGGCGTCGAGCCAGCCGGCCAGGCCGCCGTGCCCGGCGGACAGCTCCACCACCACCCCCGCGTCGTGGATGATCGCCTCCACCTTGCGGCGGTTCCGGATGATGCGCTCGTCGGCGACCAGCCGCTCCACGTCGGCCGGGCCGTAGGCGGCGACCACCTCCGGCACGAAGCCCTCGAAGGCGTCGCGCATGCCCGCGCGGCGGCGCAGCACCAGCTCCCACGAGAGGCCCGCCTGCATGATCTCGAGCGCCAGGCGCTCCATGAGGACGGCGTCGTCGCGCGCCGGCACCCCGTACTCGGTGTCGTGGTACGGGCCGTGCAAGGGGTGGCCCGGGGCGGTGTCGCAATAGGCACTCACGGTGCGGGAAACTGCCAGAAGCCACCACGGCTGCGCCGCCGTGTAGGTTCCTGCACCGCCGAAACCGCCGAATCCTCCCACCGGAGTCCCGCGTGCCCGCCCTCCCCCGCATCTCCACGGCCGCCCTTGCAGCCGCCCTCGTCCCGCTCGCCTGGGCGGGCGCCGCGACCGGCGCCGTCACCGTGAGCTACGCCGACGGCCCCGGCGGCGGCCTGGCCGTGACCGCTCCGGCCGGAGAGGCCAACGACGTCGCCATCGCACTGGAGTGCGACGGCGCCTGCGCCTTCACCGTCGTCGAGCAGCTCACGGTGGTCGCCACCGCCGGCCCCGGCTGCACCCTCGCCTCCGTGCAGCCCGCGACGATCCGCTGCGCCATCGGCGCCGGCCCCCGGGCCGTGCGGGCCGACCTGGGCGACGAGGACGACCGGCTCACGCTCGCGTGCGCGGTGCCGGTGCGGGTGGTCGCCGACCTGGGCGCCGGCAACGACCGCTTCCGGGGGTGCACCGCCGGGGGCAACTCCGCCGACGACGTCGCGGGCGGGCCGGGCAACGACATCATCGATGGCGCCGGGGGCGACGACACCCTCGACGGGGGGCCGGGCCGGGACATCCTGCGCGGCGGGCGCGGCGCGGACGCGATCCTCGCCCGCGACGGCGAGCGGGACGTCGTGTCCTGCGGTACCGACCCGGGCTCCGACGGCGTTGACGCGATCACGGTGCGGGCCGCGCTCGCGCTGGGCGGGACGGACCGTGCGACCGTGGACCCGCTGGACGGGCTCCCCCGCGACTGCGAGCGCATCGAGTCGGCCCGGGTGGGCGAGCGCAACGGGATCCTCCCCCGTGCGGTCGGCGTCACGCGGATCGACCGCCGCGGGCGCATCACGGTGCGCTTCTCCTGCCGCCGGGCGTTCTGCACCGGCCGGGTCCGCGCCGACCTGGCGGCGCCCGGGCGGCCGCTCGCGGCGCTGCCGGGACGGCTCGCCTCCACCTTCACCATGCAGTCGTCCTATCCCCTCGCCGGCGGGGTCACCCTGTCGCGTGCCGACGCCCGGGCCCTGCGGCGCGGCGGCGACCGGGTGCGCATCGCACGGGTGACGGCGTTCGAGGGGCGGCGCGGGCACTTCCGCATCACGGTGGGGGGGGTGCCCGTCCGGGGCTGACGGGGGGGGGTGCGGCCGGCCGCACCGCAGGGCGATAGCCTTGTCCGTCATGGCCACGACACGTCCCGACGCCCGCACCGCCCTCGACGCCGCGCTCACCGAGCGCGTCGTGATCCTGGACGGCGCGATGGGCACACCGAGCCAGCGCTTCGGCCTCACGGAGGCCGACTTCCGCGGCGAGCGCTTCGCGGACCACCCGACGCCGCTCGCCGGCAACAACGACCTGCTGGTGCTCACGCGCCCGGACGTGATCCGCGAGATCCACGAGTGGTTCCTCGAGGCCGGCGCGGACATCATCGAGACCAACACGTTCAGCTCCACGGCGGTGGCGCAGGCCGACTACGGCATGCAGCCCGCCGTGCACGACATGAACGTCGCGGCCGCGCGCCTGGCCCGCGAATCCGCGGACGCCTGGACGGCGCGCACCCCGGACCGCCCGCGCTTCGTGGCCGGCGCGATCGGGCCGATGAACCGCACGCTGTCGATGTCGCCCAAGGTGGAGGACCCCGGCTACCGGGCCGTGAGCTTCGACGAGGTGCGGGAGGCGTACGCCGAGCAGGTGCGCGCCCTCATCGAGGGCGGCGTGGACCTCCTGCTGGTCGAGACGATCTTCGACACCCTCAACGCGAAGGCCGCGCTGCTGGCGATCGAGGAGGTCGCCCAGGAGATCGGCGTCCGCCCGCCGGTGATGATCTCGGTGACGATCACCGACGCCTCGGGCCGCACCCTCTCGGGCCAGACCGTCGAGGCGTTCTGGGTGAGCGTCGCCCACAGCCGCCCGTGGTCGGTGGGCGTGAACTGCGCCCTGGGCGCCGAGGCCATGCGGCCCCACGTGGAGGCCCTGGCGCGCATCAGCGACTGCTGGACCAGCTGCTACCCCAACGCGGGCCTGCCCAACGCGTTCGGCGAGTACGACGAGCTGCCCGAGGACACCGCCCGCGTGCTGCGGGAGATGGCCGGCGACGGGCTGGTGAACATCCTGGGCGGGTGCTGCGGCACCACCCCCAACCACATCGCGGCGATCGCCCGGGCGATGCAGGGCGTGCGGCCCCGTCCGCGGCCCGCCGGGGACGATCTGTCGCTCACGTGGCTGTCGGGCCTGGAGCCCTACGTCATCCGGCCGGATTCGACGTTCACGATGATCGGCGAGCGCACCAACGTGACCGGCTCCCGCCGGTTCGCCCAGCTCATCCTGGGCGGCGACGAGACCACGGCCCTCGAGGTGGCGGTCGAGCAGGTCCGCAACGGCGCGAACATCATCGACGTGAACATGGACGAGGGCATGCTCGACTCCGTCGCGGCGATGACCCGGTTCCTCAACCTGGTGGCCTCCGAGCCGGAGATCGCCCGGGTGCCGATCATGATCGACTCCTCCCGCTGGGAGGTCATCGAGGCCGGCCTCAAGTGCTGCCAGGGCAAGAGCGTCGTGAACTCCATCAGCCTCAAGGAGGGCGAGGAGGCGTTCCTGGCGCAGGCCCGCCGGGCCCGGGGCTACGGCGCGGCGATGGTGGTGATGGCCTTCGACGAGCAGGGCCAGGCCGACACCGAGGACCGCAAGGTCGAGATCTGCAGCCGCGCCTACCGGCTCCTCACGGAGCAGGCCGGGGTCCCGCCGCAGGACATCATCTTCGACCCCAACATCTTCGCGGTGGCGACGGGGCTGGAGGAGCACGCGAAGTACGCGATGGACTTCATCGGGGCGTGCCGGCGCATCAAGGAGGCCTGCCCGGGCGTCCGCATCAGCGGCGGCGTCTCGAACCTGAGCTTCAGCTTCCGCGGCAACGACGTGGTCCGCGAGGCCATGCACACCGCGTTCCTGTTCCACGCGATCGCCGCGGGCATGGACATGGGCATCGTCAACGCCGGCCAGCTCGGCGTGTACGAGCAGCTGCCCGCCGACCTGCGGGAGCTGGTGGAGGACGTCCTGTTCGACCGCCGGCCCGACGCGACGGAGCGGCTGCTGGCGTTCGCCGACACGGTGAAGGGCCAGTCCACCAAGAAGGAGCAGGACCTCACCTGGCGCCAGGGCACCGTGGAGGAGCGGCTGGAGCACGCCCTGGTGAACGGCCTGGTGGACTTCATCGAGGAGGACACCGAGGAGGCGCGCCTGAAGTACGGCGTGCCGCTGCAGGTGATCGAGGGCCCGCTGATGGCCGGCATGAGCACCGTGGGCGACCTGTTCGGCGCCGGCAAGATGTTCCTGCCGCAGGTGGTCAAGAGCGCCCGCGTGATGAAGCGCGCCGTCGCGCACCTGGAGCCGTTCATGGAGGAGGAGCGCGCCGCCGCCCAGGCCTCCGGCGCCGGGTCGTCGCAGGGGAAGGTGCTGCTCGCCACCGTGAAGGGCGACGTGCACGACATCGGCAAGAACATCGTCGGGGTCGTGCTGGGATGCAACAGCTACGAGGTGATCGACCTGGGCGTGATGGTGCCCACCCAGACGATCCTGGACGAGGCCGCCGCGCGGAACGTGGACGTGGTGGGCCTGTCGGGCCTCATCACCCCGTCACTGGACGAGATGGTGGGCGTGGCCGCCGAGATGGAGCGCCGCGGGCTGGACCTGCCGCTGCTCATCGGCGGCGCGACGACCTCCAAGCAGCACACCGCCGTGAAGATCGCCCCGCGCTACTCGGGTCCGGTGGTCCACGTGCTGGACGCCTCCCGCGCGGTGGGCGTGGTGTCGAACCTCCTGGACCCGCAGCGCCGCCAGGTGCTGCACGCCGAGGTGCTGGAGGACCAGGAGCGCCTGCGCGGCATCCACGAGGGACGCGCGGAGCGCCCGATGCTGAGCATCGACGAGGCCCGCGACCGGCGGCCCGCGATCGAGTGGCTGTCGGGCGAGCCGCCCGCGAAGCCGGCGTTCACCGGGCCGCGCGTGGTCGAGGTGCCCCTGCCGGAGCTGGTGCCCTACATCGACTGGACGTTCTTCTTCCACGCCTGGGAGCTGAAGGGCAGGTTCCCGGCCGTGCTCGACCACCCGGACTACGGGGACGCCGCGAAGGAGCTGTACGCAAACGCCACGGCGATGCTCGACCGGCTCATCGCCGAGGGCCGTCTGCGGGCGCGCGGCGTGTACGGCTTCTGGCCGGCCAACGCCGACGGCGACGACGTCGTGCTCTACACCGGCGAGGACCGCGCCGAGGAGCTCGCCCGCTTCCCGATGCTGCGCCAGCAGCGGGCGAAGGCCGACGACAAGCCGCAGTACAGCCTGGCGGACTTCGTCGCGCCCGTCGGGTCGGGCCTGCCGGACTGGGTGGGCGGCTTCGCCGTGACCGCCGGCATCGGGGCGGAGGAGATCGCCGCGGAGTTCGAGGCGGCGCACGACGACTACTCGGCGATCATGGTGAAGGCCCTGGCCGACCGCCTCGCCGAGGCGTTCGCGGAGATGCTCCACGAGCGCGCCCGCCACGACTGGGGGTACGAGACCGAGCGCCTGTCCAGCGAGGACCTGGTGGCCGAGAACTACCGCGGCATCCGCCCGGCGTTCGGCTACCCGGCGTGCCCGGACCACACCCCCAAGCGCACCCTGTTCCGCCTGCTCGACGCCCCGGGGATCGGGATGTCCCTGTCGGAGCACCTGGCGATGCTGCCCGCGGCGTCGGTGAGCGGCATCTACCTGGGGCACCCGCAGGCCCGGTACTTCGCGGTGGGTCCCCTGGGCGCCGACCAGGTGGCCGACTACGCGGAGCGCGCCGGCATGTCCCTGGAGGAGGCCGAGCGCTGGCTCTCCCACAACCTGTCCTACGAACCGGAGGCGGTGCGGTGAGCTCGAACCCGCTCCCCGAGGCCCAGGCAGCGCGGCTGGGCGGGGACCACGAGGTGCGGCCCATGCGGTTCCACGTGACCTGGCGGGTGTTCGACTCCATCCAGCAGATCGACGACGTGAGCCGCATGCAGCGCACCGTCATCGCCGTGATGGAGCGTTGCGCCGGGTCGAACCTGGTGATGGGCCACGGCATGTTCGCGGACTGCCGCGGCGGGTTCGTGATCGCCGACGTCGAGTCGCCGGAGCGGCTGCTGGAGCTGTTCGCCGGGCTGCAGGACGTCGCGCACCTGGAGGTGCACCCGCTGGCCCGCACCGACCTGGGACTGCGGCACCTGCGGGGGATGCTGGCCTCGGAGCAGCTGGGCTGATGCCCGGCGCGCTCACCTTCGTGGTGGGCGACCTCACGGCCCAGGCCGTGGACGCGGTGGTGAACGCCGCCAACGAGGCCCTGGCCCCGGGCGGCGGGGTGTGCGGGGCGATCCTCCGCGCCGGCGGCCGGGGGATCTTCGACGAGGCCGCCCGCATCGGCGGCTGCCCCACGGGCGGCGCCGTGGCCACCGGCGGCGGGGACCTCCCCGCGAGGCACGTCATCCACGCGGTGGGCCCGGTGTGGCACGGCGGCGGCGAGGGGGAGGAGGACCTGCTGGCCTCCGCGTACCGCAGCGCCATGGAGGTGGCGGTGGGGCTGGGCTGCCGCACCGTCGCGTTCCCCGCCATCTCCACGGGCATCTACGGCGTCCCGGTCGATCGCGCCGCACCGGTCGCCGCGGCCGCGGTGCGCCCCTTCCTGGACCGGGTCGACGAGGTGCGCTTCGTGTTCATGGACGAGGCGACCCGCGCGGCGTACGCCGCCGCCTGAGCCGCCCATGGAACCGGCGGCCGCCCGGCCGTGTCAGAGATGCAGATGAGCGATTCCATCGCAGCCCTGGTGCGGCAGGCCCGCGCCGGCTCGGACGCCGCCGCGGCGACGCTGTTCGACCAGCTGTGGCCCGACGTGCTGCGCACCGCGCGGGCGATCGTCGGGAACGGCGGGGCCGCCGAGGACGTCGCCCAGGAGGCCATGGTGAAGGCCTTCGGCCGGCTGGACGGGTTCGACGGGCGGGGGCCGTTCGGCGCCTGGGTGCGGCGCATCGTGGTGAACACCGCGCTCAACGCGCTGCGCGGACGGGGACGCGCGGTGCCGCTCACCGACGCCGTGGCGGTCCCCGAGGCGCCGGACCCGTCCGGAGGAGGGGCGCTCGCCGCCGCGGTGCGCGACCTGCCCGCCGACCGGCGGGTCCTGGTGGGCCTGCGGTTCGGCCTGGACCTGACGCCCACCGAGATCGCCGAGGTGATGGACCTGCCCGTCGGGACGGTGAAGTCCCGGCTGTCGCGCGTGCTCGAGCAGCTCAGGGAGACCCTGGAGGGGGTGCCGCGGTGAACGTGGAGGACCTGCTGCGCGAGGCCGTCGCCCCCCGGTCCGGGTCGGATCCCGCCGTCGAGGAGCGCGTGCGGCGCGAGGCGATGACGGCCCTCACCGGGATGCGGCGCCGCCACCGGATGCGCCGGGCCGTCTCCATCGGTGCGGGCGCCGCCGGCGTCGCCGCCGTGGCCGGGTTCCTCGTGTTCGCGATGCCGCGCGGCGGGGACCGGTCGGAATCCGCCGACCTCCCGGCTCCAGGGCCCCGTCCCGCCGTCGCGTTGCTCGGCATCCCCGGGCAGCCGCGGGACCGCCTGCCCGGGGATGCCGCGCGCTACGGCGTCGATCCCGCCCCGCAGACGGTCCGGTTCGCGGGCGCCGGGGAGCGGCTGCGGTTCTACGCCGCCCTGCTCACGAACGGCCGCCTGTGCGTGCTCGCCACCACCCGGACCGGCGGGCGGCCGCGCGGGGCGACGTGCAACGACCCGGCGGTGCTCGCGCACGTCGGCGTGCTCACGTTCGAGCGCGGGCGTGCGAATTCCCCCATCGGCGGCCGCGTGATCCTCGACCGGGCGTTCCTCGTCCCCGACGGCATCACCACCGTGATCGTGGCGGGCAGGAGGATCCGCGTACGCGACAACCTCGCGGTCCAGAGCACGACCTGGCGGGCCAACCCGACCGTGACGCTCGTCGGTCCGGCCGCCCGTGCCATCCGCCCCGAGGCCGGCCCGGACTGGCCCCGCGGCTCCTCGGCAGGCGTGCCCACCGTGACGGTGCCCGTGAGCATGGGGAGCGTCCGCTCGGCCCGCCCCACGCCGATCCGGGCCGTGCGCCTGGTCGTCCCGGCGGCCGCCCCGGCGGGCTCGGTGATCGACCTGCGTGTCATCGGCCCCGACGGCCTGCTGGGCGAGAACATCATCTACGGCGTGGACGCCTACCTGGAGCGGCGCACGACGGCCGGCTGGCGGCCGTTCTACGGGCTGTACGTCGGCACCCCGGAGCAGGGGTCGCCGGGGCCGCCCGTGCTGCTCGGCCCCGACGGCTTCGCGGTCAACGCGATC
Organism: Thermoleophilia bacterium; assembly: GCA_046330435.1. Taxonomy (GTDB): domain Bacteria; phylum Actinomycetota; class Thermoleophilia; order Miltoncostaeales; family Miltoncostaeaceae. The sequence goes on along the minus strand of JAXLST010000005.1, from coordinate 256,391 downwards.
GGGCTCACGGGCGGCGGGCCCCGCCCGGTGCGGCTGCCCGACGTACCGCCCGGCACCTACCGCATCAGCAGGAGCGTCCTCGACTCGTCCAGCGGATCTCCGGTGGACCGCACCCTGACCGCGGAGATCCGGATCACGGCCGGGTGAGGCCGCCGCCACGGCGGCGTCCCACCCCCGGCAACGTCCCGCCCCGCCCGCCTCAGTCCATCTCGAACTGGATCTTCGCGATGGCGAGGCGCGCCTGGTAGGTCGCCTCGCACAGGGCCCGCAGCTTCGCCTCGACGACGTCCTCGGCGAGCAGGTGCAGGCCGGGGGTGGCGACCACCCAGAGCTGCGCGGGCGGCGTGTCCTGCACGGCCTCCACCACCAGCCGGCCGATCACGTTGGGGTCCTCCACCTCGGCGGACGAGCCGTCGACGATGGCGACCATCGCGTCGCCGGGGCCCAGCACGTAGGTGCCGGGCTGGGCGGGGAGGTCTCCCTGCAGCAGCTTGGCCCCGGCGGCGGCGAGCGCGGCCGGGTCCCCGGGGTTCGCCATCACGGCACGGTACGGAGCGGCCTCCGCCGCGGCGCGCCAGGTGTCCGGGGTGTCCTCCGGGGCCCCGCTGGCGAGCACGTCCACGCCGATGGACGCCAGCCGGGCCGCCCACTCCGGCGGGCCGGGCAGGGCGCCCAGGACGGCGGTGGGCAGGACGGGGAGCTGGATCCCCAGGGCCTCGAGCTCTGATCGGCGCATTCCGCGCGGCATCCTGGCACAGCTACGCTGGCGCGGTGAGGGCGATCCCGGGTCACGGGTGGCTGCGGCGCGTCGGGCCGTGGGTCGGCATCGGCACCAGCCCCGCCGCGCTGATGGCCGGCGGCGGCGTCGCCGAGGGCGTGGAGGGCTGGGTCCTGGTGGCCGCGGTCCTCGCGGGCGTCGCCGCGCTCACCACCCTCGCCGTGGGCCAGGGGATGCTGGGGCAGCGCCTCGAGCTGCCGCTGGGCGGCGTCGTCGCCGGCCCCCTGGGCGTGGAGGGATCCCGGCGGATCGCCTCGCTGGCGATGCTCGTGATGATGATCGGCTGGTTCGGGGTGAACGTCGGCGTCGCCGGCACGGCCACCGGCCGGCTGCTCGGCATCCCGGACGTGGCGGGGATGGTGCTGTTCGCCCTCCTGGCCCTGGCGATGACCTGGCGGGGCATCGGATCGCTCTCCTGGGCGGCGCTCGCCGCGGGCGTCGCCACCGTCACCCTCGCCGCCTGGGGCATGCACCTGGCCTCGGACGCCCACGGCCTGGCGCTGCAGTCGGCCCGCACCGCCACCGACCCCATCTCGCCCATCGAGGCCGCGTCGCTGATGGTGGGGTACGGTGCCGCCTTCGCGCTGCGCACGCCCGACTTCACCATCGACCTGCAGCGCCGGCGGCAGGTGCTGTGGTGCGGCCTGGCGGGCCTGGCGGCCCCTTTGACCGCATTCGCACTTGCTGGGGCCACGCTGCAGGCCGCGACCGGCACCTGGGACCTCGCCGACGTGATGAAGGCCCTCGGCAGCAGCACCGGCGCCTACCTGTTCATCGCCGCCGGCTTCTTCGGGTCGGTCATGTCGAACCTGTTCTCCGGCTCCCTGGCGCTGCAGGGCGCGGTGCCCATCGGGCACCGCCGCGGCATGCTCGTGGTCCTCGGGATCGGCTTGGTGCTGGCCGCCTCGGGGTTCAGCGACCGCATGCCCGCCTACCTGGTGGCCATGGCGATCCTCGCGCCCGGGCTCGCGGTGCTGTGCTGGTGGGCGTGGCCGCGGCTCACGGCGCCGCCGGCCGGGTGGGTGCGGTACGGGCTGGTCGCATGGGGGGCCTCGGTCGCCGTCGGAATGACGTTCTCCCTGTCCGGATCGGGATCAGGGGCCGTGGCCGCAGTGATGGTTACGGGATTTGCCGGGTTGCGGTGGCTTCCGGGGGTCCGTCAGACTTCGCCGTCTCGGCAAAGAACTCGGAGGGCACATGGCGATCGACGTGGGTGAACGTTCGGCGACCGGTCTCGACGCGCACGGTCTGCGACCCAGCGGCACCGTGCACTGGAACCTGTCCACGGCGGCTCTGTACGAGCACGCGCTCCGGGCCGGCGACGGCCGCCTCGCCAAGGGCGGGCCGCTCGTCGTGTCCACCGGCCGTCACACCGGACGCGCCCCGAAGGACAAGTTCGTGGTGCGCGAGCCCAGCAGCGAGGGCCGCGTGTGGTGGGGGGACGTCAACCAGGCGATCTCCCTGGAGCACGCCGAGCTGCTCGGTTCGGGCCTGCGGGCGCACCTGTCCGCCGCCCCCAACCTGTACGTCCTGGACGCCCGCGTCGGCGCCCACCCCACGCACGGCATCAACGTGCGGGTGATCTCCGAGAGCGCCTGGCACACCCTCTTCGCGCAGACGATGTTCATCGACATCGGCGCGGAGGCCCGTGCCACCGTCGTCCCGGACGCGCTCATCCTGCACGCGCCGAGCTTCGAGGCCGACCCGGCCGAGAACGGCACCAACAACACGAACTTCGTGGTCCTCAACCTCGGCACCTCCGAGGTGCTGATCGGCGGCACCCAGTACGCCGGTGAGATCAAGAAGTCCGCGTTCAGCCTCATGAACGACCGCCTCCCGAGCAACGGCGTCATGTCGATGCACTGCTCGGCGAACGTCGGCAAGGACGGCCGCGTGGCGGTGTTCTTCGGCCTGTCCGGCACCGGCAAGACCACGCTGTCCACCGACACCGAGCGCCCGCTCATCGGCGACGACGAGCACGGCTGGGCCGAGGACGGCGTCTTCAACCTCGAGGGCGGCTGCTACGCGAAGGTCATCGGCCTGTCCGAGAAGGCGGAGCCGGAGATCTACGCCACCACCCGGATGTTCGGGACGGTGCTCGAGAACGTCGTGATGGACGACCACACCCGTGAGCTCGACCTCGACGACTCCTCGCTGACGGAGAACACCCGCGGCGCCTACCCGCTGAGCTCCATCCCGAACGCCGTCCCGGAGAAGCGCGCCGGGCACCCGTCCGCGATGGTCATGCTCACGGCCGACGCGTTCGGCGTGCTCCCGCCCGTGGCCCGCCTCACCCCCGAGGAGGCCATGAAGATGTTCCTCGCCGGGTACACCGCGAAGGTCGCGGGCACCGAGGTGGGCGTGAAGGAGCCGCAGGCGACGTTCAGCGCCTGCTTCGGCGCGGCGTTCCTGCCGCAGCCGCCGAAGGTCTACGGCGAGCTGCTCAAGGAGCTCCTGGAGAAGCACTTCGTGTCGGCGTTCCTGGTGAACACCGGCTGGACCGGCGGCCCGTACGGCGTCGGCCACCGCATGCCGATCGCCGCGACCCGCGCGATCGTCCGCGCCGCCCTGTCGGGCGAGCTCGACCACGCCGAGATGCGTCAGGACCCGATCTTCGGGTTCCACGTCCCGGTCGCGATCGAGGGCGTCGAGACCGGCCTGCTGGACCCGCGCAGCACCTGGGCGGACCCCTCGGGCTACGACGCGACGGCCAAGAAGCTGGCCGACGACATCAACGCCGCCGCCGCCAAGGCCGCGTCGTAGGCAGTCGTCTCACCCCTCCGGCGGCCCCGCGGGGCCGCCGGAGGCGGTGAAGCCCGACCAGTCCGGGGGACGCTTGCCGCGGAACGCCGCGAGCCCCTCGGCGAACTCCGGGGACGCGTAGGCGCGCTCGCGCAAGCCGTCCACCGCATCACGCGCCGCGGGGTCCAGGGGGCCGGCGAGCGCGTCGATCGCCGCACGGGTGCCCGCCACCGCCGTGGGACCCGCCAGGGCGATGTCCGCGGCGGCCTGCATCGCGGCCTCCCACAGCTCCGCGTGCGGGACCACCCGGTCCACCAGGCCGATCTCCAGGGCGCGCGCGGCGTCCGCCGGGCGGCCCGTGAGGAACAGCTCCCGGGCGCGGGCGGGACCCAGGCAGGCCACGAACCGGCGCAGGCCCTCCGGTGCGTAGACCACGCCCAGGCGCGCGGCGGGCATCGCGAGCTTCGCGGTGTCGGCGGCGAGCCGCCAGTCGCAGGCGATCGCGAGCTCCAGGGCCCCGCCGAACGCCGCGCCGCCGATGACCGCGACCACGGGCACGGGGCACGCCGCGATCGCGGCGGTGGCGACGCCCAGCCGGCGCTCCCCGTCGCGCAGGCGGGCGGCGAGCGCGTCACCCTCCACGTCGCCCAGGTCCAGCCCGGCGGAGAAGTGCCGGTCGCCGTCGCCGCCCAGCAGCACGCACCGCACCCCGGGGGGTGGCGCTTGCACCGCCGCGGTGATGGCGTCCAGGATTCCGTCGTCGACGGCGTTGGCCCGGGCCGGGTTGCACATGCGCAGGACCAGGGCGGGACCGTCGACGGCGGTGACGAGCGCGGGTGCGGGAGGTGGTTCGGCTGGCATCAATCGTGATGATGGGCGCGGGTGGCGTGGGCTCCTACTACGGGGCGCTCCTGGCGCGCGCCGGGCACGAGGTGACGCTGGTCGCCCGTGGGGAGCACCTGGAGGCGCTTCGGCGGCAGGGTCATGTGCGGGTGCGTGAGGCCGGCGGCGAGGTGTGGGAGGTCCCGGTGCGGGCCGTCGGGCGGCCGGAGGGGCCTCCGCCGGACCTCGCGGTGGTGACCGTGAAGTCGCATCAGACCCTACAGGCGGCCCGTGACCTCGCCCCCGCCCTGGGCCCCGGCACCCTGGTGCTGTCGCTGCAGAACGGCGTGGAGAACGTGACCCGGCTCACCGCCGCGCTGGGCCGCGACGACGTGCTGGGCGGCCAGTGCTTCGTGGGCCTGCGCGTGAACGACCCCGGCACCGTCGACCACCAGGCCGAGGGGCGCGTGAGCCTGGGCGACCCGGCCGGCGGCATCACCGACCGCGCCCGGGCGGTGTTCGCCATCGTCGACGGGGCGTGGAACGTCACGCTCAGCGCCGACATCGTGCGCGACCAGTGGGACAAGCTGCTGTGGAACGTCGGCTTCAACGCCATGTGCGCGGTCACCGGCTGCACCAGCGGGGAGTCGCTCGCCAACCCGGAGTCCGCCGCCCTGGTGCGCGAGGCCATGGGGGAGCTCGTCGCGGTCGCCAACGCCAGCGGCGTGCCGCTCACCGCCGCCGACGCCGACCGCATGGCGGCCTTCAACCCCCAGCTGCGCGACTACCGGCCCTCCACCGCCCAGGACATCGCCGCCGGCAAGGCGGTGGAACGCGACGCCATCTGCGGGTTCGTGGCCCGCCAGGGCGCCGAGCTGGGCATCGACGTGCCGGTCAACCGCGTGCTGGACGGGCTGCTCGCCCTGCAGGAGGACCGTGCCACCGGCGCCATCGCGGACCGCCTGCGGGTCCTGGACGAGCGGGCGGGGTAGTCAGCCGCCCAGGTCGGCCAGGCCCAGGACCTTGGCGATCATCTCGTCGAAGCTCAGACCGGACGCCTCGACGGCGGCGGGCAGCAGGCTGGTGTCGGTGAGGCCCGGGATGGTGTTGAGCTCCAGGACCCACAGCCTGTGGTCGCGGTCGAGGATCATGTCGACCCGGCCGAAGCCCCGGCACCCCAGCGCCTCGTAGCAGGCGAGCGCCAGGCGGCTCGCCTCGGCGGCGGTGTCGTCGTCGATCTCCGCGGGGGCGATGAGCTCGGTGGCGCCGGGGGTGTACCGGGCCTCGAAGTCGTAGAAGTCGCCGTCCTTGGGGCGGGCCTCCACCACCGGCAGCGCCCGCGGGTCGTCGGTGCCGATCACCGACACGGCGATCTCACGGCCCTGCACGAACGCCTCCAGCAGCACCCGGTCGTCGAAGCTCAGCGCGGTCATGAGCCCCCGCGGGATCTCCCCGGGCTCGTGCGCCACGCTGATGCCCAGGGCGGAGCCCTGCTTGGCGGGCTTCACGACCAGCGGCAGGCCGAGCCGCTCGCGGATCTCCGGCAGCGTGTCGGCGGCGCCCAGCTCCCGGAACGCGTCCTCGCTGAACGCGAACCAGCGGGGCGTGGGGATCCCCTCCTGCGCGAAGATCGCCTTGGAGACCACCTTGTCCATCGAGCGCTGGCAGGCCAGGACGCCGGAGCCGGTGTACGGGATCCCCAGGATCTCCAGCAGCTCCTGGACGGTGCCGTCCTCGCCGCCCTTGCCGTGCATGGCCACGAACGCGACGTCCGGGCGCTGCTCGCGCAGGGTGCGCACCAGGTGCTGGTCGGCGTCCACGGAGATCACCTCGTGGCCCAGGCGGCGCAGCGCCGCCTCCACGTTGGTGCCCGACCGCAGGCTCACCTCGCGCTCCAGGGAGCGGCCGCCCTTGAGGACCGCGACGCGGCTCACGACCCGCCCCCCAGCAGCTTCTGCAGCTCCACCATCTCGTCGATGGCGGCGCCGATGCGCTCCACGCCCTCGCTGATGGTCGCCTCGTTGGCGTAGGAGTAGTTCATGCGCAGGCTGTTCCGGCCGCGGCCGTCCAGGAACGCCCCGCGACCCGGCACGAACGCCACCTGGTGGCGCTCGATCGCGCGCGCCAGCAGCTCGGTGGTGTCGATGTAGCTGGGCAGCGTCGCCCACACGAACAGCCCGCCCTGCGGCCTGGTCCAGTGTGCGTCGGCCGGGAACTCCTCCTCCAGCGCGCGCAGCATCGCGTCGCGGCGGGAGCGGTAGATGCCGTTGAGCCGGGTCACGTGCTCGCGCCAGTCGAAGCGCCGCAGGTACTCGACGATGAACCGCTGGTTGAGCGTGCCGGTGCCGAGGTCGGCGGCCTGCTTGCCCAGGTTCATCTTGCGCAGCACCGGCGCGGGCGCGGCCGCCCAGCCCACGCGCAGGCCCGGGGCGAGGATCTTCGAGAACGTGGACAGGTGGATGACCCACCCGGCCCCGCCGTCCAGCTCCCACAGCGTCGGCAGCGGCTCGCCCTCGAAGCGGATCTGCCCGTACGGGTTGTCCTCGACGATGAGGATCTCCCGCTCGTGGGCGATCTGCACCAGGCGCCGGCGCCGCTCCAGCGACATCGTCACGCCGCCGGGGTTGTGGAAGTTGGGGATCGTGTAGATGAGCTTGGGCCGGATGTCCTCCGCGGCCAGCTCCTCGATGCGCTCCTCCAGCAGGTCCACGCGCATGCCGTCGTCGTCCAGCGGCACGTGCACCACCCGGGCCTCGTACGTGGAGAAGCTCGGCACCGCGCCGGGGTAGGTGGGGCCCTCCGCGAGGACCACGTCGCCCGGGTCCACGAACGTCCGCACCGACAGGTCGATGGCCTGCTGGCCGCCGGCCGTCACGATGATCCCGTCGGGCTGCGCCTCGGCGCCGCCCTCGGCCATGATCCCGCAGATCATCTCCCGCAGCTCCAGCAGGCCCTCGGTGGGGCCGTACTGCAGCGCCGAGGCACGGTGGTCGCGCGCGATCGCCTGCCAGACCTCGTCGAACACCTCGGCGGGGAACGAGTCGGTGTCCGGCAGGCCGCCGGCCAGCGTGATGATCTCCGGCCGCTCGGTGAGCGACATGAGGTCGCGCATCGCCGACGACTTGATGCCCGCCGCGCGGGCGGCGAAGCGTCGGTCGTAGCGCGCGGGGTCGCGCGGGGCGAGGCGGTCGGCCGTGGTGGCTCCCTTCACAGGCTCCATGCTGGGCTCATTCTCGGTCATCGGGCGGTGCGCCGCCCGCGCCACCCGCGACGGGCGACCCGGCGCCGCAGCGTCTGGAGCGGGTCGGCTGGTAACTTTGCACGGTCATGGCCACCGGCCAAGTGCCCCGGACCTCCGGACGGCGCGCCCTGAGGGTGCGGCGTGTCCTCCGCGTCCCACGGATCAATCAAGCCAGCGCCTCCGACTGGGCGCAGCTGGTGCGGTTCTGCGTGGTCGGCGCGTCCGGGTACGTGGTGAACCTGATCGTGTACGTGGCCCTGCTGAACGGCATCGGCCTCCACTACATCGAGTCGGCCATCGGGGCGTTCTGCGTCGCGTGGCTGAACAACTTCGCCCTCAACCGCCACTGGACCTTCCGCGGCGGCGGACGGTCGGCGGCCTCGCAGGGCCTCCGCTACCTCGCCGTGAGCCTCGTGGCGCTGGGCATCAACCTGGCGCTGCTGCACGGGCTGGTGGTCGCGGGGATCCCGGAACTGCCCGCCCAGGCCGTCGCGATCCTGCTGGTGACGCCGGTCGCGTTCCTGCTCAACCGGCGCTGGGCCTTCCGGTAACACGCCGGTTCCTGGCGGCCCTGGCGATCCTGCTGATCGCCCTGTGCTCCCCTGCCGTCGCCCAGAAGACCGGCGCCGGGGCGCCGCCCACAACCCCCGCCGAGGCGTCCGACGACGTCCAGCAGCTCCTCGACGCGTTCGCGACCGACGCCAAGCGCCTCCAGGAGGAGGCCGGGCGGGCCGTGAACCCCGTCGCGAACAGCCGGTCGCTCACCGACAACGAGGTCCTGGAGATCGCCGCCGGGTCGTCGAAGGTGAACGACTGGATCGCCGACCACCCGGTCACCCGCACCACCCCGTCCTACGACAAGGCGAAGGACGAGCACACCGTCTGGTACGTCGCCAAGGGGAAGGACGGCAAGGAGGTCACCGAGGCCCAGGTCTTCATCACCGACCAGACCGGTGAGATCCGCGAGGTGCGCACCGGGCCGCAGGTCGCGTGGATGATGGCCCGGGGGTACGAGGGCTCGTTCGGCCGCGCGGTCAACCGGCCGTCGATCTGGCTGACGCTGTCGGCCCTGTTCCTCATCCCGCTGATCTCGATCCGGCGGCTGGTGAGCTGGCGCACCCTGGACCTGCTGGTGCTCCTGTCGTTCGGGTTCTCGCTCATCTGGTTCAACCGCGGCGAGATCTTCACCTCGGTGCCGCTCGCCTACCCGCCCATGGCGTACCTGGCGCTGCGCCTGGCCTGGGTGGGCTACACACGGGGACGCCCGCCGCGCGAGGCGCCGCTGGAGCCGGTGTCGCCGCGCCCCGCGCCGCGCCGCCCCGCCTTCACGGGGTGGTCGCCCACGTGGGTCCTGGTGACCGCCCTCGCCCTCGCCCTGGCGCTGCGGTACGGCCTCAACGCCTTCAACTCCAACGTCATCGACGTCGGCTACGCCGGGGTGATCGGCGCCGACCGCATCTCGCACGGCATGACGCCGTACGGCACCTTCCCCAGCGACTGCGGGAACTGCGACACCTACGGGCCGCTCACGTACATGGCGTACGTGCCGTTCGAGCTCGCCCAGCCGTGGACGGGCCGGTGGGACGCCCTCCCCGCGGCCCACGGCGCGGCCACCACGTTCGACCTGCTGTGCGTCGCCGGCATGCTCATGCTCGGCTGGCGCCTCGGCGGCATCCGGCTCGGCGCCGCCCTGGCGCTGGCGTGGGCGGCGTTCCCGTTCACCGCGTACGCCCTGGAGAGCAACAGCAACGACTCCCTGGTCCCGGCGATGCTCATCTGGGGCCTGTTCTTCGCCGCCAAGCCGGTGCTGCGGGGCGCGTCGGTGGGCCTCGCGGTGGCCGCGAAGTTCGGCGCGGCGATCCTGCTGCCCCTGTGGCTGCGACATCCGTTCGCGCGCGGCGGCGGCCGGCGCGGCGCCGTCCGCTACATCGGCGGGCTCGGCATCGCCGCGGCGCTCACCGGCTGGGTGCTGCTGCTGGACGGGGCCGACGGGGTGACCAAGTTCTGGTCGCGCACCATCGGCTACCAGCTGGACCGCGAGTCCCCGTTCTCGATCTGGGGGCAGTACCCCGGGCTCCACGTGGTGCAGCTCGGGCTCACGGCTCTGTTCGCCGTGCTGGCGGTGTCGATGCTGCGCTGGCCGCGGCGCCTCGACCTGCTGTCGCTCACCGCCCTGTCGGGCCTGCTGATGATCGGCACGCAGCTCACCCTCACCCACTGGTTCTACCTGTACATCCCGTGGTTCCTGCCGTTCGTGCTGGTGGCCCTGGTCCCGCGGTGGCCCGCTCCCTCGGCCCGCCTGCGCACCCCTGCCTCGGAGCCCGACGCGCCGCCGCGGCGCCGGCACGAGCTTCCCTACCCGGCCGCCCCGGTGGCGGGAGGCGTGTGAACCGGGCCCTCGCACCCGTGCTCGCGGCCGTCGCGGCGTTCGCGGTCTGGGCCGGCCCGTTCACCTGGTTCTCCCCCTGGGCGGACCCCGGGATCACCGACATCCCGGTCTACCAGCGCATCGCGGGCGCGATGGCCTCGGGGCAGGTCCCGTACCGGGACTTCGACGTCGAGTACCCCCCGCTCGCCACCGCGATCTTCTGGCTCGCGGACCACATGCCGTTCACCTACGAGCACTCCTTCACGGCGCTCATGGCGCTGTGCATGTGCCTCACCGCGGCCGGCGTCGCCGCGACCGCCCAGGAGCTCGGGCTCTCCCGGGGGCGGCAGGCGGCGGCGATCGCGCTGGTGGCGTGCGCCCCCCTGCTGCTGGGCAACGTCCTGTCCACCCGGTTCGACCTCGCCCTGGCGGCCACGCTGGCCTGGATGCTGTTCGCCGCGGTCACCGAGCGGTGGCGGCTCATGTGGTCGCTCATGACCGTCGGCATCCTGCTCAAGCTGGTGCCGCTGCTGCTCATCCCGCTGCTGGTGGTGTGGCAGGCGCACCGGGCGGGGCGCCCGGCGGCGCTGCGCGGGGCGGCCGCCTCCGCCGGCATGGCGGCGGCGATCGTCGCCCCGTTCTTCATCGCCAACCCCGCCGGCACCTGGAACATCGTCGGGTACCACCTGGACCGTCCCCCGCAGATCGAGTCCATGGCGTCCACCTACATGCTGCTGCTGCACGTGCTGGCGGGCGTCCCCGTGCAGATCGGCTCGTCGTTCGGCAGCCAGGGGCTGCCCGAGCACGGGCCCGCCGTGATCGCCGCGTTCGGCACCGCCGCGATGGTGGCCCTGGTGGGCGCCATCGCGTTCGCCACCGCCTCCGGGCTGCGCCGCGCCCGCCGGGGCCCGGACGCACGGCTCGTCGTCGCCGGGGCGGCCGCCACCATCGCGGCGCTGCTTGCGACCGGGAAGGTCCTGTCCCCGCAGTTCATGGTGTGGCTCCTGCCCGCCACGTTCCTGGTGGCGGGCCGGTACGGGTGGGGAGCCGCCGCCACGGGCGTCGCGGCGCTGGTGGCCACCCAGCTGTACTTCCCGGACCGTTACTTCGACCTGGTGGCCCTCAACGATGCGCCCATCTGGATCCTCGCCGTCCGGAACGCCATCCTCATCGTGCTGGTCGCCATGTGCTGGCCGCGCGCCGCGATCGCCGCGCCGCCGCCCCCGGCGCCGCTGGTGAGCCGCGGGCCGGGCGCTCCGGAGGTGCACGGCCCGGACCGGGCGCTGAAGGCCCGGTACCTCATGGATTGACCGCGCGGCGGGCGCGGGCGGGACCCGTGCTCGGCTAGTGTGGGAGCGCCGACCGAACCAGCAATCCGAACAGGAGCGTGTGCATGGCGACGACGATCGACGGGATCACCGAGATCCTCGGTGACAAGGCCGACAACCTGCTCGGGCACTCCTGCGGGACCATCTCCGCGGACCGCCTGTCGCTTCCCGGCCCGGACTTCGTCGAGCGCGTTCTGGCGGACTCGGACCGGCCGATCCCGGTGCTGCGCGCGGTCCAGACCCTGTTCGGGACCGGTCGGCTCGCGAACACCGGCTACATGTCGATCCTTCCGGTGGACCAGGGAATCGAGCACTCGGGCGGCGCGAGCTTCGCGAAGAACCCCGACTACTTCGACCCGGCCAAGATCGTGGAGCTCGCGATCGAGGGCGGCTGCAACGCGGTGGCAAGCACCCTCGGCGTGCTGGGGATGTGCGCCCGCAAGTACGCGCACCGCATCCCCTTCCTGCTGAAGATCAACCACAACGAGTTCCTGTCGTACCCCAACGGCTACGACCAGATCATGTTCGCGTCGATCAACCAGGCGCGGGACATGGGCGCGGTCGCGGTCGGCGCGACGATCTACTTCGGCTCGGAGGAGAGCAAGCGGCAGATCCAGGAGGTCTCGCAGGCCTTCGAGATCGCCCACCAGCTCGGCATGGCCACGGTGCTGTGGTGCTACCTCCGCAACTCGGAGTTCAACAAGTCCAAGGAGGGCGGCCCGGACTACCACGTGGCCACCGACCTCACGGGCCAGGCGAACCACCTGGGCGTCACCATCCAGGCGGACATCATCAAGCAGAAGCTGCCGGAGACCCCGGCGCCGGGCTTCGACGACCTGAAGTTCGGGAAGTCGGACAAGCGGATGTACTCGGAGCTCATGACCGAGCACCCCATCGACATGACCCGGTACCAGGTGGCGAACTGCTACATGGGCCGCGCGCCCCTCATCAACTCGGGCGGCGCGTCCGGCGCGAACGACATGCACGACGCGGTGGTGACGGCGGTCATCAACAAGCGCGCCGGCGGCGCGGGCCTCATCTCCGGCCGCAAGGCGTTCCAGCGCCCGATGGCGGAGGGCGTGGCCCTGCTGAACGCCATCCAGGACGTGTACCTCTGCGACGAGGTCACGATCGCCTAGCGATCACGGGTCCGGGGCCCCGCACGGGGCCCCGGGTCACACCCGCTCGGCGGCGGGGGCGGTGATCGCCTCCATCGCGGAGCGGAGCGCGTCCAGGTCCGGCACGTGCCGGGCGAAGTGGGCGTCCAGCGCGGCCTCGTACGCCGGCCGCGCGCGGTCCAACAGGGCCGCCCCCTCGTCGGTGAGCACCACGAACGCCCCGCGGCGGTCGCTGGGGCAGCTGCGCCGGCACACGAGCCCCTCGGCCTCGAGGCGGTCCACCACCCGGCTGAGCCAGCTGCGGGTGATGACCACGCGCGGCGCCAGCTCGCGCATCCGCAGCGCCCGGTCGGGCGCCGCGCTGAGCGCGTAGAGCACGTCGTACCAGGCGAGGTGCGCGGGCAGGCCCTGGTGGTCCAGCTCGGCCTCGATCCGCTCCACGGCGGTCACCTGGGCCAGCTGGAAGGCCCGCCATGCACGGACCCGGGGGTCGTTTCCGCATTCCGTCATGGGGAAATGTTCGCACACACTGGTTGCGCTGGCAATCAACTGCCGCTACAGTCCTCCACGTCGGTTAGTTCGCACACACCAATCAACGAGTTTTCAGTTGTCGCCGCAAGCACTCGATTCGCACCGGAGGAACCACATGAGCACCGCCACGCAGACGCAGCTCCCCGCAGGCACCTGGGCCCTCGACACCGTCCACTCGACCGTGGGCTTCGGGGTCAAGCACCTGGGCATCAACACGTACCGGGGCCAGTTCCCGGGCATCGAGGGTCACGTGGTGACCCGGGACGGCCGCATCACCGAGATCACGGGCACCGCGCAGATCGACAGCCTGGTGACTAAGGACGCGACCCTCACCGGCCACCTCCTCACCCCCGACTTCTTCGACGCCGCGAACCACCCCACGGGCACGTTCCGGTCCACCTCCGTCGAGCTGTCCGGCGAGGACGTCCGCATCGAGGGTGAGCTCACCCTGCGCGGCGTGACCCGCCCGGTGACGCTCGCCGGCACGCTCGGCCTGGGCCAGGATCCGTACGGCAACACCCGCATCGGCATCGCCGTCTCCGGCCAGATCAACCGCCTCGACTACGGCATCAGCTGGAACACCGTGATGGACAACGGCGTCCCGGCCGTGGCCGAGCGCGTGCGGCTGGAGTGGGAGGTCGAGGCGATCCTGGCGGGGGCCGAGGCGTGAGCCGGGACCCCTTCCGGGTGCTCGCCGTCCCGGGGAGCCTGCGGTCGGGGTCGCTCAACCGCCGCCTCCTGGAGACGGTGGCCGAGCGGGCGCCGGAGGACGTGGAGATCGTCCTCTACGACGGCCTCGGCGGGCTGCCGCACTTCGACGCGGACCTGGACACCCGTCCGGGTCCGGAGGCGGTCGAGGACCTCCGGGCGCGGATGTTCGCCGCGGACGGCATCCTCATCGCAACCCCCGAGTACAACTCCTCCATCCCCGGCGTGCTGAAGAACGCCCTGGACTGGGCGTCACGGCCGTACGGCACGGCGGCCCTGGTGGGCCGGCCCGCCGCGGTGGTGGGCGTGAGCCCGTCCGCGTTCGGCGCGGTGTGGGCGGCGGCCGAGGTGCGCAAGGTGCTCACCGCGTCCGGCGCCCGCGTGGTCGACGCCGAGCTCGGGGTGAAGAAGGCCGACTCCCTGGTGGACGAGCACGGCCGGTTCGACGACGCGACGGTGGACGCGGTGCTCGGGCTCGTCGCCGGGCTGCGCGAGGTGGCGGCCGAGGCCGCCGCGGAGGCGGAGGCGGACGCCGCCCTCGCCTGAGCACCGTCCCGCTCCGGCGCGCCGTCCCCCTCGGCGCGCCGGACGGGCGGAGCTCTCAGGCGACGATCAGCGAGTGGGTGCCGCCCAGGCCGTTCGGCTCGAGGTCGGCGTTGGGGTCGTCGAAGTACTCGTTCTCGGCGAAGTAGCGGAACCGCACCGGCGTGCCCTCGGGCACCAGCAGCGTTGCGGAGCGGGTGCCGTTCGTGCGGCGGACCAGCGGGGTGGCGCCCGGGTCCCAGTCGTTCCGGTCGCAGACCAGTGACACGGGGCGGTCGGACTCGACGGCGAACGTGAGGCGCACGTTCCCATCCTTCTCGCGGCGCTTCTTGATCACTCGTTCCCTCCCAGGGGCAGGTGGCGATTGGCCGGCCGGCGCGCCGAGGAGGGACGGGTCGGGACCCGGGGAGGGGTGTCCGTCACCGGTCGCGCGACCGGGTGGCCGGTCCATTCTTCCATGCCCGGCCCCGGACTCCTCCGCCCCGGTGTCACGGTGTCATGCCCCGGGCGGAAGTGCCTGCTCAGGGACCCGGACCCGCCCCTGCCACCGCGCCCGGTGGCGGCCCGCGCCGTCGCGCCACGCCCACCGGACCTCCACGGTGGCGTCCAGCATGCCCATGGGCCACGGGAACGACGGCCGGCACGACGCGGCCGAGATGGGCACCCCGGGCCCGCCGCCGAACAGCGTCACGTCGCGCATGCCGCCGTCCGCCTTCCGGCCGTCGATGCGCGCCTCGACCCGCAGCTCCTGGGCCGGCCACGGCGCGGCGTTGGCGATGGGGACCACCACGCACAGCCCGCCATCGGTGCCCGCGGCGAACTCCGGGGGGCGCGGCACCGGCCGCGCGCCCACCAGGGCGACGTGCCCCTGACGGATGCTCCGGAGGACCAGCAGCGCCAGCACCAGCACCGCCACGCACACCGCGGCGGCGGAGACGCCGGTCACGGCGCCCTGATGGCGGTCCAGCCAGTCCACTCGGCCGGACGGTACTCCCGGGGCCGTGTGTCCCCAAACCCGGCCCCGCGGGTGTTCGCCGACGCCGGAAGGGCCGCTATCCTCGGCGGCCGCACGATGGCCCGATCGATCCGCCTGCGGCGCTGGCAGAAGGCCGCCCTCGACGCCTTCAACGCCCGCGAGACCCCCGACTTCCTGGCGGTGGCGACCCCGGGTGCGGGGAAGACCACCTTCGCACTGACCGCGGCGCGCCAGAGCCTCGCCCAGATGCCGGGGCGCCGGCTGGTGGTCGTGGCGCCCACCCAGCACCTCAAGACCCAGTGGGCCGACGCCGCGGAGCGCCTCGACCTGCATCTGGACACCGGCTGGACGGCGCAGGACGACACGCTGCCCCGGGACGTGCACGGGGTGGTGACCACCTACCAGCAGGTCGCCACCAGCGCGGCGGCGCTCGCCCCGATCGCCCGCGACGGCATCGTCGTGCTGGACGAGGTCCACCACGCCGGCGACGACCGGGCGTGGGGCGACTCGGTGCGGGAGGCGTTCGGGGACGCGGCGGTGCGGTTGTGCCTGTCGGGCACGCCGTTCCGGTCGGACACCAACGCGATCCCGTTCGTGCGGTACGACCACGAGGACATGGCCGAGGCCGACGTGGAGTACGGCTACGGCGCGGCCCTGCGCGACGGCGGCGTGGTGCGCCCCGTCCACTTCCCCCGCATCGACGGGGAGATGGAGTGGATGGACAACGACGGGCTCCTCGCGTCCGCGTCGTTCACGGACCGCCTCGACGCCGTGCGGTCCGCCCAGCGGCTCCGCACGGCCCTGTCGGTGGAGGGGGAGTGGCTCCCCGACGTGCTGGTGCGCGCGCACCGTCAGCTCATGGACGTGCGCCGCACGCATCCGGACGCCGGCGGGCTGGTCATCGCCATGGACCAGGAGCACGCGCGGGGCATCGCCCGGATCCTGCGGCTGCGCCTCAACGTCGCACCCGTGGTCGCGGTGTCCGAGGACCCGGAGGCGGCACGGAAGATCGCGGCGTTCGGGGCGGGCACCGATCCGTGGATCGTGGCGGTGCGGATGGTCTCCGAGGGCGTCGACATCCCGCGCCTGCGGGTGGGGGTCCTGGCGACCACCACCACCACGGAGCTGTTCTTCCGGCAGGCGGTGGGGCGCCTGGCCCGCTGGATCCGCGGCCTGGGGCCGCAGCCCGCCTACATGTTCATCCCGGACGACCCGCGCCTGCGGGGCCACGCCTTCGCGATCGCCGAGCAGCGCCGCCATTCCCTGCGCAGGCGTGAGGACGACGAGCGGCAGGAGGACCCCAACGCCCTCGACGAGGTCCCGCAGCGCAGCCGCGACGAGGAGCAGCTGTCCCTGTTCGCGGCGATCTCGTCGCGGGCGGTGGACACCGAGGAGGTGCACGGCCCGGACAGCGAGGGGCTGTTCGTCGCCGAGGAACCGGACGACGACGAGGGCCTGGTGCTGGAGCTCATGCCCGCCCCGCACCTCGACGTGCCGGCACCCGAGGGCGGCGCCCCCGCGACCGACCTGAGCCCCAGGCAGCGCCGGCGCCTGCTCCGCGACGCCAACGCCGCCGCGGTGAGCGAGATCGCCCGGCTCACCGGCGGCACCCACGCCCAGGTGAACGCCGAGCTCAACCGGCTCGTGGGCGTCCAGCGCATCGGCGAGGCCACCCTCGACCAGCTCGAGCGGCGCAGGGAGCAGGCCCACCGCTGGCTGTCGCGGATCTCCGGGTCCCGCGCGGCCGCCGGCTCGGGGTAGGCTCACCCCATGGGACGCGCCACCGCAGTGCTCGCCGCCGCCGCCGTGCTGGCCGCGGCGCCCGCCGCCCTCGGGACGGTGGAGTCCGGCCAGGTCGTGCCGTTCCGCGGAATCGCCGGGGCGAAGCTGCATCAGTCACGGGCGCAGGTGCTCGCGATCCTGGGCCGCCCCCTCCACGAGAACGCGTTCGGGGTGATGAGCTACTCCGACGCGAACATCATGGACGTGTACCTCACCCGCGCCGGGGCGCGCGGGCGGGTGCGGCAGTTCGTGGCGTCGGGCACCGGGTTCTGCGCGAAGGGCGTCGTGGGGGCCTGCTCCCGGGTCCCGAACAGCGAGATCGCGATGCGGCGGGCATACCCCGGCCGGTTCCGCCGCGTGGTGGACGTGACCGGCGACACGGTCTGGTGGTGGTGCGGGCGGGTCGGCGGCCGCGCCGTGTCGACCAGCTTCAACACGGACCCGCGCCGGCACATGATCCTCACCTGGTACATGGCCGACCACGGCCGCACCTGCCCGACGATCGCGCAGGTCCGCGGAGGCTGACCCTTGGTGGGCTTTCCGCGGGTCCATCGCCCGTGGTCGAATGGCCCATGGACCGGGACCCCATCTTCGTCGGCCGGCTGGCGCTCGCGACCGCGCTGGCCGGGCGCCTGCTGCCCGATGAGCCGGTGCTCGGGGCGTGCATGACCGTCGTCCGGCCCCTGGGCCGCCGGCAGGTCATCACGACGCCCACGGTCGTGGTCGCGACGGACCGCCGCCTGCTGATGGTCGCGGCGCGCAACCGGGTGGCGATGTCGGCGATGACC
The DNA here is from genome assembly GCA_046330435.1 of Thermoleophilia bacterium. Classification (GTDB taxonomy): domain Bacteria; phylum Actinomycetota; class Thermoleophilia; order Miltoncostaeales; family Miltoncostaeaceae. Next base: position 238,666 of record JAXLST010000005.1, on the reverse strand, counting down.
GCACCGGACTCGTGGGCGCCGTGGACGGACGGCGACCCCGAGTTCATGGGCGGCCGCGGGGAGCCGCTCACCCGGTGGCCGGGCGACGACCGCTTCGCGCGGCGGCGCTCGCTGATGTTCGTCCACGCGCCGCCGGCGTGGTTCGGCACGATCGAGGACCTCACCGCGACGGCCGCGCGGCCGGTGACGGTTCCGGGCGTCCTGCCCGAGGGGTCGGCCCAGACGCGCATCCGCCTCACCCGCACGGCGCCGGAGCCCGGCCTGGACATCGCGGGCTACGACGAGGAGATGCGCGTCGCGGTCATCGGCCCGCTCACCGCTGGCCTCGCCGGGCCCAACCGTCACGCCCTGCCCCCGCGGGCGGCCCCGGCGGTGGTCCGCGAGCCGCCGGAGCGGCTCACCCTGCGGCGCGTCGGGGCGCTGCTGCGCCCCGCCTCGCGCGAGGACTCCCGCGCGGCCCACGACGACGCGGAACGGGCCGTCGCCGACGTGCTCGCCCGGCTCCCGGGGGCGCCGCCGGCCTGAGGGTTCACCCGGCCGCAACCGGCGGCCCCGCCGTGCGCGTCAGGATGTGCGGGTGCACGTCCTCACCCTGCAGACCGCCGTCCTGCTCGCCGGGCTGGGGTTCGCGGTGGGGGCGTTCGGGACCCTGGTGGGCGCGGGCGGCGGGTTCATCCTCACGCCGCTGCTGCTGGTGCTCTATCCCTCCGACCGCCCGGAGACGCTGGCGGCGATCGGCCTGGTCGCGGTGTTCGCCAACGCCGCGTCGGGCACCGCGGCGTACGCCCGGCGGCGGCGGATCGACACGGCGAGCGGCGCCGTGTTCATCGCCGCGGCACTCCCCGGCGCGGTCGCGGGCGCGCTCACCACGGCGCTGCTGCCCCGCCACGTGTTCGACCTCGCGGTGGCAGGGCTGCTGGCGGCGCTCGCGATGTGGCTGCTCGTCCCCTCGCGGCCCCTCGCGGGCCGCCCGGGGCGGGGGACGGAGCGGCACCTCGTGGACGCCGACGGGGTGCGGTACGACTACCGCGTGCCACTCGGTGCCGGCGCGGCGGCCAGCGGTGGCGTCGGGTTCGTGTCGAGCCTGCTGGGCATCGGCGGCGGTGTGATCCACGTGCCGGTCCTGGTGCGCGGCATGCGGATGCCGACGCACGTGGCGACCGCCACCTCGCACCTGGTGCTCGCCGTGACCGCCGGCGCCGCGGCCCTCACCCACGTCCTCGCGGGCAGCTTCGCCGGCGGGCACGGGGCGTACCGCGCCCTGGTGCTCGCTGTGGCGCTGGCCGCGGGTGCGCAGGCCGGGGCCCGGTGGTCGGGCCGGGTGCGGGGCCCCGTCATCGAACGGCTGCTCGTCGCCGCCCTTCTCGCCATCGCCGTCCGGCTGGCGTTCGCCGCGCTGGTGTGACGGGTCTCACAGCATTTCCTCAGCCGGCACCGGCATGCTGGCGCCGCCCACACCGCGACCGGGGAGCAGGGGATGGCTCAAGAGCACGAGGTGCACGACCACGACCGTGGACTGGCGTTCGACGTCTCGACGCTGGTGAGCCGGCGCCGGGCCCTGCAGCTGCTCGCCGTCGGCGGGCTCACGGCGCTGGCGGGCTGCGGCTCGTCATCCTCCGGGGGCACGACGGCGGCTGCGGGGACCACCGCGGCCGCCGGGACGACGACGGCGGCGGCCACCACCGGCACCGCCGCGGCACCCACGTCGGCGATCCCGGAGGAGACCGCCGGCCCCTACCCGGGTGACGGCTCGAACGGCCCCAACGTCCTCACGGAGAGCGGGATCGTGCGGTCGGACATCACCTCCAGCTTCGCCGGGTCCACGGGCACCGCGGACGGGGTGCCGCTCACCATGACGTTCCGGCTCCTCGACGTGTCGGAGGGCGGCGTGCCGCTCGCCGGCGCGGCCGTCTACGCGTGGCACTGCGACCGCGAGGGCCGGTACTCCCTGTATTCGGAGGGCGTGACCGACCAGAACTGGCTCCGCGGGGTCCAGGAGACCGGCGCGGACGGGACGGTGACGTTCACCACGATCTTCCCGGGGTGCTACCCGGGGCGGTGGCCCCATGTGCACTTCGAGGTGTACCCGAGCCTGGCGGACGCGACGTCGGCGGGGTCGAAGCTGGTGACCTCCCAGCTGGCGTTCCCGAAGGACGCGTGCGAGACCGCGTACGGCGCGGACGGCTACGCGCAGAGCCTGTCGAACCTGGGGAGCCTGTCTCTCGACACCGACATGGTGTTCGCGGACGGGTACGCGACCCAGCTCGGCACCGTGACCGGCGACCCGGCGTCCGGAATGACGGTGACGCTCAACGTGGGGGCGTAGGCCCGCGGTAGAGCGCCCCGGGCGCCCCCACCGCGCCGGGTCACGCCGCCAGGAACGGGGTGACGGCCTTCGTCGCCTGGGCGGCGGTGAGGGCCTTCGGGAACGAGATCCCGACCGGGTCGTCCAGCGCGATGTCGGAGAACACCGACAGGTGCTGGGCCTCGCTCGCGCCGATCTGCGCGGCCACGCCCTTGAGGTCGTTGCTCTTGAGGGCGGTGACGGCGCCGAGGTAGGCACCCACGAACGCGGTCTCCAGCGCCACGCCGAGCTTGGCGATGGACTTCCGGCTCGCGAACGCGCCGTCGGGGTACTGGAAGCGCACGCCCTTCGGGGCGCCGGAACCCAGGACCTTGGCGAGCGCGCGGTAGTGGTCGCGCTCGTTGCGGCGGGCGTCGATGAGGTAGTCGCGCTCGTCGCCCACGAACTTCCGCGAGGCGATGGCCCGGGAGTAGAAGTCCACGGCGAGCAGCTCCGCGGTCGCGGCGAGCTTGGCGATCGCCACGTCGCCTGCGGCGGTGGCGGCGGTCGCCTGCCCGGCGGCGAGGCCGAGGACGGATCCGCCGGCGACGAGGGCGAGGCCGCCCGCGGCGCCGCGGGTGAGGAACTGCGCGCGGTTGACGTCGGTCATCGGATGTCTCCTGTGTGGGGTTCGACCTGGTCCCGGGTGCCCCGTGGCCCCCGGTACGGGCCGTTCTTCGTGCCGCCCCCCGGACCGGATCACCCGGTGTCGCACGCCGACGCCCGGGTGATCCGCGCGGCGCCGGCGCCCGTAGGCCCCTCACATCCCGTCCACCCCAGGAGGTCTTGAGAGTGACGCGCATCCCCCTGATCCCGCGCCGCGCCGGCCGTGACGAGCGGATGACCGCGGTCGACCACCTCGACGAGCTGCGGCGCCGCCTGATGGTCGGCGTGGTGGCACTCGTGGCGGCCTTCGCGGCGATGTACGCGGTGCACGCGCAGCTGGTGGACGCGCTCACGGCGCCCCTGCCGGACGGACACGACCGCCTGGTGACGCTGTCGCCGACGGAGCCGTTCATGACGGTCCTGAAGGTCACGCTGTGGGCGGCGGTGCTGGTGGCCCTGCCGGTGTGGCTCTACCAGCTGTACGCGTTCGTCATCCCGGCGGTGGCCGACCAGTCGCGCCGCGTGATGGTGGCCGTCGTCTCCGGGCTGTGCGGGCTGTTCGTCGCGGGCGTGGCGTTCGGCTACGCGGTGGTGCTCCCGGTGGCCCTGCGGTTCCTGCTGGGATTCGGGGAGGGCACGTTCGACGCGCAGGTGCGGGCGGGGGAGTACTTCGGCTTCGCGACGACAATGCTCCTGGCGTCGGGGCTGCTGTTCGAGGTGCCGGTGGCGATGCTCGCCCTCGCGCGCCTGGGGGTCGCCTCGGCCGGCCTGTACCGCCGGCAGTGGCGCATCGGGCTGGTGGTCATGGCGGCGGTCGCGGCGCTCCTGCCGGGCGGCGACCCGCTGAGCATGATGCTGCTGCTCGCCCCGCAGCTGGTGCTCTACGCCGTCGGCGTGGCCCTGGCCGCCCGGTTCGGGACGGCCCGGGCACGGGGCGAGGCGCTGCCGGCCGCCTGACCGGGCCCCAGAACGACGAAAGCCCGCACACGGTGCGGGCTTCCCAGGAAGTGGGCCGTGTAGGGATCGAACCTACGACCTTGGGATAAGAGGACAGCGCTGAAGTTCCATACGGTCCCCGTGGAACCGCTCATTCCCCAGGGACGGTCGAAACTGACCCGGCTTCCAACGCTGGAGTTCCTGCCGTTTCCCTTGGCGGCGTTGACTCTCCGTTGACGTTCAGATCCCCGTGCGCCGCCGCGACAGGAAGGCGACCGCTTGGCCGTACGCAGGTCCCTCTACGGCCTCAGGGCTCGTGTGCGCAATGTCGACGTTCTGACCGAGCTTGCTCGTCCACGCTCCATCCGGCAGCTGTCGAGCAGCGTGAAGGACACGTCCGTCAGTTGCGTAGAGGGCGACCTTCTCAAGCTCCGCTTCGAGCGTTCCGTCGTTGCAGCGTCTGTACCCCAACGTCTCGAACGCCACCTCGAAGCTGCTCAGGCGGTCGTCGGTCGGGGCGCCCGGAGGCCAGTAGTAACCGGGAGCGAGGTGTCCGCCCGCAGTAAAGGCCGGCCACCACCAGCGGTCCGTTCGGCCAGCTGCCCAAGCGATGCAGTTGTATCGGCGGTTGACCGGGCTCGTCAGCTGGAAGTTTCCGGCGAGGTTCGGGAAGTCCAGTGACATGTTGCTCAAGGCAGGTGGATTCCCCTCGACTCAGCCCATGAGAGCCACGTGTCGACCACCTGGTCGAGGTCTTCGATGCCCTCGGCAGGGTTCTCCCCAGCAACGGGCTCAAGCGCCCAGAACCACCTGATCGGATCAGATCGGAACCGCTGCAGAAGCAACGGCAGTGCATTCGGACCAAGCGCAAGGATCCGCCTGAAAGCCGGATGAATGAGCCACTCGGTCAAGGATGACGTGAACTGAGTGTCTCGCTCCCACTCATCAGCCAGTCGGATGAAGACCGGCGCGATCTCCACGTGTGTGGGAGCGGCGGAATGATGAGCCGACTTGCTCCACATTCGCCTGGCAGACCGATCTCCGGCCGACTTCATCCGCCAGGGCCCCACGGTTGAGCCGGTACTCCTTCCCCATGCCTGGGAGCGCCGCGTGGGGATTCCAGGGATCGGAAGGGCGATCTCGGGCACTAGTCCTCCTGGCTTGGGTCGTACCAGGTCACGTTGAGCGGCGCCATCCAGCGGCGGACCGAGTCTTCCTTCTCTATGGCACGACCAACGACCTGCCCAAGCGCGATCAGGTCTTCGCGATCCAATGTGAAGTAGACGCTCTGGAGCGTGCCCTCGGGCGTCCAGTAGGTGATCTTGAGTGTGGAGGCGAGGCCCGCGCCGACAGGCGACTCCGCAACGTCACTGCCGAAGACCGGTCGGATGTCGGTCAAGATCCGGGCTGCGTGGAAGGGCCGCTCGGCCTCTCGCATCACGTCGCCCGCTGCAGCCGTGAGCGAGACCGCGGGCGCCGCGAGGATATCTTCCAACGCCGACTGGAGGCGGGACCGTTGCTCCCCATCGAGGCTCAGATCGCCAGAGCCGGCGATGTCGGAGGCAAGGCTGTTCGGCTTGATCCCGTAGAAGTGGGACTGAACGCTCAGCCCCAGAAGCGCGTTCGCAAGCTGCTCCGGGGAGACCTTCGCGTCCGCGAGTTCCGGGAAGCTGCGCAGAGCCTCCACGAGCTGCCCAAAGGCGGCCCGAGGATCTAGCGCTTCTAAGCCCTGCGCGATGCGACGGACATCCTCCTCCGGCAGGCTGCCCAAGAATTCGAACGCAGGTCGGTGGTGCCGCGGGATGGCTAGTTCGCTCACAATGTCACTTTCTACCCTAAGAGGGCGGACTTGGTGGGGTCGAGTGTCAGGACTAGTTGACGCCGACAGCCGCACCGTATCCGTGGACACCCTCACTGACTGGGCTCGTCGTGGCCTGGTGCCGTCCACGTGGACGGCTGGTGGTCACCGCCGCTTCGACGTGGAGGCGTTCCGGGTGCTTCTGGAGCGTCGAGCCGCCTGAAGCTACTCGGGCTTCAGGTCCTCCAGGTCCGTCTCAACCGAGTTCAGCCGCCAGTTGAGGGATGCGAGCTGCTCATCGGTGCGCCACTCATTCTGGTTGACGGACTGCTTGATCTTCGACAGCTCGTCTTCGACGTAGTCTCGAAGCGCGTCGAGGTCGTTCTGGACGTCTTCCAGCGTCAGCGGCCGAGGTGGAGGCTTCTTTTCGGGCAGAAGGCCCCGCCCCAAGTAGATGCCGGCCCCGACCATCGCCATCACCAAGAGCACCTTGATGGTGTCCCCGTGCTCGATCCAGAGCCAGCCGCCGCCAATGACGGCTGCGATGAGGACCAAGAGCCCGAGGAACCACCACCCCTTCAGTTCGTCGAGGTTCACGGGCTGACGCTATCGCGGAACCTGCCGCGCCGATCCCGCTGGTTGATCCGGTCGTTGACCCCCGACTCCTACAGGCCCTGTCGAGAACAGGCACCAGAACGACGAAAGCCCGCACTCTGTGCGGGCTTCCCAGGAAGTGGGCCGTGTAGGGATCGAACCTACGACCTTGGGATTAAGAGTCCCCTGCTCTGCCAGCTGAGCTAACGGCCCGGGGGAATGTTACCGGACGGGCGACTGGACGTTCAGGGGGTTGTCGCGCCGGCGGGGGTCGAAAGCCCCTTCAACGCCTCCCGGACGGCATCCGCGGTGGCGCCCTCCGGGTTGAGGTTGAGATACGCGGCGTACGACAGGCGGGCCAGGGCGTTCCGGCCCTGCTGCTGCGCGAGCTGCCCGAGCTGCAGGAAGGCCTGCGGTTCGTCGGGGACCAGCTTGGTGAACTCCTGGAGGGCCGTGATGGAGCCGTCCGGGTTGCCCAGCTGGGTCTCCACGCTCACCAGCACCTGCGTGTTGCTGAAGTCCTTCGGCGCGAGGCTCACGGCCTTCTTCGCGGCCGGGAGGGCGTCCGTGAACTTCTTGTCCGCCAGATACGCGGAGGCGAGCCGGTTCCACGCCTCGGCGTCGTTCGGCGACTCCTTGACGGCGGACTTCGCGTCCTTGACCAGCTGCTCGGAGGCGGAGGGGTTCCCGCCGAAGATCACCAGGGCGATGACGATCGCCCCGACGCCCGCGAAGGCGATCGAGGTGAGGATCGCGATGATCCTGACGATGCGCTTGGTGCGCTTCTCGTCCAGCAGCACGGGCCGGAAGCTAACACAGGTCCCGGCGAGCCTCGGCGGCAACGGCTTCGATGCGCCCGCCGTCGAGGGTGCACGACGCGCCGTCGCGCAGCAGCCGCCGCCCCGCCACCCACGAGTGCAGCACGCGCGAATCGGCCCGCAGCAGCGCCTCGCAGGGGTCACCCGCCAGGCCCGCGCCGGCCGCGGGCAGCACCGCCACGAGGTCCGCGGACTTGCCCGGCTCGATGCTGCCGATCACGTCGTCCATCCCGAGCACCCGGGCGCCCCCGAGGGTCGCGAGCTCCACGAGCCGGGCGGCGGACGGCGGCGCGCCGGTGGCCCCCTGCAGGACCTCGCACGCGCGGGCCTCGGCCCGCACGTCGTAGGCGCCCGCGGACCCCGGGCTGTCGGTGCCGAGGCCCACCGTCACCCCGGCGGCGTCCAGCGCCTCCAGCGGCATGCGGCCGCAGCCGAGGCGGGAGTTCGACACCGGGCAGTGCGCGACCCTGACGCCGGCGGCCGCCAGCAGCGCGGGGTCGTCCGGCGCGAGCCGGACGCAGTGGGCGGCCACCAGCCCGTCGCGCAGCGCCCCGGCGGCGGCCATCCGGGCGACGACCGACGCGCCCGGCGGTCCCGCCCACCGCCTGGGCCCGGCGCCCACCGCCAGCATCGCCTCGGTGAGGGGGCCGTCCTCCCCGGCGATCGCCAGTTCCTCATCGCGCGACTCGGCGATATGCGTGGTCCACGGCATCCCCGCGAGGACCTCGTGCGCGGCCAGCGCCTCCCACAGCGCCGGGCCCGCCGAGTACGGGGCGTGCGGAGAGACGCCGACCGTCACGAGCGGGCCCGCCCGCGACACCAGCGCGGCGACGCGCTCGGCGAGGGGCCCCACCGGGTCCGCCGTCTCCCCGAAGGCCTCCAGGCACACCACGGCCCGCACCCCGGCCGCCGACGCCGCGTCCACGCCGGCCCCGTGCGGGCCCTGGTCGCACAGGGTCGTCGTGCCGGCCCGCACCGCGGCGAGCACCGCGAGGTCCGCGGCGGCGCGGTGCCCGGACCAGCCGGACAGGACCATCGCCTCCAGGAACGCGCGGAGCCACCGGGCGAACCCGGGCCCGGCCGCCACGCCCCCGGACAGGCTCCACTCGGTGTGGCAGTGGACGTCCACGAAGCCCGGCGCGAGCAGGACGTCGCCCAGGTCCTCCACGGGGAGGTCCGGGTGCTCGGCCGCCACGTCGGCGGCGGGGCCGACCGCGGCGATGCGCCCCCCGCGCACCGCGACCGCGGCGCCGGCGATGGGGGCGGCGGCGACCGGGATGACCCGGGCCGCCCGCAGGATCAGGTCAGGGGCGCTCGGCGTCGTTGGGCTCGGAGCGCTGCACCGAGGAGGCCGAGGAGGAGCCCTCGTCCTCGCCGGTGATGCCCTTCTTGAACTCCCGGGCGCTGGACCCCATGCTGCGGCCGATCTCCGGAAGGCGCTTGGCCCCGAAGACGACCAGCACGATCAGCAGCACGATGAGCAGCTGGATGGGCGAGAAGTCCATCGAAGACCTCGGAACGTGAGGGGTCGAACGGGCCGGACGACCCGTCGGGTCAGGGTACCATGCGCGCTGTGAGCGCCTCGCGTCGACGCGGTGCGAGCCGGCTTGACCCCATCGCGGCCGCGTGGGGCGGGCTGGTGGGCGCCATCGGGCTGATGACCGGATCCCGGCGCGAGATGGCGTCGCGGCTCGTGATCACGTGCGCCGCCTTCGCCGTGGGCGGGTTCCTCGCGGGCGTCCGGACCATCGACCGCCGCGCCGCGCACGCGCTGGCGTCGTGGGCCGTCGGCCACGCGATGTGGGTCGGGTTCGTGGTGCTCTCCGCCATCGCCGACGGGCTCGGCGGACCCGATCCGCCGTCGCTCACCCCGGGCGGCCACACCGACACCCTCACCGCCGCCGCCGCGGCCCTCGCCGCCGCGCTCGCGGGCGGCTGGCTGGCGAACTCCTGGCTGCGGCCCGGGCGCCAGGGCCGCCGCTGAACCTCAGTCCCGGTCGGGGAAGTTCTTGTAGTACTCGCTCGCCGTGGGGCCCTCCTGGCCCAGGTACTTGCCCCGGTAGGGCGTGTCCACCGGCGTGGTGAGCGTGAGGAACGAGATCTGCCCGATGGGCATGCCCGGGTAGATCGTGATGGGCAGCCGGGCGACGTTCGAGAGCTCGAGGGTGATCATCCCGTCCCAGCCCGGGTCGATGTACCCGGCGGTCGAGTGGATGAGCAGCCCCAGCCGGCCGAGGCTCGACTTGCCCTCCAGGCGGGCGACCAGGTCGTCCGGGATCGTGACGCGCTCCAGGGTGGAGCCCAGCACGAACTCGCCCGGGTGGAGGATGAACGGCTCGTCGTCCGCGACACTCACGACGTCCGTCAGGTCTGCCGACGGCTTGCGCACGTCGATGAACGGCTGCCGGTTGTTGTGGAACACCCGGAACTCGCGCGCGACCCGCACGTCGATGGACGACGGCTGGATGAGCGCCTCGTCGAACGGCTCGATCTTGAGCCGCCCAGCGGCGAGCTGCTCTCGGATGCTCCGGTCGGACAGGACCACGGGCGCAAGCGTACAGCCCCACCCCCACATCGGAGGACCCGTGCGCTACCCTCGAAGCGTGGATCTGGAGCGTGCATTCCGGGTTGACGTCCGCCCGGACGCCGAACTGCTCGACCGGGCGCGTGCCGCCCGCGCCGAGGCCCGGGTCCCCGACCTGCTGCTCGACGGCGTCCTGATCGGCGACGGGCCCATCGAGTCCCTGGACCCGGTGGACGTCACACCGGACGAGCTTGAGCAGCTGCTGGCGGGGCGCCGGCTGCCGCGCTGGGTCATCGCGAAGAACCCGCTGTCCGGGGGTTTCGTCGAGACCAAGGCGCTGATGCGCAGCAAGGGCCTCACCACGGTGTGCGAGGAGGCCGCGTGCCCGAACATCGGGCGCTGCTGGTCCCGCCTCACCGCCACCTTCATGATCGCCGGGGCCAACTGCACCCGCGGCTGCCGGTTCTGCAACGTCGCCACCGCGAAGCCGGTGGGGCCACCGGACCCCGAGGAGCCGATGCGGGTCGCCGAGACCGCCGCCCAGATGGGCCTGCGGTTCGTCGTGGTGACCGCCGTCGCCCGCGACGACGTGCCCGACGGCGGTGCGGCCCACTTCGCCGCCACCATCCGGGCGCTGCGCGAGCGCGTGCCCGGCGTGAAGGTGGAGGTGCTCATCCCGGACCTCCGCGGCGCCTGGGACGCGCTGGACGTGATCCTCGAGGCCGCGCCCGACGTGATGAACCACAACACTGAGACCGTGCCGCGCCTGTACTCGCAGGTGCGCCCCGGGGCGCGCTACGAACGCACCCTGGAGCTGCTGGCCCGGTCCGCCGCGGCCGGCCTGCGCACCAAGAGCGGCATCATGGTCGGGCTGGGCGAGCGGCTCCCGGAGATCGCCTCCGTGTTCCGCGACCTGGCGTCGGTGGGCTGCGAGCTCGCGACCGTGGGGCAGTACCTGCGCCCCACGCCCGCGCACCTGCCCGTGAGCCGCTACTACGCGCCCGCCGAGTACCCCGCCCTGGCCCGCCTGGGGGCCGCGCAGGGGCTCGCGCACGTCGAGGCGGGACCGCTGGTGCGGTCCTCCTTCGAGGCCGACCGCGTCGCCGAGGCCGTGGCCCCGGCGCACGCCGTCTGACCCCCCGGACGCCCCTCCTCCAGATCCCGTCGCCCCCCGCTCAAGTCGGGGTCCGCGGGTCCCGATAGGGGTGGTGCTTGTCGAGGGCAACGGCCATCAACGGCACGCCACGGATGGCGGTCGGGCCAGAGTCTAGGAAAGGGCCATGAAGGGCTACCGAACCAAGAAGATCGCTCTGCCCGGCGGCAGGGTCATCGAAATCGTGTACTTCTCGGATCCGGACGGCGACACCGCCCCGGAGACCGGCACGGAGGCACCGCAGGACATCACCCCGGTGGGGAGCCAGGTGGACGTCACGACCGACGACGCGCCCGACAGCGGGCTGCACGTCTGCGACCAGTGCGGAGGGGACCTCGTGTACCCCGTCGCATGGGAGGAGCGGGAGGGCGACCGCTGGCGCATCGAGCGGCGCTGCCCGAACTGCGAGTGGCGCGACGTCGACGAGTTCCACCAGAGCGAGGTCGAGCTCTTCGACGACGTCCTCAACGAGGGCACCGAGGAGCTGCTGGTGACCCTGCGGAACTTCGCCCGCTCGAACATGGAGGAGGACGTGGAGCGCCTCATCGAGGCGATCCACCTCGACCTCATCGAGCCCATGGACTTCTAGGCCGCCCGGGCGGCCGCGGGGGTCCCCAGGCGGGGGCGTCCGCGGCCGTCTAGGATCCCGGTCGCCATGGAGGACATGACACCCCAGGAGGCGCACGCGGCCTGGACCGCGGGCGACATCGTGATCGTGGACGTGCGCGAGCAGAACGAGCACGACGCGACCAGGATCCCGGGGGTGCCGCTCCTGCCCATGAGCGAGCTCATGGAGCGCATCGACGAGCTGCCCGAGGCGCCGCTCGCCATCATCTGCCGGTCGGGGCGCCGCAGCGCCCAGGTCGCCGACTACCTGAACGCCACCGGGGAGCGCGAGGCCGCGAACCTCGAGGGCGGCATCATCGGGTGGGCCGCCGCCGGCCTCCCATACGAGGGGGAACCTCCCCGCTGATCCCGTAGGGCGCCCTCAACGTCCCGGACGCATCCGCCGATGACACGGGGGAGGCATCCCGAGACCAGGAGCGCGGCGGATGAGGAAGGTTCTGGCGGGGGCGGCGCTTGCCTGCACCCTGACGGCGGCGACGGCGGCGAGCGCGGCACCCGCCCCGGTGACGGGCACCGTGCCCGCCGGGCACCGGCTGGTCGCCCTGTCCTACACGGGGGCCGTGACCGCGGCCGCGCGGTCGAAGGGCCGGGTGACCCTGATCCCGCCCGCGAAGACCTTCACCCTGCACCTCATCGGCCCCAAGGGCCGGTACGCCGGCCCAGTGGTGGTCGGCAAGGGCCCGAAGGGCACCACGGTGATGGGTGTCCGCGCCGGCGCGAAGCTCGGCGTCATCCGCAAGGTGAAGGGCGTGTGGGTCGCGACCCCGTCCACCCTCTCCACCGACCGCTCCCGCACGGCGAACGCCAGGAGCGGGGTGCCGCTGGGCGCGAAGGCCCTGGGCCTCGTCAGGTCCACGCCCAAGGGGCTGTCGGGGCCGGGGCGTGACCTCGACCGCGACGGCGTGCCGGGCGCCTACGACATCGACGACGACGGCGACCGCATCCTCGACAACCTCGACCGGAATCCGGGGGCCGCGTCGATCGCGCAGCTGCCCGGCCCCGTCCCCGGCCCGGGCACGGTGCCCGGTGCCACCGCGGAGCCCCGCATCTTCAGCAACCTCAAGCTCCCCATGGAGTCGTCGCTGAACGCGAACGCCGGCGTCGACCGCGCGCAGATCGACGCCGCCCTCTCGGGCAGCTCCACCCTCGCCATCGCGGTCCCCGCGGGTGACGAGGTGGAGCTCGACTGCGGCACGCTGAGCTACTGCAGCGCCGGGGGCACTGGAACGATCCTCGGCGGCGGCGCCTTCCCCAGCACCGTGGACGCCGACGGGGACGGCTTCGGGACCATCACCCGGGGCACCACCGGCGACTTCCAGCTGAAGCCCGGCGCCACGTCCGCGAAGATCGGCTCGGGCGACGCGTTCATCTGGCGGACCACCACCGGCGGCGTCGAGACGCCGATCCCCGGGGTCCTGAACTACCAGTTCGTGACCACCCCGGCGGTCACGTCGCTCCAGGTGAACGGCGGGGTCACGACCGGTGTCACCTACCCGGTGGCGCCGTCCGACCCGGGAACCTTCGGCACGCCCATCACGGTGCCGGCCGCCGGCGACGTGAGCGTGACGTTCACCCTGTGGCGGCCGCAGCGCGCGGCGATCTCCGCCGCGGGCGAGACCGGCGACTGGGTCGACATCGGCGGCCTGAACTACTCCGTCGACATGCCGAACGGCCCCGGCACGCCGGGCACCCCCGGCGGTCCCGGCCCCGGCCTGTGCCCCGGCGCGACGCTCACGACCACCGACCCGAACCTCACCGTGAGCGGCGAGAGCCTGGTGGACGCGGCGAAGGACGCGGTGCCGGACACCGCGAACACGATCACGTTCACCGTGAACCTCACGGCGTGCGCGACCTCCAAGGGCGGCTCGTCCTGGGACGCGGGCGAGGACCTGAAGGTCGACATCCAGGCGCGCACCGCCGACGGCGACAACGCCGCCCAGATGATCACCTTCCGCCGGGCGTAGGCCGGCGACGGGGCGGGGACCCGCGGTCCCCGCCCCATGCGGTCCTAGAAGCGCTTCACCACGCGGTACGCGGTGTCGCGCTGCACGGCGCGGCGGCCGGTGGCCTCGATCGCGGCGACCATCCGCTCGGTGTCCAGCTGGAAGGCGGTGCCCGCGGCCCGCACGACGTTCTCCTCGATCATGATCGAGCCCATGTCGTCGCAGCCGAACTCCAGCGCCAGCTGGCCGATGCGCAGCCCCTGCGTGACCCACGACGACTGGAAGTGGTCGAAGTTGTCGAGGTACAGGCGGCTCACGGCGAGCGTCATCAGGTAGTCCGCCGCCGTGGTGTGCGCGTGGTCGTCGCCGCGGCGGGAGCCGCCGCCGGACTGGTAGCTCCAGCACACGAACGCCCGGAACCCCGGGGCCTCGTCCTGCAGCTCGCGCAGCCGCCGCAGGTGCTCCACCCGGTCCTCGAGCGTGTCGACCGTGCCGTACATCATGGTCGCCGAGGTGGAGAGGCCCTGCAGGTGGGCGGCCCGCATCACGCCGAGCCACTCGTCGCTGGTGGTCTTCTTCGGCGCGATGATCTCGCGCACGCGGTCCACCAGGATCTCGGCGCCGCCGCCGGGGATGGAGTCCAGGCCCGCGGCGCGCAGCCGGGCGATGGTGTCCTCCAGGGTGAGCTTGGAGAACCGGGAGATGTGCAGGACCTCCGACGGCGACAGGGCGTGGAGGTGGATCGGGTACCGCGCCTTGATGCTGCGGAACAGGTCCTCGTAGTAGTCGATGCGGAGGCCCGGGTGGTGCCCGCCCTGCAGCAGCAGCGCCGTGCCGCCCAGCGCGAGGGTCTCCTCGATCTTCCGGAAGATCACCGACTTGGGGAGGACGTAGCCCTCCGGGTCGCGCGGCAGCCGGTAGAAGGCGCAGAAGTCGCAGTCGGTCACGCAGAAGTTCGTGTAGTTCACGTTCCGGTCGATGATGAACGTGACCTCGTCCGGGTTCGTGCGCGCGTCACGGACGGCCCGCGCCGCCTCGCCGACGCCCACCAGGTCGCCGCTGCGCAGCAGCGCCAGCGCGTCCTGCTCGCCGATGCGCTCGCCGGAGCGGGCGCGCTCGAGGATCTCGGTGTGGGCGGGGGCGGGTGCGAGGGTGCTCATCTGCGGGTGAGGTCCTTCCTCGGGTGTCTCAGGCGGCGGCGAGGGCCGGCAGCTCGCGCAGCTCGCCCGCCTCGCGGGCCAGCTCCAGGAACCGCTCCAGGCCGCGCCGCTCGGCCGCGCCGAAACCGTATCTCAGCCGGGTGAAGTAGGCCGCGATGAACTCCGGCGGGAACGGGAACCGCTCCGCGGCGGCGGCGACCACGCGGTCGGGGTCGGCCTCGTAGCGCAGCCGCGCCTCGGTGAGCAGGGCGGTGAGGCGCTCCAGTGCGGGCTCCAGGCGCTCCGGGAGGTCCGTGCGCACCGCCCACACCGCGAACACCATGGGCAGGCCGGTGAGCGCGCGCCACCGCTCCCCGAGATCGGTGCGGATGGGGGCGAACGGCGCGCGGAAGCCGGCGAGGGCCTCGTCGCCGATGAGCAGCACCGCGTCGCGCTCGGTGAGCGCCTCGGCGGGCGGGCCGTCCAGCGGCCCGAACACCGGCCCCGGCCCCAGCAGCACCCGCAGCAGGGCGACGCTCGTGGCGCTGTGCGGCGTCACCGCGACGCTGCGCACCTCCTCGAACGGCACGCGCGAGAACAGCTCGATGGAGTCCACGGCGCCGGATGCCGTCACCGACGCCACCGGCAGGAGGCGCAGCCGCGCCGCGTTGCGGGCGAACTCGATGGAGGACATCGCCGACACGTCCAGCGTGCCGTCCAGGACGGCGCGGTTGAGCGTGGTGGGGACGCCGTCGGTGAACGCGAACTCCGGGCCGCCCACCGCCTCCAGGTGGTGGTACAGCGGGTACATGTTCAGCGCGGCGATGCGGCCCACGCGCAGGGCGGGGCTGCCGGTCATCGCGGCACCGCCGTGCGGCCCACCGCCTGGGCGAGGCGCGCCGGGTCGTTGCCGTCGCCGTCCGGGATCTGCCAGTCCGTCGCGCCGAACGCCGCCGCGACCTGGGCGCCGGGCGCGCCGATGCGCCGCCAGCACGGGCGCACCGCCACGTCGGCGGGCAGCACGGCGCGGGCCGCGCCGATCACGACCAGGTCCTCCACGCCCCACGAGCCGGGGCGGTCGCTGGAGCCCTCACCGGGCACCGGGACCACGGCGCGCAGCAGGCCGGTCTCGCGGGCCAGGGCGGCGAGCGCCAGCAGGCGGTCGGCGACGTCCTCGGGCGAGGAGCCCGCCCCGTAGGCCACGGCGGCGATGCTGGGGCGCCCCTCGGCGTGGGCCGCGCGGTGGGCCTCCACGTCGCCCTCGGCCTCGCCGTCGGCGAGCCAGCCGGCGGGATCGGGCCCGTGGGCGAAGGTCACGGTGCCGCCCGGGGCGACGCCGGCGGCGCGGGCCGCGGCCAGCGGGTCGGCCGAGGCGATGAGGGCGATGAGCTGGTCACGGTCCATGGTCACGAGTAACGGTCCACCACTCCGTCGGCGATCGCGAGCAATGCGGGCACGTCGGGCCCCTCCAGTCCCTCCACCGCCTCCCGGGCCCGGGCGACGTGGTCCAGGGCGCGCTGCCGGGCGGCGGCGCAGCCGGTGTTGGCGGCCAGGCGGTCGCACAGGGCCTCGATGGCGTCGTCGTCCGTCGCCGCGCGGATCGCATCGGCGAGCTCCGGCTCCCCGCGCAGCGCCAGGATGACGGGCAGGGTCACCGTGCCGTCGCGCAGGTCCGCGCCGCGGCGCTTGCCGGTGGCGGCCGGGTCGCCGGTGAGGTCCAGGATGTCGTCGAAGATCTGGAACGCCATGCCCACCTCGTCGCCGAAGCGCGCCAGGCGGTCGTGCGCCGGGGCGGGGATGCCGCCCACCAGCGCCCCCAGGCGGCAGGCGGCGGCGAACAGGGATGCGGTCTTGCGGCGCACCCGGTCCGCGTAGGCGCGCTCGGTGAGCGCCAGGTCGTACGCGGCGCGGCCCTGCGCGAGCTCGCCCAGCGACAGGTCGAGCGCGGAGGAGGCCAGCACCCGCACGGCCTCCGGCTCGCCGGCGGCGGCGAGGTCCTCGAACGCCCGGGCGAACAGGTAGTCGCCCACCTGGACCGCCGCCTCGGCGCCCAGGGCGCTGGCGACGGTGCGCCGCCCGCGGCGCATGGTGGCGCCGTCCAGCAGGTCGTCGTGCACCAGCGTCGCCATGTGCACCAGCTCGACCGCCGACGCCGCGCGGATGAGCTGCGGGGTGGGGTCCGCGACGCGGCCCGCGCAGCACAGCACCAGCAGCGGGCGCAGGCGCTTGCCGCCGGCGTCGAGCGTGTCAGCGCCCGGGCCCGCGACCTGCGGCAGCCCGTCGCCGACCACGGCGCGCAGGTGGGCCTCGCAGGCGGCCAGCGCGTCGGCGGCGGCTCCGGCCAGCGCGGCCGCTGCGGGGGTCACCGCGGCGATGACGGCACCCGGCCGTGGTGGAGCGCGATGATGCCGGCCGCGAACGGCCGCCACCGGATGTCCTCGAGTCCCGCCAGGTGCATGCGCCGGGCGAGCTCAGGGGGCTCGGGGAATCGCCGCACCGACGCCGGCAGGTAGCCATACGCGTCGCCGTCCCGGCCCAGCACCTTGCCCAGCAGCGGGACCACCCGGTCGAACCACGCGTGGTAGAAGGCCCGCAGCCGCCGCGGTGTGGTGATCTCCAGGATCACGACCTTGCCCCCCGGGCGCACGACGCGCGCCATCTCCGCAAGGGCGCCGTCCAGGTCGGAGACGTTCCGGATGCCGAAGGCCACGGTCGCGGCGTCGAAGCTGTCGTCCTGCGCGGGCAGGGCCAGGGCGTCGCCGGCGACGAACTCCACGTGCTCGCCGCGCCCGGCGGCCTTCGCCCGGCCGATCTCCAGCATGTTCTCGGCGAAGTCCACGCCGAGCACGCGGCCGGTCGGGGTGACGCGGCGGGCCAGCGCGAGCGCGAGGTCGCCGGTTCCGGTGCACACGTCGATGGCCGAGCCGCCCGCGGCGACATCGGCGGCCGCCGCGGCGGCCTCCCGCCAGCGACCGTCGAGCCCCGCCGTCATCACGCGGTTCAGCAGGTCGTAGCGGGGGGCGATGCGGTCGAACATGTCCCGCACCTCGCCGGCCGGCAGCCGTCCGCTGCGGGGGTCGGCGGTCGCGCTCATGAGGGTCGCTCCAGGTCGGCGGGCGGGACGTCGGGCACGCGCACCTCGGGATCGTCCCCCCACCTGGCCAGCAGGTGGTTGTCGACGCCGAGGTGGTCGAGGGCCTTGCCGACCATGAAGTCGACCAGGTCCTCCACCCGCTCCGGGTGGTTGTACCAGCCCGGCATCGCCGGCATCACGATAGCGCCGGCGCGGGTCACGGCCGCCATGTTCTCGATGTGGATGATCGACAGCGGCGTCTCGCGCGTCATCAGCACCAGGGTGCGGCGCTCCTTGAGCATCACGTCCGCGCACCGGTGGATGAGGTTCTGCGCCGTCCCGTGGGCGATCGCGGCGAGCGTGCTGCCCGAGCACGGGCAGATGAGCGCGGCGGGCGCCAGCGACGATCCCGAGGCGAAGGGCGCGGTGAGGTCCTGGAGGCCCAGCACGGTGACGCGGTGCGGGTGCTCGGTGGACCGGGCCACGAACTCGCGCACCACGGCGTCGGGGTCGGCGGGCGCCTCCCGGCCGGCCCGGAGGATCTCGTGGCTGATCACGTGGGCGCCGGAACGGCTCACGCACAGGCCCACGTCGCACCCGGCCGCGGTGAGGGCGCGCAGTGCGGCCGCCGCGTACGGGGCGCCGGACGCGCCGGTCACTCCCAGGAAGATGCGCTTCACAACGGGCAATGGTAGGGAGTCCCGGCGGCCCGCTGTACGGGGGTCGCACGGGGGCGGGTCCTCAATCGGCCGGACGGTCGTCCCCCGTGGCGCCGGTGACCAGGCGGACGGCCGCGCCCACCCGCCGGGCGAGGGCGGCGGGGTCCTCCCCGCCGGGCGCCATGCCGCCCCTGGAGAGCGCGGCGAGGCCGTGCACCAGCGACCACGCGGCGAGCTCGGCCGCCTCGGGGTCCGGGGCGCCGCCGGCGGCCGCGGCCACCGCCCGCGTGAGCTCGCCGCGGGCCCTGCCGCCCGCCTCCTGCAGGGCCGGATCGGACCAGTCCAGGAGGGTCACGTCGAACATCACCGCGAAGGCGCCGGGGCGCTCCGCCGCGAACGCCACGTAGGCGGCGCCGACCTCGGCGAAGTCCCCCGTCGCCCGTGCGGCCGCCAGGGCGTCGGCCAGCGCCGCGAAGCCCGACGCCCCGATGGCGGTGAGCAGGCCGGTCTTGGACCCGAAGTGGTGGGCGGGGGCCGCGTGCGAGACGCCGGCGCTGCGGGCCAGCTCCCGCAGGCTCAGCGCGGCCGGGCCGCTTCGGGCCACGGCGTCCTCGGCCGCCTCGAGCAGCGCCCGGCGCAGGTCGCCGTGGTGGTAGGGGCGTGGGTCCACGCCCGCAACTTACCATTGACAAGATGCGTGCCGGTCCGGCATCTTGACGCCGTCAAGTTCGTCCCACGCCCACGGAGGACCCCATGCAGACACCCTGGACGCCCGGACCGGCCGCCGGCGCCGACGGACCGCTCCACGCCGTGGCGACCGAGTTCCGCGTGCGCGGCCTTGGGGGCCGCATCGCGTTCCTGCGGCGGTCCGGCACCCTCGCCCGGCAGGCGCGCGGCGCCGAGGGCTTCGTCGGTATGCGCATGGAGGCCCGCATCCTGAGCGGCGTGTTCCGCACGGTGTCGGTGTGGACCTCCGCGGACGCCGCGCGGGCCTACGCCCGGTCCGGCGCGCACCTCGACGCGATGCGCGCCACGCCCGCGGGCGCCGGGTCGGTCGGCTCGTGGCCCGTCGGCCCCGAGGACCTGCCGCTGCCCGTCGCGGCCGGACGGCCCCACCTGGTCGCGGCCTGAAACGGCGACGGCCCGCTCGATGAGCGGGCCGTCGGGGTCCTGCGCCCTCCCTGTGGGAGCGGCTACTGCACCTTGAACTTGGTGCCGAGGCCGTCCAGGAAGGTACCGAGCTGGGTGTACTGCTCCGGCGTGAAGTTCGCGAACGGCGGCATGGCCGAACCCGGGTTCTTCGACGACGGGTTCTTCAGGTGGTCGATGTGCCACTGCACCCCGTGGTTCTTGGTGCCCTCGTTCGTGAGGTCCGGGCCCACCGCGCCACCGCTGCCTCCCAATGCATGGCAGCCTTGACATCCGTTGTCCTGGAAGAGCTGGTAGCCACCGGCCGCCGTCTCGTCCAGCGCCGGCGAGAAGGTGAGCTCCGCGCCGCCGCTCGGGGCCTCGCTGGTGGCGCCCTTGTAGGTGAGCCAGGCGAGGGAGGTGAACACGACCACCGACGTCGCCAGGGCGATCGGACGGCGGCTGATGCGGCGCTCCGGGCCCCGGTCGATGAACGGGGTGAGCAGGAGCAGCACCATGAGGACGTTCGGGACGATGAACGTCGCCATGATGACCGGCATCAGGGCGTTCTGGCCCTTGAAGACCTTCAGCAGCTCGAAGAGGAAGAAGAAGTACCACTCCGGCCGCGGCACGAAGTCGGTCGTCGCGGCGTACACCGGCTTGCCGATCTCGACCTTGTGCCAGATCGCCATGCCGATGATCCAGCCGAAGGCCAGGATCGCGACGATGTGGTCCTTGTAGATGGCGTAGGGGAAGAAGGACTTCCCCTCCTTCTTGGCCTGCGAGTACTCCCGCAGGTACGCCTCCTGCTGTGCCTTGTTCACGAGCCGCCCTCCGCGGAGATGGTCTGCGGGGACGTCTCGGGAGTCACCTGGCGGCGGCCGTAGGGCTGGCGGTCACGCGCCGCGGCCCTGCGGGCGGCCTCCTCGGCGCGCCGCACGCGGGCGAGCCGGTGGGAGTGCGGCGGCTCGGAGATCCCGAGTTTCGCCACCAGGAACAGGTGCAATCCGATGAATGTCGCGATGCCCCCGGGAATCGCGAGCATGTGGATCGAGTAGAACCGCGACAGCGTGTCGTTGTTGAACTCCGAGCCCGCGCGGAGGACGTCCGCGACGTACGGGCCCAGGATGGGCGCGCTGGCGGTGATGTTCATGGCCACGACGGTGGCCCAGTAGGCCTTCTCGTCCCACACCAGCAGGTAGCCGGTGAGGCCCATGAACATGGTCATGATGAGCAGGATCGCGCCGGTCACCCAGGTGAGCTCGCGCGGGTACTTGTAGGACCCGAAGATGAAGACGCGTCCCATGTGCAGGAAGACCAGCACGATCATCGCGCTGGCGCCCCACTTGTGCATGCCGCGGACGAGCCAGCCCCACGTCACGTCGTTCGTGATGTGCTCGATGCTGGCGTAGGCCCGCGAGGGGTCCGGCTTGTAGTACATCGCCAGGAAGATGCCGGTGACGGCCTGCAGGCCGAACACCGCCATGGCGGCGAAGCCGAGGGTCTGGAACCAGCTGGTCTCGGCGGGGATGTTGCGCTTGAGGAACCAGGTGAGGCCGGTCTTGGCGCCGGAGCGGTCCTCGACGAAGTCGATGACGCTCTCCCCGACCTTGCCGACCGGCCCCTTGGGTCCGATGTTGGTGGTGCTCACCGGTCGCTCCTAGAAGGGGTAGAGGTTGGCAAGGACACCCTTGACCTCCTCGCCCGGCCCGTGGAGGCGGTAGGGCTTGAGGTCCTCGTCGATCGAGTACGGCTTCCCGATGAGGACCCGGGAGTCCGCGGGAGCGCTCGACGGGTCGAGGCGCTCGGTGGACCCCTGCTTCACGACCTTGATGTCGAAGCGGTCCAGCGGGCGCGGCGGCGGGCCGGCGACGACGCGGCCCTCGGAGTCGTACGAGCCACCGTGGCAGGGGCACACGTACAGGTCACCGCCGGGGTTGTACTCGACGGGGCACCCGAGGTGGGCGCACCGGTTCCAGATCGCGGTGATCTGGTTGCCCTTGCGGCGCACGAACGCGCGACGGTCGGACACGGGATTGGGACCGGAGACCGCGACGGACGTCGTCTGGCCGTCGGGGAAGTCCGACAGCGGACCGACGTCGATCCACCGCCACTCCTCCTCCTTGACCGAGTCCGTGACGGCGAAGCCGACGATCGGCACCAGGATGGCGGCCGTGAGGACGGCGCCACCGGCGACCGCGACGCCGGAGAGGAACCGGGTCCGAGTGATGTGCTCGGGATCGTCGTGGTGCGAGTGCGTCGGCTCGGGGTCGACGGCACGCGGGCCGCTGTATAGGCCCCCCGTACCCCCGGACGCCCCGGTGGGGGATCCGTTCCCCTGGCTGTCTGCCACCTGGTGCAACCTCCTCGTGCAGGGACGAGCGCGCCGGGTGGATTCCCGGCCGAACGATTCAACCAGACCCCCGGCGGAGCCAACGTCCCTGGCGACCGGTCGAATGTCCCGCACGTCAGGGCGGAGGGGCACCGAATTGGCGTGCGCGACGTCTGCCGGCGGGGATAGGCTCGTTCGATGCGACCGGTCCCCGCGCGCCTCCGCCGCGCCCTTCCGGCGGCCGCCGCGGCCGTCGCGCTCGCCCTTCCCGCCGCCGCCGCGGGCCAGACCCCGCTCACGCTGCGGGCCTGCCCGGGCCTCGCGGGTTTCCGCTGCGGGACGCTCACCGTGCCGGTCGACCGCGCGGATGCCGCGCAGGGCACGCAGGCCCTCGCGGTGCGGGTGCTGCCCTCCCGCGGGACGTACCGGGGGACGATCGTCTTCCTCGCGGGGGGCCCCGGCCAGTCGGCGATCCAGCCGGGCGGGGAGCTGGAGCAGCAGCTGCGGGCGGCCGCGCCCGCGGGGTACGAGGTCGTCGCGTTCGACCAGCGGGGCACCGGCGCGAACGCGCTGCGGTGCAGCAGCCTGGACGCCGTCACCGACGAGGCGTCGGCCATCGCCGCGGCCGTGCAGGCGTGCGCCGCGGAGATCGGCCCGCGGCGGGTGCACTTCACCACCGCCGACAGCGTCGCCGACATGGAGGACCTGCGCACCGCACTCGGCCGGGCGCAGATCACGCCGCTGGGCGTGTCGTACGGCACCCTTGTCGCGACCTGGTACGCGCGGCTGCACCCCGCCTCGACCGCCGGGATCATCCTGGACTCGGTCGTGGGGCTGCAGGGCAACACGACGTTCGACGCCGACGGGTACGCGGCCGCGGCCCGCTCGCTCGCGGAGCTCTGCGGTGCGCGCCGCTGCCGGGGCGTGACGTCCGATCCGGTGGCCGACGTCGCCGCGCTCGAGGCCCGCCTGGCCTCCGCCGGGCTCACGGGCCGCCGCGTGCTGGCCTCGGGCCGCACCGTCGCCGGCACGTTCGGCGGGCCGGCGGAGCCCACGGCACTGTTCGAGCTGTACGGCTCCGGCGACCTCAACCCCGACGCGCGCGGGCTGTTCCCCGCCGCGGTGAAGCTCGCCCTGCGGGGGGACCCGGCGCTGCTGTTCCGCATCGACGGCGGCGACTCCGGCCCCGGCGACCCTGCGGAGCTGTCGGTGGGCCTGTTCCTGGCCACCGAGTGCGGCGAGGCCGACCTGCCGTGGAGCACCGGCCAGCCCGCCGCCGACCGCACCGCCGCCGCGCAGGCGGTGTTCGCCGGGCTCGCGCCGGGCGCCACCGCCCCGTTCCGCGCCCCGGGCACCGACGCCGCCCTCGTGGCCGCGTGCACCGGATGGCCGGAGGCGCGGCTCGCCACGCCGCCCGCCACGCCGCTGCCGGACGTCCCCACCCTGCTCATCGCCGGGACCCAGGACGTCCGCACGCCGCTGGAGACCGCGCGGGCCGTGGCGCAGGGACTCCCCCGGGCGAGCCTCGTGCGGGCGCTGGGCAGCGGCCACTCCAGCCTGAGCGGCCGCAACGAGTGCACGGTGCTCGCCATCCGGCGTTTCCTGCGGGGCACCACGGTGGGCCAGCCCTGCGCCGACGCGCAGTTCCCGGACATCGGGAAGCTGCCGCCGCGGTCGTTCGCCGCCCTGCGGCCGCTCGGCGTGCCCGGCCGGCGGGGCCGCACCGCCCGTGCCGTCATCGCCACGCTCGACGACGTGAGCCAGGCCGTCTCCTTCGGCAGCGGCAACGACCGGGTCGTGCGGTTCCGCGGGCTGCGCGGCGGCACCGGCACCGGCGCCCTGCTGCCCACCGGGGTCGAGCTGCGGCTGCGGAGCTACGTCGCGGTGCCCGGGGTGGTCGTCAGCGGCACCGTCCGCCGGGGGCTCATCGGGCCTCCGGTGGCCGACCTGCGCGTGAGCGGCCGGTCCGCCGCCGCCGGGGTGCTGCGCCTGGAGGGCCGGCGGGTCACCGGCACCCTGGGCGGGCGCCGGGTGTCCTTCACGCGTTAGGGCGTCCGGGTCCCCGCGCCGGGGATGCCGTACTCCGCCCAGCGGCGGTCGACCATCTCCCGGATGTCCTCGCTCATGCGGATCGCGTCGGGCCACGGGCGCACCTGGCCCTCGCCCGGCAGCTTGCGGGTGGCGTCGAAGCCGATCTTGGAGCCGTAGGCGAAGTACGGGGCGGCGTGGTCCAGCGCGTCCACCGGCCCGTCCACCAGCAGCATGTCCCGCGCCGGGTCCACGTTGCTGAACGCGTGGAACGCCACCTGGGAGACGTCGTGCACGTCCACGTCGTGGTCCACCACGATCACGCAGCGCGACAGCGACAGCAGGCCGAGCCCCCACACCGCGTTCATGAGCTTCTTCGCGTGGCCCGGGTAGCGCTTCTTCACCGACACGATCGCGCAGTTGTGGAACACGCCCTCCAGGGGGAGGTTCATGTCGTGCATGTCCGGGACGGTCATCTTGATGAGCGGCAGGAACATGCGCTCGGTGGCCTTGCCCAGGAAGAAGTCCTCCATGGGCGGCTTGCCGACGATCGTCGTGGAGTAGACCGGGTCGCGGCGGTGCGAGATCGCCGTGACGTGGAACGCCGGGTAGTCGTCCACCGGCGTGTAGAAGCCCGTGTGGTCGCCGAACGGCCCCTCGGGGCGGATGTCGGTGGCGTCGACGTAGCCCTCGATGACGATCTCCGCGTTCGCGGGGACCTCCACGTCGATGGTGCGGCACTTCACCATCTCGACGCTCTTCCCGCGCAGGAAGCCGGCGAAGATCATCTCGTCGATGTGCGGCGGCAGCGGCGCGGTGGCGCTGTAGGTGATGGCCGGGTCGGTGCCGATGGCGATGGCGACCTCCACGCGGCCCTCGCTGTCGCGCAGGTGCGCGGCGCCGTCCTTGTGGATCTGCCAGTGCATCATCGCGGTGCGCTCGTCCACGACCTGCACCCGGTACATGCCGCAGTTGCGCACGCCGGTGCGCGGGTCCTTGCTGAACACCAGCGGCAGGGTGATGTACGGCCCGCCGTCGTCGGGCCAGCAGGTGAGCACGGGCAGCCGGGAGAGGTCCGGGGGGTCCATCCAGACCTCCTGGCAGGGCGCGGTCTTGACGTCCTTGGGGCTGAACGACGCCAGCTCCCGGAGCTTGCCGAGCGCCTTGACCTTCTCCACCAGGCCCTGCGGCGGCTGGAGCTCCATGAGCTCCTGGATGCGCTCGCCCGGGCCGTCCAGGGTGTCGCTCTCCAGCGCCATGCACATGCGGCGCTCGCTGCCGAACTGGTTGATGAGCACCGGCATCGAGCTGCCCTTCACGTTCCGGAACAGCAGCGCGGGCCCGAAGACCTTGCTCACCCGGTCGGTGATCTCGGTGATCTCCAGGTGGGGGTCCACCTCGGTGGTCACCTCGATGAGCTCGCCCGCCTTGCGCAGGCGCTCAATCCAGTCGCGAAGGTCGCGGATCATGCCAGCACCGCCTCCAGGTCGGGTGCATGGTGGAGCGCCGAGGCGAGCGCGGCAAGGGGGGTGCGGTCGCCGTCGCGCATCGCCCGCAGTGCATCGCCGAACGCGGCCTCCGCCTCGGGGCCGCGCGGCCCGGCGATGGCGGCCATCGTCCCCAGCCACAGCGCCGGAAGGTCCGCACGGCGATCGGCCGCCACCAGGCCGGCGGACACCGCCACCAGGCCGCCCAGGGCGCGGATCACGAACAGGTCGCCGGACGCGGCGACGGTCACCAGGCCCGAGGCGTAGCAGTAGTCGCCGGCCAGGACCCGGGTGCCGGTGTCGGCGTCCTCCACCAGCTGCCGGGGCGTGCCGTGGTGGGCGAGGAAGCCCTCCAGGATGAGGTCCACGCCCTGCGCGTGGGCGGCGTGCAGCGGCGGGGTGACCAGCGGCGCCAGCAGGGCCGGGGCGGCGTCGGGCCGGACCCTGGTGGCCAGGGTCGGCTCCGCCAGCAGCGCCTCCCTCAACGGGCCGTGGCCCCGGCGGCCTCCGCGAGGGCGCGGCGGGTGTGCGCCAGGTCCTCGTCGGTGTGCGTGAGCCCCGTGAACCAGCACTCGAACTGCGACGGCGGCGGGTAGACGCCGCGGTCCAGCAGCGCCCGGGCGAACGCCCCGTAGGCGGCGGTGTCGCTGGCGGTCGCCGAGGCGTAGTCCCGCACCGGGCCCTCGGTGAAGAACGGCGTGAGCATGGACCCGACGCGGTTGATGGTGACCGGCGCCCCGGAGGCGCGGATGGCGTCCTCCAGCTCCGCGGCGGACGCCTCGAGCCGGTCGTACACGCCGGGCGCGGCGAGCTCGCAGATCACCGCGAGGCCCGCGGTGGTGGCCAGCGGGTTCCCGGAGAGGGTGCCCGCCTGGTAGCACGGCCCCTCGGGGGCGAGCTGGGCCATGACGTCGGCGCGGCCGCCGAACGCGCCCACCGGCAGGCCCCCGCCGATGATCTTGCCGAAGCACGTGAGGTCGGCGCGGATCCCGAAGCGCTCCTGCGCGCCCCCCCGCGCGAGGCGGAAGCCGGTGATGACCTCGTCGAGGATCAGCAGCGCCCCGGTGCGGTCGCAGGCGGCGCGCAGGCCCTCCAGGTAGCCGGGCTCCGGCGGGACGACGCCCATGTTCCCGGCGACCGGCTCGATGATGATCGCGGCGGCGCCCTCCAGGGCGGCCTCCGCGGCGGCGAGGTCGTTGTAGGGCACCAGGCGCGTGTTGGCGGTGACGGCGGCGGGGACGCCGGGGCTGTCCGGCGTGCCGAGCGTGGTGGCGCCGCTGCCGGCCTGCACCAGCAGCACGTCGATGGCGCCGTGGTAGCCGCCGATGGTCTTCACGATCACGTCGCGGCCGGTGGCGGCGCGGGCCAGGCGCAGGGCGCCGGTCACGGCCTCGCTGCCGGAGGAGGTCATCCGCAGGCGCTCGACCGACGGGTAGGCGTCGATCACCGCCTCGGCGAACACCACCTCGCGCTCCGTCGGGGCGCCGTAGGAGGTGCCGCGCGGCAGCGCGTCGCGCAGGGCGTCCAGCACCGCCGGGGCGGCGTGGCCCAGGATCGCGGGGCCCCAGGTGGACAGGTAGTCCACGTACCGGTTGCCGTCGGCGTCCCACACGTGCGGGCCCTCGGCCCGGTCGATGAACAGCGGGTCACGGCCGATGGAGCGCATGGCGCGCACCGGCGAGTTGACCCCGCCCACCAGGACGCGGCGCGCCCGGTCGAACAGCTCGGCGCTGCGGGCGCCCTCCGGTGCGGCCCCGCTCACGCGGCGAGCGGACGCCACTCCGGAAGCGGCGCGCCGGAGATCGCCAGGTCCTCCCACGCCCGGTACTCGGGGGTGTAGTAGACGAGGCGGATCTTCTTGAACTCGTAGGTGGAGTAGAGCACCGCGCGCCGCGAGGGGTCGGTGATGCCGCACTCCTCGGCGATGGCGTCGATGGTCTGCTCGCAGTCCTCCTTGGACCGCGCGTGCACCATCGTGAAGATCGAGTACGGCCAGTCCTCGTAGGTCGGCCGCTTGTAGCAGTGCGACACCGACCTGAAGGCCGCCATGCGGGGGCCGATCTCCTCCAGCTCCTCCTCCGGCACCTGCCACACGGCCATGCCGTTGGCGCCGAACCCGGCGCGCCGGTGGTTGAGCACGGCGGCGAACCGGCGCATGTAGGCGCGGTCCACGAAGCCCTGCGCGCGCTCCAGCAGCTCGTCTGGGTCGATGCCCGCCTCGGCCGCCCACGTGTCGAACGGAGCGCTCTCGAGCGGCAGGTCCCGCTGCAGGATGCAGATGAAGCGCTTGTCGTCCTCGGTGGGCAGGACGCCGTCGCCGCGGCGGGGCGCCGGCTTGGGGGCCGCGTCCTTGGCGTCGTTGCCCTGCGCGCCGGTCATGTCGAGCTGGACGTTGATCTTGAAGAGCTTGAGCGTGGGGAGCATCCGCATCGACTCGGCGTTGGTGCGCTCGGCGAGGATGTCGAGGGTCTGCTCCAGGCTCAGCCGGGCCTCCGGCTCCACCGCCAGCGTGAACCACAGGTTGAACGCGTGGCTGCGGCGGTAGTTGTGGCTCACCCCCGGGTGGCCGCCCACGATCGCGGCGGCGTCGAAGAGCCGCTCGTCGGGGTACTTCGCCGCCACGAGGGTGCTGGTGTACCCCAGGGCGCGGGTGTCGAAGATCGCCGAGACCTGGCGGATGATCGCGGCGTCGCGCAGGACGCCCATGCGGCGCAGCACCTCGTCCTCGGGCATCGTGATCGCCCGGCCGATCTCCTCGAACGGGCGGCGCACCAGCGGCAGGCCGGCCTGGAGCGCGTTCAGCAGCTCCCGGTCCCGGTCGTCCGGCTTGTGGTGGATGCGGCGGGGCGCGGCGGTGGTCGTCATGCGTGCTCCTGCAGCCAGTTGGCCGCGTCCTCCGCGGCGTAGGTGATGACCAGGTCGGAGCCGGCACGGACGATCGCCGTGAGGGTCTCCATCATGGCCGTCTTCTCGTCCAGCCAGCCGCGCTCGGCGGCGGCCTTGAGCATCGCGTACTCGCCGCTCACGTGGTACGCGGCGACGGGAAGCTCGGTGATGTCGCGCACCCGTGCGATCACGTCCAGGTAGGTCGCGGCGGGCTTCACCATGACCATGTCGGCGCCCTCGCCGATGTCGAGGCGAACCTCGCGCAGCGCCTCCCGGCCGTTGGCGGGGTCCATCTGGTAGCCCTTGCGGTCCCCGTGGCCCGGGGCCGAGCCGGCGGCGTCGCGGAACGGGCCGTAGAAGGCCGACGCGTACTTGGCGGCGTAGGACAGGATCGCCGTGGTCTGGAAGCCCTCCGCATCGAGCAGGCGGCGGATCGCCCCCACGCGCCCGTCCATCATGTCGCTGGGCGCCACGACGTCGGCGCCGGCCTCGGCGTGACTCAGGGCCGCGCGGGCCAGCACCTCGAGCGAGGAGTCGTTGTCGACCTCGCCGTCGACGATGAGGCCGCAGTGGCCGTGGTCGGTGTAGGCGCACAGGCACACGTCGGTGACCACCACCATGTCCGGCACCGCGTCCTTCACGGCAGCGACGGCCTGCTGGACCGCCCCGTTGGGGTCGTGGCTCACGCTGGCGACGGCGTCCTTCTCGTCGGACACACCGAACAGCAGCACCGCGGGAACGCCCGCCGCGTACGCGCGCCTCGCGCGCGCGGCGACGAGATCGGGCGAGAGCCGCGACTGGCCACCGAGGGATGGCACGGGGATGTCCACGCCGGCGCCGGGGACGGCGAACATCGGCAGGATGAGCTGGTCCGGCGACAGGCGCGTCTCCCGCACCATGCGGCGCAGGGTGGCGCCCCGGCGCAGCCGCCTGGGGCGGGCCGTGGGGTGACCTGCGATGGTGTGGGTCGCCTCGTCCTGGTGCATCACGCCCGGCGAGTGTAGCCGGGCGCGGCGTGAACCCGCCGGGGAATCGCCCCCGGGCGACGGTCCGGACCGCGTGCCGGACGGCGCCATATGGACGTGATTTCGTCCACATGGGTTCGATCACGCGTCTCGTGGCCGGGATGCCGTCCTAATAGGCGCCCGGGGATCCGGCGAGGTCGACCCCGTCGATGAGGGCCTCCCGCACCAGCTCCGCCGCCGCGCCGGCCTCCAGCTCGTCCACGGCGTGCTCAGCCAGGCGCACCGGGTTGCCGGTCCACGCCGCCAGGTCCCGGCGCAGCGCGTCCACCTGGGCGCGCCAGGCGGGGTCCTCCCGGTCCAGCTCGTCCGCCCGCACGACCAGCAGCTCCAGCGGGTCGTCCGGGCCGGCCGTGCCCTGGGCGACCGCGCCCACCAGCACCGCCCAGACCGGCTGCGGGTCCCATGCCCGCACCCGCTCGCGCAGCCGCCGGGACAGCTCCTCCGGCAGCGCGGCCAGCGCGAGGATGTGCGGGGCGGCCAGGTGCTCCCGGTTGAGCTGGTAGATCACGGCGCGCCCCGCGGGCATCGCGGTGACGACGCCCTGGGCCTCCAGGCGGTGCAGCGCACCCCGGACGCCGCTGTGCGACGATTGCCCGGCGATGCGCGCGACCTCGCGTCCGGTGAGCGGCCGGTCCGCCCGGGCGAGCACCGCAAGCACCGGCCCGTCCAGGCCTCCGCTCACGACGCGCATGGGTGATGTGAAGTCCATCTGGCCACAATAGCGTCCATGTGGAACACGCCAAACGCGTCGTGGACCGTGACGGGGCCCATATGAGGCGCCGGCAGCCGGACCTCCTGCAGCCCCGAGCGCTGCTCGCGGCGTACGCGCACGGGGCGTTCCCCATGGACGACCCCGACGATCCGGGCGCCCCCGTCGAGTTCTACGAGGCCGATCCCAGGGCCGTCATCCCCGTCGACGGCTTCCGCACGCCGCGGTCCGTCGCGCGGGCCGTGCGCCGCGGGGAGTACGAGGTGCGGGTGGACACCGCGGTGCGCGAGGTGCTGGAGGCGTGCGCCGAGCGGCGCGGCGACGGCACGTGGCTGAGCCCCCGCCTGGTGGACGCCTACGAGGCCCTCCACGCCGCCGGCCACTGCCACACGGTCGAGTGCTGGCGCGACGGCCGCCTGGCCGGCGGCCTGTTCGGCGTCGCCCTCGGCGGCCTGTTCACCTCCGAGAGCATGTTCCACCGCGCCCCCGACGCGGGCAACGTGGCCCTGTGGGCGACCGCCCGGCGCCTCGCCGAGCGCGGGTACGTGCTGTGGGACATCCAGATGGCCACCGAGCACACGTCGCGCTTCGGGGCCGAGCTGATCGGCCGCGACGAGTACCTGCGCCGCCTGGCCCGCGCGCTGGAGCTGCGGCGGCGGTTCGCCCCCTGACCGCCTGAGCGGCCCCCTACGCCGCGGAGCGGCGCTGCAGCACCGCCGCGGCCAGCGCCGTCAGCACGGCCGCCAGGACGCCCAGCAGCGCCAGGGAGCCGCTCACGGACCCCAGGGTGGGGTCGGCCAGCAGGGCGCGGAAGACGTCGAACGCCGGGCCGAACGGGACGACGTCGGCGACCATCCCGATGCGGTCCCCGGGGATGAGCCCCACGAACACCAGCGGCAGGCTCAGCATGAGGGCCGCCAGGAGCGCCGTGCGCGTCTCCTTGGCGGCGGCACCCACCAGGGCGCCGAACGCGCCGAACGCGGCGCCCGCCAGCAGCAGCACCCCCGGCCAGGCGGCCCAGCGGCCCACCGCGAGGTCCGTGAGGCCCGCCACGGCGCCCAGCAGCACCATCCCCACCACCAGGCACGCCAGCGCGCTGAACAGCACCTTGCCGACCACGACCAGGGGCAGGGGCACCAGCCCGCGGCGCAGGCGCACCAGGGTGTTCTCCTCACGCTCCGAGGCGATGCCCGCCGCCGCCAGCAGCACTCCGGCCAGGGCGAGGCTCACCAGGAGCGCCCCGGCCATCCCGAACGCCGACAGCGGCTCGCGGCCCTGCGCCCCCTCGCGCGTGGACAGCCGGATGGGGCTGCTGATGGCCGTCGCGGCGGGCCGGGCGAGGTCGAGGTTGTTCTGGGTCTCGTCGATGAAGCTGATGAGCGGGGCGAGGCGCTGGGCCAGCTGCGGGTCGCCCTGGCGCCGCAGCTGCTCCTGCGCGCTGAGGATGAGCGCGCGGCCGCGCACCAGCCCGATGACGTCCCCGGACCGGCCGAGCACCGCGATGCTCCCGCCGTTGACGATGAAGTCCACGAGCTGGAGCACCTGGCGCACGTACCCCTGGGCCAGTCCCTGGTTGAAGCGGTAGACCGCGGACTCCAGCCGCCGCTGGATGGCCTCGCCCTCGATGGGCGAGCGCCGGGAGGTGACCAGCTCGAGCGTGGGCTGCCGCACGCCGGACTGCAGGTCGGCGATGAACCCCTCCGGGATCGTCAGGATCGCCGCGACGCGCCCCGCGTCGAGCTCCTGCCGGGCCCGGTCGGCGGGGAGGCGCTCCACGTCGACCTCGTCGCGCAGCCGGTCCACGTAGTCGTCCACCGACAGGCGGCGGTCGCCCACCTGGACGGTGCGCCCCGGCGTGTCGAGGCTCACCAGGGCCACCGTGGGCCGCCGGTTCTCGCCCTGCAGGGCCGCGGCCACCAGCAGCGCCACCAGGAGGGGGTACCCCACCAGCACGGCGAGCATGAGCGGCGCCCGCACCAGCAGGCGCAGGTCCTTCGCGAACAGGGCGAGCGCGCCCCTCACGCCGGCACCCCCTCCACCAGGCGCAGGAACGCCCGCTCGTCGGCGTCGTCGGCGTCGTCCGCCGACCCCCAGCGGTCCAGGAGCTCCGTCATGCCGCCGGCGAACGCGCAGCGCCCGCGGGCGATCACCACCATGCGGTCGCCGTGCCGCGCGGCCTCCTGCACCGACTGCGTGGAGAACACCAGGGCCAGGCCGTCGGTGGCGCGCAGGTCCCCCAGCCACTCCCACAGGCGCAGGCGCTGGTCGGGGGACAGGGTGGCGGTGGGCTCGTCCAGCAGGAGGGCCGCGGGCCGGCCCGCCAGGGCGACCGCCAGGTTGAGCCGCTGCAGCGTCCCCGTGGAGAGCTTGCCGGCGGCGCGGCCGGCCACCGCCGCCAGGTCCGCGCGCTCCAGGAGCCGGTCGGCCTCGGCGGCCGGGTCCGGCGCGCCCTCCAGGCCCGCGAACAGCCGCAGGTTCTCCCGCACCGTGAGCCGCTGGTACACGGCGGGCCGCTGCGGCACCCACCCGACCCTGACCGAGTCGCCGTTCCAGGACACCGTGCCCTCCGACGGCCGCGCCACGCCCGCCAGGAGCTCCAGGAGGGTGGTCTTGCCCGCCCCGTTGGGGCCCAGCAGCGCGACGGACTCGCCGGGCAGCAGGCGCATGTCGACGCCGTCGAGGGCCACGAACCGGCGGTAGCGGCGCACCAGGGCGCGCGCCTCCATGAGCGGGGGGACGTCCACGCGGTCAGCCGTCCGCGGCCACGGACCCGCCGCCCAGGCCGCCCGGCGCCTCGCGCAGCTGCGGGGCCTGCGGCGGCGGCCCCAGGTCGGCCGTGTCGCCCGACGCGTCGCGCTCGTCCACCACCACGACCGGCACGGGCTCCGGCGGGGCGAGCTCCGCGGCCTCCGCGGCCCGCCGGCGCTCGAACAGCCGGTCGGACGCGAACACCGCCGCCTCCTTCACCACCACCACCATCGGGATGGCGAGCACCACCCCGATGAACCCCGCCAGCTGCTCGCCGATGAGCAGGCCGAAGATCACCACCAGGGGGTGCACGCCCACCGCGTCGCCCATCACCTTGGGCACCACCACGTGCCCCTCCAGCTGGTGGATGGCCAGGAAGGCCACCACCACCCAGATGGCGGCGACCGGCGAGGTCACCAGCGCGAGCAGCAGCGGCGGCACGGCGCCCAGGATGGGCCCGACGTACGGGATGAACTCCATCACGAACACCCAGGTGGCGAACGCCACCGCGAAGGTCGCCCCCAGCGGGAAGATCCCGGTGACCCCGTACAGCCACAGCACCAGGCCGGCGGAGGTCCCGATGATCATCGAGACCAGCACCTGGGCCTTCATGTACTCCACCAGGGTGCGCTCGGTGCGGCGCAGGAACGCCGCCGCCGCCGGCCCGCCGATCCTGCGCGAGAACCGCAGGATCCGGGGTGCGTCCAGCAGCATGTAGACCGTGCTGACCAGCACGATGATGAGCGTGATCAGGACGCCGAGGACGTCCAGGGAGTACGAGAGCAGGTTGTCGGCGGCCTGCGAGGCGCGCTCCTCCACCGCCGTGATCGCGTCGCCGAGGCGCTGCTTGACGTCGACGTTCACGCCGCGGTCGTCGAAGAAGCGCTGCAGGCGGTCGACCTGGCGGTTCGCCTGGTCGGTGTAGGCCGGGAGGTTCTTCTGGATCTCCTCCACCTGGCCGCGGACCGGCGAGATGACCAGCGTGACGGTGCCCGCCACGGTGCCGATGAGCATGAGGAACACCATCAGCACCGAGAGCCCGCGCGGCACCCGCAGGCGCCGGAACATGCGCACCGCCGGGTTGAGCAGCAGCGCGAGCACCATCGAGAACGCGAACACGATGAGCACGTGGCCGATGGTCTGCCCCAGGATCCACAGCGCCACCAGCGCCGCGGTGGCCGTCAGGAAGATGGCCCAGGGGGGCGTGGGCGAGGCGCCGCTCATCGCCCCACGATCCTAGTCGCCCCCGTCGGCCGTACCCACCGGGTCCGGGTGCGCGGCGAGATGTGCGAATCTGGGGGACCGATGCCGCCGTTGACCAGGCAGCAGCTCGCCCATCGCCGGGCGCGGCGCCGGACCGAGCTCCGGCGGAGGCGCCGCCGGGCCGTCGTCTCGGCCGTCGTGCCGGCGATCGTGGTGGCGCTCCTCACCGCGACCCTGTGGGTCGTGCTGGGGAACTCCGACCAGGGGGCGGGCGGGCTGACCGCACCAGAGATCCCGATCGGGCCGGGGGACCGCCCCAAGGACGTCCCAATCGCCCGCGCCGGGCTCGTCGAGCTGCGCCTGCCGATCGACCAGACGCGCGTCACCGCCATCGCCTTCCACGCATCCGACAACCCCACCTCCGTGGAGCTCCAGCCGGTGGGGGACCTGGAGTACCACACCGCCCCCCGCAACGGCCGGCCCGGTCCCGAGCGGGCCGCCGTGGACGTGGGCGCCCCCGCGGGCACGCTGGTCTACTCGCCGGTGGACGCGATCGTGGTGGGCGTGAGCGACTGGGTGCTGCGCGGGAAGGTGCAGGGCTACCAGGTGAGCCTGGAGCCCCAGAACGCCGGCGACGTGCTGGTGGTGCTCACCCACATCGGCCTCCACGCCGGATCGCCGCCGCCCAAGGTGGGCGAGGCCGTCCGCGCCGGGCAGACCCCCCTGGGCGAGGTGCTGGACCTGTCGGGCGTCGTGGACCAGGAGCTCTCCCGGTACACCGCCGACGCGGGCAACCACGTGGCCATCGAGGTCGTCCGGACGGGACTCGACTGATGGGACTCACCGCCCTGCTGATCGGCGACGTCGTCGCCGGGAGCGGACTTCGCTCGGTGCTCTCGGTGCTGCCGTCGCTCCGCGAGCGGTACACGCCGGACCTGGTGGTGGTGAACGCGGAGAACGCCGCCGACGGCACCGGCACGTCCGCCCGGCAGGCCGGGGAGCTCCTGGACGCCGGCGTCGACGTGCTGACCGGCGGCAACCACTCGCTCAAGCGCCGCGACTTCCACGCGGTGCTGCGCGACGACCCGCGGGTGCTGCGGCCGCAGAACCTGCCGGGCACCGGCCTGCCGGGCGGCGGGCTGGCCGTGGTGGACACCGCCGCGGGGCCGGTCGCGGTCATCAACATCCAGGGCTCGGTGTTCATGGACGCATCGGCCCCGCCGTTCACGATCATCGACGACCTGGTGGAGCGGGCGCGGCGCGAGGCGCGCTGGGTGTTCGTGGACCACCACGCCGAGGCGACCTCCGAGAAGGTCGCGATGGGCCGGTACCTGGACGGCAAGGTCACGGCGGTGGTGGGGACCCACACCCACATCCAGACCGCCGACGCCCGCGTGTTCGCCGGCGGCACCGCCTACATGACCGACCTGGGGATGAGCGGCCCGCACGACTCGGTCATCGGCGTCCGCAGCGAGATCATCGTCGCCCGCTTCCGCAACGGCGCGAAGGGGCGGTTCGAGCCGGCCGACGGGGAGCTGCTGGTGCAGGGCGCCGTGGTGCGCTGCGCGGACGACGGGCGCGCGCTGTCGATCGAGGCCATCAGCGTCGCCCCGTAAGGTTCCGGCCATGCGCGTGATGTCGGTGGTGGGCAACCGCCCGCAGTTCGTGAAGGCCGCTCCGCTGTGCCGGGCCCTGCGCCGGGACTGCGAGGAGATCCTGGTGCACTCCGGCCAGCACTACGACCCGGAGCTCGCCGACCTGTTCTTCGACGAGCTGGGGATCCCGGAGCCCGACCACGCCCTGGGAATCGGGCAGGGCACCCCGCTGCAGCAGCTGGCGGGCATGCTCACGGGGATCGAGGACCTCATCCGGTCCGAGCGGCCCGACGCGGTGCTGGTGTACGGCGACACCACCACCACGCTGGCGGGGGCGCTCGCCGCGGCGAAGACCGCGACCCCGCTGGCGCACGTCGAGGCCGGGCTGCGGTCGTTCGACAAGTCCATGCCGGAGGAGCAGAACCGGGTGGTCACCGACCACCTGTCCGGGATGCTGCTGTGCCCCACCGAGGTGGCGGTGCGGAACCTCGCGCGGGAGGGCGTGACCGAGGGCGTCCACATGGTGGGCGACGTGATGTTCGACGCCGCGCTGATGTTCCGCGAGGCCGCGCTGGCCCGGCCTGGCGCCGCCGCGTTCGGCCTGGAGCCCGGCGGCTACGAGCTGGTGACCGTGCACCGGGCCGCCGCCACCGACACCCCGGAGGCCCTCCGGGCGCTCGTGGAGGTGCTGGCCGCCGTGCCCGGGCCCGCCGTGTTCCCCGTGCACCCCCGCACGCGCGCAAAGCTCGAGGCGGCGGGGCTGTGGGAGGAGGCGTCCTCGCTGCCCAACGTGCGCCTCGTCCCGCCCGTGGGCTACCTGGACTTCACGGCGCTGCTGGTGACCGCCCGCGCGGTGGTGACCGACTCCGGCGGCGTGCAGAAGGAGGCCTTCTTCCACCGGGTCCCGTGCGTGACGCTGCGCGACACGACCGAGTGGGTCGAGACGGTGGAGGCCGGGGTCAACACCCTCACCGGGATGGACGCCGGGAAGGTGCGCGCGGCGCTCGCCGGCGCCCGGTTCCCGGACGACCCGCCCCAGCTGTACGGCGACGGGGACGCGTCGTCCCGCATCGCCGCCCTCGTCGCGGCGTTCGCCGCCCGCTAACGGCGTACCGCGGGCGGCGCGGCGGGCCGCTCCGCGGGCGGGTAGCCCGGCGCCCAGTAGCCCAGGGCCTCGACCACGGGGTCCCGCATCGCGCGGTCCCGCACCCGGTCGCGGAGCATGCGCGCCCGCGCGGCCCGCACCGCGTCCCAGTCGGCGTCCCGGCGTGCCGGCTCTCCCGCCTCGTCACGTCCCTCGAGCAGGAGCACCTCCCCCCAGACGGTGTCGGGGAGAGCCTCGCCGAGGCGCGTCACGGAAGCGTCACAGGGCTTCGGGCGCCGCCAGGATGTCCGCGTAGAGCGCGCGGGTCTCGGGCCCCGGCGCGATGCCCTGCCCCCGGCGGAGCGCCGCGCGCAGCAGATGGAACTGCCGGAGCGCCATGCCCCGCTCGCCGGCGTCCCGGTACGCCGCCATGAGGCGGCGGTGCCACTCCTCGCGCTCCGGCTCGGCCGCGCACAGCTCCCGCAGGTGCGGCACGGCGTCCGCGGGCCGCCCCGTGGCGACCAGCGCGTCGGCGAGCGCACCCAGGGCCGCGGCCCGTTCCGCCGCGAGCGCGTCGCGTGCCGCCCGGGCCCAGTCCTCGGAGTCCCACTCCTCCAGGAACGGCCGTGCCGACAGCTCCACGGCGGCCGACAGCGCCTCCACCCGGGCCGCTGGGTCCCGCGCCTCGCGCGCACGCTGGACAAGGGCGCGCATCCGCACGGCGTCCCACGTGTCGCCGTCGCCGAGGGCGAGGGTCACGGCGTCCCCGTCGCCGCGCAGCACGGCGTGCGGCGAGCCGCCGCCCACCTCGGGCTCCACCGCCCGGCGCAGGTCGTGGAGGGTCGAGCGCAGGGCGGCGGCCGCGCGGTCGGCCGGCAGGTCGGGCCACAGCCACTCGCACAGGCGGTCCCGCGAGGCGTGCCCGCCGGCCGCCAGCAGCGCCGCCAGCAGCGTCCGGGACTTCTGCCGCGTGATCGCGTCCGCGTCGAGCGGGTGCCCCTCGCGCAGGACCTCCAGGCGGCCGAAGGAGGTGATCGCGATCCGCGCCCGGGGCCGGTCCAGGCGCTGGTTCCAGGCGGCGCGCGCGGCCTCGCGCACGGCCGCGTCGCGGTCCCGGAGCAGCTGCTCCAGGACGGTCGCGGGGGTCCCGGCGTCCGCGGCGGCGCGCGCGAGCAGCACCCGCGCCTCCGGGGGCGCCGTCTCCAGGAGCACGGCCATGCGGGTGACCACCTCGCCGCCGCACGCGGCGGCCAGCCCGGCCACGGTGTCGGGTGGCCCGATCCCGTCGCGCAGCGCGGCGGCCAGCAGCTCCGGCGCGATGCGGCGGTCGATGCGGCACCAGGCGTCCTCCGCGCCCGGCGCGTCCGACGCGGCGATGGCGGCGGCGAGGTGACCGGCGAAGCCGGGCCCGTCGCCGGCCACCACCGCGGCCACCGCGTGGGCGTGCACGAGCGCCCACGGCGCGCCCGTGCGCTCCGCGGCCTCGAGGCCCGAGGCGGCGAGCTCCCCCGCCAGGGACACGTCACCGGCCGCCAGCGCCATGAGCGCCCCGTCCGGTGCGAGGCGTGCCCGCTCGATCAGGGGCGCGCGGTCGGCGAGGGTCTCCAGGAGCGCGCGAAGGCTCGACACCGCGCGGGGGACCCGCCCGAGCGCGAGGGACGCCGCCGCCGCGACGGGCAGGTAGTGGGTAGTTCCACGAGACCTCCCGCCACGCCATGAAGTGCTCGTGCCAGCGGTCGATCTGGACCTCCAGCTCCTCCAGGCGGCCGTCCAGGAGCAGCTGGGTCATGCGGGCGCGGGTGGCGATGGGGCCGGCCACGGCCTCCAGGCCGAACCTGGGGGCCAGCTCGGTGAACCGGGCCAGCTGGCGGTCCATCCCGGGCCGGTCGAGCAGGCAGAAGTGCATGCCCGCCGACAGCGCGTACACCCACGGGAGCAGCCGCAGCGGGTCCGGCCCGGACTCCAGGGCGGCGGCGACCCGGGCCGACTCGGCGATGGCCTCCCGGGTGCGCCCGCGCTGGTGGCCCACGGCCCACGTCCGGACGAACCGCACGTACCAGCCCAGGACCCCCTCGCCGCCCGACGCGGCCTCCAGGGCGTCCAGGACCGCCTCGGCCTCCGCGTACCGGCCCACGTACCCCAGGAAGTTCGCGAGGCGGAGGCGCACCGCGGCGCCCAGCAGGGGGTCGGCGCCGCCCACCCGCGGCAGCGCGGACTCGCACACCGCGATGCCGCGCTCGAACTCCCCGGAGAGCTCCAGCACCTCCAGCAGCCGGAACAGGGCGCCGGCGCCGCCGGCGAGGTCGCCCGCGGCGAGGAACGCGGCGACCGCGTCGTTCATGCGGCGGAAGGCGTCGTCGAACCGGTGCTCCGAGAAGCACAGCATCCCGTCGGCGGCGACCAGCTGCGGGCGGGCCGCGACCGCCGCCGCCGGCAGGGCGTCCAGCCACCCCCGCAGCTCCGCGGCCCGCGGCGAGTCCACGATGCCGGCGGCCACCGGCGCCAGGGCATCGGCCGCGGCCTCCGGATCGCCCGCGGCGAGCAGGTGCGGGACCGCCGCCGGCACATCGTCCTCCAGGAGCCAGGCCTCGGCGGTGCGGCGGTGCAGGGCGCGGCGGTCCGCGTCACCCGCCGCCGCCAGACGCGACGCCTGGAACTCGCCGAGGATCGCGTGGAGCCGGTACCAGTCACCGCCGCCGCGGGGCGGTGCCACCAGCATCGTGCCGTCCGCCAGCTCGCGCAGGACCTCGCCGGCGGCCGGGTCGCCCGTGAGGTGCGCCGCCATGCGGGCGGTGAGGCGGTCGCACAGCGCCGAGGCGTCCAGCAGCGCACGCGCGCGCTCGCCCAGCAGGTCCACCACCTCCTGCGCGAGGTACTCCACCAGCGGGGCGGGGGCCGCGATCGTCCCGCCTGCCGCGGCGCCCGGGTGGGCGAGCAGCACCACCGCCGCCGGCCAGCCGTCGGTGCGGGCGTGCAGGGCCGCGGCGTCGGCGGGGTCCGCGCCGCGCTGCGCGAGCAGGACCGCGATCTCGTCGACGGTGAGGGCGAGGTCCTGCTCGCCCAGCTCGGTGATGCCGTCCAGGCGCAGACGGCCCAGCGGGAAGGGCGCCTCCCGGGAGACGAACACCGGGTGGACCGCGCCGGGCAGGTGCGCGGCGAGCAGCGGCACCATCGCGGCCGCCGGCGGCGGCAGGGCGTGGACGTCGTCCAGCACCAGCAGCAGCCGGTCGGGGGCGAGGGCGGCCAGCTCGTTGACGATCGCCGTGACGACCTCCGCCGGCTCGTCGGTGGGCGGCGCGGCCGCCGCGCCGAACCCGGGCACGGCGCCGGCCAGGGCGGCGGCGAGGTGGCGCCCCAGCCCGGCGGGGGTCCGCAGGCCCGCATCGCAGGACAGCCAGGCCACCGGCAGCGGGCAGAGGCGCACCGCGTCGGCCACCAGGGTGGTCTTCCCGAAGCCCGCGCCGCCCGTCACCGTCGTGAGGCGCCCGGCGAACCCCTCCTGGAGGCGCTGCACCAGGGCCACGCGATGGACGACGCTCGCCCCCACCCCGGGGGGCGCCAGACGCGTCGCAAGCACGGTCGTCGCGGGCACTGCGCGGTCCTCTCCGTCCACCGGCCAGGATGTCGCAGGCGCGCCATCGCCGGACTCCGCAACCCTACGACCGCCGGGTCCGCGGTGTCACGCGAGAATTCGACCGGTGTCCCGCGCCGCTAGAGGTCGAACGGCGACGGCAGGGCCTCCTGCCGGTCGCCGCGGGGCCGCTCGTACACCTCGCCGGCCGCCATGCTCGCCATGAGCGCCTGCGGCCGCACCAGGAC
This sequence comes from Thermoleophilia bacterium, assembly GCA_046330435.1. GTDB lineage: Bacteria > Actinomycetota > Thermoleophilia > Miltoncostaeales > Miltoncostaeaceae. Next base: position 198,408 of record JAXLST010000005.1, on the reverse strand, counting down.
GTACAGGCCCAGCCCGTCCTCCCGCATGCGCTCCAGCGCCGCCCAGGAGCGCGCCTCCAGCACGTCCACGGCACCCACCGGCAGGAACAGGCCGGCCACCAGGCCCGCCATCTCCCCGGCGCCGCCGGTGAGCCGGTCGAACGCCAGCAGCACGATCACGCCGAACACGACGATGCCCGCCAGGCGCACCCGCCGCTCCCGGCCGTCCGCCATCGTCTCGTACACGACGTTCGTGGGCGGACGACGCACCTCGCGCGCCGCGGAGAGGCGCCGCGAGCTGAACAGCGCCGCGATCACCAGGGTCACCGCGCCCACCGCGCCCCCTGCGACCAGGGTCTTCAGAACCGAGACGTCCTGGTCGATGAGGTACGCGAGCATCCACCACCCGGCGGCAGCGGTCCCGATGCCCAGGGCGGCGACCCCTCGCATGCGCACCTCCTCCGCGACCCGGACGAGGCGCGGCAGACCGGCGAGGGCGGCGTCGGCCACGGGCCCCTGTCTCCTTTCGGTGGATGGCGGCAATGGCTACGATAACGCGCCGTTGCCGACGTGCCCCCATAACCCGACGTCCCAGGACCATCCATGAACAACCCCGCGCCGCGAGTCGGCGTCGTGGGACTCGGCTACGTCGGACTCCCCCTCGCGGTCACCTTCGCGCAGGCGGGTGTCGGTGTGCTGGGTCTCGATGCAGTCCAGTCCCGTGTCGACCAGGTCAACTCCGGCCAGTCCTACATCGAGGACATCCCCAGCGACGTGCTGGGCCCCCTCGTCGCATCCGGACTCGTCCGGGCGACGACCCAGTGGGACAGCCTGAAGGCCGTCGACGCGGTCATCATCTGCCTGCCCACCCCGCTCGACGACCACCGCGAGCCCGACCTGTCGGCGGTGCTCGGCGCGGCCGAGAGCCTCGCCCAGCGGCTCCGGCCCGGGCAGCTCGTGGTGCTCGAGAGCACCACGTACCCCGGAACCACGCGGGACGAGCTCGCCCCCATCCTGGAGCGCTCCGGCCTGAAGGCCGGCCGCGACTTCCACCTGGCGTTCTCCCCGGAGCGCGTCGACCCGGGCCGCGAGGACTGGACCACCCGCACCACCCCCAAGGTGGTGGGCGGCCTCACCCCGGAGTGCAGCCGCCGCGCCGCCGAGCTCTACGGCACCGCGTGCGACACGGTGGTGCAGGTCTCCACGCCCGAGGTGGCGGAGATGACCAAGCTGCTGGAGAACATCTTCCGCAGCGTGAACATCGCGCTGGTCAACGAGATGGCCCTCCTGTGCGACCGCATGGGCGTGAGCGTCTGGGAGGTCATCGACGCTGCGGCCACCAAGCCGTTCGGGTTCATGCCGTTCCGGCCGGGCCCCGGCCTGGGCGGGCACTGCATCCCGATCGACCCCTTCTACCTCACCTGGAAGGCCCGGGAGTACGACTTCCACACCGAGTTCATCGAGCTCGCCGGGAAGGTCAACTCCCAGATGCCGGCCTTCTGCGTGAGCAAGGTGGCCCGGGCGCTGAACAGCCGCCGCCAGGCGCTGAACGGGAGCCGGGTGCTGGTGCTGGGGGTCGCGTACAAGAAGAACGTGAACGACATGCGCGAGAGCCCCGCCCTCCGCATCATCGACATGCTGCTCGCCGAGGGCGCCCAGGTCTCCTACCACGACCCGTTCGTGCCGGAGCTCCCCAAGAAGGGCCTCTCCAGCGTGCCGCTCACCCCGGAGACGCTCGGCCAGCAGGAGGTCGCCGTGGTCGTGACCGACCACGACGGCATCGACTGGGCCGGCGTGGTCGCGAACACCCCGCTGGTGGTCGACCTGCGCAACGCCGTCCCCGACGACCCCAAGGTGTGGCGATTGTGAGTGAGACCCCCGTCCGTGTCGGCGTGGTTGGGATGAACTACTGGGGTCCCAACCTCGCCCGGAACTTCGCGCGCCTCGACGGCTCCCGGCTGTCGTGGTGCTGCGACCTCGACGAGGCGGTCCTGGACCGCCACCGTTCCGCCTATCCGGCGACCGGGTTCACCACCCGGATGGACGACCTGCTCGAGGATCCCGACACGGACGCGGTGGTGATCGCCACCTCGGTCCCCACGCACGCGGCGCTGGCCAAGCGCGCGCTGGAGGCCGGCAAGCACGTGTTCGTGGAGAAGCCCCTGGCGCTCCGCGCCGCCGACGCCCGCGAGGTGGCGGCGCTCGCGGAGGACCGGGGGCTGATCTGCATGGTGGACCACCTGCTCGTCTACCACCCGGGCCTGCAGAAGGTGAAGCAGATCATCGACGACGGCCTGCTCGGAGAGGTGTTCTACCTCTACGGCAACCGTCAGAACCTCGGCATCGTCCGCGCCGACGAGAACGCCCTGTGGAGCCTGGGACCCCACGACATCAGCGTGATGCTGTGGCTGGTGGGCGAGCGGCCCACCGAGGTCTCCGCGAGCGGCGAGAGCTACCTGCAGACCGGCGTCGAGGACGTGGTGTTCGGGCGCATCCGGTTCCCCTCCGGCGTGCTCGGCCACCTGCACCTGTCCTGGCTCGACCCCCACAAGATGCGCAAGATGACCGTCATCGGCCGCGACAAGATGGTCGTGTTCGACGACATGGAGACCGAGCGCAAGGTCACCCTGTACGACAAGGGCCCGGTGCCGCGCACCGAGACCTACGGCGAGTACATCCAGGTGCGCTCCGGCGACATCCACATCCCGAAGATCCCCGGCGTCGAGCCGCTCAAGGTGGTGTGCGAGGAGTTCGTGCGCGCCGTGCGCACGGGCACGCCGCCGCTCTCCGACGGCCAGGCCGGTACGGTTGTGGTCGAGGTCCTCGAAGCCATGACCGAGAGCCTCCGGTCGGCCGGCGCGCCGATCGCGCTGACGAGCCTGGAGGGAGCGCGATGAGGGAGAACCTGGTGCTGGGGGAGGGCGTCGTCATCGGCGACGACGTCGAGATCGGCGCCAACGTCGTGATCCGCGACGGCACCGTCATCGGCGACGGCTGCGTGATCCAGGACAACGTGGTGCTCGGCAAGCAGCCGCGCCTGTCCGCGCGGTCCACCGCCAAGCGCGACCCGCTTCCCCCGCTGGTGCTCGGCGCCGGCTCGGCCGTGTGCTCCGGCGCGGTGGTCTACGCCGGCACGACCGTGGGCGAGAAGGCCATCATCGGCGACCTCGCCTCCGTGCGGGAGCGCTGCGTGGTGGGCGACGGCGCGGTGATCGGCCGCGGCGTGTGCGTCGAGAACGACACCACGATCGGCGCGCGCTGCAAGGTGCAGTCCAACAGCTACATCACCGCGTACAGCGAGCTCGAGGACGACGTGTTCATCGCCCCGTGCGTGACCACGACGAACGACAACTTCATGGGCCGCACCGAGGAGCGCCACCAGCACATCAAGGGCGCGATCATCCGCCGCGGCGCCCGCGTGGGCGGCGGCGTGGTGATCCTCCCCGGCGTGGAGATCGGCGAGGAGGCCTTCGTGGCCGCCGGCGCGCTGGTCACCAAGGACGTCCCGGGCAAGAAGCTCGTCGCCGGCCTTCCCGCGAAGGTGTGGCGCGACGTCCCCGAGGCGGAGCTGCTCGAGGCGCAGTGACGGGGCGCGCGGCCGCCCGCGCGCCCCGCATGTCCGTGCCGGGGGTCAGGCCCCCGGCACCGGCACCAGCACGCCGACCGACGTCACCTCGGCGTAGGCGGTCCCCGTGTACCTGCGCTGCGCGGCATAGGCGGCCCCGTCGGAGGCGATGAACACCGCGTCCGGTTCGGGCGCGCCGAACACGCCCGGCTCCTCCAGCGTCACCAGCCGCCAGGCGGCCGCCGCCGCGGGACGGTAGGCGACGGGGTTGCGGAACCCCAGGGCGACCGTGGCCGAGCGGTCGGGCGCCTGCACCACCGACACCGTCCCGGGCTCCCGCAGCGCGAGCCGTCCCCGTGCGAACAGCGGGAGGGGCGCGTCCCAGCGGGTCCCGGAGGTGTCCGACGTGCTGGCGAAGGCGAGCTCGTTGTCGCCGCCCGGGACGGCCTCGATCCACGCGACGGTGGCGCCGGAGCCGCCGCCGTCCAGGTCCAGCGCGGCGACGTTGCTCCCCGCGGCGGACACGCGGCGGCCGGTTCCCCACCCGCCCGGGCCGCCGGTCGCGACGATCGCGGCGCCGCCGGCCCCCACGGTCGCCCGCGGCCCGCCGCCCGGGAGCCTGGGGAACCGGATCCAGCCCGCGTACGCGTGGCCGGCATCGTCCAGGTAGAGCACCGTGCCCGAGTAGAACAGGTTCTCGACGCCGATGACGGCCGTGGGACCGGAGATCGCGCGGGGCCGCGCCCATCCCCGCCCGGGCGGCGCCACCGCCCCGAACATCCGCCCCGGGACGGCGTTGAAGTTGCCCTTCGCGCCGCGCCGGGGGACGAACCACGTGGTGAAGGCGGTGCCGTCGGCCGACACGCGGACGGCCCACACGCCGATGCGGGTCACTCGGAGGACCGACGGCGTTCCCCAGCGTCCGCCGCGCAGCCGCGCGACCGAGGTCTCCCCCTTGTCGGACCAGGCGGCGACGGCCCGGCCGCCCGGCAGCGCGCGGAACTCGATGTTCTCCAGGGCGGACGAGGCGGCCGGGGCGGTGCCAACCCGCACCGGAGCGCCGAAGGCACCGCCCGGACGGCGCACCGATGCGCGGACGGGGGTCCGGGTGTCGAGGTTCCGCACCTGGCCCCAGCCCACGATCGCCGTGCCATCGGAGGCGAGGTTGAGTTCCGGGGGCCCGAGACGCGGAGCCGTCGCGACGGCGCGCAACGCCGACCAGCGGCCCCCCGGCGCCCGCGTCGCCGCCAGCAGCCGCTGGCCCGACCGGTCCCGCAGCCGCCAGGCGAGCACCGCGTCGCCGCGGGCGTTGAGCGCGATGATGGGATCGCCGTCGCCCGACGCCGTCCCCAGCACGACCGGCGCGGCCCAGGTCCCGTCGGCGCCGCGCTCGGCCGCCTCGAGGCGCTGCGTCCCGCCGGAGACCACCGTCCAGTAGGCCAGGGCCCGGGGGCCCGCGGGGGCCGCGGCCATCCGGATGTCGGCGGCGCCCCGCGGTGTGGTCACCACCGGATCGGCGGCGGCGCCGAGCGCCGGGACGGCGAGCAGCGCCGCCATGGCGAGGAGGTGCAGGGGGCGCGCTGGGGGCATGGCCGCTCCGTCCGTCTCGGATGTGGACCTGGCGGCGACCCTATGCGCGGGGGTGCGGCGGGTCCAGCGGCGGGGCCCCGGCGCGCGACGGGCACCGGGGAGTGGCGCCCGTCGTGCGGGGGTATGGGCCGGTTCGCGGGGGATGAACTGCCGGAACCTTCATCGGCGGGACCGCGGAACGCTTGAGCGGCGCGGTTCGTCCGCCGTCGCCGCGGTCAGCCGGTGACGGTCACCCGGGCGACCGCGCGGCCGCCGTAGATCACCATGCCGGGGACGGCGACGCGGATGCCGTCGGCGAGGTCCTCGGCGTCGTCGCCGGACGACAGCACGCGGATCGCGTCGTGGCGGTCCTCCGAGAGACGCCGGACGGTCCGCAGGACCCGCTGGCCGCGCGGAACCGCCGCGAGCTCGCGCAGGTCGGCCTCCGCCGCGCGCAGGGCGTGCGCCCGCACCGCCGCGGACTCCCCGAGGAGCGCGGCGGTGAGGTCCGCCGGGGACGGGTCGAAGCCGTCGGGGCTGTTCGGCACCACGCGGAACGCGACGCGGCCGGGGTCGAGCGCCTTGGGGAGCGTGACGGGCACGGTGATGCGCTCCGCGTCGCCCCGGTAGCGGACGACGGTGAGCACGAGGCGGGCCCGCTGGCCGGGACGGACCCGGGACGGGACGATGCGCGCGGCGGTGATCCGCGCCGCCTGGACCGTGGGGCTGAGCGTCTGCTCGATGTCCACCGCGCCGGGCTCGAACACCTTCACGGAGTTCTGCAGCAGGACCGTCAGCGGCCGGGAGGCCGCGCCGCTGGAGGCCGTGATGACGTCGTCGGACGCCGCGTACACGTTGCGGTAGACGATCGGGGACGGCAGGTCGCCGCCGCGGATCGTGACCTTGACGGTCAGGGTGCCGCCGGTGAGGCCGTCGCGCGCCTGCATGAGTGGCTCGAGCTGGAGGATGTCGCTGAGGATCGGCACCAGCTGCGGCTGGGGGGCGAGCACGACGTCGAGGTCGGCGGTCGTCCCGCGCGCGGTGTCCCGTGCGACGGTGCGGACGCGGATCGCCTCGACCCTGCCGAGGGTCCCGACCAGGCCGTCCCGGCGGTCGCCGGTGACCATGCCCTGCACGGTGCCCGGTTCGCCGAACTTGAAGCTGCCGCCGCGGATGGGCGCCGGCACCACGTTGTAGATGTAGCCGTCGCCGAGCAGCAGGCGCGTCGCGCCGGCGCCGGTGAACGGGTGCCCGAAGCCGAGGACGGTGTTGCCGTCGACGTAGGTGACGGTCCCGATCGCGCCGACCACGAAGTCGCCGCCGGCGACGAGGGCGCTCATCGAGGCGCCCGGCTGCAGGGTGACCGGGGGCCGGAAGGTGCGCGGGAGGGTCTGCTGGACCTCGGCGCGCGCGCCCGTGACCCCGCGCAGCAGCGGCATGAGGCGGGGGTCCATGCCCGCCACCGCCCAGCGCTCCAGCGGGTAGAGGGCCCGGGTGCCGGGGGAGCGGCGCTCGAGGCGGAGCGCGGCGGTGCGGTCCGAGACGATCCTGGTGGGCCGCACGGCGGCCGGGACGCGGGTGCGCTCCAGCGCCTGGGCGCCCCTGCTCACCGAGATCATCCGCTCGATGGGCGTGACCGCGCCCAGCACGTTCGCCTCGTCGCCCTGCCCGTAGGAGATCGCGCCGATGACCCGCGGGACCCCGTCCCCGCCGGTGACGTACACGGGGCTGCCGCTCATTCCCTGCGCGATGCCGCCGGTCTGCGCGATGAGCGGGCCCTCCGCGCGGACGAGGATGAGCGCCCCGCCCGGCCCGGAGGGGGCGGGCTGCACGTCGGTGATCGTGACGGGGAAGGAGGTGATGGTCGTGCCCTGCACCACCGTGTAGGCGGTGCCCGTCATGCCCGCCCGCACCTCGGACAGGGGCATGATCGGGTCGGCGGCCGAGGCCGTGCCCGCCGACAGCGCCAGGGCCGCGGCGGCAGCGCCCATCGCACCCATCAGGGGGACGACACGGCGCCGGGGGACGCGGTGCAGACCAGCTCGGGGAACGCCGGAATCTCTCACCGGCGGCATCCTATTCCGCAATCCGCGCGACGCGGAAACGCGCCGGGTGGCAGAGATCCGGATGACGGGGACGGAAGGGGGAGTACCGCCACCGCCATCCTGGATCCGATGCGGCGCGAAAGAGACCGAAGAAGACGGGACCGATCCCCTTGCGCGTTCGTGTGCATCCCTGGGGTCGGCGCGGCATGATCGATTCCGCATACCCCCCATGGGGGATTCTCGCGAAACCGATAGCCGGAATTGGTCACTCGCCGACCCGCGCGCCGTACTGCTCGCGGTAGTAGGCGAGGTACTCCCCGGATTTGATCGGCTCCCACCACGCGCGATTGAGCGTGTACCACTCGACGGTCTCGGCCAGGGCCTCGCCGAACTCCCGGCGCGGGGCCCAGCCCAGGGCGCGCAGCTTGGTGGTGTCCAGGGCGTAGCGGCGGTCGTGGCCGGGGCGGTCCTCGACGTGGCGGATCAGCGACGCGTCGCGGCCGGTGTGGCGCAGGATCGCGTGGGTGATGTCCAGGTTCGGCATCTCGTTGCCGCCGCCGACGTTGTAGACCTCCCCCGCCTCGCCGTGCAGGGCGGCGTGCAGGACGCCCTCGCAGTGGTCGTCCACGTGGATCCAGTCGCGCACCTGCATGCCGTCGCCGTAGACCGGCAGCGGGTGGCCGTCCAGGGCGTTGGTGACGAACAGCGGGATGAGCTTCTCCGGGTACTGGCGCGGCCCGTAGGTGTTGGACCCGCGGGTGACCACCACGTCCATCCCGTAGGTGCGGTGCCAGGCCAGCACCTGCAGGTCCCCGCCGGCCTTGCTGGCCGAGTACGGGCTGCTGGGGTCCAGGGGGTCGGTCTCCCGGAAGGCCCCGTGCGGCACCGAGCCGTAGACCTCGTCTGTGGAGACCTGCACGTACCGGCGCACCCCGGCCCTGCGGGCCTCGGCCAGCAGCACCGCGGTGCCGACCACGTCGGTCATCGGGAACGCCGCCGGGTCCAGGATGCTGCGGTCCACGTGGGTCTCGGCGGCCATGTTGACCACCAGCTCCACGCCGTCCAGGGCCTCGGCCATCGCGGCGGCGTCGCCGATGTCGGCGTGCACGAACCGGTAGCCCTCCTCGTGGGCGACCTCGGCGACGTTGGCCGGGTTGCCCGCGTAGGTGAGCTTGTCGACGTTCACCACCTCATGGCCGCGCGAGAGGGCCAGGCGCACGAACGCCGAGCCGATGAACCCGCAGCCGCCGGTGAGCAGGATCCTCATGTCGCCTCCGCGATGTAGTCGGCCAGCGCCTCGCGCCAGTCCCGCAGCCGGGGGGCGCCCGGGCGGGTGACCGCCAGCACCGACCGCGCCGGGCGCGGCGCCGGCCGGCCCAGCTCGGCGGTGGTGATGGGCAGCACCCGGCACCCGATGCCGGTGAGCCGGAAGATCTCCCGGGCGAACCCCGCCCAGGTCACCGACCCGCCCCCGGCGGTGTGGTAGACGCCCGGCGGCAGATCGAGCAGGTCCCGCAGCACCGGGGCCAGGTCCCGGGTCCAGGTGGGGCAGCCCAGCTGGTCGTCGACCACCGTCACCTCGTCGCGCTCGGCCCCCACGCGGCGCATCGTGTCCACGAAGTTCCGGCCGTGGGCGCCGTACAGCCACGCGGTGCGGGCGACCCGGGCCCCGTGCGGGTGGGCGGCGAGCACCGCCCGCTCCCCGGCGAGCTTGGTGCGCCCGTACGCGCCGATGGGCGCGGTGGGGGCGTCCTCGGGGTAGTCGCCGGCGGCGGTCCCGTCGAACACGTAGTCGGTGGAAACCTGCACCATCGGCACCCCCAGCCCCGCCGCGGCGGCCGCCACGTTCCCGGCGCCGTCGCCGTTGACCGCCAGGGCGTCGGACTCCCGCTCCTCGGCGCCGTCCACGTCGGTCCACGCCGCGCAGTGGATGACCCCCTCGGGCCGGACCTCCGAGAGGCACGCCGCCACCGCGGCCGGGTCGCGGATGTCGACCTCCATGTCCACGCCCACCGGGTCGTCGCCCCGAGAGGCCAGGAACGGGATCAGGTCCCGCCCCAGCATGCCCGCGGCGCCGGTCACCAGGATCCGCACGGGCTAGATCAGGCCGATCGCCGAGGAGTCGCCCACCATGAACCGGTACGCCCGGGGCTTGGCGGTGCTGCGGGCGATCACCACGCCGCGCCCCACCAGGCTGCTCTCCACCCGCGCGTCCAGGTCCTCGATGCGGCTGTCCTCCAGGAAGATCGAGTGCTCGACCTCCGCCCGGCGGATCACCACCCGGTCCGACACCGCGGTGTACGGCCCGATGTAGGCCGCCTCGATCACCGCGTCCCGGCCGATCACCGCCGGCCCCCGGATCGCCGAGTCCACGACCCGCGCCCCGGCCTCGATCACCACCCGCCCCTCGATGGTGCTGCCCACCAGCTCCCCGTCCACCCGGGGCTCCAGCACGTCCAGCACCAGCCGGTTGGCCTCCAGCATGTCCGCCAGCTTGCCGGTGTCCTTCCACCAGCCGGTCACCACGTGCGGGTCCACCCGCAGCCCGGAGTCGATCAGATGCTGGATCGCATCGGTGATCTCCAGCTCCCCGCGCGCGGACGGGCGGATCGCCCGGGCGGAATCCAGGATCGCCGAGGTGAACATGTAGACGCCCACCAGCGCCAGGTCGGTCCTGGGCTGCGGCGGCTTCTCCTGCAGCCGCACCACCCGGCCGTCCTCCAGCTCCGCCACCCCGTACGCGGAGGGGTTCGGCACCCGCTGCAGCAGGATCATCGCGTCGGCATCCCCGGACCGGAACTCGTCGGCCAGCCCCCGGATGCCGTCCCGCAGCAGGTTGTCGCCCAGGTACATCACGAACGGGGAGTCCCCCAGGAAGTCCGCCGCGGTGAGCACCGCGTGGGCGAGCCCCAGCGGGGCCTCCTGCCGGATGTAGGTCACGCGGATCCCCAGCGCCGACCCGTCCCCCACGGCCGCCTCGATCTCGGCCTGGGTGTCGCCCACGATGATCCCGATGTCGACCACCCCGGCATCCCGCAGCGCCTCCAGCCCGTAGAACAGCACCGGCTTGTTGGCGACCGGCACCAGCTGCTTGGCGCTGGTGTGGGTGATGGGGCGAAGGCGGGTGCCGGCTCCTCCGGAGAGCACCAGCCCTTTCAGCTCGTTCCGCACGACGCGGCGGACGTTAGCACCGGCCTCCCGAATATCTTCCCTGGCCGATGGACCGGGATTCATGGCTTCGCACGCGGACCTTCGCGGGTCCGTCCTTCGACCCCGAGCGGCTCGCGCGGCTCCGCAGGGACGGCGGCGTGAGCGTGTCGGTGGTGCTGCCCGCCCTGAACGTGGAGGGCACGGTGGGCACCATCGTGTCGGCGGTGCGCCAGCACTGGATGGGGCCGTCCGGCCTGGTGGACGAGCTGGTGGTCGTCGACTCGCACAGCACCGACGGCACCGCGGCGGAGGCCGCCATGGCGGGTGCGCGCGTGGTGCAGGACGACGAGGTGCTGCCGGGCGCCGGCCCGGGGCGCGGCAAGGGCGAGGCGATGTGGAAGAGCCTCGCGGTCACCTCGGGCGACCTGGTGCTGTGGCTCGACTCGGACGTGAGCGACTTCGACCCGGCGTTCGTGCCGGGGATGCTGGGCCCGCTGCTCGAGGTGCCGGAGGTGGCGTTCACCAAGGCGGTGTACCGCCGCGCGATGGGTTCGGGCGACGACGGCGGGCGGGTGACCGAGATCTGCGCGCGGCCGCTGCTCAACCTCTTCCACCCGCCGCTGGCGGCGCTCGCCCAGCCGCTGTCCGGGGAGCAGGCCGGGCGGCGCGACCTGCTGGAGTCCCTGCCGTTCTTCACCGGGTACGCGGTGGAGATCGGCCTGCTCATCGACGTGCTCCGGGCGCGCGGCCTGGGCGCGCTCGCCCAGGTGGACCTGGGGCGCCGCGTCCACGTGAACCAGCCCACCGCCGCCCTGGGCCCCATGGCCTACGCCATCACCCAGGCGGTGCTGCGCCGGCTGGCGGACGAGGGCCGGGCATCCGCCGGGCTCGCCGACGCCGGGCCGTACGCGCGGCCGGTGCGCGACGGCGACGGCTGGGCGATGGAGGAGCGCGAGGTGCGGCCCGCCGAGCGGCCGCCCATCGGGCCGCTGCTGCGGGGGGCCGGGTGAGGGCCGTCTACCTGGACCTGGACGGGACCCTGCTCGGGCCGGGCGGGTCCGTGCTGGCCGGCCCCGGCGGCGCGCCCAGCGACGCGGGCGCGCGGGCGCTCATGCTCCTGCGCGAGCGCGAGGTGCCCGTGGTCCTGGTGAGCGGCCGCAGCCGGATGCGCCTGGAGACCACCGCCCTGCTGCTGGGCGCCGACGGGATCCTCCCGGAGCTCGGTGCCTGCGACTGCGGATACCCGGCGCCGCCGGGCGTGACCGTGCACGACGCGATCGCGACCACGGGAATCCCGGCCGCCCTGCTGGAGCGCGAGCCGGGCCTGGAGGTGCACCCCGCCGCGCAGTGGGGCCGCGAGGGCAGCCACGTGTACCGGGGCACCGCCTCCCCGGACGCCGCCGCCTGGGTGGCGGAGCGGTCGGCCGGGGCGCTGCGCCTCGCCGACAACGGGCGGGTGACGGGCGGCAACGTCTTCCACCTGCTGCCCGCCGCGGCGTCGAAGGGGGCCGCGGTGGCCACCGACATCGCCCGGCGCGGGCTCGACCCGGCGGCGTGCCTGGCGGTGGGCGACAGCGCGGAGGACGCCGCGATGGCCGGCCACGTGGGCCGCTTCGCCCTGGTGCGCAACGGCGCGGACGCGGACCCGGCCCTGGCCGGGCGGATGCCGTGGATCACGAGCGCGCCGTACGGCGCGGGCGTCCTGGAGGCCGTCCTGGAGTGGCTGGGGCCCTAGGAGGAAGGGTCCGCGACCGGCATCGGCACCGGGGCGGAGCACTCGCGCACGACCCGCTGCCACGCCCGCAGCGCGGTGCGGGCCCGCACCGCGCGCGCCCCGCGCGGCGCGGTCCGCGCCGCCGCGAGCGCCCGGTGGGCGGGCGGCGAGGTGGGGCAGCGCCCCCAGTCCCTGCTCAGCGCGGTCGCCTGCCGCAGGGCGGCGTCGCCGGGCCGGTGCGCCTGGCCGGCGGCGGCGGGCTGTGCGACCAGCACGGCGAGCAGCAGGAGGGCCAGGAGGGGATGGTGCGGAGCGTCGTCATCACGTGACCCATGGTGCGCCCATCGCGGCGCCGGGGACCGGCCGTGCGGACGGCACGCCACCGGCCGGGGTATAGGCCGGTCAGCCGGCGACCGCCCGCCACATGCCGGCGATCGCCGCGCCCATCGCGGCGAGGTTGGTCTCGGTCTCGGCCAGCGCGTCGGGCTCGGGGAGCAGGGCGCGGTTGACCGGGAAGGCGGCGGCCAGGCCCATGCGGCGCACCATCCCCGGCAGCAGGCCGAGCTGCCCGCACACCGCGACGCACGGCACGCCGGCCTCCCCGCACGCGGCGGCGACCGCTGCCGGGGCCTTGCCCCGCATGCTCTGCTCGTCCAGGCGGCCCTCGCCGGTGATGCACAGCGCCGCGCCGTCCAGGGCGGCCGGCAGGCCCGCGGCCTCCAGCACCATCCGGGCACCCGGCTCGATGCGGGCGCCCAGCAGGGCCACCAGGCCGGCCGCCGCGCCGCCGGCGGCCCCCAGGCCCGGCACGTCGAGCACCTCCACGCCGGTGGCGCGGGTCACGGCCGCCGCGTAGTTCCGGAGCCCGTCGTCAAGGCGCCGCACCATGTCGGGGTCCGCACCCTTCTGGGGACCGAACACCGCGGCGGCGCCGTCGGCGCCGGTGAGGGGGTTGGTGACGTCGCATGCCACCACGATCTCCGTGGCCGCGATGCGGCCGTCCAGGCCCGACCGGTCCACGGAGGCGACGCGCGCCAGGTCCGCCCCGCGGCCCGCCAGCTCCGCGCCCGACGCGTCCAGGAACCGGACGCCCAGGGCCCGGGCCAGCCCCATGCCGCCGTCGTTGGTCGCGCTGCCGCCGAGCCCCACGATGATCCGCGTCGCCCCCAGGTCGAGCGCCGCGCGGATCTGCTCGCCCGTCCCCAGGGTGCTGGTCATCTCCGGGTCGCGCTCGGCCGGCAGCAGCCGCTCGTAGCCGCTGGCCTGCGCGAGCTCCACCACCGCCACATGGCCCGGCAGCTCGCCGATCGCCGCCTCCACCGGCCGGCCCAGGGGGTCGGCCACCAGGCTGCCGCGCCGGCGGCCGCGGGCGGCGGCCACGAGGGCGTCCAGGGTCCCCTCCCCGCCGTCGGCGACGGGGACCACCCGTGTCTCGACGCCGGTGGCGGCCAGGCGGACGCCCGCGGCGACGGCCCGCGAGGCGTCCGCGGCGGACAGCGCCCCCTTGAACGCCGCCAGGGCGACGACGACCGGGCCGGTCATTCCGCGGGCTGGCCCCAGTCGAGGCGCAGGAAGCCGAGCAGCCAGTCCTGGAAGCCCTCGTCGTCCCACGCGTCACGGGCGTCGCCGATGAGCTCGGAGTCCGCCCCCACCGGCACGCGGAACGCCGCCTCCGGGTCGGTCGCGGCCGCGAACGCGGCCTCCGCGACGGGCTCCGGGCCGATGCCCATCTCCTGCCGCCAGGCCCGGAACCCGAGCTTGAGCTGCTCGAACAGCGGCGCGTAGGCGCCCTCGCCCGCGGCGATGCCGCCGGTGACGCGGGTGGCCATCGAGAAGTCGGTGTTCACCATCCCGGGCTCCAGGACGTGGACCCGGACGCCGAGGGGCCGCAGCTCGATGCGCATCCCCTCCGCCCACGCGGACATCGCGTACTTGGTCGCGTGGTACATCGACAGCAGCGGGTGGGTCACGCGAGCGCCGATGGAGGACACGCAGACGACGCTGCCGCGGCCCGCCTCGCGCATCGCGGGAAGGCAGTGCTGCACCACGTCCACGTTGCCGAAGAAGTTCGTGTCGAACATGCGGCGCGCCTCGGCGAGGTCCACGTCCTCCGCGGACCCCATGAGGGCGTAGCCGGCGTTGGGCACCACGCAGGCGAGCGCACCGCCGGCGAAGGCCTCGGCCTCCGCCACGGCGCCGGGCACGGCGTCCGCGTCGGTCACGTCCAGGCGGATGATCTTCAGGCGGTCGTCCGCGGGCAGGGCCTCACGGGCGGCGTCGGGGTCGCGGACCCCGGCGACGGCCCGCCAGCCGCCGGCGAGGAAGCGCTCCACCGTGGCGCGGCCGATGCCCCGGCCTGCCCCGGTGACGAGAACGGTGTCGGTCATCCGCCCACGCTATCGCCCGGCGGGGGGCTCGTGGTGACCACGGGATGCTCCTGCGTGGGCGGTGCGGCCGCCGGCAGGCGCAGGGTGAAGGTGCTCCCCGCCCCGGGCGCGGAGACCAGGTCGATGGCCCCGCCGTGCGCCCGGGCGAGGCCGCGCGCGATCGCGAGGCCCAGGCCGGCGCTGCGCCCCTCGCGGCTGCGGTCGCCCCGGTAGAAGCGGTCGAAGACGAAGGGCTGGTCCTGCAGCGGGATCCCCTCGCCCGTGTCCACCACGGCCATGGTCGCCATGGGGCCCTCCCGGCCCACCACCACGTCCACCGAGCCGCCGGCCGGGGTGTGCCGCAGCGCGTTGTCCAGGAGGATCAACAGGATCTGCTCCACCCGGGCGGGGTCGGCGTGCACGGCCACGGGGCCGGATGCGGCGACCGCCCGCAGGTGCTTGCCGTCCGCCTCCGCGAGCGCCTGCCGGGAGGCCACCACCCCGTCGGCCATGGCGTCCAGGTCGAACCGCTCCCGCTCCAGCGGCAGCCCGCCGCTGTCCAGCCGGGCGAGCTGCAGCTGCTCCTCCACCAGCCGCTGCAGGCGGTCCGCCTCGCCGCTCATGAGCTCCAGGAACTGCTCGCGGCGGTCCGCGTCGATGCGGGGGCCCTGCAGCAGCTCCAGCAGGCCCTTGATGGCGGCGAGCGGCGTCTTGAGCTCGTGGGAGACGTTGGCCACCAGGTCGCGCCGGGCGCGCTCCAGGCGCCGCTGCTCGGTGACGTCGCGCATCGTCACCACGGCGCCGGCCGCGGGCGCCGCCAGGCGGGCGAGGATGAGCTCCACCTCGGTGCCGTCGTCCAGGACGACCTCCTGGAGCACCGGCTCGCGGTCCGCCGGCTCCGCCGCGTCGATGGCCTGCACCAGCGCCGACGGCAGCTCCGCCACCCGGGTCAGCACCGCGCCCGGCGGCACCCCGAGCAGGCGCTTGGCCGCCGGGTTCATGATCGTGATGGCGCCGTCGTCGGCGAGGCCGATGACGCCCTCGGCGAGCGACGAGATGAGCATGCCGGCGCGGTCGCGCTCCCCGGTGATCTGGTCCACCTGGTTCTCGATGCGCCCCGCCATCGTGTTGAGGCTGTCGCCGAGGATCGCGAACTCCCGCAGGCGCTGGTCGGGCGCGCGGGCGCCCAGGTCGCCGGCCGCGAGCCGGGACGCCGTGCGGGCCAGGACCGCGATGCGCACGCCCACCAGCCGCGACAGCCCGTAGCCGGCCAGCGCCGCCAGCATGAGGACGGCGGCGACCGCGACGATGAGCCGGCGGCGCAGGGCGTTGAGCTGGGAGTCCGAGACGCCCCGGGCCCGCGCCGCGGCCTCCACCACCACGCCCTCGCCGAAGATGGGGGCGGAGAACGTGTACCGCTGCCGCGCCCACACGTACCGGTAACCGCCGGCGGTGCCGGTGTTCGCGACGCCGCTGGTGGTCGCCGCCCCGAGCACCGCGTCGAGCAGACGGCAGCAGCCCGGGGACCGGGCGACGGTGCGGTACCCGGCGTGGATCACGATGATCCGCACCTGCCCGCCGGTCTCGGCGGCGATCGCGGTGGCCAGCTCGGCCACCTGCGACTCCGGGGCGGACTCCAGCGACGCGTTGCGCACCGTGCCGTCGATCGCCGACAGCAGCTCCCCGCTCTGGGTCCGCGCCTCGTCGCGGCGCAGGTTGCTCTCCAGCGTGGGGAGCACCGTGAGCAGCACCGCGGCGCTGGCAAGGGCCCCCACCGCGATGAGGGTCGCCACCAGCCAGGCCTGCAGGCCGGGGTGGCGGAAGGCCATCAGACCCTCGCCACGTCCGCGCCGAAGGCGTACCCCACGCCGCGGACCGTCCGGATGAGCGCCGGGTTCGACGGGTCGTCCTCGACCTTCTGCCGCAGGTGCCGCACATGCACGTCCACGCTGCGCAGGTCGCCGAAGAAGGAGCCCTGCCACAGGTGGTTCATGAGCTCCTCACGGGTGAACACCCGTCGGGGGCTGCTCGCCAGCTTGTGGAGGATCTCGAACTCGCTGAAGGTGAGGTGGACCTCCTCGTCGCCCCGCGTGACCGTGCGGGCCACCGGGTCGATCTCGAGGTCGCCGGCACGCAGCGACTGGCCGCGGTCGGGCTCCGACCGGGCGCGCCGCAGGTTCGCCCGAACGCGCGAGACCAGCTCGCGGGGGCTGAACGGCTTGGTGACGTAGTCGTCGGCGCCGAGCTCCAGGCCCAGCACCTTGTCGAGCTCCTCGCCGCGTGCCGACAGGATGATGATCGGCGTGCTGCGCTCCGCCCGGATGCGCTTGCAGACCTCCAGGCCGTCCACCCCGGGCAGCATGAGGTCGAGGATCACCAGGTCGACCGCCTGGTCCTGGATCGTGGCGAGGGCGTCGTCGCCGCGGGCGACCGACACCACCTCGAAGCCGGCGTCCTCCAGGGCGTACTCCACCACGGTGCGGATCGCTTGCTCGTCCTCGACCACCATGATGCGCTCGGCCATGGCCCGGAACCGTAGCGCGGCGGAGGGCGGCGACGCGCGGTTTTCCCCGAGCCTTCACCGACCCTCGCAGGACCTTAAGGATCGCCCGCTACCCTGCCGCACGTGACGCCACCGCCCGCCGAGTCCCCCTACCCCGGTCCCCCCGAGCCCCCGCCGGCCCCCGCCCCGCCCGCGCCGCGACGCCGGCCGCCCCGGTGGCTCGCGGCATCGGTGGCACCCGCGGTGATCGGCGCGGCCGTCGCGGTGGCCGCCACCACCGTCGCCGGCTCGGGCGACGGCGGGACGCGCACCGTCACCGTCATCGAGCGCGGCGCCGGGCTGCTGGACGGCCCCGCGGCCCCCGCCACGGACACGGCGAACCCGGAGATCACCCCGCCGGCCACCGCCGGCCAGCTGCCGGTCTCGGCGATCGTGAAGCGCCTCTCGCCCGGCGTGATGCTCGTGACCACCGGGGACTCGACCTCGGGCAGCCTCGGTACCGGGTTCCTGGTGGACCGCGCGGGCCGCATCCTCACCAACGCCCACGTCGTGGAGAACGCGAAGAAGGTGGAGGTCACCTTCGAGACCGGGGAGACCCTGCCCGCCACCATCCTCGGCACCGACCCGTCCACCGACGTGGCGGTCCTGAAGATCGCCGAGGTCCCCCGCGGCGCGGCCGTGGTCCCGCTGGGGACCATCCGGGACCTCACCGTCGGCGACCCCCTGGTCGCCATCGGGAACCCCCTGGGCTACCGGCAGACGGTGACCACCGGCATCGTCTCCGCCCTCAAGCGGACGATCTCCTCGCCCAACGACACCAGCATCCAGAACGTCATCCAGACCGACGCCGCCATCAACCAGGGCAACTCCGGCGGCCCGCTCATCGACCGCACCGGCCGCGTCGTGGGGATCAACTCCCAGATCGCCACCGAGGGCAACGGCGGGGGGAACCTCGGCATCGGCTTCGCCGTCCCCATCGACACCGTGCGGCCCGTCGCGCAGAGCATCATCGAGACCGGGAAGGCGCAGCACGCCTGGATCGGGATCGTCGGCACGACCCTCACGCCCCAGGCCGCCCGGGCGAACGACCTGGCCGGCCGCCGCGGGGTGATGATCGTCGACCTCGACGACCGCGGGCCCGCCAAGGATGCCGGCCTGCGCGGCGCGACCTCCGGCACCGGCAACGGCCCGGACGAGATCCCGAAGGGCGGCGACGTGATCGTCGGCATCGACGGCCGCACGGTCGCCGACATGGGCGACGTGAGCCTCGCGATCGCCAGCCGCCGCGTCGGCACCGAGGTGCGGATGACGGTCCTGCGGGACGGCGCCGAGCGGACGTTCGCGATCCGCCTGGCGGACCGCCCGTCCGACATCCGCTAGGGGCGCCGGGTCAGGCCCTCGGGCGGAACGCGCCCCCGGACTCCAGGCGCGGGCCCCCGATGAGGTCGACGCAGTAGGGGATCGCGCCCCACACCGCGTCGAGGCACTCGCGGATCGCCGCCGGCTTGCCGGGCAGGTTCACGATGAGGCAGCTCCCCCGGTGGCCGGCGGTCTGGCGGCTCAGGATCGCCGTGGGGACGTGGCGGAGGCTCTCGGCCCGCATCGCCTCCCCGAACCCCGGCAGCATGCGGTCGCACACCGCCTCGGTGGCCTCCGGGGTGATGTCCCTGGGCGCGGGCCCGGTGCCGCCGGTGGTGACCACCAGGCAGCAGCCCTCCTCGTCGGCCATGCGCACGAGCTCGGCCTCCACCACCTCGCGGTCGTCGCTCACGACCGCCGCGACCGCCCGCCACGCGCCCGTGAGCGCCTCGCCGAGGTACTCCCGGATCGCGGGGCCCCCGCGGTCCTCGTAGTCGCCGCGGCTCGCCCGGTCGGAGACGGTGAGGATCCCGACCGCGGGGACGGCGCTCATCCCGCCCCGCCGAGCTCCACGACGCGGCGCTTGATGCGCGCCAGGATCGCCCCCATGCCGCGCAGCCGCAGCGGGGAGATGAGCTCCGCGAGCCCCATCTTCACGTAGAAGTCCGGCGGGGTCTCGAGGACCTCCCGGGGGGTGGCGCCCTCCAGGCCCTCGGCGAGGATCCCGGCGTACCCGCGGGTGGTGGGGGCCTCCGGCGGCGCGTCGAAGAACAGGTGCACGTGCCCGGCGTCGTCGATCTCCACGGCGAGGAAGAACGGCGTCTGGCACTCGTGGACCTGCTCGAGGCCCGCCCGGTCCCGGTAGCGGTCCGGGAGCGCGGGCAGGCCCTTCGAGAAGTCCAGGAGCATCTGCAGCCGCAGCTCCTTCGGGGACATCCCGAAGTCGTCGACGATCTCCTGGAGGGCGGCGGGGATCACGCGGCGCTCAGGGCCGCACGGGGTGGCCGGGGCGCTCGATGGGCACGCGCACGGCGTTGCCCCACTCGCACCACGAGCCGTCGTAGTTCCGCACGCGGTCGAAGCCCAGCAGGTGCGTGAGGACGAACCACGTGTGGCTGGAGCGCTCGCCGATGCGGCAGTACGCGACGATGTCGTCGCCGCCGGAGACGCCGACCTCGTCCCGGTAGATCGCCTGGAGCTCCGACAGGCTCCGGAAGGTGCCGTCATCGTTGGCCGCCCGCCGCCACGGCACGTTCGCCGCGGTGGGGATGTGGCCGGCGCGCAGCGCGCCCTCCTGCGGGTAGTCCGGCATGTGCGTGAGCTCGCCGCTGTACTCCCCGGGGGAGCGCACGTCGATGAGCTTGCCGTTGCCGATGTGGGCGAGGACGTCCTCCTTGAAGGCGCGGATCGTCCGGTCGTCGCGCGGCACCACGGGGTAGTCGGTGCGCGGGCGCGACGGCACCTCGGTGGTGAGGGGCCGCCCCTCCTCGATCCACTTCTGCCGGCCGCCGTCCAGCAGGCGCACGTCGGCGTGGCCGAACAGGCTGCACACCCACAGCGCGTACGCCGCCCACCAGTTGAAGTTGTCCCCGTAGAACACGACGGTGGTGTCCCGGGAGATCCCCTTGGAGGCCATCAGCTCCGCGAAGCCCTCGGGGTCGACGTAGTCGCGCGCCACCTGGTCGTTGAGGTCGCTGTGCCAGTCGATCTTCACGGCGCCCGGGATGTGGCCGGTGTCATACAGCAGGACGTCCTCGTCGGACTCCGCCACCACCACGCCGGGGTCGTCCAGGTGCTCCGCCAGCCAGGCGGTCGTGACCAGGCGCTCGGGATGCGCGTACTCGGCGAGCTTGGGGTCGGGATCGCGGTCGGCGGCCATGGGCGGCTCCTCCGGGTCGGTTCGGGTTGAGGGACCACCCAGGAAACTAGACGAGCCCGCGGGGCTTCGCCTGGGGCTCAGCGCGCGGCGCAGTCGGGGCAGCGCCCCCGCAGGACCACGTCGTGGTCCGTCACCTCGAATCCGGTGCGCCGCCCGCTCCCCGAGATCGCGCGCTCCAGGTCCCGGTCCTCGAACGGGTCGACGCGACCGCACTCGGTGCACACCACGTGATGGTGGTGGTGCCCGCCGGGCTGGGCGGGCTCGAAGCGCGACACCCCGTCGCCGAACTCGATCTTGGTGACCAGGCGCAGGCCCACGAGCTGGTCCAGCACCCGGTACACCGATGCGATGCCCACGCGCCGGTCGTCGCCGCGCAGCTCGTCGTGGATCTCCTGGGCGGTCCGGCAGCACCCGGCGCCGGCCAGCTGCTCGAGCACCGCGGTGCGGGCGCCCCCGGCCCGGTGGCCGGCGCGGGCGAGCTCGGTGCGGGCGTGGTCCAGCCAGCCGGTGGGCGCGGGGTGGTCGTGCACGGCCACATGATCGCGTCCGCCGCGTGCCGCGGGGAAGTCCCGCGGGCCGCTCACCCGGCCACCTCGTGCCCGGCCGCGCGCAGGGCCGCCTCGGCGTCGGCCAGGCGGTCGCCCTTCACCAGGAGGTGGTCGGTGTCGTGGGTCGAGATCACGAAGACCGGCACACCCGCCTCCGCCAGGGGCTGGGCGAGGGACGCCAGCACCCCGGTGAGCGCGAAGTCCAGGGGCCCGAGCACCTCCAGCCGCCGCCATCCGCGCTCGGCGACGGCGTCCGCGGGAACCGCGGCCGCCTCGCAGACGACCGACAGCTCCGCCGCCGTGCGGGTGACCGAGACGAACGGCCCGCGTGCCCAGCCGGGCGCGTCGTCACCGGGCGCGAGGCGCACCACGGCGAGATCCTCACCGGTGCGGCGCAGCTGCAGGCCCATCAGTGGTGGTGGTGGTCGTGCGGGTCGTGGTGGCCGTGGGCGTGCCCCGGGTCCAGGGCGATGGGCGTGCCGTCCGGCAGGTCGCCCAGCACCAGGCCGAAGGTGGCGATGACCGCCTCCCGGGAGACCACGTCGGCGGGCGGGCCCACCGCGACCACGCGGCCGGCCATGAGCAGCGCCTGGTCGGCGAGCATCGCCTCCCGCACGTCGTGGGTGCTGTGGATGACGGCCGCCCCGCGGTCCCGCTCGTCGTCGAGGGCGCGGGTGAGCAGCTCCCGCGCCGCGGGGTCCAGACCCGAGGCCGGCTCGTCCAGGACCAGCAGGTCGGCCCGCTGGGCCAGGGCCTGGGCGACGTAGGCCCGCTGCCGCTGGCCGCCGGAGAGGTCGCGCAGCGCCCGCCGGGCGAGGGGCAGGATGTCCATGCGGGCCATGGCCTCCTCCACCCGGGCGCGGTCCTCCGCGCCGGGGCGGCCCAGGAGCCCGAGCCGGGGGAACCGGCCCATGGCGACCACGTCCCGCACCCGCAGCGGCAGGACGAAGCCCTGGGGGTGGAACTGGCCGACGTAGGCGACGCGGGCCGGCTGGGCGCCCGGCCGGTCCCCCAGCACCTCCAGCGTCCCCGCGAGCGGGGGCTGGAGCCCCACCAGCGTGCGCAGGAACGTGGACTTGCCGGACCCGTTGGTGCCGACGATCGCCAGGGTCGTGCCGGGGGCGACGGCGAGGGTGATGCCCTCCACCACCGCGCGGCCGTCCCACCCCACGGCCACGGCGTCGGCGCGGACCGCGTCGCTCATGCGGCCGCCGCCCGGCGCTCCAGCAGGGTCCCGGCCGTGAGGGCCACGAAGAACACCGCCACCTGCACCAGCACCACGCTCGCGCCCGCCGCCAGGTCGTACTCGTAGGACAGCGCCAGGCCCGCCCACACCGACACCGCCCCGATGGCGCCGGCGATGAGCATCATCGTCCCCGCCCGGTGGGCGAACAGCGCCGCGGTCGCCGGCGGCGCCACCAGCATCCCGAACACCAGGAGCGTGCCGACGGCCTGGAACGAGACCACCACCGTGACCGCGATGAGGGCGAGCATGAGGGCGTGGTACCGCGCCGCCCGGAATCCGGCGACGGTCGCCGACTCGGGGTCGATGCACAGCAGCAGGAACGGCCGCGCGAACACGGCGGCGACGCCCAGCACCAGCAGGGTCACCACCGCCTGCAGCTGGATGTCGTCCCACCCGATGCCCAGCACGTCGCCGAACAGGATGCGCGTGAGGTCGCCCGTGAAGCTGGCGGACCGCGACACGATCACCACGCCCAGGGAGAGCATCCCCACGAACAGCAGGCCGATGGCGGTGTCGCCGGACAGGCGGGAGGAGCGCGTGACCAGCGTCACCCCGCCGATCATCACCCCCGCGCCCACCAGGGCGCCCAGCATCCCCGGGCCGCCGGCGAGCAGGGCCACCGCGATGCCGGGCAGCACGCCGTGGGCCAGGGCGTCGCCGATGAAGGCCAGCCCCCGCAGCACCACGAAGGTGCCGACCACGGCGGCGGCCAGCGCCACCAGGACGCCGGCCACCAGGGCGCGCTGCAGGAACGGGTCGGTGAACGGCTCTGCGAGTGAGGTCACCCGGGGAGCCTACGGCCGCAGGCCCTCGACGACCTTCGCCATCACGTCCCGCATGAAGGTGAAGTACGAGCCGTCGTCCGGGAGGTTGTGGGAGGCGACCTCGATGACCCGCGCCCCCGTCTCGTCGCCCACGGCCTCCGCGACCGCCGGGGGCGTCCCGATCTCGGTGAAGATCGCCGGCACGCGCTCGGCCTCGATCTGCGCCCTGAGCTTGGCGAGGTCGCCGGCCGACGGCTGCGCCTGGGACGACAGGGACGGCACGATCGCGCCGATGAGGCGGAAGCCGAACGCCCGGGCGAAGTACCCCATCGACTCGTGGCCGGTGACCAGCTTGCGGTCGGCGGCGGGGATCGTGCGGGCCTGGGCCGCGAGCTCGCCGGAGAGACCCGACAGCCGCGTCTCGAGGGACGTCGCCGACGCCGACACGTCGAGGCCGGTCGCGTCCTTCACCACCGGTGCGAGCGCCGCCACGACCCGCTCCATCTGCTTCGGGTCCATCCAGAAGTGCGGGTCGTCCGCGCCGGTGCCGTCGTCGGTGATCTCGCCCTGCCCGAAGGTGCGCACGTCGACGTGCTCACCCGCATCGAACACCGGTACCCCGGCGGAGCGGGCCTGCGCCAGCGGTTCCTGGAGGGACTCCTCCAGGCCGAGCCCGTTCACGACCACGAGGTCCGCCTCCTGCAGCCGGGAGGCGTCCTTCGCCGACGGCTGGAACTCGTGCGGGTCGGTGCCGTTGGGCATGAGCACGTCCACCGTGGCGCGGTCGCCCACGAGGTCGCGCACCACGGCGCCGAGCACGCTCGTGGTCACGACGATGCGCGGGCCGTCCGACCCGGAGCCGGACCCGGAGCCGCAGCCGGCGACCAGCGCGGCCGCGCCGGCGAGCAGGAGCGCGACGGCGAGGGTGGCCAGACGGGGTGTTCGGAGCGCGCGGATCATGGGGTGCCTCGGCGGTGGGTCATCTGCTTGTTGGGAATGACTACCATAATTGCCAAGCGCGCGGCGGCGGCTGTGGCACACTGCGGCCGAGCCGTGAGCACGCCCGAACTCCGCATCCGTCCCGCCCATCCCGCCGACGCCGGCGCCATCGGGGCCATCTACGACGAGGGCATCGCGGACGGGATCGCCACGTTCGCCACCGGGCCGCACCCCGAGGGCGAGCGCCGGGACTGGCTGGCGGCGCGGCCGGCGAACGCCCCCGTGTACTGCGCCGAGCTGGGCGGCCGGGTCGCCGGGTGGTCGGCGCTGGCGCCGTTCTCCCACCGCCCCTGGTACGCCGGCGTGGGCGAGTACACGGTCTATGTGGCCCGCCACGCGCGGGGGGCGGGCGTGGGCGCGGGGCTGCTGGAGCACCTCATCGAAACCGCCCCGGACCACGGGTACTGGAAGCTGGTGGGGATGATCCTGCCGCAGAACGCCGCGGGCCTGGCGCTGGCGCGGCGGCACGGGTTCTCGGTGGTGGGCACCCACCGCGGGCACGGGCGGATCGCCGGGGAATGGCGCGACGTGACCCTCGTGGAGCGGCACCTGCACCTCACCGGCTGACGTGCCGCCGGGCGGCGGTGTCAGAATCGTCCGGGTGGACGACATCCTGATGCCGCGGATCACCGAGACCATGCGGGACGGCGTCCTGCTGCGGTGGCTCGCGCCGGACGGCGCGTCCGTCGCGGAGGGCGAGCTCATCGCGGAGGTCGCCGTGGAGGACCGCGTGGAGGCACTGGAGTCCCCGGCCACGGGGGAGCTGCTGCACGGCGTGGCGGAGGGGACGGAGGTGGGGGTGGGCGAACCGATCGGGATGGTGGGACGGCCCGCGGGGCCGGTGCAGATGGGCATGTTCGGCGCCGAGGAGGCCGCCGCGCAGGACGGCCCCACGGTGTCGACGCCCGCGCGTCGGGCGGCGGAGGAGCTGGGCGTCGACCTGGCGACGGTGGTGGGGACGGGCCCCGGGGGCCGCATCTCCCGGGCCGACGTGGAGGCCGCCGCCGCACGGCTGGGTGCCCCCGCCCCCATGCCGGAGCCGCAGGACGAGGAGCCCGAGGAGCCCGAACCCGCACCCCAACCAGAACCAGAACCAGAACCCGAACCCGAACCCGAACCGGAGATGCTCCCGGAGCTCGACGCGGCGGTCGTCTCCGAGCCCCCCGAAGCGGAGGCGCCCACTCAGCCGGAGCCCGAGCCGGAGACCGGCGTCGCCGAGGCCGTGGCGGAGGAGGATCCCGGGGTCCCGGACGCGCCCGGCGACCACGCGCCACCGGTGCGGGTGCTCACGATCGTCCCGCCCCCGCAGGACCCCCCGCGGGAGTCCCCCCGCCTGGAGCTGCCGCTTCCCGGGCCGGATCCCGCCCCCGCGGCGACCCCCGCCGAGGCGCCGGCGGTGCCCGTGCTCGACCGGGACGTCGACGTCACCGAGCTCCTGCGGCTGCGCGACGCCCTGGCGGCGGCGGCCGAGGGCGGCGGGCCGGGCCTGGACGCCCTGGTCGTCCGCGCGCTCGCGCTCGCCGGCGACGCGGCGGACGTCGCGGTGGGGACCGGCGACGGCACCACCGTGATCGTGCCCGGTGCCGACGAGCTGTCGGTGGGCGCGATCGCCGCGGCGATCCTCGACGGCGAGGAGGGCACCGCCCCGGTCACCCTGCTCGACCTCAGCGCCGGCGGCGCCGACCGGGTCGCGCCGCCTCCGGGGTCCGGGCTGGTCGTGGCGATGGGCCGCGTGCAGCGCCGGCCCGTCGTGCGCGAGCACTCGGTGGTGGCCGGCCGGGTGGTCACCCTCACCCTCACCCCGGCCGCGGGCGCCGCCCTGGACGGCGCCGCCGGCCTGCTCGACCGCGTCGCGGCGCTGCTGGAGCGCCCGCACGCCCTCGTGCTGTGACCGTCCTGGGATCGCGGGAGGCGCTGCTGGTGCGCACCGCGCGCATCGGCTTCGCGGACGCGTGGGAACACCAGCGCCGCCTCGCCGCCGCGCGGGCGGCCGGGGAGGTCCCGGACGTCGTGTGGCTGCTGGAGCACCCGCCGGTGTACACGTCGGGCCGTCACGGCACGCGCGCCGACCTGTTCCTCTCCGACGAGCAGCTCGCCGCGATGGGCGCGGAGTTCCACGCGATCGACCGGGGCGGGCAGATGACCTGGCACGGCCCCGGCCAGACCACGGGGTACGTGATCGCCGACCTGCGCCCCGGCGGGCGGGTGCGCGCGTTCGTGGAGGCGCTGGTGGGCGCCATGGCCGAGGCCGCGGCGGCGGCCGGCGTGCCGGACGCCGAGCCCGGGGCTGACGCGATGGGCCTGTACCGCCAGGGGCGCAAGCTCGGGAGCGTCGGCATCCGGGTGAGCGGCGGGGTCACCACGCACGGCCTCGCCCTGAACCGGGACCCCGATCTGGAGTGGTTCGCGCTCATGACCGCCTGCGGAGCGCCCGGCGTGCCCGGCACGTCCCTCGCCGCCGAGGGGGGCCGGCCGGACCGGACGGCCGTCGAGGGCGCGCTCGCGGACGCACTGGCGGAGCGACTGGGGCTGCGGTTGCGCGAGGTGCCGGGCCGGGACCTCGGGATCCCGGGGGACGGACCCCCCTGACCCCCGGGGCCGGCGCGCCCTACCCTCGGGGCGTGACCGGCATCGTGGAGACCCTCGGCTACCCGGGGCTGTTCCTGCTGATGGTGGGCGAGAACCTGTTCCCGCCCATCCCGTCCGAGGTCGTCCTGCCGCTCAGCGGCTTCCTGGTGCGGGACGGCGAGCTGATGTTCGCGGCCGCGGTGGGCGCCGCCACCGCCGGCTCGGTGTGCGGGGCCCTCGTGCTGTACGCCATCGCCCGGTACGGCGGCCGCCCGGCGATCCTGCGCTACGGGCGGCTCGCGCGGATCCGCCCCGAGGACCTCGACCGGGCCGAGGCGTGGTTCGCGCGCCGGGGGCCGGCCGTGGTGCTGGTCGCGCGGGTGCTGCCGGTGGGCCGCAGCATCGTCTCGTTCCCGGCGGGGGCGCTGCGGATGGGCGTCGTCCCGTTCACCCTGCTCACCGCCGCGGGCTCGGCGGTGTGGAACACGGCGCTCATCGGCGCCGGCTGGGCGCTCGGACGCGAGTGGGAGCGCGTCTCCGGGACGGTGGGTGGGGTCACCACCGTCATGGTCGTCGCCGTGACGGCGGCGGTGCCGTTCGTGCTGGCCTGGTGGTGGCGGCGCAGGGCCGTCCCGGCCGGGCCCTGACGCTCAGGACCTGCGGGCCTCCCAGGCGCGCAGCGCCGCGGACACCAGGGCGACGTCCTCCGGGTCGGCGCCGACGCCGCGGAACCAGTCCTCCAGCACCGGCCCCTCCACCTCGAACGGCTCGGCGTCCGGGTGGGCCTCCAGCAGTGCGTCGGCGACCAGCTCCGGGTCCGGCGCGAACGGGCTCACGGGACGTTGACGCCGGCGGCCGCCGCGACCACCAGCATCAGGGCGCCGTACCCGATGTAGCCGGACACCAGCAGCACCACCCCGAGCACCGCGAAGATGAACGCCATGCCGGCCCACACCGACCGGGGGAGGCCGCCCGCGCCGAGGGTCCACCCCGCGCCGGGCTGGCGGCGTGCGCCGTGATCGTCGCTCATGCGCCGAAACCTATCGCGACCGCACGCCCGGAGTGCCGCCGGGGCCCGCTGGTACCCTCGACCGGCCACATCGGACGAGAGGGTTGAGATGGCGCTCGAGGTCGGTCAGGAAGCCCCTGACTTTTCGCTCCCGTCGCACGAGGGTGAGACGGTCACCCTGTCGGAGCTCCGCGGGACCCCCGTGGTCATCGCGTTCTTCCCGCTGGCGTTCAGCGGTGTCTGCACCCGCCAGTTCGAGAGCCTC
This sequence comes from Thermoleophilia bacterium, assembly GCA_046330435.1. Lineage (GTDB taxonomy): Bacteria > Actinomycetota > Thermoleophilia > Miltoncostaeales > Miltoncostaeaceae. The sequence goes on along the minus strand of JAXLST010000005.1, from coordinate 170,880 downwards.
GGAGGCTCCGGCGACGCCTACGGCGGTGGCACCGCCCGGGTGCTGGCGATCAGCCTGGACCACAGCAACTCCCAGCGCGCGTTCGCCGAGCAGCTGGGCCTGGAGGGGGTCACCTTCCTCAGCGACTTCCTGCCCCGCGGGCTGGTGTCGAACGCCTACGGCATCTTCGTGGAGGAGCGCGGCCACTCCGGCCGGGCGTGGATCGTCGTGGACGCCGACGGCATCGTGCGGGACGTCCACTACGGGCCGCCGCTGGAGGTGCCGGACGCCGGCGCCGTCAGGGCCGCGGTCGAGGCCTGCTCGCTGGGCTGATCAGCCGGAGGCGCGTGCGGCGAGCTGGCCGCACGCCGCCGCCACGTCGGCGCCGCGCGAGCGGCGCACCGACGCCTCGATGCCGGCGCGCTCCAGGGCGATGAGGAACTTCTCGCGCCGTTCGGGCCGGCTGCTGCGGTAGCCGCCGTCGGTGGGGTTGTACTCGATGAGGTTCACGTGGAACCGCCCGTCGCGCAGGTGGTTCGCCAGGCGCTTGGCGTCCGCGGGGTCGTCGTTGACCCCGTCCAGCAGCAGGTACTCGATGAACACCCGCCGGCCGGTCGCGTTGCAGTAGCGACGGCACTCGGCCATGAGGTTCGCGATGGGGTACCGCGCGTTGATCGGCATGAGCGCGCCGCGGGTCTCGTCGTCGGCGGCGTGCAGGGAGATCGCCAGGCGGATGGGGAGCGGGTGCTCCGCCAGCCGCTGGATGCCCGGCACCCAGCCGGAGGTGGAGATGGCGATCTGGCGGGCCGACAGGCCCAGGCCCGGCGCGGGCCGGTGCAGCTCCTCGCACGCGGCGAGCACCGCGTCGAGGTTCTGCATGGGCTCGCCCATCCCCATGAACACGACGTTCGACAGGCGGGCGCCGTCGGCCTCCGCCTCGCGGCGGGCGAGCAGCGCCTGGTCCACGATCTCCCAGGTGGTGAGGTCGCGGCCGAAGCCCATCGTCCCGGTGGCGCAGAAGCGGCATCCCAGGGCGCAGCCCACCTGGCTCGACACGCAGAGCGTGCGCCGGCCCTTGGCGTGGGCGATGAGGACCATCTCGATCTCGCGCCCGTCGGCGAGCTCCAGCCGCCACTTCACGGTGCCGTCGCGGGAGACCAGCCGCTCCACGGGCCGCAGCGTCCACAGCGGCTCGTGTTCCGACAGGCGGGCGCGCAGCGCCTTGCCGATCGTGCTGACCTGGTCCCAGGTGTCCGCACCGGCGGCCTGGGCCTGCACGCCCTGCGTGAGCCGGTATGCGGGCTCACCCCATTCGGCGAGCAGCGCGCCGACGCGATCGCGATCCATGCCCGGAGGTTAGCGGCGCGCGGAGGGCCGGCGCCTGGCCGCTAGGCGGGCGAGGCCGGCGGCGCGGCGGGGGGCTCGGTGTACGGGATGACCTCCCGGAAGGCCCGGCCGCCCACGAACCGCACGAACAGGGCGATCAGGACGGCGGCGCCGGTGAACACCCCCAGGGCGCGCGTGATGCCGATCGCATCCGACAGGTAGCCCAGCCCGATGGTGGGGACCGTGCCCGAGTAGGCGCACATGTACAGGGCGGACATGAGCTTGCCCCGCTCGGCGATGGGCACCGAGATGCCGCAGATCGTGGTGCCGCCCTGGAGGGTGAGCCCGTTGAGCAGGCCGATCGCCCCGGCGGCCACCACCACCGCCCAGGCCGCGTGCAGCCCGGATGCCGCCACCACCAGCAGCGACGCCAGCGCCCCAGCGGAGGTCCCCACCAGCACGGCGGTACGCGGCGGGACGTTGCGCGCCAGCAGGGGCGTGAACCCGCTGCTGCCCAGCACCAGGAAGCCCACCAGGCCGACGATCGCCAGGTTCGTGACCCCCAGCTCCCGCACCATGTACAGCGGCACCACCGACAGCAGCGTGGCGTCGAGGAACCCCAGCAGGAAGGCCGCGGGGGCGAGGAACAGGGCGAACGCCCGGAACTGCCCCGCCGGCACGCCCACCTGGATGCGGCGGGCCCGCGGGGCGGCGGCGCGGGCGGCCCGCGGGATGCGGGAGATGGTCTCCGGGGTGGCGAGGATCGCCGCGAACGCGATCACCATGAGCAGCAGGTGGCCCTGGAACGGGCGGTGGATCGGCTCGTCGCTGTGCTCGGCCACGACCCCCGCCAGGCCGGGGCCCAGGCCGAAGCCCAGCCGGAACGCCAGGCCCGCGACCATCGCCGCCCACGCCCGCCGGTGCATGTGGGCGTGGTCGACGATGAGCGCCGATCCGACGCCCAGGAACCCGCCGATCGCCAGGCCCTGCAGCAGCCGGCCCAGGTAGAGCAGGGGCACGGAGTCCGCGAAGCCCAGCACCAGCGAGGCCAGGCTGATGGAGATCATCGCCGGGATCATCACGGCCTTGCGGCCATGCCGGTCGCTCACGTTGCCCAGCAGCAGCATGGACCCGGCGACGGTCGCGCTGTAGGTCGAGAACAGCAGCGTCACCTGCACGTCGGTCATGTGGAACTCCCGCTGGTAGAGCGGGAGCAGCGGCGTGACGATGCTGGTGCCCATCGTGAAGATGAGCAGGGCGATGGTCGCGGTCCAGGAGCCCCGGGTCATGCGGCGCCCGCGGTCCGGCGGTTCACCTGGCGCGGCATGCGGGCCGCCGCGGCGGCGGCCACCAGCAGGAAGCCCGTGGCGACGATCATCGCCGCCCGGAAGCCGTCGGCCACCAGGCCGCGGTCGGCCGGGTCCACCGCCGAGGCCACGCGCTCCAGCCGGGCCGGCAGGGCGGCGTGGAGCACCGCGCCCAGCGCGGCCACCCCGAGGCCGGCGCCCGTGTAGCGGCAGATGTTGGGCATGGCCGACGCCACGCCGATGCGCTCGCGCGGGACCTCCGAGATCGCGGTGGTGGTGACCGCGCTCGTGGCCGCCGCCTGGCCGGTGCCCAGGGCGACCATGCCGGGCAGGATCCACCAGTAGCTCGCCCGCGCGGCGGTGAGCGCCATGAACACGGTCCCCCCGGCGGCCAGCAGCAGGGCGGCGGACGCCAGCACGTTCGACGGCAGCAGGCCGTGCGACATCGCCCGCCCCGCCAGCGGCGAGACCACCACGAACGACAGCGCCACCGGGGTGATGGCGAGGGCCAGTTCCACGGCGGAGAACCCGCGGACTGCCACCAGGAAGAACGGCAGCAGGATGAGGGTGCCGAACAGGGCCGACGAGGACGCCCCGGCCGCCAGGTTCGCGGTGCGCAGCGACCGGAGGCGGAACAGCCCGAGGTCGATCATGGGGTCCGCGGTGCGGCGCTCGCGGAGGATGAACCCCGCGCCCCCAGCGGCGCCCAGCACGGCGCACCCCACGGTGGCGGGCGACGCCCACCCCCAGGCCTCGCCGCGCGACAGCGCGAGCAGTATCCCCACCAGCCCCACCGCGGCCAGGACGGCGCCGGGCACGTCGAAGCGCTCCCGCCGCTCGGAGACGCGCATCTCCTGCAGCACCAGCGCCGCGCCGGCCAGCACCACGACGCCCAGCACGGGCGTGAACCAGAACGCGCTGCGCCAGCCGGCGGTGCTCACCAGCACGCCGGCGAGGTTGAGCGACAGGACGGGCGCGAGGCCCATGATGCCGCCCAGCACCCCCAGGGCGGCGCCGCGCTCCTCGGGCGCGAACAGCTCCGCGGCGTAGCTGAAGGCCGTCGGCGCCATCGCGCAGGCTCCCACCCCCTGCAGCACCCGGAAGGCGATCAGCGACGGGGCGTCCCACGACATGGCGCATCCCACCGATGCGGCCGAGCACACCAGCACGCCCGCGACGAACACCCGGCGCCGGCCCCACAGGTCGCCCGCGCGACCGGCGATGGGCAGCAGCGTCGCCATGGTGACCAGGAAGCCGGTGACCACCCAGCCGATGGACGCCACGTCCACGCCCAGGTCCGCCGCCATCGACGGCAACGCGATGTTGACGATGCTGACGTTGACGACCGAGAGCATCATCCCCACGGCCACCACGCCGAGCGCCATCCACCGGTAGCCGCGCCGGGCGCGGACGGCGGCGCGCGCCGCCTCCAGGCGTCTGGGGGTGGCGACCGTCACGCCGCGCAGGCTACGCGTGGCCCGGCCGCGCCGCCCGGTGTGAGGTACGCTCGACGGCCGTGAGCAACGAGCGCCTGTGGGGTTACGCCCGCCTCTCCCGCCTGTGGGCCCGCACCCTCATCGTGGTGGGCGTGCTGCTGCTCGCCGCCGGGGCGGCCCTGGAGGCCGGAGACCCGGAGGGCGACCTGCCCGGCTGGCTGCTCACCGCCGGCATCACCGTCGTCCCCACGACCGTCCTGTTCTTCTTCCTGCTGCGGTCGTGGATGCGCAACGGGGCGCTGCCCAGCGCCCGGCTGCCGGAGGCCGTCAGGGAGACCGGCTCCCCGCGCCGGCTGGAGGCCAGCCCGCGCGACTGGCGCCGCTGGGCCGCCATCCTCGGCGTGTGCGTGTTCATCGCCGCCGCGGCGCTCATGGGGTTCCTGGTGGGCATCCTGGGCGGCGGCGGCGAGGCCGAGGGCGTCGTGTCCGGCGTCCTGGTGGCCTGGGGCGTCGTCACGCTGCGGGACGTCCGGGTGGTGGACGCCGCCGAGGCCGAGGAGGGCCGCGTCTACTACGCCGCGTGCCGCCGGCCCGTGAGCGTGGGCCAGCGGCTCGTGTGGCGCACCGCGGGGTCCTGACCCGCGGCCACGGTCCCTCGCCGGGCGCCTAGGAGGCGCCGCGGCCGGTCAGCACGCGCGGGATCGTCTGCAGCAGCAGCCGCAGGTCCCACCACACCGACCAGTTGGTGACGTACATGTAGTCGAGGCGGACCATCTCCTCGAACGGCACGTCGTTGCGGCCCATCACCTGCCACAGGCCGGTGATGCCGGGCGTGAGGTCGAGGCGCCGCGCGCCCCAGCCGCCGATCTGGATGGCCTCGTGGGTCACGAACGGCCGGGGGCCGACCAGGCTCATGGAGCCGCCCACCACGTTGAACAGCTGGGGGAGCTCGTCGAGGCTCGTCTTGCGCAGGAACCGGCCCACGCGGGTGACCCGCGGGTCGTCCTTGATCTTGAACAGCGGCCCGCCGCCCTCCATGTCGTTCATGTGGGCGAGCTCGAAGCGCCGCGCCTCGGCGTCCGGGTTCATCGTGCGGAACTTCCAGATGCGGAACACCCGGCCGCGCGAGCCCACGCGCTCCTGCCGGAAGAACACCGGGCCGCGGGAGTCGAGCTTCACGGCGATGGCGATGGCCGCCAGGACCGGCGCGAGCAGCAGCAGGCCGCCGCCGGCGAGGACCACGTCCATCGTCCGCTTGGCCAGGCGGGCGCCGATGGACAGGCGCGCGCTGGTGAGCGTGATGAGCGGGAAGCCCTGCAGCTCCGACACCGTCGCGTGCGGCGGGGTGATCTCGAAGTAGCGCGGGACGATGGAGATCGGGATCGGGACGCCGCCGGCGTCGCGGATGTACTCCAGGACGTCCTCGTCGGAGCGGCGGGAGAACGCCAGCACCAGGCGGGTGGCCCCGGACTCGACGATGGCGTCCACCAGGCCGAGGCGCTCGATGCCGTCGTCGCGGATGGTCTTGGGGTAGACGGCGAGGTGCGCGATGTCGTCGGACAGCGGCAGCGGCTCGTCGTCGACGAAGCCCACCACGCGGACCTGGCCGCCGGCCGCGTTGACCTTCTCGGCCATCCGCTGGCCGATCTCGCCGGCGCCGACGATGAGGACGCGGTCGGGCATCGCGAGCGGCGCGAGGCGCCGGGCGCCGGAGCGCACGACGAGCGCACCCAGGATCGCCATCGGCACCCACAGCAGGAGCGCGCGGGCGTCGTCGCGGGTGGCGTAGTCGTCGGCGACGAACACGCCGAGGGCGAGGGCGAGCACCGCGACGACCAGCACGCCGGTGCCGACGGTGCGGACCTCGTCCAGCGGGGAGAGGGTGAAGTGGGACGAGCGGTACAGCCCGGGCGTCGCGAACACCGGCGGGACGGCCAGCGCCACGACCATGGCGGTCTCCCACTCGGCGGCCAGGGCCAGGCCGGCCCAGGCGCAGACGGCGTCGACGGCGACCGTCGCCAGCAGCACGACGAGCAGGTCCGCGAGCAGGAGCCACAGCGCGGTGACCCGGCGGGCCTGCGCGTGGGAGCGGAGTTCGGGGGTGGTCAGCTCTCCGAACCGGTTCCACGCCGTGGGCGCGGACGGTTCTCGTCCACCAGGCATCCGTGCGGAGCTGGTGTCAAGCACGAGGATTTCCTCCAAGGGGCGGGGGATCGATGGCTGGAGACGGGGGGGTCCTCTCCACCACCATCACCGAATCCTGCAAGAAGGGACCATACGAACGCCGGAAGTTGGGTGTGAACTGCCCGTATGGCCAGGATTCGGCGGCGGATCCAAACAGATCCTGCATCCGTCTGCCCGGTCGGGTGGGGCTCCGTTACAAGGATCGGGACAGGCGCCCCGGGCCTTGAGTTACGTGCCGGTCCCTCGCCCGCTCAGCGGCGCGTGACCGACGCAAGGCGGGCGGCCAGGTCGGCCGGCACCACCCGGTCGCTGTCGCGCAGCCGCCCCAGCGCGGCCTTCACACCGACCAGCGACGCGTACAGGGGCGGGCACGTGGGGCAGCCGGCCAGGTGGCGCTCCAGCGCCCCCCGGGTCTCCTGTGACAGGCCGCCGTCGATGTACTCGCTCACGAACCGGCGCGCGTCCCAGCAGCGCAGCGGCACGCCGTCCATGGCCCGGCGGACCTCGTCCTCGCGGTCCAGGGCGGTCACGAGGGCCATCCGCCCGCGGCGCAGCCGCAGCTTGGCGGCGTCCTCGGTGATGCCCTGCACCCGAGCGACCTCGGCGACCGTGAGGCCCTCCACGTCGTGCAGCAGGAGCGCGGCACGCGGGTCGGCGGGGACGTGGATGAGAGCGTCCTCGATCTCCTCGATGGTCTCCGCGCGCTCGACCACCCGCTGGGCCTCGACCGTGTACGCGTCGTCGCTCCAGCGCTCGTCGATCTCGGCGACCGGCACCTCGCGGCTGCCGCGGATGCGCTCCACCGCGACGTTGTGGACGATGCGGCCCAGCCATGCCTCCGCGGAGCCCTCGCCGCGGTAGCGGTCACGGGAGCGCCAGGCGCGCAGGAAGGCCTCCTGCACGACGTCCTCGGCGTCCGCGGGGTTCCGCACAACCGCGTTGGCGATGCGGAACAGGGCGGGGCCCCGGTCGCGCGCGAGCGCCGCGAAGGCGCCGGCGTCCAGGGCCCCGTCACGGTCGTGGACCGCGCCCGTCACGCCCTCGCTGCGGAGTCGGGGTTCTTCCGGGAGCAGGTGTTCATCTTCACGGGGAGGTAGAGGGGGCAGGACGCCACGGCGCTGGTGAGCAGCATGACCGCCGCCAGGACGTAGAGGATGATGCTCAGCACGCTGACGGGACCCACGACCCCGGCGATGACGATGAGCGCCGGTGCGACGACGACCGACCGGAACAGCCGGTCCGCGGGACCCATGTTGACTGGCAGCATGACCACTCCTCCTGATGCGCTGGTGCCCGGACCCCCTGGCCTCGGGCTGTTGACACCCTGTTGACGCGCGGGGGTGCCGCAGGGGGACGGTTGGAACGTCCCGGAACCGAGGGGCCGGTCGTCATGCCGGGGGCCGATTCGACCGGCCGGGACACCGGTGGTAGGATACCCCTCGGGGTATGTCAGCGACTCGCGGAGGATCCGTGCCCGAGCACCACGACGTCATCATCATCGGCGGCGGCCCCGCGGGCCTCACCGCGGCGATCTACACGGCGCGCGCCAGCCTCGCGCCCCTCGTCATCGAGGGCTACGCGGCCGGCGGCCAGCTCATGATCACCACCGACGTCGAGAACTACCCGGGCTTCCCGCAGGGCGTCCAGGGCCCCGAGCTCATGCAGATGTTCCGCGACCAGGCCGAGCGGTTCGGCGCGGACCTCAAGACCGTCGACGTGAACCGGGTGGACCTCTCCTCCCGGCCGTTCGGCGTGTGGACCGACGACGCCGAGTACCGGGCGGGCTCGATCATCATCAGCACCGGCGCATCCGCGAAGTGGCTGGGCATCGACAGCGAGACCCGCCTGCGCGGCTACGGCGTGTCCTCGTGCGCGACCTGCGACGGCTTCTTCTTCCGCGACAAGGACATGGTCGTGGTGGGCGGCGGCGACTCCGCCCTCGAGGAGGCCCTCTTCCTGGCGCGCATGGCGTCCAAGGTGACGGTCGTGCACCGGCGCGACGCGTTCCGCGCCTCCCAGATCATGGTGCAGCGCGTCATGGACCACCCGAAGATCGCCGTGCGGTGGAACGCCGTGGTCGAGGAGGTCGTGGGCGAGGCCGCGGTGGAGGGCGTGAAGGTGCGCGACACCGTCACCGGCGAGCACGAGGTCATCCCCTCCGCCGCGATGTTCGTCGCGATCGGCCACACCCCCAACACCGGCCTGTTCGAGGGGCAGCTCGCCCTGGACGAGTCCGGCTACATCATCACGGACGGCACCCGCACCAGCGTCGACGGCGTCTTCGCCTGCGGCGACGTGCAGGACACCGTCTACCGCCAGGCCATCACCGCCGCCGGCAGCGGCTGCCAGGCCGCGATCGACGCCGAGCGCTGGCTCGAGGCGCAGCACGACGCGCAGCCCGCCGAGACGGCCGGCGCCTGACGGACCCGACCCCTTCACGCACACACGAAAGGACGCCCCCTATGGCCGACGTCATGGAGATCACCGCCGACAACTTCCAGGCGGTGGTGCTGGAGAACGAGAAGCCGGTGCTCATCGACTTCTGGGCGGAGTGGTGCGGCCCGTGCCGCATGATCGCCCCCGTGGTGGAGCAGATCGCCAAGGAGCGCGCGGACTCCCTGGTGGTGGGCAAGCTCGACGTGGACCAGCACGGCGCGCTGGCCGCGAAGTACGGGGTGCAGGGCATCCCGTTCCTGGCACTCTTCGAGCACGGGCAGCTGGTCCGGCAGGCCGTCGGCGCGATGCCGAAGGCCCAGCTGGAGAAGCAGCTCGGCCTCGGCGACTGACACCCGGAGGATCACGGTGCCGACGTACGACCTGACCTGCGACGACTGCTCGACGAACTTCGAGCGCTTCCGGCAGGGCTTCCTGCGCGATGAGGACCGCGTGTGCCCGGACTGCGGGTCGGTCCACGTCACCCAGCTGTTCACGGGGTTCGTCACGGCGCGGCCGTCCCGCTCGGACGGCGCGCCCACGGTGACGGGCTTCGGCGGGGGCGGCGGGGGCTGCTGCGGCGGCGGCTGCGGCTGCGGCCACTGATGGCCACCTCCGCGGCACCGGACGCGTCCCGGGAGCAGCTCCTGGTGCGGCTCCGCCGCGCCGAGGGGCAGCTCCGCGGGGTGCAGCGCATGCTCGAGGAGGACGCGGAGTGCCGCGAGGTGCTCACGCAGCTCTCCGCGGTGAAGGCCGCGCTGGACCAGGTGGGGCTCCACCTCATCTCGGAGCGCCTGCGGACGTGCGTCGCCGACGGCGGCACCGACTGCACGCAGCAGTTCGAGGACGCCGTCGCGACGTTCATGCGGTTCGCGGCCCTGGCGAAGTAGTGACCCGGGGGGAGGGCGGCCGCCGCGACGCGCGGCGGCTCGCGCTCGCGCGATTCATCTCCATGGCCGGTTCGGGCGCGGCGTCGATCGCGCTGGCGGCCGAGCTGTGGGCCCGCACCGGGGACCCCGTGTGGGTGGCGGCCGCCGCCCTGTCGACGTCCCTGGTGGCGGGGCTGCTGACCCCGTTCGCCGGCGCCCTGGTGGACCGCCTGGACCGGCGGCGGGTGATGGTGACCAGCGACGCCCTCGCGGGGGTGGTGTTCACCCTCCTGGCCGTCGCGGCGTTCCTGGAGGCCCCGCCCGCGGTGCTGGTGCTGCTCGCCGCCACGGCGGCGGTGTGCGAGACGCCGTTCATCCCGGCCTCGCGCGCATCGGTGCCGAACCTGGTGGACGATGCGGACCTGGCGTGGGCCAACGGCCTCATCGCCCAGGTCGGGGGCATCTCGATGATGCTGGGCCCGGTGATCGGCGGCACCCTCGCGGGGGCCATCGGCGCACCGGCGGCCCTCGCCGTGAACGCCGCGTCGTTCACGGCGTCGCTCTGGCTGGTCACCTCGATCCGCGGCCGGTTCGGGAACCGCCCGTGCGGGATGGCGCGCGAGCCGGGCGCCGTGCGCGCGGGCTTCCGGTTCGTGGCGTCGGAGCCGCTGCTGCGGGCGGTCATCGCCTCGGGGTTCGTCGCGTTCATCGGGGTGGGCTTCGTGATCGCCGCGAACCCCGCGATGGCCGACCTCCTGGGCGCCGGCGCGACGGGGCTGGGCCTCATGTCGGCGTCGTGGGGCGTCGGGGTCGTGATCGGCGCGCGGCTGAGCCCCCGGCTCCTGCGGAGCGAGCGCCTCGTGGGCTGGGCGGTCGCCGGGTTCGCCCTGCAGGGGGCCGGGCACCTGCTGGTGTGGCGGCTCCCGGACCTCGCGACCGTCATGGTGGCGTTCGCCGTGGGGGGCATGGGCGGCGGCATCGCCGACCCGGCCCGGCAGACCCTCATCCAGCGGCGGGCCCCCGACGCGGTGCGCGGCCGCGTCTTCGCGACCATGGAGGCCGTCGGCTGGGCGAGCTTCGCGGTCTCGCTGGTGGCGGCGGGCGCGCTGGTGGAGCAGGTCGGCATCCGCCCGAGCTACCTGATCAGCGGCCTGCTGTTCCTGCTCGGCACCCTGCTGATGGCCGTGATGGCCGGCTCCCGCGGCCTGCGGTCACCGGTGCCGGCGCCAGCCGTGGCGGCGGAGAACGCCTGAGCGGCTCAGCCCCACAGGCCGGGCAGCTCGGTGAGCGACGCGATGCGCGGCGACTCCCTGGGGAACCGGCCGCCGCGGTCGAGCAGCACCCCGCGGATCCCTGCCCGGGCGGCCCCGTGCAGGTCGCACACCGGGTCGTCGCCGCAGTGGACCGCGTCCTCCGGGCCGCAGCCCGCGAGACGGAGGGCGATGCCGAAGATGCCGGGCTCCGGCTTCTCCACGCCGACGGCGGCGCTCGCCACCACGCCGGCGAACCGCCCCAGGATCCCGATGCGGTCCAGGTGGGCGGGCAGCGCGCAGTCCCAGTTGCTCACCACCACCGCGGGGATGCCCTCGGCGTCCAGCGCGTCCAGCAGGGCGAGCGCGTCGTCGTGGGCGTGGAACGACAGGCTCCCCAGCAGCATGGGCAGGAGGTCCTCCGGCGGCGGCGGGTCGGGCAGGTGGCTCGCCAGCACCTCGACGCACTCAGCGTGCAGCGCGGCGAGCGACGGCGCGTCGGCGCCCGTGTGCATGCGGGTCTTGTAGTGCGCGATCTCCGCCCGCAGCGCGCGCCCCACGGCGTCGTCGGGGTTGGGGTGCCCGGCCTGTGCGAGGGCCGCCGCGAGGCGCGGCACCGGGGGGTGCAGGCCCAGCAGCGTGCCCATCGCGTCGAGCAGGACCACGCGGGGCGGGCGCGAACCGTCAGGCGTGACCAGGGGCCTCGGGGGATTCGGCATGCCGGTCTATACTGCCGCCCGGCCGCGACGCGCGTGCGGCCGAGGAGGAACCGGGTTCGTTGAGACGCCGAACGGCACTCGGCGCCGCAGTCGCCGGCGCAGCCATCGCGGTGTGGGCCCCGTCCCTCATCGCCAGCCACTACGCGGATGGTCCGGGCGGAACCGAGCATGTCCTTGGGCACCCCATTCGGGGTTGGGAGTTCGTCGCTGACGCGGTCCGCACGTCCCGCGGGGCGCGGCTCGGCTCGCGCGACGGCGCCCTCGCCGTGGCCCGCGACCAGATCTGGACGGGTCCGCCGGCCCGCGCCGTCGACGTCCGGCTGGTGTGGACACGCGGGCCGTTCGACGTCGAGGTCCCCGCAGGCGGCACCGCCCCGGACCCGGCGCGCGCCGTCGTGCGCCCCGCGTCCCGCTTCTCCTGGATCGTCATCGGCCGCGTCCGCAAGGGGCCGCGCCAGATGATCGGCGTCCTCGACTACCGCACCGGCCAGGTGGTCTGGAACATCCGGCCGCTGCCCGCGGCGGGGGCCTCCTGATGGGCAAGGCCCGCACCCGGCGGCTGCAGCGGCAGCGCGACGCCCGCAGGCGCCGCGCGAACCGCATGCGCATCCTCGGCATCAGCTCGCTGGTCGTCGTGGGCGGCACCGTGCTGGTGGGCGCCATCACCATCGACTCCGTCGCCGCGAACCTGCGCGAGAAGCAGAAGTCGGTGAAGGAGATCCGGCTGGGCCAGAACACCCGGATCTACGACCGCGACGGCCGGCTGCTGGGCGTCATCGCGGGCACCACCAACCGCACGCAGGTGCGCAGCGAGCGGATCCCCAAGATCCTCAAGGACGCCACCGTCGCCATCGAGGACAAGCGCTTCTACCAGCACCACGGCGTGGACTACTACCGCCTCCTGGGCTCCGCGGTGCGCAACGTGGGCGGCGGCCGCCAGGGCGGCTCCACCATCACCATGCAGCTCGCCCGGAACCTGCTCCCGGGCGGCGCGAACGCCTCCCGCACGGTGGAGCGCAAGCTGGAGGAGGCGTACCTCGCCCTCCAGTACGAGAAGAAGTTCACCAAGGACGAGATCCTCGCCAAGTACCTCAACGGCGTCTTCTACGGGAACAACGCCGTGGGCGTGCAGGCGGCGTCGCTGACGTACTTCGACAAGGACGTCTCGAAGCTCAGCCTGCCCCAGGCGGCGCTGCTCGCCGGCCTCCCGCAGGCCCCGTCCGCCTACAGCCCGTTCGGCAACCAGGACGCCGCGAAGACCCGGCGCAACCTGGTGCTCGAGCAGATGGCCGAGCAGGGCTACATCAGCCGCGACCAGGCCGACCGCGCCATGAAGGCGGGGCTGCAGCTCAAGCGGGGCGACACGTACAAGGCCCCCAAGCGCGAGGGCTACTTCTTCGAGTACGTGCGCCAGCGGCTCATCGACAGCTTCGGCGAGCGCGAGGTGGAGAAGGGCGGCTTCCGGGTCGACAGCACCATCGACCAGACGCTCCAGCAGGACGCCAAGAGCGCCATCGACGAGAACCTGGGCCTGTCCGACGACCCCGAGGCGGCGATCGTCATGATCGACTCGCAGAAGGGGTACATCCGGGCGATGCAGTCCTCCCAGATGTACTCCGCGACCACCCAGTTCAACTACGCGACCCAGGCGAAGCGGCAGCCCGGCTCGACGTTCAAGACGTTCGTGCTCACCCGGTTCGTCCAGGAGGGCTACAACCCGTACACGACCTCGTACGTGTCCCGGGCCCTGAAGTTCACCGACCCCGTGTGGGGCCCCATCGACGTCGCCACGTACTCCAACACGTACAGCGGGCGCATCTCGGTGGCCGCGGCGACGCTGAAGTCCGACAACTCGGTGTACACCCAGATGACGCTGGACGTGGACCCGAGGAAGGTCGTCGACACCGCCTACGCCATGGGGATCCCGCGCAACCGTGACCTGCCGCGCGTGCCGTCGGTGGGCCTGGGCTCCGGCGAGGTCACGCCCCTGGACATGGCCACCGCGTACAGCGCGCTCTCCAACGGCGGCTACAGGATCTCCCCGCTAGGGGTGCAGAGCATCATCCTGCCCACCGGCCAGAAGCGCCCCGTCAAGATCACCCGGCGCCGGGCGTTCAGCGACGGGGTCGCGTACGAGGTCACCAAGATCCTGCGCGCGAACGTCGCGGGCGGCACCGGCACCGCCGCCAACATCGCCCCGTACGTGGCGGGCAAGACCGGCACCACCGACAACTACGTCGACGCCTGGTTCGTGGGGTACACGCCCTGCTACACCACCGCCGTCTGGGTGGGCTACCCCAACGACACCGGCGTCAAGCGGTCGATGTACAGCGTGCACGGCATCACCGTGGCCGGCGGCACGTTCCCGGCCCGCATCTGGGCGTCGTTCATGCGCAAGGTGCTGGACAACCCGCGCTACAAGTGCGACCTCACCGACTTCCCGCTCCCGAAGGAGCCGGTGAGCTGGCAGCCCTTCAGCAGCGAGTTCACGCGCGCGCCCGACCCGGTGACCAGCGTCGCCAGCGAGCCGGACACCACCACCAAGGACACCACCACGAAGGCCGCGCCGCCGCCGGAGCCGCAGCAGCCCCTGCAGCCGTCGCAGCCGCCGGAGCCCGCGCCGGTCCCCACCCCGACGCCCGCGCCCACCCCTGCGCCGACGCCGGCCCCCGCCCCCGCCCCCGAGCCCACGCCGGCGCCCACCCCGGCGCCGACGACGCCCGCGACCACGACGCGATGAGCGCGACCGCGGCCGGGGCGTCGCGCCGTGCACGGTTCGGCCGTGCGGCGCGGCGCGCGGCCACGCCCCGGTACGTGGCGGCGATCGCCGCGCTGCTCGCGCTCGCCGCCCTGCTGTTCGGCCCGCCCGGAGGGGACGCCGCCGCGCACCTGTACCAGACCCAGGTGTGGCGGGAGCACGGCTGGCAGCTGTGGGACAACCTCTGGTACGGCGGCCGTTACAGCCAGGTGAACTACAGCCTGGTCTACTACCCGCTCTCCGCGCTGTTCGGCACGGTGTTCGTGGTGTCGGCGTCCGCGGGCGTCGCCGCCGGGGCCTTCTCGCGGCTCATGCACATGCGGTGGCCGCACCTGGCCCCCGTCCCGTCGCTCGCCGCCGCCCTGGGCCTCACCTTCGGCGTCCTCGCCGGGACCTACCCGTTCCTGCTGGGCTTCGCCGTCGCCCTGGTGGCGCTGGTGTGCGCGGCCACGGGGCGCCTGTGGACCGCCGCGGCCCTCACGCTGCTCACCACGCTCTCGCACCCCCTGGCCCTGGTGTTCCTGGTCATCGTGCTGGCGTCGTTCGCCGTGACCACGCCCGGCTGGTGGCGGCCCGCCGCGCCCCGGTGGTTCGCCGCCGCCGTCGTCGCGGTGATGGGGCTGCAGGCCCTGCTCATGCGGGCCTTCGACTCCGAGGGCGCCACGTATCCGTTCGACCCGAAGGACGCGATCGCGATCGCGGCGTTCTGCATCGCCGGCATGCTGCTCGCCCGGGGGCTGCCCGACCAGCGGGCGATCTTCGCCCTGTTCGCCGCATACGCGCTGCTCGCCGGCGCGGCGTTCGTGATCTCGAGCCCCATGGGCGGCAACGTCGTGCGCCTGCTGCTGCTCATGGGCGCGCCGCTGCTGCTCATCCCCATCGCCGCCCGCGGGTTCCGGCCGCGCGCGGCCGTCATCGCCTGCCTGGCCGGCGCCCTGCTGTGGCAGGGGCTGCCCGCACTGGCGGGGTGGCGCACCGCGAACACCGCCCGGGCGGCCGACGAGTCGTTCTGGCTCCCCGCCATCGCCTTCCTGGAGCAGCACTCCGACCCGGGACACCGCGTCGAGGTCGTCGCCACCGCGGACAACTGGGAGGCGTACTACCTCGCCCGGCGCGGCGTGCCGCTGGCGCGCGGCTGGTTCCGGCAGGACGACTTCCCCACCAACCGGCCGCTGTACAACCGCCTCACGGCCCGCACCTACCAGGGCTGGATGCGGCGCACCGGCATCCGGTACGTCCTGCTGCCCGACGACCCGCTGGACTACACCGCCCGCAACGAGGCCGACCTGCTGCGCAGCGGCCGGTCCGGCCTGTCGCTGGTCGCCGACCTGGGCGCCTGGACGGTCTACGAGCTGCCGGACGCCACCCCGATCGTCACGCCCAAGCGCAGCGCCCGCGTCCTGCGGCTCACCTCCAGCCGCCTGCTCATCGACGTCGACCGGCCCGGGACGTACCGCGTCCGGGTGCGCTACACGCCGTACTGGCGCATCACCGGGGGCGGCCCCGGCGCGTGCGCCGCACCCCTCGCGCCCTGGGGCACCCAACTGCGCGTGCGCCGCGCGGGCGTCGTGCGGCTGGACTTCGACCCCGGCATCCGGAGCGTCGTGAAGTCCGTGCTCGGCGACGAGGGCGGCTGCGCCCTCACCCCCGCCAAGCGGGCGCCGCTCACGATCGTCAAGCCGCTCTCGTAGGACCACCGCCGCCGGGTTCGGTCGCCGCACCACACCCATTGGGTGGCCGACATCGCTGTCTGCCACCCATGAGCTCAGGCGCTCGACTAGCCAGCACGGAGATTCTCAATCGGCACCCACCCCAGGTACCCGGGGATCTCACGGTAGTCTTGCCATGCGACAGGCAGGGCCTGCCCGTCAACACCCTTGGTGTTGACGATCCTGGTGCCCCCGACTGCGATGCCGACGTGCCCTCTCGGGTCCACGGCAGTCCCGTAGAAGATCATGCTCCCATACGGAGGTGGCTGGCTCGCGGGACCGACCAGACCTCTCGAAGCGTAGAAGGCCCAAACGTCGATCGCGTTCCCCAGGTAGCTGGACACGCCTGTGCCCCGAAACCATGCGTAATGGGCGAGTTTGATGCAATCACCAGAGAACTCGCCGACGGGGCCTGGGCGCCAGCTCGCTGCTGGGTAGAACGTCGAGATGTCGGCGCCGCCGTATCGTTGACCAACAGTCAGGAATGCCCAGTCCGCGGCAAGGACTTTGCGCGTAACGGTTCCCGCCTGCGCGCAGTGGTTCACCATCACCTGGTTCGCAACCGCAGATCCCTCAACATAGCCTTCGAACCCTGTTGCCGTCTTTACCAGGAACCACCTCCGGCCGTAGTCGTCCTTCCAGCAAAGCATCGTGACACCCAATCCGGGGGCGAGCTGCTGAAGCGGAGCGCAGAGTCCAGCGTTCAAGCCGCTCTCTGGGGGAGCGGCGGCGTAGGTGCATCCGCGAAGTGCCGTAGTGCTCGCGAGTGTCGAAGCGGAGGCGACGCCGGGGGTAGCCAAAGCACCGCAAGCGGCGAACGCTGCCGCGATACGGATGCGACGACTGGCGACCTGACAAAGGTGTGCCCTCGCGAAGTTGCTGCTCATGCCCATCTGGAACCTCCTTTCTCGTGAGGCCGATGGTTGCTGGCGAGGCAGCCCGCGCACAAGAAGCGGTCTCCAACTTGTAAGGATGGGCTATGGCTAGGCGCAGCACGGAGCACGGGAGGGCGCTTGCGACGCTCTTCTCCGCTGTCCGCGCGTACCGCAATGGTTCAGCGCCGGTCGCTGTCGACGTGAGGTGGGCAGGCTGGCTCGCACCCGTTGGCACCCTAGAGTCGAGTTACAGCTCGGACGTCAGACCCGCAGGTGCCCTGTACCGATCTCTCGACGAGCTCCTGCGGATGCACGGGCGACGCGACGACGCCGAACTCGTACGCAGGTACTTCGGTATTGGTCAGATCCCCGAATCCTGGCGCGAGATCGCAGATCGACCCCCGGAGGGGATCAGTAGTGGACTGCATCGCGTGTCTTTCCATGAACGTTTGGCCGCGGCCTGCGCCAGGCTCGCAGAGCTCTTGCCTCCGCGGCGGGCCGATCATGAGCTTGCGCTCCGGTCCTGTCCGGCCTCCATTGGCGAGGACCGTCTCTATGACGTCTCCCTATTGGCGGGTGCGTTCCGCTCGGCGCTACTTGAGGTCCGCGGCCTCGATCCGCGCGGCGTCGGCGATGGGCTCCGCGATCTCGCAGGTCAGCATCTCGACACCTCCTTAGTGACTGCCCAGTCGGTTGGAAAACAAGAGCGCCTGCGGCGCCGGCAAAGAGCGCGACCAACGCTCCTGTTGCACGTCCATCTTTGGGCGCTGCGGCGCCGTGCGCTGAGGCGCAGAGGTCGGG
The DNA here is from genome assembly GCA_046330435.1 of Thermoleophilia bacterium. Taxonomy (GTDB): domain Bacteria; phylum Actinomycetota; class Thermoleophilia; order Miltoncostaeales; family Miltoncostaeaceae. Next base: position 153,234 of record JAXLST010000005.1, on the reverse strand, counting down.
TCGGGTTAGCTGCCGCCGGTCTGGCATTCCTGCCTCAGGCACCCAAGGGTTCGCTGCTCGTCTCCTCCAACGAGTGGGACCCAAGGTTGTTCAGGCGCTGCCTCGACGAGGCCATCTCGCGACGCAACTGTGCCGATTTTGGACAGCTCGCGGGGGCGTTGGCGACTTACTCCGGGCGCTTTAGCCCGGCCCCTGAAGCCAGGCTGGCGGCGGGAGTCGTGGCCATCGCAGTGGCTCGACGTGCGTCCGACGCGCGGGCCGTCCGACACGCACTCATAACCGTCTCCGCTCTCGCATCAGACCACCCTCTCCGCCCATGGGCACTTCGAGAAGCGACGCTCTTGGTCTCTCACCACGAACTGTCGGGGCCCACACAGCAGCTTCTTCGGCTTCTCGCCATGGCATCGCCCAAGGACGAGCGGGAGCACTCCGCGAATCTGCATACCGTCACCGGCGCTCTCATGCGCATGGCCCGCCACGAGCTGGATCGCTTCGCCAAGACAAAGCGCTTGGACGATCTCCGCCGGTGCTTGGACCTACTCGCCGAATGCCACGCGTCAGCGGCGCGATACGCCACTGTGGTCACGGAGAGTATGGACGGTGTGCCTCCGGTCGAACGGGCGTCTCGCGTTGTTGCCTTGGCACGTCGGTGCATGGAGGTCAGGGATCTCATCCACAGCGTCCAGAAGAGGGCTTCCAAAGAACTGAGATTCGATGCCTGGGCCAGAGGACGCCTGAGCCTGATGGAACGCCGGATGGAGGCGCTGTTCCGCGACGGAGTACTGGCTGACGCTTCGCTCCACCTTCCTCGAGCAGACGCGTACCAGGTGCTCCTCTTCCGGTTGCGCGAGGTTGATTCCCTGCTTCGCGCGGATGAGCGAGTCAAGGCAGAGGAGGCCTACGACGGACTGCAGATGCTCTGGGGTGCGGCAGAGGCCTACCCACACCTCCTCCTTCGGGGGAAAGGCCTGGCCATCTCAACCGGCGCTCCCCCACCAGATATCTCCTTGCCCCGCCTGGTGGCTGGCTCTCCCCTTCTTCCGGCGCACATTACGTTGGTGGGACGCGATGGATTCCACAATCTCCCGTCACTGCGGCGCTAACCCCCCGGCCGAGATGACAAGACCGAGAGGCCTGCGCCTGGGTATATAGCTTTTCCTAGTTTTTTCTCGGGCGAGCTCCCCAGATGCGCCTTTGACGCGGTTTCCGCCGTTGACGCGCATCCGGTCCGTTGGGGAAGTTGGCCGGACCCGCCGGGTGCCAGGGCGGGTCAACGACCGGGGAGGTTCCGAACATGTCCCGCCACCGACGCGCCGCGGTGATCGCGGCCCTCACCCTCGGGACCGCGGCCGGCGCCGCGGCCATCGCGCAGGGCGTCACGGCCCAGCCGTCGTCCGCCCGTGAGTACGTGGTCGTGTACTCCGACGCCGCATCCGCCGCCCAGGGACGCGCGGCGGTCCAGGCCGCCGGCGGCACCGTCGTCCGCGAGAACGCGGCCGTCGGGCTGGCGGTCGTCCGCAGCGCGGACGCCGACTTCACCGCGAAGGCCGACGCCGAGACCGCCCTGGTGGGCGCCGCCGAGAACCGCAGCATCGGCCGCGCGCCGGCGGAGCGGAAGGCGCGCCAGCGCCTCATCGAGGCCGGCGAGGGGCTCCGGGCGGGAGCGCCCGTCAACAAGCCCTCCGCACCGGGTGAGCCGCTCGCGGGCCTTCAGTGGGACATGGACATGATCGGGGCGCCCGCCGCGCACCGGAGGGAGACCGGCAGCCAGCGCGTCCTGGTGGGCGTGATCGACACGGGCATCGACGGCTCGCACCCGGACATCGCGCCGAACTTCAGCCGCAAGCTGTCGCGCAACTTCACCATCGACGACCCGGTCATCGACGGTCCCTGCGCCGACGACCCGGACGGGCTCTGCACCGACCCGCCGGACGTCGACGAGGACGGGCACGGCACCCACGTCGCCGGCACGATCGCGTCGCCGATCAACGGCATCGGCATCGCCGGCGTGGCGCCGAACGTGCGCCTGGTGAACCTCCGCGCCGGCCAGGACTCCGGGTACTTCTTCCTGGAGCCCACGGTGAACGCGCTGACCTACGGCGCGAACATCGGGGTGGACGTGGTGAACATGAGCTTCTACGTCGACCCGTGGCTCTACAACTGCGACGCCAACCCCGCGGACTCGCCGGAGGCCCAGCAGCAGCAGCGCACCATCCGCACCGCGATGCAGCGCGCCCTGGACTACGCCCGCTCCAAGGGCGTGACCCTCATCAGCGCGCTGGGCAACGAGAACACCGACCTCGGGAACCCGACGGCGGACGACACCAGCCCGGACTACCCGCCGGACACCGCCTACCCGCGCGTGATCGACAACAGCTGTATCGACGTGCCCGCGGAGTCCGAGGGCGTGATCAGCGTCAGCTCCATCGGCCCGAGCGGGCGCAAGGCGTACTACTCCAACTGGGGCACCGAGCAGACCGACGTGTCCGCCCCCGGCGGGGACATCCGCGACTTCTTCGGGACGGACCGGTACCGCACGCCGGCGAACATCATCCTGGCGCCGTACCCGAAGGCCCTGGCCGAGGCGAACGGGCAGCTCAACCCCGACGGGACCCCGAACGACGAGTTCGTCGTGTCGGACTGCTCCAGCGGCACCTGCTCCTACTACCAGTACCTGCAGGGCACCTCGATGGCCGCCCCGCACGCCGTCGGCGTGGCCGCGCTCATCGTGAGCCGGTACGGCAAGCAGGACCGCAAGCACGGCGGGCTCACCCTCGACCCGGCGAAGACCGAGCGGATCCTGCTGCGGACGGCCACGGACACGGCCTGCCCGGACCCGGCCCTCTTCACCTATCCCGACCGGGACGCGTCCTACAACGCGCTCTGCGAGGGCACCACCGGCCGGAACGGCTTCTACGGCGACGGCATCGTGAACGCCGCGGCCGCCGTGGGGGCGAACGGCAAGCACTGACGGGGCGCGCGGGGCCGGCCCGGACGGCCGGCCCCGCCACCCGCGGTCATCTAGGGAGGGCCGATGCGGGGCGCCCACTGCGGGCCCCCGAGGCTCCAGTCCAGGGCGGCGTGGAGGTCGTTGACCGCCAGCGCCCACAGGTACCAGCCGAGGATCGAGGCGATGCCGAAGAAGGCGCTGGCCCGGTAGACGGTGAGCATCACCGACTCCGACGCCCGCCGGCCCAGCCAGTGCCAGAAGTGGTCCTTGGGGTAGATCTCGTTGCGGAAGTGCTCGGTGGTGAGCGTCCGCCAGTTCCACAGCAGCCACACGGCCCACATGACGTCCCACACCCCGCCGAGCGAGGTGTAGTAGGCGATCGCGTCGGTGCGCCGGCCGGCCTGGCCCACGTACTCCCATGCGTCCAGGTGCAGGTGCCAGTCCGTGAGCGGCCAGAAGATCATGGTGCCGACGGAGTCCAGGGTGTCCGACAGCACGTGGGCCCAGTTGCCCAGGATGAAGGAGATGGCCCACATGCGGCTCTTGGACGTCCACAGGATGAGCAGCCCGATGACCACCCCGAACAGCAGCGTGTGCGTGAAGCCGACGCCGGGGAACCCGCGGTGCAGCTGCACCGGGTCCTTCACCAGCTCGTGGCCGCCGGAGAAGTCCAGGCCGTACACGGCCCACTTGGTGAGGATGTCGGGCGAGTAGGAGCCCAGCAGCAGGAACGGGATGCTCACCGCGCCGCCGAGCTTGGCCCGCATGAGATACGGCTCGAGGTCGTGGGCCGCCCAGCTCACGCGGTGCGCCCCCGGGCGATCACGCCCAGCAGCCGCGGGCGGAACCAGTGGAAGAACAGCAGGTACGGGGTGCACTGCCAGAAGCCCAGGAACACGGCCTGCGGCAGCTGCGTGCCGAGGGCGGCGTAGAGGAGCACGGCGGCGACCCAGTAGGCGACCGACCACGAGCCGGGGATGCGGGGTCCCGCCGCGCCCGTGGGGCTGAGGCTCGGCATCCGCGGGATCGTGCCGTGCGGGATCGTCCCGGCGCAAGTGGCCGCACGTCCCTGTGCGAAGCTCATCCGGTGCCGAGACCGGTCCGGATCCTCACCTGGAACGTCTTCCACTGCCGCGACTCCGGCGGGCGGGAGGCCGAGGGGCTGACGCATCTCAACCGCAAGCACACCGCGGAGGTCGCGGCGCTGCTGGCGGAGGCCGGGGCCGACGCGGTGATGCTGCAGGAGGTGCCGCCGCTCGCGGTCCCCGCCCTGGCCGCGGGGGCGGGCGCCGCCCGGGGGTGGACCGTCCTCACCGGGCCGCACGTGGGCGGGGTGCGGCTGCGCGGGCGCCTCGGGGCGGCCGCCCCGGACCTGTGGAAGACCCACGAGGGCAACGCGAACGTGCTGCTCCTGGGCCCGCGCCTGCGACCGGCGGGCCCCGCCCGCGCCCTGCGCCTCAACCCGTCCCGCGAGGTCCTGGCCCAGGCGCTGCGCCGCCGGGACCGGAACCCACGGGAGATCCGCCGCTGGCTGTCGGAGCCCCGCCGCGCCGTGGCGGTGGACGCCGCCCTGCCCGACGGCACCGTGTGCACGTTCGCCTGCGCGCACCTGCACGGCGCGCGGGTCCCATGGCACCGGGAGCTGGAGCTCCGGCGGCTCGCCGCCTGGCTGGGGGCCGGCGGCGGCCCCGTGGTCCTGGGCGGCGACCTCAACGCCGGACCAGCGGACCCCCTCATGGCCCTGCTGCACGACGCCGGGCTGGGCGGCCCGCCCGCGGACCGGCGCGTCGGCATCGACCGGATCCTGGTGCGCGGGCTGCGGGTCGTCGCGCCGGAGCGCGTGTGGGATCCGGCGCGGCGGCGGGCGCGCGTGGGCGGGGCCGAGGTCGAGGTCTCGGACCACGACCCCGTGGAGTGCGAGGTGGCGGGCCCCTAGGGGGAGCGGATGACCAGCTGGGCGACCAGCAGCGCGGTCACCGCCACCGAGACCACGACGGTGCCCCGGGCCCGGCGCTCGCCGCCGGCGGCGATCCAGTCGGCCGCGGCCCACGCCAGCGGGAACGCGAGCAGCCCGAAGCGGGCCATCGACGTGAAGCTGCCGCTCGAGAACGGCAGCGCCAGGCAGAGGGCGCTGAACACCACCCAGGGGTCGCGCCAGGTGCCCGCCATGCGGCGCAGGCGCCACAGCAGCAGGGCGTAGAGCACCGTGAACCCGACGTCGCGGACGGTCGCCGTCCAGGTCGCGGTGGCGGGGTGCACGAGCCGTCCCAGGACGTCCACGACCTCCCCCGGGAGCGTGGTGACCAGGCCGACGCCCACCGGCCCGCGCTCCCAGGCGGCCTGCGCGTCCAGCGGCAGCCGCCACGAGCCGCGCTCGGCCTGCATCCACGCGAGGAACCCCACCAGCGCCGCCGCGGCAGGCAGGCCGCCCATCACGGCCCGGCGCAGGCGCACGGCGAGGGTGGCGTCGGAGGTCAGGGCGAGGGCGATGACCAGGACCGCCACCAGGAAGCCCGGCGGGCGGGACAGCGCCGCGGGCGCGGCGATGAGCCCCGCGGCGAGCCACCATCCCCGCAGCGCCGCCAGCGCCGCGGCGACGGCCAGCGCCAGGACGATCGCCTCCGTGTAGGCGAGCGAGGCGTAGACCGAGACGGGGGCGAGGGCGACCACCCAGGTGCCGAGCGCGGCGCGCCGCTCCCCGAACCGGGCCCGTCCCAGGCGGTGCACGCCCAGCAGCGCACCGAGGAACGCGAGGTTGGACACCACCAGGGCGGCCGCGAAGGGGTTGAGCCCCGCGGCGGACGCCGCCGCCATGAGCCCGGGCAGCAGCGGGAAGAAGGCGAAGTTCGTGAAAAAGGTGCCCACGAGCGGGGTGAACGTGTCGTAGCCGTTCGCGGCGATGTCGAGGTACCAGGTGGTGTCCCAGCCGCCGAGGAGGGACAGCGCACGGGGCACGCTGTCGGCCACGCCGCGCTCGGGCGGCCCCCACAGCAGCGATCCGGCCACCGCCAGGCCCAGCACCAGGGCGCGGGACGCCGCCCACGCGGCAAGCGGGGTGCGCAGGCCCTCCCTCACCACGGCCACCGCAGGCGGGGACGGGCGACCACCAGGCCCGCCGCGGCGACCACGGCCGCCGCCAGCGGGGTCACCACCGCCGGCCACAGGCGCTGCGGCTCCAGGTCGAACACGATGCGGTCGGTCCCGGACCCGGCCGACAGCTCCACGGACGCGCGCGCGGCCACCCACGTGCTCCACGCCGCCGCGACGGCGCCCAGGGCGGCCAGGGCCCCGCCCACCACGCGGGCGGCCTCCGGCAGCGGGCGGCGGACGAAGGCGGCCGCGAGGCCCGCCGCAACCACGCCCAGCAGCGCGACCACCCACAGGGCGCCCGAGGCGTCCAGGCCGGACACGGCCACGTCCCCGCCGGACGGCCGGAACCGGAACCAGCCCAGCAGCGGCCCCACGGCGGTGACGACGGCCGCGGCGGCGGCGGCCGCGGCGGCGGTGCGGGCCGTCACCGTGCGGGCCCCACGCGGTGGAACACCAGGACGCCGTCCTCCTCGAACACCACCCGGAAGCGCCGGTCGGCGCGCAGCGACGCCACCAGGAGCCGGTGGTCGCGCGTGGAGATCCGGTCGGCCAGGAACGGGCGGCGCTCGTCGACCAGCACCCAGTCGGCGTCCTTCACGACGGGCCACGTGTAGACCACCCGCCGCGCCGAGACCCGCGCGCCCATGAGGTTGCTCACCGACACCACCACGTCCGGGTCGTCCGGCACGAGCGCCACCGCCCGGGCCTGCACCCGCGCGTGATGATCCACCGTGTACTCCTGCGCCCGGGAGGTGGATCCGCCCGGGACATGCCGCCAGAACGGCAGGGGCCCCTGGGACCACCCCGCGGCGATCCCGGCGCACACCAGCAGCACGGCGATGGGGCCGGACGCGGCCACCGCACGCGCCGCCGGGGCCGGCAGGCGCCGCGCGCGCAGACGCGCCAGGCCCAGGATCGCCGCGGCCATGAGGAACGGGATGATCGTCGCGGTGTACTGGTACTGCACCGAGTACTGGGGCCAGTACTGGGCCAGGAGGTTGAGCCCCAGGTCGGGCAGGGCGGCGAGCGCGAGCAGGGGCGCCAGGAAGGGCAGCAGCAGGAGCGGCAGCACCAGGGCCAGCACGTAGGTGAAACGCCCCCAGCTCAGGGCGACCTCCACGGCGTCCCACGGCCGGGTCACCAGGGTCTTCACGACCTCGGCCTGGCTCTCGCCCAGGTCGGCGTAGCGGTTGATGAACGGGCTGCCGCCGGTGGGCGAGTAGTGGGGGATCACCACCGCCACGCAGAAGGCCGTCCACGCGGTGCCGCCGGCCACCAGGAGCGCCGCGGTCCACCGGCGGCGGTGGCGCACGAACGCCCACACCCCGAGCAGGGCGAGCGACAGGCCCACCTGCTCCTTGGTGAGGGCCGCCAGCGGCGCGCACACCGCGAGCCACCAGGGCCGGTGCTCCTCCACCGCCCACACGCAGAACAGCAGCAGCGGCGCGGCCAGCGCGACCGGGTGGAACTCGGTGACCACCAGCCACTGCACCGGCGGGTACAGCAGGTAGACGGCCGCGAACGCCACGGCCAGGCGGTCGTCGGCGAGCCACCGGCGGGCCAGCCAGAACACCGGCAGGGCGCCGGACGCCACGATCACCACCTGTGCGACCAGCAGCATCCGGGGGTCGGGCCAGATGCGCCACAGCGGCGCGAAGGCGACGAGGATCGGGTCCACGTGCGCCCCCAGGCGCACGAACTGCACCCCGGCGGTGTTGGTGACCTCCAGCGGGTGCCCGTGGGCGCTGGCCCACACGGCCTGCACCATGTTCCCGAGGTCGAAGCGGCCGGTCCAGAACGCCTCGTAGCGGCGCAGCGCCAGCCAGGTGAACACCACCCCGTACAGCCCCATGAGGCCGTACACCGCCAGCAGGGGGCGGTCCCACACCCGGCGCGGCGGGCGGCGGGCGGGCACGGGCGGACGGGTCTCGGTGCCCCCGGTCACGCGCGCCTCGCCGCGAGGAGCGTCGCGCCGACCACCGCGACCTCGACCACGGTGAGGGCGAGCCGGGAGCCGACCGACAGGGCCACGGCGACGCCGCCGGGCACGTGCTGCGACAGCGCCAGGGCGAACGCCCCGTCGCGGATCCCCAGCCCGGAGGGGACCACCACGGCCAGCATCGAGACCGCGAAGGCGAACAGGAAGGCGCCGCCCACGAACGGCACCGATCCGACCTCGGGGCCGGCGAGCCCGCGCACGAACAGCCAGATCCCGAGGGCCAGCAGGCCCGCCGTGAGCAGGTACCACCCGGCGAGCAGCAGGACGCGGCCGGGCGGGATGAGCCGGGCCAGCGGCTCGCGGCGCGCCCGGCGCAGCGCCCACGAGCTGGCGGGCCCCATCACGCGGGGGTGCAGCAGCACCAGCCCCAGGGGCAGCGCCACCACCAGCCACGACACCCAGGACGGCCCCACATCGCCGTACACCAGCACCCACGCCGCCGCGGCGGCCGCGGCCGTGCCGACGCCCAGGGCCTGCTCGTAGACGATCGCGGTGAGGGTCACGCGGCGCGGCACGCCGCGGTCGCGGGCGAGCTCCATGCGCCCGGCCACCATCACCACCGACCCCGGCACGTAGCGGCCGAGCAGCGACAGCGCCCAGATCGCCAGCATGCGGCGGCGGGGCGGGCGGCGCTCCGACAACGCCTCCAAGACCCCCAGGTAGCCGGCGCCGCTCGCCAGGTAGAACACGACCAGCACCGCCGCGCACGCCGCGAGGAGCGCCCAGTCCGGGTCCCAGTCCCGCTCGCGCACCGCGGACCAGCCGTCCACCAGCACGTAGGCCAGGAACGCCAGGGCCAGGGCACCCGCCAGCAGCCCCGCCGTGCGCCGCAGGCCCCGCCGGCGCGGGGCGGCGGCCGCGCCGCCGTCGGTCACGGGCGCCGCGCGGTGGCGATGAGGCCGAACCACCCGGGGAAGCGGCCGGTGAACGGGGTGTCGATCTCCAGCAGGCCCCGCAGGACCCGCGCAGCCAGGCCGGTCGCCCCGCCGGCGGCGCCGCCCAGGCCCTCCTCGCCGCGGTCCAGGCGGCGGCGCAGCATCCGGGAGTAGACGTGGCGGTGGTAGAGGCCGGTCACGGGGAAGCCCCACCCGCGCACCTCCACGGCGCCGAACCCCGCAACCCGCAGCAGCCCCTCGAGGCCCACCGCGTCATAGCGGCGGAAGTGCCCGGCCCACTCGTCGGTCCAGTCCATGCGCCCCGGGCCGGCGGGGACCGTGACCAGCAGCGACCCTCCGGGCCGCAGCGCCCGGAACAGCTCACGCGCCGCGGCGGCATCGTCCTCCAGGTGCTCCAGCACCTCGCAGCACGTGACCAGGTCGAACGCCCCGCCGGGGACGGGCAGGGCCGTCATGTCGCCGTGCAGCGCCTCGTGCGGCCCGCCGGGGGCCGCGGCCATGGTGGCGGCCAGGCGCTCCGCGAAGGCCGGGCTGCCGTCCACCGCGGTCACGCGGTACCCCGCGGCGGCGAGCCTGGCCGCCAGGCTGCCGGCCCCGGCCCCGGCGTCCAGGGCGCGGCCGCCGGTCACGGCGATGCGCCGCACCCGCCGCATCACCAGCGACTCGCGGTAGTCGTGCCGCGGCCCGTACAGCTCGGGGGCGTCGCCCCAGGTGTGGGCCTCAACGTGGACCGGCGGGCGGGACACCCCTGCACCATAGACGCCCGTCCCGCGGGCGGGCGGTAGGCTGGGCGGGTGCGCGTTGCCCTTGTGACCTGTGACGCCGCGCGGGACCACGACGAGGATCTCCCCCTTCTGGCCCGCGCCCTGGGCGCCCGCGGCGCGGCCGCGGAGCTGCCCTCCTGGGACGACCCGTCCGTGCCGTGGACGGCGTTCGACGCGGTGGTGCTGCGCTCCCCGTGGAACTACATGGACCGCCACGAGGCGTTCCTCGCCTGGGTGCGGGCCACCGCGGCCGTCGCGCCGCTGTGGAACCCGCCCGACCTGGTCGCCTGGGCGCTCGACAAGCGGTACCTCGCCGACCTCGCGGCGGCCGGGGTGCCCACCGTGCCCACGGCGTTCGCCGCGCCGGGTGAGGACGTGGCGATCCCGGACGGCCAGGTGGTGGTGAAGCCGTCGGTGGGCGCGGGGTCCATGGACGCCCTGCGGTTCGGGGACCCCGATGCCGCACGGACGCACGTGGCGCGTCTGCACGCCACCGGGCGCACCGCGATGGTGCAGCCCTACCTCGAGGGCGTCGACGCGCTGGGCGAGACGGGCCTGGTGCACGTGGACGGCCGGCTCACCCATGCGTTCCGGAAGGGCCCGATGCTCGCCGGCCCCAGGGAGGTCGTCGGCGGCATCTACCTGGAGGAGGACATCTCCGCCCGGGAGCCCACCGCCGCCGAACGCGCCCTGGCCGCCGCCACCCTGGCCGCGGTGCCGGGGCCCGTCCCGCTCTACGCCCGGGTGGACGTCGTGCCCGGGCCGGGCGGCGACCCGGTGGTGCTGGAGCTCGAGCTGGTGGAGCCCTCGCTGTTCGTGGCGCTCGCCCCGGCGGCGGCCGACGCGTTCGCCGAGGCGGTGACCGCGCGGATCGCCGAGATCAGGCGCTCCGCGACCACGGGCGGGGCGCCCAGCTCCAGGTAGCGGGCCCGGGCCGCCGTCCCCAGCCGGCGGCGCAGCGCGGGATCGGCGGCGAGGCGGGCGAGGGCCGTGGCCAGCGCCCGGGGGTCGCCCGGCGGCACCAGCAGCGCGTCCACGCCGTCGGTGAGGACCTCGCGCACGCCCGGCGTGTCGGCGGTGACCACGGGGCGCCCCACCGCCATGGCCTGCCACACCTTGTTGGGCACCACCCGGCCGGCCTTGTCGCTGCCCCCGAACACGCCCAGGCAGATGTGGGACGCCGCGAGCGCCTCCCCCAGGCGGGCGTACGGGATCCACGGCACGTGCTCCAGGCCCGGCGGGCGGTCGCGCGCGAGCTCGTCGGCGAGCCAGCCGCCCAGCTGGCCGTCCCCCACGATCGTCACGGCGGGGGTGCCCGGCATGCGGGCCGCCGCCAGCACCACCCCCAGGCCGTGCAGCGGCGCGAGCTTGCCGACGAACAGCGCGACGGGCGGGCCGGGGGGCTCCGGGGCGGGGGCGAACACCTCCGGCTCGGCGCCCACGGGCACCACCGCCACCCGGTCCGGCCGGGCGCCCAGGTTCCGCACGATCCACTCGGCGTTGCAGGCGGTGTCGGCGACGAGCAGGTCGGCGGCGCGCACCAGGGAGCGGTCGAGCCCCACCAGCGCCCGGGCCGCGGCGCCGCCCGCGCGGCCGCGGTCGCCCGCCAGCGTGTCGCCGAAGGCGATCATCATGTCCGCGACCAGCGGCACCCCCCGGCGCCGGGCGACCAGGTGCGCGGGGAGGGCGTCGGGTTGCGCCGGGTACCCGGCCACCACGACGTCCGCGGGCCCGGCGGCCCGCTCCTCGCGCAGCAGGCCCGCCCAGCCGGCCGCGTACCGCGCACCCGAGCCCGCCAGGGACGGCAACCGCAGGAACGACCCGGCCTTGTGGGTCGTGCGCTCCCACACCGGCCGGTGGCACTGCACCACCTCGTGGCCCAGCTCGCGCAGGCCCTCGCGCAGCACCCGGCCGCGCGGGTAGTCCCGCTCGTACGTGCCGATCCACAGGAGCCGCACGGGCTACCTCACGACGTCGCGCACGCGGGCCGCGGCGTCGTCCTCCCGCGAGCGCGCATGCTGGCGCTGGATCATCTCCGACAGCAGGCCGAACGTGAGCAGCTGGATGCCCACGAGGATGAGCAGCACGCCCAGCAGCAGCAGCGGGCGGTTGCCGATGCCGTTGCCCAGGAACCGCAGCACGCTCATGTAGGCCGAGATGAGCAGGCCCACGAACAGCATCACCAGGCCGACGCCGCCGAACAGGTGCATGGGGCGGTGCCGGTACCGGCCCAGGAAGGTGATCGTGAGGAGGTCCAGCAGGCCGCGGGCGTACCGCTCCAGCCCGTACTTGCTCCTGCCGTGCTTCCGGGCCCGGTGGTTGACGGGGATCTCGCCCACCCGGAAGCCCTCGTACGCGGCGAGCACCGGGATGTACCGGTACTGGTCTCCGGCGAGCGCCAGCGCGCGCACGCAGTCCGCCCGGTACGCCTTGAAGCCGCAGTTGAGGTCGTGCAGCGGCACGCCGCTGACCCTGCGGGTGACGCCGTTGAAGACCTTCGACGGCAGGCGCTTGCCGATGGGGTCCTGCCGGTCGGCCTTCCAGCCGCTCACCAGGTCCAGGCCGCCGTCCAGGGCGTCCAGCATGCGCGGGATCTCGGCGGGGTCGTCCTGCAGGTCCCCGTCCATGGTGATGATCACCTCGCCCCGGGCCACGCCGAACCCGGCCATGAGGGCCTCGGCCTTGCCGAAGTTCCTGCGCAGCCGCACCACCAGCACCTCGGGCTCACGCCCGGCGAGGGCCACCAGCCGGTCGCCGCTGCCGTCCCGGGACCCGTCGTCCACGAACACCACCTCGAACGGGCGGCCCAGGCCGCGCAGCACGGGCAGCAGCTCGGCGGCGAGGGGCTCGATGGACTCGGCCTCGTCGTACACGGGGATGACCACCGACACCGCGATCGCCGCGGCGGGGGCGTCGGTCACCGGGCCCTCCGGGCCGCGGCGCCTCGGCCCGCATCCTGCGGGGGACGGCGCCGGCGCACCGGCGGGCGGGCGGCCACGAGTCCCTTGCGGGCGCGCAGCACGACGAGGGCGGCCATGGACCACATGCACGCAATCATGGCGATCCCGAAGGCCGGACCCATGACGCCGCGCGCACCCTCGGCGGTGGTCGCCACCAGGTACCAGGCGCCGAACAGGGGGTCGCGGTCCACCTGGGCGCCCACCACGGCCGCCAGGCCCACCAGGGGCAGGACCGCCACGGCGGCGCAGGCGGAGACCTGCCAGCGGCGCGGCACGGCGGTCGCGACGAGCACCGCGTGGGCGGCGGGCAGGAGGAGCAGCAGCGCCGAGGGGCGCAGCGCCCACGCGGCCGCGCTCACCGCGGCCAGCGCCACCAGGCCGGCGGCGGCCTCCGCGGCGGGGGCGGCGCCGACGGCCTTCGCCCGGGACCGGGTTGCGAGCCAGGCCGCCACGGCCACCACGGCCGTGATGCCCAGAGCCAGTCCGCCGCGGGGCGTGAGGGGGAGGTCGCCCGGCAGCGGCGGGGCGCCCGCCGACGCGCCCGGCACCAGGCCCGCGACGCCCAGCAGGTGCAGCACGACGGCGGCGGCGGCCAGCGGCACCGCCCGCCACAGCAGGGCCCGCAGCCCGGGCCGCAGCCGCACGCCGGCGCGGCGCAGGCGGGCGAGGGCGTCCACCGCCGCCACCATCAGCGGCAGCGCCAGCAGCAGGATCACCATCCGCAGCACGCCGGCCGACAGCTCGCGGTCGGCGAGGACCACGGCCCGCGACGGCGCCGGGATCGCGTCCATCTCGTCCAGGGTGCCCAGCAGGCCCATCGCCGCCTCGCCCACCAGCGAGATGCGCTCGGCGTCGGGCAGGTCCCGGTACACGGGCGGCCCGTCGGGGCGGCCGGCGAGCGTGACGGCCGGGATGCCGGCCGCGATCGCGGGCGCCTGGTCCCCGAAGGACCCCGGCACCGCCATGCGGGCCAGTTGCGTCCACAGGCCGTCGTGGGGGGCGGGGTCCAGGCCGCCCCGCTCCAGGGCCGTCCGGGCGACGGACTCCAGGCCCAGCGCCTGCCGGCCGTCGCGGCCCCGGCTCCAGATGTCGATCCCGCTGCCCTCGCCGTCCGCGGCCGCGTCCAGCACGACCACCGCGCCGATGCGGAAGTCGGAGAACCGCGACAGGAACCAGCGCATCCCGGCGTTCCCCACCGTGCTGCCGTCCGTGGACACGAAGAGCATCGGGCGCTGGTGGCTGCTGGTCGCCCACAGGCGCGCCATCTCCACCAGCAGCGCCGAGGAGGTCGCCCCCGCGCGGATCCGCGGCGGCGTGTCGCGCGGGGCGACCACCACGATGCCGTCCTGCGACCCGGTGCCGGTGCCGCCGGGCACCACCAGGTACACGTTGGTGAGCTGCACCAGGGTGCGCCCGTACCGGGCGACGAACTCCTGGGTGCGCACGCGGCTGCGGTCGGGCTGCGCGCCGTCCGCCCCGGGGATGCCCGAGAGCTGCTCCTTCATCCACTCGGCGGCGTCGATGTCGTCCTGGGACCCCGGCACCCGCAGCGGCGCGACGCCCTCCAGGCGCCCCGCGGAGTCGCGCACCACCGCCCCGTCGATCGCGAACGGGACGTCCGGCTCGGGTGGGGCCGGGCGCGACTGCAGCGTCAGCAGTGCCACGATGATCGCGACGCCCGCGACGAGCCATGCGGTTCGGTAGAGCCTGGCGTTGAGCAAGCGATGTGGCGGGGTCGGTCCGGCGGGCCGTGCTGGCCCCGCAGCTTCGGCCCGCGTCGGGCGGGCCCGCGTACAGAGGATGACGCGCGCGGCGGCGCGGGTCGGCCCGAAGGCTAATGGGCCGGGGGCGATCCGTCGCCCCGGGGGCGGTTGTGGCGACCCATATGAGGACTAGACTCGGCGCGTCCGTGCCCGGACGGCATCGACCCCGCACGTGTCCCGCCCGCCGCAGAGGTCGCCCCAGTGCTACGCCTGGTCAACGTCGGCCACAAGTCCCTCGCCGACTACCACTCGATCATCTCCCGTGAGCTCATGGCCGAGATCCGCGAACTCGCGGCCGCGGTCCAGGGCGTCCGGGTGTGCCATGTCAACGCCACCAGCTTCGGCGGCGGCGTCGCAGAGATCATGTACAGCCTCGTGCCGCTCATGAACGACGTCGGCCTGAAGGCCGACTGGAAGGTCATGTTCGGCCGCGAGGAGTTCTTCAACGTCACCAAGGCCATGCACAACGGCCTGCAGGGCGACGAACGCGGCATCACCGAGGACGAGAAGCGCATCTTCGAGCGCTACAACGTCCTGAACGCCGGCGGTCTCGACGGCGACTACGACGTGATGATCATCCACGACCCGCAGCCCGCGGGCATCCGGCAGCACAGCCCCCGGAACGAGTCGGCGAAGTGGGTGTGGCGCTGCCACATCGACCTCTCCACGCCCAACCCGGACGTCCTCGAGTTCCTGCGGCCCATGATCTGCGCGCACGACATGACCGTGTTCCACATGGCGCAGTACGTCCCGGCCGGGGACATCCCGGAGCCCGTGATCATGCCGCCGGCGATCGACCCGCTCGCCCCGAAGAACATGGCGCTGTCGGCGGAGGACTCCGCGTACATCGTCAACCAGTTCGGCCTGGACGCCGAGCGGCCGCTCATCCTGCAGGTGTCCCGCTTCGACCCGTGGAAGGACCCGCTGGGGGTCATCGACGCCTACCGGGTCGTCAAGCAGCGGTACCCCGGCGTGCAGCTGGCGCTGGTGGGCTCCATGGCGACCGACGACCCCGAGGGCTGGGACTTCTACAACCGGACCGTGGATTACGCCGACGGCGATCCGGACATCTACATCCTGTCCAACCTCAACAACGTGGGCGGGGTGGAGGTCAACGCGTTCCAGACGCACGCCGCGGTGGTGCTGCAGAAGTCCATCCGTGAGGGCTTCGGCCTGACCGTGACGGAGGGCCTGTGGAAGGCCCGGCCCACCATCGGCGGCAACGTCGGGGGCATCCCCCTCCAGATCGTGGACGGCCAGACCGGCTGGCTGGTGAACAGCCCGCAGGAGTGCGCCGACCGGATCTTGCGCGTCCTGGACGACCCGGAGGAGGCCCGCACCATGGCCCGCCGGGGCAAGCAGCACGTGCGGCACGACTTCCTCACCCCCCGCTACCTGCGGGACTGGCTCGGCGTCATCAACCGGCTCGTGAACTGACCGAGCCGGGGGGACACGCCGCGCGCGCCGGGGACGACGGCCGGGTCATCCTGGTCTCCAACCGCGGGCCGCTCACGTTCGGCACCGGGCCGAACGGCGAGTGGACCACCACGCGCGGCGGCGGCGGCCTGGTGTCCGCCCTGCGGGGGCTCACGGAGATCACCCCCGCGCTGTGGATCTCCGCGGCCATGACCCCGGAGGACGTGCGGGTGCAGCGGGAGGCCGAGGACGGGTGCTTCACCATCCCGGGCCTCGGCACCGACACGCTCGGCCGGTTCGTCGTGATGGACGACGAGACCTACGACCGGCACTACAACGTCATCTCGAACCCGATGATGTGGTTCGTCCAGCACTACCTGTGGGACCTCTCGAACGTCCCGGACATCCGCCGGCAAGAGCTGGAGGCCTGGGAGCTGGGCTACCAGGTCGCGAACCGGCTGTTCGCCGCCGCGGTCTCCGAGGAGCTGCAGCGCCGGCCGGACGCGCTGGTGATGCTCCACGACTACCACCTGTACACGGCGCCGGAGATCATCCGGCTCACCCACCCGGACGCGTTCCTGCACTTCTTCGTCCACATCCCGTGGACGCAGCCGGACTACTGGCGGGTGCTCCCGCCGCACATCCGCGAGGCCGTGGTGCGCGGCCTGCTGGCCAACGACATCGTCGCGTTCCACACCGCCCGGTACGCCCGGAACTTCCTGTTGTGCGTCGAGGACCTGCTGGACGTGCGCGTGGACTACGACAACCGGATGGTGCGGTGGGAGGGGCGGGAGGTGTGGGTGCGGTCGTACCCCATCTCCGTCGACGCGCCGTCGTTCGAGGCGCTCGCGGCGTCGGAGGAGGTCGCCGCCGAGGAGGCGCCGATCCTGCGCCGGCGGCGCATGCACCTGGTGGTGCGCATCGACCGCGCGGACCTCTCCAAGAACGCGATCCGCGGGTTCAAGGCGTTCGACGCGATGCTGGACGACCACCCGGAGCTGTCGGAGCGCATCACGTTCTTCGCGATGCTCCAGCCGTCCCGCCAGGACATCCCGGAGTACGTGGAGTACCTCGAGAAGATCCGCGAGGTGGTGTCGTTCATCAACACCAAGCACGGCAACACCGACTGGATGCCGATCGACCTGCGGATCGAGTCGAGCATGGCCCGGGCGGTGGCCGCCTACAAGCACTTCGACGTGCTGATGGTGAACTCGATCTACGACGGCATGAACCTCGTGGCCAAGGAGGGGCCCCTGGTGAACGAGCGCGACGGGGTGCTCCTGCTGAGCGAGAACGTCGGCAGCCACGAGGAGCTGGGGTCGTTCGCGCTGTCGGTGAACCCGTTCGACATCGAGGACCAGGCGCGGGCGCTGTACCAGGCGCTCACCATGCCGCAGGACGAGCGGGCCGCCCGCCTGGCCGAGATCAAGCGGATCGTCCGCGAGAACGACGTCGGCAAGTGGCTGGCCGCCCAGCGGGCGGACATCGAGGACAAGCGGGCGGGGGTGGCGCATGGGTGAGCTCACCCACATCGACGAGCGCGGGCAGGCCCGCATGGTGGGCGTGGGGCACAAGCCCGTGGTGCTGCGCCGCGCGGTGGCGCGGTCGGTGGTGCGCGTCGCGCCGGAGACCGCCGCGGCGATCACCGAGGGCCGGGTGCCCAAGGGCGACGTGGGGGCCGTGGCGCGCCTCGCCGGCATCGCCGCCGCCAAGCGCACGCCGGAGCTGGTGTTCCTGTGCCACCCCCTGCCCATCGACGGGGCGTCGGTGGAGGTGGACATCGCCGCCGACGGGATCGTGACCGTGCTCGCGACCGTGGAGACGACGGCCCGCACGGGCGTGGAGATGGAGGCGCTCACGGCGGCGTCCGTGGCGGCCCTCAACGTCTACGACCTGGTGAAGGGCATCGACCCCGGCCCGGTGATCGAGCGGGTCGAGCTGCTGTCCAAGGAGAAGGCCGCGCCCGCCTGAATGGCCCGCGTGGCGGGCCGCGGGTAGCCTTCTCCGCGATGAGCGGGGACCACGCGCTGCAGATCTCGGCCGCCGCCCCCGTGCGGCCGCCGGTGGACACCGTCCTGGCCGCCGTGGCGCGCCGGCAGGAGCAGGGCTTCGACGCGGTGTGGTGGGCCGACCACCTGCTGCACTGGTTCCCCCCGTCCATCTGGACGCCGGACCTCGCGCCGATGGCCGCCGCCCAGCCCAGCCCGCACGTGTGGATGGACCCCTTCGCCATGGTCGCCGCGGCCGCCGGGGCGACGGACACGATCCGCCTGGGCGTCGGCGTGACCGACACGGTGCGGCGCCACCCCGCGTCCCTGGCCCAGACGGCCCTCACGCTCGACCACGTCACCCGCGGGCGCTTCATCCTGGGCGTCGGCACGGGGGAGGAGCTCAACCTCGCCCCGCTGGGGATGCGCAACGCCCGGCCGCTGGCCCGCCTGGACGAGGCCCTGCAGGTCATCAGGCTGCTGTTCTCCACGCCCGACGAGGTGGACTTCGAGGGCGAGCACGTGGTGCTGCGCGGCGCCGCGGTGGGGCTGCGGCCCTACGGCGACGCCCCGCCGCCGGTGTGGGTGGCCGCCCACCGGCCGAAGGGGCTCGCGCTCGCCGGCCGCCTCGGCGACGGCTGGATGCCGCTTGCCACCGACCCGGGCCGCTACGCCGAGATGCTCGCCGTGGTGGAGGGCGCCGCCAGGGAGGCCGGCCGCGCGGGTGCGGTGACGCCGGGCGGGTACACCCGCGTCGTGCTCGCCGAGGACGACGACACCGCCCGCACCGCCGCCGCGCGGTCCACGCTGCTGCGCTTCATCGCGCTCACCGCGCCGTCGGAGACTTTCACGGCGCACGGCGCCGTGCACCCGCTGGGCGAGGGCGTGTTCGGCCTCACCCGGTTCCGGCCCACCGGGCTGTCCCGTCAGGAGGCGCTTCGCCTGGCCGGCGCCGTGCCGGGCGAGGTGGTGCTGGACACCGTCGTCGCCGGCACCCCGGCCACCGTCGCCGCCCGCCTGGCCGCCATCGTGCGCGCCGGAGCCCGGCATCTGCAGGTGGTGAACATGACCCCGCTGGCCGACCCGGCGCTCGCCGCCGCCAGTGAGTCGCTGCTGGGCGAGGCGCTGACGGACCTGCGGGCGGTCGCCCCCTGATCATCCGCCACCGGATGCGGCGCGCCGCCCTGGCGGCGCCGGGCCTCGCGCTGCTCGCGGTGGGCGTGGCGCCCGCCGCCGCCGACGCACCCACCGCCGCGCTGGAGAAGTGGAACGAGATCTCCGCCGCGGCCTTCGCCGGCCCGGACCTGCTCGCCCTGGACACCGAGACCGTCCAGGTGCGGCGGCGGCTCCCGGGCGGCCGGCGGGGGCCCCTGGAGTTCACCTACTACAAGACCGACCTGGTGGGCGTGGGGCTCACCGCCGCCCGGCGGCGGTTCGCGCGCGGCGCCTTCGACACCCGCATCGCGATCCGCAACAGCATCGGCAGCCAGTCCGGCGCGCGGCTCATGACGGGCGGTGGTGGCGCGAGCGTCGTGCTGCCCGGGGCGCACGGGTTCGCACCGCCGGTCGTGTGGTGCTGCACGCCCGCGGGCGTCGAGGTGGTGGTGGAGAGCGACGGGCGCGCCGACGCGCCCCGGGCGCTGGCGGCCGGCCTGGACGGCACGCGGGTGCGGATGCTCCTGCGCTCGGCCGACGGGTCCGTGGCCCTGGCCTCGGCCGCCCCGGGCCTGCTCGCCAACCCCGACGACCTGGACGCAAGCCGCACGAGCGCGCCGTTCCCGGGGAGGCCGTCGGGCACGCTGGCCGCCGTGGCCGACGGCCTGGTCGCGTGGACCGAGGATCCCGCCTCCGGCGTGGTGCGCCACGGCACGCCGTCCGACGCGGGCGTGGCCGCGGTCGCCGACGCCCGGTTCGGCGGCAGGGTGCTGCGCGTGTGGGCGGCCCCCGGCACCGTGGTGGCGCTGGTGCGGGCCGGGCGGGTGGCGAGCGTGCGGACCCTGGATGTCGCTTCCGGCGCGGTCCGAACGGTGTGGCGCGGCACCACGCTGCCCCGCGTCGCGGTGGGCGGCGGCGCGGTGGCGGTGGCCGACGGGCGGCGCATCCTCGCCGCGCGCGGCGGCACCGCGCGGCGCGTCGCCCTGGCCCGCGGGCCGGTGGCGGCCGTCGCCGTGGACGGCGACCGGGTGGCCTGGTTCGAGCGCCTGGTGATCCGCCGCGGCGGCGCCCCCGCCCGGTGGACGGTCGCGCGGCTCGCGCGGGTGCCCGGATGAGGCGCCTCGCCGCCGCATGGGCGGCCGCCGCGGCGATCGCCGCCCTGGCGTTCGCCGGCCCCGCGCCCGCGGCCGTGGTGGCCCTGCAGGACGACCGGCTGCCCAACCTCACCGGCGCGCCCCTGGTCCAGCGCCTCGACCTGCTGGCGTCCACCGGCACCCGCGTGACCCGCGTGGACGTCCTGTGGAGCCGCGTCGCGAAGACCCGGCCGGCGGACCCCACGAACCCCGACGACCCCGCCTACGACTGGTCGGTCTACGACCAGATCCTGCGGGGGCTCGCCCAGCGGCGCATCGGCGTCATCCTCGACTACTACTCGACGCCCCCGTGGGCATCGGCCTCCGGGGCGCCGAACGCCGCCCCCCGGGCCGCCGACGCGGGCGCGTTCGCCGGCGCGATCGCCCGCCGCTACTCGGGGACCTGGCGTGACGCGACGGGACCGCTCCCCGAGGTGAAGCGCATCGAGGTGTGGAACGAGTTCAACATCGAGCAGTTCTGGACGCCGCAGTGCCGCCGCGGGCCGCGGGACCGCTACATCCCGGTGGCCGCCCGGGGCTACGCCGCCCTGGTGGACGTCGCGGCACGCGAGATCCGCCGCGCCAACCCCGATGCCATCGTGATCGGGGGCGTCGCGGGGCCGGCCGGGAACACGAACGACCGCGGCAAGACGTGCCGCACCGGCACCGAGAGCGTGAGCGTCGGCACGCTCATCAACGCGCTGCGGGCCAACGCCATCCGCATCGACGCGTGGAGCCAGCACCTCTACCCGATCGGCTCCCCGACGCAGGCGTTCTTCTTCCCCAGCTGGCGATCGCTCGACCAGCTGACCCCGCTGCTGGATAAGCTGCGGCCCGGCATGCCGGTCTACGTGACCGAGACCGGCTACCACACGTCGTACAACAGGTTTCACCGCTACTTCGTCAGCGAATCCCAGCAGGCGCGGTGGCTCACGCAGACCTTCGACATCGCGGACCGCACCCCCCGCGTCGCCGTCACGGTCTGGTTCAACCTCCAGGACAACCCCAGTTGGACCGGAGGGCTCCTGCACGCAGACCTCACCCGCAAACCCGCCTGGGACGCCTTCGCCCGGGTCGCCGGCGCCGCCACGGTGCCACAGGAGTGGCTTCCTTGAGTGATCGCCTTCAGCACGTCCAGGCCTACTACGACCGCATGGCGCCCCGCCTGTACGCGGTCGAGGGCAAGAACTGGCACCTGCAGAGCCGCATGTCGCTGGTGCTGGGCACCATCGACGCGCTCGCGCCGCGCGCCGCCGCCGACGGCGGTCCCCCGCGGGTGCTCGACGTGGGCTGCGGCACCGGGTTCCTGCTGGAGCAGCTGGCGGGGCGGGGCTTCTCGGGCGTCGGCATCGACCTCTCGCCCGACTCGATCGCGATCACCCAGCAGCGGCTCAAGGACCTGGGCGCCGCGGACCGGCTGCGCGCCGAGGTGGGCAGCGCCTACGAGCCCCCGGAGGGCACGTACGAGCTCATCACCCTCACCGACGTGCTCGAGCACCTGGAGGACCCGCGCGCCTGCCTGCGGGCCCTGCGCGAGCGGCTCGCCCCCGGCGGCCTGCTGGTGATCTCCACCCCCAACCGGCGGTCCCTGCCCGGCGCGCGGCGCTGGGTGGCCGAGAACGCCCCGTGGACGCGGATCAAGGTCAACCTGGCACCGGTGGACAACTGGCAGACCTGGGGCGACCTGGAGGCGCACGGCGCCTCCGCCGGCCTTGCGGTCGTGAGCCGCCGCGGGATCTTCTTCCGGCCCGGCGGCCGGGTGGGCTCCCAGATCGGGCGCCTGTACAAGTTCGCCGCGCCCAGGAAGGCCGAGGCCGCCCTCTCCACCACGCCGGTGGGCCGCTTCGGGTTCTACGTCTGCGTGGGCTTCCGGCCCGTCTGAGCGCGGAGCGCATCGTGGGAAGACGCGGCCGGGCGGTCGTCGGCGGGGGCATGCTCGCGCTGTTCGTGTTCGCCCTGGGCGTGTTCCTGCTGCCGTTCGCGTTCCCGACTCCGCCGCCCATCGTGACGCGGTTCTCGGGGTCGCGGCTCATCAGCCCCAACGGCGACGGCAACCGCGACGTGGCCCGCATCTCGGTGCGCATGCGCGAGCCGGGCACGGTGACCCTGGACGTCGTCGCGAGCGACGGCACGCCGATCCGGACGCTGCAGACTGACACGCCCGTGCCGCGCGGCTGGTTCCGCGCATCGTGGGGCGGCGGGACCGACTCGGGCGAGGACGCCCCGGACGGCATCTACTCGCTCCGGCTGCGCGCGAAGGCCGGGGCCAAGGTCTTCCGCACCAGCCGGCGCATCGTCATCGACCGCACCGGCCCGGCCCTCACGGTCGCCGAGGCGGCCTCCGCGGGGCTCACGGACGTGCCGCCGCCCACCCAGTGCCTGGTCACCGCGGTGCCCGACGGCGACGCGCAGGTCTCGTTCGCGGCGCTCACGGCCGATGGGTCCGGCACGCTGCGGAGCTTCGGCCCGCGGCCCGTCCGCGACGGCCGCACCGGCCGCTGGTCGTGGGACGGCGCCCGCGATGGCGGCGGCGCCGTGACCCCCGGCCTGGTGGTCGTCGAGATCCGCGCCTCCGACGCCGCGCGCAACGCCACCTCCGTGCGCCGCACCTGCTGGATCGGCAACGCCGTGGGCCGCGTCGTCCGCCCGGGCCGGCCCGGCGGGCTCGTGCGGGTGCGCCTGCGCACCGCGGCGGGGACCGCCTACCCCGCGGGGACCCCGGTGACGCTGCGCCTGTACCGCCGCGCCGCCGTGCCGGGGGACGGGCTGCACGTGCTGGGCCCCCGCGTGGCGCGCGCCGTGCGCACCACCGTCGCGGGCGCCCAGATCCGCCTGCCCGCGGCCATCCCGGCGAGCGCCCTCTGGCTGGTCGCCGACGTGGGCGGCGGCAGGGCGCTCATCGCCCCCGAGGGGCGCCGGTGAGCGTCTCCGAGATCACGCGCGAGGTCGCCTCCGGGGCGGCCGCCGCCGGCGTCGCCCTGCTGTTCCTGCCCATCCCCCGCGTGCGGCCCAGCCTGCGGCGCCTGGGAGGGCTCGTGCTGCTGGTCGCCGCGTGGGTGGCGCTGGCGGCCACGCTCCTGCCCGACGGCGAGGGGCAGCGCGTCGCCGACCGCCTCACCACCCCCGTCGGCGCCGTGGCGGGGCTCGTGGGGCTCGCAGTGACGGCCGCCGCGGTCGCCGTGGCGGTGCGGCTCACCCTGCGCTGGCCCACGGCGTGGTTCGCGGCCCTGGGGCTCGCCCTCCCGGTGCGCATCCCGGTGCCGATCGGCGGGGACGACCGCAACCTGCTGCTGCCGCTCTACGTCGTGCTCGCCATCGGCGTGATCGCCTTCCTGTGGGGCCGGCTGCGCGGCCGGTTCACGGCCGACGACGAGCCGTCCACGCTCCTTGACGTGCCGCTCGCGGCCTTCCTGGTGTACGCCCTCGCCTCGTGCGTGTGGAGCGTGGATCCGGAGGAGGCCGCCGTGAAGCTGGTCTTCTTCTACGTGCCGTTCACGCTGCTGTACCTGGCCGTGGCGGCCCTGTGGCGGCACGCGCAGGCCCTCCGCGCGCTCGCATGGGCCACCGTGTGCCTGGCGGTGCCCGTGGCGGTGCTCGCGGTCTACCAGTACGCGGCCCGCGACATCTTCCTGAACGTCCGGCTCCAGCAGGCGAACGTGTACAGCCGGTTCTTCCGGTCCAACGCGATCTTCTACGACCCCAACATCCTGGGGCGGTACCTGGTGGTGGCCATCGTGGCGATCGTCGCCCTGGCGTGGTGGCGGCCCCGCAGCCGGAAGCTGGTCGTCGGCGCCGTGCTGCTGGTGCCGCTGTGCGCCGGGCTCGCGGTCACGTTCTCCCGCTCCAGCTGCCTCATGCTCATGCTCGCCCTGGCGCTCATGTCCTGGCGGGCGTTCGGCACGCGCCGCACCCTCGCGGTGGGCGGGGCGACCCTGGCGATCCTGGCGATGGGGGCGTTCATGGCCTCCAAGAACGTCCGGAAGGTGGTCACCGACTCCGGCCGCCTGGAGAAGGTGAGCGAGGGGCGCTTCGACCTCATCCGCGGCGGCGTCGAGATCTGGCAGGAGGCCCCGGTGCACGGGGCGGGACTCGGCGGCTTCGAGAACCGGTACCAGGCGATCCTCACGCCGGCCGAGCAGCGTCGGGTGCGGGTGGTGATCAGCCACAACACCCCGGTCACCGTGCTGTCGGAGCTCGGCGCGATCGGCTTCGGGCTGTTCGTGTGGCTCGGGATCCGCCTGTGGCGGGCCCTCGCCGAGGGCGCCCGCCTGGCCCGCGACCCCGACGGCTGGGCGATCTGGACGATGCTGGCCCTGGTGTGCGGGATCCTCCTGCACGCGCTGTTCTACGCCGGCTTCTTCGAGGACCCGTTCCTGTGGACGCTCACCGCCGGCGCCATGGTGATGTCGGCCGCCGCGGGCGCGGTGGGCCGTCGGCCCGACCCCCAGCCGGAGGGCGCGCCCCCCGCGTGAGGATCGTCTGCCTCAGCAACATGTACCCCTCCCCGGAGGCCCCGGACTACGGCGCCTTCGTCCGGGACATGTGCGACGCCCTCGAGATGCGGGGGCACGAGGTGGACCGGGTCGTGATCGCCACCCGCGCGGCCGGCGCACTGCGGACCCCCGCCAAGTACGGCCTGCTGCTGGCCCGGGCGGTGCGCGCCGTGCGCGGGGCGGACGTGGTGTACGCCCACTACCTGTTCCCCACCGGCGCCCTGGCCGCGGCGTGCCACCGCATCACCCGGGTGCCCTGGGTGGTGACCGCGCACGGCGGCGACGTCGCGAACCTCGCCCGCGGGCCGGTGCGGCGCGCGACCGCCCGGAGCCTCGCCGGGTGCGCGGGGGTGATCGCCGTGAGCGAGTACCTGGCGGAGCGCATGCGCGAGCAGCTGGGCGCGCTGCCGCCGGTGCACGTGGTGGACATGGGCGTCGACCTCGACCGGTTCGTCCCAGCGGACCGCACCGCCGCGCGGGCCCGCCTGGGCCTGCCCGCGGACGGGCCCATGGTGGTCGCGGTGGGCGGGCTCACCGAGCGCAAGGACCCGCTCAACCTGCTGCAGGCCGTCGCGCGGCTGCGCCGGGAGCACCCGTCCGCGCGGGTCGCCTTCGTGGGCGACGGCCCGCTCGCGGGCGCCGTGCGGGCCGGGGCCCGGCGGCTGGACCTCCCGGAGGACGCGGTCATCACGCCCGGCGCGCTGCCCCACGAGCGGGTGCCGGACTGGATCGCCGCGGCGGACGTCCTGTCGATGGTGAGCCGCGTGGAGCCGCTCGGCGTCGCGGCGCTGGAGGGCCTGGCCTGCGGCCGGGCCGTCGTGACCACGTCCGTGGGGGGTGCGCGCGAGGTGGTGCCCGACGGCGGTCCCGGCGCGATCGTGCCGCCGGGCGATCCCGCGGCGCTCGCCGCGGCCCTGGCGGACAAGCTCGCGCACCCGCCGGACCCGGCCGCCTGCCGGGCCGCCGCGGAGGGGCACGCGCTGTCCCTGCAGGCCGGCCGTGTCGCCGACATCCTGGCCGCCGCCGCCCGCGACGGGGCCGCTGGTAGCCTCCCTCGCCGATGACCGGCCAGGCACCACCGGCCGGCGGGCTCGCGCCGCCCCGCGGCCCGGTGATCGGCGCGGGTGTCCTCGCCGCCGCCGGCGCCGCCCTCACGGTGCTCTCCGCCCCCGCCGGCGTCGCGTTCACCCTGCTCGCAGCCCTGATCGTGGCCGTGCGCCGCACGCCCCTGCCACGGCTCGCGGTGGGCTTCACCACGGTCACCGCCCTCGCAGCCATCGCCGGTCCCAACCTGGCGCTGCCGCAGGCCCCGTGGCTGTTCCTGTTCCGGATCATGATCGTCACCCTCGCCCTGGGCACCCTGGGCTACCTGCTCATGGGCGGCACGGTCCGGGTGAGCCGGGCGATCGCCGTCCCCGCGAGCCTGCTGGGGCTCATGATCCTGTGGTCGGCGATGTCGGTCGCCTGGGCGCAGGACGACGTCGCCGCCCTGCGCTGGACGCTGTTCCTGTCGATGATGGGCGGGCTCGCCCTGGCGATCCCAATCGCGTTCGCCACCCGCGAGCGCGCGATCCGGCTGCTGAAGATCCTGGGCGTCGCCTTCGCCGTGGTGAGCCTCATCTCGCTGCTGGAGATCGTGGCCGGCATCCGCCTTCCCACGTCCCGCCTCGCCGGCAAGTCCCAGGACGTCGCGTTCGCGGCGACCTCCGTGTTCGGCAACGAGAACAACCTCGCGACCTACCTCACGCTCACGCTCCCGTACCTGCTGGTGCTCCCCATCGTGTTCCGGGACGTGCGCCTGCGGGTGCTGGGGCTGGCCGGCGGGGTCGCCGCGCTGATGGCGCTGCTCTACACCGGCAGCAAGGCGAACATCATCGCCACCGGGATCATCCTCATCACCCTGCTGCTGTTCGCCGGCACCGACCACCGGCAGCGCGGCCGGGCGATCTCGGCCGCCGTCATCGCCGCGCTGGCCGTCGCGCTGGTGGTGCCCTCCATCCAGGGCTCCGGCGTCGTCAAGCTGCCGCAGCGGGCGGTCACCAAGTTCGACTTCTCCCTGCTCAGGGAGCAGGTCGACACGGGCCTGGGCTCCGGCGCGGTGCGCTCCAACCTGCTCTCCGACGGCATCGGGCTCATCCGCGACACCGGCGGCATCGGCGTCGGCGCCGGGAACGCCGACGTACGGGTGCGGTCCCTGCGGGACTTCCCCGGGGTCGCGAACCTGCACAACTGGTGGCTGGAGGTCACCGTGAACCTGGGCCTGGTGGGCCTGGGGCTCTACGCCTGCTTCTTCGGGTTCCTGCTCACCCGCCAGCTGCGCGAGGCGCGCCTCACCGCCGACCCGCTGGTGCGGTACATGGCCCTCGCCGGGGCGACGTCCCTGGCCGGGTTCACCATCGGGAGCCTCGGCCCGTCGAGCGTCATCCACTTCGCCCCCATGTGGATCACGTTCGGGCTCGGCATGCTTGCCGTCGCGCTCGCGCAGCGCGCCCGCGACAACGGAGGGACGCTCCCCTGAAGATCCTCATGCTCAGCCACATGTACCCGAGCGCCGTGAACCCGACGGCCGGGATCTTCGTCCACGAGCAGGTCCGGGCCCTGCGGGATCTGGGCCACGACGTCCGGGTGATGTCGCCCAAGGGCTGGGCGCCGCCGTTCCTCGACCGCTGGAGCGCGTACCACGACGTCCCGGGGACCGACGTCATCGACGGCGTGCCGGTCATCTACCCCCGCAAGCTCACCCTGCCGGGCGCGCGGCTCGGCGCCCGCAACGCCGACGCCATGCTGTGGGCCATCCGCAAGCCGCTCAAGCGCATCCACGCGCGCTGGCCGTTCGACGTCATCCACGCCCACATGCTGGTGCCCGACGGCTGGGCCGCGGCCCGCGTGGGGGCCGAGCTCGGCGTGCCGGTGCTGGCGACCGCCCACCGCGCGGACGTGATCGACCTGCCCGCCCGCAGCGCGGCCCTGCGCGACCGCGTGCGCGAGGCGGTGGAGTCCATCGACCAGATCGTGACCGTCAGCCGGGCGATCCGGGGCGAGGCGGAGGCGTGCGGCACCCCCCGGCGGCCCGTGCAGGTGGTGGCCAACGGGGCCGACACCAGCGTGTTCATGCCGCACGACATGGCCGAGGCCCGCGACCGGCTGGGGCTGCCGCAGGACGAGCGCGTGGTGACCTACGTGGGCAAGCTGGTGCCGCGCAAGGGCGTGGACGTGCTGGTGGAGGCCTGGGGGCTGCTGGCCGCGCGGCGCGACGGCGGCGCCCCGCTGCTGGTGGCCGGCGGCATCGGCGAGCTGCGCGAGCCGCTGGAGGCCCGGGCGCGGGAGCTGGGGATCGCGGACCGCATCCGCTTCGTCGGCAAGATCCCCCACGACGACGTGGCCTGGTACATGGCGGCCGGGGAGTTCTTCGTGCTGCCCAGCCACTCCGAGGGCCTGCCGACCGTGTGCTGCGAGGCGCTCAACTGCGGGCGGCCGGTGGTGGCCACCGCCGTCGACGGCACGCCCGAGATCGTGCGCGACGGTGAGACCGGGCTGCTGGTGCCCGCGGGCGACGCCGAGGCGCTGCACGCGGCGCTGGCGCGGATGCTCGACGAGCCCGGCCTGCGGGACCGCCTCGCCGCGCAAGCGCTGGAGGTGGGCCGGGACGAGTACACCTGGGCGGCCAACGCCCGCCGCAACGCCGAGCTGTACGCGGAGCTGGTCGGATGAGGCGCCCCGCCGCCATCGTCCTGCAGGCCTCCGGGCCCAACAGCCTGGGGATCATCCGGGCCCTGGCCGCCGAGGGCGTGCGCGTGCTGGCCGCCGACCACGACCCGGCCGCGCTGGGCAAGACGTCCCGGTACGCCCACCCCGCTCACACCGCCGACCCGCTCACCGAGCCCGACCGGTTCGTGGACGACCTCATCGCCATCGCCCGCCAGCTGGGCGACCGCCCCGTCCTGTTCCCCACCCACGACGAGGCCATCGCCGCCATCGGCCCGCGCGAGGCCGAGGTGGACGCCGTCCTGCGCCGCCCCTGGACGGAGTGGGAGCGCATGCGGGTGATCATGGACAAGGGCGGCCAGCACGCCGCCGCCCGGCGCATCGGCTTCCCGCGACCCGGCACCACCGACCCCGCCGAGGACGCCGATCCCGTGGAGGCGGTGCGCGACGCGGGCCTGCGGTACCCGGTCATCCTCAAACCCCGCTACGCCCCGGAGTTCCGCCGGCGCTTCCGCGTGCAGGTCATGCGCTGCGAGGACGAGGGGGAGCTGCGCCGCAGGTGGGAGGACGCCGCGCCGTACGGGCCGCAGATCCAGGAGGTCATCCCGGGCGGCGACGAGCAGCTGTGGACCCTGGGCAGCTACCGGGGGGCGGACGGTGAGCGCATCGCCTCGTTCACGGGCCGCAAGCTGCGCCAGTGGCCGCCGGAGTTCGGCACGGCGCGCAGCGCGGAGGCCCACTGGGACCCCGCGTTCGCCGAGCGCTGCCACGCGCTGCTGGACGAGCTGGGCTTCCACGGCATCTCCCAGGTCGAGGTCAAGCGCGACCCGCGGGACGGCCGCGACCACCTCATCGAGGTCAACCCGCGCTCGTGGCTGTGGATCTCCCTGGCCACCGCGAGCGGGGTGAACCTCCCGTACGCCTGCTACCTCGACGCCATCGGCGAGACCCGGCACTGGACCGGGGGGCACCGGTCGGGCGTCCGCTGGGCGCTGCTGCCCAAGCACGTGGCGGCCAGCGTGAAGGAGATCCGCCGGGGCCGCTGGAGCGCGGGCGCGTTCGCGCGATCGCTGCGGCCGCCGCTGGTGGACGGCGTGGCGTCGCTGCGGGACCCCAGGCCGGCGATGCGCTCGTACGGCCGCATGCTGCGCCGGGGCGGGGGCGGCGCATGAGCCTGACCGTCCGCATCGAGGCCTGCCCGGACCGCTTCGTCCCGCGCGCCCGCTGGGTGCTGGGCATCCTCGCCGAGGCCCTGGGCGAGGAGGCGGTGTTCACCGACGGGCCCGCGGAGCTGGTGTACGGCCCGCGCACGCCGGACGACGGGGCCGTGTGGATCCCCGCGGACCACATCGCCCAGGCCTTCTTCGACGGCCGCGAGGCCTTCCCGGGCCCGGCGGCCCACCGCATCGGGAACCTGGTGTTCCTCTTCCCGCTGCGCGACGCCGCCCTGCCCATCCCCGGCGACATCGTGGCGAGCGCGTTCCACCTGCTCGCCCGCTGGGACGAGTGGTGTGTCCCGGAGCGCGACCGCTTCGGCCGGCTGCCGTACGCCGAGACCACCTTCGCCCGCATGGGCCTGGATCCGGAGGAGCCCCCGGTGGAGGGCTACATCGCCCTGCTGCGGCGGGCGCTGGGCCGCCCGGAGCCGCGCGGCTGGTCGGTGTTCCTCACGCACGACATCGACCGGGTGCGGCGCAGGGGCCCCAAGCAGCTCGCGGGCATCGCGCGGCGCAGCCCGGTCCGCGCGCTGCGGACCCTGGCCGGCCCGGACCCGTGGGACAACATCCCGGAGCTGCTGTGGACCACCGGCCGCCGGGGCCTGGCCTCCACGGTCTACTTCATCGGGCGCAACGCGCACCGGCTCGACGGCACCCCCCGGGCCGTCTACGAGGCCACCCGCGCCGACATGGCCCGCGCCGTGCGCGCGGCCGGCGGCGAGGTGGGCCTGCACGCGTCCTTCGCGTCGTCGGAGGACGGCCGGGCGCTGAAGGCCGAGCTCGAGGCGTTCCGGGCCGAGGTGGGCGGCGGCGTGGTGGGCGTGCGGTACCACTACCTGCGGTTCCGCTACCACGAGACCGTGCGCTGGCTGGAGGACGCCGGGGTGGCGTACGACTCCAGCCTCGGATGGGCCGAGACCCCCGGGTTCGCGGCCGGCATCGCCAGGCCCTTCCGGCCCTGGGTGATGGGCGAGGAGCGGCCCGCGGACCTGCGCCTGGTGCCGCTCGCGGTGATGGACACCACCCTGCACTCGTACCTCAAGCTCGACGCGGAAGGTGCCCGTGAGCGGGCGCTTTCGGTGCTCGACAGGGTGCGGCGGGCGGGCGGCGCGGCGTGCCTGCTGTGGCACAACACGTATCTCGCCGACGACCGCGCGCCCGGCTACGGGGCCCTGTGGGAGACGCTCCTGGACGACCTGGCCGACCGCGGCGCGGAGCTGGGGCCGGTGAGCCCGCAGCCCCCCGCGGAGGGAGCGGACCTGTCGGGCCGGCGCATCCTGCACCTCACCACCGTCCACCGGCCGCGCGACGTCCGGATCCTCCACAAGGAGGCCGCCGCCGCGGCCCGTGCCGGAGCGGACGCCCGGGTGCTGGCCTGCGACGACCGGCTGCGGCGCGGCCGCCGCCTGGCCGCGGGGTGGCGGATGGCGGAGCGGGCCCGCAAGGCGGGCGCCGACGTCTTCCACGTGCACGACCCCGAGCTGCTGCCCGCCGCCCTGTGGCTGGCGCGCCGCTCCGGCACGCCCGTCGTCTACGACGTGCACGAGTACCTGGGCGAGACGGTCCGCACCAAGCGGTGGCTCCCCGCACCCGTCCGCGTCCCGCTGGCCTGGGCCGCGGCCCGCGCCGAACGGGCCCTCGCGGCCCGCCTGGACGGCGTGGTGGGCGTGAACGGCGACCTGGCCGCCCGGTTCGCGGCCGCCGGGGCCCGCACCGCCACCTCGGTCACCAACGCCCCATGGGGCGACGCATTCCCGGAGCCCGCCCCCGCCACGCAGCCGGTCGTGCTGTACGTGGGCGGCCTGGGGCCCCTGCGCGGCCTGCCGCTCATGCTCGAGGCGTTCCCCATGGTCACCGCGCCGGGCGCCCGCCTGGTGCTGGCCGGCCCCGGGGAGCCCGGGCCGGTGCCCGACAACGTCACCCTGCTCGGGGTCGTGGACCACAGCGAGGTCGCCGGGCTGCTGGCGGACGCCGCCGTCGCCTGGATCCCGCTCACCCGCCACGGCAACTACGCCCGCGCCGTCCCCACCAAGCTGGTGGAGGCCATGGCCGCGGGCCGGCCCGTGGTGGCGAGCGACATCGGCCGCATGGCGATGATCGTCCGCGCCGCCGGCTGCGGGATCCTGGTGCCGCCCGACGACCCGGCCGCCCACGCCGCGGCCATCGACCGCCTGCTGGGCGACCCGGAGGAGGCCGCCCGCATGGGCCGCGCCGGCCGCCGGGCGTTCCTGGACGGCCTGGCGTTCGAGGCGCAGGCCGGCCGCCTCACCACCTTCTACGCCGGCCTCCTGGGGGTCCGCTGATGCGCGTGCTGTACGTGTCCCAGTACTTCGTGTCGGCGAACCAGCCGGGCGGGGTGCGCCACTGGCAGCACACCCGCGCCCTCGCCCAGGCCGGGCACGAGGTGTCGGTCGTGACCTCCTACGTGCAGCACAAGGAGCGCACGATCCCCGAGCGGTACGCCGGGAGGAAGATCGTCCGGGAGACCGAGGACGGCCTCGACATGTGGCGCGTCTACTCGACCCCCGGCTACGGCCGGGACCTGCGCTCGCGCCTGGGCAACTACGCGAGCTTCGCCTGGTGGGCGTCGGTCGCGATGACCCGGGTCCCGAAGCCCCAGGTCGTGGTGGCCTCCTCGCCGTCGCTGCCCGCCGCGGGCGCCGCCGCCGTCCTGGCGATGCTCCGGCGCGCCCCGTTCGTGCTGGAGATCCGGGACCTGTGGCCCGATTCCGCCGTCACCATGGGGCTGGTGAACGACAGGGCGACCATCGCGGCCGCCACCTGGCTGGAGCGCTTCTGCTACCGCCGGGCCGACCGCATCATCGCCCTCACCGAGGGGATCCGGGACGGCATCATCGCCAAGGGCATCCCCGAGAAGAAGGTCACCCTCATCACCAACGGGGTGGACCTGGACTACGCCGGCGGCGAGCACGCCCCCGCCGCGATCCCCGGCGTGCCGGATGACGCCGTCGTGGCGATGTACGTGGGCAACCACGGCACGTACAGCAGCCTCGACACCGTCCTGGAGGCCGCCGACCTCCTGCGCGGCCGTCCCGAGATCCGGGTGGTGCTGGTGGGCGGCGGCGACCAGAAGGCCCGCCTCGTCGAGAAGGCCGCGCAGATGGGCCTCCCGAACGTGGTGTTCGTGGACTCCGTCCCCAAGCGGGAGGTCCCGGCGATCATCGCCCGCGCCGACGTGTGCCTGCTGCCGTACCAGGACCGCGAGCTGTTCGCGGGCGCCCTGCCCAACAAGGTGTTCGACTACCTCGCCGCCTCCCGTCCCATCCTGGCCTCCGCGCCGGAGGGGGAGCTCACCCGGCTCATCCGGGAGGCGGAC
Organism: Thermoleophilia bacterium; assembly: GCA_046330435.1. Classification (GTDB taxonomy): domain Bacteria; phylum Actinomycetota; class Thermoleophilia; order Miltoncostaeales; family Miltoncostaeaceae. Next base: position 120,368 of record JAXLST010000005.1, on the reverse strand, counting down.
TGCGGCGCCTGCACGCCGCCGGAGGACGCCCGCGCGATGGCCGATGTAATCGCCGCCCTCGCCGACGACCCCGCACGGGCGGAGATCGGCCGGCGCGGTCTGGCCCTCGCCCTGGAGCGCTACGACCGGCGGGTGCTGGCCAGGAGGTTCGTCGACGTGGTGGAGTCCGCGGCATGACCATGGACCTCACCGACCCCGTCGGCGGGCGCGCCAAGCGGGCCCTCGACCTCGCCGTGGCGGTGCCCCTGCTGGTCGCCGCGAGCCCCGTCATGGCGGCCATCGCCCTGTGGGTGCGCCGCGACTCCCCGGGCCCCGCCCTGTTCAAGCAGACCCGCATCGGCGAGGGCGGACGGCCCTTCAAGGTCCTCAAGTTCCGCACCATGGTCGTCGGCGCACAGCAGATGGGCACGGGCATCCGCGTCGTCTCCAACGACAGCCGCATCACCCGTGCCGGGAACATCCTGCGCAAGACCTCGCTCGACGAGCTCCCCCAGCTCATCAACGTCGTCCGCGGCGACATGAGCCTCGTGGGCCCGCGCCCGACCGTCCCCGAGCAGGTGGAGCGCTACACCGAGCACCAGCGCCGCCGGCTGCTCGCCCGCCCCGGCGTCACCGGCCTCGCCCAGGTGACCGGCCGCCAGCTCCTGCCCTGGTCGGAGCGCATCGAGATCGACATCCGGTACATCGAGAACTGGAGCATGCGCCGCGACCTGGCGATCATCGCCCGCACCGCGCTCATGCTCCTGCGCCGCAGCGACAACCACTACCGCGACGCGGCGCCGGCGTTCGACCTTCCCGAGAAGCCCCGGGACTGAGAACTTCGGGGGCAAACGCCACCGAAGTTCTCAAGTAGAGTCGCCCACCGTGAACGAAGTCACCCTCCGGGATTACCTGCGCGTCGCGTGGAGCGGCCGCTGGCTCATCCTCATCGCAACCGTCGTCGGCATCGTCGTCGGGATCCTCCTCTCGGTCGCCCGCTCCCCGGAGTACACCGCCACCGCGCGCGTGTACCTGGGCCAGGCGACCACGATCGCCGGCGTGCCCGTGCAGACGCCCTTCACCAACCCCACCGTCGCCCCGCTGGCGCTCGACAGCGACGCGATCGTGCGGAAGGTCGCCGACGCGGCGGGCGTGTCGCCCAGCCGGGTCCGCAGCGCCGTGACGCTCAGCGCCCCGCGCGTGAACGGCACCGCCGGCAACCTGCCCACGATCCTGACGGTCACGTCCACGGACAAGAACCGGAAGCTCGCGGTGGAGATCGCCAACGCCTACGCGGACAACGTCCTGGAGGACGTGAGCACCGCGTACCGTGAGACCCGGAAGGTCTACGAGGGCCAGGTGGCCCGCAGCCGGCAGGAGGTGGACGGGCTCATCGCCGAGGCCGCGAAGCTCCGCGCGCGGCTGGCGTCCGCCCCGGCGGGCCAGGCCGACCTGATCCAGCTGGCCCTGACGTCCGCCGTGCAGCAGCTCGACGACGCCCGCCAGCAGGCCGACGACGACGAGGTCCTGCTGCGCAAGGCCGACCAGGTGGAGGCCCCGCAGGCCCTCACGCAGGCCGAGCGGGCCAGCAGCTCCGGCACCGGCCCCAAGCGCGTGCAGTCCATCGTGCTCGCCGGGCTCATCGCGTTCGCGCTGGGCGTCCTGGCGACCTTCGTCTGGCGGGGGAGCCCCGCGGCCCGCGCAGCCGATGCGGGCCGGGCGTAGCGCCGGGGCGGGCCTCGCGCTCCTCTTCGCGGCCGGCGGCCTCGCCGGCTGCGGCGGTGGCGGGGGCGACGACCCCGCCCCCACGCCCACGACCGAACCGGTTGCCGGGATCACCGTGCGGGTCGTCGACGGCGACCTCGGCACCCCGGTGCCGGGCGCCTCGGTCGCCCCGGTCACCGCGGCCGGCGCCACGGGTGAGCGCCTCACCACCGGCGCCGACGGTTCCGTGACGGTGCCGCAGGGCACCGCCGTCGTGCGCGTCCGGAAGACCGGCTGGTCCGCGGGCGCGGGGGACGTGACCCCCCGCGGCGCGACGGTGCGCGTGTACGACCAGCGCCTGCAGAGCCCCGAGTACGGCGTGAACCCGGAGCGCACCCGCTTCAACCCGTACGTGCGGGCCCCGGTCGCCGGATCCGTGCGCAGGGCGTGGCGCTTCGACGGCAAGCGCCTGCTGGAGTTCCCGCCGGCGGTGAAGGACGGCGTGCTGGTGGTGGGCAACAACGCGGGCCGGGTGTTCGGCATCGACGCCCGCACGGGCCGCCAGCTGTGGACGCAGAAGCGCCGCAGCTACATCGCCTCCTCGCCGGCGATCGGCGGCCGCCGCGCGTACGTCACCTCGATGGACGGCCTGTTCACCGCCTACCGGCTCACCACCGGCACCCGGCTGTGGGAGTACTCGAACGGCGGCAGCCCCATCGAGAGCTCGCCGCTCATCCTGGAGGACACCGCGTACTTCGGGGCGTGGAACGGCACGCTCACGGCCCTGAACCTCCGCAACGGCAAACCCAGGTGGACGTACCGGGCGGGTGCCGACATCAAGGGCAGCGCGGCGAAGGCCGGCCCCAACGTGGTGTTCGGCGACTACTCCGGGGTGCTCACCGCGGTGAACGCCCGCACCGGCCGGCGGGTGTGGAGCACCGACGTCGGCGCCCGGCTGTACGGCGGGCCGGGGGTGAGCGGCAACCGCGTCGTGATCGGCGACGTGGGCGGCCAGGTGGTGTGCGTGGACGCCCGCACGGGGACCGTCCTGTGGCGCCACGCCACCGGCGCGTATGTGTACTCCAGTCCCGCGATCGCGCGGAACACGGTGTTCATCGGGGATTACGACGGGGACTTCCAGGCGCTCGACCTCCGCACCGGCGCGGTGCGGTGGAGCTTCCGCGTGGGCGGGCGCATCTCCGGCTCGGCGACGGTGGTGGGGGACACCGTCTACACGGCGGTCCTGGCCGCCCCCGGGCAGCCGCGCCGCACCTGGGGGCTGGCCACGGCGACGGGCCGTGTGCGGTACCGGGGCGACGACGGCCGGTACTCACCCGCCGTGGCGGCCGGGCGGACCGTGTACGTGATCGGCGTGCGAACCATCGACGCGTACCGTGCGCCGGCCCGGTAGGCGCGTCCTCGTCGCCGCGGGCACCGCGGCCGTCGTGGTGGTGGGCGGCCTCGGGGTCGCCGGCCTCGCCGTGCGCGACGGCTGGTTCGACGCGGGCAGCATCGAGGGCGGCACCAGCGGCTTCGTGCCCCAGCAGGCCCCGCCGGAGGACGCCGGCACGGGCTCGTGGCCCGAGTTCGGGTTCGACGCCGGGCGGTCCCGCGCCAACCCGGAGCTCGACCTGCGCCCGCCGTACCGGCGCGCATGGAGGATCGACGGGGGGTCGCTGCTGGAGTTCCCGCCGGTCATCGGCGACGGCCGCGTCATCGTGGGCACCAACCGGGGCCTGGGGATCGCCGTGGACCTCGCCACGGGCCGGGTCCTGTGGCGCACCCGCCTGGGCGGCACCGTCGCGTCCTCGCCCGCGCTCACCGGCATCCGGCCCGGCGCCCCGGGCCCCGCCGCGAAGCCCGCCCTCGCGCTGTTCACCACCACGCGCGGCGACCTGCTCGCACTGGACCCCGCCACCGGGGCCGTCAGGTGGCGCAAGCGGTTCGGCTCCGCGATCGAGAGCTCGCCCCTGGTCATCGGCGACGGTGTCTACATCGGCACGCTCGACGGCCGCGTCATGCGGATCTCCCTGCAAACGCGCAGGATCGTGTGGACGGCGCGTGCGAAGGGGGACGTGAAGAGCAGCCTCGCCGAGAGCGGCGATACGGTGGTGGTGGGCGACTACGGCGGCACCATCGCGGCGTACGCCAAGCGCGACGGCCGCGAGGTGTGGCGCACCACCAGCCCCGGCCCCCGGTTCCGCGGCGCGGGTCGCTTCTACGCCGGGCCCGCCGTCGCCTACGGGCGGGTGTACCTCGGCAACGTCAACGGCCGCATGCTGGCCCTCTCGGCCCGCGACGGCTCCGTCGCGTGGGTGCGGGTGGTGGGCGACTTCATCTACTCGAGCGCCGCCGTGTCCCGCCGCACCGTCTTCGTGGGCAGCTACGACCGGAAGCTGTACGCCCTTGACGCGGTGACCGGCCGCGTCCGCTGGACCCATGACGCCGGCGAGCGCATCTCCGGCGCGCCGTCGGTGATCGGCGACGTGGTCTGGTACTCCACCCTCGCCAAGGACCCCGCCAGGGGCCGCACCGTGGGCCTCGACGTCCGCACCGGCGACGTGGTGTTCACCCACCCCGAGGGCCGGTACTCGCCCGCCGTCGGCGCCAACGGCACCCTGGTGCTCACCGGCGTCCGCACGCTCACCGCGTTCACCCCCCGGAAGGCCGCCCGCTGACCGCCACACGCCTCGCGCGCGCGGCCTTCGCGGTCGCCCTGTTCGGCCTGCTCTCGCGCTTCCTCGGCCTGGGCCGGGAGATCGTGCTGGCCGGCTACTACGGCAGCGACAGCGGCACCGACGCGTTCATGAACGCCCTGCTGCTCGTCAACGTCCTGGCGGCGGTCCTGCTCTACGCGCTGGTGACCGTCGTCATCCCGATCTTCTCGCAGGAACGGGAGCGCGCCGGCAACGCGTCCGCCTGGTCACTGGTATGGGCCATCGCCGGGTGGGTCGGGATCGCGCTGATCGTCGTGACCGCCCTCGTGGCGGTGTTCCCCGAGATCCCGTCGGCGCTGTTCAACGCCGACGGCCGCACCGCAGTGCTCACCGAGGAGCTGGTGCGGATCATGGCGCCGGCGCTGCTGCTGCAGGGTGTCTCCGCGCTCTTCACGGCCCTCCTGCAGCTGCACGACCGCTTCGGCGTCCCGGCCGCCGTGGGCGTGGCCTTCAACCTCGGGATCATGGTCGGCGTGATCGCCGGCCAGGGCTCGCTCGGGATCAAGGCCGCCGCCTGGGGCCTGGTGATCGGCGCCGTGTTCCAGGTGCTCCTGCAGCTCCCGCAGTTCATCCGCGTCGCCCGCAAGGAGCGCGTGCGGCCTGCCCTGCTGCACCCGCGCCTCACGGTGGTGGCGATGGCGGCGGTGCCCGTGATGGGTGCGTCGCTCATCCAGCAGGTCAACAGCTTCGTGGACCGTTTCCTGGCGAACACCCTGGAGGAGGGCCGCGTCACCCAGCTCGCGTACGCGAACAGCCTGGGCTCGGCGCCGCGCGCCGCCCTGCTGGTGCCGTTCCTGACGCCCCTGTTCCCGCTGGTCGCCCGCATGGTGGCCCAGGGCCGCGACGCCGACGCCGTGAAGGGCATCCACCGCATCTGCGGGATCCTGGGGCTCGTGGCCGTGCCGGCGGCGATCCTGCTGGCGGTGTACTCCCGGGAGACCGCCCAGCTGCTCATCGGCCGCGGGAAGTGCCAGGTCGAGTGCGTGACCGAGACCGGCAAGCCGCTGGTCTTCTACTCCATCGCGATCTACGCCAACTTCCTGTCGATCTTCTTCAACCGCGCGCTGGCCGCCGCGAACCTCCAGCGTTCGGTGTTCATCGCGACCACCGTGAGCGTGGTGGTCACCTGCGCGCTGGACTTCGCGCTCATCGGACCCATGGGGCTGTCGGGCATCGCCGCGGCGACGCTCATCGGCGTGTGCGTGAACCTCCTGCACTACTGCTGGTACCTGCGCGGCCGGTTCGCGGAGTTCAGCTTCGTGCGGCTCGTGCGGCAGCAGGCGCGGCTGCTGGCCTGCGGGGTGCCGGTGCTCGCCGTGGTGCTCGCCGCCAACGAGATCCTCCCCACGCATGACGAGAAGGGCCTGGCGCTCCTGTGGCCGCTCGCGGGGAAGGTGGCCCTGGGGGCGGTCGTGTTCGTGCTGGCGGCCCGCGTCCTGGCGCGCCCCGAGCTGCGGGAGGCGACGGGTGCGGTGACCGCCCTGGTGCGCCGCCGCAAGCCCGCCCCGGCCGCATGACCCGGAAGGCCTGCGCCGCCGAGGCCGCGGCCGTGCTGACGGTCCTGGCCGGCGCCGCCGCCTTGCGCATCTGGGCGTTCGGCGGCGTGCAGTTCGCCCACCTGGGCGACGACGGCCGGTACGTGGAGGTCGCGCGCAACCTGGCCAACGGGTTCCCGCCGGAGGGCCCGGCGGAGTGGTTCGGCACCCGCATCGTCTTCCTGTGGCCCGTCGCGGGCCTGTTCCGCTGGTTCGGTGCCGACGACGTCACCGCGGTCGCCTGGCCGCTCGCCTGCTCCCTGCTGGCCGTCCTGGCGGCGCACCTGGTGGGCCGGCGCCTGGCGGGGCCGCGCGTGGGCCTGGTGGCGGCCGCGCTGGTCGCCGCGACGCCCCTGGAGGCCCTCATGGCCACCCGCCTGCGCCCGGACGCCGTGATGCCCGCCTTCATCGCACTGTCGGTGTGGGCGGCGCTGGGCGCGCGCCGCGGATCCGCGCGATGGGCGTTCGCGGCCGGGCTGCTGCTGGCGATGGCGTGGTCGGCCCGGGAGATGGCCCTGGTGATGGCGCCGCTGGTCGTGATGGCCGGCTGGGGCGGCGGGCGCCAGGGCGTTCACCTGGGGCGCCGCCGGGCTCCTCTCGGGGCCGGTGCTGGCGGCGGCCGCGATGGGCGCCGCCGGGGGCGACCCGTCGGCGGTCGTCACCGGGACCGCCGGGGCGTCCCGCACCCGGAACCCCGTGGAGGCCTGGTCATGGGGCGAGACCTACGCGCGGCGCCTGCTGGAGGGCGCATTCGCGCCCCGCAGCGTGCTGTTCCTGCTGCTGCCGGTGCTGGCGGCGGCCCTGGTGCTGCTGGCGGCCCGTCGCGACCGGCGCGCCGTGCTCCCGGCCGCGTGGGCCGGGTGGGCCGCGGTGTACCTGGAGTTCGGGACGCTCCCCAACCTCGCCAAGTCCTCCCGGTTCCTGCTGCTGGCCGGCATCCCCGCCGCCCTGCTGGTGGCCCTCGCCGTCGACCGGCTGCCGCGGTGGGCCGCCGTCGCACCCGCGGCCGCCGCGCTCGCGGCCGCCCTGCTGGCCCTGGCCCCGCTGCCCGCCCGCGAGGCGCGCGGCACGGACGTGGTGCTGCTGGACCGCGTCGTCCACCGGCTGCGGGAGCTCCCGCGGGCCCCGGTGCTCGCCGAGAGCCACACGTGGATGTCGAAGATCCAGGCGTACCTCGCCGACCGCCGGCTGGGCGTGCCCGACGCCGAGGACCCCGCGTTCCTCACGCCCCGTGAGCGGGCACTGCGGATGGTGGTGGATCCCCTGCCCAACGTCGCCGCCTACCGCGGGGCCTACGTGGTCGACGCCCCCGTCGCGGTCCGGGCCGGATGGCCGTCCAACTGGAGCCGCTTCCGGGCCGAGTTCCGCGCGCGGGTGCCGTGGGACCGCCTGGTGGTCGTCGACCGCGTGGGCGCCGCCACCATCCTCCGGTGGCCCCAGGACGTCCCGGAGGCGCGATGAGCGAGGCGGTCACCGCGACCGGGCTCACCAAGCGCTACGGGCCCCGCGTCGCCGTGGACGGCGTGGACTTCCGGGTGCGCACGGGCGAGTGCTTCGGGCTGCTGGGACCCAACGGGGCCGGCAAGTCCACCACCATGCGGATGCTGTGCTGCCTGTCCCCGCGGGACGGCGGCGAGCTGCGCGTGCTGGGGCTGGACCCGGGCGCCGAGCCGCGGGCGCTCAAGCACCGCATCGGGGTGGTGGGGCAGGAGATCACGCTCGACCTGGAGCTCACCGTCCGCGAGAACCTGCTCGTGTACGCGCGGTATTTCGCGATCCCGTCCGCGGAGGCGCGTTCGCGGGCGGACGAGCTGCTGGAGCTCGTCGCACTGCCCGACCGGGCGGGAGAGGCCGTGGAGCGCCTGTCGGGCGGGATGAAGCGCCGCCTGCAGATCGCCCGGGCCCTGGTGAACCGCCCCGAGCTGGTCCTGCTGGACGAACCCACCACCGGCCTGGACCCCCAGGCCCGCCACGTGGTGTGGGAGCGGCTGCGCGAGCTGCGCCGGCGCGGCGTGACCCTGGTGCTCACCACCCACTACATGGACGAGGCCGAGCAGCTCTGCGACCGGCTCGTGGTGATGGACCACGGCCACGTGGTGCGCGAGGGCCGGCCGGCGGACCTCATCCGGGCGGAGGTGGGCCGGGAGGTGCTCGAGCTGCGCATGGGCCCGGAGGACGTCGCCCGCCTGCGCGCCGTACCGGACCTGGCCGGCACCGGGATCCAGGTGGAGGGCGACCTGGTGCAGCTCGCGGGGGACGATGCCGAGGCCCTGCACGCGCGGCTGCGCGCCGCCGGGGTGGGCGGGGAGCTGCAGGCCGCGCGCCGCGCGACCCTTGAGGACGTCTTCCTGCGCCTCACCGGCCGGTCCCTGCGGGAGGGCTAGGAGGGCGCCCCGCCCTCCGGCTCGCCGCCCTCGGTCCACGTCGCGCGGTCCCAGATCGGCGTGCCGCCGAACATCGACGACAGCCAGATGCCGAAGACGTAGAGCACCAGCATCGGCGCCATGAGCAGCATCATGCTCAGGGGGTCCCCGCCCGGCAGCAGCGCCGCGACCGCGGCGATGACGACCAGGGCGATCCGCCACTGCTGGCGGTACATGCGGGCCGTCACGATCCCCATGCGGGCGAAGGCGAGCATCGCCACCGGCACCTCGAAGACCAGGCCGGAGGCCAGCAGCAGCGTCGTCGCGAACCCGAAGTACTCGCCGGCGCGGATCTGGGCGCTGAACAGCTCGTCGCCGAAGCTCAGGAAGAACTGCAGCGCGACGGGCAGCACGACGAAGAAGCCGAAGGCCACGCCCCCGACGAACAGGGTGCTCACGCCCGCGACGATCGCGAGCATCCTGCGGCGGCTCTGGTCCGCCACCGCCGGGATCACGAACGCGTACACCTGGTAGAGCCACACCGGCAGCGCCAGCAGGATCGCCGTCCAGATGCAGACCTTCAGGATGATGAAGAAGGGCTCCGTGGGGGACAGGGTGATGAGGCCCCGGTCCTGGTACTCCGACGGGAGCGGCTCCTTCAGGAGCTCCACGATGTGGTCGCGCAGGATGAAGGTGACCGCGAACGCGCCCACCAGGACCAGGAGCGACACGATGATCCGGCGGCGGAGCTCCTCCAGGTGGTCGACGACCGAGAGGCGCTCGTGGGACGCGATCGTCCGGAGCCCGAGGGGCAGCCTCGGCACGAGGGGCTAGCGCGCGCCCGGGGGCTGCTCGTCACCCGGCAGCAGCACGCCCTCCAGGACGTCGCCGTCCTCGATGGCGGCGGGCGCCGCGGGGGCAGCCGGCTCGGCGGCCGTGGCCGTGGCCGTGGCCGTCACGGGCTCCCCGGCGGTGGCGGTGGCGCGCGGCTCCGGGGACCGGGGCGGCTCGTCCATCGCGATGCTCGCCTTGAACTCCCGCACGCCCTTGCCGACGCTCTTCGCCATCTCGGGCAGGCGCCGCGGCCCGAACACGATGAGGGCGATGGCGAGCACGATGAGGATCTGGATGGGGGAGAAGTCGATCAACGCGGATCCGTCCCGGGTCGGTGAGGCCGTAGCGTAGCCCGGTGCCGTGATCCGGGCCACCCGCGCGGGGGCCGCCTGGTACCGTCCGGGCCGTGGCGACGGACCCCAACGTCGAATACGTCGTGCGCCAGATGCGCGACGCGATCATCGACACCGACCTCAAGCTCCTGGCGCTGCTCAACCAGCGGGTCACGCTGGTGAAGCGCCTGCGGGACTACAAGACCTCGCAGGGCATCCCGTTCGTCGACCCCGAGCGGGAGCGCTGGATGCACTCCTACCTCCAGGGCGCCAACCGGGGGCCCATGTCGGCGGAGGGCCTGGACCGCATCTACGACGCGGTGCTGGACTTCACCAAGCGCGAGACGTCCGACGGGGACGCCCCCGCCTGACGCTCAGCCGGCGAAGTCCTCCGGGTTCACCTCGTCGAGGAACGCCTTGAAGGCCTCCACGACGTCCTCGGTGTCGCCGATCTGGCCGTCGGCGATGTTGAGGGCGCTCTCCTCGATGACCCGGTCGGCCACGTAGATCGGGGCGTTGGCCCGCACCGCCAGGGCGAGCGCGTCGGACGGACGGGAGTCGATCTCGATCTCGGTGGCCTGGACCCGCAGGGTGATGAGGGCGAAGAACGTGTTGTCGCGCAGCTCGGTGACCGTGATGCGGGCGATCTCGGCGTCCAGCCCGGCCACCACGTTCGACAGGAGGTCGTGCGTCATGGGCCGCGGCGTCTCCACGCCCTGCAGCTTCATGAGGATCGCCGTGGCCTCGGAGCTGCCGATCCAGATGGGCAGGAACTTGTTGTCGTTCACGGTCTTGAGGAGCACGATCGGCTGCTTCGCGCCGACGTCGAAGCTCACCCCGTAGATGGACATCTCCTGCACGGTCGTCTCCCGGTGGGCTGGTGGCCTCCCGGCCATGATAGTCCCGGCCCGGCTCCCGGCACCGGACAGCGGGGCCGCGCGGCGCCGAAACCTGCGCGGACGGGTTGCTGCCCCGTCCCCCGGATTGCTAACCTCACCCGCGCCCCAGGGGGCCCCGGGCGATTAGCTCAGTCGGTTAGAGCGCATCTCTGATAAGGATGAGGTCCCTGGTTCGAATCCAGGATCGCCCACTCGTCCCCGGCCTTGTCCCCGAGGACCGGCATGCCCCAAGCACGTGGAGCGGTTGTTCCCGCAGGAGGCGGACAAACGCGACCCCCTGAAGAGCATCGACGCCTCGGGTTGCTGCTGGTCGACGACCACGCGGTGGTACGCGAGGGCGTCCGGCGCCTCGTCTCCCAGCTCGAGGACATGGTCGTCGTCGGCGAGGGCTCGAGCGGCGAGGAGGCCCTGGAGCTCGTCACCCGGCGCCGGCCCGACATCGTGCTCATGGACGCCCGCATGCCCGGCCTGGGCGGCGTGCAGGCCACGCACCGGCTCACTGCCGACCACCCCGACATCCGCGTCGTGATGTTCACCGCCCACTCGGAGCAGGAACTCCTGTGGGACGCGCTCGACTCCGGCGCGCAGGGCTTCGTCCTCAAGGACTCCGACAGCACGACGCTGGTCAACGCGATCCGGCAGGTGGCCGGCGGGGAGCCGTTCGTCGACCCCAGGCTCGCGCCGGACTTCCTGCGGCAGTTCTCCCGCCCACGGCAGAACAGCGTGCTCTCGGCCCGCGAGCGGGAGATCCTCCAGATGCTCGCCGACGGGTACTCCAACCGCGAGGTGTCCGAGCGCCTGGTGGTGAGCGTCGAGACGGTCAAGACGCACGTGAAGCACATCCTCGCGAAGCTCGAGGCCGAGCATCGCACGCAAGCGGTTGCGATCGGGATCCGCCAGTCATTGATCCGCTGATGGGCGTCCCGCACGGCGGGCTCGACGCCGCGCTCGCGGCGATCGCCGGCGTGCGGCTGGGGGACCCCGCGGGGCTCGAGGAGTGCCTGGCCCGCCTGGTGCGGGCGCTCGGCGCGCAGGGCGTCGCCGTCCATCTCAAGGACGCGACCTCCGGCGACCTGCACCCCGGTCCCGCCTCCGGCCTGCCGCCGGTGCCCGGCGAGGCACGGCAGGTGCCGCTGCGCGTCGGCGACGAGACCGTCGGCAGCCTGCTGGTGACCGGCCTGCCCCCGGGCGCAGAGACCGACGCCCACCGGGCCGGCCTCGCACTGGGCCTCGCGATCCGCACCGGCCAGCTGTTCGAGGGCCTCCAGGCCCGCGCCCGGGACCTGGACCGTGAGGTGCGCCAGCTCATGGCGATGCAGGAGATCGCGCGGGCGGTCACCCGCGTCGGGTCCGCGGAGGAGCTGGCGCTGGTCGTCGCGCGGCAGGCGCGGCGCCTGCTGCGGGGGACGGCGGCGGCGGTCGTGCGGCCCGGGCCCGGCGGGCCGATCGTGCTGGCCCAGGAGGGAACGCCGCGCACGATCGCGTGGACCGCGGCGCTCGCAGCCGCCACTTCCGGCCGTATGCAGGTACTTCCCGGCCCGGAGGTCGCCGTGCCGATCCCCGGCGACGGCGCGCCGGCGGCGGCGCTGGTGGTCGACACCGACCGCGGCGTGCTGACCGACGACGAGGCCGACCGGCTGGAGACCCTCGCCCAGCAGGCCGGCATCGCCCTCGCGAACCTCCGGCTGCTGGACGACCTGCGCCGGGAACAGGAACGGCGCTCCGCCGTCGCGGCGGCGCTCGTGCACGCCCAGGAGGAGGAGCGCAGCCGCATCGCGGAGGACCTCCACGACGGCCCGGTGCAGGAGCTGGTGGGCCTGGGACTCATCCTGGACGCCCTCGCGGAGGAGCTGCGCGCCGCCGGGGCGCCGGGCGTCGAGGCGGCGGCGCGGGCGTCGTCCGCGGCCCGCGGCGCGGTGGGCGCATTGCGGGAGGCGATCTTCGACCTCCACCCGATGTCCCTGCAACAGCTGGGATTCGCGGCCGCCGTGCGGGTCGTGCTGCAGCGCGCGGAGACCCGGGGACTGGCGACCGCGATGGAGGGGCTGGACGCCGCCGACGCACTCGACGTCGCCGGGCGGACGGTGGCATTCCGCATCGTCCAGGAGGCCGTCGCGAACGCCGTTCGCCACTCGGGCGCCGCCACCCTCACGGTCACCGCCGGCACGGACGGCGACGGGCTGTGGGTGGAGGTCGCCGACGACGGCCGCGGGTTCGTGCCCGAGGACACGCCCACCCGCATCGAGGAAGGCCACCTGGGCCTCGCCGCGATGCGCGCGCGGGCACGGCTCGCGGGAGCCGACGTCGACGTGCGCTCGGAGCCGGGGCGGGGCACCGCCGTCCGGCTCCGGTTTCCCGGGCCCTAGGGGGTCCGGAGCCGCGAGATCGCCTCGCGGAGGGCGTTCTCGTCGGGGAAGCGCAGCTCGACGACCAGGTCGCCCTTGGCGCGCGCACGCACCCGGACGGCGGTGTCGAAGGCGGCCGTGAAGGCGTCGAGCGCATCGTCGGCGGCCGGTGGGAGGTCGGGACGCGGGGCCCGCGGGCTCCGCTGCGCCTCCTGGTCGCGGGCCAGCCGCTCCGCCTCGCGCACGGACAGGCCCTCGACGACGATCCGCTCGGCCAGGCGCCGCCGGTCGCGGGCGCCGTCGGCCATCAGCACGGCCCGGGCGTGGCCCTCGCTCAGCTCGCCCCGGTCCACCATCGCCTGGACCTCGTCGGGCAGCTCGAGCAGCCGCAGCAGGTTGGAGACCGTGGGACGGGCGCGGCCCAGGCGGTCCGCGACGTTCTGGTGGCTCTGGCCGAAGTCCTCGGTCAGGATCGCGCAGGCGCGCGCAACCTCCATGGGCGAGAGGTCCTCGCGCACCAGGTTCTCGACCAGCGCGAGCTCGAGACGCCCCTGTTCATCGGCTTCCCGGATGAGCGCGGGCACCCGCTCCAGGCCCGCCTCGCGTGCGGCGCGCCAGCGGCGCTCCCCCGCGATGAGGACGTAGCCGTCCCCGTCGGGACGCACGGCGACCGGCTGCACCAGGCCGTGCTGGCGGATGGACTCCACCAGCGTCGCGAGGGCCGCCGGGTCGATGCGGCGGCGCGGCTGGTCGGGGTTGGGGTGGATGTCGGCGACGGGCAACTCCACCAGGCCCTCCGCGGGGGCCGGCGTGCCGGGGCCGGCGGCCACCGGGTCGCCCAGCAGCGCCGAGAGGCCGCGCCCCAGGCGGCGGTTCGGGGCGTCAGGCACGGGCCGCGAGCTCCTTCGCCGCCTCGAAGTAGGCGTCCGCGCCCGCGCAGTGCGGGTCGTAGCGGATCACGGGCTCCCCGTGCGACGGCGCCTCGGCGAGCCGGACGTTGCGCGGCACCACGGTCTTGAAGGCGAGCTCGGGGAAGTGCCGGCGCACCTCGGCGACCACATCGCCGCTCACGCGGGTTCGCGAATCGTGCATGGTGAGCAGCATCCCGGACACCTTGAGGCCGGGGTTGAGGTGCGTCTGGACCCCGGCCACGGTCTCCATGAGCCGCGACAGGCCCTCCAGCGCGTAGTACTCGCACTGGACGGGGACGATGAGCCGGTCCGCGGCGGTGAGCGCGTTCACCGTGAGCAGGTCCAGCGACGGCGGGCAGTCCAGGAAGATGTACCGGTAGCGGTCCGTCAGCGGCGCCAGGGCGTTCCGCAGGATCCGCTCCCGCTCGGCCCGCGCCGGCAGCTCCACCGCGGCGCCCGCCAGGTCCTGCGTGCCGGGGATGATGTCCAGGTTGGGGATGTCGGTGGGACGGACCACGTCCTGGGCGGGCATCCCGTCCAGGATGATCTCCGCGATCGACGGCCCGTCGCCGGCGTGGATGCCCAGGCCGCTCGACGCGTTCGCCTGGGGGTCGACGTCCACCAGCAGTACCTTCGCGCCGGCCTCGGCGAGGCAGGCCGCCAGGTTGACCGCGGTGGTCGTCTTGCCGACCCCGCCCTTCTGGTTCGCGATGGCGTAGATCACCTTGTGGTCCATGCTCCAGTCACCTCAGGCGATGGGTCGGGCGACGGCCCTGCCGGGACGCCGGGGGAACTTTGGCGGGGTGGGCGCGACGCGGCGGAACACCCGCAGGACACGCTCGGCGTCGGCGAACGGACGCACCGGCCGGACCGGAAGTGCCTGCAAACCGAGCAGTCCGGCGGCCTCCGCGGCACGCGCCTCGTCGGCGGGGGCCATTGGGGTGGACCACACCAGGGCGTGCCCCCGCTCGGCCACGAACGGGGCCGCCAGCTCGATGACCGGCACCAGCGGGGCGACCGCCCGCGCGGTCACGGTGGCGTAGGCGCCGCGTTCGTCCTTCGCGAGGTGCTCGGAGCGGTCGGCCACCACGCGTACGTTAGGGAGCGCCGCGGACGCCGCCTCGAGCCAGCGGGCCTTCTTCTTCTCGCTCTCGACGAGCGTCACCGGCATCTCCGGGCGCAGCATCGCCAGGACGAGGCCCGGGAAGCCGCCTCCGCTGCCCAGGTCGACCAGCGGCCCGGAGATCTCGGGCGCCGTGAGTCCTGCGAGGCTATCGGCGAGATGGCGGTCCACCGCCTCGTCGACATCCTCGATGGACGTGAGGTTCTGGGGCTCCAGCGCGATCCGGTCGAACAGGGCGACCAACTCGCCGGCCTGAGCGGGGCTCAACGGCACGCCCATGGTCTCGGCGGCGGCGAGCAGCCGCGCCGCCGGGCCCTGTTTCACGTGAAACATCGCGTGGTCAGGCGACGGGATCGGCGGCGGCCCACCCGGGACGCGACAGGATGGCCTCACGCAGCGCCGAGAGCCGGGGGTACGGCTCCAGGTCGACACCGGTGCGCTGATGCCGGAACAGCACCGGCGCGAGGGCGCAGTCCGCGATGGTGAAGCGGTCGAGCACGACGCCGCGGTCGCCCACCAGCCCCTCGAGCGTCTCCAGGACCGGGGTGAGCTCGGCGATCGCCGCGGCCGTGCGTTCGGCATCGGGCGGTGCCGCCCCGAAGCCCTGCCCGGGCACGTAGCCCAGCGCCGGCATCTCCACACGGAAGAAGGCGGGGCGGATGGTGCCCGCGAAGCGGTCCAGGAACTCATCCACGCGCACCCGGTCGCGCACCGCGGCCGGGTACAGGTCGTCGCGGCCCGCCCGCAGGGCGGCGTACCGCATGATCGTGTGCGACTCGCAGACCACGAAGCCGTCGTCGTCCAGGGCGGGGATGAGCCCCAGCGGGTTGACGCGCAGGTACTCCTCGGGCCGGGGCCGCGCCAGCGGCACCTCGCGGCGCTCGAAGGAGAGGCCGGCCTCCACGAGCACGAACCGGACCTTCAGGGCGTTCGACGACGCCGGGTTGTCGTACAGCACGAGCCCCATGGCGGGTCCCGTCGTCAGTCGGCGGGCTCGACGATGATCCGGCGGCGGGGCTCCTCGCCCTCGCTGCGCGTGACCACGTCGGTGCGCTCCTTCAGGGCCATGTGCACGATGCGCCGGTCGTGCGGCGTCATCGCGTCGAGCTCGATCTCCTCGCCGAACTCGAGCGCCTCGGCGGCGGCGCGGTTCGCCAGGTCCACCAGCGCGGCCTCGCGGCGCGCCCGGTAGCCGTCGGCGTCGACGTTCACCCGGCGGCGCCCGCCGCCCTCCGCCCGCGACACCACCTGGGCCGCCAGGTACTGGAGCGCGTCGATGACCTCGCCGCCCCGGCCGATGATCTGATCCGACCCCGACCCCGTGATGGAGCCCACCAGGCCGCCCTCGTCGTCCTCGGCCACGGACACCTGGGGGTCCTGGACGCCGAACGCCGCGGCGACGGCGTCGAGCACCTCGCGCAGGGCGGTCGCGCCGGCGGTGGATTCTGGGCTCATCTCACTTCCGCTTCTTGGGGGGCCGACGGTTGCCCGGCTTCGCGCCGCCCTGGCCGCCCTGGCCGCGCGGACGCGGCTTGCGCCGGTCCCCCGCGTTGCCCGTGCGGGCCTGGCGCTGCGGCTGGGAGCCGTTGCCGGCGGTGGCGGGGGCCTCGGGCGCCTCGGTTTCGGCCGGCTCGGCCTCCGCGACCTCGGCCTCGGCGACCGCGGCCTTCTGGCCGCGCTCCTTCGGCGGGGTGCGGGAGCTCTTGGGGCCGCCCGGCAGCTCCTCCGGGTGGTGCGCGATGTGCAGGCCGATGATGTGCTTGATGATCAGCATCTGGCCGGCCGTCCACATGTTCGTGGTGACCCAGTACACGCCGAGGCCCGCCGGGAACGGGAACTGCAGGGCGGTGAGCACGATCGGGATCGGCAGCAGGCGCATGATCCGCCGCTGCGTGTTGGGCGTGTGCGGCTCGAACGACAGCTCCGTGGACAGCAGCTGCGACAGGCCGTAGACGCCGAGCCCGATGACCAGGGCGACGACGCTCAGGTCCTTCAGGTTGACCGTGATGTCCGGGACGATCCACAGGAACGACAGGTCCGTGCCGTCCGACGCGGTCTTCGCGAAGTTCTTCAGCACGTAGTACAGCGAGAAGAACACCGGCAGCTGGGCGAGCATCGGGAGGCACGACGCGAAGGGGTTCGCGTTGTTCTCCTGGTAGAGGCGCATGACCTCTTCCTGCTGCTTGCGCCGGTCGTCCTTGTACTTGCGCTGCACTTCCTTGATCTGCGGCGCGATGATCTGCATCTGCCGCATCGAGCGGTACTGCTTGATCACCAGCGGCAGCAGGGCCGCGCGGACGATGAGCGTGAGGACGACGATCGACCACCCGTAGGTGAGGCCGACGTTCTCGTGCAGGCGGTCGATCACCCACCTGAGGGCGTCCTCGAGCGGAGAGAGCGGGTTCAACGCGCGCGGAAGAGTCGCTGGTCGGCGGGGTGGTCCACGCCGCCGGGGGTGAAGGGGTTGCAGCGCAGCAGGCGCCACCCGGCCAGGATCACGCCGCGGGCCACCCCGTACTCACGGACCGCGGTGACCGCGTACTCCGAGCAGGTGGGGTAGTACCGGCAGCGCCGCCCGAAGAGCGGCGACACCAGGCGCTGATAGGCGCGGATGGGCGCGGTGGCGAGGGTGCGGCCGCTCATGCCGCCGCGTCCCCGGCGGCCACGGCGCGCTCGCCGAGCCCGCGCTCCAGGAGCTCCTGCAGGCGCTCGCCGAGCGCCGCGGAGCCGCGCGTCGATGTACTCGGCGATGCCGGGGCGGGCGATCACGACGACGTCGGTGTCGCGGGGCACCATCCCCTGGCGGGTCGCGAACTGCTCGCGGAGCACGCGCTTGACGCGGTTCCGCTCGACGGCGCCGCCGACCTTGCGGGACACGGAGAGTCCCAGGCGGGCGTCGCCCTCACCGCCGCCCTCGCGCGGGAACAGGTAGACGACCATGTGCCGGCCGGCCGTCGAGCGGCCGCGCCGGTACACGGCGTCGAAGTCGCGCGAACGCGAGATGCGGGCCCTGCGGCCGCGCGCCTCGGCGTCGGAGGCGGTCATCGGGCTGATCAGGCCGACAGCCGGGCGCGGCCCTTGGCGCGCCGGCGCTTGAGCACCGCACGGCCGGCGCGCGTGCTCATGCGCTTCCTGAAGCCATGGGTCTTGCTGCGCTTGCGTCGGTTCGGCTGGTAGGTCCGCTTCACGGGCCGGTTGCTCCTTGGCGCATGGGCCGTGGACGTGTTCGGGCGAGGGCCCGCGTCCGGGCCGGGTCACACGGGGTGAGGGACGATACCAAAGGGGCGGCGGCGGGACAGGCCCGATTTGTTCCACAGCCTGGGAAAACCCTGTGGATAACCCCGTGACGCCCCATGTCATGGGGTTTCCGGATGTCGTCCGGGGCGCGCTGTAGGGCCCCGTCGACGAAAAATCCCGCATGCACCCATCATCGGCTTTCCACAGGCCGTCCCGGCTCTTCCTCCGGCCGTGTCGTCGCGGTTACAGTCGCTCCCCCGACCCCCCGAGCATCCGACGAGCCCGCCCAGCCGCCTGTGATCTCCCAGCATCTCCCCGCACCCACACGCCGCGCCTCCGGTGCCCTCTCGGCACGCGTCGCCGTGTACACCAGCGCCAGCGAACCGCCGGAGCTCTCCGAGATCTCCGACCCCGACGCCGGCGTCCTGGTGGAGCGGCTCTTCGAGAGCGTCGCCCGCTGGGCGACCCTGCCCGTGGTCGCCGTCCGCGAGATCATCGAGAACCTCGTGCACGCGGGCTTCCGCGACGCGCTGGTGAGCGTGCTGTGCGACGGCCGCGTGGTCCGCGTCTCGGACTCCGGGCCCGGCATCGACGACCCCATGCTCGCGATGCAGCCCGGCTTCACGACGGCGGGTCCCGAGGAGCGCGAGGTCGTGCGCGGCGCGGGCTGCGGCCTGCCGCTCGCAGCCTCCCTCATGGACGCCGAGGGCGGGGCCCTCGAGCTCGCCAACAACCTCGGCGGGGGCACGGTGGTCACGCTGTCCGCCCCGTCCCTGCCGGCCTCCGAGGAGGAGCCCGCCGCCCGCGCGCCGCACGACGACGCGCGCGTGCTCATGGCGCTCCTGCTGGAGCTCGGGCCGTCGCGCCCGGACCGCCTCGCGGGCGAGCTCGGGTGGTCGGTGTCGCGCTGCGGGCGCGAGCTGGTGGTGCTCGAGGCGCGCGGGTACGTGAGCCGCACCGAGGAGGGCCTGCGCGCCCTCACCCCGGTGGCCTCCACCCTCCTCGCCACGCTCTTCTAGTTCAGAACACACACCCGACGAAGGATCCGAAGGTGCCCGGAGATCCTCAGGAAACCCCCGTGACCTCGGCCGACGCCGTGTGGTCGGAGGTCTGCGACCGTCTGCGCTCGACGCTGAACGCCGCGACGTACGGGTTCGCGTTCGACCGCGCCCGACCGCTGGAGCTCACCGACGACCGCCTCACGGTGGGCGTCGACACGGAGTTCGCCCGCAACTGGGTGCAGCAGCGGTACATGACCCTGCTCAAGGACGCGCTGTTCGAGGTGACCGGCAGCGACCTGGACGTGCAGGTGCTGGTCGCCCCGGCGGACCACGCGGTGGACGGCCGGGACGCCGACCTGCCGCCGGCCCCGCGGGAGATGCCCAAGCGCTCCCAGGGCCGCCTGCAGCCGCGGTTCACGTTCGACTCGTTCGTGACCGGCCCCAGCAACCGGTTCGCCCAGGTGGCGGCCCTCGCGGTGGCCGAGTCGCCCGCGAAGGCCTACAACCCGCTGTTCATCTACGGCGGGGTGGGGCTGGGGAAGACGCACCTCCTGCACGCCATCGGCCACTTCGTCGACGCGAACTACCCGGAGCTCGGGTACCTGTACGTCTCGGTGGAGACGTTCACCAACGAGTTCATCAACGCGCTGCGCGACGGGAACATCCGGTCCTTCAAGGACCGCTACCGCAACGTGGACATCCTCCTCATCGACGACATCCAGTCGCTCCAGGGCCGCGAGCAGACCCAGGAGGAGTTCTTCCACACGTTCAACGCGCTGCACGACGCCGGCAAGCAGATCGTCATCAGCTCCGACCGGCCCCCGAAGGCCATCGCGACCCTGGAGGACCGCCTGCGGTCCCGGTTCGAGATGGGCCTCATCACCGACATCCAGCCGCCGGACCTGGAGACGCGCATCGCGATCCTCCGCAAGCGGGTCCTGCACGACGGCTATGAGGTGCACGACTCCGAGGTGCTCTCCCTCATCGCCCAACGCGTGTCCTCCAACGTGCGGGCCCTGGAGGGCGCGCTGACCCGGGTGGTCGCCCACGCGTCCATCGCGGCGCGGCCGGTGAGCGTGGAGCTCGCCAGCGAGGTGCTGCAGGACCTGTACCCGACCGGGGACGGCGCGGTGACCATCGACGGGATCCAGCGCGAGGTGGCGACGTACTTCAAGGTCGGCGTCGACGAGCTGCAGGGCCACAAGCGCACCCGGCACATCGTCACGCCCCGCCAGGTCGCCATGTACTTGAGCCGCGAGCTCACCGAGAGCTCCCTGCCCGTGATCGGCCGCGCCTTCGGCAACCGGGACCACACGACGGTCATGTACGCGTGCCAGAAGGTGGCCAAGCAGATGGCCGACGAGGGCGAGATCTACAGCGCCGTCCAGATCCTCACCACGCGCCTCACCGGCGCCGCGGCGGGCTGACGTGCGGGGGACGGCCATGGGGGCGGGCGGTGGATCGGCGGGGGACAACCCCCGCGTTCTCCCCAGGCCCGGGCGCGGATCGCACGGCGCCCGCCGGGCCGGTGGACGGATGTGGATGGCGGCACCGGTTCGCCCACATCCGACGGCACCGTCAGAATGCCGTCAGCTCGGGCATTCCCGGTGGGTTCTCCACCTCTCCACAGGGCCTATTACCACTACGAGAGATATGTCTTTTCTTTTCTTCGGAACTACGTGGAGGCCTCGGTTCTCCACCGCTCAGGGTAGGGTCGGGTCGTGAGGCTCATCTGCCCCCGTGACGAGCTGTCCGCCACCCTCGCCGCCGTCGGCAGGGCCGCCTCGTCGAAGACGACGGTGCCGGTGCTCGGCAACGTCCTGGTGCGCGCCGAGGACGGGCGGGTCGAGCTCTCGGCCACCGACATGGAGGTCTCGCTCCGCGCGCCGCTGGCGGCGACGGTCGAGGAGGCCGGTTCGATCGTGCTGCCCCGCCTTGCGGCGGACATCGTGCGGTCGATGTCCCCCGGCGACGTGGTGGTCGACCACCGGCCCGGCGAGGGCGTGGTGTCGGTGTCCAGCGGCGCCTCGTCGTTCACGCTGAACTGCCACCAGGCCAACGAGTTCCCGGAGCTGCCGCCGGACGCCGGCGAGGGCATCCGGCTGCCGGCCGCCGCGGTGGTCGCCGCCGCGGAGCGCGTGGGACGGGCGGCGTCCCGTGACGACACCCGCCCGGTGCTCACCGGCGTGCTGGTGCGCGTGGAGCACGACGCCCTCACGATGGTCGCCACCGACTCGTACCGGCTGGCCGTGCGCCGCACGCCGATCGAGAGCGGCCCCGCCGAGCCCGTGCAGGCGCTCATCCCGGCGCGCGCCCTGGCCGAGGTGCAGCGGGTCGTGGGCCTCTCCGGGGCCGACGAGGTCGAGCTGGTCCTCACCGAGACGCAGGGGATCATCCGGGCGGGCCAGGTTCGCCTCACGACCCGGCTCATCGATGGCCAATTCCCCGATTACCGTCAGCTCATCCCCGAGACGTTCGAGCACGACCTCACGCTCGACCGGGCGGAGCTGCTGGGCGTGATCACCCGCATCGCGGTGCTCGCGCAGCGCAACACGCCGGTGCGCCTGGCCTTCTCGGAGGGCCAGCTCACGGTGTCGGCGAGCAGCGAGCAGCTGGGTGAGGGCCGGGAGTCGGTGCCGGTGCCGTTCCGCGGGGAGCCCCTGGAGATCGGCTTCAACGTCGAGTTCCTGCGGGCCGGCGTGGAGGCGATCGAGGGCGAGGAGCTGCGCCTCGGCGTGTCGAGCCCGCTGCGGCCCGGCCTGCTGCGCGGCACGGACGAGGAGTTCCGGTACCTGCTCATGCCGATCCGGCTCAGCGGCTGACCGGCGGGCCGCCCGCCGGGGCGGCCTGGCGCGTCGCCCGCCTGGAGGTCACCGACCTGCGCTGCTGGCGGCGCGCCGAACTGGAGTTGCCGCCCGGGCTCGTGGTCGTCTGCGGGCCCAACGGTGCCGGTAAGACCTCCCTGGTGGAGGCCGTCGTGCTCGCGACGCTGGGCGTGAGCCCGCGCACCGCGCAGCTGTCGGAGCTCGTCCGCCACGGCAGCCCCGCCCTGCGGGTGGCGGCCGACATGGAGGGCCCGTCCCGCACGCGCCGGGAGATCGGCTACGCGGCGGGCATCGGCCGCCGCCTGGTGGCCGACGGGGTGGGGGTGCGGCAGCTCGCCGCGTGGCGCCTGCCCGGGGCCGTCCTGGTGTTCGTGCCCGAGGAGCTGCGCGCGGTGAAGGGCCCGCCCGCGGCCCGCCGCAGGGCCCTGGACCGGCTGCTGGAGGCCGTCACGCCCGGCTTCGCGGAGGACGCCGCCGCGTATCAAGAGGCGCTGGCGCAGCGGAACGCCCTGCTGCGGCGCGCGCGGTCCGGTGAGGGCGACGTGCGCGCGGCGTTCCCCTGGGAGGCCCGTCTGGCCGCCCACGGCGCCCGCATCGCCCTGGCACGGCGACGGGAGCTCGCCTGGCTCGCCGAGCCGTACGCGCGCTGGCTGGAGGCCCTGGGCGGCGGTCCCGGCGGCCGCCTGGCCCTGGAGGGGTCGCCCTCCGCCGTCGAGGGCGACGACGAGGAGGCGCTGGAGGCCGGCCTGCGGGCCCATCTGGAGCGGATGCGGCCACGCGAGGTGGCGGCGGGCATGACGATCTCCGGGCCACACCGGGACGACGTGTGGATCGGCGCGGGGGACCACGACCTGCGCAAGCTCGGCAGCCAGGGCGAGCAGCGCACCGCCGCGCTCGCGCTGCTCCTGGCCCACCGTGAGCGGCTGCTGGCGGCGGGCACCCAGCCGGTCCTGCTGCTCGACGACGTGCTCTCTGAGCTCGACCCGGTGCGCCGTGCGGCCCTCCTGGGTGCCGTGGAGGGATCGGGGCAGGTCATCCTCACCGCCGCGGACCCCGAGGCCCACGCCACCGCCGGGGCCCGGGACGCGACCGTGGTGCGGGTGCGGGAGGGCACGATTGCCGCCTGAGAAGAAGCGCTGGAAGCGCCGCCGCAGGGATGCCTTCGCCGCCGGGGACCTGCTGGGCTCCTACCTGGAGCGCGCTCCCGAGCGCCGGGACATGGCGTCGGCATGGGAACGCGCGGCGCCGCAGTTCGCGGACGCCTCCGCCCCGATCCGCAGCTCACGGGCCGGGGTCGTCACCATCGCCTGCGCCGACGCCTCCGTCGCCCAGGAGATCGCCGCCCGGGCCGACCGGCTCGCCGACGCCCTGGAACGGGAGGCCGGCGTGCCCGTGCGCGGCCTGCGCGCCGTGATCGCCGACCACGCGCTTCCCGGGAAGCCCGCCGCGCCGAAGGCCCCGCCGGCACCCCCCGGCGAGGCCGCGCGGGCCGCCGCGGCGGGGCTCACGGCGCACATCGAGGACGAGCAGGTGCGCGCCGCCATCGAACGCGCGGCCGCCGCGGCACTGCAGCGCCGCTGGACGAAGTGAGGTCCGGCCGGCGGTGACGCCGGCCGGGTGCTCCTACTCCTCGCTGGCCAGGATGGGGGCCACGGACGCGAGCGTGTCGCCCTTGTCCAGGTTCATCACCCGCACGCCGGTGGCATCCCGGCCCTGCGACGAGATGTCCCGCACCGCCATCCGGATGGTGACCCCGCTGGCCGAGACCGCGACGATCTCGTCCTCAAGGCCCACCATGAAGGCCGCGACCACCTTGCCCTTCTTGTTGGTGAGCCGGGTCCCGATGACCCCCAGGCCGCCGCGGTTCTGCACGTTGAACCGGTCGAGCTGCGTGCGCTTGCCGTAGCCGGCGTCGGTGACGATGAGGATCGCCGTGTCGTCGCGCGCGACGTCGCAGCTCACCACCTCGTCGGAGTCCTTGAGCTTCATGCCCCGCACCCCGGCGGCCGCGCGGCCCATGGCGCGCACGTCGCTCTCGTGGAAGCGGATCGTGAGCCCGCTGCGGCTCACCATGAAGATGTCGTCGGAGCCCGTCGTCTCGATCACGCGCACCAGCTCGTCACCGTCGCGCAGGTTGAGGGCGATGAGGCCGTCGCGGCGGCCGTTGTCGTACTCGTCGAACGCGGTCTTCTTGACGACGCCCTTGCGGGTCGCGAAGAACAGGTAGCGCTCCGCGGCGAAGTCGCGCGTGTCGATGATCGCCTGGATCTGCTCGCCCGGCTGCAGCGGCAGCAGGTTGATGATGGGGATGCCCTTCGCGGTGCGCTCGCGCTCCGGGATCTCGTGGGCCCGCAGCCGGTAGACCCGCCCCCGGTTCGAGAAGAACAGCAGGTAGGCGTGCGCCGTCGTGAAGATGATGTGGCGGACGATGTCGTCGGTCTTGAGCTTCGCCCCGGCGACGCCCCGCCCGCCCCGTCCCTGCGTCTTGAACGACGCCGCGGAGACGGCCTTCACGTACTGGGCGTCGGTCATCACGACGACCAGTTCCTTGTCGTCGGTGAGGTCCTCGATACTCATCTCGCCGACGTCGAAGGTGATGGGGCACCGGCGCGGCGTCGCGAACTCGCCGCGGATCGCGGTGAGCTCGTCGGCGATGACCGTGCGCAGCTTCACCGGGTCGCCCAGGATCGACTGCAGCTCCAGGATCTGGGCGCGGACGTCCTCGACCTCGGTCTCGATGTCGATGCGGCTGAGCCGGGTGAGCTGGCCCAGGCGCATGTCGAGGATGTCGTCCGCCTGCACCTCGCTGAAGGCGAAGGGCTCGGCCATGAGGCCGGCCCGGGCCGCGGCGCGGTCGTCGCTGGACCGGATGAGGACGATGATCTCGTCGATGACGTTGAGCGCCTTGAGGCGGCCCTCGAGGATGTGCTCACGGGCCTGCGCCTTGCGGAGCCGGAACTCCGACCGCCGCGTGACCACGTCGATCTGGTGGCGCACGTAGCCGTTGAGGGCGTCCGCGAGGGTGAGGGTGCGCGGCACCCCGTCCACCAGGGCGACCATGTTCACGGGGAAGCTGGTCTGCAGCTGCGTGAGCTTGAACAGGTTGTTCAGCACCACGTTCGCGTTGGCGTCCCGCTTGAGCGTGATGATGAGCTGGGTCTCGCCGCCCGCCGACGCGTCGTTGGCGTCGCTGATGCCCTCCAGGTCGCCGGCGGTGACCAGCTCCTCGATGCGGCCCAGGACCGCGGCGCCGCTGGTCTGGTACGGCAGCTCGGAGACGATGATCTGCATCCCGCCGCGGCGGGTCTCCTCGATCGTCGCCGTCGCGCGCATCTTCACGCTGCCCCGGCCGGTGCGGTACGCCTCCACGATGCCGGCGCGGCCCAGGATGCTGCCCCCCGTGGGGAAGTCCGGGCCCTTGACGAACTCCATCAGGTCGTCGGAGGTGGCCTCCGGGTTCCAGATGAGGTGGATCGTGGCGTCGATGACCTCGCCGAGGTTGTGCGGCGGGATGCTGGTCGCCATGCCCACGGCGATCCCCTGCGCCCCGTTGACCAGCAGGTTCGGGAAGCGCGACGGCAGCACCGACGGCTCGACCGTGGTGTTGTCGTAGTTGGGGACCATCTCGACGGTGTCCTCGTCGATGTCCGCCAGCAGCTGCATCGCCAGGGGGTGGAGGCGGCACTCGGTGTACCGCTCCGCGGCCGGCCCGAAGTCGACGGAGCCGTAGTTGCCGTGGAAGTCGATGAGGGGGTGCCGCAGCGAGAACGGCTGGGCCATGCGCACCAGGGCGGCGTAGATGGCCGAGTTCCCGTGGGGGTGGTACCGGGCCATGGTGTCGCCGGTCACGCGGGCGGACTTCACGTGCGCCCGGTTGGGGCGGAAGCCCTGCTCGTCCATGTCCCAGATGATCCGGCGGTGCACCGGCTTGAGGCCGTCGCGCACGTCGGGCAGCGCCCGCGCCATGATCACCGACATGGCGTAGTCGAGGAAGCTGCGCTCCATCTCGTCCTGCAGCTCGATGGGCTCCACGCCGCCCGAGCCGCCGTCGTTGATGCCGTCGCCCGGCACGTCGGGCGGGATGTTGCCGTCGCTCATCGGATCACCGGCTCAGAAGTCGAGGTTGCGCACGTCGCGCGCGTTCGTCGTGATGAACTGCTTGCGGCTCTCGACGTCGTCACCCATGAGGATGCTCGTGATCTCGTCCGCGAGGGCCGCCTCCTCCAGCGTGACCTGGAGCAGCGTCCGCGTGGACGGGTCCATGGTCGTCGGCTTGAGCTCCTGCCAGTCCATCTCCCCGAGGCCCTTCAGGCGGTTGAACTCCGCGCTGTGCTTGGGGTTCTGCTCGAGGAACAGGTTCTTCGCCGCGTCGTCCTTGAGGTACACCTTCTGCTTGCCGACGACCGTCGAGTACAGGGGCGGCTGGGCGATGTAGACGAAGCCCGACTCCACCAGCGCCTTCATCTGCCGGTAGAAGAACGTGAGCAGCAGCGTGCGGATGTGGCTGCCGTCGACGTCGGCGTCGCAGAGCGCGATGACCTTGTGGTACCGCGCCTTGCCGACGTCGAACTCCTCGCCCACGCCGCCGCCGATGGCGGTGATGAGGGCCTGGATCTCGTTGTTCTTGAGCATCTTGTCGAGCCGGCTGCGCTCGACGTTCAGGATCTTGCCCCGGATGGGGAGCATGGCCTGGGTGCGCGGGTCGCGCGCGTTGAGCGCCGAGCCGCCGGCCGAGTCGCCCTCCACGATGAAGAGCTCGGACTCCTCCGGGTTGTTGCTCTGGCAGTCCTTGAGCTTGTCCGGCATCCCGGCGCCGCTGAGGGCGGTCTTGCGGCGGATCGCGTTGCGGGCGTTCTTCGCCGCCACGCGCGCCTGGGCCGCGGCCTGGGCCTTCTTGACGATGCGCGTGGCCTCGGAGGGGTTCTCCTCGAGCCACTCGGCGAGGCGCTCGTTGGTCGCCTTCTGGACGAAGCTCCGCATGGAGACGTTGCCGAGCTTGGCCTTCGTCTGGCCCTCGAACTGCGGCTCGCGGAGCTTCACCGACACGATGGCGGTGATGCCCTCGCGGATGTCCTCGCCCAGGAGGTTGTCGTCCTTCTCCTTGAGCAGGTTCTTCGCCCGCGCGTACTTGTTCACCACGCTGGTGAGCGCGGCCCGGAAGCCCTCCACGTGCATGCCGCCCTCGGTGGTGCTGATGCCGTTGGCGTAGCCGTGGATGCCCTCGTAGTAGCCGGTGTTCCACTGCATGGCGATGTCCAGGGTCTGGCCCTGGTCGTCGAAGTCCTCGAAGTACGCGACCTTCGCGAACAGCGCCTCCTTGGAGGCGTTGAGGTGGCGCACGAAGTCGACGATGCCGCCGTCGTACCGGAACGTGACCTCCTGCTCGCGCTCCGCGCGCTCGTCCCGGAAGACGATCTCGAGGCCCCGGTTGAGGAAGGCGATGGTCTGCAGCCGCTCCAGCACGGTGCGGGTGACGAACTCGGTGCCCTCCGCCACGAAGATGGTGGGGTCGGGCCAGAACGTGACCGAGGTGCCGGAGGCGCGCGAGAACGCGCCCTCGGAGGCGGTGTCCACGGGGCCCAGGGGGCCCTGCGGGTTCCCGCCGTCGGCGTACTCCTGCCGGTAGTGGCGGCCGTCGCGGTCGATCTCGATGAGCAGGCGGCGCGACAGGGCGTTGACCACGCTGACGCCGACGCCGTGCAGGCCGCCGGACACCTTGTAGCCCTCGCCGCCGAACTTGCCGCCGGCGTGCAGGACGGTGAGCACCACCTCGGCGGCGCTCTTGCCCTTGTGCTCCCCGGAGGGGTACGGGTCGACGGGGATCCCGCGGCCGTTGTCGTCGACGCGGCATCCGCCGTCGGCGAGGATGGTGACGCCGATGCGGGTGCAGAAGCCCGCCATCGCCTCGTCGACGGAGTTGTCGACGACCTCCCAGATGAGGTGGTGGAGCCCGCTGAGACCGGTGCTCCCGATGTACATGCCGGGGCGCTTGCGGACGGGGTCGAGGCCCTCGAGGACCTGGATGTCCTTGGCTC
The DNA here is from genome assembly GCA_046330435.1 of Thermoleophilia bacterium. Taxonomy (GTDB): domain Bacteria; phylum Actinomycetota; class Thermoleophilia; order Miltoncostaeales; family Miltoncostaeaceae. Next base: position 92,528 of record JAXLST010000005.1, on the reverse strand, counting down.
CGTAGTCGCTCGTGGGCATGGGCGACCCGCTCGGCTTTGCGGCGTTGTCCGTCACGATCTCCTGACGTCCTGCGAGTGTCCGGGATGCCGGGCGACATCGACCGGGTGGAGGGACGACGCCCCGGGCCGGACCCGCTGCGGCGCGCTGGACCTGCCCGCCGAACCGCAGAGGCGCTCGTCATTCCTCATTGGGACGCCAGTCTACCAGCCCTCCCGGCCGACACCGAGGCCGGATCGCCCCAAATTGCAGGGAATATGTGCGCGCGACGGTCACGTCCGGGCGCCGTCGCGCGCACCCCTGCGGCGCGCGGCGGTCAGCCGCGGCGCACGACCTCGCAGCCGGACACGACATCGAGCCGGTCGACGACCGCGACGTCCCGTCCCGGACCGCAGTCCACCCGGTCCCCGGTGCCGTCCCGGGCGGTGATCCGGTCGGCCCCGGTGCCGCCGCGCAGGTCGTCCCGTCCCGGCCCGCCGAACAGGCGGTCGTTCCCCGCGCCGCCCAGCACCAGGTCGTTTCCGGTCCCGCCGTCGCCCGTGTCCGCGCCGGCGCCCATGTCGATGCGGTCGTTGCCGAAGCCGCCGGCCGCGCAGTCGTCACCGGCGAGCGCGCGGATCACGTCGTTCCCGAAGCCGCCCGAGATGCGGTCGCCCGCGGGGCCGCCGGTGAGCGTCTCCGACGCACCCGTGCCGGTGAGGACGTTCGCGCACCGGCCCGGCAGGTAGTCGTCGTTCGCGATGGTCACGGTGGTGAGGGTCGGCACCTCGATGCCGTCGCCGGTGACCTCCAGGATCGCCACCCCGAAGGTCTCGTCGGGCTCCACCGCCGCGTCGGGCACGATCGGCAAGGTCACCGTCGCCGAGCTCTGCTCCGGCGCGAACACGATGGTTCCGCTCGAGGCGCCGTAGTCCGCGCCGCCGGCCGCGGAGCCGTCCACGGTCCCCCAGCGCACCGAGGCGCCGGGCGCCGCGAGGATCGTCACCCGCACGGTCCCGGCCCCCTCGGCCACCTGGACCGTCGCGTCCTGCATCTGCGCTCCCTGTGCTGCGAGCGGCACCAGGCCGCCAAGGGCGACCGCGGTGAGGCACACCGCCCGTCGGATCATCGTCAACCTCCGGTCCGCATCCGATCGGGGCGAGCCTATGGCGGCCCGCCCCGGTCACGTCGCCGCGCCGGGTCCGGCGCGCACCCCCCGGACCCGGCCGCGGGGCCGTGCCGTTACGCCAGCGCGGCGCGCAGCCGTCCCGCGTACTCGGCCGGGTCCAGCACCAGCCCGTAGACCCCGGCGCCCAGCTCCAGGCCGGCGAGCGTGCCGATGCGGGGGATGGCCTCCAGGTGCCAGTGCACGTCCCGCGGCCCGCCGGAGCGGCCCTGGTGGATCCACAGGTTCGCCGCGTCCGTGCCCGCCGTCGTCGCCGCCGCGCGCATCACCCGCTGCAGGAGCCGCCCCAGCGCCTCGGCCGACGGCCGGTCCCATCGCGGCGCGTGGGCGGCGGGCGCGATGCGGACGACGGCGGTGAGCGGCGGCACCTGCGGGCACCAGGCCACCAGGCCGTCCTCGCGGGCGACGATCCGGTCCCCGGGGTCCGCGATGTCGGCGCACAGTGGGCAGGCGCCGTCCAGGAACGCCGCCTCGCGCGCCGCCAGGCGCGGCGGGTCCACCGGCAGCCCCACCAGCTGGGTGTGGGTGTGCTCCAGCGAGGCGCCCGCCTGCGCGCCCTGGTTGAGGAACACGAACGTGCGGTGGTGCTCGCCGGCCAGGGCCGACTCCCGCTCCCACCAGCCCCGCGCCGCCCACGAGGCCTCCTCGGGCGTGAGGTCCCAGAACGCGGCCGCGTGGCGGTCGCTGTTGACCACCACCTCGTGGGCGCCCTCCGGCGGCACCAGCACCGGGTAGCGGTTCGGCACGGCGCGCACCCGCCACCCCGGGCCGTCGGCGGGGCCGTGGTCGCGCAGGGCCCAGCGCTCCGGCGGCGTCTCGTGCTCGGAGCCGGGGCAGAACGGGCAGCCGGGCACCGGCCCGTCGGCCGGCGGGGGCAGCGTGGCGACCCGGGGGCGGTCGTCGGCCACGTCGTGCGGCCGGTCCATCCGCCCCGGGGCGAGCAGCAGGACCTCCCCCGTGAGGGGGTCGCGCAGGACCCGGCTCAGGAGGCCTTCCGCTCCTGCTCCGCCTCGCCGCCGCCGGCCTGCGCCGCCGCGAGCGACGCCTTGAGGGCCGCCATGAGGTCCACCACCGGGGCCGGCTCCGCCTGGGCCTCGGGTGCCACGACCTCCTGGCCCTCGGCCTTGGCCTCGAGCATCGCCAGCAGGGCCTGCCGGGTCTCGTTGGCGTACTCGGACGCGTCGAAGGGCCGCGTCATCCCGGTGACCAGCTGCTCGGCGATGTCCAGCTCGGCCTGGGCCACCTCCACGCCCTCCACGCGCCCGCGGATCTCCGCCTGGACGTCCGTGCGGACGTCCTCCGGGTAGTAGAGCGTCTGGAGCGTCAGCACCCCGTCCACCGCGCGCAGCAGCACCAGGTGCTCCTTGGTGGACAGCACGAACCGCCCGATCGCGGCGCGGCCGGTCTTCTGCAGGGCGGCGACCAGCAGGGCGTACGGCCGCTCGGCCCGCTCCTGCGGCTCCAGCCAGTAGGCCTTCTCGAAGAACACCGGGTCGACCTCCGGCAGCTCCACGAACTGCAGGATCTGCACGGTCTTCTCCTGGCGGGGGGCGAAGCGGGCGAGCTCCTCCTCCTCCACGATCACGTACCGGCCCTTGCCGACCTCCCAGCCCTTCACGGTGTCCTCGGGCTGCACCTCGGCGTCGCGGTCCGGGTCCCAGCGCTTCTGCTTGACCGGCCGGTTGGTCTCGCGCACCAGGGTGCGGAAGCTCGGGTCCTTCCGGTCCTGGGCGATGCCCACGTTCACCGGGATGGTGACCAGGCCGAAGCTGACGAAGCCCTTCCAGATCGCGCGCACGTCGTCCTCCCGCTACTCGCGTGTGGCGGGCGGGCCGCCGTTGCCGTTGCCGTTCCCGGCCGGGGCCCGGGACGAACCGCCCAGGGCGCCGAAGAACTCCAGCATCTCGACCGGCAGCGGGATGACCATGGTCTTCGCGCCCTCGGAGGTGCCGACCTCGGAGATCGTCTGCAGGTAGCGCAGCTGCAGCGCGCCGGGCTGGGCGGTGATCACGCTCGCCGCCTGGGAGAGCATCTGGGAGGCCTGCGCCTCACCCTCGGCGGCGATGATCTTCGCGCGCCGCTCGCGCTCGGCCTCCGCCTGCCGGGCGATGGCCCGCTGCATCGAGGTGGGGAGCTCCACGTCCTTGAGCTCCACCAGGTGCACCTCGACGCCCCAGTTGAGGGTCTGCTGGGAGATGAGCGCCTCGAGGCGCTGGTTGATGTCGTCCCGCTGTGAGAGCAGCTGGTCGAGGTCCGCCTCGCCGGTGACCGACCGGAGGGTGGTCTGGGCGATCTGGGAGGTCGCGACCACGTAGTTCTCGACCTGCACGATCGCCCGCCGGGGTTCCACCACCCGGAAGTACACGACGGCGTTCACGGTGACCGTGACGTTGTCGCGGGTGATGATCTCCTGCGGCGGCACGTTGAGGGTGACGGTGCGGAGGTCCACCCGCAGCGCCCGGTCGATGAACGGGATGAGCAGGAACAGGCCTGGGCCCTTCACGCCCAGCAGCCGGCCCAGGCGGAACACCACCCCCCGCTCGTACTCGTTGGCGATGCGCACGGACTTCACGAGGAACATCGCCACGGCGACGAGCACGATGAGCACCACGATCAGGGCCATGCGCGTCCTTTCCCGCCCGTGTGCGGGCGGCGTCGGTGTGTGCGTGTCCTACCACGCAGCGCGGCGGCCCGGCACGGCGCCTCCCGCCCGGATACCATTGCGGTCCCGCCGAGCGGCACCCGCGCCGAGGGGTGCGACGCCGCCGCGCGGCCCACGCCACGTGAGCCTTCCCGACCCCAAAGACCTGCTCCCGCACCGGGAGCCGTTCCTCCTCATCGACGAGATCGTCGAGCTGGAGCCGGGCGTCGGCGCCCGCGCCCGCTGGACCCTCCGCGAGGAGATGTGGTTCTTCGCCGGGCACTTCCCGGGCAACCCCATCACCCCCGGCGTCCTCATCGTGGAGGCGCTGGCGCAGTGCGGGGCGCTCGCCGCGATGAGCCTCGAGGAGAACCACGGCAAGCTCGCGATGTTCGCCGGCATCGAGAAGGTGCGCTTCCGCCGACCCGTGCGCCCCGGGGAGACCATCGAGCTGGAGACGCGCCTGGTCCGCCAGCGCGGCCCCCTCGGCCTCGGCGAGGGCACGGCGACCGTGGACGGGCAGCTCGCGTGCTCGGCGAGCCTGTCGTTCGCCCTGGTCGACCAGTCGGTCGCGGAGGGCGGGTGATCACGGCCCGCAACGGCCGTCCCGGCCGCGCGCGGCTGGCGGCGCTGGGCGCCTACGTCCCCGACCGCGTCGTCACGAACGCCGACATGGAGCGGCAGGTCGAGACCACCGACGAGTGGATCGTCACCCGCACCGGGATCCGGGAGCGGCGGTACGCGGCGGCCGACCAGGCCACCAGCGACCTGGCCGTGCTCGCCGCCCGGGACGTCCTGCGCAACGCCGGCATGGACGCCGCGGACCTGGACGTCGTGATCGTCCCCACCTGCACGCCCGACCACCTGTTCCCCAGCGTCGCCGCCATGACCGCGCACCGAATCGGGGCCCTGGACGCCGCGGCGTTCGACCTGCAGGCGGCGTGCTCCGGCTTCATCTACGGGCTGGCCCAGGCGACCGCGCTGGTGGAGTCCGGCATCGCCCGCAACGTGCTGGTGGTGGGCGCCGAGGTGTTCTCGAAGATCGTGGACATGACCGACCGGGGCACCTGCATCCTGTTCGGCGACGCCGCCGCGGGCGCGCTCATCACCGCGGGCGACCCGGAGACCACCGGGGGCTTCCTGGGCTTCGAGCTGGGGGCGGACGGCAGCCAGGCGATGGAGCTGTGCATGCCCGTGGGCGGCACGCGCCGCCCGGTGTCGCAGCCGTTCTCGCCCGACGAGGCGTTCCTCAAGATGAACGGCCGCGAGGTCTACAAGTTCGCCACCCGGGTGATGGAGGAGTCGGTCGTGCGGCTCCTGGACCGCCTGGAGCTCGGCATCGGCGACGTCGACCTGCTGGTCGCCCACCAAGCGAACCTGCGGATCATCGACCACGCGGTCAAGCGGCTCGGCATCGACGAGTCCCGCGTGTTCAACAACCTCGAGCGGTACGGGAACACGTCCGCCGCCTCGATCCCCCTGGCGCTCACCGAGGCCCGCGACGCCGGGGTCCTGGAGCCCGGTGCCCTGGTGCTGCTGGTCGGCTTCGGGGCGGGCCTGACGTGGGCCTCCTGCCTGGTGAGGTACGAACCCGAATGATCGTCCTGATGTTCCCCGGCCAGGGCGCCCAGACCGTGGGGATGGGCAAGGAGCTGGCCGACGCGTTCCCCAGCGCCCGGATGGCCTTCGAGGAGGCCGACGACGCCCTGGGCTACCCCATCTCGAAGGTCGTCTTCGAGGGGCCGGCCGAGCAGCTCACCAAGACCGACGTGTGCCAGCCGGCGCTGGTGGCCACCAGCGTGGCGGCGTGGCGCGTCGCCACCGAGCACGGCCTGGCGGGCGACCTGGTGCTGGGCCACTCCCTGGGCGAGTACTCGGCGCTGGTCGCGGCGGGCGCGATGCCGTACGCGGACGCCCTGCAGGTGGTGGCCGAGCGCGGCGCGGCCATGCAGGCCGCCGCGGACGCCAGCCCCGGCGCGATGGCGGCGATCCTGGGCTCCGACGACGCGGCCGTCGAGGCCATGTGCGCCGCCGCCGGCGACGTGTGGCCCGCCAACTTCAACTGCCCGGGGCAGGTCGTGGTGAGCGGCACCGCGGACGGCGTGGACCGGCTGGTGCGCACCGCGGCGGAGAACGGCGTGAAGGCCGCCCGCCTGCAGGTCGCCGGCGCCTTCCACAGCCCGCTCATGGTCCCCGCGGCGGACCGCCTGGAGCCCGCGCTGGGCCGCTGGGAGCCGCTGCCGCCGTCCATCCCCTTCCTGTCCACCACCACGTGCCGGCAGGAGCCCCCGGGCCGCATGCGCGAGGTGCTGCTGTCGCAGCTCACCGCCCCGGTGCGCTTCGGGCAGGCGGTGGAGGAGGCGCTCGACCTGGGCGCCGACGTGTTCGTGGAGCTCGGCGTGGGCCGGGTCCTGTCCGGTCTGGTCAAGCGCGTCCGCCGCGACGCCCGCGTGCTGCAGGTGGGCACCCCGGGCGACCTGGCGGGCCTTGCGGAGGTGGTCGGGTGAGCGTCGCACTGGTGACCGGCGGGTCCCGCGGCATCGGGGCGGCGGTGTGCCGCGCCCTTGCGCAGGACGGCTTCGACGTGGCCGTCGGCTACATGGGCGGCGAGGCCGCCGCGGCGGAGACGGTGGCCGCCGTCGAGGCCCTGGGCCGGAAGGCCGTGGCCATCCGGGGCGACGTGTCGGTCGAGGAGGAGGCGGCGGCGCTCGTGGAGCGGGCCGAGGAGGCGCTGGGGCCGCTGGACGCCGTCGTCCTGAACGCGGGGATCACCCGCGACGGCCTGTTCATGCGCATGTCCTCGGAGGACTGGCACGCGGTGCTGGAGACCAACCTCACCGGCGCGTTCTTCGTGGCGAAGGCCGCGCTGCGCGGGATGCTGCGCCGCAAGGCCGGCTCCATCGTGGCCGTCTCCAGCGTCGTGGGGATCATGGGCAACGCCGGCCAGGCGAACTACGCCGCGGCGAAGGCCGGGATGATCGGCATGACCAAGTCGCTGGCGCGCGAGGCCGGCGGCCGGGGCATCCGCGTGAACGCCGTGGCGCCCGGGTACATCGTCACCGACATGACGTCCGGCCTCACCGACGACCAGCGCGACAAGGTGCTGGCGTCGACCCCGCTGGGCCGGCTCGGCACGCCGGAGGACGTCGCGTCCGCCGTGGCGTTCCTGTGCGGCCCCGGGGCGGGCTTCATCACGGGCGCGGTCCTCACCGTCGACGGGGGCCTCGCCACGTGAACGGGCTGCGCCGCGTCGCGATCACCGGCATCGGGCTGGTGACCTCCATCGGCACGGGTGCCGAGGACGTCTGGCGCAACGCCCTCGCGGGCACCAGCGGCGCACGGGGGATCCAGGCGTTCGACCCGTCCCGGATCCCGACCAAGGTGGCCTGCGAGGTCCCGGACTTCGACCCGGGCGACTTCATGGACCGCAAGGCGGCCCGGCGCATGGACCGCTTCGCCCAGATGGTCGTCGCGGCGGGCGGCATGGCCCTGGACGACGCCGGGCTCGACCCGGCGGGCATCCCCGAGGCGGGCGTCTACATCGGCTCCGGGATCGGCGGGCTCACCACGTTCGTGGAGCAGACCACGGTGATGATCGAGCGGGGCCCGGACCGGCTCTCCCCGTTCTTCATCCCCATGATCATCCCCAACATGGGCGCCGCCCAGGTGTCGATGACCTTCGGGTTGCGCGGCCCGCTCATCGCCACGGTGAGCGCCTGCGCGACCTCGAACCACAGCATCGGCGAGGCGTTCGACGCGATCCGCCTGGGCCGCGCCGACGTGATCCTGGCCGGCGGCTCGGAGTGCTCGATCAACGAGATCGGGATGGCCGCGTTCAACGCCATGCGCGCCCTGTCGACCCGTGAGGACGCGGCCACCGCGAGCCGTCCCTTCGACGTGGGCCGCGACGGGTTCGTGATGGGCGAGGCCGGCGCCGTGCTCATCCTCGAGGAGCTGTCCCGGGCGCAGGCCCGCGGGGCCCGCATCTACGCGGAGCTGTGCGGCTACGGCCTGTCCGGGGACGCCCACCACCTCACCGAGCCGGACCCCTCGGGCACGGCGCCCGCCGCCGCCATCACCATGGCGCTGCGCGACGCGGGGGCCGACCCGGAGGAGGTCGACTACATCAACGCGCACGCCACCTCCACGCCGGTCGGCGACCCCAGCGAGATCCGGGTCATCAAGATGGCGCTGGGGGAGGAGAAGGCGGCGCGGACGCTGGTGAGCTCCACCAAGTCCATGCACGGCCACTGCCTGGGCGCCGCCGGCGGCGTGGAGGCCGCGCTCACCGCGATGGCCCTGCAGAACGGCATCGTCCCGCCCACCATCAACCTCGCCGACCTCGACCCCGAGTGCACCGGCGTTGACCACGTGGCGAATACCCCCCGCACCGCCCCCATCCGCACCGCGGTCTCCAACGCCTTCGGGTTCGGCGGCCACAACGCGGCGCTGGTGATGCGGCGGTGGGAGGGATGACCCGCACCCCGGCCGCCTACCGCGGGCCGCGGGCCGCCTGGCACCGCGTCAGCACCCGGGTGTACGGGCCGCGCGGCGGCTGCGAGGGTTTCTCGTGGGTGCCCGGCGAGCGCCTGGCGATCGGCGGCATCCCGCGCGCCGGCGAGATCACGGCCCTGCCGGGCCACGGCTTCACGCACCTGGTGGTGTGCCGGGCCACCCCGCAGACCCGCCTGAGCCAGGACCTCTGGGCCGCACGGCAGGTGCTGGGGCACGAGCACGTCGCCCACGCCGACATGTGGGACGACGGCAAGCCCAAGGACCCCGCCCTGTGGGCGCCGGCGGCGCTGTTCGCCGCCCGGGCGATCCAGGAGGACCCCGAGGCGCGCGTGCTGGTGCACTGCCAGCAGGGCCGCCGGCGCTCGGTCTTCGTGGCGTACGCAACCCTTCGGCTGCTCGGCCACTCTGAGGACGACGCCGCCCGGATGGTGCTGGAGGCCCGTCCCATGGGGAAGCTGGTGCCCGCGTACCGGGAGAGCGTGGAGCGCTGGCTCGCCGAGCGGGACGCCGAGGGACTGCCCTCCCGGCACCCCGACCCGCCCGCGGTGCGATAATCCCCGCCCGTATGTCGCGCCGACCCATCTCCGTCTCCATCGACCGCCTCCGCGGCCGCCGGCCCGTCCCCCGCCCCGCGAAGCTGCCGGGCGACGACCGGGAGTGCCCGCGGTGCAAGAGCCGGTTCCGCGCGGACGAGATGCGCCGCAACCAGTTCGTGTGCGCGGCGTGCGACCACCACTTCGCCATCGGCGCCCGCGACCGGCTGGACTTCATGGCCGACGGGGGCCGGTGGACCGAGATCGGCGGGGAGCTGCGCGCCACGGACCCGCTGCGGTTCGTCGACCTGCAGCCCTACCCGGACCGCATCCGCTCCGCCGAGGCGAAGGGCAACACCGAGGCCATCGTCTGCGCCGAGCTGCGCATGGCGGGCCAGCCGTGCGTGGCGGCCATCATGGACTTCGGGTTCCTGGGCGGCTCCATGGGCTCGGTCGTGGGCGAGCGGTTCGCGAAGGCGGCCGACCACGCCGTCGCCCGCGGCATCCCGTTCGTCACCATCACCTCCTCCGGCGGCGCCCGCATGCAGGAGGGCGTCCTCGCCCTCATGCAGATGGCGAAGACCATCGTGTCGCTGGACGAGCTCGCCGACGCCGGCCTGCCGTTCGTCTGCGTGCTGGCGCACCCCACCACCGGCGGCGTGTGGGCGTCCTTCGCGTCGCTGGGCGACGTGACCTACGCCGAGCCCGGCGCGCTCATCGCCTTCAGCGGCCCCCGCGTGATCGAGCAGACCACCCGCGAGAAGCTGCCCGAGGACTTCGGCCTGGCCGAGCAGCAGCTCGTGCACGGTCACGTGGACGCCGTGGTCGACCGCCGCGAGCTCGCCGCCCGCATCGGGCGCCTCCTGGCGATCCTGGAGCAGCCGCCCAGGGCGCAGCCTCAGTCCCTGGCCACCCAGCTGGCCCAGAACGGCACCGAGCGCGCGGCGAGCATGGCCCGCGCCCTGCCGCAGCTGTCCAAGAAGCTCATGGACCGCGTGATGGGCGAACAGCCGCGACGCCCGGGGGACCGCTGGTGAGCGCCGGATCGATGGGGCCCCGCCGGGGGCCGAAGTTCGTACGCCGCGTCGTCGACCGGTTCGCCCACGGCGAGCAGGAGGGCGGCGACATCTGGGAGGCGATCCAGCTCGCCCGCCACCAGGACCGGCCGTACCCGCTGGACTACATCGCCCGGCTCATGACGGACTTCGAGGAGATCCACGGGGACCGGCTGCAGGGCGACGACGCCGCCATCGTCGCGGGCGTGGGCCGCTACCACGGCCGGCCCGTCGCGATCATCGGCCAGCAGAAGGGCCGGGACGCCCAGGACCGCGCCTACCGGAACTTCGGGATGCCCAACCCCGAGGGGTACCGCAAGGGCATGCGGCTCATGGAGCTGGCGGCGAAGATGGAGATGCCGCTCATCACGCTCATCGACACGCCGGGCGCGTTCCCGGGCGCCGGGGCGGAGGAGCGCGGCCAGGGCGGCGCGATCGCCCGCAGCATGCTGATGATGCTGCGGCTCCCCGCGCCCACCGTCGCGGTGGTCATCGGCGAGGGCAGCTCGGGCGGCGCGCTCGCCCTGGGCGTCGCCGACCGCGTGGTGATGCTGGAGAACTCCACGTACTCGGTCATCTCGCCCGAGGGCGCCGCGGCGATCCTGTGGCGCGACGCGGGCAAGGCGAAGCTGGCCGCCCAGGCGTTCAAGCCGACGGCCGCGAACTGCTACCGGTGGGGGATCGCGGACGCGGTCGTCCCCGAGCCGGACGGCGGGGCGCACAGCGACCACGACGAGGCCGCCCGCCTGCTGGACGGATACCTGTCCCGCACGCTGCGGGAGCTGGGCGCGCTGCCGGTCCACGAGCGCCGCCGGCTCCGGCGGGAGCGCTTCCGGCGCCTTGGCGCGCACCGGGAGCTGCCCCCGGACTCCACCGCGCTGATGGCGCAGGGAGCCGACCGGACCGACTAGGCGCCGCGGGTCACTCTGCGGTGGCGGCCTCCTGGAGGAGGCCGGTGAGGACGCGCTCCGGAGGGGCGCTGTCCATCCCCGAGGTGAGGTGGGCGACCTGCTCGAGGCGCAGGGCCTCCTGCAGCAGCTCACGGTTGCTGTCCATCACCTCGCGGGGCGGGACGCCGAGGCGTGTCGCGAGGTCACGGCACCACCGGCGCATGTCCGCGCTGGGCCGCCGGTTGGGATCGATACGCGCCTGATCGAGCACGAGCGCGACGAGGCCGCGCGCCGCCGCGCGCGGATCTGGACCGTTCATGGTCACCTGGCGAGCCTCCTTGCTCTTCAGGATCACTGATGTGCACCCGGCGGAGGCCGCAGCCGTGCTTCCCCCGCTCTCCGATTGTGTCGGCAGAACCTCCGGAAAACTTAAGCAGGCACGCGGGCCAGCAGCTCCGGTCCCGGGCGCAGCTCCAGCCGGTGCACGCGTCCCAGTGGATCCCCGTCCGCCTGGGCCAGCACGCCCCGCTCGGACTCGAGGACGATGCCGCCGGTCGTGAGCCCGCCGATGCTGCCCGCGAGGCTGACGGGGCCCTCCCGGTGCCGCAGTGCGGCGGCGAGCATGCCGGCGGCGCGCAGGGGGGACCGGGCGGTGAGGGCGATCCACGCCATCCGCCCGTCCCAGGCGGCCTGCGGCAGCAGGTCGATGGGGCGCGGGCCCACGTACGCGTACGGGCGGCCCCATGCGGCGATGAGCGCGTGCACCGGCACGGGGTCGGCGTCCGGGGCGTGCAGCAGGGCGGGGGCGGCGAGCAGCTCGCGCACGCCGGGCCCGGTGACGGCGATGGCGAAGGCCCCCTGGCGCAGCCGGCGCTTGGCCCGCGGGTGGCGCTCCACCCAGTCCGCGGCGCCGGCGTCGACGCCGATCCCGGTGTTGACGATCGCGATCGAGGCGCGGCCGTCCGCGACGACCTCCCCCAGGCGCAGGCCCCGCCCGGGCACCTCCAGCGCCCGTCCCGCGGACCGCGCCGCGCGGAGGGGGTCGGCGGGCCACCCGAGGCCCCGGGCGAACACGTTGGTGGAGCCGCCCGGCAGGGGCAGCAGCCCGGTTCCGGTGCCGGCGACCACGCCGGCGGCCAGCGCGACCGTGCCGTCGCCGCCCAGCGTCGCGACGGTGCGCGCGCCGTCCGCCACGGCGCGCTCCAGCGCCTCCCGGGCCGCGCCCACCCCGCGGGGCGACAGGACGGCCGCCAGGCCCGCGGGCCGCAGCGCCCGCTCGGCCTCGCGCACCACCTCGCCGGACACCCGGGTGGCCCCGGCGTTCACCAGCAGCACCACCGGCCCGCCGGCGTCGCCCATCACTCGTCCAGCGTCAGCTCGAGGCGGGCGAGGAACGCCGCGACGAGCAGGCACACCGTCGCCGGCCGGTCGAGCATCACCAGGTGCCGCGCGCCGGGGACCAGGGCCATGATCGCCTGCGGGAGCTCCCGCGCCAGGGCCTCCACGGCGGCCGGGGGTGCCCATGCGTCGTCACCGCCGGCGATGAGCAGCACGGGGCAGGCCACCTCCCCGAGCCGCCCGTGCAGGCGCACCTGGCGGCACAGCTGGTAGTCGCCGGCCAGGGCGCGGGCCCCGGCCTGTTCCATGAGCGCGGCGACGGCGAGCGCCTCGGGTGTGCCGGCATCGGAGACGCTGGCCAGCAGCAGGCGGTGGCCCTCGGCCGCCGGGTCGGTGAACGCCGCCATGAGCTGGTCGTCGGTCACCGGCAGCTCCGGGGCGAGCCCGATGCCCACGATGCCGTCCACCAGGTCGGGCCGCTGCAGGGCCGCCTCCACGCACAGCGCCGCGCCGACGCCGTGGCCCACCAGCGCCCGGGGGCCGGGCACCAGCTCCAGGGCCCGCACCAGGCGGGTGACCGCCTCCTCGAGGTCGGCCGTGGCGTCCCCGTCGGGGTGCCCGGGGAGCCCCACCGCGGCCGCGCCGGGGAAGCGCCCCTCGAACGGCGCCCAGCAACGGGGCCCGCCGAGTGCGCCGTGGACCAGGATGGGGTTGGGGACCGGCACCGACGCGGATGCTAGCGGGGCCGGCGGGGGGTGCTCTGGTACCATCCCGCCCCCGTGACGCGCTATCTGATCGCCTGCGACTTCGACGGCACGATCACGCGTCGCGACACCCTGCACCTGGTCGTCGACCGCTATGGCGACCCGGCGATGTGGGACCGGCTGGACGGCCCGCTCAAGCGCGGCGAGGTGACCGTCGAGCAGGCCATCGAGCGGGAGTTCGCGACCGTGCGTGCGACCACCCGGGAGGCCCTGGAGCTGTGCCGGGCCGAGGCGGGCGTGCGCGACGGCTTCACCGAGTTCGTGGCGTGGGCGCGGGCCGAGGGGCACCGCCTCGTCGTGATGTCCAACGGGTTCCGCACGGTCATCGACGACCTGCTGGGCCGCATCGGCATGGAGGACCTCCCCGTGGTGTGCCACGACGTGGCGTTCGGCCCGGACGGCGCCCGCATCCTGTGGGCCGACCGCGGCGAGCGCTGCGCCCTGTGCGGCCGGCGCTGCAAGCGGGCGGAGCTCGCGGCCGTGCGCGGCGACGAGCCGGTGGTGTACCTCGGCGACGGCATCTCGGACCGCTGCGTGAGCGGCGCGGCCGACATCGTGTTCGCCCGGGCGGGCCTGGCGGAGTGGCTGGACGAGACCGGCCGCCCCTACCTGCCCTTCGAGGACTTCCACGCGGTCCGCCGGTCCCTCGAGCACCTCCAGGAGGTGGCGGCGTGAGCGCATGGCGCACCCCCGGCCCCGCGGGCGACTGGCTCGCGATGGAGGAGCGGGTCCTGCGGTCCTGGAAGGACAACGACGTCTTCCACCGGTCCGTCGCCAACCGCGCGGGCGCCGAGCCCTACGTGTTCTACGAGGGCCCGCCCACCGCCAACGGGCGCCCGGGGTCCCATCACGTCCTGTCCCGGGTGTTCAAGGACATCTTCCCGCGCTTCCACACCATGCGCGGCCGGTACGTGGAGCGCCGCGGCGGGTGGGACTGCCACGGCCTGCCGGTCGAGCTCGAGGTGGAGAAGCAGCTCGGGATCTCCGGCAAGCCGGAGATCGAGGAGTACGGCATCGCGGAGTTCAACCGCCGCTGCCGCGAGTCGGTGTACCGGTACCTGGAGGAGTGGGAGCGCCTCACGGACCGCATCGGGATGTGGGTCGACACCGACCGGGCCTACCGCACGATGGACACCCCGTTCATCGAGAGCGTCTGGTGGAGCCTGGCCGAGCTGGCCAAGCGCGACCTGGTGTTCGAGAGCGACAAGGTCGTCCCGTACTGCCCGAGGTGCGGCACCGCCCTGTCGAGCCACGAGGTGGCGCAGGGGTACCAGGACATCGAGGACCCCTCGGTGTACGTGCGGTTCCCCGTGGTGGACGAGCCCGGCACCAGCCTGCTCGTGTGGACCACCACCCCGTGGACCCTGCCGTCCAACCAGGCGGCCGCGATCAACCCGGGCGTCACCTACGCCGTGGTCGAGCACGGCGGCGAGCGGCTGGTGCTGGCCGAGGGACTGGTGGAGGTGATCGGCGAGGGCGCCTCCGTGGTGGAGCGCCGGCCCGCCGCCGCCCTGGTGGGCCTGCACTACGAGCCGCCGTTCCCGTACGTGCCGGGCGCCCACCGCGTCGTGGCGGCCGACTTCGTGACCACCGAGGACGGCACCGGCATCGTCCACATCGCCCCCGCCTTCGGCGAGGACGACATGCAGGTGGGCCGGGCCGAGGGCCTGGACGCCCCCAACCCCGTGGACCGGCAGGGCAACTTCACGGCGGCCGTGCCGCTGGTGCAGGGCGTCTTCGCCAAGGACGCCGACCGCACCCTCATCGAGGACCTCACCACCCGGGGCCGGCTGTTCCGCGAGCAGGTGTACGAGCATGCCTACCCGCACTGCTGGCGTTGCTCGACGCCGCTGCTCTACTACGCCAAGCCGTCCTGGTACATCCGCACCACGGCCGTCCGGGACCGCATGCTCGCCCACAACGCGGACATCGGCTGGCACCCCGAGCGCGTCCGCGACGGGCGGTTCGGCAAGTGGCTCGAGGGCAACGTCGACTGGGCGATCTCCCGCGAGCGGTACTGGGGCACGCCCCTGCCGTTCTGGCGGTGCGCCGACTGCGAGCACGTGGACGTGATCGGTTCGTTCGCCGAGCTGCGGGAGCGCGCCACCTCCGAGGTGGGCGAGGACCTCGACCCGCACCGGCCGTACGTCGACGACATCGCCATCACCTGCTCCGCCTGCGGCGGCACCGCGCACCGCGTGCCGGAGGTGCTGGACGTCTGGTACGACAGCGGCGCCATGCCGTTCGCGCAGGTCCACCACCCGTTCAGCACGGGCGGGGACCTCACGGGGAAGTTCCCCGCGGACTTCATCTGCGAGGCCATCGACCAGACCCGCGGCTGGTTCTACTCGCTGCTGGCGGAGTCGACGCTGCTGTTCGACGAGCCGGCGTACCGCAACGTGGTGTGCCTGGGGCTCATCCTGGACGCGAGCGGCCAGAAGATGAGCAAGAGCAAGGGGAACATCATCGAGCCGTGGTCGGTGCTCGACCGCCAGGGCGCCGACCCGTTCCGGTGGTACCTGCTCACCGCCCAGAGCCCGTGGGACTCGTTCCGGTTCAGCCTGGACGCCGTCGACGAGTCGATGCGGTTCCTGCTCACCCTGTGGAACACCTACGTGTTCCTGGTGACCTACGCGGCCCTGCCGGACGGGTGGGCGCCGGGCGGCGACGACCCCGCCCCGGAGGACCGGCCGGAGATCGACCGGTGGGCCCTGTCCCGCCTCGCGGCGACCGTGGAGGGCGTGACCGCCCGCCTGGACGACTACGACGCGACCGGCGCCGGGCGCCTGCTGGAGACGTTCCTGGACGACCTGTCGAACTGGTACGTCCGCGTGGGGCGGTCCCGGTTCTGGGGCGGCCGCACCGGCTCCCCCGCCGAGGACGCCGACCACCGCGCCGCGTTCGCGACGCTGCACGAGTGCCTCGCGACCCTGTCCCAGCTGGTCGCCCCGTTCTGCCCGTTCGTGGCCGACGAGCTGTACGGCAACCTGGTCGCCGCGCACGACCCGTCGGCGCCGGAGAGCGTGCACCTCACCGACTGGCCGGAGGCCCGGTCCGGGCTCCGGGACGTCGCCCTGGAGGAGTCCATGGCCGCCGCCCGCACGGCCGTCGGCCTGGGCCGCGGGGCGCGCGCGGAGTTCAAGCTCAAGGTGCGGCAGCCGCTCGCGGAGGCGGTGATCGCCTGCCCGCCGGCCACGGCCGCCGCCATCGCACCCCTGGTCGACCTGGTCGCCGGGGAGCTCAACGTGCACGCGGTGCGCTTCGTGACGGACCCGGGCGAGCTGGTCGCGGTGAGCATCAAGCCCAACTACCGCAGCCTCGGGCCCCGGTTCGGCAAGCGCATGCCCGCCGTGGCGGAGGCGGTCGCGGCGCTGCCGTCGGCGGAGACCGCGCGCGCGGTGGACGCCCGGGAGACGGTGGACATCACGCTCGACGGGGCCGTCGAGGCCCTCCAGCCGGAGGACCTGCTCATCAGCGCCCACCCCACCGAGGGGTACGCGGTGGGGTCCGAGGCGGGCATGGCCGTGGGCCTCGCCACCGAGCTCACCCCGGCGCTGCGCCTGGAGGGGCTCGCCAGGGAGATCGTCCACGCCGTCCAGAACGCCCGCCGCACCGCGGGCCTGCGCGTGGAGGAGCGGATCCGCCTGCACCTGGACGGTTCCGGGCTCGCCCGGGAGGCCGTGGACGCCCACCGGGCGCGGATCGCGGGCGACACCCTCGCCACCGAGCTCACCGTCGGGCACGGCGCCCCCTTCGGCGGCGTCCACCACGAGGAGCACGTGCTGGACGGCGAGCCCGTGGCCATCCGCATCGACCGGGCCTAGCCCGGCATCAGCCCGCGCCGTCCTCCCCCGGGAGGGCGGCCCAGACCAGGTCCGGACGGTACCCGCCGGCACGCACCATCCGGACCCACAGCAGCGTGAGGTGCTCCAGGTGCAGCGCCTGGGCGAGCGGCCCGGTGTCGAGCGGCCTCCAGCCCATCGCGCGCGCCAAACCGGCGACCGCGTCCTTGGCGGGGGCGTCGTCCCCGGCGATGGGCATGACGGGCCGCGCCGGTGCGCCCGGGTGGGGCGCCCGGGCCAGGTTCTCGGCGCCGTAGACGGAGAAGGCCTTCACCACACGGGCGCCCGGCGCCAGCCCGGCCACCAGCTCCGCCCCCGACCGTGTGGAGCCCAGGCCGTGCACGAGGCCCGGCCCCACGGGGTTGGTGGCGTCCACCAGCACCCGGCCCGCCAGGGCGTCCGCCAGGGGCGGCAGGACGTCGCCCACCGTCCCGAACGGCACCGCGAGCACCACCAGCTCCGCCCCCGTGACCGCGTCGCCGGGCGAGGCGACGGCGACCCCCGGCGTGCGATCGGCGAGGGAGTCCGCGGACGCGCGGTGCGCGGCATCGGCCCCGAGGGTGACCGTGTGGCCGAGCCCCGCCAGGTGCCCGGCGAGCGCGCCGCCCACCGAGCCGTGCCCCAGGAACGCGATCCGCATCGGCGTCACCGCCCCAGCGCGTCGATGACCAGGCGGGCGGCGGCCGCGCCCGAGTACTGCTGCTGGCCGGTCACCAGGTTGCCGTCCCGCACGGCGTGGGGCCGGAACGCCCCCTGGACGATGAAGTTGGTGCCCGCCATCGCGCGCGCCTCGTCCTCGATGCGGAAGGGCTGCAGGCGCCGCCCCACCACCGTGTCGGCGACGTCCTCCTCGCTGTTGGCGAAGCCCGTCCAGGTGCGGCCCGCCACGACCGGCGCCCCGTCCGGGAGCGTCGCGTCGAGCAGCACGCACGTGGCGTGGCACACCACCGCCGCCACCCGCCCGCCCGCCAGGAAGCGGCCCGGCAGGTCCTCCACCGCGCGGTTGCCGCGGAAGGTGACCATGGGCGACTGGCCGCCCACCAGGAACAGCGCGTCGAACGCGTCCGGGTCGACGGCCGAGATCGCCGGCGTGCCGGTCACCAGGGCCATGTGCTCCGGGCTGGCCATGAAGCCCCGGCTGATGAGGTCGTGGGCGGAATAGCCCGAGGGGTCGGCCGGGTCGGAGTAGGCGTCCCCCTGCAGATCCCCGCCGTCCGGGCTGGCGATCACCACCTCGTAGCCCGCCTCGGTGAACTCCCAGTACGGGTGCGTGAGCTCGGCCCACCAGAACCCCACCGGCCAGCCCGTGACCGGTGAGACGGCGGGGTTGGCGCAGATCATGAGGATGCGCTTGGGCCGGCCCATAACGTCGATCGTTGCAGCCATGCCGCCACCTTTCATTACGTGTCTGTATCGGAACGGTTCAGGGACCGTATCCGCGGCGCCCCCCGATTGCAATACAGGTCTGTCACGTAAACTGCGGCAATGACCGCGACCCCGGCACCCGCGCCCGGCCGTCCCCGCGACGCGGGCATCGACGCCTGCGTGCTGGACGCCGCGCTCGCGGAGCTCGCCGCGAAGGGGTACGCGGGCTTCTCCCTGGCCTCCGTCGCCGCCGCCGCCGGCACCACCCGGCCCGCCGTCTACCGCCGGTGGAAGGACCGCGACGCCCTGGTCATCGACGCCATCGCCCACCTCGCCGACGTCGCCCCGCCCCCGGTCACCGGGGACCCCTTCACCGATCTCGTCGCCGAGCTCGAGCACTTCCGCCACTGCATCACCACCGCGGCGGCCCTGCCGCTGGCGGGCCTCATGCTCGCCGAAGGCCTGGAACCCGCGATCCGCGCCCAGTACCACGACCGCGTGGTCACGCCCCGCCGCACGCGCCTGCGCGCGATCCTCGGCGCGGCGGTGGCGGGCGGGGCCATCCGGGCGTCCGCCGACCTGGAGGTCGCCGGTACGTTCCTCACCGGCTCCTGGTACGCCTTCGCGCTCGGCGGCGCCGCCCCGCCGGACGACTGGGCCCGGCGCGTCGCGGTGCTGGTGTGGCGCGCCTGCGGAGGCGGGCCCCCGGATCAGCCGACGGGGACGGCGCCCTCCGCATAGCCACCGGGATCGCGGGCGGTCGCGATCCGGAGGGTGAGCCGGCCGTCGCGCAGCAGGCGCCCCTGCCCCGCGGTGAGCCGCCACGTCCCGGTGCGGCGCACGCCGCACGGCGCGCACAGGACACGGACCGCGGCGTCCCCGGCGCGGATCTCCGCGCGGGTGACCGGGGATCCGATCCCCTGCAGGACCAGGTCCCAGTCCAGGCGGCGGCCGTCCAGCAGCGCCGTGAGGGCCCGGACGCCGCGGGTCTCGGCGCGGCGCGGGTGGGAGGGGAGCTGCCGCAGGGCGGCGCGGACGGCGACCACGACCGATCCCCGCAACTCGCCGTCCGGGTTGGCGGCCGTGACCACCTCGACGTAGGCCCGCCCGGTGCGGAGGGCGGCCGCGACACGCGGCGCGACGCGGCGGACGGTGCCGCGGGCGCCGGTCCCGCACGGCGCGCACAGCACCACCACGGCCGGTCCCCGTGCACCGCGGGCCCCGAGGTGGACGCGGGCGGCGCTCACCGGGCCGGTGGTGCCGGAGCTCCTGAGGCGCCACACGAGGCGCCCGGCGGGGGTGAGCGTGCCGTGGAACGTCGCGGCCGCCGCGAACGGCACGCCCGCCGGTGCGGTGGGCACGACCTGGTCGGCGCTGAGGCCCGCCGTGAGGCGCGCGCCGTGCGCGGCCCCGGCGGGCACTGCGGCGGCCGCCGCGGCGAGGAGGGCCGCCGCAGGCCGCCGGAGGCTCACCGAGGGTTGCGGCTCCCGTGGAGGGAGCGACGGCCGAGGGTCACGTCGTCGTCACCGCGGAGCTTCGCCCACACGCGGTCCTCGTCCAGGCCGAAGCGCTCGATGAGCTGCGGGAGGCGGAGCACCAGCTTGTTGTCGTCCAGGCGGATGCCCACCACCTTGCCGTCGCCGGTCACGACGAGCACGCCCGGCTCGCCCTCGACCGGCTCGGTCGCCATGTCGGCGAACGGCTGGACGGGCGCGATGGAGAGGTAGATGGCCATGGGCGTGCTCCGGAGGTCGGTTGGGACCCGGGAAGCCTACGCCTTGATGATGACCGGCATCCCCACCGAGACCTCCTCGTAGAGGGCCTCGACGTCGGGGATGTGCATCCGCATGCAGCCGTGGCTCGCCGCCGTGCCGATCGAGTAGTCGGCGTAGGTGCCGTGGATGCCCACGGCCGGCGCGGACGTCCCGATCCAGCGGGTGCCGAGCGGGTTGCCGGGACCCGGCGGGATGGGGCCCAGGCCCTTCGCCCACGGGGAGTTCGGCGGCATCCAGGTCGGGTTCTTCTGCATGTTCACGACCTCGTACGTCCCCGTGGGGGTGGGGTACGCCGGCTGGCCGACCGCGATCTTGAACTTCTTGACGACGTGGCCGTCCCGGATGAGCTTGAGGCTGAACTCCGAGATGTCCACGACGATCTTGCCGACCATCGCCTCGCGGGTCGCGGCGTCGACGGTGCCCGTGCGCTTGAGCTTGTGGCGCTTCTGGTACTTGAGGACGGCGTTCAGGGTCTTCTGGTTGAACGTCGTCGTGACCTTGCCGCGCAGGACGCCGGCCTGCTTGAGGCGCTCGTTGAGGATGCGGGCGTCCTCGCCGCGGGCGCCGACGCGCAGGTCGCTCGCGCCGAACTCCTCGGCACTGTCGACCATGACCTTCACGGTCTTCGCGGACACGTTCCCGGCGCGGTCCTTCGCCCACACGGTCACCGTGGAGCGGCCCTGCGGCAGGTCGCCAACCGCCAGGGAGAAGCGCTTGCCGTCGAGTTCCAGCGGCGCGGTGGTGGCCGCGGCCTCCACCAGGCCGGTGTCGGTGGAGGTGGTGAGGGCGGCGCTGCCCGGCATGGAGATGGCCTCCTTGCCGTTCACCGTGGCGCCGAAGGTCAGCAGCTTGGGGTCGTCCTTCACCACGGTCCCGATGACGCGGGGCGAGGCGGTGTCGGTGAAGACGGTGCCCGGCTTGGGGTCGGCGAGCGCGATGAGCGGGGCGATGGTGTCGACGACGACGCCCTGGCTGGCCTCCGTGGTGTTCCCGGCCCGGTCGGACGCGGACACCGTGGCGCGGACGTCGCCCTCAGGGAGCCTGGCGGTGAGCGAGTAGGCGCCGTCGGGCCCGGCCGTGCCGGACGCCGAGCCGCCCTTCCAGCCGACGGCCACGGTGGCGCCGGGCTCCGCCGTGCCGGTGAACCGCACGGCCTTGCGCTTGCTCACGTCCCCGTCGCGCGGGAGCTTCGCGGACAGCGCGGGCGGCGCGGTGTCGACGTCGAAGTTCCAGGTGCGGGAGACCGTGCGCGAGAAGAGGTTCGAGGTGCCGAAGCGCACCTCCACCTTCTGGGCGCCGTCCCGGAGCCCGGAGGTGGGGACGATGAGGCGGTCCTTCGCCGCCCGCACCGACGAGGTCACGTCACGGCCGTTGACCGACACGCTGAGGTCGCTCACGCGGTCGGCGCCGTCGAGGTGCACGACGATCTGCGGGGCGTCGGTCGCCACGGCGGAGTCCGGGGCCGGTGAGAGCTCCGCGATCTGCGCCCGCGTCTCGTACTGCCAGGCGCCGAAGGCCCCGGCTCCGATGATCGCGGCGCCCGCGAGGCCGCCCGCCGTCCAGCGCATCCGGTTCGAACTCATCTGCACCGCCGCCCGTGGTGTGATCGTGTCATCTGCGACGACGACCCTCGCTGGGGCGCCATCGTATCAACGGCGGTTCGCCACACGCCGCGGATATCCTGGCCGTATGGAGGGGAAATCGTTGACGAATGGTGAGATCGCGGACGCGTTCTCCCTCCTGGGGGACCTGCTGGAGCTGGAGGGCGCGGTGCGCCACCGCGTCCTGGCGTACCGGCGGGGCGCCGCCCGGGTGCGCTCCGCCCCGGCCTCGGTGGCCGAGATGGCCCTGCGCGGCCGCGCCACGGACCTCCCCGACATCGGCGCGACCCTGCAGGCGAAGATCGTCGAGCTCGCCGAGACCGGCGTGATCTCGGCGCTGGAGAAGGCGCGGGAGCGCACCCCCGAGGGGCTCGTCCGGGTGGCCCGGCTGGAGGGCATCGGCCCCAAGCGTGCGATGGCCCTGTGGCGGGGGCTGGGCGTGACGGACATCGATGGGCTGCGGGCCGCCGCGGAGGCCGGCCGCCTGCGGACCGTCGCCGGCATGGGACCCGCCACCGAGGCGCAGATCGTCGCCCAGCTGCAGGCGCCGGGGGCGGGCGAGGCCGGCGCGGAGCGCATCTCCATGGGGCTCGCGCTCCCCCAGGCCGAGGCCCTGGCGGCCGAGCTGCGGTCCGTGCCCGGCGTGGCCCGGGTGGAGGTGGCGGGGTCGCTGCGCCGCGGGCGGGAGACCGTCCACGACGCCGACGTCGTCGTCGCGTCCACCGATCCGGCGGCCGTCGCCGCGGCGCTGGACGCCAGCCCCCTGGTGGCGATGAGCGCCGGCGGCGGTGAGCTGCGCCGGGCCGTGATGACCCACCCAGGCCTGAGGATCGAGGTGTCGATCGCCCCGCCGGAGCGGTTCGGGAACCTGCTGCAGCACGCCACCGGCTCGGCGCAGCACAACGTGCGGCTGCGGGAGCTCGCCCTCAAGCGGGGGATCTCCATGAGCGAGCACGGGCTCACCGCCGCCGACGGGGCCGTGACGGTGCACGCGGAGGAGGAGCTGGTCTATGCGGCGCTGGGCCTGGCCTGGATCCCCCCGGAGCTGCGCGAGGACCGCGACGAGCTCGCGGTGGCCGCCCGGGGCGAGGTGCCGCGCCTGGTCGGGCGGGAGGACATCCTCGGCGAGATCCACATGCACAGCGACTGGAGCGACGGCCGCGCCGACATGGCCACCATGGTCCTCGCCGCCCGCGACCGGGGGTACCGCTACATCGGCATCGCCGACCACTCGCAATCGCTCGCGATGACCCGGGGCCTTACCCCCGACCGGGTGCGGCGGCAGTGGGAGGCCGTCGACGAGCTCAACGCGCGCGTCGACGGCATCACGGTGCTCAAGTGCACCGAGGTGGACATCCTCGCCGACGGCCGCCTGGACTTCGACGACGACCTGCTGGAGGGCTTCGACCTGGTGGTCGCGAGCCTCCACTCCGGGCTGCGGGCCGCGGGCGACGAGGGCACGGCGCGGGTGCTGGCCGCCATCGAGAACCCCCACGTGGACGCCATCGGGCACCCGCGGGGGCGGATGATGGGCCGCCGCGAGGGCCTGGACCTGGACATCGCGGCGATCGCCGAGCGGGCCGCCGCCACCGGCACGTACCTGGAGATCAACGGCCAGCCGCGGCGCCTGGACCTGGACTCCGGCCTTGCGCGCACGGCGCTGGCCGCCGGGGCCCGGCTGCTGCTGAGCTCCGACGCCCACAGCCCCGACGAGCTGGGGTACCTGGACCTCGCGCTGCGGGTCGCGCGTCGTGCCGGCGCGCGGCCGGAGGACGTGGCCAACACCCGCATGCCGGACGCCTGGCGGGCGTGAGCGCGCCCGCCCGGTCAGCCCAGGGCGGCCAGGAGCTCCCGCAGCATCCCGAGGACCCCCTCGGGGCCGTGCACGTGCACGTCGGCGGCGTCCAGCACGGCCGCCGGCACGCCCTCGCCGTCGGCGGCCACCGCCAGGCACCGCCGCAGCTCCCCGGCCGCGGTCATGCGCCGCAGCTCGGCCCAGCCGTCGGCGTCGGTGCGGTCGTCGCCCACGTAGGCGGCCACCGGCGTCCCGGCGGCGGCGACCAGCGCGCGGATCGCGGTGCCCTTGTGCACCACCACCGGCGGGCGCACCTCCATGACCATCCGTCCCCACGTGACGGCGAACCCGGCCTCCGCGGCGTGCGGTGCGAGCCAGCGCCGTGCGGCGTCCTCGGCCCGGACCGGGTCCGGGGCGGTGCGCCAGTGCAGGGACAGGCTGGCGCCCTTGTCCTCCAGCCGGATGCCCTCCTGATCCAGCCGGGCGGCGTCGAGGGCCGCGCCGAAGGCGTTCACCGGGCCGATCCAGGGCCGCACCTCCGGCACCACCTCGGCCGGCCCGCCGGGATGGCGGATCTCCATGCCGTGGTTGCCGGCGTACGCGCACCCCGTGATGCCGACCATCGCCTCCAGGTCGCCGAGGCCCCTGCCGCTCACGAAGCCCAGCAGCCCCAGGCGGTCGCGGAGCGCCTCCAGGGCGTCCCGTGCGCCGTCCACCAGGCGGGCGTCCTCGGACCGCGGCACGATGTGGCTCAGCGTCCCGTCGAAGTCCAGCAGCAGGGCGACGTCCCGCGGGGCGGCGGCGGGCGGCGCCAGGACGGCGGCGACGAGCGGCGGGAGGCTCACGATGGGCGAGGCTAACAGCGCACGGCGCGGCGGGATCCCGCAGCTGGTCGCCATCGGGGCGGTCGCCGGCATCTTCTCGGCCGTGTTCGGCGTGGGCGGCGGCATCCTGGTGGTGCCGCTGCTGATCGCCCTCCTGGGGTACGACACGCGCACGGCCACCGCCACCTCGCTCGCGGCGATCATCTACGTGGCCGTGTGGGGCACGATCGCCCACGGTGCGCTGGGGAACGTCGAGTACGGGAACGCCCTGCTGGTGGGCATCCCGGCGATGCTGGGGGTCACCGGCGGGGTGGCGCTCAAGCGGCGCCTGCCCACGGACGTGCTGACGTACCTGTTCGCCGGCCTGCTGGTGGCGGTCGCCGTGCTGCTGGTGGTGGAGTGATGGAGCTGGTGGCCGTCGCCCTGCTGGGCGTCGCCGCGGGCGTGATCGCCGGGCTGTTCGGCGTGGGCGGCGGGGTGATCTTCGTGCCGGCCCTCACCCTCATCGTCGGCCTGTCGCAGCTGCACGCCGAGGCGACCTCGCTGCTGGCCATCGTGCCGGTTGCGCTGCTGGGCTCGTGGCAGCAGCACCGCCACGGCATGGTGCGGTGGCGCGACGCGACGGTCATCGGGGCGGCGTCGGTGGTCACCGCCGTCGCGGGGGCGTTCATCGCCGACGTCGCCCCGGAGCGGGTCCTGCGGATCGCCTTCGCGGTACTGCTGGTGATCACCGCCGCCCAGCTGTGCCTGCGGTGCCGCCGCGACGCGCGTGCACGCGCCGCGGCGGCGGGGCCGCCGCCTACCTGACGGTGAGGCGCGCCTGGCTGGCGGTGGCCGGGCTCGCCGACGGCGAGCCGAGGTAGTCGCCCCGGAACCGCCAGGGGCCGGCACCGGTGGGACGGAACGCGATGGACGCGACGCCGCCGGACACGGTGCCCTCCAGGCGCCGCCGGAACCGCCAGCCGCCCAGGGGGTCGTACTGCTCCGCGTCGATCCGCACGCGCCCGCCGTCGACCGTGGGCGTCACCCGCAGGCGCACCGTCACCGATGCCCCGAGCGGCGCGGTGGCGTCGGACGACCCGTTCACGCTGATCGCGGCGGAGGTGATCGTGCGCGAGGTGCGCAGCAGCCGGTACCGCCCGCCGCGGCCGTCCTGGGCCTGCACCAGCGCCAGGTAGCTGCCGGGGGCGAGGGCGCGCTCGAGCTCGAGGTTCCCCTCCTGGCCGCAGACGCACTGGATGGTGCCGCCCTCGGCGCGCATGAGCCGCAGGTTCGACGCGCCCGGGGTGGCCAGGCGCAGGCGCACCCGCGAGCGGTTCGTCACGTCGAAGCGGTACAGGTCGAGGCGGTCCAGCCCCTTGCCGCTCACCACGCCGCGCACGGGGGACCCCAGCGGCAGCTCGAGGCCGGGTGCCTGGTCGTCGGCGCCCAGCGTGCCGGCGGTGAGCCGGTAGCGCGGGTTGCGCACCCCGGAGCCCGAGCGGGCCTCCACCACGATCGCGTGGACGCCGCCGTCGTCGGGCCCGGGCGTGTAGGTGAGGTACCCGCCGCACGGGCGTCCCGCCACCGCGGTCGCGTCCAGGTCCCGTGAGCCGGCCCCGAGGATCCGGAAGCCCACGCGGCAGCCGGGATCGGCGCCCTGGTCGAGGTTGACGCGGTAGGTCACGCCGCTGCGCATGACCATGGAGAAGGCGTCCTGGGTGTCCCGGATCACGTCGACCGTTCCGTGCGCGCCCGCCGCGGGCAGGCGCGGCCCGGGCAGCGACGGCGGGGCCTCGGGACGGAACACGCCCAGGGTGAAGGTGCCGGGGTCGGCGCGGACGCCGGTGGCCACCTGCACGAGGTACCGCTCACCGCGGTCCGCGGTGAACACCACCGCGGCCTCGCCGCGGCGGTCGGAGGCGTCGCAGATCTCGGGTGTGAGGTCGCCGCCCTCGCGGCGGTACACCGCCACGACGTTGCCGGCGCCCTCCGCGGCCTTCAGTTCGAGGGCCACCGGCCCGCCGGCCGGCTCCAGCCGGTACCAGACGCTGGGTCCGAGCCTGGGGCCGCAGCCCGGGCGGGGCTCCGCGGGCTCCGCGGTGGCCTCCACCAGGGTCCCGGACACCCGGTCCGGCACGGTGAGGGGCGCCGCCGAGACGCGGGCGTCGTTGGCGGGGGGCGCCGCCGCGGCCGGCGCAACCGCGGCGGCGAGGGTGAGGAGCGCCGAGAGGGTGAGGGTGCTGCCGGTCCTGGTCATGAGGCGACACTACGTCCGCCGCGCCCGCGCGGGCCAGTCACCCAGGGTGTGGGGTGCCTGACCCGCCGACGACGGCGTGTCAGGGGAGTCTGAGGCGGCCAGGAGGGCCCGGCCGGATGCCGAGCGTGAGCTTATGCGGCCAGGAGGGCCGCGGCGGCGTCGCGGCAGACGTCCATGAGGAGCGACGCGCCGAGGCCGAAGCCCACCACCGCGACCGCGGCGGTCACCGCGGTGATCAGGACCGGGGCGGGGATGGTGAGGAGCTTGCGCGGCTCGCCGCCGCCCGCCGGGGTGCCGAACCACATGACCCGCAGGACGCGCAGGTAGTAGCCCACGCTCACGATGCTGCCGACGGCGCCGATCACGGCGAGCCACCACAGGCCCTGCTCGGCGGCGGAGCCGAACAGCAGGAACTTCCCGATGAACCCGGACAGCGGCGGGAAGCCGGCCAGGGAGAGCATGGAGACGGTCGCGACCACGCCGATCACCGGGCGGGCGCGGCCGTAACCGGCGAGGGCGTCCAGCATCTCGCCGTCCTCGACCTCGCGCTCGCGGATGACGACCACCGCGAACGCGGCCAGGGTCATCGCGGTGTAGGCGACCAGGTAGTAGAGGACCGACTCGGCGCCCTGCAGCGTCCCGGCGGCGACGCCGATGAGCAGGTAGCCGGCCTGGGCGATGCTGGAGTAGGCCAGCAGCCGCTTGAGGTTGGTCTGCGCGAGGGCCGCGACGTTGCCGACGATGACGCTGGCCGCGGCGACCACGCCGATCGCGATCTGCCAGGTGTCCACCATGTCGGTGAGCGCCCCGCCGAAGATCCGCAGGAACGCGGCGATCGCCGCGACCTTGGTGGCGGTCGCCATGAAGGCGGTCACCGGGGTGGGCGCGCCCTCGTAGACGTCCGGCGTCCACATGTGGAACGGGACGGCGGAGGACTTGAACGCCAGGCCGGCGACGATGAGGGCCATCGCGACCAGCAGCAGCGGCTCGTCCGTGAACGACGCCACCGCGAGGTTGTCGCCGATCACCGACAGCTTCACCGAGCCGGAGGCCCCGAACAGGAACGCCAGGCCGTACAGGAAGAACGACGAGCCGACGGCGCCCACGATGAGGTACTTGAGGCCGGCCTCCAGGGAGCGCTCGCGCCACACCTCGAGCGCGCAGAGCACGTACAGCGCGACCGAGAGGATCTCGATGCCCAGGAACATCACGATGAGGTCGCCCGCGCCGGCGACCAGCATCATCCCGGCGGTGGAGGTGAGCAGCAGCGCGGTGTACTCGCCGCGCCGGTCCACACCCGCGGGAAGGCGCACGGAGAACAACAGCGCGCAGAACGCCGCCGCCAGGAACACGAGGTTCAGGAGCATGCTGAAGCGGTCGGCGCGGTAGCCGCCGCCCAGGGCCTCCTGCCGGTCGCCCCACAGCACCAGCGACATGACGGCCGCGCCGATGATGGTGGCCGCGGCGATCCACACGGGCCCGTCGCGCCGCGCGCGGCCCCTGGGGCCCACGCTGGCGAGCAGGGCGACGCAGGCGCCGCCCGCGACGATCATCGGCGGGAGGGCGGGGACCACGTTCACTGGGCCGGGACCTCCTGCTGCGCCTCGACGGGGTCACCCGGCAGCGGCAGCGCGGCCTCCGGGGGGTTCACGGCGACGCCCGCGCGGATCTGGTCCGCCGGGCGGCCGAGGGCGATCTGGGCGGGCGCCATGAGGCGCTCCACGGTCTTGGTGGTGGCGCCGACGATGGCGGCCGGCCACAGGGCGATGAGCCCCATGGCGGCGATGAGCGGCAGCAGCACCACGGTGTCGCGCAGCCGCATCTCCACCCGCGCGCCCTCGACGCCCTTGCGCGGGCCGTTCATCGAGGACTGGTAGAGGCGCAGCATGTAGACGGCGGCGTACGCGATGCCGATGCAGGCGAACGCGGCGGCCCACCAGTGGTGGCGGAACACGCCGGTGAGGATGAAGAACTCGCCGACGAAGGCGTTGGAGCCCGGGATGGCCAGCGAGGCCATCGCGACGATGAGGAACACCCCGGCGAGCCACGGCGCGCCGTTGGCGAGGCCGCCGATCTCGTCGATCTCCTCCTTGCCGGTGCGCTCGGTGATGATCCCGACGATCGTGAAGGCCGCGGCCACCACGACGCCGTGGTTCACCATCTGCAGCACCGCGCCCTGCCCCGCCTCGTTGTCGAAGGCGATGATCCCCAGGGCGACGAAGCCCAGGTGGGCGAGCGAGGAGTACGCGACCAGCATCCGCACCGTCGGCTGCCGCCACGCGACCACCGAGCCGTAGGCGATGCCCGCCAGGGCCATGACGATGATGTGGTACTGGAAGTACTCGGCGCCGTCGGGGAAGAGCGGCACGCCGATCTTGATGAGGCCGTACACGCCGGCCTTGCTCATCACGGCGGCCAGCAGGCCGGTCACGAGGATGGGCGCGTTGCGGTAGGCGCCGGGCATCCAGCCGTGGAAGGGCCACAGCGGCAGCTTGATGATGAAGGCGAGGGCGAAGCCCGCGAAGAGCCAGATCGACTCGTTGCGGGTGAAGTCGACGCCGCGCAGCGCCTCCATGTCGAACGTGAACTGGCCGGTGATCTCCCGGGCGATGAAGGCGGTGCCCAGGATCGCCACGAGCATCAGCAGCGAGCCGACCATCGTGTAGATCACGAAGCGGGTCGTCGCGCGCACCCGGTCGCTGCCGCCCCACATCCCGATGAGGAAGTAGAACGGGACGAGCATGGCCTCCCAGAACACGTAGAACAGCACCAGGTTGCCGGCGGCGAAGAGGCCCAGCAGGCCCGCCTCGGCGAGCAGGAGCAGGCCCAGGAAGGCGCGGGGCCGCTCGGGGGTGCGGAAGCACGCGTACGCGATGGCCAGGAAGAACATCGCGCTGGTGAGGACGATGAGCCAGATGGAGACGCCGTCGACGTTGACGGTCCACTCCAGGCCCACCTGGGTGGCCCACCCGTGGCGGTCCTCGTACTGGGGTCCGGCCGTGTCGCGGTCGAACAGCCCCAGCAGGATCGCCGTGAGCGCGAGGGTGCCGCCGGCGGTGAGGAACGCGTGGACGCGCGCCTGGACGACGCCGCCCGGCGGGACCGCCAGCATGGACAGCGCCCCGGCGAGGGGCAGGAGGATGATCGCTGTGACCCAGGGCATCAGGGGCGGCTACCGGGCGAGGATGAGGATGACGCCGACGATCGCCGCACCGGCGATGACGGCCATGGCGTAGGTCCGGACGAGGCCGTTCTCCACCCGGGACAGGATGCGCGCGCCGGCGCCGGTGACCGCCTCGGCGGCGATCATCGGGCCCTGGCCCACGCCGAGCTCCCCGCCGCGGACGCCGGCGTCGCCGAGGTCCCGGCCGGGCTGGATGATCGCGGCCTCGTAGACCTCGTCGAACCGCCACTGGTCGAGCAGGAAGGCGCGCAGGCGCGGCAGCTTGTGCGCGCGGGCGAGGCGCCGCTCCGGGCCGGCCCCGAAGAGCCACCAGGCGGTGCCGATGCCGATCGCGGCGACGGCGAGGGACAGCACGATGATGAGCGTCTCCTGGCCGTGGCTCGCCTCGATGCCCGGGTCCGCGGTGATCGCGGGCTCCAGCCAGTCGCGCAGGTTGTGCGAGACGAACGGGATCTGGATGAACCCGCCGACGGTCGCGAGGACGGCGAGGATCGCCACCGGCACGGCCATCGCGGGGCCGGACGCGTGGGGCGCCTCGTGGTAGCCGCCGTCCGGCTCCGGGCCGTGGAAGGCCCGGAAGAGCAGGCGGAACATGTAGAAGGCGGTGAGGCCCGCGCCCACCAGGCCGACGCCGGCGAGGATCTTGCCGAGCGTGCCGGCCTCGATGGCGCCCGCGAGGATCTCGTCCTTGCTGAAGAAGCCCGAGAACGGCGGGATGCCGGCGATGGCCAGGCACCCGGCGCCGGTCGCGAAGTACGCGACCTTGAGGTGCTTCTTGAGGCCGCCCATGCGGTCCAGGCTCTGCTCGTCGTGCAGGGCGTGGATGACGATGCCGGCGGCGAGGAAGAGCGCGGCCTTGAAGAAGGCGTGCGTGAGGAAGTGGAACATGCCGCTGGCGTACAGCCCAAGGCCCGCGGCCATGACCATGTAGCCGATCTGGCTCACCGTCGACCAGGCGAGGACGCGCTTGATGTCGTCCTGCACGGTCGCGATGGTCGCGGCCACGAAGAGGGTGACGGCCCCGACGACGGCGACGGCGTCGGACATGTGCGGAGCCAGCTCGTAGAGCACGTTGCAACGCACGATGAGGTAGACGCCGGCGGTGACCATGGTGGCCGCGTGGATGAGGGCGGACACCGGGGTGGGGCCCTCCATGGCGTCGGGCAGCCACGTGTGGAGCGGGATCTGCGCGCTCTTGGCGGCGGCGCCCACGAACAGCAGCAGCGCGACCATCTCGGCGACGAACGTGCCGTCGCCCAGGCCCTGCGGGGCCTTCGCGAACACCTCGGCGTAGTCCAGGGTGCCGAGCTCGCGCACCAGCAGGAACGCGCCGAGCACCAGGCCGATGTCGCCCAGGACGTTGATGACGAAGGCCTTCTTGGCCGCCGCCACGGCCGACGGGCGGTCGTAGTAGTAGCCGATGAGCAGGTAGCTCGCGAGGCCGACCAGCGCCCAGCCGACGATGAGGAACACGAAGTTCGCGGCGAGGACCAGCACGAGCATCGCGAAGATGAAGAAGTCCATCTCCACGAAGAACCGGCGGTAGTCGCGGTCGTGCGACATGTACTCGGTGGAGTACAGGACGATGAGCGACCCGACGCCGGTGATCACCAGCATCATCAGGACCGACAGCGGGTCCACGAGGATCTTCATGTCGACCTGGAGGGAGCCGAGGTCGATCCACGTCCACAGGGTGGACGTGCCGGCCCGCTGCTCCGGGTCGTTGGTGAGCTGCTGGGCGAAGAGGCTCACGACCAGGACGAACGCGGCGGCGACCGAGCCGACGCCGATGACGCGCGTGAGGGCGCGGCTGGGCTCGCCCGGGATGAGGGCCAGCACGATCGCCCCGAGGAGGGGCAGGGCCAGCACGAACCAGCCGAGGTACGCCCCGCTGAGTGACACGTCGCTCATCCCTTGAGGCTCGACATTCCGTCGACGTCGAGCGCGAGGCGCTGGCGGAAGACCGCCACCACCAGCCCGAGGCCGATCACGACCTCCGCGGCGGCGACGACCATCACCACCAGGGCGAAGATCTGGCCGTCCACGACGTTCCAGTACCGGGAGAACCCGACCAGCGCGACGTTCGCCGAGTTGAGCATGAGCTCCACGGCGAGCAGCAGCAGCAGCGGGTTACGGCGCGTGAGCACGCCGTAGAGGCCCAGCAGGAACAGCCCCCCGGACACGCCGAGGTAGCAGCTGAGCGGGATGCCCTCCATCAGCGGCCCCCCTCACCGAGCACGGCGCGCTTGGCCAGCAGCACCGCGCCGAGCGCGGCGACCAGCAGCACGAGCGACGTCGCCTCGAACGAGACGATGAACGGGTTGACGAACGCCTCGCCGATCGCGCGCGGCGAGCCGATGTCGCCCACGGGCTTGGGGTCGTCGAAGATGCCGACCAGCTTCGAGTTCGCGAGGGCGATGAAGCCCTGCACGCCGAGGGCGATCACGGCGATCCAGCCCACGACCTCGTACCGCGCCATCGGATCCTGCTGGAACTGGACGGGGCGCTCGCCGAGGTAGGCGATCACGAACAGGAACAGCACGACGATCGCGCCGGCGTAGACGATGATCTGGATCGCGGCCACGAACGGGGCGGCGAGCAGCAGGAACATCACGGCCACGGCCAGCAGCGTGCCGATGAGGGACACGGCGGCCCGGAACGGGTTCTTCAGTGTCACGACCCCGACGGCGGAGCCCAGGGCCACCGCGGCGGCGATCGCGAACGTGATGCGCTCACCCACGGGCGGACACCTTACGCCCGAACGGGCGCGGTTCAAGGACGGGGCGCATGCGCATCAGACCCGCTGGCCCTCGGCCCGCAGCGGCGCCTCCTTGGGCGCCGGCGCGAGGAGCATGTCCTTGGTGTAGACCAGCTGGTGCCGGTCCCGCTCGGAGAGCTCGTAGGAGTGCTCCAGGGTGATCGCGTCGAACGGGCACGCCAGCTCGCAGTAGCCGCAGAAGATGCAGCGCGCCATGTTGATCTCGTAGATGCGGGCGAAGCGCTCGCCGGCGGAGACCCGGTGCTCCGGGGTGTTCTCCTCGGCGACGACGCGGATGCAGTCCGCCGGGCACGCCGCCACGCAGAGCGAGCAGCCCACGCACTTCTCCAGGCCGTTGTCGTACTTCCACAGGCGGTGGCGGCCGCGGAACCGCGGGAACACCGGGGTCTTGCGCTCCGGGTATCCCAGGGTGAGCGGCTTGCTCAGCATCGTGCGGAAGGTGATGCCGAAGCCCTTCAGCTGGTCCTGGATGCTCATCGAGGTGACTCCTCGGACGGCGGGGTGTCGCAGTTGAGTGCGCGCATCAGTTCTGGAAGAAGATCCCGATCACGATGGCGGTGACGATGAGGTTCACCGTCGCCAGGGGCAGCAGCACCTTCCAGCCCAGGCGCATGAGCTGGTCGTACCGCAGGCGGGGCAGGGTGGCCCGCAGCCAGATGAAGACGAACAGCAGGCCCAGGACCTTGATGATCAGCCAGAGCCAGCCCGGCAGCCACGGCCCGGCGAAGCCGCCCAGGAACAGCGTGGCGCCGATCGCCGAGACGACGATCATGTTGATGTACTCGGCCATCATGTACATCGCGAACTTCAGGCCGCCGTACTCGGTCATGTAGCCGGCCACCAGCTCGCTCTCCGACTCCGGGAGGTCGAACGGGGTGCGGTTCGTCTCGGCCACCGCGGTGATCACGAAGATCGCGAACCCGACGGGCTGGCAGACGATGTACCAGACGGTGTCCTGCTGCTTGTGGACGATGTCCATGAGGGACAGGCTCTGGGAGATCAGCACGACGCCGACCACCGAGAGGCCCATCGCGACCTCGTAGGACACCAGCTGCGCGGCGGTGCGCGCGGAGCCCAGCAGCGAGTACTTGTTGCCGCTGGCCCAGCCGCCCAGGATGAGGCCGTAGAAGCCCATCCCGGACAGTGCGAACACGATGAGCAGGCCGATCGAGACGTCGATCCCCACCAGGTTGACGTCCTGGCCGAGGATGTTGACCGGGTCGCCGAACGGGATGAGCGCGAGCGCCGTGACCGCCGTCACCAGGGACATCACCGGGGCGAGCTGGAACAGCCACCGGTTGGCCCCGTTGGGGACGAAGTCCTCCTTGAAGATGAGCTTCACCACGTCCGCGAGCGGCTGCAGGTAGCCCCACGGGCCCACGCGGTTCGGGCCGTACCGGGCCTGCGCACGGCCGATGAGCTTGCGCTCGAAGAGGCTCATGTAGGCGAAGAACGTGATCACCAGGAAGATCAGCAGGCCCGTCTTGACGACGAGCAGCCAGATCGGTTCGTCGACCATCAGCCGGCCTCCACCCGAGCGACCTTGACGAGCACCGGCGCCATGTCGGGCGGCAGCGCACCCTCGGTGGGGGAGCCCGGCGCGCCGAGCGGCGCGAACACGGCGCCCTCGGGCAGGCCGTCGGTGACGCGGACGGTGAGCCTGCCGGACTCGCCGGCGGCGGAGCGCAGGACGACGCGGTCGCCGTCGCGCACCCAGTTCGCCTCGGCGGTGGCGGGGCCGATGCGCAGCTCCGCGGGCGCGACGGTGTCGGCCAGGGCGGTGCTGCGGCGGGCCGCGGCGCCGCCATACACGGTGCGGGTCGCCACGAGCGGGATCCCCTCGCCGGAGGCGGGGGCCGCGGTGGACGCGCCGGGCACCTGCGCGGGCGCGGCGAGCGGCACGCCGAGGGTGCCGGCGACCTCGGGGGTGATCCCCGCGAACGCGGGCTTCCCGGCGGTGACCGCGCGGAACGCGGCGGCGGCGGTGCGGTACTCGGGCGGTGCGCCCAGGCGGTGGGCCAGGGCGACCAGCAGCTCCCAGCCGGCGGCGGCGCCCTCGGGCCCGCGGGCGCCGGGGCGGAGCCGCTGCACGCGGCCGTTCATGGAGACCAGCGTGCCCTCCTGCTCCCACATGGTGAGGGCGGGCAGCACCAGGTCGGCGCGTTCGGTGGTGGCGTCCGGGTGCGTCGCGATGGCGACGACGGGCCCGTCGAACTCCTCCAGGGCCGCCGCCCAGGCGCTGCGGCCCGCGGCGTCCAGGGGATCGGCGTGCACCAGCAGCAGCGCGTCGATGGTGCCGGCGCGCACGGCGTCCAGCACGGTGTCGGCGGCGGGCAGGCCCAGGGCCCGGAGGCCGGAGCCGTTCACCTCGGCGCCCAGCTCCAGCTGGCGGGCCGCGCCGTTGGCCCCGACGGCCTCGGCGAGGGCGGCCGCCGCGGCGGGCTCGCCCGCCAGGTCGGCCTCGTCCCACAGCACCACGGGCTTCGCGGCGGAGGCGATGGCCTCGCGCACGGCGGCGACGCCGGCGGCCAGGTCGCCGGGGGCGGTGCGCGTGAACGCGCCCAGGGCCTCCAGGGCGTGCGGCCGCGGGCCGCAGCCGGTCACGGTCGCGCCGAAGCGGCGGGCCTTGCGGAGCCGGAGCTCGGCGACGGGCTGCTGGGCGGACGGGTCACCGCCCACCACCACGACCACGTCGGCGTCGTCCACGTCGCCCAGCTGGGCGCCGGGCAGCGCGCGCAGGGCGGCGAGCGCCCCGCCGGGGATGCCCATGCGGGCGACGACCGCGCCGGGCAGCGCGCCGCGGGCGAGGTCGGCGGCGATGCCGGCCTCCTCGACGGTGGCGGCCGTCCCGACCAGGACGCCCACGGTGCGGCCCCGCAGCAGGGCGGCGGCGCCGTCCACGGCGTCCTCGAGGGCGGCGGTGCGGTCACCCGTGGCCTCGCGCACGATGGCGGCGGCGATGCGCGCCTCGGACCAGTTGGCGTCGTACGCCCACCGGCCGGTGTCGCACAGCCACCCCTCCTCCACGGCGGGGTTGGGCTCCGGGCGGCCGGTCACGCGCTTGGTCTGACCCTCCCGCACGGTGAGCTCGGTGTTGCACCCGACCGGGCACAGACCGCAGACCGACGGGGTGTTCTGCACGTCCCACGGCCTGCTCACGAACCGGTACGGGATGCTGGTGAGCGCGCCCACCGGGCAGATGTCGATGACGTTGCCCGAGAAGCGGCCGCAGTAGGCGTCGCCGCTGAAGGTGGTGATCTCGCTGCGGGCGCCGCGCTCCTGCATGGTGAGCTCGCCGTCCTGGGCGACCTCCTGCGAGAAGCGGACGCAGCGGAAGCAGGCGATGCACCGCTCGCGGTCGAGCGCGATGCGGTTCGACAGGTTGAGCGGCTTGGGGTGGTGCCGCTTGGGCTCCACGTACCGCGACGTCCCGGGCCCGAACTTGAAGGTGCGGTCCTGCAGGGGGCACTCGCCGCCCTTGTCGCACACCGGGCAGTCGAGCGGGTGGTTCGCGAGGAGCACCTCCAGGACGCCGTCCTGGGCCTCCTTGACCGCCTCGGTGGTGGTGCGCACCACCATGTCGGGCGCGACGGGCGTGCTGCACGCGGTCTGCAGGCCGCGCATGCCCTCCACCTCGACCAGGCACATGCGGCAGGCGCCGATGGGCGGGCCGATGCGGGGCTCGTAACAGAAGATCGGGATCTCGACGCCGTGCGCGTAGCAGGCGTCGGCGAGCATCGTGCCGGCCGGCGCGGAGACCCGGCGGCCGTCGAGCTCGAACTCGACCTGGTTCTCGACCGTCAGGTCGACGGGGGCGTACTCAGCCACGCCTCACCTCACCCCACGCTCAGGGGCAGCATCGGCTCCGGGCGTGGCGAGCCCTCCTGGCACACCCGGATGAAGTCGTCACGGAACAGCTTGATGGCGCTGCGGATGGGGGCGATGGCGCCGTCCGCCAGCGGGCACAGCGTCTTGCCGGACACGCGCCGGAACAGGGACTCGAGCAGCTCGAAGTCCTCCATCCGGCCGTCGCCGTCGACCATGCGCTGGAGGATGCGCTCGAACCAGCTGGTGCCCTCCCGGCACGGGCTGCACTTGCCGCAGCTCTCGTGGCGGTAGAACGTCGCCAGCCGCAGGCAGGCGCGGACGATGCAGCCGGAGTCGTCCATCACGATGCAGCCGCCGGAGCCCAGCGCGGTGCCGATGCCCTGCAGCGACTCGTAGTCCAGCGGGACGTCCAGGTGCTCCTCGCCGATGACCGGCACGGAGGACCCGCCCACCCACACGGCCTTCACGCGGCGCCCCTCGCGGAGCCCGCCGGCGTGCTCGTAGATGAGCTCGCGGAGGGTGGTGTCGCCCAGGACGATCTCGTAGTTGCCCGGCTTCATCACGTGGCCGGAGATGGAGAACAGCTTGGTGCCCGGGCTCTTCTCCGGGCCCAGGGCCGCGTACCAGTCGGCGCCGCGGGTGACGATGGGCGGCAGGGCCGCCAGCGTCTCCACGTTGTTGATGAGCGTCGGGGAGCCGTACAGGCCGGCGACCGCCGGGAACGGGGGCTTGAGCCGCGGCTGGCCGCGCTTGCCCTCCAGGCTCTCCAGCAGGGCGGTCTCCTCGCCGCAGATGTACGCCCCGGCGCCGCGGTAGACCGTGATGTCGTAGTCGAAGCCGGACCGCAGCAGGTCCGTGCCGAGGAAGCCGGCCTCGCGGGCGGCCGTCACCGCCGCGTCCAGGACGCGCGCCTGATGCTCGTACTCGCCGCGGATGTAGATGTACCCGCGCGCCGCGCCGATCGCGTAGCCCGCCAGGGTGAGCCCCTCCAGCAGCTGGAAGGGGTTCATCTCCATGATCTCGCGGTCCTTGAAGGTGCCCGGCTCGCTCTCGTCCGCGTTGCAGACGACGTACTTGGGGAGCTTGCTCTCCTTCGGCAGGAAGCTCGCCTTGCGGCCCATCGGGAACCCGGCGCCGCCGCGGCCGCGCAGGCCGGAGCGCACGAACGCGTACTGGAGGTCGTCGGCCTCGGTCTCGCCGAGCACGCTCTCCAGGGCCTTGTAGCCGCCCGCCTCGCGGTACGCCGCCAGGTCGGTGAGGGGCTTCCCGGCCTCACGGTGGCGGTAGACGCTGTTCAGGATCGGCACGCCGCTACCTCCACAGCTCTGCGGGAGTGGGTGCCTCGCGGAGTTCCTCGACCAGCCGCACGGCCTCCTCGGGCGTGTACGGGCCCTTGGTCTCCTCCGCGTCCACCTGGATGCAGGCGCCCTTGTCGCAGTAGCCCAGGCACTGGGCCTCCTGGATGGTGATGCGCCCGTCCGCGCTGGTGCCGCCGTGGTGGTGGTCGACGCCCTCGTGCTCGCACAGGGCCTCCCACACCTCGTCGGAGCCGCGCAGCATGCAGGACAGGGTGATGCACACGCTCACCACGCGGTTCCCGACCGGCTTCGTGTAGAGGCGGTCGTAGAACGAGGCGACGCTCTCCACGAACGACGGGGAGAAGCCGGTGGCCTCGGCCACGGCCGCCATGTCCTCACGCGTGAGGTGGCCCTTCTCGGTCTGCGCGAACTTCAGCGCCGGCATGACCAGCGACCGGGGATCGGCGAACTCGTGCCGGATCGGGTCGAGGTGTGCGCGGATCTGGTCGGCGTCCATCAGCGGTCGACACCACCCATGACGTTGTCCAGTGAGCCGATCATCGCGATGAGGTCGGCGAGGTAGGCGTCCTTGGCCATCGGCCGGAGCGCCTGCAGGTTGACGAAGCTGGCGTCGCGCATGTGCACGCGCACCGGCTTGGGGCCGCCGTCGGCCACGACGTAGCAGCCGATCTCCCCGCGGGGGCTCTCCACCGCGGAGTACGCCTCGCCCTCGGGCACCCGGAACCCCTCGGTCACCAGCTTGAAGTGGTGGATGAGGGCCTCCATGGAGGTGGCCAGCTCGGGACGCGGCGGCAGGACGACCTTGCGGTCGTCGGCGATGTGCGGGCCCTCCGGGAGCCCGTCCAGGCACTGCTGGATGATCCGCGTGGACTCGCGGATCTCCCGGAGGCGGATGAGGTACCGGTCGTAGGCGTCGCCGTTGCTGCCGACCGGCACCGTGAAGTCGAAGTGCTCGTAGCCGGAGTAGGGGCGCGCCTTGCGCATGTCCAGGTCCACGCCCGCGGCGCGCAGCGCCGGGCCCGTGATGCCCAGGTCGATGAGCTGGTCCGCGGGCAGCACGCCGACGCCGCGGGTCCGCTCGATCCAGATGGGGTTCGCCGAGAGCATGCCCTCGTACTCGTCCACCCGGGACGGCATCTCGTCGACGAACCGCTTGAGCAGGCCCAGGAAGCCGGGCGGGACGTCGTCCGCGCACCCGCCGACCTGGAAGTAGCGGTTGTTCATCCGCTCGCCGGAGATCATCTCGAACAGGTCGAGCGCCCGGTCCCGCTCGCGGTACGTGTAGAAGAACACCGTGATGGCGCCCAGCTCGAGGCCGCTGGTGCCGAGCCACACCAGGTGGCTGGTGATGCGGTTGAGCTCGCTGATCATCACGCGGAGCCACTTGGCGCGCTCCGGCACCTCGAGGCCCAGCAGCTTCTCCACGCTCTGCGTGTAGGCGTGGATGTTGAAGAACGGCGACAGGTAGTCCATCCGCGTGACCAGCGTGATGGCCTGCCAGAACGTCTTGTTCTCGCACTGCTTCTCGATGCCGGTGTGGAGGTAGCCGATCACCGGGTGGATGTCCCGGACGATCTCGCCGTCCAGCTCCGTCACCAGGCGCAGCACGCCGTGGGTGGAGGGGTGCTGCGGCCCGAGGTTGATGATCATCGGGTCGCGGGAGCCCGGCAGCGCCTTGGCGGCCGTGTCCTCGCCCTCGCGGGTGCGCCGCAGCGCCTCCTGCGGGGTGCCGGCCTCCACGCCGGCGACGACGCGCTCGGTCTCCGCCAGCTCGCGTCCCTCGCGGGTGGCGGCCTCGACCGCCTCGCGGGCCTCCGCGGTGAAGATGTCGATGCCCTCGGTTCCCATCCGAACCGTCCTAGACCGCGTCGCTGAACCAGACGTCCTCGCCCCCGAGCGGGTAGTCCCGCCTCAGGGGGTGCCCTTCCCAGTCGAAGGGCATGAGGATGCGTGACAGGTCCGGGTGGCCGGTGAACCGGACCCCGAACATGTCCCAGACCTCGCGCTCGTGCCAGTTCGCGGTGGCCCACACGGGCGTCACGGACGGCACCTCGGGGGACTCCGCGTCCGCCCACACGCGCAGGCGGAGGCGGTCGCCCGTCTCCACCGAGAACAGGTGGTACGCCACCCGGAACCGGTTGCCGCGCCCGTCGCCCGCGGGGAAGTCCGCGCAGGTGAGGTCGGACAGCAGCTTGAACGAGCACGGCTCGCCCTTGAGGAACCGCGCGACCTCCGCGATCCGCTCGGCGGCGATCTCGATGGTGCGCTCGTCCCCCGGTCCCTCGAACTCGTCGACGACGGCGCCGGGGCAGGCCGCCTCGATGAGGCTGCGGTACTCGCTCACGGGCGGACCGCCGCGGACAGCGCCTGCGCCCGCTCCGCCGCCTCCTCGGGCAGGGGCATGCCCCGCTCCCGCATGAGGTCGACCGAGCTCGGGAGGCCCTTCCCGCCGATGGTCCGGTGCAGCACCAGGATCCCTTCCAGCAGCCCCTCGGGGCGGGGCGGGCAGCCCGGGACGTACACGTCCACCGGGACCACCTTGTCCACGCCCTGCACGATCGCGTAGTTGTTGAACACCCCGCCGGAGCTCGCGCACGCGCCCATGGAGATGACCCACTTGGGCTCCAGCATCTGGTCGTAGATGCGGCGCAGCACGGGGGCCATCTTCTGCGACACGCGGCCGCTCACGATGAGCAGGTCCGCCTGGCGCGGGCTCGCGCGGAACACCTCGGCGCCGAAGCGCGCGATGTCGTACCGCGGCGTGGCGGTGTGCATCATCTCGATCGCGCAGCAGGCAAGGCCGAACGTGGCCGGCCACATCGACGACGTCCGCGCCCACGAGAGCGCGCGGTCGACGGTCGTCGTGAGGAGGCGCTTGACGAAGGCCTCCTCCTCGGCGTTCTCGACGAGGTCCCGCAGGTCCTTGTCGATGCCGGGGTCCAGCCGCGGCGCGCGCTCGGACGGCGCGCCGGGCGGCGGGATCAGCGCCATTCGAGCGCCCCCTTCCTCCACACCCAGACGAGTGCGACCACCACCGTGAACATGAACGACAGCAGCGAGACCAGGGCGGTGACGCCCGAGTCGCGCAGCACCATCGCCAGCGGGTAGATGAACGCCAGCTCGATGTCGAAGACGATGAACAGCATCGCCGTCAGGTAGAAGTCGATCGAGAAGCGCTGACGCACCGGCGTCGTCGCCAGGATGCCGCTCTCGTACGGCAGGCCCTTGACCTGGTTCTGCTTCGTCCGCCCGACCTTGCTGAGGCCGAGGATGGCGAAGCCCACAACCAGGCCGGCGGCCAGGAAGACCACGATGGGCAGATAGTCAGATAGTTCCACCGGCGCCCTTCTTGATCCGTCGCGTGAACGCCGAGCACCCGCGATTCGCCCGGCACGCTAGCAATGCCCCTCGTCGCCCGCATCTCTGTAACGAACGGCACTTTGGGCAGAGTGACGAACGTTCCCCCCAGGGGTTCCGCTTCGGCACCGCCGTGACGTGTTTCGGTCGTCCCGGCCCGTTCTTGATGCCCGGGCCGGACACTCGTCATCCGTGGCCCCGGGTCCCGGCCGGGGAGCCCTCCGGGCCCCCGGGAACCGGGCGGAGGACGGTTCTCGGCGCGCCATGCGTGGCGTTCGACTAGATTGCCCGGTTGTTTCGTCCTGCGCCCAACCCGGGGAATTGGCTTGCCGACAGACGGTC
The DNA here is from genome assembly GCA_046330435.1 of Thermoleophilia bacterium. Lineage (GTDB taxonomy): Bacteria > Actinomycetota > Thermoleophilia > Miltoncostaeales > Miltoncostaeaceae. The sequence continues at coordinate 51,379 of JAXLST010000005.1, read as the reverse complement.
ACACCATCATCTACACGTTCACCGACGAGGCCCCCGCGCTCGCCACGCGGTCGCTCCTCCCGGTGATCCAGGCGTTCACCGGGGTGGCGGGCGTGACGGTGGAGCTGCGCGACATCTCGCTCGCCGGCCGCGTCCTCGCCGCCTTCCCCGAGGCCCTCACGCCCGAGCAGCGGGTCAGTGACGACCTCGCCGAGCTCGGTGAGCTGGTCAACCGGCCCGAGGCCAACATCATCAAGCTGCCGAACATCTCGGCGTCCATCCCGCAGCTGCTCGCCACCATCGAGGAGCTGCAGGCGAAGGGCTACGCGGTTCCCGATTACGTCGACGAGCCGTCGACCGAGGCCGAGAAGCAGGCCAAGGCCCGCTACGACACGGTCAAGGGCTCGGCGGTGAACCCCGTGCTGCGGCAGGGCAACTCCGACCGCCGCGCGCCGCTGTCGGTGAAGAACTACGCGAAGAACCACCCGCACTCGATGGGTGCATGGTCGCCGGACTCCAAGACCCACGTAGCCACCATGGGCGCCGACGACTTCTTCTCGAACGAGAAGTCGGTCACGTTCGCGGCGCCCGACGACCTGCGGATCGAGCTGGTCGGCGCGGACGGCCAGGTGACGGTCCTGAAGGACTCCCTCCCGGTCCAGGCCGGCGAGGTCGTGGACGGCACGTTCATGAGCGCCCGGGCCCTCGAGGAGTTCCTCGCCGAGCAGATGGCCAGCGCCAAGGCCGACGACGTGCTGTTCTCGGTGCACCTGAAGGCCACGATGATGAAGGTCTCCGACCCCATCCTCTTCGGGCACGCGGTGAAGACCTACTTCTCGTCGGTGTTCGACGCCCACGCGGCCGAGCTCGAGGCCATCGGCGTGAACCCCAACGACGGCGTGGCCGCCCTCGAGTCCCGCATCGCCGCCCTCCCCGAGGGCGAGCGGGCCGCCATCCAGGCGGAGATCGCCGCGGCCCTGGCCGCCGGCCCCGCCCTGGCGATGGTGGACTCCGACAAGGGCATCACCAACCTGCACGTCCCCAGCGACATCATCGTGGACGCCTCGATGCCGGCCATGATCCGGGACTCCGGGAAGATGTGGAACGCCGCCGGCGAGCGGCAGGACTGCAAGGCCGTCATCCCCGACTCGGCGTACGCCGGCGTGTACGCCGCGGTCATCGCCGACTGCAAGGCGAACGGCGCCTTCGACCCCGCGACGATGGGCAGCGTCCCCAACGTCGGGCTCATGGCGCAGGCCGCCGAGGAGTACGGCTCGCACGACAAGACCTTCGAGATCCCGGCCGCCGGCACCGTCCGCGTCGTGAACCGGGCGGGCGAGACCGTGATGAAGCACGCCGTCGAGGCGGGCGACATCTGGCGGGCCTGCCAGGCGAAGGATGCCCCCATCCGCGACTGGGTGAAGCTCGCCCTCACGCGCGCCCGCGCCACCGGCGCGCCCGTCGTGTTCTGGCTCGACGAGAACCGCGCGCATGACGCGCAGATCATCGCCAAGGTCCGCAAGTACCTCCCGGAGCTGGGCGACGAGGGCGTCACCGTGCACGTGATGGCGCCGGAGGAGGCCTGCAGGTTCTCGCTGCAGCGGGCCCGGGCGGGCGAGGACACGATCTCCGCCACCGGCAACGTGCTGCGCGACTACCTCACCGACCTGTTCCCGATCATGGAGCTGGGCACGAGCGCGAAGATGCTCTCGATCGCTCCCCTCATGAACGGCGGCGGCCTGTTCGAGACGGGCGCCGGCGGCTCGGCCCCCAAGCACGTGCAGCAGTTCGTCCGCGAGAACCACCTGCGCTGGGACTCCCTGGGCGAGTTCCTCGCGATGGCGGCCTCGCTGGAGCACCTCTCCGAGGTGTCCGGCAGCCGGATCGCCAAGCTTCTCGCCGACACGCTGGACCGCGCCACCGGCTCGGTGCTCAACGAGCGGCGCTCGCCGTCCCGCAAGGTGAACGAGATCGACAACCGCGGCAGCCACTTCTACCTGGCCCTGTACTGGGCCCAGGAGCTGGCGAAGCAGACCGACGATCCCGGCATCGCCGCGAAGTTCGCCCCCATCGCGGAGGCGCTCGCCGCCGACGAGGCGAAGATCATGGACGAGCTCAACGGCGTCCAGGGCTCGCCCGTCGACATCGGGGGCTACTACTTCCCCGACGCCGACAAGGTGACCGCCGCCATGCGGCCCAGCGCCACCTTCAACGCCGTCATCGACGCGATCTGACGCCGGCCCCCGCCGCCGCCCCGGGGACCCCGTCCCCGCGGGCGCGCGGCGCGGCGGCGGCGTAGCGTCCCCGGCCATGGATCGCATCGACTTCTTCGCGAAGGCCGTCGCCGACGACCCCACCGTCGCCCGGGCGCGCTTCGCGTACGCCGTGGAGCTGCAGCGGGCCGGGCGCCTGGAGGAGGCGGTGGAGCAGTACCGCGCCTACCTCGGGCTGCAGGAGGACGAGGGCAACGCCTGGCAGCGGCTCGGCGAGACCCTCGCCGCCCTGGGCCGGCCGGACGACGCGGCCGACGCGTGGCTCGCCGGCATCGACGCCGCCCTGAAGCACGGCCACACGGGGATGGCGGACGACATCCGTGCGCTGGTGGAGGCCCTCTGAGCCTCCCGGCGCCGCTCGCCGCGTACGCGTTCTCGCCGCGGGGTGCGATCCGGTTCTGGCAGCGCAACGCGACGGTGGGGCGCAAGACGCTGCTCACCACCCTCACGCCGCGGTTCCTGGAGGCGATCGCCTACCTCACGGTGATGGGCCTGGGGCTCGGCACGTACCTCACCACCGTCGACGGCGTCGACTACATCGCGTTCATCGCGCCCGGCGTCGCCGCGTCCACGGTGATGTTCGGGGCGATCATCGAGACGACGTACAACAGCTTCGTCCGCATCCACATCCGGCGCGTCTACGAGGCGGCGATCACCACGCCGCTGTCGGTGCAGGACGTGGTGGTGGGCGAGTACCTGTGGGCGTCCACCCGGTCGCTGGCCTACGGGGTGATCTTCCTCGCCGTGATGGCCGGCTTCGGGCTGGTGGCATCACCGGTGGTGCTGCTGGCCATCCCGGTGATGGCCCTGGGGGCGATGGTCTTCGCCGCGCTCGGGATGGTCTACACGGCCTTCGTGAGCAACATCGAGCACTTCAACATCTTCTACACGGCCGTGCTCACGCCGATGTTCCTGTTCGGCGGGGTGTTCTTCCCGTTCGACGACCTGCCGCGGTGGGCGGAGGCGATCGGCTGGTGCCTGCCGCTGTCGCACCTGGTGGCGGCGCTGCGGGACCTGAGCCTGGGCCACCCGGACCTCGGGACGCTGGGCCACGTGGGCGTGCTGGCCGCCATCGGTGCGGTGGTGTTCCCCATCCCGCTGGTGCGGCTGGGGCGCGCGCTGCGGCGCTGAGGCCCCCGGCGGGGCCCCGGCGCCGCGCACGGGTCAGTGGGCCCGGGCCACCCGGGCGACGCCCGAGGTCTCGGCGGCCGACGCGACGGCCTCCGCGATGCGGGCGGTGAGGCCGGTGGCGAGCACCGACGGGACGATGCCCTGGGCGTGGACGGCGTTGTCGGCGTCGCGCGCCGCCTGGGCGAGCGCGTCGGCGGCGGCCAGGAGCATCGCGTCGTTCACCGTGGTGGCGCGCACGTCGGCCGCCCCCCGCCAGATCCCCGGGTAGGCGAGGGTCGCCGACACCTGGTTGGGGCTGGTGGGCAGGTTGCTGCCGTACACGGTGGCGTCGAGCGCCTCCGGGCTGGCGCCGGCCATGGACAGCACCACCGGGTTGGCGGCCATCCCGGCCACGGTCGCCCCGGACACCGGGCCGTCCCACGCCACGAGGGCGTCGGCCCCGGCGGGGTCCTCGGTGAGGACGCCCACCCCGGCGGCCTCCAGCAGGCGCGTCGTCGCCGTGCCGCCGGCGGTGCCGCGGCCGGTGACCGCGACGGTCGCCGCCTCGAACTCCTTGCCGGCGACGGCCAGGCCGTTGCGCAGCGCGGCGAGCACCGCGACGGCGCTGCCGTGGCGGTCGACGTGGAGCACCGGGATGTCCAGGCGCGCGTCGAGGGCGTCCGCGATCTCGAAGCACCGCGGCGCCGCGATGTCGGTGAGGTGCACGCCGGCGAACACCGAGCTGCACAGGGCGACGGTGTTGACGATCTCCGCCACGTCGCGGCTGTCGACCGGCAGCGGGAACGCGTCGATGTCGGCGAGGTCCCGCAGGAACAGGCACACCGATTCGCAGGCCGGGAGGGAGGCGTCCACGCCCAGCTCGCCGAGGCCCACCACGTCGCTGCCGTCGCTCACCACCATGACGCTGTTCGCCTTGATGGTGTAGTCCCAGGCCTGCTCGAAGTCGTGGTGGATGGCCATGCACACCCGGGCGACGCCGGGGGTGTACGCCATCGACAGGTCGTCGCGGCTGGTGAGCGGCATGCGGTTCTTCATGCCGATGGCACCGCTCTGGTGCTCCTCCAGGACGCGGGACGCGGTGCCCTCCACCGAGAAGCCGTCGAGGGCGCCGATCGCGGCGATCACCGCGTCGGCGTGCGCCGCGTCGCGGACCCGCACCTGGACATCGCGCGTCACGTCCGCCTTGGTCGAACGTACGATGTCCACCGCCCCCACCTGGGCGCCGGCCTCGCCGATGAGCCGCGCGAGCTGGCCGAAGCTGCCCGTCGCGGCCGGCATGACCGTCCGGAGGGTGAGGCTGGTGAGGTTGTCCGGCATGCAGATCCCTTTCGGAACGTCCGTCGGGGGCGCCGGTGGCATTGCGGCGTTGTCCCCCTGATGTGTCGGCCCGGCAACGCCGCGCGCGCGGCGCGCAGGAGGGCGCGGCCCGGAATCCTACCGGCTACGCGGCGGTGGCCCGCGGGACCCGCGCGGGGCCGGACGCGGTGCCGCGGGGCGGCAGGTCGTGCGCGATGTCGCAGAGCGCGTCGAGCGCGCGGTCCCAGAACGCGGTGCCGCGGTCCTTGCGCATGATCATGAGGGCGTCGGCGACGCTCATCCCGTCGCGGTACGGGCGGTTGGCGGTGAGGGCGTCGAACACGTCGGCGACCGCGAGGATGCGGCCGCCCTCGGGGATCGCCTCGCCGCGCAGGCCGCGGTGGTACCCGCCGCCGTCCATCCGCTCGTGGTGGGAGGCCGCGACCGGCGCGATCTCCGCCAGCAGCGAGATGCGCCCCAGGATCTCCTCGGTGTACCGGGCGTGCAGGCGGATCTGCGCGTACTCCTCGTCGGTGAGGCGTCCCGGCTTGTCGAGGATCGCGCTGCTCACGCCCAGCTTGCCGATGTCGTGCAGGAGCCCGGCGCGGCGCAGGCGCCGCAGCCCCTCCTCGGGCTCGCCCAGGGCGCGTCCCACCGCCACCGCATATTCGGCGACCGCCGTGGAATGGTTGAACGTGTAGCTGGATTTGGCGTCGATGACCTGCGCGAACGCCTCGGCGATGCGATCCAGGTGCCCGTCGTGGGCCTCCTCGTGGTCGCCGTGCGGCTCCATCTCCGCGACCACCAGGGGGTCGTGCGCCTCGTCGAAGCGCTCCCACACCGGGTCATCGTCCGGGATGCGCAGGAACGCGTCGGCGACGGCCGGGTCGAACCACCGGCCGCGCCGCTTGCGGACCATGCGCCGCGCGGCGGGCCGGCCGAGGGTGGTGATGAACACCTCGGCGGTCTGCGACAGGCACGCGATGCGGGCGAGCAGCGGGATCTCCTCGCCCGACATCCGCCGCGGGCGCCCCTTCCCGTCCCAGTGCTCGTCCAGGCACCGCACCGTCTCGGCGGCCGACGGCGGGAAGCCGAGGTCCGCGACGATCTTCGCGCCCCGCTCGCAGCGGGCGTCCACCACGACGTCGTCCCGCGCGAACTCCAGGGCGACCCGCAGGGTGTGGCGGGCGTTCAGCAGGCCGCCGGCGTCCGCCAGGCTGCCGGCGACCCACCGCAGCGCCTTGGACGGGCGCGTCCAGTCCACGAGCTTGCCGGTGCGCTTCAGCGTGAGGTCGTCGGTCCCGAAGATCTGCGACATCCGGGCGGCGCTGCTGGAGCAGCCGGAGTCCTTGAGCAGCAGGGCGTAGTACAGCGCGGCGCGGTCGGCCTGCGGGACCCCGAGGTCCTCGGCCATCCGCAGCCCCAGCACGCAGGTGCGCCCCGCGTGGCCCTCCACCTGCCCCTCGGTGAGGTCCAGCGCGTGGGAGAGCGCGGCGACGACTTCGGAACGACTGAACGCGGGCATGCACGGAGGTCATCGACCGGACCGCGCCGGGACCTGACCCCGGGTGGAGGGAACCCCCGGCTCCGAGGGCGCCGCGGTCAGGCGGTGGCGCCCAGCCGCTGCAGCGGCAGCTGCCCCTCGCGCCACAGGTCGTGCAGCAGGACCACCGCGTCGGGGCACAGCTGCCCGCCGGCCTCCAGCAGGCAGGACGCGACGGCGGCGCCCGCGTCGCAGCCGGGCCGGTACGGGCGGTCGGTGGTCATCGCGTCGAACGCGTCCGCGACGGCCATGAGCCGCGCGCCCTCCGGGATCGCGCCGCCGGCCAGCCCCGCCGGGTACCCGTCGCCGTCGAAGCGCTCGTGGTGCGCGCGCACCCAGGCGACCTGCTCGGGGTCCAGCACGCCGGCCACGATCTGGGCGCCCAGGGCGGCGTGCTCGCGCACGCGCCCGAACTCCTCGTCGGTGAGCGGCGACGGCTTGAGCAGCACGGCGTCCGGCACGCCGACCTTCCCCACGTCGTGCAGCAGGGCCGCCTCCCGCAGCAGCACCGCGCGGGCCGGGTCCCAACCCGCGGCGACCGCCAGCCGGTGGGTGAGCTCGGCGACGCGCTCGGAATGCCGCAGCGTGTACGGGTCGCGGGCGTCCACGGCCCGGGCGAGGGCCTGGATCGCTGCGAGGGCCTTCCGGCGGGCCAGGCCGGCGTCGCGGTCGTCGTCGCCGGCCTCGGTCACCAGGTCCGGCGACCACCGGCAGCACAGGTCCCGGCCGTTCTCCTTGGACCAGTACAGGGCCGTGTCGGCGAGCCGCATGAGCTCGTCCGGGTCCTCGGTGTCCGCCGACGTCGCGACGCCGGCGGAGACGGTGACCAGGGCGACATCGCCCATCCGCCCGCCCCGCACCGCCAGCCGGGCGCGCTCGGCCGCCGCGAAGGCGGCCATGCCGTCCGCCCCGGGCATGAGCCACGCGAACTCCTCGCCGCCCACGCGGGCGACCACGTCGTGCTCCCGGGCCTGCGCGCGGATGCGGCGCGCGACCTCCGACAGCACCCCGTCGCCCGCCTGGTGCCCCAGGCCGTCGTTGACGGCCTTGAAGTGGTCGATGTCGATGAGCGCGAGGGCGACCTCGCGGCCCTCCGCGCGTGCGCGGGCCATCTCGCGGGCCAGCCGGTCGCGGAACTCACGGTGGTTCGCGAGGCCGGTGAGCGGGTCGCAGCTCGCCTCGCGGGTGAGGCGCCGGCGGGACTCAACCGACCCCACCGCGAGCGCGAGCGTCGCGCTCACCCGGACCAGCCGCTCGGCCGCGTCCTCGCCGGGCGCGCCCGGCGCGAGGGCCGCCGCGACCGCGCCCCAGCGCACGCCGTCGACGCTCACCGGGACCGCGAACGCCGGCGCGTCCGCGCCGCCGTCGTCGCCGGTGCGCCGCCCCGGGGCGGCGTCGATGCGGGCCGGCTCCCCGGTGGCGATCGCCCGGGCCAGGGCCGCGTGGAGGGCGGCCGGGGGTTCCCCGGCGGCGCTCAGCACCACGGGCGCGCCGTGATCGGCCACCGCGACGGCGGCCGCGCCGGCGGACAGCACCCGGCGGGCCTCCTCGGCGGCGACCTCCGCGATGCGCGCCAGGTCCGCCCCCTCGGCCACGGCGGTGGCGAGGCGTCCCTGGGCGTGCTGCTCCTCGGCGCCCGTCCGCAGCGCCGCGACCACCCGGGCCCGTGCGCGGTCGAGCACCATCCACAGCAGGACCGCGGCGATCGCGAGCAGCCCCGCCCCCACGGCCACCCGCTGCACGAGGTCGGCCCGCAGGCGCTCCATGCGGGCGTCCTCGTGGTCCCGTACCCGTCGCAAGGCGTCGAGCCAGAGCTTGGTGGTGACGTCGATGCGCGTCACGACGCGGTCGAGGCGCCGCACGGCGTCGATCGCCCGGTCGGACCGCGCCGCGGTGCCGAGGTTCGCGGTCACCATCGAGCCCAGGTCGGCGATCGCAGCGAGCGCGTCCGTCCCGGCCGCCCGCACGTCCCCGGGCGCCCACGCGCGCAGCTCCTCCTCCAGGGCGATGAGCTTCGCCTGGTCGGCCAGGACGCCGCGCATCACCTCGGGGGTGAGGGCCTTCTCCTCCGGGAACAGCACCTTGCGGCGCAGGAAGTCGCCCTGGATGCCGCGGAGGTCGTCCTTCACGGTGGAAAGGCGCGTCACCGCGGCATCCGCCCGGTCGCGTCCCGAGGACATGTCCCCGAGCTGCCGCGCGGTCACCGCCGCCGCCAGGGCGGCCATGACCGCGAGGGTGATCACGGCCGCCAGCTGGGCCAGCTGCAGGGCGCGCAGCCGCCGGGCGGCCCGCCCCCATGCCTCCGTCACCGACTCATCCGCATGCTGGCGCCAGGGCACCGCGCTCCTCTCCGAGCGTGCCGCGGGGGTTTGCCCGCTGGGACACGTCATCGGCAGGAATCCGCCCGTCAAGACCCCCCGATCGGGGGGTCTTGCAGAATTTGCGGCCCGGATGCGGGCCGCGGACTCAGCGCGTGGCCGTCGCCCGGGTCATCCGGCGGAACGTCGATGCGCCGATTCCCGCGAGCACCAGGAGCCCCGCGACCACCGACAGGATCACGAACGGCACGGGGACGGTGGTGCCCGGGTCGACCACGGGGGCCTCGGGCAGCCGGAGCACGGGCGGGACCTCGGTGCGGTCCGAGCCGGGCTCGCCGGCGGGGGCCGGGTCGCCCTGCTCCTGCGCGGCCCCGAACAGCGTCTGGGCCTGGGCGTCGCGGATCGCCTGGATCGTGGCCTCCGTGAGCGCGCCCTCCCGCTGCTTGGCCAGCACGATCGCCGCGGCGAGGTCGTCCGGCGAGTACGCGCCGTCGATGATGCCGTTGTCGGCCTGGTCGGCGAGCACCTGCTCCGGCGTGGCGGCGGCGGTGCCGGCCCACACGGCGAGGACGGTCAGGAGCGCGGCGAGGACTGCGGATGTGCGGAGGACGCGTTGCATCGAGCGGATCCCATCGTACGACGGAACGGAACGGATCCCATCCTGGGTTCAAGGATTCCTTACCCCTGGGCCGGTCTCCTGCGCGGCGGCCGGGTCCCGGGGCACCTCTCGTCCGCCGCCGCCGCGGCGGGCGTCACATCCGCGGGGGGCGCAGGGAGGCGATGGTGCGGGCGAGTCCGTCCATCAGCTCGACGGTCGGTCCCCAGCCCAGCAGCTCACGGGCGAGGCTGATGTCGGGCTGCCGGACCATGGGGTCGTCCTGCGGCAGGGCCTCGTAGACGATCTGCGACCGGCTCCCGGTCGCCGCGATCACGGCCTCGGCGAGCTGCAGGATCGTGAACTCACCCGGGTTCCCGATGTTCACCGGCAGGTGGTAGTCGCAGTCGATGAGCCGCAGGAACCCCTCGATGAGATCCGACACGTAACAGAACGACCGGGTCTGCCCGCCGTCACCGAACACGGTGATGGGCTTGTCGTCCATCGCCTGCCGCAGGAACGTCGGGATCGCCCGCCCGTCGTTGGGCCGCATCCGCGGCCCATAGGTGTTGAAGATCCGCACGATGTGCGTGTCCACGCCCTGCTGGCGGTGGTACGCCATCGTCAGGGCCTCCGCATACCGCTTGGCCTCGTCATAGACCCCGCGCGGCCCGATGGGGTTCACATGCCCCCAGTAGTCCTCGGTCTGCGGATGCACCTTCGGGTCCCCGTACACCTCGCTGGTGGAGGCCAGCAGGAACCGGGCCCGGTGCTTCTTGGCCAACCCAAGGGCGTTGTGGGTCCCATACGAGCCGACCTTCAGGGTCTGCAACGGCAACCGCAGGTAGTCGATCGGCGACGCCGGGGACGCCAGGTGGAACACGTAGTCCACCGGATCCGGGAACTCCAGGTGCCCGATCATGTCGTGCTGCAGGAACTCGAACCCAGGGTCCCGCAGGTGGGCGATGTTCTGCAGCGACCCGGTCTCCAGGTTGTCAACGCACACCACCCGGTGACCCTCGGCGATCAGCCGGTCACACAGATGGGAACCCAGGAACCCCGCACCACCGGTCACCAGAGAGGTCGGCATCGCACCGACCCTACACCGGAGGGGGGCAAGCCCCTCCGGGCCCGCTGCTAGCTTCCGGCGCCATGCGGATCCTGGCGACGGGCATCACCGGTTTCGTGGGCCATCACCTCGCCCGCGTCCTGCAGGAGGCGGGCCACGAGGTGGCCGGCCTGGTGCTGGGGCGAGACGAGCCCGTGCCGCCCGGCGTGGAGGTCCACTGGGGGGACATCACCGACCCAGCGGCCGTCGCGGCGGCCGTCGCCGCGGTGCGCCCGGAGGGCGTCCTGCACCTGGCGGGCGCCTCCTCGGTGGGCGCGTCGTTCGCGAACCCCCTGGGCACGTGGCGCATCAACCTGGACGGCACCATGGCCGTGCTGGAGGCGGTCCGCGCCGCGGAGGTGCCGCCCCGCACCGTGGTGATCACCAGCGGCGAGGTCTACGGGCAGGTGCCGCTGGAGGACCTGCCGGTGGACGAGGACACTCCCATGCGGCCGCTGTCGCCGTACGCGGCCTCCAAGGCGGCCGCCGACCTGGCGGCCCTGCAGTACCGCATCGGCTACGGGCTGCCGGTCATCCGCGTCCGCGCCTTCAACCACGTGGGCCCCGGCCAGGACGCCCGCTTCGTCCTGCCCAACGTGGCCCGGCAGATCGCGATCGCCGAGCGCGACGGCCTGTCCGGCGTGACCCTGCGGCTCGGGAACCTCACCTCACGGCGCGACTTCACGGACGTGCGCGACATGGTGCGCGCGTACCTGCGGATCCTGGAGGACGGGGACCCGGACGTCCCGTACCTGGCATGCACCGGCGCGTCGGTGTCCATCCGGGACCTGGTGGACGGCGTCGTCGCCGCCGCCCGCCTGGACGTGGAGGTCGAGAGCGACCCGGGCCTGCTGCGCCCGGGCGAGCAGCCGGACCTCTACGGTTCACCGCGACGGCTGCAGGAACTGGGGTGGTCGGCGACCATCCCGCTGCACCAGACGCTCGCCGACACCCTGGACTGGTGGCGGACCCAGGTCATGAACGAGGAGGACTGACACACGTGCCCACCGCGCTGATCACCGGCGTCACCGGCCAGGACGGCTCGTACCTGGCGGAGCTGCTCCTGGACAAGGGGTACGAGGTGTGGGGCATGGTCCGCCGCGCGTCGACCGAGTCGTACGACCGGATCGAGCACATCCGCGACCGCATCCACTTCGTGCAGGGCGACCTGCTGGACCAGCCGTCTCTGATGGCCGCGCTGATGCAGTCCGAGCCGTCGGAGGTCTACAACCTGGCGGCCCAGTCGTTCGTGCCGACCTCCTGGAGCCAGCCGGTCCTCACCGCCGAGTTCACCGCCGTCGGGGTCACGCGGCTGCTGGAGGCGATCCGCCAGGTCGACCCGGGGATCCGCTTCTACCAGGCGTCCTCCAGCGAGATGTACGGCAAGGTGCGGGAGGTCCCCCAGACCGAGCTCACCCCGCTGTACCCGCGCAGCCCGTACGGGGTGGCCAAGTGCTACGGCCACTACATCACCGTGAACTACCGCGAGAGCTACGGCATGCACGCCAGCTCGGGGATCCTGTTCAACCACGAGTCCCCGCGCCGCGGCCTGGAGTTCGTGACGCGCAAGGTCACCGACGGCGTCGCCCGCATCAAGCTGGGCCTCTCCAACGAGCTGCGCCTCGGCAACCTCGACGCCCAGCGCGACTGGGGCTTCGCCGGCGACTACGTGCGGGCGATGTGGCTCATGCTCCAGCAGGACACCCCGGACGACTACGTGGTGGCCACCGGGGAGACGCACACGGTGCAGCGGCTCGTGGACCTGGCGTTCGCCCACGCGGGGCTGGACCCCAAGGACCACGTCGTGCTGGACCCGGCGTTCGTGCGGCCCGCCGAGGTGGACCTGCTGGTGGGCGACCCGGCGAAGGCGAAGGCCACGCTGGGCTGGGAGCCCGAGGTCAGCTTCGAGCGGCTGGTCGAGATGATGGTGGACGCGGATCTGGCGCGGCTGTCGTCCCGGGCGGGGTCGGCCGCGGGGGCGTGACCCCCGCGGGCCGCCGCCCGGCGGCGCGCCGCAGCAGCCCCGCGAGGAACCCGGTGCCGAACGCCAGGTGCGAGAGGCCCGCGCCCACGGCGGCCAGCGCCGACATGCGCTGCCGGCGGTGCAGCAGTGACAGCAGCGCGCCGAACCAGGCGAGCGTCGCGGTGTAGACCAGGGCGGCGGCGATCCACGCGCGCCGCAGGCGCCCGGGCCGGCGCAGCACCAGGGGCCCGGCGAACGCGCCCAGCGTGAACAGCGCCGGCAGGACGTGGCGCATGCGCATGCCGGCGCCGCGGCGGCCCGCGCGGGCCATTCCCAGACGTCCCAGGCGCACCAGGTACGGGCCGAAGAGCGCGGGGGGGCGGGTGGTGACCACCACGTCGGGGCTGCACAGCACCGACACCCCGAGGCGGCGCTGCAGCTGGGCGCAGAACGCGTCGTCGAGGGCGACGCCCTCGTCCACCAGGCGCCGCATGGCCTCGCTGCGCACGAACAGGTTCCGCAGGGGGAACTCCCCGACCTCCTGCACGGCCCCGACGTGGTGCCGCACCCGGGCGCCGGCCGCGCCGATGCGCGACTCGCTCAGCACCCCGGCGGCGTCGGTGCGGTCGTCGCCGGTGAGCACCGGGACGGTGGGGCCCGCAACGGCGCCCACCATCGGGTCGCCGAACAGGGGCAGGGCGGCGTCCAGCCAGTGGCGGGTCGGGCGGGAGTCCAGGTCGATGAACGCCACCACGTCGGTGTCGGCCGTCGCGGCGGCGCGCGCCACGGCGTCCGCGACGTCCTGCCCGGGGTCCATGTGGTGCACCCGCACGCCGGGACGGTCCACGGCCAGGTCGTGGCCCACGGGCCGCACGACGATGACGGGCCGGCCGGGCACCCGGTCAAGCAGCCGCTCCAGCCGGTCGCGCGCGTCGGGCCAGTCCTCGCCGGGGGTCACCACGACCGTCACCGACGGCGGCACCTCCGGGCGGTGCACCGCGAGCCGGTGGGCGAGCACCCGGCGCCGGTCGTAGTACCGCAGCAGCCGCAGGCGGTAGAAGACGGCGGCGGTGTCCCACAGGGCCTGCAGGATGGCCCGCCAGTTCACCCCGGATCCGCTGAACTGGTAGTCCAGGCGGATGGGGGCCTCCGCGATGCGGGTCGCGCCGAACCGCCGGGCGACGGCCAGGATCTCGAGGTCGAAGGCGTAGCGCTTCACCAGCACGACGGGCAGGACCTCGTCCAGCACCTCGCGACGGAAGAGCTTCATCCCCACCTGGGTGTCGCGCACGTCGAGGCTGAACATGGCGCGCACCAGCTGCTGGTACATCCAGGAGTTGACGCGCCGCTGGGCCGGGTAGTCCACCACCGAATCGGGGTGGCGCTTGCTGCCCACCACGATCTCCAGGCCGTCGCGCTCCGCCATCGCCATGAACACGCCCAGCTGGGCGGGGTCGAGGTCGAGGTCGCTGTCGACCCAGGCGATCCACTCGCCGCGCGCGGCGAGGGACCCGGTGCGCAGGGCGTACCCCTTGCCCATGTTCCGGTCGTACCCCATGACCCGCACCCGCGGGTCGTCGACGTCCAGGGCCCGCAGCTCGGTGGCGTCGGGGCTGCCGTCGCTCACCACGACCACCTCGAACGGGATGCCGAGGCCCTCCACGCGGGACACGATCTCGCCGATGTTGCCAGCGATCGTGTCCTCCTGGCGGTAGCTCGGGACGACCACCGACAGCACGGGCGCCGCCGGCCCCGACCCGTTCGTGCCGTTCACCGGGTGGCCCCCGGTCGTGTCCCCGTCCCGGTCCCGTCCCATGGGTTGCGTACTCTAGGGGCCCTCCCGGCCCGCCGCGAACACGCGGGCCCGGGCATGACGGCGACGAGGGAACGGCACGTGAACCGACAGGCCATCGCGATGGGCGTCATCAGGACCGCACGGCGCCTGGCGGCGAACACCCCGCTGCAGCGGCTGCCGTTCACCGGGTTCCTGTACCGCAAGGTCTTCCGGTACGGGTACACGGGGGACGTGGTGACCGCGGACTTCCGGGGTCTGCGCCTCACCGCCCCCACGAAGGACGCGACGATCGTGCCGGGCCTGGTGGGCGGGTTCTACGAGGTGATCGAGCTGGACCTGTTCGAGCGCCTCGCCGCGTCGAGCCGCACCATCGTGGACGTGGGCGGCAACATCGGGCTGTACGCATGCCTGGCGTCCCGCACCGCCCCCGACGGGGCCAGGGTGGTGAGCTTCGAGCCCATCCCGGAGAACCTCGAGTACCTGCGCCGGAACCTCGCGCAGAACGGCGCGGAGGGGGTGACCCTGGAGGAGTGCGCGGTGGGCGAGCGCGAGGGGTCCATCACGATCTACACGTCCCGGCAGAGCATCGGGACGCACTCGGCGTCCGCCCAGAACGCGGGCAATGCGGAGGGCCGCGAGGTCCCGATGACCTCCGTGGACGCCTACACCGCGGCGAACGGCGTCGGCCCGGTCGACCTGCTGAAGGTCGACGTGGAGGGCTACGACGGCTTCGTCCTGCGCGGCGCCGAACGGGTGCTGTCGGAGGACGGCCCCGCCCTGTTCGTGGAGCTCGTCCCGTCGCACCTGAAGAACTGCGGGTTCGAGCCGCGGGACTTCGTGGAGCTGCTGTTCGGCCATTACGACGACGTGTGGATGGTCAACGAGCCGCGGCACACCATCACGCCCTGCACCCGCCAGGACCTGCTCGCGCTCGGCGACCGGCAGGTCAACGCGAACCTGGTGCTGGTGCGGCGCCCGGAGCACCGTGACGCGGTCGCCGCCTACGTGCGGGAGCTCGCAGCCGCCTGAACCCCCCGGCCGTCGCTTGACCGGCCAAACCGGGGGGTTCAGTGTGCGGTGATGGACGTGATCCGCCGCCTGGGCGTCTGCGCCGCGGTGCTCCTCGCGGGGGCGGCGACTGCGGGCGCCCAGATGGCGCCCGGCAGCACGGTGCTGGTGAGCCGCCCGCCCGGGTTCGGGCCGTTCTCGGTGTACAACGGCCTCGGGAACGGCTCGGTGGTCGAGGCCGGACGGGACGTGGACGCCTCCGGCACGCACGCGGTGTTCCGCTCCGACGCCAACGGACTGGATCCGAGCGTGGGAGCCGACCGCATCCGGAACTGCTTCCTGAGGGATGTCACCGGGGAGACCACCGTCGTGATCGACCGGCGCGTCGGGCGTGCCGAGGCCGCCGACCGTCCCTGCCGCACGCCGAGCATCAGCGGCGACGGGTCGGTCGTCGTGTTCGAGAGCGACGCGAACCTGCTGGTGCCCGGTGATCTGGACGGGCTCTCGGACGTCTTCATCTGGGACCGGGGGACCGTCACCGCCCTCGGCGTCCCCACCGTGTGGACCGGGATCCCGGGGTTCCATCCGGACGTGACCGTCACGGGCAGCGGCGCCACGCGCACCGTGCACGTGGCGTTCACGACCGCGGCGGCCCTGGTGCCGGAGGACACCGACGACGCCCAGGACGTCTACGTCCGCAGCTTCGGGGCGGAGCCGGGAACCGTGCTCGTGAGCCGTGCCGGCGGGCCCGGCACGGCCGCCGTCGGCGGCACGTGGGGCACCATCTCCGGCGACGCCACGCGGGTCGCCTTCGTCACCCGCGCGGCGCTCGACGCGGCGGACACCGGATCGGACGAGGACGTGTACGTGCGGGACCTGGTGTCCGGCGCCGTCATCTACGCCAGCCGGCCGACCGGGTCGGGCGGGGAGCAGCAGAACCAGTTCTCCGGGGCCCGTGCGGAGCTCTCCCGGGACGGGGGCACCGTGGCCTTCACCACCAACGCCACGAACCTGGGCGGCACGGGGGCGTTCAGCATCAAGGGGTTCCTTCCCATCAACCGGGTCTACGTCCGCCGTCTCGCGGCGGCGCAGACCTTCCCGATGGCGGTCGCGAACGGCAGCTCCACCACCCTGTCCCCGGGCGACACCGCCGACTTCGCGATCAGCGACGACGGCTCCCGCGTGGCGTTCGTGGCCGCCGTCGGCGGGCCGACGCCCGGCTGGGCGACGGGTACGAACGTCTACACCAGGGACGTTGGGAGCACCGTCACCACCCCGGTGGAGTCCCTGGAGGACGACCCCATGTCGATACCGCCGACCACCGAGCGCGCCGCCGGCCTCTCGGGCGACGGGACCAGGATGCTCTTCGCACGGACGGATCCCAGCCTGGGCTTCGCGGGCGGGGCGGCGTTCATGCAGGTGTGGCTCAGGGACCTGGCGGGTGGAGGCCTCGTGCGGGTGTCGCGGCCGGACGGCCCGGCGGCGGCCCCGTTCGCGGTGCTGCACGGCGGCCCCAGCGACGCGACGACGTCCGGTGCCACGCGGACCGTGAGCGCCGGGGGCCGCTTCGTGGTGTTCACATCCTCCAACGACCTCCTCACCGGAGGTCCGTGGGAGGCGGCGGAGGTGTACCTGCGCGACACCGGCACCGGCGAGACCCGCCTCATCAGCACGGATGACGGCTCCATCACGGAGGCGCACCCGTCGATCAGCGCGGACGGCGGGACGGTCGTCTACCGCACCACGGTCTCCCTGCCCGCCCTGGGGACCCCGGCGATCGCCGTGTGGACCCGCGCGAGCGGCGAGGTCCGCATCATCACGGCCCCGTCGGGCAGCGGCGACCATCCCGACCTCACCCCGGACGGCCGGTTCGTGGTGTTCGCGGCCCCCGGCGATGCCGCATCCGCGGTCCCCGGCCAGCTGTGGCTCGCCGAGACGGCGACCGGCACGGTCACGCCCCTGCTGGATCCCGCATCGGTTCCGGCGGGCGTGCATGTGACCGCCGACCAGCCCGCGATCTCCGGGGACGGGACCCGTGTGGCGTTCACGACCGCCGCCCGTCTGGGGGCGACCGACGCGGACGGCTTCCCCGACGTCTACGTGCTGGACCGGCCCTCGGGGCGGATCCTCCGGGCATCCCAGCCCGCGGACATCCGTGCGGGCGCGAGCTCGTGGTACTCCTGGCTGCCGCGGCTCGACCGCGACGGGTCCGTGGTCGCATACGTCAACGGCCAGGCCGGAGACGACTTCGGGATGTTCGAGAACGGCGTGGTGCGCCGCGTCGACGACGGCGCGCTCCTGCCACTGGGGTCCACCGGGCCCACGTTCGCCCACAGCAGCTCGGTGCTCCTGAGCGACGACGGCACCCGGGCCGCGGCCACGGTCGCCCCGGAGGGTCTTCCGGCGGCGCTGGACTCGGCCGCGGCGCTCACGGTCGTGCGCGACCTCCGCGGCGGGGCGGTGACCGTCGCGAGCCGCGGGGATGGGGCCGACGGCGTGCTGGCGGCGATGCCGCTCGGGCCGGAGGGATCCCCGGGTGGCGACGCCGACCTCGACTACGTCGCCTTCTCCACCGACGTGGACGTCCCCGGGACCGGGCTCCGCACGGACGGGGCACGCGACGTCTTCCTCAGACGCGTGTTCGGGCCGCCCGCCACGCCGGGTAAGCCCCGTCGCACGCTGGGGCGCCTGCTCATGACGCGGCGGGTGCGCGCGGGGGCACGGCCGGTGGTGCGCTTCGCGCTCGGCGCCGCCGGCCCCGTCCGCGTGACGGTGCAGCGGGCCGTCGCCGGACGCGTCTCCCGGGGCCGCTGCCGGGCCGGGGCCCGGGTGGGACGGCCGTGCACGGCGTGGGCCACCGTGCAGACCCGGCGGGTCGCGGGCCGCAAGGGCGCCAACACGGTGCGCCTCGCGCCGCGCCGTCTCGCGGGCCGGTACCGGGTGCGCGTCGCGGTGACCGGCGGGCCCACGCGGGTGATCCCGTTCCGGGTCGTGCGCACCCCCGCCCGGTGACCGCGGCGGGGGGAGGTGCGAGGGTCCGGGGCGTGCCCAGGCGTCCGCTGGTCCTCGCGCTGATGCTGCTGGCCGTGCCCGCGGGCGCGGCGGCCGCGCCCCCCGGGGCGACGGTGCTGGTGAGCCGGCCCACCGGGAGCGCCGCGCTGTCCCCGGGAATCGCCCAGAGCCTCCTGGGGCCGGGCCGGGCGCTCAGCACCGACGGGCGGTACGTGGTGTTCACCTCGGCGTCCGACGGCCTGGATCCCGTGCCGGTGCACGACGCCCTGCAGCACTGCTTCCTGCGGGACACGGTCGCCGGGAGCACCGTGCTGCTCGACCGCGCGAACGGCGTCGCGGGCGACGGTGACTGCACCACCCCCGCGGTGAGCGGGGACGGCTCGGCGGTGGCCTTCACCAGCACCGCGGCGAACCTGGTCGACGGGGACACCAACGGGGTCGCCGACGTCTTCGTCTGGCAGGACGGGGCCGTGACCCGCGCGTCCGTGGACGACGCCGGCGGGCAGCTCGCGGAGGCCTCCGCGGACCCGGACCTCACCGTCACCGGCGACGGGGACTCCCGGGCCGTGCAGGTGGTGTTCGGCACGGCGGCCGCCATCGACCCGGCGGACGGCAACGGCCTCTCGGACGTCTACGCGCGCGTGCTCCCCGCGACTGGGGCCGCGTCCACCGCGCTGATGAGCCGGGCGACGGGCGCATCCGGGGTGCCGACCACCGGGGGCGGGCCCTCCATCTCGGCCGACGGCAGCCGCATCGCGTACGTCACGCCACGGGTATTGGGCGGGGCGGCCTTCAGGGGCGGGTACCTGCGCGACCTGGCGGGCGACACCCTCACGCAGGTGACCACCTCCACGGGGCTCGTGCAGATCTCCCGCGACGGGCGGGCCGTCGCATTCACCTCGAGCGGCTACCTCGGGTTCGGCGACCCCGTCCTCGACTTCAACCCGAAGCTCAACTTCGTCCGGGCCTACCTGTGGCGCGAGGGAGAGCCGCTACGCGCGGTGAGTGTCGCCGATGACGATCCCGGCCGGCTGTCCGGCGGATGGGTGACCGGTCTGTCGATCAGCGACGACGGCGCGCGCGTTGCGTTCCGCGGAGCCTCGGGCCTGGAGCCCGGTGGATTCGGCGGAGGCGACCAGGTGCACATCCGGGACGTCCCATCCGGGCGCACCTTGGTGGCGGCCGGGCTCAGCTCGGGCGCGATCGGAGATCCGAGAACCGGCATCTTCGCGTCGATCTCGGGCGACGGCACCGCGGTCGCGTTCGACGGACCGGGCCGCGGTGTGGTGAGCGGCGGGGCGTCGGACCGCCGCCAGGTCTACGTGCGGCGGACCGCCGGCGGCGCCACCGTGCGCGCCTCGCTTCCGTCGGGCCGCCGGCTGCCGGCGGCGGCGCAGCGCGTCGATGACAGCACGCTGTCGTTCCCCGCCACGTTCGCGTACCCTCGTCAGCCCGGAACCGGGATGCCCGACCAGGCGCCGGTGAACGGGGGGCGCGTCGTGAGCGCCGACGGGAGGTTCGTCGTCTTCACCTCCCAGAGCGACGGGCTCCTGCCGGGGGACGGGAGCGCATATGCCCAGGTGTTCCTGCGCGACACCCGGCTCGGGACGACGCGTCTCATCAGCCGGTCCCATCGCGGGGCGCCGGGCGACGGGGACTCCGGGAGCCCGGTCGTCAGCGCCGACGGATCGCGTGTCGCGTTCACGACCAGGGCGGTGAACCTCGGGGCGACACCCGACCAGGACCGGGGTGTGGTCATGGTCTGGCGCCGCGCGACGGATCGCGCCTCGGCGGTCCGCGCACCCGGTGCCCTCCGCTCGGGGGAGCCCGCACTGAGCGCCGACGGGACGATCCTCGCGTTCACCGCCTTCGGCCGGTTCGGCCCGGACCGCGTGTGGGTGCGGAACCTCAGCACCGGCCGCATGGCGCGGGTGGCGCCCGGCGGGTCCCCGGCGGTTTCCGCCGACGGGCTGCGCATCGCCTACCAGCGCTGGACGGTGATCCCCGGACGCATGGAGGACCACCCGGCCGACGACGTGTGGGTGTGGGACCGGCGGACCCATCGCCGGCTGCTCGCCAGCCGCCCCGACCGCGGCGCCGCACCGGCGGTGGGGGGCGCCTCGTTCGCCCCGTCGCTGAACGCCGACGGCACCCGGGTCGCGTTCGTCTCGACGGCCGCGGGGATGGCGGCCGGGGACACCGACACCACCGGGGACGTGTTCGTGCGCGACCTGGTGCGGGGCAGGACGACCCTGGTGAGCCGCGCGACCGGGGGCGTGAAGGGCGCGGGCGCATCGAGCCTGCCGGTGATCTCCGGCGACGGCCGGCGGGTGCTGTTCGTCTCGGAGGCGGCGAACCTGGTGCCGGGAGACGGCAACGGTGCCGCGGATGTCTTCGTGCGCGACCTCGCCCTGCGCCGCACCATCGGCGTGAGCCGGGCGACCGGCCCGCGGGGCCGTCTGGTGGGGATCACCGAGAACGGCCGCCCGGGCGCCGACCCGGACCTGCGGTGCATCGCGTTCTCCAGCACCGCCCCGGCCGCGTCCGGAGCGGGGGGTGGCACCGACTTCGCCCGCGTCTACCTGCGGGCCCTCGGCACCTGCGGGGCGGCCCCCCGGAGGTAGCCGGGCGGGGCGGACCGGCCGCCCCGCCCCTGCGGGCTCAGCTCCCGGCGGCCTTCAGCCGCTCGCGGCGGGCCAGGTGCCACTCCACGGTGCGGCGCAGCCCCTCGCGCAGGTCCACCTGCGGCTGGAACTCCAGCAGCTCGCGCACCTTGGTCATGTCCGGGACGCGCTCGCGGACGTCCTGGTAGTTCCCGGGCAGCGCCGAGTACGGGATGAACTGGGCGCGGAACTCCTCGATGCCCAGGGCCTCGTGCACCAGCTCCGCCAGGGACACGATCGTGCTGGGGGTGTCACCGCCCAGGTTGATGACGTGCCCGCGGGCCTGGGGGCGCTCCAGGGCGCGCACGAACCCGTCGACGGTGTCGGTGACGAACGTGAAGCTGCGGATCTGCATCCCGTCGCTGTGGATGTCGATCGTGCCGCCGTCCAGCAGCGTCTCGATGAACGCCGCCTGCGGGCCGCCCCACCAGCTGGGGTGGTTCCGCGGGCCGTACGAGCCGAACAGCCGCAGGATCGTGATCTTGAGGCCCTTCTCCTCGGCCAGCGCCAGGCCGATGTGCTCGTCGTAGAGCTTGGAGACCGCGTACGCCCAGCGGCGGGTCGTGGGCGGGCCCAGCACGATGGGGCCGTCCTCCACGAACGGCAGCGGCGCGTTGCCGTAGACGTCGGAGGTGGAGGCCACCACCAGGTCGGCGTCGAACGCCAGCGCGACCTTCGTGGCGGCGTGCATCCCGGCGACGTTCTCCTCCAGCGTGGCCAGGGCCCCGCTGTACCGCGGGATCTTCTTCGCGGCCAGGTGGATGATCCCGTCGACCCCGTCGAACGCCGTCATGAGGGCGTCCGCGTCGGAGCAGTCCATCTGGATGAACCGGAACGACGGGTGCGGGAGCGCGAGGTCCAGGTTGTCGAGGGACCCGGTCGACAGGTCGTCGACGCCGATCACCTCGTAGCCGTCGGCCAGCAGCCGGTCGGCGAGGTTCGCCCCGACGAAGCCGGCAACCCCGGTGACGCCCACCTTCTTCACGCGCGACCCTCCTGATCGGATCCCGGAAACGGCGCGGAGCCTACCGGGCGGTTGGTTGCGGCCGGTTCAGCCGCCGGACGGGGCCGGCAGCGCGGCCCGGACGACGTCCGCCGGGGGCGCCTCGGGCGCCGCGGTGACCGCCGGCCCGGCGCTTCCGCCGCCGGTGAGGCGCTCCAGGCGCCAGTTCCCCATGTAGATCGTGGCCATCCGGCCGTCCGGGAGGGCCTGCGGCCCCGGGTCCGTCGTGACCGTGACGTGCGAGAAGCCCTTCGGCAGGGTCACCGACAGGACCACCTTCTGGCTGGAGAGGGTCACCGTGGCCGCGTCGGTCCCCGTGAACGTGACGGCCCGCTGCGGGCCGTACGACGACACCGGGAACTCGGCGCGGTAGGTGCCCGCCACCGTCGCGTACAGGGTCACCAGGCCGTCCGCGCCCATCCAGCGCGCCGTCGACCGGGGCCCCGGGATCTCCGCGGGGCCGAAGCCGCCCTCGAACACCGCGAACGCCTCGGCCGGCTCGGCGACCACGCGCCACACCGGGTTGCCGCCGCCGGGCTGCGGCACCTTCACCATGCCGGGGCCCAGGTCGTCGGGCACCACCACGGGGGGCACCGCGATGGGCTGCCGCACGACCGCGCCGGTCACGCCCAGCAGCGCCAGCACGCGCTGGGTGGTGGGGTCGGCGGGGTTCACGAGGCTGTCGCGCACGGCGGTGGCATACGTGTCGTCCGCGCCGCCGGTGAGCAGCGGGCGCCCGTGGACGCGCTGCCAGAACAGGTAGTCGGAGTTCATCGCCGCCGCCGCCGGATACAGCGGGTACTCGGCCAGGACGCCCCGCGGCACCGACCGCAGGGCCGCGTACTCGGCGGGCACCCGGTCCACGCGGTTCACGTTGGCCGGGGGGTTCGTGGACAGCTCCAGGAAGCTGAACGTGCCGGCCACCACGGCCACGGCACCCATCGCGCCCGCGTGCGCCACGGCACCGCGCGGCGCGGCCGCCCGGCCCGCCGCGGCGATGAGCCAATCGAGCATGAGCGCCGCCGCGGGGATGAGGCACCCGATGACCAGCGGCATGAAACGGGTGGGGACCCGGAACGACGGCACCAGCGCGTGGATGACGCCCGACGGGCTGGTCACCTCGGCGCCGGCGACGTCCACGGGGCTCGGCAGCGTGCAAGCCACGGCCACCAGCGCCACCCACGGCAGGATCGCCGCCGCGTACCGGCCCTCCAGGCCGAACGCCCGCCGCGCCCGCCCGAATACGAAGAACCCGGCGGCGAGCAGCAGGGTGAGGTACCCCAGGAACAGCGTCGCCTCCGACGGGTTGCTGCCGTGCATCCGGTCCAGCACCCATCGGCCGATGTCGTCCTCCAGCACGACGTTGCTGTACGACGGCACCAGGTACTCGTGCAGGCGGGCGCCGTAGGTCGACAGCTCGACGTCGGTGCGGTCCGGGAGGGTGCTCGCCGGCCCCGCGCCCAGGCGCACGAGCACGGCGGTGAACACCGCGGCCACGGCCATGGCCCCCACCGCGAGGCCCAGGCGCCCGAGGGCCCGCCGCAGGCCCAGCTCACCCGAGTGGCGGTGCAGCGACAGCACCAGGAGCGCCAGCGTCCCGACGCCGCCCACGACGCCGTAGTAGCCGGCCACGAGCCACAGCAGCAGGTTCACGGCGCCCAGCAGGGCGGCGCGGCGCTTCGTGGGGCGCTCGTACCACAGCAGCCCGGCCCACAGCAGCGCGGGGAACAGGTAGATCGTCGCCAGGGCGCCGTGGCCCTGGGCCTTCTCCAGGTGCCACGGGAAGACCATGTACACCAGGCCCGCCCAGGCACCGGCCCACGGGCGCGCCCCGAGGCGCCGCACCAGCAGGTACATGGCGACGGCGGCGGAGGCCAGGCCGAACAGGATCATCAGGTTGTACGCGGGCAGCTCGCCGATGACCTCGGCCGCCAGGACGGTGGGGACCCCCACCAGCGCCCAGATGACGTTCACGCCGTTGCCCTCGGCGAAGCCGAACGGCGCGCCGATGTCGGTGTGGCGGGTCTCGCCCAGCAGCGGGATGCCGTGGTCGGCCGCGCGCCAGATCCACCAGATCGCCCCCAGGGCGTCGCCGCCGCTGCCGAGGATCGCGGAGTTCAGGTGCAGGGCCAGCGGCCAGGTCACCAGCACGGCGCCCAGCGTCGCGGCCAGCACGGCCAGCAGCAGCTCGAGGGGCCGCGGCCGGTACCGCCGCTCCGTGGTCTGCACCGGCGCGGTGCTCACGCGGTCAGGCCCCCGCCGGCGCGAGATGCCCCCGCGCCTCCAGGTCGGCCACGATGAGCCCGGTGGGGCTGGCGATGTCCTTGGTGCCCTCCCGCAGGTCCCGCCAGCCGCCGTCCAGGAACCGGCGCAGCACGTCCAGGTCGAAGCGGGACACCACCACCGAGCCGTCCTCGCTGTCGGCGTGCTCGGTGTGCAGGCGGTGCACCAGGCACGGGTGGCCCAGCTGCCAGCACTCCTGCTGGTTCCCGCCGGAGTCGGTCACCAGGAAGCTGCTGCGGCGCAGGATCCCCATGAACTCGAAGTACGGCAGCCGGGGGATGCGCCGGAAGCGCGGGGTGAACAGGTCCTCCAGGCCGTCGTTCTCCAGCACGCCGGCGGTGATCGTGTGGTCCACGAACAGCAGCGGCGGGCCGTGCTCGGCGGAGTCGCGAAGGATCTCCAGCGTCCTGCGGAACAGGCCGTCCTGGTGGTGGAGCAGCTCGAAGCGGTGCAGCGACACCACGCCGAAGGGCTCGTCCGGCACCTCCACCGACGCCTGCCGCTCCGACTCGGCGGCAAGCATCACGGCGTCGCGGATGGTGTTGAAGCCCGTGTCGACGATGTCCCCGCGCACGGTCCGCTCGCGGCGCAGGTTGTCGGCGCAGTGCGGCCCCGAGGCGTAGTTGATGCGCGCCAGCCGGCTGGCGCCGCGGCGGCAGAGCTCCTCCGGGAAGGGCTCCCGCCAGGTCTCCGTGCGGTAGCCGGCCTCCACGTGGGCGACCGGCAGGCCCCAGATGACGCGGCCGATGATCGCCGCGACCAGGGTGGTGAGGGTGTCCCCGTGGATCACCACCAGCGGCGGGCGGCCGTCGGAGGCCAGCAGGCGGCGCATGGTCCCGCGTTTGCGGATGGCCGTCCAGAACACCCGCCCGAGCCAGCCGGGGATGTGCCAGTTCTGGCGCAGGTCGCGGCCGCGGTGCCCGCGGGCGAACCAGTACGTGGGCTGCCGCAGGCCGAAGCCGTCGAGGAACTCGCCGATCTGGTCGGGCTGCTGCCCGGTGGTGACGGTCACGTGCGAGCGCCCCGAGCGCTCCAGCTCCAGCATGAGCGGCGCGATCTTGATGAGCTCGCCGGTGGTTCCGTACATCACGCAGAGCATCGGTGGCCTCGTCGCAGGTCGGCGCGCACCGCGCGGCGGGGGTGCATCGGTCGGGAACGGCGGCGCCCGCGGGACCTCGGTGTCCCTCATGTGCAGGCGCTTCGGGGCGCCGGGAGTCTACAAGCCGCCTGGGCGGCGCCCCGGCGGCCGGGTGCGCCGCCCCCGGGGCGCCGGGCGGCGACGGCTCCTGGGCTAGGCTCCCGCGGACGACCTCTCGGCGAGGAGTGCGGTGCCCCACGGCCTGATCTCGGTGATCATCCCGACCCTGAACGCGGCGCGGACGCTCGAGGTGTGCCTCGCGGCCCTGGCCCGGCAGACGGTGCGGGACGACGTCGAGGTCCTGGTGGTGGACGGCGGGTCCACCGACGCCACCCGCGAGGTCGCCGAGCGGCACGGCGCCCGCGTGCTGGAGAACCCGTGGGTGGTCCCGGAGCGGGCGAAGGCCATCGGCCTGCGCGAGGCGGCCGGCGAGTGGGGCGTCTTCCTGGACGCCGACGAGGAGCTGGTGCGCCACGACGCGCTGGAGCGCCGCCGCGCCCTGCTGGAGGCGCACCCGGACGTCCACAACGTCATGACCGCCGGCATGCGCCGCCCCGCGGGCGAGCCGCCGCTGTCCGACTACGCCAACCGGTACGGCGACCCGTTCTCGTACTTCCTGTACCGGCTGGACGGCGGCGAGATGGTCCCGGACCTCCTTGAGCGGTACACCCTGGTGGAGGAGACCCCGGACGGCCTGGTGTTCGAGGTGCCGTGGAACCGGGAGATGCCGATCTGCGACGCCGGGTCCCACTTCTTCCGGCTCTCGCTCGTGCGCGAGCGCCTGGACCTGGCCGACCCCACGCTCGCGAGCCGCCTGTTCATGCTCATGACCGCCGAGCACCGGCGGTTCGGGGTGCTGCGCGGCGACTACGTGCTCCACCACGCGGCCACCACCCCGCGGGGGCTGTGGCGCAAGATCGACTGGCGGGTGCGCAACAACACCTACGTGGACGCCGAGTCGAGCGCCGGCCACGCCTCCCGCGCGGACATGCAGCCCGCCGGGCTCCGCCGCCGCCAGCTGGCGTTCCTGCCGTACGCGCTGCTCGCGGTCCCCGCGCTGGTGGACGGCGCCCGGCTGGCGGTGCGCCACCGCAACCCGGCGATGCTCCTGCACGGCCCGCTGGCCACCGCAACGGCGGTGGACGTCATCGTGCACCGCGCCGCGCGCGCCGCCGGCCTGCGGTTCCCGGCGGGCAGCTACGGGCGGCCGGAGGCCACGCGCTGATGGGGCGGCTCACGCACGGGCTCGCCCGGCTGCGCGCGTCCGGCGGCACGCGGTCCGGGGCCCAGCTGGCGGTCGCGTCGGCGGTGTGGACGGCGGCGTCCGCCCTGTTCAGCCTCATCTGCATCCGCTTCCTGGGGAGCGAGCGGTTCGGCGACGTCGCCACGATGTCCGCCCTCGGCACCGTGGTCGCCATCCCCCTGGGCTCCATCCAGAGCCTGCTGGCACGGGAGGCCGCCGAGTACCGGGCGGCGGGCGACCACGCCGCCGTCGGCTCCCTGTTCCGCCGCCACGTGCGGGCCGCGGCGATCTGGAGCGCGGCCGCCACCGCCGTGCTCATCGCGCTGAGCGTGCCCATCGGGCACCTCACCAACGTCGGCTCGTACCTGGTGGTCGCCATCGGCCTGGCGGTCGTGCCGTTCTACGCCGTCGGGTTCGTCCTCAACGGCTTCCTGCAGGGCCTGCAGCGGTTCAAGAGCCTGGCCGGCCAGATGGCCCTCTCCGGCCTCGCGCGCCCCCTCATGGTGGTGCCGGTGTTCCTGGTGGGCTTCGGGGCCGGCGGCGCGCTGGGGGTGAACGTCCTGGCGTCCGCGCTCGCGGTGCTCCTGGGGTTCCTGGGGCTGCGGGACCTCGCGCACGGGCCGCGCTCCGACGTCCACCCCCGCATGGACCGCCGGGAGGTCGCGATCCTCCTGGGGGGCACCCTCGCGTTCGCGTCGCTCACCAACCTGGACGTCGTGATGGCGAACTCGCTGCTCACCGACCGCGAGGGCGGCCTGTACGCCGGCGCCTCGGTGGTGGCCAAGCTCATCCTGTTCTTCCCCGTGGTGGTCTCCACGGTGCTGCTGCCCAAGGCCACCTCGCGCGCGGCCGAGGGGCGGTCCTCCACGGCGATGCTGCGCCTGAGCGTGCTGGTGACCGCCGGCGTCGCGCTCGCCGCCGCGGGGGTGCTGCGCCTGGTGCCCGAGTCGCTGGTGGTGTCCGCGTTCGGCGAGGACTTCCGCGGGACCGGCGCGCTGCTGGGCCGCTTCGGCCTCGCGATGGCGCTCATGGGCGTCATCAACGTCCTGCTCTACTACTACCTCGCCTACCGCCGGCCGGGCTTCCCGCTGCTGGTGGGCGCGGGCGCCATCGCCCAGATCGTCGGCTTCTCGGTGTGGCACCCGGACCCCGGCTCGCTCATCTGGGTGAGCCTCGCCTGCGGGGCCGGGGTGCTCGTGCTCCACGAGGTCTTCTTCGAGGCCGGGCTGGTGCGCAGCCTCATCGGCAGGCGGGCGGCGGCGACCGCGGGCTAGAGCTCGATCGCCAGGTCCCGCTCGAGCCGGCGGAACGCGAGGAAGCCCAGCACCAGCGCCGTCGCGCCCACGCCGACGCAGTAGGCCACGTCGGCCGCCGACGGCCACGTGCCCGAGAACACGACGTCGCGGATGCTCGACACGTACGGCGTGGCGGGGTTGCCGTAGTAGAAGAGGTGCTCCAGCCAGGGGCGGGACTTCAGGCCGTCCGGGAGCTGGTCGAGCGTGTAGAAGATCGGCGTGAGGAAGAACCAGGGCATGCCGATGGCGCCCAGGATGTGCTCCACGTCGCGGAAGTAGACGTTCACCGCGGCGAGCACCAGGCCCAGGCCCAGGGTCAGCGCCGCCAGGGCGACGACCAGCACCGGCAGCATCACCAGCGGCAGGGGCGAGTCGCTGCTCAGGAACAGGCAGATGGGCAGGGCGATGGCGAGCATCGCCGACGCCGTCACCGCGTTCGCGCTGATCGCCGCCGCCGGGACGATCTCCCGCGGGAAGCGCACCTTTTTCACCAGGTTGCCGTTGGACACCAGGCTGGAGGCGGCCATCTGGATGCCGCCGAAGAAGAACGTCCACGCCGTGAGCCCGGTGAACAGGAACAGCGGGTAGTAGGGGATGTCCTGGACCTTGAACAGGAAGTTGAAGACCACCGAGTAGGTGGCCACCACGACGACCGGGTTCATCAGGGTCCACGCCAGCCCGAACAGCGACCCCTTGTACCGCGCGCGCACCTCGCGCTTGACGAGGTTGCGGTACAGCGGCGTGAAGCGCGCGTAGGCCGGTGCGACGGACATTCCCGCGGATGCTACTCAGGGGCCGATCGGATAGCGTTGCCCGCCGTCCGAGCCCCCCACGCCGCATCGACGAAAAAGGATGCCTTGAGCGCACCGCAGCAGGATCCGCCGGCGCCCGCGCCGGCCGTGGACGTCGAGTCGATCGTCGCGGACCTCCGCGCCCGGGCGGCACGGGGACACGCCGACGGCTCGTACGGCGGGGACGTGGGGTCCGGCCCCCTGCCGCTGGCCTCCGGACGCCCGCAGATCGTGTTCCGCCCGCAGCTGGGCTACTCGTCGAAGCCCGGCGTGGGGAAGGTCATCACCGGGGTCAAGCAGGTGCAGCTGCGCCTGCTGTTCCACGTCCTCAACGACATCGCCCAGCAGGCGGACGCGGCGGTCGGCGATATGTGGCCGAAGGTCGCCGAGGCGCACGACCGCACCCTGCAGTTCGCCGCCGGCCTGGAGGCCGAGGCCACCGAGCGCGTCCGTGCCCAGCGGGACATCGTCGCCCTCTCCCAGCGCCTCGACGCGTTCGAGCGGCGCATCGAGGAGCTGCAGATCGCCCCCGGCTCGCCCGCCTGGAGCGCGCGCCCCGCGCCGCGGCCGCCGCCCCGGCGCCCGCCGATGGCGCGCCCCCGGCCGCGCCCGCGCCGCCGCCGGCGGACGGCCGCGCATCGACTACGAGTCGTTCGAGGGGCGGTACCGCCCGGAGGCGGCCGTGCGCCGCCACCAGGAGCGGTACCTGGAGTCCCGGGGCGGCCGCGGGCGCGTGCTCGACGTGGGCTGCGGCCGTGGCGAGCTGGTCGAGATGCTGCGGGAGGCCGGGGTGGACGCCTCCGGCATCGACATGGACCCGGACTTCGCGGCCCTGGCCGCCGAGCGCGGCCTGCCGGTGACCCAGGGCGACGGCATCGCCCACGTCGCCGGGCTGCCCGCCGCCTCCCTCGACGGCATCATGGTCTCGCACGTCGTGGAGCACCTGGAGCCCGCCGACCTGCTGCGGCTCATCCACGGCGCGGCGGACGCCCTGGCCCCCGGCGGGGTGCTCATCATGGAGACGCCCAACCCGGAGTCCCTCATCGCGGGTTCGGTGAACTTCCACCGGGACCTCACCCACCGGCGCCCCATTCACCCGGATACGCTGGCGTTCCTGTGCGAGAGCGCTGGTTTCACGAGCGTCGAGATCCTGCGGCTGTCCCCCGTCCCGGCGGAGGAGCGGCTCCCCGTCCCGGCCGGCGACGGCCCCGACGCACAGGCCCTGCGAGCGGTCGTCGAGCGGTTGAACGACCTCGTGTACGGGTTCCAGGACTACGCGGTGGTCGCCCACGTCCCGTCCTGAGCTCCGCATCCTCTGGGTCGTGCCGCGGTACGGCCCCCAGGTGCTCGGCGGGGCCGAGACCCATGTGCGTGCCCTCGCCGAGCGGGCGACGCCCGCCGGCTGGAGCGTCGAGGTCGCGACCACCTGCGCGCTCGACCACACCACGTGGGCGAACGCCGTGGAGCCCGGGACCCTGACCGTGGAGGGCATCCCCGTGCACCGGTTCCCGGTGGGCCCGCGGGACGCCGCCCGCTACGAGGCCCTGCACGGCCCGGTGCTGCGCGGCGACATCGACTACCCCGGCGAGCTGGAGTGGCTGGCGCAGAGCGTCACGTCCCCCGCGATGGAGGCCTTCCTGGAGCGGGAGGCCGGCCGGTTCGACCTCATCCTGCTCTCGCCGTACCTGTTCGGCACCACCCTGTGGGGCGCGCAGATCGCCCCGGACCGCACCGGCCTCATGCCGTGCCTGCACGACGAGCCGTACGCGCGGCTGCGCACGGTGGCGGCCGTGATCGAGGGCACCCGCGGCTGCATGTTCAACGCGGAGGCCGAGGAGCGGTTCGCCCGCGGCCTGTTCCGGGTACCCGAGGGCGGAGTCGTCGGCATGGGGTTCGACGACCCCGGCCCCGCACCCCCGCCTCCGGACGCCGCGCCGGACGGCCCCTACGTCGTCTACGCGGGCCGGCTGGAGGAGGGCAAGGGCGTCCACGAACTGGTCGAGCACGTCACGGCGATGCGCGAGCGCACCCCGTCCGCGCCGCGCCTGCTGCTGCTGGGCCGGGGCGGCTACCGCGTCCCCGAGGCCTCGCGGCCGCACGTCGTGTCCGCCGGGTTCGTCTCCGAGGCCGACAAGCGCGCCCTCATTGCGGGGGCGGTCGCCCTGGTGAACGCCTCCCGCATGGAGTCCATGTCGATTGTGCAGCTGGAGGCCTGGGCCGAGGGCGTGCCGTCGGTGGTGTCCGCCGGGTCTGCGGTCATGGCCGACCACGCGGCCCGCAGCGGCGGCGGGCTGGTGTTCGCCGACGGCGCGCAGTTCGCCGAGGCCGTGCTGGGCCTCGCCGGTGACCCGGCCGAGGCCCGCCGCATGGGCGCGCGCGGACGCGAGTGGGCGCTGGACGTCTACGGCTGGCCGGCCGTGAGCGCCCGGTTCCGGGACGTCGCGGAGCGCCTGGCCGCGTGAGGCCCGTCCACCAGGTCATCGCCGCCGCCTCCCCCGGGGACGCGGTCACCGACCAGGCCCTGCGCTGGCGCGACGTGCTGCGCGGCTGGGGGTACGCGTCGGAGCTGGTGGCCGAGCACGTGCACCCCACCCTGGTGCGCGAGGTGCACCGCCTGGACGGCCGCGGCCCGCGGGTGCTGTCCGGCGCCGCCGGCCTGGTGCTGCACTACTCCATCTGGGGCGCGGCGGCGGAGGCCGCCCTCGCCCACGGCGCGCCGATGGCGGTCGTGTACCACAACGTCACCCCGCCGGAGCTCCTGCGCGCGGCGAACCCCGCGGTGGCCGCCATGTGCGCGCTGGGCCGCGAGCGGCTGGCCGACCTGGCGGGCCGCGTGACCGCGCTCATCGCGGACTCCGCGTTCAACGCCCGCGACCTCGCGGAGGCCGGGCTGGGGGAGGCGGCGGTTGTGCCGCTGCTCATCCGTCCCGTCGACCCGCCGGACCGCGTGCGGCCGCCGGACGGGCCGCCGCGGATGCTGAGCGTGGGCCGCATCGTCCCCAACAAGCGACTCGAGGACGTCGTGCGCGTGCACGCGCTGGCGCAGCGGGCGCACGATCCGGCCGCCGAGCTCACCCTGGTGGGGTCGTGGGAGGGGTTCGAGCCGTACCACCGCGCCCTGGCCGCCCTGCCCGGGCAGCTGGGCAGCGCCGGGGTGCGCCTCACCGGCCGCGTTCCCGACGCCCAGCGCGACGAGGCGTACGAGCGGGCCTCGGTGTACGTGTGCATGTCGGTGCACGAGGGGTTCTGCCTGCCGCTGGTGGAGGCCCTGCAGCGGGGCCTGCCGGTGGTGGCGCGCGCCGCGTCGGCGGTGCCCGAGACCCTCGGGGCGGCCGGCATCGTGCTGCCCGACGACGACCTGGCCGTGTTCGCCGAGGCGGTCGTCGAGGTGTCGCGGTCGGAGCCCCTGCGCGCCGCCCTGGCCGCCGCCGCCCGGGAGCGCCTGGCCGAGCTGGCCCCGGAGCGCGTGGTGGGGATGATGCGCGACGCCCTGGGCCCGGTGCTGGCGGCCGCCGCGTGAGCCGCACCCGGGTGGCGGTGGTGGTGCACCGCTTCGGCGCCGACGTGGGCGGCGGGGCGGAGGAGGAGGCCCGCCGGGTCGCCGGGCTGCTCGCCCCCACACACGAGGTCACGGTCCTCACCACCTGCGCCCACGACTACCGCACGTGGGCCGACCACTACCCGCCCGGCGAGGGCGACGAGGACGGCCTGCGCGTGCTGCGGTTCCCCGTCCCGGTGCCGCGCGACCCGGCGGCGTTCGACCGCATGACCCCGGCGGTCTACGCCGCCCCGCAGGACCTGGACGCCGGTTCGCGCTGGATGGACGCCCAGGGCCCCAACGCCCCCGGGCTGCTCGACCACCTGCGCGAGCACGGCGCGGGCTACGACGCCGTGGTGTTCGTGACCTACCTGTACGCCACCACCGTGCGCGGCCTGCCGCTGGTCGCGGACCGCGCGCTGCTGGTCCCCACGCTCCACGACGAGCCGCCGGCCCGGCTGCGCATCTTCGACCCGGTGTTCCACGCCGCCCGGCGGGTGATGTGCAACACCCCCGAGGAGCGGGACCTGGTGCTGGAGCGGTTCGGCGTGGACGGTGCGCGCGCCGTGGTGATGGGCTTCGGCGCCGACCCGGTGCCGGACGCCGACCCGGGCGCGTTCGCCACGCGGCGCGGCATCACCCGCCCGTACGCGCTGTGCGTGGGCCGCCTGGACGCCTCCAAGGGCGTCGACCGCCTCGTGGAGGACCACCGCGCGTATCGCGCCGCCCGGCCCGACGGCGCCGACCTGGTGCTGGTGGGGCGCGGCGACCTGCGGCTGCCCGACGAGCCGTGGCTGCACGTGACCGGGTTCGTCGAGGAGGCCGAGAAGCACGAGGCCATCGCCGGCGCCGCGGTCGTGGTGGTGCCCTCGCCGTACGAGAGCCTGTCCATCGCCCAGCTGGACGCATGGAGCCACGCGCGGCCCACCCTGGCCAACGCCGCGTCGCCGGTCCTGGTGGGGCAGTCCCGCCGCACCTCGGGCGGGCTGTGGTACGACGGCACCGGTGAATACGTGGTGATGCTCGACTTCCTCATGCGCAACGCCGCCGCGGCGCGGGCGATCGGCCGGCAGGGCCGCGCCGGCGTGCGCGCCCAGCACTCCTGGGAGCGCGTCGCGGGGATCTGGCGGGAGTGCGTGGACGCCGTGGCCGCGGAGGCCCGGCGGTGAACGTGCCCCCCACCACCGGCGGCAGCATCCGGCTGGAGGACGTCGCCCGGCGCTTCCGGATCCTCAAGGACCGGAACCCCACCCTCAAGGAGACGCTCCTGCGCGGGCGGCGCTCCCGGTACACCGAGTTCTGGGCGCTGCGCGACGTCAACCTGTCCATCGCCCCCGGGGAGTCCGTGGGGCTGGTGGGCCGCAACGGCTCGGGCAAGAGCACCCTGCTCAAGCTCATCGCCGGCATCATCGAGCCCACGCGCGGCCGGGTGGTCACCACCGGCACCATCGCGTCCATGCTCGAGCTGGGCGCCGGCTTCCACCCGGACTTCAGCGGCCGGGAGAACCTGTTCCTGAACGCCGCGATCCTGGGGTTCTCCGAGCAGGAGGTGCGGGAGCGCTACGACGAGATCGTCGCGTTCGCCGAGCTTGAGGACTTCATCGAGTCGCCGGTGCGCACGTACTCCAGCGGCATGCAGCTGCGCCTGGCGTTCGCGGTGGCGACCCACGTGCGGGCCGAGGTGATGCTGCTGGACGAGGTGTTCGCCGTCGGCGACGAGGCGTTCCAGCGCAAGTGCATGGGCCGCATGTCCGACTTCCGCCGCGCGGGCGGCACCCTGGTGTTCGTCTCCCACGACCCGGCGGCGGTGGAGCGCATCTGCGACCGCGCGGTGCTCATGGAGCGCGGGCGGGTGCTGGAGGACGGCGACCCGCAGGACATCCTGGCCTCCTACCACCGGCTGCTGTCCACCGAGACCCGCCGGGCGAAGATCGTGGACGCCGACTCCCCCGAGGACGAGGCCGCCGCGCAGGCGCCGCCCGCGGCCACCGACCCCGCCAAGCGGTGGGGCGACGGCGCCGTGGAGATCACCGCGGTGCGGCTGCTGGACGGCGCCGGCGCCCCGGCCGCCTCGTTCCGGTCGGGCGACCCCATGGCCATCGACGTGGCGTTCACCACGCACCGGCCCGTCGAGTTCCCGAACTTCGGCATCGCCATCCACTCGGTGGAGGGCGTGCACTGCTACGGCACCAACATGGCCCGCGAGCAGTGGGCCTCGGGCGAGGGGCCGGCCACCGGCTCCGCCCGGTTCCACATCCCCAGCCTGCACCTGCACGAGGGGCGGTTCACGGTCACGGTGGCCGCCACCTCCGCCGACGAGCGCGACGTCTACGACTGGCTGGACCGCTGGGCGGAGTTCGACGTGTTCGCCGAGGCCCGGGGGATCGGCCTGGTGGACCTCAGCGGGACGTGGGAGGTCCGTCCCGCCGCCACCGCCTGAGGCGGCCGGCGGCCACCGCCGCCTCCGTCGCCGCGGTCACGGCGAGCCGTGCGGGCAGTCCCCAGGCGCCGGGGCGGTGCCGGCGGGTGAACAGGGCCATACTGCGCCAGAACGCCTCCCGCGCCCGCGGGGGCCGGCCGCTGCCCCCGCCCGCGTGCACGGCCGTGGCGCCCGGCCAGTACCGCACGCGCCACCCCAGCCGCGCGATGCGGATGCACAGGTCCAGGTCCTCGCCGTACATGAAGTACCGCTCGTCGAACCCGCCGGCCGCCCGCAGGGCCTCGGTGCGGATGAACATCACCGCGCCGCTCACCGCCACCACGTCGGCGGGCTCCCCGGGGTCCCGCCAGGCCATGGTGTAGCCGCCCAGCAGGCGGGGGTACCGGCGGTCCAGCCCCGTCATGAACCCCAGCGCGGCGGGCACGGTGGGGAAGCCCCGCCGGCAGCGCCCGTCGAACCGCCCGGCGCCGTCCACCACCATGGGCGTCAGCACGCCGGTGGCGGGGTCGTCCTGCAGGCGGTCCAGGCACGCGGCCAGGTCGTCCGGTGCGAGGTGCGCGTCGGGGTTGAGCACCAGCACCGCGGGCGTCGCGGCGCCGGCCAGGCCGCGGTTCGCGGCGGCGGCGAACCCGGCGTTGCGCGGCATGCGCTCCAGCCGGACCCAGTCCCGCGCCGCGGCGACCTCCGCGCTGCCGTCCGCGGACGCGTTGTCCACGACGTGCACCTCCATGGGCACGCGGTCCCGCGCCGCCTCCAGGGCGCGCAGGCAGCGGTCCAGGTGCGCCGCGCACTCGTACGACACGATCACCACGCGCACATGGGGTGCCGCTGGGTCCATCCGCCTCCTCGTCGCCCTGGACGCACGGCCGGTCGGCACGGGGCCGGGCGGACAGTAGACTCGCGCCCGGTCGTGCGCGGCGCCCGCCTGCGCGGCCGGCATCCACCCCGGGAGCACGCCGCGTGAAGGTACTCGCCATCGTCCGCGCGCTGAACGAGGAGGCCGCGGTCGCCTCGGTGGTCCGGGATGTGCGCGCCGCCCTCCCGCGGGCGGACGTGCTGGTGGTGGACGACGGCTCCCGCGACGCCACCGGCGCCGCCGCGCGCGCGGCGGGTGCCGAGGTCCTGCGTATCCCGCGCAACCTGGGGATGTGCGCCGCGGTGCAGCGCGGATACCGGTACGCCCTCGCCGCCGGGTACGACGCCGCCGTGCAGCTCGACGGCGACGGCCAGCACCGCGCGGTGGACGCCGCGGCCCTGCTCGCGGCCGTGGGCGACCTGGGCGCGGACGTGGTGGTGGGCTCCCGGTTCCTGCACCCCGGGTCCCCGGGCGACCGCTCCACCCCGGCGCGCCGCGTCGGCAACCGGGTCCTGTCGCGGTCCCTCACCGCCCTCTCGGGCCGGCGCGTCACCGATGCCACCTCCGGGCTGCGGGCCTGCGGGCCGCGGGGCATCGCGGTGTTCGCCCGGCAGTACCCGCGGGGAGAGGTGGAGTCCGAGGCGCTGCTGGTGGCCTGGCGCCACGGCCTCGTGGTGGCCGAGGTGCCGGTGCAGATGCGGCCGCGGCGGGCGGGCCGGTCCACCATCACCTCGCGCCGCTCGGCGTACTACGGCTGGCGTGCGGCCATGGGCCTGGTGTCGCTCGCCGCCGGGCGGGTGCCGGCGATGCAGCGGGAGGCCGTGTGAGCGGCACCCTGCGAGTGGGCTTCGACATGACCCCGGCCGGGCTGCACCAGGGCGGGGTGGGGCGGTACACGACCGACCTCGCCGCGGCGCTGGGGCGCACGCCGGGCGTGGAGCTCCACCGGCTGGGCGGCGGCGGACGGGGCTCCGGGGGCCTGGGCAAGCTCGCCGGCCGGGCGGAGCGGACCCTCCTGTACTACCCGCTCGTGCTCGACCGGCAGGCCGCGGCGCACGACGTCGACCTGGTGCACTGCCCCGGGGCGCTGGTGCCGCTCAAGCTGTCACGGCCACTGGTGCTCACCATCCACGACGTCCTGCCGTGGCGGCTGCCGGAGCTGTTCTCCCGGTCCATGCTGGCGCGGCGCAAGGTGCTGCTGTCGCGAGCCGCGTCGCGTGCATCGCGGGTGCTGGTGGCCTCCGAGTACGCGCGATCCGAGGTGATCGAGCTGCTGGAGATCCCGGACCGCCGGGTGTCGGTGGCCCACCTGGGGGTGGACCGCCGCTTCCAGCCGGTGGAGCCCGACCCGGTGCGGCTGGCGCACCGCTTCGGCATCCCGCCCGACCCGTTCGTGCTGTGGGTGGGAACGCCGGAGCCGCGGAAGAACCTGTCGGTGCTGCTGCGCGCGTTCGCCCTGGTGCGGCGCCGGGCGCCGGAGTGCTCGCTGGTGCTGGTGGGTGCGGAGGGCGCCTGGGACCACGACACCGCCCGGGAGCTCGAGATGCTGGGCCGCAGCGTCATTCGGCTGGGCGTGGTGAGCGACGACGAGCTGGTGGCCCTGTACTCGGCGACGAACTGCTTCGTGTTCCCGTCGCTGTACGAGGGCTTCGGCCTGCCGCCGCTGGAGGCGATGGCGTGCGGCGCCCCGGTGGTGGCGGCCGACCGGGCGAGCCTGCCGGAGGTGGTGGGCGACGCCGGGGTGCTGGTCGACCCCACCGACCCCGATGCGATCGCCGACGCCGTGGAGCGCGTGGTGCTGGACGCCGACGCGGCGGACGGCATGCGCCGCCGGGGCCTGCGGCGGGCACGGGAGTTCACGTGGGACCGCTGCGCCGAGCAGACCGTGGAGGCCTACCGGGCCGCCCTCGACGACCCGAGGTGAGCGCGACGTGAACGTGGTGGAGACCGGCATCCCCGGATGCGTCGTCCTGGAGCCGGTGGTGCACCGGGACCCGCGCGGCTTCTTCGTGGAGACCCTGCGGCAGGAGTGGCTCGACGGCCTGGGCATCACCCACGGGTGGGTGCAGGACAACCACTCCCGGTCCACCCGCGGCGTCCTGCGCGGACTGCACTTCCAGACCCGGCCGGGCCAGGCGAAGCTCGTGCGGTGCGCACGCGGCCGCATCCTGGACGTGGTCGTCGACCTGCGCCGGGGGTCGCCCGTGTACGGGCAGTGGCGGTCGGTGGAGCTGGACGACGAGGCGCACCGGGCGATCTACATCCCGGCGGGGCTCGCCCACGGGTTCGTGGTGCTCAGCGACGTCGCCGACGTGGCGTACCGCTGCTCGAACTACTACGACGGGGCCACGGAGGGCGGCATCGCCTGGGACGACCCGGACGTCGGCGTCGCGTGGCCCGACATGGAGGTGCAGGTGTCCGACCGCGACCGGCAGGCCCCGCGCCTGCGCGACGTCGCCGACGGGCTGCCGTTCACCTACGCGGGCTGACGGCCCGCCCGCTCACGGGCGGCGGGCGAGGCGGTCCGGGACGCCGCGTGAGGTCGTGCCCATCCGCACCGGGCGGGCTGCGATCGCCCCACCGGCGGGCGCGGCCCGGCAACACGAGGTGCGCGTTTCCGGCGCAACCCGCGTTCGCGACCGGGTGCTGCCGCCGGCCCCGTCCGCCTAGACGGGGGGGCGCCCGGCCCGCTCGCGGGCGGCGGCCAGCAGCGCCAGGTACCGGTCGCCGCACACGACCCAGCTGACCCGCTCGGCCGCCCGGGCGGCCGCGGCGGCGCCCAGCGCGGCGCGGCGGGCGGTATCGGCGGCGAGCTCCGCGATCACGCGGGCCAGCCCGTCGGCGCCCTCGGCGAGGGGAAGGTGGCGGCGGTGTCGCCCACCACCTCCACGTTGGGGCCGTGGTCGCTCACGATCAGCGGAGCGCCGGCCGCCATCGCCTCCACGATCACCGGGTGGGTGCCGCCCACCTCGGTGGGTGCGCACATGATCCCGGCGCGGTGCACCAGCTCCCCGTACCCGTCGCCGAACACGTACCCGGGGAAGCGCACCTCCGGCCCGGCGAGCTCCCGCAGCCGGGCCTTGTAGTCCTCGGCGTACGGCGCGTCGCCCACCACCACCAGCGGCCAGTCCACGCCGCTGCGCCGGTGGGCGTCCACCAGCAGGTGGGCGTTGTTCTCGGGCACCAGCCGCCCCACGAACAGCACGAACCGGCCGGGCTCCACCCCCAGGCGCTCGCACAGCCCGTGGTCGCCGGGGTCGGGCAGCTCGGCGCCGTAGGGGATGGACGCGATGCGCATGCCGTACCGCCGCTCCAGCTCGTCTGCGACGGCGTCGCTGTCGGTGGCGGCGATGGTCGCCACGCGGGCGCTGTTGCGCTCGCACCAGCGGATGTACGCGCGGGCGGGGGCCGGCCACTTGGCGCGCTCGCTGTCCAGGCCGTCGATCTGCAGCACGCTGGGGATCCCGGCAAGGCGCGCCAGCGGCACCACGGGGGCGTTCCCGGAGATGAAGTACAGGGCCACGTCCGGCCGTTCCCGCACGTCCATCCTCACTGTGCACAGGAGGCTGTGGAAAATCGTGTCGAGGTACTTGTTCCGGATCGTCGGGACGTGCACCAGGCGGGCGCCGGCGTGGGTGTCGCGCCGCTCGGTCATGTGGGGCCGGCAGTACACGGTCACCTCGTGGCCCCGCTCGGTGAACTTCCGCGCGAGGTGCTCCACCGCGGTCTCGAAGCCGCTGTACCGGGCGGGGATCCCCCGCGTGCCGAGCATCGCGATCCTCATCCGGCCTCCTTCAGGGCGGCCCACGCCTCGGTTCCCATGCGCTCCGGGGTGAGCCCGGCGGCGCGGGCGGGCCCCGCCGCGCGCAGGCGGTCGGCGGTGGCGGGCTCCAGCGCGGCGCGCAGGCCCTCCGCGAGCGCCCCGGGGTCGGGCGCGGTCACGATGGCGGCGTCCCCCACCACCTCCGGCAGGGCGCCCCGGTCGCTCACCACCAGGGGGCTGCCGCACGCCAGCGCCTCCGCGGCGGGCAGCCCGAAGCCCTCGTGCAATGACGGGAACGCGGTCACGGCCGCCGCCCGGTACAGGTCGGCCAGCTCGGTGTCGGTCACGCGACCCAGCAGCCGCACCCGCGGGGCGCCGGCCAGGGCCCCCTCGGCGCCGCCGGGCTGCCCGGCGAGCACCAGCTCCAGGTCGGGGTCGCCCAGCAGCCCCATCGCCGACGCCAGCGCCGGCAGGTTCTTGCGGGGCCCCAGGTCCCCCACGGCGAGGCAGTAGCGCCGCAGGCCGAAGCGGGCGGCCACGCGGTCCTCGGCGCCGTCGGCCACCCCGAACCACGGCGCCGGGGCGGGGGTCACCACCCGCACCCGGTCCGCGGGCACGCCGAGGGCGTCCACGATCTCCGCCTTCGCGGTCTCCGACAGGGCCAGCACGGTGGCGGCCGCGCGGGCGGAGCGCGGCACCAGGGTGCGCAGCAGCGCGCGGGCGCGGGCGCTCAGCCATTCCGGGTGCGTCATGAACGACGCGTCGTGCACGGCCAGCGCGACGGGCATGCCGGGGCGGGGCGGGGCGATGTAGGTGAACACCGCGGCCCGCGCGCGGATGGCGCGCAGCACGGCCGGGGCGCCGCGCAGCAGGCGCGCCGCGTTGCCGGCCCCCACGCCGGCGTGTGGGACGCCGTCGGGCAGCTGGGCGATCCCGCCGGGGTGGGCGGTCAGCGCCCACGCGTCGTCGCCGGGTGCGGCGGTGGCGGCCAGGGCGCTCACCAGGCTCACCGCGTACCGGGCGTTGCCGGCGTCGCCGGCGTGCCGCTGGCCAGCCATGTGGCAGTCCACGGCGACCCTCATCCGGCGGCGGCCCGGTAGGCGTCGGCGTGGGCGGCGGCGCACGCCTCCCAGGTGAACCCGGCGGCGTGGGCGCGTCCCCGGCGGCCGCGGTCGGCCAGGGCGTCCCGGTCGGCGAGGGCGGTGGCCAGGGCCCGCGCGAGGGCGCCTGGGCCGGTGCCGTCCACCACGAGGGCCTCGGGGCCGCCGGCCTCCCGCAGGGCGGGGGTGTCGGCCACCAGCACGGGGCATCCCGCGCTCATCGCCTCGGCGACGGGCAGCCCGAAGCCCTCGTAGGCGCTGTTGTTCACCACCAGGGTGGCGCGGCGGTACAGGTCGTCCAGGGTCGTGTCGTCCACGTAGCCCAGGCGCTCGCATCCCTGCGAGGCGTCGCAGGCGACCGCGACGGCCTCCTCCTCGCCGCCCCCGGCGCCGGCCAATACGAGCCGGCACGGCGCCGGGTCGGGCGGCGCGGCGGCGAGGTACGCGGCGTGCGCGGCGATGAGCTCCGGCACGCGCTTGCGCGGTTCGTTCTCGCCCACGTGCAGGATCATCGCGTCACGCGGGCCGTCGGAGGGGGTGCGGGGGGTGATGCCGGTGTGGATCACCCGGATCTTCGCGGGGTCGGTGCCGTAGATGCGCGCCAGGTCGTCGGCGGTCGCCGCTGAGACGGCGATCACGGTGCGGGCGCGGCGGGCGGTGCCGCGGGTGAAGGTGCGGGCGTACCGCCGGAAGCCGCCGGGGTAGGCGTCGGGCAGGAGCTCCCAGGACAGGTCGTGGATGGTGGCGACCACGGGCCGGGGGGTGAGCCATGGACCCCAGTTGAAGGTGGCGTGGATGACGTCGGCGCGATGCCGCAGCGCGAGCA
Organism: Thermoleophilia bacterium; assembly: GCA_046330435.1. Taxonomy (GTDB): domain Bacteria; phylum Actinomycetota; class Thermoleophilia; order Miltoncostaeales; family Miltoncostaeaceae. The sequence continues at coordinate 10,419 of JAXLST010000005.1, read as the reverse complement.
GGGGCAGGGCGACGTGCGTCCAGGCGAGGTCGAGCAGGAGGTTGCCGAGGCTGGTCAGGGCGTTGCGCCGCGGCAGCGGCGGGGGGCCGTGCACGGCGCGGACGTCGATGGTGTCGCGGTGGGCGTCGAGCGCCCGGATCAGCCCGGTGATGTAGCGGGCGCCGCCGGTGCGGCGGCGGCGCGCCATGCGCGCGTCGATGAGGACGACGGTGCGGCGAGGTGCGGGTGCGGCGTGCGCCGCGTCATGCACGGAGCGCCTCGTCGTAGGCCTCGGCGGTGCGGGTGGCGGCCTCGGTCCAGCTGAACTGCTGGGCGCGGCGGGCGCCCATCGCGGCCATGCGGCCCCGTTCGTACGGGTCGGTGGCGAGGCGTTCGATGGCGCGGGCCCAGGGGTCGGCGTCCAGGCGGGGGAGGCTGGGCAGGTCGGGGCCGGTCACCTCGACCAGGCCGGGGGCGTCGCTGGCCAGGACGGGCACGCCGGCGGCCATGGCCTCCAGGGCGGGCAGGCCGAAGCCCTCGATGAGGGAGGGGATGAGCACGGCGAGGGCGCCGGAGCGCAGGCGGTCGAGGGTGCGGTCGTCGACGTAGCCCAGCAGGTCGACGCGGTCCTCCACGCCCAGGCGTTTCACGGTCTTGGCGAGCCGTTCGGCGCGGCGTCGTGACCAGGGCCCCGCGATCTTGAGGCGGATGTCGTCGACGCGGACCTTGCTGATGGCCTCGACGGCGAGGTCGGTGTTCTTGTGCGGTTCGAGGCTCTGGGTGACGAGGACGTACCGGCCGATCTCCCCGGGGGTGCCGAGCACGGCGGTGCTGACGCCGCTGGGCACGCCGTGGGGGATCACGCGGACGCGTTCGGGCGGGATGCCGGCGAGGCTGGTGAGGTCGCTGGCGGTGCTCACGGACGGGGCGATGATGAGGCGCGCCTGCCGCAGGCACCGCAGGTAGTGGTTGTAGGCGCGCCGTTCGGCGATCCGCGGGCCGCTGAGGTACAGGGCGGGGTACCGCAGGGGGATGAGGTCGTGGCAGGTGGCGATCACGGCGCCGCCCTCGGGGATGATCCCGGACTGGGTGGCGTGGAACAGCCGGGGCCGGAGCTCCTCGATGCGCTTGAGCCCGGCGCGCCCGGGGCGCGGGTCGGGGATGAGCGGCACCGACCATTCCCTGAGCTCCACCGGGTGCTGCACGAACGACTCGGGGCCGCGGCCGTCGGTGCGGATGAGCAGCTCGGGGCGGCGCTCCTCCTCGAGCCGGGCGAAGCCCTCCAGCAGGCCGCGCACGTAGGTGCCGATGCCGCGCACCCCGTGGGGGCCGGCGAGGGGGGTGGCATCCAGGAGCACACGCGGCGGCATCGCCCTGAACCGTATCCAACGCACGGCCACCGGACGGAGCGCGGTCAGCGCACCCGCACCGCCAGGGGTGCGGTGGTCGCCGGGGCGTAGGGCCATCCGACATCGGCGGGCACCGCGACGCGGACCCGCAGCGTGAACCGCGGCGCCAGGGGGTTGGGGCGCAGCGTCCGGGCGATGGCGAAGCGCCCTCCCCGGCCGGTCACCGACTGCCGCCACAACCGCCAGCCGCGGCCCGGGTCGAGGTACTGCAGCTGCACGAGCTTCCCCGACACGGCGGGCCGGACGGTGCCGGCCACGCGGACGGTTCCCGGGGCGCGCACCGCACGGGTCGCCCGGGTGATGCGAACCAGCGGACGGAGGTCCACGTGCACCGTGCTCCGCCAGCCGTCGCCCGCCACGGTCCAGTCGCCGGGACGCGAGAACCGCGCCGCGATCCGGAAGCCGCCGTCCGTCCCGGTGCGGCCCGCCGCCATCACCAGTCCCGCCGGGTCCCGGAGCTCGACGGCCTCGCCGGCCAGGACGCCACCGGCGGGCGCCACAAGGGTGCCCCGCACCTCCCGCAGGCCGCCGACCCCGAGCCGCAGCCGCGCCGGGAGACCGGTCGCGACGGGACCGCCGATGCCCGAGACCGTGCTTTTGCCGCCGCCATCGCCGCCGGAGGCCGCGACCGGGCCGGCGCTCCCCGCCCGCACGACGGGCGAGGTCGCCGTGGCGGCCGGGGCGCCGCCCGTGCCCAGGGGCCGCACGACGGCCCGCAGTGTCATGCCGGCGTCCGCCGCCGCCGGCCGGTACTCCCGTCCGGCGGCGCCGTCCACGGCGCTGCAGTCGAGGGTTCCCGCGGTGCACCGCTGCCAGGTGATCTCGAAGCCGGTGGGCGCGCCGTCCCACACCCCGGGTTCGACACCGACCGGCACGCCGCTGGTCGGAACCCCCGAGGCCGGCATCACCAGGTACGGCGCGAGGACCGGCGCGCCGTTGCCCACCGCCGCGACCGGCGCGAGCATGCCACCGCGAGGGTCACGGCGGCCACCCAGGCGGCGCGCGTCACCGCGCCACCGCCCGCACCGGCGCGGTCGCGGTCGCCTCGCCGGTCCCGGGAGCGGGCGGGCACGAGGACCTGAGCCCTGCCGGGGCCCGGCTTTTGCGGCGCCGAGCCGGACGGTGCCGTCAGCGCCCGTCCGCCCCGTCACGAAGGTGGCCCAGCCAGTGGACGTCCGGCGCTGGAGCCGCACGAGCCGCCCGGAGGCCGCCGGGAGCACCCGCACCCCGGTGGTCACCACGCCGCCCGCCGTCGTGGCGCGCACCGTCACGGCGGGCCGGACGTCCAGGCGGAACGCCGCCGCGGTCCAGTCCTGCCCGACCACCCGGATGCGCCACGCGCCCCCGCGCGTCGCGACGGCCGTGGCCACGATCCGGCCGCCGGCGCCCGTGTGCCCCGACCCGGCGACGGAGCCGCCCGGGTCGAGGACCTGGATCGCGGCACCGGCCACCGGGACGCCACCCCGCAGCAGGGTCCCGCCGATGCGGACGCGCCGGCCGTGCACCGCCCGCGATGGGGAGGCTCCGGCGACCCGGAGCGCCGCGGTGCCCTCGGTGGCGGTCCCCGTGGGGCGCGCGGCCGGCTGGTCGGCCGTCGCCCCGGACGGGTGCCAGGTGAGCCGCACGGCGCGGCTCGTGGTGTTCCCCGCGACGTCGCAGGCGCTCACCCGCACTTGGTAGTCGCCGCTGGGAAGGCCCCGCATGGGCAGCTTCACCTGGCCTGCGCCCGCGAGGGCGGACCCGGGCAGCTCGACCGCGGGCGTCCACGGGGTTCCGGGACCCGCGAGGGCGACGACCGCCTGGCAGCCGCCCAGGCCCGACCCACCGGCGTCGGCGAGCGACAGCCGCAGCAGCGGGCCGCCCTGCGCCGCGACGTCCACCTCGAGCGCGCCGAGCTCCGGGGGCGTCCGGTCGATCCGGACGGTCCTCGCGGGTGACGCCGCCGACGCGTGCCCGACCCGGTCGACGGCCCTGGCGCGCACCTGGTGGACCCCCGCGGCCTCGACGGCCCAGCGGTTCGGCTGGACCGCCCACGGGCCGCCGTCGACGCTGAACTCGTTGTGGCTCCAGCCGGAGCCCGCTCCGTCGGCGGACGGGTCCGAGGTGATCCACACCGCGGGCGCCGCGGTCCATGCCTCGGTGGCCGCGCTCCTCTCGGGCACCGAGGGCGGGGTGCGGTCCAGGTCGAACGACGCGACCGCGCTCCGCGTGTCCCAGCCGGGCGCCGACCGGCTCACCCGGACGACGTGCTGCCCGTCCGGGAGGGCTCCCACCGGCACCTGCGCCGCCACCGTGCCGTCCCCCGGATCACCGAGTGCGGTCGTCCCGCCACCCAGTGTCTCCGCGGTGACCGCGCCGCGCGCGAACGCGTTGTCGGCCTGGCCGAAGTGGACGGGCACCGCGTCGCCGGTCACCCAGGCGGTGTCGACCACGGGCGTCGTCACCGACGGGCCGACCTGGTCGATCACCGCCACGCGCGTGAGGTTGGTGGTCCACGTGAGCGTCGTGGCGGCGACGGCGCGCCGCATGACGACCTGCAGGGCGACGCACCGGCTCGGGGCCATCGCCGCCTGCGCCCCGGACCACGGCCCCAGCGCGTCGGCCCGGCGGTACGCCAGCGCGGCGTCGTCATGCACGCGCACCGTCCCGGTGTCGGTGTTCGCCAGCACCGCGGCGGCGTCGCCGACCGAGGTGTGCCACCGGCCCACCTCGTATTGGAAGCCCACGATCGCGGTCCCCGATCCGTACGGGGTGCAGTACCGCTGCATGGCCCAGTGCCCGCCCGTGGCCCCTTGCCCCGGGTAGCCGCGCACTGCGGCCCGCGACGGCGGCCCGTCGGGGACGAGGCTGCCGCCCGAGAGGTCGCTCTCGGTGAACGAGGCCGGCACCTCGACGACGGGCGTGTCCGCCACGGCGGGCGCCGCGGTGACCGCGGAGGCGGCGAGCAGGAGGACGGCGAGCCGCCGGAGGGGGTGCGTGGGGAGGTTCAAGGGGTGTCCTTCGGGATGCTGGTGACCGGTCGTCGGGGGCGATCGGGACTGCGTGCCGCCGGTCAGGGCCCGGGGCCGACCGCAATTCCCCTGGCACCTGCGAGATCCGCCCCGGCGGACGTGTGCGGTGCCGCCGGGGACGCGGTGCTTGCCGGCCCCGTGCGGCGCGTCGCCACACGGACCGCGGGTCCCGGAGTGCGCGCGCGGGCGACGCGGGCGCCCAGCCGGGCGACCCGCTCGAGGTCCGCGGACCGGATCCGCGCGGAGAGCACCCGGGGAGCGTCGTCCGGTGCCGTCGCGGGCGGCTCGGCCGCGTCCGCGGGGGAGGCGGCGATGGAGAGGGCCCGGGCGGTCGCCGCGAGGGGCACCCGCACCACGGGCTCGGCGGGGCTGTGGCCGCCGGTGATCATGGGGACGCCGGCCGTCCCGGCGACGGCGGCGATGGCGGCGCCGGTGCCCACCTTGGCCGCCACCGAGCCCGGGGCGTCCATGGCGACCTGGATCACCTGGCCGAGCCGGACGGTGGCGCCCGTCCCGAGGCGCTCGAACCATGCGAGTGCGGGAGACGGGTCCGGCGGGCTCGCGTGCCCGCCCGCGCCCAGCACCAGCGCGACCGGCACCAGGGCGGCGAGGCGGTCGTCGCGCTCGTGGCGGTCGCGCAGGGTCGCCCGGCAGGTGCGGCAGTGGCGCAGGTGCCGGCGGACACGGCGCCGCTCCCCGCCGTCCGCGATGCCCGCCGCGACCCGGTCGATGGCGTCGGCGAGCGCGGCGCACCCCTCGCCCTCCCCGATCGCGAGCTCCAGCCGGGTGAGCGCCGCACGGCCCTCCAGGACCGAGCGCTCCACCTTCCGGCGGGAGAAGCCCGTGAACCGCTCGATCGCCTCGTAGCTCGCGCCGGATGCCTGCAGCAGCACGCACATGCGCTGGGCCTCCGTGAGCCGGCCCAGGGCGTCCTGCACGATGAGGTAGCGCTCGCGCCACTGCGCGCGCACCTCCGCGGGCTGCCGGTCGTCGGGGACGAGCTCCGCGGTGTCCGCGGCGTCGGCACCCGGCATGGGTCCCTCGCGGCGCCGCACGCCCGACACGGCGAGGGCCTCGTTGCGCAGGACGACCCGCAGCCAGGCCATGAAGCGCGCCGGTTCGGCGGTGGGCGCACGGGTGAGCGCGATCTCCATCGCCCGCTGGTAGGCGTCCTCGGCGTCGGCGAGCGAGCGCGTGAAGCGGGTGGCGTAGCGGATGAGCCCGGGTGCGGCCGCCATGGCCTCGCAGACGGCGCGGCGGCGATCCTCGGGTGTGGGGATGGAGTCGTTCACGCGGGTACCGGTCGAAATTGCAGATCCGCCGAATACGCGCGATCAGATCACGCGGATGCGGTACCCATGCAGAGACGTTTGGATGGCCTCGGTCTCCCCCATGCGGAGAGCCACTTCCGTCGGGACCACGCTCTTTGCGGACTTTTTCCCGTGCTGAGCCGTCTCGGCGGCGGGATTCATCCGTCACGGGCGCGGGTACGCTGCGCCAGGTGCCCCCCCTCGTCCTCACGCATCGCTTCCGCCTGGTGATGTCGGAGGTGGACGTCGCGCAGATCCACTTCACGGCGCTGTTCCGGTGGATGGACCGCGGCCTCACGGAGTGGCTCGCCGAGGCCGGGCACCCGTTCACCCTGCTCCTCGAGGAGGGCCCCGGCATCCCGATCGTGGATGCGCGGGCCCGCTTCCACGGCCGGATCATGCTCGACGACATGATCACCCTCACCACCTGGGTCGCCGCGGTCGGCAACAGCTCGTTCCGCAGCCGTCACCGGTTCCACCGGGACGCCCAGCTCATGGCGGAGGGGGAGCTCGTGCACGTGTGCGTGGACCGCGTGACGCGCAACACGGTCCCCGCGCCGGACTGGCTCCGGGCGATCGCCGCTCCCGAGGAGTGGCACCCGCACCACGACCCCGAGGCCTGAGCCCCGGCGTCGCGCCGCCGCATGAGGAGCGGGTGCGCGCACGTCCGGGCGACTCGTCGCAGGGCGCGGTGTCGTCGGCCGGACCCGGTGCCGGTCGCGGCCCGCGTGTGCGCGTCCCGATACGAGTCCGTGATGCTGCCGGTACGCCCGGGCGTTGAGCCGCGCGACCGCGGGCGGCGACCCTCACGGGGATCCGACCGTCACGAGGAGGCCCCATGGAACCGCGCACCCACGTCTGGCTCATCCCCGGACGCCTCGCCGTCGCCGAACGGCCCGGCGGGGGCGGGCGTTCCCACCGCGTCGTGCGTCGCGACGCCGAACTCGCCTGGTGGCGGGAGCAGGGCGTCCGCACCGTCGTGTCCGGCATGGACACCCGCCACGGGCTGCTGGAGGCGGCGCTCGCCGGCTTCGCGGTCCGGTGGTTCCCCATCCATGACGACGATCGCGGCCCCCGGGAGGTCGCCGAGCTCGCCGACGGCGTGGCGCGTCTGCTGGACGAGGACGCGGGGCCGGTCCTGGTGCACGTGAACCGCCCCGGTGAGTGGCTGGCCGCCGCGGACGCCGCGTTGCGATTGCGGCTCGGCCTCGCCGGGGACGTCGAGGAGGCCCTCGCGTGCGTGGAACGGGACGGGCTGCCTGTAGGATCGACCACCGTCGGTCTGATCTCGGACATCGGGGAGGACCTGCACACACCGCGGTCCGCGACGCGCTGAAGGGGCGCGGCGCCCGCGGCGCCGGAGCTATGAGCACCGAACCCGCCAAGCCGCCGGTCTCGCGGGGGACCGGCAACATGATGCGCCGCGACGTGCGGTTCCTGCCGCTGCTCGCCGGGCCGGCCGCCTACCAGCGGTTCCGGCGGTCCCTGTCGGTGCTCGTGTTGCTGGTGATCGACGTGACCGCCCTGTTCCTGGCGATCTACGCGGCGCTGGCGTTCAAGCTCATGCTCGAGGGCCGGGCGGTCGACTCCAGCGCGATCTGGGCGCTGGAGCAGCAGGCGCTGCCGCTCGCCGCGGTCACGATGGTGCTCACGTTCGCCAAGAACCGCCTGTACGCGCCGCGCGAGTCGCGGCCCGGAGCGGCGGCGGTGCTGTCATCCGTGACCACCGGCACCCTCATCGTGCTGGTGCTCGTGCTCGCCGCCGGCTGGCGGTTCGACACGTACTACATCTTCTACTCGTCCTGGTTCTTCGTCTGCGTCCTCGTGCTGGCCCTGCGTTCCAGCTACGACAGCCTCACCACGCTCGCCCTGGACCAGATGAACTTCTCCCGGCAGGTGCTGCTGGTGGGGCCCGACGCCGCCACCGAGTCCGTCGCGGAGAGCCTGGGGCACACCAGCTCCCGCCGGGGCGTGCCGTACCGGGTGGCCGGCCGGCACGAGCTCACGAACGTGGGCTCCGACCAGACGCTCGACGACGCCCTCGATCCCGCGCTGATCGACGAGGTCATCGTCTCCGGCATCGGCGGCGAGGACACCCAGGTGCTGGCGCTCCTGGAGATCTGCCGGCGCCGCGGCCTGCCCGTCCGGCTCGCGCCCACCTCCGTGGAGCTCCTGTCCCACAGCCTGCAGGCCGTCGCCGCACCCGGCCTGCCGCTGTTCAGCGTGCACCCGCCGGTGCTGAGCGGCCTGCAGTTCGTCGGCAAGCGGGCGTTCGACCTGGTGGTCGGCACGCTCCTGCTGGTGCTCAGCGCGCCGGTGCTCGGCCTGGCGCTCCTGCTCATCAAGCTCGATGACCGGGGTCCCGTGCTGCACCGCAGCCGCCGGGTGGGCGTCGACGAGACCGTGTTCGACTGCCTCAAGCTCCGCACGATGCGCGTGGACGCCGAGCAGATGCAGGTGCAGCTGGAGCACCTCAACGAGGCCGACGGGGCGATCTTCAAGATCAAGGACGACCCGCGCATCACCCGGGTGGGCCGCCATTTGCGCCGCTACTCGATCGACGAGCTCCCGCAGCTCATCAACGTGCTGCGCGGGGAGATGTCGCTGGTGGGCCCCCGGCCCCTGCCGATCCGCGATTTCGAGCTGCTCGACGACGTCCAGAAGAAGCGGTACATGGTGCTGCCCGGCGTCACCGGCCTGTGGCAGGTGAGCGGCCGCTCCGACCTGTCGTTCGACGAGCTCATCCGCCTCGACTTCTCCTACATCGAGTCGTGGTCGATCTGGATGGACCTCGTGATCCTGGCCCGCACCATCCCGGTGGTGCTGTGGCGCAAGGGGGCCTTCTGACCCCCGGGGACCGAGGCGCCGCGCCCTCCCCGGACGCGCTGCTCGCCGAGCTACGCGCCGCCGCGGGCGACCCGCCCCTGCCGCCCCTGCGGATCGCCGAACCCGCACCATCTGCGCGCGCCGGCCTGCCCGGGCGGGCGGTGAGCACGGTACGCCGCCAGGTGCTGCGGCTCATCTCCCCGGCCCTCGGGGAGCTGCTGGCCGAGCTGGAGCGCGACCGGCACCGGCAGCGCGCCGAGATCGCCGCCCTGCGCGCCCGGCTCGACGAGCTCGAGCGCCGCGGCGCAGCCGGCGGCGGCTGACCCGGCCGGGCCGATGCGCATCGCGTTCGTCGTGCAGCGGTACGGCGACGAGGTCGCCGGCGGCGCCGAGGCCCTGTGCCGCGACACCGCCCGTGCGCTCGCCGCCGCCGGTGAGGAGGTGGTGGTCCACACCACCGACGCCCGCGACTACCTCACGTGGGCGCCGCACTACCCCGCCGGGGTGAGCGACGACCACGGCGTGCAGGTGCACCGGCACCGCGTCGACGCGCCCGACCCCCGCACCGCCGCCCGCCTGGTGAAGGCACTCGCGCTGTCGCCCGGCGACCCGGACGCCGAGGCCGCCTGGGCCATCGCGCAGGGGCCGGTCGCGCCGGGCCTCCTGGACGCCCTCGCCGGCGCGCACCGCCGCCACGAGGTCGTCGCCCTGTGGACGTACCTGTACGCGACGACGCAGCTGGGCCTGCCGCTGGTGCGGGACCGCAGCGTCCTGGTGCCGCTCGCCCACGACGAGCCGATGCTGCGGTTCACCCTCACGCGCGGGCTGGTGCGCGCCGCCGCCGGGCTGGCGTTCATGACGCCGGAGGAGGCCCTGCTGGTGGACGACCTGCACGGCGTGGGGGACCGTCCCGCCGCGGTTGTGGGGGCAGGGCTGCCGCCCGCGGTGCCCGGCGACGCCGCCGCCGTGCGGGCGCGGCACGCCCTGCCGGAGCGGTTCGTGCTGTACCTGGGCCGGGTGGACGCCGCGAAGGGCGTCGACGCCCTGGTGCGGGCCCACGCCGCGTACCGCGCCGCGGGCGGCAGGCTGGGCCTTGTGCTCGCCGGGCGGCCCGCCGGGGAGCTGCCCATGCCGGAGTGGGTGGTGCGCACGGGGTTCGTCGACGACGCCGACCGCGCCGGGCTGCTGGCCGCGGCGGACGCGGTGGCGCTGCCGTCCCGGCACGAGAGCCTGTCGCTGGTGGCCCTGGAGGCCTGGCAGGCCGGCCGGCCCACCGTGGCGACCGCCCGCTCCGAGGTGCTGGCGGGGCAGACCCGCCGCTCGGGCGCCGGGCTGCTGTACGAGGACGCCGCCGGCTACGCGGACGCGCTGCGGCGCCTGGAGGACCCGGCGCTGCGGGACACCCTCGCGGCGGCCGGGCCGGCGTTCACCGCGCCGCTCACCTGGGACGCGTGCGTGGGGCGGTGGCGAGGCCTGCTGGAGCGGGTGGCCCGGCCGCTCAGCTGAGCGCGGCGGCGATCGACATCAGCGCGCCGAGCACGAACCCGGCGCAGCCGAGCGCGGCGGCCAGCATCCCCCAGCGCCGCGCGCGCGGCCGCCAGAGGCGCGGTCCGGACACGGCGAGCACCAGCACCACGACGGCGATCAGGTCGAGCACCAGGAACGACCAGAGCCACGCCCCCAAGTCGTGGCGCAGGGCGTCGCTGGACAGCAGCACCGCCAGGAACACCAGGGCGATTGCGTTGACCGGCAGCAGCGCGGCGAACGGCCAGCGGGCGTCGCGCAGCCTGCCGAACAGCCCAGGGATGGCGGCCAGGCCCGCAATCACCGCCACGCCGCCCGGGACGAACAGGATGAGCCACACCGCGTAGTCATCGGGCGCCG
>JAXLST010000004.1:0-2069 GCA_046330435.1 Thermoleophilia bacterium | reverse complement strand
GCCGTGGGGAGCGCACGACCGCGACCCGGCGTCGCGGAGCACCACCTGGAGCGCCGCGGGGGTGCCGTGGTGGGAGGACTTCTCGCCGCGCGACCGCCGAGGTGGGGGAGCGGGCGCGGCCGGGGCGGGGACCGCGGGCGCAGCGGGAGCCGCGGGTGGCGCCGCACGGACCGGCGCCCCGAAGCCGCCGCCTGGGCCGAGCCGGGGCACCACGAGCGGGCCGCCTCCGGGCGGGGCCGGGGCTCAGGGCGGTGCGGCGACGGGGACGGGTGCCCACCGCACGGGAGGCCGGTCACCGGACGATTTCGACGTGTACTCGCGCTCCTCCGGGGCGGCGTGGTCGATGGCCGCGCGGCGCTACTTCCGCAAGGGCGAGGCGGAGCTGCCGAAGGGCGGCGCGTGGACGTACCGCGGCACCCAGGTCGTGACGGGCGCCGAGGCGCGCAAGGTCGCCGCGGAGCAGGCCGCCGAGCGCCGCCGGGCCGCCGAGGAGCTCCTCCGCGCCGCCCGCCGCAACGCCGACCACGGCCCGATGCCGCGCACCGCGTTCAGCCACGAGGCGCCGCCCGCTCCCAGGCCGCCGCGCCCCACGAACGCCCAGTCTGGTCCATCCGCTGCCGCGTCGGGTACCACCCGTCCGGCCACCTCGCGATCGGCCGCCTCGGGGGCTCCGGTGTCGCCCTCGGCCCGGCCGGCCCCCGCCCCGACGGCAGCCTCCGGCCCGGACCGTCCATCGTTCATCACCCGGATGCGTCGGGCGCTCGGTCTCCGCTGATCGCGCGGCGTCAGCCGGCTCGCTCGTAGGCCGCCCCGATCCACGCGACCACCTCGGCGTCCACCTCGTCCACCGTCCGCAGCTCCACCTGGTGCGAGCACATGCCGGTCACCTCGGCGACCCGCGGGTCCGGCGGCGTGGCCGACAGGTTGAGCCCGAGCCGGATCCGCCCGCCCGACGGGGCGCCGACGACGCCGAGCTGCTTGCGCCGCCGCAGGCTCACGCCCGTCTTCTGGACCACCACCTGCACATCCGGCCCAAGGTCCCGGGCGACTTCCACGATCCGGTCGAGGACCGGTCGTAGCGCCGCCTTGTCTCCCCGGTACTGGGCGGCCAGCAGTGCATCCTCGGGCGGGGGCCCGCCTGCAGCGAGGTCGCGGACGCGGTGGGCGATGAGGTTGGCGTTGCCGTGCGTGAGCCCGTGCTCCGACTTCAGGATCGCGAGCATCCGGCCGTGGCTGAGGTCCCCGTGGGGCGCCAGCGCCCGTGCGTAGTCCTCGACGGTCATGCCCGTGCGGGCGGTGATGTTGTGCAGCTGCGTCTCGACAGGGTCGGACATGGGGGCGCTCCGGTGGGTGGGCTGGGCCGTGTGGTCGACGTCCGGATGCTGTCGGCCATCGGCCGATCCTGTCTTGGATGTTCTTGATGCGGAGGTGGATGGACGAGACGAAGGGGCCGCGGGGACGGTTCAGGCGGGGTCGGGCACGAAGCCGATCGTCTCCGCGGCATCGACCGGGGTGGTCCAGGCCCGCTGTGCGGCCAGGTATGCCGAGGGGGTCACCCCGGTGTGCCGCTTCACGTCCCGGATGAGGTGCGACTGGTCCGCCCAGCCCAGGTCCGCAGCGAGCGCCGCCCACGCGACGTCGCCGTCGCGATGCACGGCTTCCAGGAGCCGCTGCACGCGACGCTGTCGTGCGAGCTGGCTCGGCCGCAGCCCGACGACGCGCAGGAACTCGCGGTCGAGGTGCCCGTGGGACACCCCCAGCTCCTCGGCGATGCCGGCGATGGGTCGCGAGGGGTCGGCCTCGAGCAGCGCGACGGCCTGCTCGCAGCGCGCGAACCCCGCGTCGGACAGGTCGAGGTCCGCGAGGAGCCGCGCGAGCAGCCGGTGGAGCATCGCGTCGGGCTCGGCCAGGGTCAGCAGCTCGCGGCGCACCCCGTCCGCGCCGGTCCAGGCCTCGGTGAGCTCCACCACTCGGCCGGCCAGCGATGCCGGATCGACGCCCAACGCCGCCCGGCCTCCCACCGGTGTGGTCACCACGCCGACCGCGAACGTCTCGCCGGTCGGCTCGTT
>JAXLST010000003.1:0-2465 GCA_046330435.1 Thermoleophilia bacterium | reverse complement strand
GGCCAAGGAGGCGCCGATCCTGACCCAGTCGCGCATCGACGTGCCGCGCGGCGGCAGCACCGTGCCCGCGGGTCCGACCGCGGTCGCGGGCGTCGCCTGGGCGCCGGACCGGGGCATCAGCGCGGTCGAGATCAAGGTCGATGACGGGGACTGGATGCCCACCACCCTGTCCAAGCCGCTCGCCGCGGCCGCCTGGGTCCAGTGGACCGCGACGTGGGACGCGACCCCCGGCGACCACCGCATCGAGGTGCGCGCCACGGACGGCACGGGCGAGGTCCAGACCGCGGAGCAGACCGCTCCGGCGCCGGACGGCGCGCGCGGCCACCACACGATCGGGGTCAAGGTCGCGTAAGCGGCGGCACGTTCCCGGCCCGGCCGGGAACCGGATGGCGGGGTCCGGCGTCTGGAGCCCCGGAACCCCGACGGTGCACCCGGCGCACCCCTCGCGACCAGCACCGACGGCCAGCCACCCCCGCTTCACCCATGGAGGCCCCCATGTCCGCGACCCGTCATGCCCGCCGCGCCCGGCTCCTGCCCGTGCTGCTCGCCGGCCTCGCCCTCGCCGCCTTCGGTGGCGGCAGCGCCCTCGCGCAGTCACCGTCCGCCGGACCGGACACCTCGGTCACGTTCCAGGCGCCCGCCTCGATCCCGCCCGACAGCGGCGCGACCCCGGCGGTCCCGAACCCGGCCGTCACGGGCGCCCAGCCCGTCCCGTTCGACCACATCGAGGTCGCGCCCGACGGCCGCACGCTCACGATCTACTACTGGTACGGCGCCGAGGGCTGCTACGGCCTGAAGCAGGTCGACACGGCCGTCACCGACCAGGGCGTCGTCGTGACGATCTGGGCCGGGATGCTCCCCGAGGCCATCAACCGGATGTGCATCGACATCGCGCAGCTCTACTCCACCCAGGTCGTCCTCGACCAGCCGGTCTTCGTGAACGGCGGCCAGGACTGACCGACCCCGGCCTCCGGTGCCCAAGACCGGTGGCCGGCCCCCTTCCTCCCGGCACACGGGCGGCATCCTCCGGGATGCCGCCCGTTCCGATTCCCGGGGCCCGGCGTAGCATGGTCCGGCCGTGCTGCTGCTGACGATCGGCCTGCTCCTTGCGCTCGTGGCCGGCGGACCCGCGGGTGCCGGGACCGTCACCGGTGGCGGCCCGGGACGGCTGCCGGACCCCGTGGCCGGGGCGCCGGACGCGACGCCCGCGGCGGCGCTCCACCTCGACTGGGAGCGCGAGATCGGCCCCGACCTCGAGGCGCGTCCCTTCCCGTGGGACCAGGCGTTCGACCCGATCGTCGCGACCCACCCGACCGATCCCCGGCGGATCGCCGTGCTCTACCACCGCGAGGCGCACGCGTCGGGCTCCTGCTCGCCGCTGATGACGGCGTTGCGCGTGACCCACGACGGCGGCGCTCATTGGCGCGAGGCGGCCGGGCTGCCATGGGCGGGCAGCGGCCGCGCCCCGAACTGGCACGGGGTGCTCGCCTGGGGGCCCGGGCCGGGCGGCCGAGACCGGCTCTACTGGGCCGACACGACCGTGCCCGGCTGCACCTTCACCGCGCACCGCCTGAGCATCGCCTGGTCCGACGACGAAGGTGACCACTGGTCGCGGATGTGGCTGGAGCGCGCCTCCACGGCCACGCCGGACGGCGGCTACCCCGACATCACCGTCGACCGGGACCCCGCCAGCCCCAACCATGGGGTCGTCTACGCGGCCATCAACTGGTTCCCGCACGGCCACGAGCCGCACCTGCGGGTCGTCGCCTCGCGCGACCTCGGGCGCACCTGGACCGGCGCCGAGGTCCCGCCGCTGCCGGCACCGGCGCGTGCGCCGTTCGCCTACCGCATCGGGTACCGCCTGGCGGCCGCCCCCGACGGTGGCCTCTATGTCACGTTCCACCAGTCCGACCGGCCGAGGCCCGTGGGCATCTCGCGGCGGGAGGCGTTCGGCATCGCGCGCCTGCGCTACCACGGGGCCGATCGCACGTTCGACGTCGGGGCGCCGCAGCTCGTGCGGGAGCTGTCGGCCAACGCGTGGGTCCAGGGTGCGCCCGCTCCCGGCACCACGGACGACAACCGGCTGCGCCCCCGCTGGACGCACGGCCTGGACGTCGACCCGCGCACGGGTGCGGTGCTCGTCGCGGTCGCGGACTGGTCACCGGGCCCGCGTCCGCGCGGCCGGGTGTTCGTCGGACGATCGACCGACCAGGGGCGGACGTGGAGCTGGACGCGGGTGCCCGACCTGCCGCGCGTGGACGGCCGGACCCAGTCGGCGCATAAGCCGGCGCTGGTCATCGGCGATGGCTTCGTGTTCATCGGCCTGCACGGGTTGGTCGACGTGCCGTTCGGGACGAGCCCGCGACGGGGCCTGGCCACGATCGGGGACTACTGGACGGTCTCCACGGACGGCGGCCGGACGTTCGCGGCGCCGCGGGCGATCTCGCCGCAGCGCTGGGATCCGG
>JAXLST010000002.1:0-3244 GCA_046330435.1 Thermoleophilia bacterium | reverse complement strand
GTCTCGGGCGCCTCCATGCCGATCATGTGGGCGACGCCCTCGAGCACCACCGCCCGCGCGCCCGGCACCTGCGCCTCGAGATGTCGTGCCGTCTGCGCCACGTCGGAGAAGTCGAGGGCACCGGCGACCGCCAGGACGGGGCAGCGCAGCTCGGCGAGCCGCTCGGCGGCGGGTGGCTCGAGGCGGATCGGCTGGCCGGTCACCCGGTGCGGCAGGTCGTTCTCGAGCGACATCCTGCGGACGGCGTCCCGCACAGCCGCGGGCGCGCGGCCGTCCGGCTGCCCCGGCCCGTCGACCCAGGCACGCACGTCGAACTCGGCGACCGCGGCGACGTCCGGCGGGTCCAGCTCCTCCAGCCGCTCCATCTCGTCGAACAGCGCGAGCTCCTCCGGCGTCGCGTCACCCTCGAAGCCACCCAGCCCGGCGCCGACCCCCACGACCGCCACCACCCGAGCCGGCGACTCGATCGCCACGTCGAACGCGACCTGGCCGCCCCGGCTGTTGCCGACCAGCGCGGCCCGCCCGATGCCCAGCGCATCGAGCACCCCCACGGCGTCGGCGCGGTTGCTGAACGCCACGTCCTCCGTGGTCGACCGCCCGAACCCACGCGCGTCGTAGCGCACGACCCGGAGGCCGCCGGCGACCAGGAACGGCACCAGCGCATCCCAGGAACGGTGGTCCACGATCCCCGCGTGGAGCAGCAGGATCGGCGGTCCAGCGCCCTCGTCCACCACCCACAGCGTGCCGCCCGGCGCATCGACGAACTGTCCAGACATGGCGTCCACCTCGCAATCAGGGTACGCTGCCGGCCCCCGGACCTCCGGGCCATCGTCGCGGATGCCCCCTCGCGCGACGCTTCAGGTGGCGCACGAACCCACGCCACGTCCACCGAACCGCACCGGTCCGCTCATGCTTCCCCGCCCGTCGTGCCCGCCCCCGGCCCCGGCCCGAGCCGGCGCCTCCGCCGCCCGTCCGGCGTCCGCGCGCACCCCGCGCGCCCCCCGGGACCTGGTGCGCCGCGTCGCCCTGCCGCTCGCCGCCGCCCTGGCGCTCGTGACCGCCGCGGCACCCGTCGTCGCCGCCACGACCGGCCCGACGACCGCCGGCACGACCGCCCTCGTCCGCGACGGCTTCGAGCAGGCCGGCCTGAGCCACTGGGCCGTCAAGACCGTCGGCCACGCGACCGCGACCGTCGACAAGCAGTCGGCCCTCGCGGGCGCTCGCGGCGCGCATCTCGTCGCCAAGGACCGCCGCTCCAAGGTCACGATGACCCGCGACCTCGCGCGCGCCGACGCGATCTCCATCGCGTTCCGCATCCGCATCGCGACCGCCGGCCCGATCCTCGCCCTCACCACCAGCGGCGGCGCGCACCTCGGCCTCACGCGCGACCGCGACGGCCATGCCGCGCTGTGCATCGACGGCCGCTGCCTCCGCTCGAAGCTGACCATCCCGAAGGACCGCGCCCTCGCGCTCCAGCTGCGCCTCGACACCACGACCGGCCGAATCGCACTCCTCCGCGGCGCCACCCGCCTCGCCGCCGGCGCCCTGCCCATCACCGACCCTGTCATCCGCCTCGCCATCGGCGGCCGGGGCCCGCTCGCGCTCGCCATCGACGACGTCGTCGTCACCCCGATCGCCGCCGCGCCCGCCCCCTCCCCGTCACCCGACCCGAGCCCCAGCCCGGACCCGAGCCCGGTCCCCAGCCCCGATCCCAGCCCGCCGCCGCCCACCCGCTACCGATTCGACGGCCTTGGCTCCGACCATGGCGTCGGGATGTCCCAGTGGGGCGCCAAGGGTCGCGCGGCCGCCGGCCAGGACGCCGCCACGATCCTCGCCCACTACTACCCGGGCACGACGATCGGCACGCGCCCCGACCAGCCGGTGCGGGTGCTGCTCGCCCAGGACGTCACGATCGCGGCGGGCACGACCACGAAGCTGTGCGGCCGCGACGGCACCTGGACGATCACAGGCTCCGATGTCGTTCCGGACGGCACGATCTACCCCGCGGACGCCTGCGCCGCGATCGGCCCGGATGCCGCCGGCGCCTGGACGCTGCGCATCACCGGACCGGGTGGCGGCCTCGTCACGGAGGGTGCGTGGGACGGCGACAGCCGCCTCGTGCCCCTCGACGATGCGACGCGCCTCACGACCCCCCTCTGGAGCAAGACCTACAACCTGTACCGCGGCGCGATCCGCCTGAAGCTGCGCACCACCGGGCTCTCCGTGGTCGACGAGCTGAGCCTCGAGGACTACCTCCTCGGTGTGGTGCCGGCGGAGCTCTCCGCCTCCTCCCCGCGCGAGGCGCTGCGTGCCCAGGCGATCGCCGCGCGCAGCTACGCGCTCAAGCACCTTCGCCCGACCAACACCCTGTTCGACCTCTACCCCGACACCCGCAACCAGGAGTATCTCGGCGTCGACGTGGAGCGCGCGGCCTCCAACGAGGCGGTCACCAGCACCGCCGGACAGGTCGTGCTGTATGACGGCGCGGTCGCGAACACGCTGTACCACTCGGTCGCGGGTGGCGCGACGGAGGACGCGAAGAACGTGTTCACCTCCGCCGACGGCACGCTCGGCACGGACATCCCGTACCTCCGCGGCTCGCCCGACGTGGACGAGAACGGCGTCCCCTACGACATCGCCTGCGCGGCGCGCAGCTGGTCGACGCGGACCTTCACGCTCGCGCAGCTCGGCGCGATCCTCGCGAAGGATCCGCGCACGGACGTCGGCGACCTGGTGTCGCTCAACCTCAAGCGGCGGGGCGTGTCCGGGCGGCTCATCAGCGTCACGATCACCGGCAGTGACCGCACCGTGCGCGTGGCGGGCTGGGTGTTCGAGTCGGCCTTCAACGCCAACCGGGGCACGGGCGGCCCGCTCGCCTCGACCGCCTTCTGGCTGAAGCCCGTCGCCTGACCTGCCGTCGGCAGCGCGCCTGCGAGGCGCCCGGCTCAGGCCGGCGACTGCGTCCTGGCGTCGGAGAACGGCAGGACGTCGGCCGCGCCGTCGTCCTCGATGGGGATCGCGACGAGGTCCTGCCCGCCGCCGAGCAGCGCGTCGATGCGCTCGCGGACCGGCCGCAGGAGGCGGTCGCGGCGGATCGCGCCGTGCTCGGGATGCCAGAGCCAGGCGATGGCCGTGCCGATCGCGACGGCTCCCGCGACCGCACCCGCGGCCGGCACCCAGCGCGGCAGCCGGTCGAGGAGCGTGCGGCGGCGCGGCGCCAGGTGCGCGAGGGCCGCGAGCTGGG
>JAXLST010000001.1:0-6046 GCA_046330435.1 Thermoleophilia bacterium | reverse complement strand
CCGAGTCTACGGGCATTCGCCGGCCCGCGGGAGCGCGCATGATGCGGCCGGGGGGATCTGCCTGAGGGGGTTGGGATGCGTCACTGGAAGATCCTTGGGGCGGCCGCGCTCATGGCCATCGCACCCGTGGAGGCGGGGCCGCGAGGCCGCGGCCGTCGCCTGGGTCGATCGGGCTGAGCGCCGCGGCCGCGAATCACCAGCCTTGGTGATGCGCGGTCGCATGGGCGGATCGGAGGCTGGGGCCACGCCTCCGGCACCTCGCCTGGGGGGCGACCAGCGAGGAGACGACCGATGACGCAGGCCACCACGGACACCCGGCGACTGCCCCCACGCCCCGTGATCCGGGCCGTCTGGGCGCTCCACCGGACGGCGTACCGGGTGACGGGCGGCCGGTTCGGGCTGTCCCGGCCGGACGAGGGGGCGCGGTTCGGGATGCTGCGCCTGGACACGGTCGGGCGCCGCTCCGGGAAGCGACGGACCGCGATCGTGGGCTACTACGAGGATGGCCCGGATCTCGTCACGCTCGCCATGAACGGCTGGGGTGAGGCGGAGCCCGCGTGGTGGCTCAACCTCCAGTCCGATCCGGACGCGGTGGTGACGCTGCCCGACGGGCCGCGCGCCGTGCGGGCACGGGCGGCGGTGGGTGACGAGCGCGAGCGCCTGTGGGCGCGCTTCGCCGACTTCCCGGGCTGGGGCGACGACATCTCCGCGTTGGCGGCACGCCGGACGGGCACGACCGCCGTGGTGGTGCTCGAGCCCCGCGCCGAGGCGGCCGCCGGCTGACGAGGGGCGCCCGGCGGGGCGCGGCAGGGGGGACGCGACAGAACGGGGTGACACCGGCCGTCACCCCGTTCGGCTTGTCCGGGGCACGGCGGTGCGGCCGGGGCGCCACGGTCCGCCGCCGCGAATCACCACCCGTGGTGATGTCCGCTCACCATCCCGGACCTGACGCTCCGGCCACCAGCGGCCCGGTCGATCACCGGCGGGGCCCACCAGGCAGGAGGTTCGATCCGATGGCACGCAGCCCCCACGCAGCGGACCCGACCCGGATGGCGGCGTTCGCGAGCGGCCTCTTCTACCTCATCACCTTCGTGGCCTCGATCCCGGCGGCGCTGATGCTGGCGCCGGTCCTGAACGACCCCGGCTACATCCTAGGCCCGGGCGTCGACCTGCAGATCCGCCTGGCGTGCCTGCTCGACCTCGTCAACGCGCTCGCCTGCATCGGGTCGGCCGTGGCGGTCTTCTCCGTGCTCCGCCGGCACCACGAGAGCCTCGCGCTCGGCTTCGTGATGACACGGGCCTTCGAGGCGGCCACGATCGTCATCGGCGTGGTCAGCCTGCTGGCGGTCGTGACGCTCCGCCAGGATGGTCCGGCGACCGGCACGGACGGCGGCTCCCTCGTCGCGGTGGGGCAGGGGCTCGTCGGCGTGCGCGACTGGACGTTCGTGATCGGCCCGGGCCTGATGCCCGCCTTCAACGCGCTGATGTTCGCGACGGTGTTGTACCGGGCGCGCCTGGTGCCGCGCGTCATCCCCGCGATCGGCCTCGTCGGCGCCCCGCTGCTCGTCGCGTCCGCGGTCGGCATGATCCTCGGCGTCAACGACGCCACGAGCGCCTTCACCGCCATCGCGACGCTCCCGTTCCTCCTCTGGGAGGGCGCCATCGGCCTCTGGATGATCTTCAAGGGCTTCGACCGGAGGGCGACGGCGGCGCTCGACGGCGGTTCCGACGCCCCGGGCTCCGACCCCGTGCAGGACGACCGCCCGACCCGGCCGGCGTTGGGCACCATCCTCGCCGGCCGCATCCTCCGCCTGCCGGCCGTCCACCGCGCGTGGCTGGTGCCCGGCATCGCGGCCGCGCTCCTGGCCAACGTCATCTCGGACGAGCACGCGCTGGGCCTCCTCCCCGTGATCGCCTTCGGCATCCTGCCACACGCCCCGGCCGTCCTCGGCTGGCGGCGGCTCCAGGCCCCTGCCCACCTCGCGCGCCGCGCGGTGCCCGTCTTCAACGCCCTGCATCACCCGCTCGTGCCGGCCCTCCTGATCGGCGCCGGGCTGGCGGGCGTCGGCGGGTCGATGGCCCTCGTGATCGGTCTTGCGTGGCTGGGCCACATCGTGGTCGATCTCGGCCTGGGCGACGGCGTCCGTCTCGCCGACTGGAGCCGCCCTGCCCCGGCGCAGGTGGTCGCCCGCCTGCTGCCTGCGCGGCGCCCCACCCCCGCCTGACCCGGCGCGGATCCCGTCGACCGCGTCTCGTCACGCCGTCGATACGCTTCGATGTCGAGCTGAAAGGTCGCTGCAATGGTTCAACCGGTTGCGGGCACCGTCCCGGGCATTGGGCGGACCCAGCCACCCCGATAGCATCGGCCGCACGCCGCCGGCACAGCACCGAGGGAGGGGACGCGATGACGGGACACGACCGCGTGGTCGCGCGATGAGCCAGAGCCCGGCCGCGCTCGGCCTCCACTTCGTGGTGGAGATCCTGGCCCTCATCGCCGTCGGCGCGTGGGGCTGGACCCGCCACGACGGCCTCCTTCGGCTGGTCCTGGGGATCGGCCTGCCGATCCTGCTCGCCGCGGTCTGGGCGGTGTTCCGGGCGGCGGGCGACGGACCGGCCCCGATCGTGACCGTGCCGGGCCCGGTGCGGCTCGTGCTCGAGGTGGTCCTGCTCGGTGCCGGGGTGGTCGCGCTGTGGGCGGCGGGCTGGACGATCCCGGCCGTCGGGCTCGGCGTCCTCGTCGTGGTGGACCTCGTGCTTCAGCTCGATCGCGTCGGGCGGCTGCTCGGCAGCAGCGGTTGAGCCGTCCGCCCTGCCGGTCGGCGCCCCGGGCCGCCCGGTGACGACGATCCTCGAGACCAAGCTGCGCGCGCCGCGGGTGCGCGACACGGCCATCGCGCGACCCCGCCTCGCGGAGCGGGTCGCGGCCGGGCTCCGGGCGCCGCTGCTGCTCGTGTCGGCCCCGCCGGGCTTCGGCAAGTCCACCCTCATCGCCCAGGGCCTCGCCGCCCTGCCCGCGGAGGCCAGGACGGCCTGGCTCTCGCTCGACCGCTCGGACGACGAGCCCGCGGCCTTCCTCGCCTATCTGCTCGCGGCGGTCGCGTCGGTGGCACCGGAGGCCGCGGAACCGGCCCGGGCCCGCATCGCCGGTGGTGCCCCACCGGCCGCGGACGTCCTCACGGAGCTCCTCAACGGCCTCGCCCGCCTCGGGGGCGAGCTGGTGCTGGTGCTCGACGACCTGCACCTGATCACCAGCCCGGCGATCCACGAGGGCCTCGCGCTGCTGCTCGACCGGCTGCCGCCGCAGGCCCACCTGGTGATCCTCACGCGCGCCGACCCGCCGCTCCCCCTGGCGCGGCTGCGCGTCCGCGGCGACCTCGTGGAGATCCGCGCCGCCGACCTGCGCTTCACGCCAGACGAGGCCGCCACCTACCTCAACGATCGCCTCGGCCTGGGGCTGGACCCCACGGCCATCGCGGCGCTGGGGGCGCGCACCGAGGGTTGGGTCGCGGCGCTCCAGCTCGCCGCCCTGTCGGTGCGGGACCGCCCCGACGCCGCCGCGTTCATCGCGAGCTTCGCAGGCGACGACCGCCACGTCGTCGACTACCTCGCGGACGAGGTGCTGGAGCGCCAGTCGGACGAGGTCCGCGACTTCCTGCTCTCGACCGCGATCCTCGACCGGCTCACCGGGCCGCTGTGCGATGCCGTCACGGGTGGCTCGGGCGGCGCCGCGATGCTCGACGCGCTCGACCGCGCCAACCTGCTGCTCGTCCCGCTCGACGACCGTCGCCGCTGGTACCGCTACCACCACCTCTTCGCGGACCTGCTGCGCGCCCGTCTCCGGGAGCAGCGCCCGGCGGACCTTCCCGCGCTCCACCGACGCGCGAGCGACTGGTGGTGGGCACAGGACGAGCCGGACGCGGCGATCGAGCACGCCCTCGCCGCCGGCGACGCGGAGCATGCGGCCGACCTGATCGAGCTGACGGCCGGCCGGCTTCGACAGACCCGGCAGGAGGCGACGCTCCGGCGCTGGCTGGACACGCTGCCGGAGGCGACGTTCGACCACCGGCCGGTGCTGGCGACTGCGCACGCGGGGGCGCTCCCGTCGACGGGCGTGTCCCTGGGCGTCGAGAAGCGCCCTTGCCGCGGCCGAGCGCTGGCTGCCCGCGCTGGACGGGGGAGGCGGCGCGGGCGGCGGCCGAGGCGCAGGGAATGGTGGTCCTCCACCCGTCCGCGCTGGGCCACCTGCCGAGCGCGATCCCGGTGTATCGCTCGGCGCTCGCGCGGATGCTCGGCGACCACGCCGCGACCCTCGAGCAGGCGCGCACGGCGTTCGCGACGGCGCGCGAGGACCAGCCATTGGAACGCGGTGCGGCCGGGGGCCTGCTCGCCCTCGCGTACTGGTCGAACGGCGACCTGGACGAGGCGCACGCGGCGTGGGCCGGCGCGATCGCCGACCTCGAGCGGGCGGGCCACCGGGCCGACATGCTCGGCGGGCTGCTGGCCATGGGCGACATCCGCGTCGCCCAGGGGCGCCTGGCGGACGCGCGGCGGACGTTCGAGCGGGGCGTGCGGCTGGGGATGGAGGGCCCGGCGGCCCTGGGTGCGTCCGGGGCGGGCGGGGCGCCGCTGCGCGGGACGGCGGACATGCTCGTGGGGCTGGCGGAGGTCGCGCTGGAGGTCGGCGACCTCGCGACCGCGCGGCGTCACCTGGACGAGAGCGCGGCGCTCGGGGAGGGGCTGGGTCTGCCGCAGCACCCGTGGCGGCGCAGGGTCGCGCTGGCGGAGCTGGCGGCGGCAGAGGGTGACGCCGACGCGGCGCTCGCCCACCTTGACGAGGCCGAGCGCGTCCACGACGGCGACTTCTTTCCCGAGCTCCGGCCGATCGGCTCCGTGCGGGCGCGCCGGTGGGCACGGGGCGGGCGGGTCGCGGAGGCGTGGGCGTGGGTCGCGGAGCGCCGGATCACCGCGGACGACCCGGCGACCTGCCTGGCCGAGCATCCGCTCGTCACGCTCGCCGAGGTGCTCGTCGCGGATGGCCGGCCGGACGAGGCGACCCGACTGCTCGACCGTCTGCTGACCGCTGCAGCGGCCGGGGGCCGGGGCCGCAGCCAGGTCGAGATCCTGGTGGTCCAGTCGATCGCTCATGCCGCGGCGGGCGACGCCCGCACCGCAACGGCCGCGCTCGAGGCCGCCCTGGCCCTGGCCGAGGCCGAAGGCCAGGTCCGCGTGTTCACCGAGCGTGCCCCGGCCGTGACGCCGCTGCTCGCCGCGGCCGCTCGTCGCACCACGGCCACCTCAGCCACCTCGGCCACCGCCCGCCGCATGCTCGCCCTCGTGACGGACCGATCGTCCGTCGTCGCGGCCGCCCCCGCCCGGCCGGCCACCGCCACCGCGCCGCTCATCGAGCCCCTCAGCGAGCGTGAGCTCGAGGTCCTGCGTCTGCTCGCCTCCGACCTCGACGGGCCCGCGATGGCGGCCCACCTCTACATCTCGCTGAACACGTTCCGGACGCACACGAAGAACGTGTTCGCGAAGCTCGGCGTGACCTCGCGCCGCGCCGCCGTCACCCGTGGCACCGAGCTCGGTCTCGTCGCTCGCCGCTGATCCGCAGGAATCACCACGCGTGGTGATGCCCGCTCACCACGCCGGCCCCGACCCTCGCTCCATCACCCAGCCGGCCACCCATCGGCCGAGCTCGACACGGAGCGTCCCATGTGCCACGAACCCGCCCCCGATCCCCGCGCCCCCAGCCGCTATCGCATCCAGCTCGCGGGCCATCTCGACGACCGCTGGTCGGTCCGCCTTGACGCCATCGCGCTCGTCCGCCTGCCCGACGGCACGACGGCCATCGACGTCCAGCCTGTCGACCAGGCCGCCCTCCACGGCCTGCTCGGTCGGGTCCGGGACGCCGGTCTTCGCCTGATCTCGGTCGCCCCGATCACCCCCGACGCCCGATGATCCCGCCGATCGAGCTGGTCGCGCGGGCGCTCGTGATGGGCGTGGCCGCCGCGGCCCTGATGGACCTGTGGGGCCTGGTGCTGCGCCG